>NZ_MU158698.1:1323610-1909351 GCF_015210005.1 Sphingobacterium hungaricum
GATTTGCTTAGCTTAAGTTTATCTTTCGGAAGAACTGAATCTTCCTTGCGAACTTTCGCTCTCTCAAGCTACTCGCTGCGTTTACATGATCATTTTCTTAAAGAACTTCTATCGCATCCGCTTCGCGCTTCTGCTTATATAACCTCGCTATAAATAGCTCAATCTTTTCGTTTTTATTCCCAAGATCCCTTCAGATCTTGTCCCCTTCGTTTCCGTTGGGACTGCAAAGGTAGAAATCTTTTCCGAACCTCCAAAACTTTTTTTGTTTTATTTTGTTTGGAACGTTTTGGGCTTGCTTTCCGCTATCGCTAGCTTCTGGCTATTTCTCCCGATTCCTTAGCTTTTCAATGCTGTCCCTCCCTTGCGGAGTGGTGCAAAAGTAGAACTTTTAAACACTAACTTCCAAATAGAATCTGAGAAATAATTGTTTAAACATTATAACTACCTCAGAATGCGCCAAATAAATTATTTCATTAAACTCAAAAATGCTTCTAAATATGCTAAAAACCGAAATTTAGGTTTAAAGAGAGCAGATTTTCACTAGCGTATTCTTCAAAGATACGAGTATGCATTTTGCAAAACCGCTTATATTCTTTTAGGAATTGCCAATTTCTAACGAACAGCAAAAAATTACTGTCATGTATCTAAATCCATAAAAAACTGATTTTGCACTCAAACGTTTTCGTAAATAAACTCCATTAAACATGCAAAACCCAATTTAATTATTGACAATATTTGCACCGTACCAAGAGTAAACAAAATAAACTTATACGTTAAAAATTCTTCTCTGATAAAAATTAGTTTATCGAGAGAAGATTTAACAGCATTCATCTTAACATACTAGATTATGAACAATCTAAAACATTGGTTAATCTGTCTCGGGACACTTTTACTTGTTCTGCAGAACCAGCTGTCCTTCGGACAAGAAACGTCAAAAACGATAACGGGAACTGTAAAAACCGCAAGCGGCGATCCATTACAAGGCGCAACTGTAATGGTAAAGGGCACATCAATTGGATCGTCAACGGATTTGCAAGGAAAATTTACGCTTGAGATCCCTTTAGTACACCAAGATAAAATCTTGGCCGTAACTTATAGTGGCTACCTCGAAAAAGAAGTTACACTTACTGGACAAAATACTATCGAAGTAGTACTAGCTCAATCATCTGAAGGAATAGACGAGGTAGTAGTGGTCGGATATGGCACCGCCCGAAGAAAAGATTTAACAGGATCAGTGGCTTCAATTCAAGCAACGAAACTAGAAGCTGAAGCTCCGCGGTCTGTCCAAGATTTATTAAGAGGCAATGCAGCCGGAATGATTATCGGACAAGGAAATTCGGCCAAGGGGGATGCTAGTCTTTTAGTCAGGGGAAGCGGAACGTTAAAAGCTGGGAATAGTCCTTTGAATGTTGTCGATGGGGTAATATTCGATGGAACGTTTGCCGATTTAAATCCAAATGATATCCAATCCATCGATATCTTAAAAGACGCAAGTGCAACTGCAGTATACGGAGCTAAGGCGGCAAATGGTGTAGTAATCATCACGACAAAGCGAGGTTCAAGCGGTAAACCAAAAATATCTTTTAACGCGAATTTGGGTGTAGCACAGGAAGCGGGTGTACAAAGAGTATTAACGGCAGATGAATTCATTGATTATCGTTACGATTATCAAATAGGAAGAAGAGCACAAAGTTATCATGATCAATATCCCGAGATGTTCGTTCAACCAACGAAACTGACTAACATAAGTCCTTTGGATTGGTATAATTATGACCAAGATCAACCAGTTACTTCAGTAACAGATGAACAACTGCTTCGCACCTGGCTGTCGCGTCTGGACTTTAAAACACCTGAAATAGATAACTACATCGGGAATAATATCACTGACTGGCAGGATTTGGTATTTAGAAACGGTATTCAACAAGATTATTCTGTGAGTGTCTCAAATAGATCAGATAACTTCAATTACTATTTATCTTTCAACCATGTTGATCGCGAAGGCATTATAGAAGGAAATCGATTTAAAAATTTTCGTACAAGAATTAATTTGGAATCAACCATCACCTCTTTTTTGAAAGTTGGAACCAACACCAATTTTGCGACAAGAAATGAGGGGTTTTTACAAGCAGATTGGGGACAGTCTGCGGTGATATCACCATATGGATCTAATAACATTGATGACATCAATAGTTTGTATCGCAGATCGCCAACTGGTGATCCATCCACTGTGAACCCATTTTTTGACAACCTCTACCGCGATCGCGTAGATCGTTACAACACATTGAATTCAACACTATATGGAATAATTTCGTTGCCACTGGGAATTGAATTCCAGTCAAACTTCACCCCGACTTTCGTTTGGAGAGAATACTACAACCATGACTCTTCACAAAACCCAGAGTGGGCATCGGGCGGTGGAAGTGCGGAACGAAGTTTTGAAAAAACATACAACTGGCAAATAGATAACGTCTTACGATGGAAGAAAAGCCTTGGCAAACACAACATGGAAGTTACGCTATTGCAAAATGCTGAGAAGGGACAGTTCTGGAGAACGCAAGCAAATACTTCAAATTTTGTCCCGAGCGATATTTTAGGCTGGCATAGATTACAAGCGGGCACAGTCCCCTTGAATTCAAGTAATGACACCTATCGCACCGGCGATGCCTTAATGGGTCGTCTATTCTATTCATACGACGAAAAATATATGTTGACTGCATCTGTAAGAAGGGATGGGTATTCTGCTTTCGGCGCTCAAAATCCAAGAGCAACTTTCCCGGCGTTGGCGTTCGCGTGGAACTTCACTTCCGAGGAATTTCTAAAATCTACATCGAACTGGTTAGATTACGGAAAGTTAAGGTTGTCATGGGGTCAGAACGGAAATCGTGATATCGACCAATACCAAGCCTTATCAGATATGACCTCAGGTCTGCATCCTTACATTGATGCAACGGGAAAATTATATCTGTATTCCCAGCTTTATGTGAATAGAATGGCCAATCTCGGATTAAAATGGGAAAGCAAGTCATCCTATAACGTCGGTTTAGACTTCGGAATCTTAAAGAACAGAATCAGTGGAGCGTTAGATTTCTATACCGCGACAACAAAAGATCTTTTAGTCGACAGAGAGCTACCAGAAATCATTGGATTTAGCAGTGTAGCGGCGAATTTGGGAGAACTAAAAAACACTGGATTTGAGATAACGCTTAACGGAAGTATTATACAACGCGAAAAGTTCACTTGGAATACCTCCCTTATTTTTATGCAAAATCGTAGAAAAATAACAAAACTGTATGGCGATATGATCAACATACTAGATGACGAAGGTAATATTATTGGCGAACGTGAAGCGGACGACATCAAGAACAGATGGTTTATTGGCCAAGATCCAGACCGTATTTTTGATTATGAACGTTCTGGCGTATGGCAAATTGGCGAAGAGGAAGAAGCGGCAAAACTAGGTCTTCAGCCAGGCGACTTCAAATACATCGATCAAAATGGGGATGGAATTATGTCAGATGCTGATCGAACTTTTCAGCGTTACAAAACTCCAAGATTTCGTTGGTCATGGCGCAATGATTTTAGTTACAATAATTTCAGCCTTTCTTTTTTCATTTACTCGAACTGGGGACAAACAGATACATATAACAGAGCTGCGAATACTAGCAATTTTCCAGATCGCGCTACGGACTATGCACTACCTCGCTGGACACCCGAAAATCCAATCAATGACTATGGCCGAATTGGATCAAAGAATGTTGGAAATAATTATGTAGATCGCTCGTTCATTCGCGTAGACAACATAACCTTAGGCTATTCAGTTCCGTCTGAATTCATCAACCGATTTAAAGTTCAAAACTTGCGTATTTCTGCAAGTGTTAGAAATGCAGCTTTCTATGCTCCGCATTGGGAGTTTGGTGACCCAGAATCAGGAGGCCAGCCGACCCCAAGAACTTACAACCTTAATTTTAATTTCTCACTTTAATGAGTACTGTTATGATTAACTATAAAAATATAGCTTCGATAGCATCAGTTAGTTTTATTTCCATATTAATACTGGCTGGATGTAGTAAAGATTGGTTAAAACCACAACCATTGTCTTTTTATGCTCCAGATGTTGCTTTATCTAATGCAGAAGGTATGTATTCAGCATTAACGGCTTGTGAACGAAACATGCGTCATGAATTTTTTGGTGAAGGAGCTCCCTCCTTAACTGAAATGATTCAATCCGACATTGCAGTCGAGGGAACCACTGACAAAGCTGGCCCTCAAATGGACATGGACATATCGCTTCTTCCAGATGCAAATTTAAACAGCGTTGATTTTACAAAAGTCGGCTGGTATTGGTTTGAAGGATATAAAGGAATAAAATATGCAAATTTAATTATTGCACGAATCGATGACGCAACATTTACGAATGAAGAACAAAAAAATCAAATTCTAGGCGCTGCTTATTTCCAACGTGCTTACCGTTATTTTAAACTGGTTCACCAGTTTGGGGACGTGCCTTTCATTGATTGGGAAATCAATGAGCCAAAATATGATTTCTATTCTCACGATCGCTGGACGATTTTAGAACGGCTAAAAAAGGATTTGGAGTTTGCATACCAATGGGTGCCTGAGAAAGTAGACCGAGGCCGCACTTCCAAATCGGCCTGTGGTATATTGTTGATGAAAGTGTACATGTCATTATCTCAATTTAATGATGCCGTCAGAGTTGGAAATGAAATTGTTGCTTTGCATCCATTAATGAAAAACCGTTTTACAGCAAATAAGGACCGTCCAAATACAAATCTTATGTTCGATCTTCATAGTGTTGAAGCTAAATTAGACATGAGTAATACGGAAGGACTGATGTATGTTGTCTCGTCTCCAAATGTTGAGGGATCCGCGCGTATTGAATCCATGAGAAATGGCGTCCCATTTTGGAACAATGGAAGCATTAGAACTCCCGACGGTTTAACGGGAACAAGCATTGCCCTTGCTCCTGGTGAAACGGATCAATCGCTTGATCTTAATAAAACCTATGGCAGAGGAATAGGAAAACTGCGTCCAACATGGTATTTTACGAATCAAATCTGGCGTTCGGATAAAGAAGCGAACGACCTAAGAGGGATTCATAATCGGGATAGCTGGCGCAGAATGGAGGATTTGAAGTACAACCATCCTGATCTGAAAAAAAATGGAAATCCTTGGTACGGCAAGAACTTTGTAAAAAACCCAAGCATGAGCGTGGAAGACACGATCCGTTTATGGTATTCTTGGCCTCATTTCAAACTTTTCGTTCCAGATCCATTGCAAGCCACTTGGGCAGGCGGAGAAACGCCTTGGTATATCTACCGTTCTGCAGAAGTTTATTTGTTATTGGCGGAAAGCTATTATTGGCTAGATCAGCCAGGAAATGCCGCGACCGCCTTGAATGAAGTTCGAGTTCGTGCTGGAGCTACTCCATTAACTTCCGGGGAAATAAACATGAATGAAATTCTCGATGAACGTGCTAGAGAATTATACTACGAAGAGAACCGTCACATCGAATTAGTAAGAATATCTTATATTTATGCTAAAACTGGAAAGCCATGTGAGATACATGGCGGAAAAGTGTACAGCTTAAACAACATCAGCGGACCGGGCGGAGTTAATTCCAATGTCAAACAAGAGGGTGTTAACTTTTGGTACGATAGGGTTGTTGACAAGAGCAACTTTTACAACAAAGGTGTTAAACATCGATGGGCCGAGTACAAGGTGAGTGTTCATCACATGCTTTGGCCGGTTCCAGCGAGTGCGATTAATACAAATTTAAAAGGAATTATAAATCAGAACATCGGCTACCCGGGAGCTGAAAGAAACTTACCGCCTCAATTAGTTCCGGAAGAAGGAACTGTTTTTGGCCCTAAATAGAATCTATAACAATAAAATAATAAACATAAAAAAATCAGTAATGGCAAAATACTTTATATTAGCAGCTCTACTTTCTTTTGGTTTGATTTCCTCAACAGCCATAGCGCAATCTGCTGCTAAAAATCAAAAAGGATGGACAAATTTATTTGATGGGACAAGCCTTAAAGGATGGAAAGCCGTGGGCGGTAAAGCTCCGTACACGATAGAAAATGGGGCGATTGTTGGAACCATGACAAAGAAGACTCCAAATTCATTTTTGATTACGGAAGAACAATACGGTGATTTTATTTTGGAGCTGGATGTTAAACTAGAAGGCAATCAAACGAATTCCGGTGTGCAGACGAGAAGCCAATATGACCCTTCAGCAAATAATGGACAAGGACGCGTGTCTGGCAGACAAGTAGAAATCGACCCATCAGCAAGAGCATGGACAGGCGGTATCTATGACGAAGCTCGCCGTGGCTGGTTGTATCCTTTGGATTTAAATGAAAAGGCAAAAACGGCGTACAAAGCAGATGAGTTCAACCATTACCGCATCGAAGCGATAGGTGACGAAATCAGAACTTGGGTCAATGGAATTCCTGTTGCTTATGTAATCGATACGTTAGATAAAAAAGGAATAATCGGTTTGCAGGTACATAGCATTCCTGATGAATTGGATGGAAAAAAAGTGTTTTTCAAGAACATCAAAATCCAAACTTCTAATTTAAAGCCTACAGCTTTTCCGAAAGACATTCACATTGTCAACTTAAAACCAAACGATGTTAGCAAAGCTGAAAAAACAGCTGGTTTCAAACTTTTGTTTAATGGTATCGATTCAAAAGGCTGGAGAAGTGTCCGCTCGGATAAATTTCCAGAAAAAGGCTGGGCAATCAAAAACGGGGTTATCAATGTTGCTAAATCTGACGGTGGCGAATCGACTAACGGCGGTGATATTATTACCAATGAAAAATTCGCGGCGTTCGATTTAACATTCGAATTCAAATTGACACCAGGTGCAAATTCTGGAGTCAAATATTTTGTCACACTTAAAGAAGTAACGACTGGTTCTGCTATAGGTCTAGAATATCAGGTGCTGGATGATGAAAAACATCCCGACGCTAAATTAGGCAGAGATGGCAATCGTACATTGGCTTCGCTATATGATTTGATGACCTCGAACAGGGATGGCCGTGCTCGCAGACCAATCGGTGAGTGGAACAGAGGACGTGTAGTTGTTACTGCAGATAATCAAGTGACGCATTATTTGAACGGAATTAAAATGTTAACTTACAAAAGAGGTTCTCAGGAATTTAAAGATTTAGTGGCGATCAGCAAATACAAAGACTGGGAAGGTTTTGGCGAAGCCAATGAAGGACACATTTTGTTACAAGACCATGGAGACAATGTCTCTTTTAGAAATATTAAAATAAAAAAGATTAAATAATCAAAATAGAACTAAGATGATTCATTCTTTATCACGTAGAAATTTCATTAAAAAAACAACCATGGCAGGCGGCGCATTAATTATGTCAAATAGCCTGTTAGGAAATATTAAAATGGCTTCGCCAAATGAACGCGTAAATCTTGCCTGTGTTGGTATTGGAAACAGAGCAGCCGAAATCATTAAAGAACTTCACAAAACCGGACTTTGTAATATTGTCGCTCTGTGTGATGTGGATTTAGGTGCAAAACAGACATTGGAAATCCTGAAACTTTTCCCCGATGCAAAGAGATACCAAGATTTTAGAAAAATGTTCGACGAAATGGGCAATCAATTCGATGCTGTTTCTATAGGAACACCAGATTTTGCACATTTTGCGGTTACCATGCATGCCATTGATTTGGGAAAACATGTGTACGTAGAAAAGCCAATGGCGAGCACCTTTTGGGAGGTAGAGCTGATGATGAAAAAAGCTGCGAAATTTCCAAAAGTGGTGACACAAATGGGGAACCAAGGACATTCAGAGGCAAATTACTTTCAATTCAAGGCTTGGCAAAAAGCTGGCATTATCAAAGATGTAACCCGAATCGATGCGCATATGAATATGCCAAGACGCTGGCACGGATGGGACCCTAATATCAAAAGGTTCCCAAATGCTGAACCAATTCCAGAAACATTGGATTGGGATATCTGGCAGATGCAAACCTTAGGTCACGATTACAACAAGGATTTTGTCAATGGACAATGGCGTTGCTGGTTTGATTTTGGAATGGGCGCGTTGGGTGATTGGGGAGCGCATATTCTTGACACAGCGCACGAGTTCCTTGACCTGGGACTACCGACTAGCGTCGAAGCAGTTTCGCTCGACGGACATAACTCGTTCTTCTTCCCAATGTCATCCACGCTAAAATTCAGCTTTCCGAAACGCGGAGGAATGCCCGCTTTGGATGTGAATTGGTACGATGGCATAGACAACCTACCTCCTATTCCAGAAGGTTATGGCGTGTCCGGTCTAGACCCGAACATTCCGCCTCCAAGTACAGGTAAAATTGAACCAGCGAAATTAAATCCTGGAAAAATCATTTATGGCAAAGGATTAACATTCAAAGGTGGATCGCATGGCTCAACGCTTCAAATTATTCCAGAAAGCAAAGCCAAAGATTTAGCAAACAAACTTCCATCTGTCGAAGCCTCTCCATCAAACCACTTTGCAAACTTCTTGAAAGCTTGTAAAGGAGAAGAAAAAACACGCTCTTCTTTCGATATCGCAGGACCATTAAGCCAAGTATTCTGTTTGGGTGTTATTACCCAGCGTTTGAATAATAAAATTGTGTTTGATCCGAAGAAGAAAGAAATCGTGAATGATAAATTTGCTAACGCTTTGTTAATAGGCCCGCCTCCGGCGAAAGGCTGGGAACAGTATTACAACGTATAAAAAGTAAAGAGGCTGTATCATAAATCAATTTTGAACATCTTTTGCCAAATTAAGTTTTGAGCAAATGATTAAAGTTAGTAAAACGGGCAATTTTCGATGTGAAAATTGCCCGTTTTTTCTTTGTAAACAGTCACCTTAAACTGATGGCCAAATTTTATTTTGTAAAGCCAACTTCAATTTTACTTTTGATACAGCCTCTTTATTGTTAAAGAATAGGAATAAATCAAAAACCGCTTATTCCCGTAATATCCTGGCCTGTTATCAGCAAATGAATATCATGAGTTCCTTCGTAGGTAATGACGGATTCGAGATTCATCATGTGACGCATGATCGGATAATCGCCGACAACACCCATTGCGCCAAGGATTTGCCGCGATTCACGCGCGACATCCAAAGCCATCTTGACATTGTTTCTCTTCGCCAAGGAAATTTGTTGAGGAGTCGCTTTTCCTTCGTTTTTCAATACACCTAATCGCCAAGACAGCAACTGTGCTTTTGTAATTTCCGTTAACATTTCTGCCAATTTCTTTTGCTGAAGTTGAAAGGAAGCAATGGGTTTTCCAAATTGTTTGCGATGAGCGAATAGCTTAATGCGGTTTGGTAACAATCAATAGCTGCGCCAATAGCTCCCCATGAAATTCCATAGCGAGCAGAATTTAAGCAAGACAATGGCCCTCGCATGCTATTCACTTCTGGCAAGATATTTTCTTCCGAAATATACAGCTCATCGAAAACAAGTTCTCCCGTTCGCGACGCGCGCAATGACCATTTATGTAAAGTTTCGGGTGTGGAAAATCCGTCCATTCCCCGTTCTACCAAAACTCCTCTGACTTTTTTGGAATCGTCTCTTGCCCAAACGACAGCTACATCGCAAGTTGGCGCGTTGGTAATCCATAGCTTGGAGCCGTTTAAACGATAGCCTTTTCCATCTTTTGTTAATCGGGTTTCCATTCCGGCAGGGTCAGATCCATGATTGGGCTCGGTTAAACCAAACGACCCAACAAGTTCTCCAGACGCTAATTTCGGCAAGAACTTTCTTTTTTGTTCTTCGGAGCCAAATGCGAAAATCGGATACATCACCAACGAGGATTGCACAGATGCCGCGGAGCGAATAGCAGAATCGCCCATTTCTAATTCTTGCATAATCAATCCATAAGAAAGCTGATCTAATCCTGCTCCGCCATACGCTGATGGAATAAATGAGCCCAGCGCTCCAGCCTTTCCTAATTTTTTCATTAAATCAGGAATTTCGGTATGCGCTTGCGCGCAATCTTCTATAGGAGGCTCCAGCTCTTTGCTGACAAAATCACGGATACTTTGTCGAATCAACAGCTGGTCAGCACTTAATAAATCATCTATTTCATAATAATCTGTCGTGATCCTCATATATCAAAAATTTATGATGAAAGATAAAAAATTCAAACTTTATGCTAAAAAACAAAAATAAATTCATTATTTTTATCATAATATAGAATATTATATTCCTTAACATGATAAATAAAGAATTAAAAATATTAGGCATCAGCAAGGCCAATCTCGGCACATCAACTGGAACCAAACAATTTGCGAAAGGCAAATTCATCACATCCTATTCACCTGTCGACGGCAAAGAAATTGCGCAAGTTCAATGTACAACAAAAAAAGAATATGAAAAAGTCATTGAAACAGCACAGCAAGCACAGCTTTCTTGGCGTAATATTCCTGCACCGCAGCGCGGTGAAATCGTCCGCCAGTTAGGCGACAAATTGCGCCAGCTGAAACCGACTTTAGGAAAATTGGTTTCCTATGAAATGGGCAAATCGTATCAGGAAGGAATGGGCGAAGTGCAAGAAATGATTGATATTTGTGATTTTGCCGTTGGTTTATCCCGTCAGTTATACGGAAACACGATCCACTCCGAACGTCCTGGGCACCGCATGTATGACCAATATCACCCTTTAGGAATTGTAGGAATTATTTCCGCTTTCAATTTTCCGGTTGCTGTCTGGTCTTGGAATGCGGCTTTAGCTTTAGTTTGCGGTGATGTCGTGGTTTGGAAAGCCAGTGAAAAAACGCCATTGTGCGCGATTGCTTGTCAGCAAGTTTTGGCAGAAATTTTAAAGCAAAATAAATTGCCCGAAGGAATTTCTTCCTTAATCACGGGCGATGCGGAAGTTGGGAACTGGCTTTCGGAAGATAAACGAATTCCTCTGATATCTGCGACCGGCTCGACCCGCATGGGAAAAGAAGTCGCGGTCAAAGTTGCGCAGCGATTGGGAAAAACATTGCTCGAACTTGGCGGCAATAATGCCATTATCGTAACCGAAGAAGCGGATTTGAAAATGACGCTGATTGGCGCCGTTTTTGGAGCGGTCGGAACTGCAGGGCAACGCTGCACCAGTACGCGCCGTCTGATTGTGCACGAAAAAATCTACGAGCAAGTCAAAAAATCTTTGGTAGACGCCTATAAGCAACTGAAAATCGGAGATCCGTTGGATTCTAAAAATCACATGGGTCCTTTGATCGATCAAGATGCTGTCGCAATGTATAGCAAAGCTGTGCAATCCATCAAGGCAGAAGGCGGAAAAATTCTAGTGAAAGAAGAAGTTTTAAAAGGCAAAGGCTACGAAAGCTGCTGTTACGTAAGGCCAGTGATTGCCGAAGTGGAAAATCACTTCGCCATTGTTCAAGCAGAAACTTTTGCACCAATCCTATACTTGATAAAATACAAAGGCGATGTCGAAAATGCCATTGCTTTGCAAAATGAGGTTGCACAAGGACTTTCATCCGCCATCATGACAACAAATCTACGCCAAGCAGAAATCTTTCTGAGCCAGAATGGTTCGGATTGTGGCATAGCCAATGTCAATATTGGCACTTCTGGCGCTGAAATCGGAGGCGCTTTCGGAGGCGAAAAAGAAACCGGAGGTGGCAGAGAATCCGGATCAGACGCATGGAAAGTATATATGCGAAGACAGACCAATACCATTAACTACACAACGAGCCTTCCCTTAGCGCAAGGCATTAAATTTGACTTTTAAGAGAATGAGAGAAACACATCAACGTTTAGCAAAGCATATCTTAGCGGATGGGCTTCCAGTAGTAATTGATTTAGAAAAATCATCGGGTTCTTATTTAGTGGACGACAATGGCGACCGCTATTTGGATATGTTCAGCATGTTTGCTTCATCGCCTGTAGGCTATAATCATCCATATATTTTAGAAAATCAATCGCAGTTAACAAAAGTTGCGCTCAACAAATTAGCACTTTCCGATGTTTACGCAACAGAATTTGCTGATTTTTTAGATGTGTTTGAGCGTGTGGCTATGCCAAAAGAATTGAGCTATGCATTCTTTATTGAAGGCGGAGGATTGGCTGTAGAAAATGCATTAAAAGCGGCGTTTGATTGGAAAACACGTTTAAACATTTCCAAAGGTATCGATAAGGAGGCTGGAAAAGTTATTCATTTTAAAGAAGCATTCCATGGAAGAACAGGCTACACATTGTCGCTGACAAATACCAAAGACCCTCGAAAATACATGTATTTTCCAAAATTCGATTGGCCGAGAATTGCAAATCCTAAATTGCATTTCCCGCTGAACGAAGAAGATATCCAAAACACGATTACGGTAGAGAAACTGGCTATTCAGCAGATTGAAGATGCATTGAATAACAATACAAACGAAATCGCCTGTATCATCTTAGAACCTATTCAAGCCGAAGGCGGCGATAATCATTTCCGGAAAGAATTTTTCCAGAAACTGAGAAGCATCTGCGATGAACATGAAATCCTATTGATTTTGGATGAAGTCCAAACCGGATTGGGTATGACCGGAAAAATGTGGGCGTATCAGCATTATGGCATTCTGCCGGATTTGATTTCGTTCGGGAAAAAATCCCAAGTATGCGGCATTTTGGCCAATAGAGCAAAGTTCGACCAAGTAGAAAAGCATGTCTTCGTAGAATCCAGCAGATTAAATTCCACCTTTGGCGGAAACCTGGTTGATATGATTCGCTTCAAGCTGATCTTAGAAATTTTCGAAAAGGAAAAACTAGTTGAAAAATCAGAAATTCTTGGCAAGTATTTGATCGAAAAATTGCTGGATTTAGCAAAAGAAAAATCCGCAATTTCCAACGTCCGAGGCTTGGGTCTGATGATCGCTTTCGATCTGCCATCGGCAGAAGCTAGAGACAGATTCGTTCAGCAAACTTTCGAACATAAACTGCTATTTATCGGTTGTGGCGAGCGAAGCATCCGTTTCCGGCCACATCTCACCGTCTCGAAAGACGAGCTGGATAAAGCCCTGCAAATTATTCAGGAGCTGATTTAATGAGCAAATCCTCTTAATTTATTAAGGGGATTTTTTATGTTGGCGCTTCGCAATAATTTGCTGAATATTCCAGAAGCTATTTTCATTTTTTGTAACTTCGTTGCAAATATGTCCGATATTATTCAATTACTTCCAGATGCTGTAGCCAATCAAATTGCTGCAGGTGAAGTGGTACAGAGACCTGCTTCTGCAGTAAAAGAACTGGTCGAAAATGCCATTGATGCCGGAGCTGACAAAATCAATCTGATTGTCCGCGATGCAGGCAAAACATTAATTCAAGTGATTGATAATGGGAGTGGTATGAGCGTCACCGACGCGCGCCTGTGTTTCGAAAGGCATGCAACTTCTAAAATTCGAAAAGCTGAAGATTTATTCGCTATCCAAACCATGGGATTTCGTGGAGAAGCTATGGCATCCATTGCGGCGATTGCGCATGTTGAATTAAAAACAAAGCGCGCAGAAGACGAATTGGGAACCATTGTTGAAATCGAGGGTTCAAGAATTATTGATCAGCATCCAGAAGCATTGCCGAATGGCACAAGCATTTCTGTAAAAAATCTATTTTATAACATTCCGGCAAGAAGGAATTTCCTAAAAAGCAATTCTGTCGAAATGCGTCACATCATCGACGAATTTCAGCGCATCGCGTTGGCAAACCCAGAATTGTTCTTCACCTTGCATAGCGATGGAAATGAAATATTTCATCTTCCGAAAGAAACGTTAAAACAGCGAATCGTCCATTTATTTGGAAATAACTATAACCAGAAATTAGTTCCTGTCGAAGAAGACACCACGATTATATCCATTAACGGTTTTATTGGAAAGCCTGAGTTTGCGAAAAAAACCCGAGGCGAACAGTTCTTTTTTGTCAACAAACGCTTTGTCAAAGATCCATACCTGCATCATGCAGTAATGAATGCCTACGAAGATTTGTTGCCTGCGGATTCATTTCCGTTATATGTACTGTTCATTGATATTGATCCTTCGAAGATTGACATCAATGTGCATCCAACAAAAACTGAAATCAAATACGAAGACGAAAAATCCATTTATGCGATTCTGCGCTCGACATTAAAGCGCTCATTGGGTAAATATAATATCGCTCCTTCGCTGGATTTTAACCAGGAAACAAGTTTCAATGGATTTATCACCCAAAAACCTTTAGATGAAATAAAGGTTCCGGCAATCGAATTCAACCCGAATTTCAATCCATTTGATACAGAGAAAGAACCCAAATCGTCGGGATTATCGTCCTATTCATCTGTTTTAGAAAAAAAATCGGGTATTCCACAAAATTGGGACACCTTATACCAGATTACTGAAAAAGAGCATGCAGAGCAATTGCCATTGCATCAA
Source organism: Sphingobacterium hungaricum (assembly GCF_015210005.1). GTDB lineage: Bacteria > Bacteroidota > Bacteroidia > Sphingobacteriales > Sphingobacteriaceae > Sphingobacterium > Sphingobacterium hungaricum. The sequence goes on from NZ_MU158698.1 coordinate 1,338,031, forward strand.
TCTCATGACGATGATTTCTCTCAGAAAGAAGTTGCCGTAGTTAGCAAACAGCACCAGTTTTTTCAGCTGCACAAACTGTACATTGCTACGCAAATACATTCTGGGTTAATTTTAATCGACCAGCAAGCTGCGCACGAACGTATTTTATTCGAACAATTCAGAGAACATCTTCACACAAATCAGGGATTGAGCCAGCAAAGCTTATTTCCTCAGACGATTGATTTAAGTGTGAGCGATTTTAACATTGTCGAAGAACTGCTACCCGATTTGCAATCCTTAGGATTTCAATTGCGCCCTTTCGGCAAAACTACTTATATTGTTGACGGAATTCCGGCAGATTTAGGCAATGTCAATGAGAAATTGATTATTGAGCAGGTTTTGGAAGATTATAAGAATTATGATTCGGCTGTAAAACTGAACAAACGAGAGAGCTTAGCGAAAAGTCTAGCGAAAAATGCAGCGATTAAAGCCGGTACTTCGTTAGATCAAGATGCGATGGTCGAATTGTTTGACCGGCTTTTCGCATGCGAGCTTCCTAATATTTCCTTACAGGGAAAGCCTGTCTTGATTACGATTACGCTGCAAGAATTCGCAGAAAAATTTAACAAACTATAAAATACTCTTTATGAATAATATGTTGTCGAATCTTACGCCAGTTGCAAAAAACTTATTAATAATCAATATAGTTTGTTTTATTGGCAGTATGATTTTCAAAGATGCCACAATGTTATTTGGCGTCTTCTATCCTGATTCTCCATTCTTCCAAATATGGCAACCCATCACGTATATGTTTATGCATGGCGGATTGGGTCATATCTTTTTCAATATGTTTGCTTTAGTGATGTTCGGGCCAGTCATCGAGCAGATATTAGGCTCTAAGAGATTTCTGAATTATTACCTAATCTGTGGCTTGGGGGCTTTGGTCTTGCAATATGGTGTTCAAGCGATTGAGGTTTATAATATTGCTGGAACAGTAAGAGCGCATTCATTGATTAGTTTTGACATGTTTAACAATTCGATATCAGGAACAGCAGGCCTTAGCCAGGCTGATTTTAACACATTAGCTTCAATTTATGCCACACCTATGGTCGGCGCCTCAGGAGCGATTTATGGATTGCTATTGGCCTTTGGATATTTCTTCCCGAATCGGGAACTGATGTTGATTTTTGTTCCGGTTCCGGTGAAAGCTAAATATTTTATTCCTATTTTAATCGTTATAGAATTGGTATTGGCATTTACGCAGAGCGGCAGTTCAATTGCGCATTTAGCACATGTTGGCGGCGCATTATTTGGTTATCTGTTAATTAAAGCTTGGGGAATTAAACGACCGAATTTTTATTAAGTTTATGAGGAGCACGTACGCGATAAAAGATTTTTGGAAAGAAACCTATAAAACGGATTCCCCGATTCCTTTTATTATTACCGCTCAAGTAGTCGTATTCTTAGTCGTTCATCTCTTCAAACTGTTATCGGATACGGAGAATATGTCCACATCCGTTTATGCTTGGGTATTTGAACAGGGGAGTTTACCCAATTCTTTTGCTCATTTTATTAAACAGCCTTGGTCAATCCTGACGTATTCATTCCTATACGCAAATATTTTCAATCTATTATTTGACTGTTTGTGGCTCTATTTTATTGGAAATACCTTTCTTAATTTATTAAACAGAAGACAATTTCTGACCGTTTACTGTGGAGGAGCTTTATTGGGTGGCGCTCTATATCTGCTTTTTAATGAATTTCCTGTATTCTCGAGCAATTCGCCCTATCTGAATACATCGTCGATGGCCTTGGGCGCTTTGATCATGAGCACGACAACCTTGGTTCCAAGGAGCGAACTGCGCTTGTTTTTATTCGGGAATGTAAAATTATATGTCTTAGCAGCTATCTTTTTAATCCTGCAGTTCGGTTACTTTTTTCTCAATGATAAAACTGCCGCGATTAGTTATTCGCTTGTCATTTTAACAGGGTACCTATTTATGCAAGCATTGAAAAATGGAAAAGACTGGAGCCTTGTATTTAAGAAAAGACAAAAAAGAAAACTGAAAGTCGTACATCATGCGGCTAAGCGATACGCATCCACAAACAAACAAAATGAATTATCTAATCAGGAAGTGATTGATGGAATTTTAGATAAAATTTCAGCAGATGGGTATGAAAGTTTAACTTCGCAGGAAAAGGAGACTCTTTTTAAAGCAAGTAAAGAAGATTAGTTAATGACAAAAAAGTCCATTTTCAGGAAAAATTTAGGATTCTTCAGTAAAACGATATTTATTGTAAATGTCTTTGCTATTCTTGCTTTATTGCTGAGCTATTCCGCCGCATACATTAATCCCAAGTCTTTTTGGCCAATTGCTTTTTTTGGTTTGGGCTACCTGCCCATTCTGCTTATCAATGTTGGATTTGTGATTTATTGGGTATTAAGAAAACCAAAATTAGCGCTCTTTAGCTTGATTCCGATTCTTTTCGGATGGAATTTGATGACCAAACACATTAACTTTAATGGATCCGATTCCGCAGACTCAACGGCTGATGTGCGCGTCATGAGTTTTAATGTGCATCTATTTAAGCCAGCAAAGCATGTGGAAGCCAATGTAAAATCTGAAACGATCGACTTAATCAACGAAGTCAATCCGGATGTAATCTGTTTTCAGGAATTTTACAGCAGGATAAAAGGTTCCAAAAAATTCACCGATGAACTGCTTGCTAAGAGCGAACTCAAGCATGTCTATTTTGCACCAGCGGTCGAAAATAGCCATGAAGGTTATGGCCAGGCCATTTTTTCAAAATATCCGATTATCAATTCGGGCATGATCAAGAAAAATGAATTTGGCATCAATCGGATAATTTATGCGGATGTGCTGAAAGACAAAGACACCATTCGCGTTTACAATGTCCATCTGCGTTCATTTGCCCTGCAGAATGAAGACAAGGAATTTATTCAAAACCCTTCGAACAGCACAGAATCCGACAAAAAAATATCAACGCGTTTGGGGTTGAAGATTAAGGAAGCTTTTACATTGCGAAGCAACCAAGCCGAATCTTTGCGAGAACACATCAAAGAAACCACACATCCTTCGGTTGTAATGGGCGATTTTAATGATACGCCAATGTCGTATAGCGTAAATCTAATCGGTAAAAATATGCTAAATGCTTTTCAGGAAAAAGGAAATGGCTGGGGAGTGACGCATTATGAAATGTTGCCTTTGTTTCAGATTGATTATATCTTGTGCTCGCCACAGTTTGCTGTAAACGATTACCACATTGTCAAGAAAAAATTATCGGATCATTACCCTATTTGGGCTGACTTATCCTTCAAAAATCAGGATTGATCGGTTTTGAAAAAATCGATTGCACGCAACACAAATCGGTCATCCCGATTTTTTACTTTAAAGTAAGCTTCTCTTCCAAAATAATAACGGCCAACGATAGCCTCAATATCGGTTTGAATCAAATCATGCAAATCGATTTGCTTTCTAGGACTGATTGATATGCCCTTTTGACGTAAGTTTGCAATAAATGCTTCGTATTCCGAATCAGGCAAATTATAACCCTGCAAGAAATTTTCAATTGAATAAGCTGGCAATTTCTTCGTAAAACGCTCATAGACGAATTGCTCGATGTAACTAGAATTGCTGATCTGCTGATACAGTAAACTAGTCGCATTGGAATCCTGTTCAATCTTTATATCAGGCACAATTCCACCACCGCTAAAAACATCGCGGCCTTTCAATGTTCTAAATGCTTTGCTATGCGAATAGGTTGTATCCAGAGCCCACAGTCCATTATACATATTCGGATAATCAATCATGTTAGACCAATTGGCCGAATATTTTCGCTGAATGCTCCGCCCCAGTGGCGTATAATAACGCGCTATACTCAAATTCACTATAGAACCATCCGAAAAATCGATCTGCTCCTGCACGATACCTTTTCCATACGAACGTCGGCCAATAATCATTCCTCTGTCCCAATCCTGGATTGCGCCAGCAACAATTTCTGAAGCTGAAGCCGTATTCTCATTGATCAATACCGCTAATCCGCCATGCACATGTTTGCCCATGGTATCCGAAAAATATTCTCGCTTGGGCTCATGCGCTCCCTCCGTATACACCAATAATCGTTTGTCATTGAAAAACTCGCTTGCCAGTTTTACAGCGACGTGAAAATAGCCACCTCCGTTATCTCGTAAATCAAGGATCAAATTTTTCGCTCCTTGTTTCTTCAACGCAAGCAATGATGCCTGAAAATCTTCCGATGTACGCAATCCAAATCGCCTGATTTTGATGTATGCGACAGTCGGTTCAATCATATAGGAAACATCGATGGATGAAACATTGATTTGGTCACGGATTGCTTTGATTGCAATTGGATCAACAATGGTATCGCGTTTAATGTCTATTCTAACTTCAGAACCTCTCCTACCGCGAATCAGTTTTTCAATTTCTTCCTTAGAAATCGGCAAACCCGCAAGCTGTTTGTTGTTAATTTTTAAAATCCTGTCTCCGACTTTGAATCCCGCTTTTTCGGCAGGGCCATTGCTGATTAAGCCAACGACTAATAGTGTATCATGCAAATTATAATACTCCATCCCAATGCCTTCAAATGTTCCTTCCAAAGCTTCCGTTTGCGCTAAGGATTCATTGGGCAATAAATACGAAGAATAGGGATCCAAATGGGAAATAATGTGATTGATCGCTCCGTTCTGAACCGAATCCATATCGATGCTATCCACGTAGCCCGTCGAGATTAAATCGATGATCTGCTGGATCTTGTACGAATTGTCCGAAAAACCGATTGGCACAAGCGATTTGCCAGGCTTATTTCCTTGGAGATCGGTATAGTTAATTCCAAAAATTAAACCTAAAATCAATGTTCCTGCGTATGTAGCAGCTATAAAAAGATTCCGCTTTGTGCTTTTTTGCATAATTGTTGAGAATGCAAAATTAATTAGTTTGTACGAAAATTAAATGATTCTTTCATTATTTATTAATATAGCAAATATTACGCAAAAAAGTTTTTAAACCTAGAATATTTAGCAATATTTGACATATTTTTAAATATATGCACGAAATCGAACCCTATTTTAATTGGCGAGATGAATATATCGCAGCAGAAGACGAACTCAGTCCTTTTTTCGGAACTGTTTACAATGAATTTGAATTTGATAAACAGCTCTATAACTTTTTATTGCATCCGCAATGGGATGATTTTGGCTCAACGACTTTGTACCTTAAGGTTTTGTTTGCCGATTACGAAAAAGGTTATTGCATCATTGAATTGATCGGTGAATGGAATGATGCCATTTACAACGACATTATGGAATTGAAACGGGAATTGCTGGACTTGATGATTGACGAAGGCATTGACAAATTTATTCTCATTGGTGAAAATGTATTGAATTTCCATGCCTCCGACGATTCCTATTACGAAGAATGGTTTCAAGATATTCCTGATGGCTGGATTGTTGGGGTAAATTTCAGAGAACATGTGATCGATGAATTTAAATCCCATAACATCGATTACTACATTAATTTTGGCGGCTATCTAAATCAGATTCCTTGGCGTTCGCTAAAACCAAAACAAGTTTATCACCACATTGCGCAGCACATCGCCAACAGGCTGGGTTCATAAAAAGCATTCCTATTCATAGAAAATAACGCAATTGGAGAGGCTTTTAAATCCCTCGCCTGCATTATTTTCATTAACTTTGTGAAAATTAAATAACACTTACTATGTCATTTAGAATTGAAAAAGACACGATGGGGGAAGTTCAAGTTCCTTCAGATAAATATTGGGGAGCACAAACTGAACGTTCCCGAAATAACTTCAAAATCGGCGCCTCAGCATCCATGCCCAAAGAAATTATTGCTGGTTTCGCCTACCTAAAGAAAGCTGCCGCTTACGCAAATGCCGAATTGGGTGTTCTTTCTATACAAAAAAGAGATGCAATCGCAGCGGTATGTGATGAAATTTTAGCTGGTGAACTAGCGGATGAATTTCCATTGGTGATTTGGCAAACAGGTTCGGGAACTCAATCGAACATGAATGTCAATGAGGTCATCGCAAACCGTGCGCAAGTATTGGCTGGCGGAAAAATCGGTGAGGGCGAGCCTGTGTTGAAAGCAAATGATGATGTCAATAAATCACAATCTTCTAATGACACATTCCCTACCGGAATGCATATTGCGGCTTACAAAGCAGTTGTAGAAGTGACTATTCCAGGTGTGGAAAAATTGCGCGATACTTTAGCAAAGAAATCTGCAGAATTCATGCAGGTTGTCAAAATCGGCCGTACGCATTTAATGGACGCGACGCCGTTGACTTTAGGTCAAGAATTGTCGGGTTATGTTGCACAATTGAACTATGGATTAAAAGCTTTGCGCAATACGTTAGCCCATCTTTCAGAAGTAGCTTTAGGTGGTACTGCTGTAGGAACTGGCCTGAATACTCCTGACGGTTACGATGTTGTTGTTGCAAAATACATTGCTGAATTCACTGGCCATCCTTTTGTGACAGCTGAAAATAAATTCGAAGCCTTAGCAGCGCACGATGCGATTGTAGAAACACATGGTGCATTAAAAATGTTAGCGGTTTCATTGAATAAAATTGCGAATGACATTCGCATGCTAGCTTCTGGACCTCGTTCGGGAATTGGAGAGATTTTAATTCCGGAAAATGAGCCTGGTTCTTCAATCATGCCAGGAAAAGTAAATCCAACTCAATGTGAAGCATTGACTATGGTTGCTGCGCAAGTGATGGGAAATGATGTAGCCATTACGATTGGCGGAACTCAAGGACATTATGAATTGAATGTGTTCAAACCTTTAATGGCGGCTAATTTCTTACAGTCTGCTCGTTTGCTTGGTGATGCATGTGTTTCTTTCGATGAGCATTGTGCGCAAGGAATCGAGCCGAATTACGCACGTATTCAGGAATTGGTTTCTAATTCATTGATGCTTGTTACTGCATTGAACACGAAAATCGGTTATTATAAAGCGGCTGAAATTGCACAGACTGCACACAAAAACAATTCGACATTAAAAGAAACAGCCATAGCTTTAGGCTATGTTACGGCTGAAGAATTTGATGAGTGGGTGAAGCCGGAAGAAATGGTCGGAAAACTAAAATAAGGTTCGTGATAAATAACTGCAAGCGCACTATATTTTCAAAAGCATGCTTTTTCTTCGGATTAAGTGTGCTTTTGGTTTTTACATCCTGTGTTCGTCAATCGGATATGCAAACGGAAGGAGCTTCTTATTTGCAAGGAGTTTGGGTACAAGACAGTATTCCAAATCAAAACGAAATGATGGATTATACGTTGCATGAATTTACGTTCACCTGCGACTCCATATACACCAAGATGCATAACGTTTCCAAAGTACAACGGATGGTCGACAGCTGCTATCAGGACGGAAAATGGAGTGAATATGCTCAAGGAGTTTATGTGGTTCGTGGAGACAGCATCTTAGCGGAAGGAATCTATACGCGAGAAAACGGAAAACAGAAAATTTCTGGCTGTTATAAAATCGGACAATATTTGCCACGATTTAAAATTGCTTCCTACTCCAAAGATTCATTGGTCTTGGAAAATCGTTTTGACCAACGTCCAATTGTGTTAAGAAAAGTAAAGGACATTGTCTGCGTTCCTAAGAAACGCTGGGAGATGAATTAGAAAGTAAAAATTCAAAAGTAAAAAGTAAAAAATTGGGGAAAGACTATTGGAAGTAGTTAGTATATAGTATTTAGTATTTAGAGGCGTGCTGTCTATGTGAAAAATCTTTGTGGAATTTTGGGTTTAACATTTTCAAAATTAAAGACCGCAGAGCACTCAGAGAAGGCACAAAAGACGCGGAGGATAATTCAAAAGTAAAAATTCAAAAAAGAGGAAGGACTTTCAACATTTTAAGACCTAGCTCTGCGAAACCCAGCGAATAACCTTCCCAAAGTAAAGACCGCAGAGCACTCACAGAAGGCACAAAAGACACGGAGCAGGAAGTGAATTCAGCTCTGCGAAACTCAGCGACTTCTCCGCGTAACTCTGCGAATAACCTTTCCAAAATTAAAGACCGCAAAGCACTCAGAGAAGGCACAAAAGACACAGAGTAGGAGTCGAGAAAAACCATAATAATACAAAAGGCAACCTAAATGAATAGATTGCCTTTTGTGTTTTATTTGCGAAATAGATTAGTTCGTCAATCTTGCTGTATCATCATTTGATGTTTTCAAGATATGTGTTTTCAATTCATTCTCAGCTTGCAATAATTCTTGTTCGACAACTTTACGTTTTTCACGTCCGTCGCGCTGAATTTGCAACACCGTTTCAATCGTTGTGATAATATCCGAATTCGCCTTTTTAATCGTTTCAATATCCACGATTCCTCTTTCAGTTTCTTTCGCTACGCTGATTGTCGACTCTTTCAACATTTCAGAATTTCTGCGCAACAATTCATTCGTTGCATCAGTTACTGCTTTCTGCGCTTCTAAAGCGCGTTGAGAATGTGCGATTCCCAATGTCAATACCATCTGGTTTTTCCATAATGGAATGGTGTTTACCAAACTCGACTGGATTTTTTCCATCAAAGAACTGCTGTTGTTTTGAATCATTCGAATCTGAGGCGCTGTTTGCAAAACAACCATGCGCGTCAATTTCAAATCATGCACTTTGCGCTCAAAACGCACAACATGTTGCTCCATGTCTTTGTATTCCTGGATTTTATGTTGGTCGCCAGTCGATTCTGCTTCTTGACGCAATGCAGGTAGCGTAACCGTATGTGCTTCGTTCAATTTCTCTTCGCCAGCGGCAATGTACAGAGATAATTCTTTGAAATAGTTTTGATTCTCAATGAATAATTTATCGAAAATATTAACATCTTTTCCCAAAACTTTGTAGTGTCCTTCGAGCTTCAACTCAATCTGATGAATATTTTTTTCCACAGATTGGTATTCAGTCCGCAAGCGTTGCAATTTCTTTTTCAGGTTGTCAAAAAACGGAATCAGCGGTTTTTTATTCAGGTTTTCGTCAAACGATTTGATATCCGTACGTAGGTTCAATAAAATATCTTCTGCGCCGCCCATGTCTTTCGCACGAACTTGCTTCAGGATTTCATTTGAAAAATTACTCACTTTAGCCTGACTTCCAACACCGTATTGAATTACGCTAGTGGTATTCGTCAACTGAATTTTATCTTTATATTGTTGGATTTGAGCTTTTTCTTCGGGAGTGAAATTAACGGATATCTCGTTCTTCTTCTTCTCCTCGTTATCATCGTCAAATGTAGCTAAATCTAAATTGGCCATAGTTTAATCTTTTAAAAGGTTTCTATTTTTTAATGTTTGGATGTACACATCGGATTCTGCCGAAACATCCAATATTCCATATTGAAACTGGTTCGTAACTTCTTGCTCAATTGCAATAGCGGCTTGCGTAATGACCTCTTCCAATTTTTTTTTGGAATCTAAAGTTACAGAATTATTCAATTTGGCGTTTTCAATTTCATCATATTTCATCAAAACATTGACGACGGTAGAATGACGCACCAGAAACTTTTCGGCTTCAATCTTATCGTTCTTTTCCAACAACGTAAATAAATGGATGATTTTATCAATGTTTCTATGAATCGCTGCGTTATTAATTTCCTTGCGCCAATGCATCAATCGCTCGATGAATAATTGAGGCGTGTCCAATGTCATCGCTTGCAATTCCAATCTCTTTTGCGAAGCAATCGACGGAATCCATCTTAAATCTCTGACTTCACTCAGTTCCAATCGCTGTAAATACGGCTTTGAACGGTTTAACAAAAGACCATTCCCAACAATGTAACTAACCGTGTATCCGCATAAAGTCAAAATCATCGCTTGGCTCATGGCACCCCAGAAAATTACAAATGAGGCAAACAAAGCCAATTCGACCATTAGCAAAGCAGCTCCAGTTACATACCAGGACCGAACCTTACTTTGTCGTGCTTGCGAAAGCATCACAAATGGGTAGATGTGAACAGGCAACGGAATAAACATCGCAATGGAGATAAATGTCCACAGCAACTGTCTTAATTCCCAGCCTCTACTCTTTTTTGTTGCAAATCCCATACGGCAATTTAAATATTTTTTTACTAATTATTACAAATTTGAATCCACAGTTCGCATTTAAAACAAAATTTACATTAAATTAATCCGAATCTTAAGAATTGCTCATTATTAAAATAATTTTACCAAAAGTTAACGACCAAAAAAGGCTTCCCAATGGAAGCCTTTCATATTTCGTTAGCAGAAACTACTTAAAATGGCAAATCATCATCATCCGCATTGTTGGATGAAATATCTACTGGCGGAATGTCAGCTTGCTGAGGCGAAGATGCCGAATTTGCAGTCGTGTTGCCTAATTTAGTTACACGCCAAGCAACCAATGAATTAAAATAAGATGTAATGCCATCTTTGTTTGTCCATGGTCTTCCTCTTAAATTGAAAGAAATTTCAATGTCCTCTCCAATCGTCAAGTTGTCAAAAATATTCACTCTATCTTGTGTAGATTCAAAGCGGATATATTCTACAAATTGTGGATTCTCTGCGTATGCAACGATTAAATCTCTCTTTTTGAACGTATCAGTTACTTGTTGCACTTCACCAATTTCGTGAACTTTTCCTCTTATTTCCATAATTATTAATATTAAATGCTAAAAATACAATTTTTTTGCGTTTTGAGAATGCCTAACTTTGCATAAATATGATGGAAGTTTTCAACACCCCCAGTAAAATTATAATTACCTGCAACAAACGTCTTTCTCCGTACCTTCAACAAGAAGTTGAAGAACTGGGATTTAAGTTGAACAGGACTTTTAATACAGGCGTAGAGTTAACCGCAACACTTACCGAGTGTATACGCTTAAACTTAAACCTACAGACAGGAAGCCAAGTGCTCTACGAATTAAAATCTTTTCGCGCGAAAGACCCAGATGCTTTATATAAAGAGCTGGTCGAAATTCCTTGGGAAGAAATCATCCCGTTTGACGGCTATTTTTCGGTGACATCGAATGTACATAATGAATTTATCACCACACCTTTGTTTGCAAATGTGAAAGTGAAAGATGCAATCGTCGATCGAATTAAAGACAAGAAAGGCATGCGCCCCAATTCGGGCCCTGACCAATCGAAAATCGTTATCCATTTACATTGGATTGAAGAGCGTGCGGAAATATTTATCGATACTTCTGGCGAAACCTTAGCCAAACACGGATACCGCAAGCATCCTGGAAAAGCGCCAATGCTAGAAGCTTTAGCGACTTCGACAATTATGGCAACTGGATGGGATGGCAAATCACCATTCGTTAATCCAATGTGTGGTTCTGGAACTTTGGCGATTGAAGCCGCTTTATTGGCGCAAAAAAGAAGACCTGGATTACTGCGCATGAATTATGCCTTTATGCATGTCATCGGCTATAATGAAGAGGATTTTTTCCAAGAGCGTCGTTTGCTAAAAGAACTGACTGACAAAAAAAATACGCCAACGATTATCGCCTCAGATATTTCCGATATAGCGATCGAAATTACGAAAGCCAATGCGCGCACTGCGGGCGTTGAGCATCTAATCACTTTCGAAGTTTGTGATTTTGAAGACACTACAGTTCCTGAAGAACATGGCGTCATTATGTTCAATCCAGAATATGGTGAACGTTTAGGCGTGCACACGAAGCTAGAAGCTACCTACAAACGTGTTGGCGATTTTATGAAACAATCGTGCAAAGGATACCGAGGATATGTTTTTACGGGCAATCCAGATTTAGCGAAGAAGATTGGACTAAAGGCTACTCGCCGTTTTGAGTTTTTCAACGGGAAATTAGACTGTCGTTTATTAACTTATGAATTGTATGACGGATCAAAGGAAAACTAACGCTGAGCTTATTCAGCAGACAGCGGACTTTGTTCAAGAACGTTTGAAAGACGCAGAATCAGGCCATGACTGGTGGCATATTCAGCGCGTTTGGAATAACACGAAATTGATTTTACAAACGGAAGAAGCCGATTCATTTGTCTGCGAATTGACCGCCTTGCTCCACGACATTGCCGATAGCAAATTCCACAACGGCGATGAATCCATCGGACCGAGAGTTGCGGGTGATTTCTTAGCGGAGCTGGATGTCGATGCCGAGGTTATTGAGCATGTGCAGCAGATTATATTCAACATGTCGTACAAGGCTTCGCTTGGCGATGTGCAGTTTCATTCTAAGGAATTGGAAATTGTGCAAGATGCTGATCGATTGGATGCGATCGGCGCGATCGGCATTGCGCGAGCATTCAATTACGGAGGATTTAAGAATAGAGAAATTTACAATCCCACGGTTTCTCCTCTTGAAAGCCAAACAAAGGATGACTACAAAAAATCAACCGCACCGACAATCAATCATTTTTACGAAAAGTTATTGTTGTTAAAAGATAAGATGAATACTGCAACTGCAAAGGACATTGCGCAGCAAAGACATCAGTATATGGAAAGCTATTTGCAACAATTTTATGATGAATGGAATGGTTTAAAGTAATGGTAATATTTTATTAATATGAAAAGATTACTTTTAAACTTTAACAATTCATTCGTACTATGAAGATTCAATTAGTTGCTTCGTTTCTACTTTTATTAAGTATTCAAATGGTAAGTTATGCTCAAAAACCGAAGGTCATTGCGCATCGCGGTTCTTGGAAAAACACAGCAGTTCCGCAAAATTCTTTAGCGTCTTTGAACAAGGCCATCGAACAAGGTGTTTGGGGTTCTGAATTTGATGTGCATTTAACAAAAGATGATGTCTTAGTTGTCACACATGACAATGATTTCTACGGAATTGATATTGCGACAGCTACTTATCAGGAATTATTAAGTAAAAAACATCCGAATGGAGAATCAATCCCCACCGCAGAAGCGTATCTGAAAGAAGGGTTGAAACAAAATAAAACCAAACTTATCTTTGAATTAAAGACCAATAAGTTAGGCAAAGAACGAACTTTGAAATCCGTTCATTTAGCATTGGATCTTGTCAAGAAATTAAAAGCCGAAAACGCTGTTGAATTCATCGCTTTTGATTATGACGCTTGTTTGGAATTTAGAAAACTAGATAAAAAAGTAAAAATCCATTATTTAAATGGTGATAAGACACCCGAACAAATTAAAGAAGCGAAGTTGACAGGTGTCGATTATCATTTGAGTTTGTTCAAGAAAAACGAAAGTTGGATTGAAGAATTTAAGAAAGCAAAATTAAAAACAAATGTGTGGACGGTAAATTCTGAAGAAGACATGCTTTACTTCATTGATAAGAAAATCGATTTTATCACCACAGATGAACCTGAATTATTGCAAAGCCTGCTGTCAAAATAATCACATGAAAAAGAATTTATTAACGCTCCTATTTTCAATTTTGACTGCATTTTTATTTGCACAGGAATTGAACGTAGCGACTTTTAATATCCGTATGAAGACCGATAGCGATGTTGGAAATCTATGGGAAAACCGAAAAACGGCGGTCTGCGATTTAATCAAATTCCATGAATTTGATATCTTCGGAATTCAGGAAGGATTTAATGAGCAGTTAGCAGACATGAAATCTTTGCTCCCGAATTTTGATTATGTGGGAGTGGGACGCGATGATGGCGCTCAAAAAGGCGAATATTCGGCAATTTTCTACGACAATAGACGATTCAAGCTATTGAAAAGCGGTACATTTTGGTTATCGCCGACCAATACTGAGCAACCCAACAAAGGCTGGGATGCAGCATTGCCCCGCATCTGCACTTGGGCAGTATTCAAAGACAGCAAAAGCAAAAAGGAATTTATTTTCATGAACACGCATTTTGACCATGTTGGAAAAGAAGCGCGTCAAGAAAGTGCCAAATTAATTTTGGCGAAGGCCAAGGAGTTCGCGAAAGATTTACCCCTAATCTTAACCGGCGATTTCAATGTGGATGAAACGAATCCAGCGTATCATTTATTAGCGACAAGCGGTGTTGTAGAAGATGCATACACAAAAGCTGGGATTGTTTATGCAAACAATTCAACGTTTAATAATTTTGGCAAACGGATTGAAACAAGTGGGAGAATTGATCATATTTTTATCACGAAACCATTTAAAGTAAAAAAATACGGCATTCTAACCGATACCTACATGGGCAAATATCCTTCGGATCATTTTCCAGTCGCGGCCACATTGTTGTGGAAGTAAAACGGTTCTGACTCATTTCAATTTTGTACATTTGCTGAGCTAAAAAATCAGAAATGAAAAGATTCAAAATAGGAATGGCTTTGGTATTCGCGGTCTGCTTCTTCGGCATATCCTTCGGACAGACGCAGCCTTCAAAAGCGCAAGCCACAACCGGTATCAAAACAGCTTTAGAAAAAGGATTAACCAGCAGCATCAATACTTTATCAGCAAAAGATGGTTTTCTGGGAAATGCAGCCGTAAAAATTTTAATGCCACCTGAAGCGCAAAAAGTCGAGAAAACATTGCGTTCAATGGGCTTGGGTTCTGTTTGTGACCAATTTATATCAAGCATGAACCACGCAGCAGAATCTGCTGTCAAAGAGGCAACTCCTGTCTTCGTCAATGCATTATCCAAAATGACAATCAATGACGCTTATGATATTTTGTTGAGCGGTCAGCAAGATGCAGCAACGACATTTTTTAAATCAAGCACTTCCGCTTCTTTAAGCGAAAAATTCAGCCCAATTGTCAATGCGGCACTCGGCGAAAATAGCGTCAACGTGTATTGGAACCAGCTGACAACAGCATACAATAAAATTCCATTCTCTACCTCAAAATTGAACACCGACTTAAATGCTTATGTTACCCAAAAAGCGATTGATGGCTTATTTATCAAAGTAGCAGAAGAAGAACTTAAGATTAGATCCAATTTTGGAGGAGCTCGAAGCTCTTCGATCTTGAAAAGCGTATTTGGTTGGGCCGATAAACAAAAATAACATGAATTTTATTAACAAAATAACTGATTTTACGGTATCTGAGCGTTTTCAGCGGTACGTTCAGATTGACACCGAATCAGATCCAAAATCACCTACTTGTCCGTCTTCAGAAAAACAAAAGAACTTAAGCAAATTGCTGGTTGAAGAACTTTTGGAAATGGGGATATCGGACGCAGAATTGGACGAAAATGGCTATGTATATGCCACAATCCCTTCCAACACAGAAAAGCAAGTTCCTGTTATTTGCTTCTGTTCACATGTTGACACTTCGCCTGATTGTTCAGGAAAAGATGTAAAACCTATCGTTCATTCAAATTACAGGGGTCAAAATATTGTCCTACCAGAAGACTCATCGGTTGTGATTCGATTCGATGACCATCCGGATTTAGCGGATCAAATCGGAAAGGATATTATCACAGCCAGTGGCACAACGTTACTAGGCGCTGATGACAAAGCTGGGGTTGCAGAGATTATGGATGCCGCTCGTCTGTTGATGAAACATCCTGAAATCAAACATGGAGACATCAAAATTCTTTTTACACCTGACGAAGAAATCGGTCGCGGTGTAGATAAAGTGAATTTGAATAAATTAGGCGCAGAATTCGCTTACACGATGGATGGCGAGAAAGCTGGAACAATCGAAGACGAAACATTTTCAGCAGATGGTGTCAAAATTATCATCAATGGAATTTCGGTACATCCAGGGTTCGCTAAAGATAAAATGGTCAGTGCGATAAAGATCGCGGGCAAAATCATTGACTCGCTTCCTAAAGACCGACTTTCTCCAGAAACAACAGAAGAAAAAGAAGGATTTATCCATCCTGTCGGCATATCAGGAACGGTTGAGCGTGCGGAATTGAACTTTATTATTCGTGACCACGCAACAAAGAATTTAAAAAGCCATGAGCAGGAATTGAAATTCATTGTGGAGAATGTCTTGCACGGATTCAAAGGAGCAACCTATGAATTTGTTGTTACAGAGCAATATAGAAACATGAAAGAGATTCTAGACCAATATCCTAAGATCATGGATATAGGCATGGAAGCGATTGAACGCGCAGGTTTAAAAGCGGAGCGCAGAAGCATTCGGGGCGGTACAGATGGTTCTCGCCTATCTTTTATGGGATTGCCATGTCCAAATATTTTTGCTGGAGGCCATGCATTTCACGGAAAAATGGAATGGGTAAGTGTTCAGGATATGGAAAAGGCAGTGACAACAATTTTGCATGTCGCTAATCTTTGGGAAGAAAAAGCTTAAATTAGTTAAGACTTAAAAGAAAGGAACTCTTCTTTCAGGAAAGGATTGGAAGTTTCAAGCAAAAATTTAGATTTAAAATTAGAATAATGGGAGAATATAAAAACGACATCTTACGTGCTATTCAAGAAAGAAGATCAGTCTTTCAAGCCAACTTCACCGAGCAAGAAGTCTCTAAGGAAGATTTATTATTGATATTGGAAGCTGCAAATGCTGCTCCGACTCACAAGCGCACACAGCCTTGGCGTTTTGTGATTTTCAGAAAAGATGGGTTAAATCGCTTAGGAAAAGAATTAGGCCGAATTTATAAAGAAATTACCCCTGTTGAGAAGTACACAGAAATGATGGAAATCAACATGGCAAAAAAAGCAACAACTTCCAATGTAGCGATTGCTATTGTCGTGAATTACACGAATGAATTGCCAGAATGGGAAGAATTAGCGGCTACATCATGTGCTGTCGAAAATCTTTGGCTTGCCGCACACAGTTTGGGAATCGGTGGCTATTGGTCTTCTCCAGGCTTAATCAATCATATCGGTTCGTACTTGGAGCTTCAGGAAAACCAAAAATGCATAGGTTTATTTTATTTGGGTCATCACGAATCTGAACCTCGAGAGCCAGTTCGTTCACCAATTGAAGATAAAATCCGTTGGGAAGAATAAAAAACAAAAAGTGCTGAATTTTTAACATTCGGCACTTTTCGTTTTTGTTGATTTCTTAAGCCATTTTAATGGCTTCGGATTAACCTGATTTTTAATCCTTTTCTATTTTCAAATGAATTTCCGCTCTATTTCCTGCCCAGGAATTTTCATTCAGTATAAGATTTGTTAGAACCCGTTGAAGATTTGTGTCATTGACTCCTTCAAACTGAATCAATGTCGCTTTGCTTCGGCTAATGTTAAACTTGATAGTGATATTTCCCAAATCCGGATAATCTTTGACTGCCGAATTAATTTCTTCTGTAAATTGCGTCCAGCCAATTAAAGGTTCAGCATTCCCAAATTTAGAATTAACCGTCAAATTAACTTTAAAATTCGAATCCATTAACACAACTTCCGTCTCTTTATACCCTTTCCTAGGGAAGTAATTCATCAACAACAACGAACATACAACCAAGAACATCACTGCCGCAGCTGTTCCTACAGTCAATCGTTGCCATGTAAAGAATCGAGCAGCTTTTTCTGAACTGCGCACTTCGACACGCTCAGCTAATCTGCGCTGCAAAAGACTTAATTGTTTAACGTCTACACCATTTTGTAGCCGGTAGCCGTCAATGGCATCTTGCAAAAAAGGATCTTCCAATGCTTCATTCTCCAAAACATGCATTTCCTCCCTCGTCATCAATCCCATGACATAATTATGTATTCTCGACAATTGATAATTATTTTCCATTGCTTTCCATACAAATTTTTAAATTCCGTTTTCCATTTTGGATATAACTTTTCACTTTGTTCAGTTCAAAACCAGTCTCATCTGCGATATCTTTATAACATTTCTGCTGTAGATAAAATAAGCGCACACAGATTTCTTGCTCTTGATTTAATGTCATCATACACGTTTCCAGCTTATTGAAATCCTGTTCGGACCACTCCTTGACAGAAACTTCATTTAGCTTTTGCTCACTTTCGAGCAAATTATTTTCTATATCGACGACAACTCTTGATTTCGATTTTCTCAGAATCATCAAGCAATAATTCCGAGCATACACATAGAGCCAGCTTTTAAAATTTTCAACTTCATGTACACGCAACTTAGGAATAAGCTCTTCGAAAATCTGCATGACCGCGTCTTGGCTATCATCTGAATCTTCTAAATATTTGTAGCAGACACCATAAAGCAACGACATATACGGAGTATATAACTTACCTAATATCGCTAAGTTTCCTGTAGCTTTATATTGTATTAGAAGCTCCTTTTCGTTCATTCGCTCTGCTCTTGTAATTAAGATGATTTAAGATAACACTTTCCACAATAAAATTGAAATTCAGCCAGAAATTTAGATTCTCTGATTGATAAATTCCCCGTAATTAAAGCTTCTTTCCTCCTGATTTATTTTAGATTTTAAAAGCACTTCCCATTCTGAAACTTCCAACACTTTGGCCATCGAACCAAAAGGAAAACCATCGCCTTTGTTCGTGACACTTATTTTCACTTCAGATTGGAGGGTTGCTGTCTCTGCAAAAATAACATTCCCGACCACATGCATTTTTCCCTCTTCGGCATCAAGATTTCCTAGAACAGGATAAATCCGATAAGGCAATTGTTTTACATCTTTACCAAATGGAATAAGACAGTACGCCTGATTCTGTACATCAAAACTGACAACAAAGGATGAAGAAATCGAACTCGTTATGTATCGCCGCAATTTATCTCCTAAATAAATTTTATATCCATCCTTGTCATAAAATCCAGTAAAAAGATGTTCCGGAAGGCTCATAATCGATTAATTAAATAATAGTAAGGCAATAATCAAAGTTACGATAACATTAAAACCTTGAGCAATTAAAAAAGCATAGAATGGCTTTTTGCTGTTATGCACAAACAATTCCTTGAAATTCGTTTCCAATCCAATGCTCGTAAAAGCTAATGCAAACCATAAAGATTGAATACTTTTAAGACTTTCCTTCACTTGAGCATTTGTATCTGCTGATACAAAAAATGAAAAAAGCAGTGATGCAAACACAAAACCAATTACGAATTTTGGAAAGCGGTCCCAAATAATGCGCAATGTTGGTTTTTCTTCAATGCCATTTATTTTCTTTCCTTTGGAATGGCTGTAAGTCCAATAGATGCTAATCGCAAAAGCGGCAATTCCTAACAAGACATTCTGGGAAAACTTAACGATTGTACTTATTTTCAAAGCTTCTTCTCCGACCAACGAACCTGAAGCGACAACAGCGCCTGTCGTATCAATACTTCCACCGAGCCATGCGCCCGTAACTTCCTGCGACAAACCCATCCATTCTGCCAGATAGGGCATAAAAATCATCATCGGAATCGCGGTAATCAGCACCATCGAGATAACATACGATAGCTTTTTCGAATCTCCTTGAATGGCTCCTGAAGTTGCTATCGCAGCTGAAACTCCACAAATAGAGACCGCGCTCGAAATCATCATCGTCAATTCTTCATCGATTTTCAATTTCTTGCACAGCCAAAAAGCAAAATACCAGACCGAAAGAACGACCACCAATGCTTGAATTAAGCCCAACGAGCCTGCTTTTAGAATATCGCCAAAAATGACGGTGGTTCCCAATAAGACCAATCCGATTTTCACATACAATTCTGTAGAAAGCGCCTCTTTGAACCAAGCGGGCAGCTTGAAAAAATTGCTGATCAGAAGCCCGATTCCTAAACTAAAAATCACGGCTTCCAGATTAAAACTTTTAACCGTTTCATTTCCTGCCAGAATCAACGCAAACAAGGTCAACAAATAGACAATCGGAAAAACGATCAACAAATTTTTAGGATTTTTACCGAGCAGAAATGCCCCTAAAATTGCGGTCACAAAAACCAATAGAAATTGCTGGCCAATAGCCGCCAGATTTAAAGAAGAGAATACTTGCGTGCTTAATTCAGAACCATTTGTCCAGCTAAAGGTAGGTTTTGGAATGATAACTCCTGATAAAGTCAGAAACACGATTCCGAGTCCCAAGATTACGACGACCCAATCCTCTGAGATTGAAGCTTTATTTTTTAACATGAATTTTTTCTTTATTTTGAAGACAATAAATTTTGAAAAGCTAGGCTTAAAGTCGGAAAATTAAAGATAAAACCTTCTTTTTGCAAGTTTTTGGACACAATTCTTTGGCTGTTCAATAACAAAGAAGAATCCGTACCCATAAAGAATGAACCGATTTTTGCAGCAAATGATGGAAGAGGAAGTCCGAAGCCTATAGGTAATTCAGCCCTTAGTTTTTCCATAAATGCAGCATTAGAAACTGGTTCTGGCGCAGCCGCATGGTATAACGTTGTGTCACTTTTCGACTGAATCAGAAAATGGATAATCCGTAAAAAATCTTCGTAATGAATCCAGCTGATAAATTGCTTACCTGTCGCAACTTTTCCTCCAAGACCAAATTTTGTGATGGGAACCAATGATTTTATTAATCCAAAGTCCGGATGCAACACTGGACTTAGACGAACAACGAGCTGTTCTGTATTTGGCAAGTTAAAGGATTTAAAGGTTCTTTCCCATTCTTGGGAAACTCTAGCAAGAAAATCCTCTCCGCTGGATTTGCTGTCTTCATCTTTTTCTTCGTAGGAATCTCCAAAAATGGAAATTCCCGAAATATTAATCCATTTCTCTGGCGGGTTGTTCAACGTTTTGATGGCTTCGCCAATGACTTTTGTAGGTTTTATTCTGGATGATAAAATCCGCTTCTTGTTCTCCTCAGTAAATCGTTGATTGATGGATTCGCCAGATAAATTAATGATCGCTTTCGCATTTTCTAAATCACTTGTCCATGAACCGATGTTTTCACCATCCCAGACCGCATATTTGACATGCTGTTCGGAGGATTTCTTTTCCTTTCGTGAAAGAATAACTACGCTGTATCCATATTTTAAAAGAAATTCTGTTAATAACTCCCCTAGATTCCCTGTTCCCCCAGCTAAGATGATAGATTCCATGTTGATTTAATTTTGGCTTTGAAAAATTATTAGACTCGCTTTTTCAAAAGATTCATTTCAATTTAATCACTTTAATTAACATATACGTAAAATCATTTTGAAGGAAGCTGTCTTCATCAATTTACAAAAAGCCAAAAAACCTGTTTGAATGACTTCAAACAGGTTAAATTTTCAATTTCTAAAGGACGAGGCTCTAATTATTTTGTTTCCAGTTATATTTTAACGTAACTCCATACGTGCGCGGATCGCCTACCACACCCGCATATTGTCCATAGCTTCCAGGAGCTGCTAACAGTTGTTCATAATAATCTTTGCCACCCAAATTCCTGCTCCATACAATGATCGAGATACCATTCGACCCTCTAAAACCTAAGCGCGCATTTAACAGCGCATATGCATCAATATTCAAGAATTGAGATGGTGAGGAATTGGATGAAAATTTAGAGCGGTAAAATAAATCCGCACCAAAGAAATACGAGCCATTGATTCCGATTAATTTGCCGCTTGTATTCGTTTCAGCACCGGCAGACCAAGACCATTTTGAAATTCCTGGCAGTTCGCCACCCGAAATATCTTTAAAAGCTTGGGCGCCGCCCACTTCTTCTAAAGGCACGGGAGCATTGGTGAATTTAACGTATTTACCGTCGGTATAAGCAAAAGCTGCGTTCAAACGTAAGAAATGTCCAATGTTCGCACTTCCATCCAGTTCGATTCCTTGGACACGTACCTTTTCGGCATTGGCCAAATATCCTCTATTCACTCCCGGTTCTGGTGTTTGAACCTGAGTTTGGTAATCTTTAATGTCTGTTTGGTAAACCGCTAGATTCAAAATAATATTTCTTCGTGGCGATGTTTTGATACCGATTTCCTTATGGTCTACAGCTTCCGGTTTGACTTCTGCCAAATCCAATAAAACTTCGCCATTTGCTGTTGGCAAACCACCTACATTGATTCCGATAGGTTTATAGCTTATCGAATAGGTAGCGTAAGCATTTATTTTTGGATTGAACTGATAACGGGCAGATAGCTGTCCTGAAAGATTTCCTGCATCCGCATTGATATCAAATGTTTGATTGGTATAGACTCCATTTTTTAAAGCAATTAAAGCTGGATCGTCCGTATCCAATCCGCCATAGGTTTGACGGTCATAATTTGCAACTTTTTTATCGTAGTTGTAACGTAGTCCTGGCAAGATGTGCAGTTTATCGGTAACCGACCAATCGATTTGTGAGTAGGCGGCTAAACTTGTGCTTCTAATTCCATAGGTTGTACGAATCCCAAAATTGTCAAATAAGCCTGGCGTTTCCCACAGCGAGCTTGTGCTGCTTTTTTGAAAGCGCCATAAAGCCGATCCTGCTTCTTCCGTATGTACTGGGTCTGTTCCCAAATCTTGGTACAAACCGAATAAACCAACAACTCCGCTTACTTTTTCACTAATTTTTCCTGAATACCTAAATTCTTGAGAATATTGATGATGAACTGAATTTCCAGCAGAAACTGTGTAAACTGGCAATCCTAAATAGTCGCGGTCATTTAGTGGAACCCAATTCCAATAGCGCCAAGCAGAAGTCGATGTTAATGTACCGTTACCGATCTTAAAATCTGCGTTGAATGAAACTCCGCCCAATTCATTATCGGCCTTAGATTGTGTATCCAAATCAATTTTGCGTTCGAAGGCGCTTTCGTAAGGCAGCGTATAACCTAAATCTGAAATGATTGCATTGAACTGGCGATAATCTGCACGCTGAGTTTCAACAACTCCCGCTACTGCCCAACCATAGCCGTCTGGCCGTTGAGCGGACATATCACCTGATAAAAGCAATTTTACGTTTTCATTTGGCGTATACAACAATTGCCCTCTAAAACCTAAGTTATTGATGTCATTGATGTTGCGATTCGTATGCACATTAAATAAAGAACCATTTCGTTGCGTTCCGGAAAAGGAAACACGAGCAGCCAGGTTTTTAGCTAAAGGTCCTGTGATAGATGTTTTTGCTTGAATAAAACCCAAGTTGCCATAACTTAATTCGAAATTGGCTTCTGGGCTAAATTGTGGCAGACGTGAGGTAATGTTAAAAGCTCCGGCAGTTGTATTTTTACCGAATAAGGTTCCCTGTGGGCCTCTTAAAACTTCAATTTGTTCGATATCGATAAAATCTAACCATGTTGCTGCTGGACGAGCAATGTATACGCCGTCCAAATAAAATCCCACACCAGGATCGATCCCATCGTTGGTCAATCCATAGGTAGAACCTAAACCACGAATATTTAAAGTTGTATTGCGTGCATTTGACGTGTACAGCTGAACGGTCGGTACTAATTCTTTAAGGCGATTCACGTTAAATGCCCCCGCATCTTCCAAAGCGGCGCCTCGTAATGTCGAAATCGCAATCGGAACATCCTGCAATTGTTCTTTGCGGCGTCTGGAAGTTACGATTACCTGATCCAAGGATTCTAAACGCGGACTTAATTCGATAATCGCGGGAGAAGTTTCAATCACTAAGCGTTTGGTTTGATAACCTATGATGGAAACATTAACGGTGAATGGTAATTTTTGTCCGGTTACAAACTGGAAAACACCCTTGTTGTCTGTCTTTACTTGATGGGTTACCGCTTCCAACTGTATGGTCGCTCCCTGAAGCGGTTCTTTCGTCACCGCATCGATAACAGTACCTGTCAGCGTTGCATTGATAATTGGCTTAGGATTTTCTTCCTGAGCATTTGAAAGCTGCACAAAACCTGTCAACAAAGCCAGTATAGTGCCTATCTTAACTATAGCGTTATATTTCATAAATAGTAGATGTCTTTTAAATCGTGAATGGTTCAAGCAATGCTATGAATAGCTCTACTTGATAATTTGTCGCTTTTGGGATATTTATTTCCCGAAATGGTTTAGGCAGAAAAACTAACGACACATTCGCATTCGATTCGCTGAAAATTCTGGGTCGTTTATTTTCATTAATCTTGAGCGATTGATTGCTTGACTTGCGTAAAATTGGTTCATCGTTATTTATATAAAATTTTAACTATCTGCTATTGACGTCCATCGTCAATTAGAACAGTGCAAATATAAAATTAAATTTAATAAAGACTACTAATTTTATAGATTTAATAGATTTTATTTTTTTGAGTCAGCTATTGACTTTGAAGTGCTTAGAAGGTAATTATTTCAAAAAGATGATAAAGAAAGCGAAGAACTAATCAACTAAATCAATCCTACATGCTAGTCAGAAACTACTTTATTTTTAAAATCGGTAAAGGTCTTTCCATTGTAACTAAACACTCCATCTAAAGTTCCGAACCAAATATTTCCATCGGTAGCTTCCAAAATTCCGAAAATCATTCGCTCATTTTCTCGTATAACTTCTCCTTGCATGTTAGCATCCATTAATGATTCTTCGTGATAGCGAGAAAGTTTCCAGCTTAATTGATCAGATTTTTTTTCTAGCCCTCCCGCTTCATATTCTTTTTCACTTTCTGAACTAGTCCAAATATTCCCATGTTTATCTTCATACACATAGCCGACAAACTGCCGTGTAAAGTTGGTCAACACTCCACCGGAATTACGCCAAAGGCCAGTATCTCCAGCTATCCAAATGTTTCCTTTGCTATCTTCGATGATCGATCGCACATTTTTGAAAGGCTTCCCATTATTTGTGAACATTGTAAACGATTTTCCATCATACCGATGCACGCCATCAAATGCACCGAACCACATCCCGCCCTTTCTGTCTTCGATAATCGAAACGACGCCGTTAGGTTTTCTAGTTGAAAAAGTTTTCCCTGTTCGATCTTCAATCATGGTATTTCCATCGAGGATGTAATTTCTAAAGGATTTTCCATCGTAATAGCTTGCGCCGCCAGAAACCCCGAACCAAATATTGCCTTTTTGGTCTTCATAAATACTTCCAACCTCATCGTTAAGAAGCCCTTCCTTGGTTGTAAAATTTGTAAATGATTTCCCATCATAATAGTAAGCACCCGAGCCAATTGAGCTAAACCAAAAATTTCCTTTTTTATCTTCTAGAGCTGAGAAGAAGCGTCCGGATATCTTGTCGCCCGTAATATTGACAAAAGATTTTCCATCGTACTTGTACATTCCTCTAAACGCAGCGATCCAGATATTGCCCTTTCGATCTTGAATAATATTTCGAACAATCCCTTGAGGTACATTAGAAGTATCTACCTTTTCAGTTTCATTTTTGATTATACTACTTTTTTGTTCCGCGCTATGTTGGACACAGGCGCTTGAAAAAGCTATTATCAGGAAAACAGCAAAGCTATTCATGTATCTAATCATTTCCTTAATTTATTTGAAGATTTTAAAACCCTAAAATCCATTTTGTAAAAATCAGCAATAAAAAAACCCGTTAGAAATAACTAACGGGTCTAAAAATAACCTTAAATTTTTAAAGTCCTATATTCAACTAATCAAAGCAGAAATCCGACATACGATTTTTGAATTTTTACTTTTTACTTTTTAATTAATAGCAATACTTATTTTCTTCAATTAATTTTTTCGCTACGCGCTGGCGAGCTTCTTTTACGTTAAATGGTTCTGCTTTAGTGAATCGACGGATTCCGACTAACATCATTCTCAACTCATCGCCTTCCGCAAACGAATTCAAAGCTTCCTTCGACGCTGCATTGATTTTGTCAATGGACGTATATAGATAAATTCTAGCCATATCTGTCGGCAAGGCAGCTTCTTGCTCACCTTTTGTATGTGCAATTTTTTCGGCGCGCAATAAAGCAGACTCCGCAACATAGACGTACCCGATAATATCTGCAATGTTCATCAAGATTTCTTCTTCTTTCGATAAAGACATCATTAATTTTTGAACAGCAGCTCCAGCAACTAACAAACCTGCTTTTTTCAGATTCGCGATGATTTTCTTCTCTGCAGCAAAAGGTGCGTTATCTTCTTCTCCAAAATCAGGAATAGACATTAATTCTCCGGCAACAGCTTGTGCTGGTCCCATTAAATCCAATTCGCCTTTCATCGCGCGTTTCAATAACATATCGACAACCAAAAGACGATTCACTTCATTCGTACCTTCAAAAATCCGGTTGATACGTGCATCTCTATAAGCCCTTTCCATTGGCGCGTCTGCTGAATAGCCCATTCCGCCATAAATCTGAACGCCTTCATCTACTGCATAATCCAACATTTCTGAACACCAAACTTTGATAATCGCACATTCAATAGCAAATTGTTCAACGGATTTTAATTTGGCTTTTGCCGAATCCATTCCGCCAGCAATCAATGCATCGTAGGCATCATCAATGTTTTGGCCTGCACGATAAGCTGCAGATTCATTCGCGAACAAACGCGTAGCTGCTTCTGCTAATTTGTAACGTATAGCTCCGAATTTCGAAATAGGCAAGTTAAATTGAACCCGCTCGTTCGAATATTTAATAGCTTGCGTAATGACTGCACGAGCAGATCCGATTGTTGCGGCACCTAATCTAATACGGCCAATATTCAAGATATTCACGGCGATTTTGAAACCGTTTTCTCGTTCTGACAATAGATTTTCGACAGGAACTGGCGTGTCATTAAAGAATACCTGACGTGTTGAAGAACCTTTAATTCCCAATTTATGCTCTTCAGGATTCATCGTAATCCCACCAAAATCCTTTTCGATAATAAATGCAGTAAGGTTTTTGTCATCATCTATTTTTGCAAAAACAATGAACACATCTGCAAATCCTGCATTTGTAATCCACATTTTCTGTCCGTTAATCAGGTAATGCGTTCCTTCAGCATTCAGCTTCGCTGAAGTCCGTCCAGAATTCGCATCCGAACCCGCATTTGGCTCTGTCAGACAATAGGAAGCTTTCCACTCGCCCGTTGTTAGTTTGGGAATGTATTTCGCTTTTTGTTCTTCATTTCCATAATATAAGATCGGCAAAGTCCCGATTCCTGTGTGTGCAGATAAAGCCACAGCGAACGAAAATCCGCCACCGACTGCATCCGCAACCAACATCGAGGTGTTGAAATTTTTTCCAAAACCACCATATTCTTCTGGAATGGAAACGCCCAGCATGCCCAATTCTCCGGCTTTATCCATCAGATTCGGCATGAGGCCTTCTTCCTGCGCATCAATGCGTTCTAGTTTGTTTAATACTTCGGCATCCAGAAAATCCAAACAGGTCTGACGAATCATTTTCGATTCCTCATCGAATTCTTCTGGAATAAAAATGTCTTGATACGATGTTTCGCGAATGACAAATTCGCCACCTTTAATTGCATTAGCCATATCTTTTTTTTGATTAAGGAGCAAGGAATAAAGATTAAGGATTATTGCATTGCTACTATAGTTTTAAAATTTGTTATTCGTTTTGTTAAGACTAAGGAGTAAAGATTATTGCTTTGGCTCCAGTGTTTTTAAAAAATTTGTTATTCTTTTCTGTATGATTACTACTTTGTTTATTATTTCGTCTAAATCTTTTTCATTTGAAAAATGCAATTGCTTGCTCAGAATTAATTGTGTTTCCATTTCAAAAGTTGAACCTAAAGCAATTTTTATGAAATGAGCCAACTCCTTATCTGAACTTCTGGAACAACCTTCTGCAATATTTGAAGGAATCGAAACTGCACATCTTCTTAATTGATTCACCAATCCAAATTTTTCGTCCGAAGGAAATGCCATTGTCAATTGATACACCATCGTTGCAACTTCCATCCCATCTTTCCAAATCTCCAAATTCCTGAAATTATGCATCGCCTAATGTCCTTGTTCCTTACTTCTTGCTCTTTATTCCCTTCTTAAAGCATTTCAAAAATTCCCGCAGCGCCTTGTCCAGTTCCTACACACATAGTAACCATGCCGTATTTTTGGTCTCTGCGCTTCAATTCGTTCATGATCTGAACCGTTAATTTCGCACCTGTACAGCCAAGCGGATGACCTAAAGCAATCGCACCTCCATTCACGTTGATTTTGCTTTCGTCCAATTGCAGTTCTCGAATTATCGCTAAAGATTGCGAAGCAAAAGCTTCATTTAATTCAATCAAATCAATGTCTTCTTTTTTCAAGCCTGCTTTTTCCAGCGCTTTTGGAATGGCGTAAATCGGCCCGATTCCCATAATGCGCGGAGGAACGCCAGCAACGGCATACGAAACTAATTTTGCGATAGGCTCCACATTCAATTGCTTCAGCATTTTCTCTGAAACAACCAATACGAAGGCGGCGCCATCCGACGTTTGGGAAGAATTACCTGCCGTAATGCATCCGTCCGCAGCGAAAACGGGTCTCAACTTGGATAAAGTTTCCAAATTCGAATCCGCCCTTGGACCTTCATCGGTGTCCACCACATATTCTCGCGAAGCGATTTTATTATCTTTCAAATAATTTTCGGTGACTTTGATTGGATAAACCCCATCTTTCAAATGACCATTTTTTATTGCTTCGACAGCTTTTTGATGCGATTTCAAAGCAAATGCATCTTGATCTTCTCTCGACACATTGTATTCTTTAGCCACCGCTTCTGCTGTCAAACCCATTCCCCAATACCAATCCGGATTCTCTTTGGCAACAACCGGATTAGGAACTAATTTCCAGCCGCCAAATGGCATTCCAGACATGACTTCAACGCCTCCCGCAATAATGCAATCGGCCATCCCGGCTTTGATTTTTGCGGTTGCTGTCGCAATGGTTTCCAAACCCGATGCGCAATAGCGATTAACGGTCACTCCGGGCACTTTGTCTGTATTCAATCCCATCAAGGAAATCATGCGGCCAATATTCAATCCCTGTTCAGCTTCCGGTGTAGCGTTCCCGACAATCACGTCATCGATCTGTTCGACATCGAGATTCGGAATCGTAGAAACCATGTGCTTAATAACTTCTGCGGCTAAATCATCCGCACGCATAAAACGAAAAACTCCTCTTGGCGCTTTCCCTACTGCGGTACGATATCCTGCTATAATGTATGCTTCCATATTTTTTGATTAGTAGTTAGATATTAGTATTTAGTAGTTAGATTTTAATTTCTGTTGTAAAGAATAACTCATTTTTAAAAGTTCGTTCAAAGAATTTGAAATTCTATCTAAATCTTGCGCCAATAAATAACCTAAGTTTTTTGATATGATTAATTGCGTTTCTACTTCGTAAATAGATGCATGTGCTATGGATAAAAAATGAACAAATTCTCTGTCATAATTTCGTCCAGCACCTTCTGCAATATTTGAAGGAATTGAAACAGAAGCTCTATTTATTTGGCTGATTAGATTAAATCTTTCTTTATCAGGAAACGTTGCCGTTAACTTATAAATTTCAGATACCGTCTCAATTGCCTTTTGCCATAGTTTCAACTCCTTGTAGTGATGCATATCTATATACTAAATACTATATACTTCAAGTCTAATTCCTTAACGCCTTCCCTGTTGTCAGCATATGCTGAATGCGTTCTAGCGTTTTGCGCTCTGCGCAAAGTTCTAAGAATGTTTTACGTTCTAAATCCAATAAGTATTGTTCTGATACTTCTGTTGGTTGCGAAAGATTTCCGCCACACATTACCCATCCCAATTTTTCTGAAATCTTTTGGTCGTGGTCAGAAATGTAGTTTCCGGAACGCATGGAATTTGCACCAGCATACACGATTCCTAAACCTGAATTTCCTAAGACCTTGATATCCGTACGGTGAGCCGGCTGTGTGTATCCTGCATCTGCCAATTCCAAAGCTTTTTCTTTGGCGTCAGCCAAAAGACGTTTGCGGTTCATGGTAATGGCAAATTTTCCTTTCTGCAGGTAACCTAATTCATAGGCCTCGACTGCTGAAGTAGAAACTTTCGCTTGACCAATGGTCAAGAAACGGTCTTTCAAGGTATTCTGTACGATTTGGTCTTCACGGTATTCATCCGAGGCGCGCAAAGCAAATTCTTTCGAACCGCCTCCGCCAGGAATCACGCCGACTCCAAACTCAACTAATCCCATGTATGTCTCTGCATGCAACTGAACAAAATCAGCGTGCATTGAAAATTCACAACCACCGCCTAAAGTCAGTTGGAACGGAGCAACGACAACTGGAATCGACGAGTAACGAATGCGCATCGCTGTATTTTGGAACATGCGAACCGCCATATTTAATTCGTCGTAATCTTGTTCGACAGCCATCATGAAAATCATGCCGATATTTGCGCCAGCAGAAAAATTCTTTCCTTCATTGGTAATGACTAAACCTCGGTATTCCTTTTCTGCCAAATCAATCGCTTTGTTCAGTCCTTCAATGACTTCCCCGCCAATTGTATTCATTTTGGTGTGGAATTCGCAGTTGATAATGCCGTCGCCTAAATCAGTGATTGTAACACCCGAATTTTTCCAAACAGTTTTGCTGTCGCGAATGTTGTCTAGAACGATTAAATCTTCAGCTCCTGGAATTGGCTTATACGATTTTGACTCGATGTCATAATAATTTTTAACGCCATCAATAACTTTGTAAAAACTTTCACAACCTGCTTCTAACATCTCATGCACCCATTGCGCAACCTCTCCGGTTTGACCTGGCAAACGTTTTTCTTCGTCTTTGATTTTAGCAATCGTCTCTTTGACGCCCAAGGCATCCCAAACCTCAAATGGGCCTAATTCCCATCCGAAACCGGCACGCATCGCATCATCAATGCGGAAGAAATCATCTGTGATTTCAGGAACGCGATTCGACACATATTCGAAAAGCGGATAATGCATTGCTCGAAATAATTCGCCAGCCTTATCTGTTCCTTGTGCATACACTTTCATGCGCTTGCGAATATCTTCAATTGGTTTTGTTGCTTCCAACGTTGAAGATTTCACTTTTTGCTGTGTTTCGTAGTCCAAGGTCTTGAGATTCAATGATAGAATTTCAGATTCGCCCTTGTCATTTTTTATTTTCTTATAAAAACCTTGCTTCGATTTTTCACCCAGCCATTTATTCTCCGCCATTTTAGAAATGTATGCTGGCAAGACAAAAACACCTTTCGCCTCATCATTCGGCGCATTCTGCGTTAGACCATTGGCGACATTGATTAGCGTATCCAATCCTACAACATCCGCTGTGCGGAAAGTAGCCGATTTTGGATGCCCCATGGCAGGTCCAGTAAATTTATCGACTTCTTCAACCGTCAAACCTAATTGCTCAACCAAATGAGTAATCGCTAACATCGAATACACGCCGATTCTATTTCCAATAAATGCTGGCGTGTCTTTACATAAAACAACCGTTTTACCTAAGATTTTATCGCCGAAATGCACCAAGAAGTCGATGACCTCTTTATCTGTATCCCCTGTCGGAATGATTTCCAGCAATTCTAAATAGCGTGGCGGATTGAAAAAATGCGTTCCGCAAAAATGTTTTTTGAAATCATCCGAACGTCCTTCGCTCATCAAATGAATCGGAATTCCCGAAGTATTCGAAGTAATCAACGTTCCCGGCTTTCTAAATTGCTCGACTTGGTCAAACACTGATTTTTTAATTTCCAAACGCTCTACGACGACCTCAATCACCCAGTCATACGAAGCAATATCTTTCATATTGTCTTCGAAATTTCCGGTTTTGATTCTATTCACAAATGTTTTGCTATAGATTGGCGAAGGGTTTGTTTTTAAAGCAGTATCGAGAGAACTATTCACAATTCTGTTTTTTACAGCTGGACTTGATAAGGTCAATCCTTTGCTTTCTTCCTGCGGAAGCAGTTCTTTTGGATTGATATCCAACAACAATACCTCTACGCCTATATTAGCAAAGTGGCATGCAATTCTGGATCCCATCACTCCGGATCCTAAAACGGCAACTTTTTTAATATTTCTGTTCATTATATTGTGTTTTATTGGCTTTAAATTAGATTTGTTCTTCTGTTGAAATAATATGAGGCTGATATTTCGCCGCCAAATCATTTATCTTCGTTAATGTTTTAATCAACTGATTTCGTTCTTTTTCCGAAAGCTCATTTTCTAAAACGGTATTAAATTCTAGAACAACGTCTTTCGCAAGTTTGCGTTTTTCTTTCCCCAATTCTGTCAAATAGACTTTTACAGAACGCTTATCATTGGCATTGGTCTCGCGGTAAATAAAACCAAGACTTTCTAAATTGTTTAACACACGAGAAAGAGATGTTGTTTTGACACCTGTCGAATTAGCGATTTCGGAAACCGAAGTTCCATCCTTATGAATGTTGATTAAGATATAACCGGCAGCTTGTGTAAAGCCATATTGCGAGGCAATAACATTATATTTGTTGGCGACCGTCTGCCACGCAGTTTTAATGTAGTAATCTAAAGTTTTAAGTTGGCTCATTTTAATTTGCTATGCTTGCATAACAAATTTAATAGAAATTACTAACAAATCAAATTGTTTATTCATTTTTTAGTCAATTCATTCAAAACGACTTATATAAAAGAATATTTTAATCGCATACAAATCAAAAGTCTACTTTCATGCTTATAAATTATCGTAAAGATTGTAACTTCGTACTGCGAACTATAAAATAAATAGCAAATGGCAACTGTAAATATTCCACGTTTAGACCTCTTAGCTTATACAGCTGGAACAGAGGAACAACGAAAAAACTTTTCACAAGAAATTGGAAAAGCCTTTAATGAAACTGGATTTGTGACTATAGCAAACCATGGTTTGAGTTCAGAATTAATCGATAATTTGTATCGCGTGGTCAAAGAGTTTTTTGATTTGCCGGAAGAAAAAAAATTGCATTATGAATTTCCGGAATTAGCAGGCCAGCGCGGATACACTTCTAAAGGCCGAGAAAAAGCGAAAGATTCAAAAACGCCGGATTTGAAAGAATTTTGGCAGCGAGGACAAACAATTATTGGCGAGGAATATTCTAAAAAAGATTTTCCCGACAATATTCTTGTGGAAGAGATTCCAGAGTTCAACCAAGTAACTGCAGAAATTTATAAGCGCCTGGAAGATGCGGGACGGAATCTATTAAAAGCAATCGCCACGTATTTGGAACTGCCAGAAAATTATTTTGAAGAGTTTGTTATCAACGGAAACTCTATCCTGCGTGCGATTCACTATTTCCCAATCGACAGACCGCAAGATTTAGCGCCGGATGCTGTTCGTGCCGGAGCGCATGAAGACATTAATTTAATCACTTTATTAATTGGTGCAAGCGCCGATGGTTTGGAAGTATTGACCAAAGATGGAGAATGGTTCCCAATCAAAGCCAAAGGTGAAGACATTGTTGTCAATGTTGGCGATATGTTGCAACGATTGACCAATAATAAATTAAAATCGACTACACACCGTGTGGTGAACCCGCCTGTTGAGTTGATGAAAAATTCGAGATATTCTGTTCCATTTTTCTTGCATCCAAAATCATCGATGAGCTTAGCAAGTTTGGAATCAACCATTAGCGAGGAATATCCTAAAGTATATGAAGATTACACAGCGGGTCAATATTTAGACGAACGCTTGCGAGAAATCGGATTAAAAATGTAACGAAAAAGAGGCTGTATCAAAAGTAAAATTGAAGTTGGCTTTACAAAATAAAATTTGGCCATCAGATTAAGGTGACTGTTTACAAAGAAAAAACGGGCAATTTTCACATCGAAAATTGCCCGTTTTACTAACTTTAATCATTTGCTCAAAACTTAATTTGGCAAAAGATGTTCAAAATTGATTTATGATACAGCCTCTTTTTTTATGATTTATCGTTCGGAACGAACGGCATTTATTGTAATCCTTCTCTAATTTTAGCGGGCAGAGATTTCACGATTAGCTCATAACTGTGGTCGATCAATTCATTCAATTTCTGATCGGGCAATTCACGATTCGCATACACCGTATTCCAATGCTTTTTGTTCATGTGATAACCTGGGATGACCGTCTGTTCGAATTCCTCACGCAATTCAACTGCATATTCGGGGTCGCATTTGACATTAAATGAAAGGTCATCAATCTGACCCAAGCCAACTAAAAGAAAAACTTTTTCGGCAACTTTAAATACAAGCGTGTCAGGACCAAATGGAAGCGTTTCAAAAGCTCCTTTTTTTGATAGGCAATATTCACGAAGTTGTTCGATGTTCATCTTTCTAATGTAATTGGTCAAACAATAAATTATCCCCAGTTAAGCACTTCTAAAAGTTCTCTTTGCAATTCCTCTCCATGGTCTTCATTATACCATTTCTGCATGACTTCTTTGACTTCGTCAAATGATTTCCCTTCCTCTTTCATCTGATTAAAGATAGCCGTTAGCTTTTCTGGTCTCGGGCCCCAAATTCCTTTATCGTGCCCAACATCGTTGCGAATAATCAATTTAGGAATGGATTTGCTACCATTAGTTAAGTAGTCATCAATCAAAAATGGTTCTGAATCTCTTAACTGAATATCTAAATCGATGTTCGGGTTGTCTTTGACAATGGAATAAATTTGAGGCACGGAATGTGCCGCATCTCCACACCAAGGTTCTGTGATAAGAATCCAATGCTGCGGTTCGGAAATATGTTGAATTTCTGAAAGGATTGTTTCGCTAGGAGTAAATTTTTTCAACCAGCGATTCATTCTCGCCCAGTTTAATTTCGTGTAATTTAAATAATCCTCTTTCTTGTAAACTTCGTGTTCTTCTGGGTTGTTTAATATTGACTCAAAATAATCCAGGTACTCGTCAAATTTCATAATATGTAAAATATGGGGCTAAATTACAAAATAATTAATGCCTTGGCCACAATTGATGTTTGGAATATGTCAAAATAATACCAGACAAAAATGACATATTGTCATAAAAACACATTGCGAAGCATTAAATTTTATCTTTTAGCTGGAATAAGCCATTTCTGTATCGCTTGGCACAAGGGTTGATAGAATCATTGTAAATATTAAATTAAGAGTTAAACAAAATAGTAGATATGTCAAAAATTATAGGAATCGACTTAGGAACTACAAACTCATGTGTAGCCGTAATGGAAGGTAATGAGCCAGTAGTTATCGCAAACAATGAGGGAAAACGCACGACCCCATCTATCGTAGCATTTGTAGATGGAGGAGAACGCAAAGTAGGTGACCCTGCAAAACGTCAGGCAATCACAAATCCACATAAGACGGTTTATTCGATTAAACGTTTTATGGGTTTATCTTATGATGAGTCTGTAAAAGAAGCTGAACACGTACCTTACAAAATAGTTAAAGGCGACAACAATACGCCTCGTGTAGAAATCGACGACAGAAAATATACACCACAAGAAATTTCGGCAATGATTCTTCAAAAAATGAAGAAAACTGCGGAAGATTTCTTAGGGCATGAAGTAACCGAAGCAGTTATCACTGTTCCTGCTTATTTCAACGATGCTCAACGCCAAGCAACAAAAGAAGCTGGCGAGATCGCTGGATTAACGGTTAAACGTATTATCAATGAGCCAACTGCAGCTGCTTTAGCTTACGGTTTGGACAAAGCACACAAAGACATGAAAATTGTTGTTTTTGACTGTGGTGGTGGTACGCATGACGTTTCGGTTTTAGATTTAGGTGACGGTGTTTTCGAAGTAAAATCAACTGATGGTGATACACACTTAGGTGGTGATGACTTTGATAATGTAATTATCAATTGGTTAAATGACGAATTCAAAACTGAAAACAATGGTTTTGATTTGAAAAAAGACCCAATGGCATTGCAACGTTTGAAAGAAGCTGCTGAAAAAGCGAAAATCGAATTATCAAGCACGACTTCAACTGAAATCAATTTGCCATACATTACGGCTGATGCAACTGGTCCAAAACACTTAGTTCGTACTTTATCACGTGCTAAATTTGAATCTTTAGCTGCAGACTTAATCAAACGCACAATTGAGCCTTGTCGTACAGCATTGAAAAACGCTGGTTACTCGACTTCGGATATTGACGAAATCATTTTAGTAGGTGGATCGACTCGTATCCCTGCAATCGTTGATGCTGTTAAAGCATTTTTCGGAAAAGAACCTTCTAAAGGTGTTAACCCAGATGAAGTTGTAGCTTTAGGTGCTGCAATTCAAGGTGGTGTATTAACTGGAGAAGTGAAAGACGTTTTATTATTAGACGTTACGCCACTTTCTTTAGGTATCGAAACAATGGGTGGTGTAATGACTAAATTGATCGAAGCAAACACAACTATTCCGACTAAAAAGTCAGAAACGTTCTCAACTGCTTCGGATAACCAACCATCTGTGGAAATCCACATCTTGCAAGGTGAGCGCCCTATGGCTGCGCAAAATCGTACGATTGGCCGTTTCCACTTAAATGATATTCCTTCTGCACCTCGTGGAATACCTCAAATCGAAGTTACTTTCGATATTGATGCAAACGGTATCATTAAGGTTTCAGCAAAAGATAAAGCGACAGGAAAAGAGCAAAATATCCGTATCGAAGCATCTTCAGGTTTATCAGACGAAGAAATCAAAAAAATGAAAGAAGAAGCAGAAGCAAATGCTGAATCGGACAAAAAATTGAAAGAAGAAGCTGATAA
This sequence comes from Sphingobacterium hungaricum, assembly GCF_015210005.1. Classification (GTDB taxonomy): domain Bacteria; phylum Bacteroidota; class Bacteroidia; order Sphingobacteriales; family Sphingobacteriaceae; genus Sphingobacterium; species Sphingobacterium hungaricum. The sequence goes on from NZ_MU158698.1 coordinate 1,374,307, forward strand.
AATTAACACAGCTGATGCATTGATTTTCTCTACAGAAAAACAATTGAAAGAATACGGAGAGAAAATTTCTGCAGACAAAAAAGCTCCGATCGAAGCAGGTTTAGAAAAACTAAAAGTTGCTTATGCAGCTAAAAACTTTGCGGATATCGATACAGCTTCTGCTGAATTGCAAAATGCTTGGAACGCAGCTTCTGAAGAAATGTATGCACAGACTCAGGGAGCAGATGGACAGCAAGGCCAACCTAATCCAGGTCAACCAACGAATGATGGCGGATCAGATGATGCTGGCGAAGTTCAAGATGTAGATTTTGAAGAAGTAAAATAGGTTAGAATATATATTTATAGGAAGGGTTGTCAATTCAGTTTGACAACCCTTTTTATTTTAATCAAAAATCCTTCTTTTCCAACTCAAACAATTCTTCAATTGATTTTTCTAATATTTTAGAAAGCTTTAATGCCAAAACGGTAGAAGGAACATATTTTTCTGCTTCTAAGGCATTGATAGTCTGCCTGCTGACCGAAACCAAATTTGCCAATTGTTCTTGAGAATAACTTTTCATTAGCCGATTAATTTTTATGTTATTCTTCATTTCTACTAGATCTTTTATATTTAAACAATTGGTAGTTAAAAATGAGAATAAATATAATTAATAAAAAATGTGGTATAAATACCATAAGAGTTAGATACATCGTTCCAAAAACAAAGAGACTAACGAATATAACGTAAATCATTAAAGACAACACACTCCACGACCACGAAAACAATCGCAAAGAACTGATAAATTCATCTTCAATCTGCTTTCTGCTAAACGCGATTCCACACAAACCTATTAATGCCGTTAAAGCGATTACTACCACAGTGATGTTAACTTCTGAAAACCCAAAATATATTACATTCCCATCTTTATAGAAAGAAGAATTATCTATAAAAACAAATGTTTTCATTTTTAGTCTAGCAGAATCGTCCGAAGTTATTATCAAATAGATACAAAACGAGATGAGAAGAATGGTTAGACCAATCCATCGAAAGTAACTAGGCAATAATGGTATTTTTTTCATTATGCTATAAGTTTTAAATGATTTATTAAATCAAATGTAAAACAAACATTACATAATGACAAATATTTTTTACCTAAAGTAAAAAAATACTTTACATTTTTATAGGAATTGAGAACATAGGCTTTGTGGCTATTTCTTTCTATATTTATTCATGACGCCCGACTCAAAAATAGTCCAGACAGCAGCTGGCATTTTTGCCCTTTTTAAGCCAGTATTTGTCCAAGTGTTGCAGGTAAAAAATAGATTATAAGAACCTTTGGCTTCATAAAACGCATCATCTAATCCATACTGTGCATTGGTCTTGATGTATATCGGTTTGTTATCTGCGCCAACATCAATACTTCCAAGCACATAATCAATCAAAATTTTATATTGGCTTGAATCGATCTGAACCGGAATACACAACTCATTTTCGGTCATTTTCTGATAGTATGTTACATGAAGCGCGGACTCGCTAAGGCCAAATGCAGCTTTAAAGGCAACTGAAGCTTTTAAATCCTTCCATTCTGGCGTTTGCAGGTAAAACCCTTTATCACCCCATCCAATACCTACATAGTGTTGATCAGGATTCTGTCCTTTCGTATTTGAATAAGGGAATAATTTATTCCAATCGATCCATTTGGATTTTACAGGCACCACAAATTCAGAATGCACGCCGTTGGACAAGATGTACATATCTACCTTCTCTTCGTGATAGGTATCAGCTTTGACAGAGGTGGGAATTAATGAAAAGATAAATGCAATAAGGACATAGAGAATCAATACCCCTAGCAGCAGTGAAATGAAATACGCCAAATATCTTAGAAATTTAAGCAACGTTGTTAGGATTATAAATAAAAAAGGTTAGCAATTGATTGCTAACCATGAAGTTATAAAATATTTTTTAAATCTAAAAAAGTTTTTCTGGATAAACACCGTCGGCTATTAATTTAGAGATGCTTTTTTCAACAATCGGCTTATCTTCTGGATAAGTTACACCAAACCATTTTGCGGATGTAGGGATAACTTTAAAATTCGCTTCGTTATCTTTTACCAATTGATCTGCAACCGAAGGAATAAAGAATTCAGACTTAGGATCTTCCCAATTTTTTTCGACAAAATCATGAAACATATCCTCTGCCTTTTCAAAAACTTTAGGCGTAAAACCCCAGAAATTCATAGAAACCGGACTTTTCACGTCCAAATCAAATGTTTCGCCATTTTCTTCAAAGACAACTTTCTTTTGTTTCCCGTCTCCTTGGTAATAAATTTTAGTCCGTTCCGTTACTGAAATCATATTTCCTGCTTCACTAACTTCACAAACGCCACGTGATACATAGCCATAATCGGACATCGTATTCCCTACTTCAAAGCCCATCAATGACATTTTCTCATCCGAAACTTCTGTCGTTAAAAATTTTGCCATTTTTTCGAAAGCATCCTGCCCATAAAAATCGTCGGCATTGATTACACAAAATGGAGTTGACACGTTATTTCTAGCACTTAAAACCGCGTGAGCTGTTCCCCAAGGTTTCGTACGTTCAACTTTTCGATCTATGCCGAATTTTGTCAAATCGAAATCTTGAAACGCAAAGTCATACTCAATTCTTCCGTCTAGCTTTGATGCGAACACATCGCGCATTCTTTCTAGAAACTCTTCGCGAATAATAAAAACAACCTTTCCAAAACCTGCGCGGATGGCATCATAGATGGAAAAGTCAATAATTGTTTCACCATGAGGACCAAAAGAATCCATTTGTTTCAGGGAACCATAACGGCTCGCCATACCTGCCGCAAGAATAACTAAAGTGGGTTTATTTAACATAAGTTCAAATTATACGCAATTGTCTAAGCTTCGCAAAGTTATAAATTTTAATTACTTTTTCTTAAAGAATGAATTGAGAAGTCCATTAGCCAATTTGCCGAGAAATTTTACGCCTTCGCGCGCCAATGTCCGGCTTGCAGTAGATTGAGCAGCTTCCAACGGTGTCTGCCGGTTTGAAGTACGTGAAGTTGGTTTTGGCTTCGACGCCTCTTTTGCCATCTCCTTTTTGCTCTTCTCCAGCTCTTGCTGCTGTTGAAAAGCCGCATTTTTCTCGTCAATAATTTCCGATGCCGTACGCCGTTCGACACGCTCTTGGTATTTTTGCGTAAATTCCGAAGAAGCAATCAATTCGGCATAATGCGATGGCTGGCAAGGCCCCATCACCGCCCTAGCGGGCACCAAATGGGTTGCGACAACCTCTGTCGGAATTCCTTTATCATTTAAAACCGTCACCAAAGCTTGACCTGTCCCTAACGATGTCAGCACTTTATCGATTTCATAAAAATCTGATGTGGGATAGGTTCTGACTGTTTTCCTTAAATTCTCTGCATCATTTGGCGTAAATGCACGTAATGCATGCTGAATACGATTTCCCAATTGTCCTAAAACCGATTCGGGAACATCCGTGGCCGCTTGCGTACAAAAGAACACGCCTACGCCTTTTGAGCGAATCAAACGGACAATTTGCTCAATCTGTGACAAAAATGCTTTAGAAGCGCCATTAAACAGCAAATGCGCTTCATCAAAAAAGAAGACCAATTTTGGCTTGTCCAAATCGCCAACTTCTGGCAATTGTTTGAAAAGTTGCGCCAAAAGACTCAATAGAAAAGTTGAAAACAGCAAAGGTTGGTCTTGGACATCAGAAATGTTCAACAGCGAAATCACACCTTTTCCATCAACTTTATTGAACAAATCTTGAATATCAAATTCCTTCTCCCCAAAAATATGCGCTACTCCTTGTTGCTCAATAGCGACTATTTTTCTTAAAATCGCCCCAGAACTTGAAGTGCTTATTTTTCCGTAATCAGCTTTGATTTCATCTGCACCAGGCCCTTCTGATAAATAATTCAACAGCTTTTTCAAATCCTGCAAATCGACTATCGGCAACTGGTTATCCGTAGCGTATTTGAAAATAGCGCTTAAAACTCCAGACTGAGTATCATTTAAATCCAATATCCTGGAAAGCAAAATTGGACCAAAATCTTCGACAGTAATGCGCATTGGGGCACCTAATTTCCCTGTCAACGAGAAAAGTTCGATAGGAAAACTAGCCGGTTCGAAAGGAATACCTACTGCATTTCCACGGTCAAGCAATGCTTGGTTCGTGTTACCGGGTTCTGACAAACCTGACAAATCTCCTTTTACGTCCAATAGAAAAACAGGAACTGCTGCATCTGAAAGCTGTTCTGCAATTAATTGCAAAGTTCTTGTCTTTCCTGTCCCCGTTGCTCCCGCAATAAGCCCATGACGGTTCATCATCTTGAGCGCAAGGTTAACCTTTGCGTCTGTAACTATTTCAGCGTCAAGTATTCCGGAGCCTAATTGAATAAAAGCTCCTTTGGGACTATATGATTGATTTATCTTCTGAATAAATTGTTCTTTTGCCATAATTTTCAGGAAAAGTTTAATATTTATGTGAATATACTTATATTATGAAAAATGCATGTTAACGAATACTTAAAATTAGATTAACTTATGTGTTTTTCTCAATCTTTTGTAATTTTTTTGTTTTATTATTTCATTATTTTTGGTACTATTTTAATAATAGTATATTTTTGTGCTAGTTAAAATAGTGAATACTTAAAAAAACTGGATGTTTAATTTAAGCTTTAAAAAATTGTCAGCGAAAATTTGTTTTTTCATTTTCTGTACGAAAATGTTAATCTCAGCTACGCCTATTTTTTCAAGCATGATTGACAAAGGAACCATTCTTCAAGTTGTAATGCAACTTGAGATTGAGACCACCAGCAAAAGTAATACACAGAACGAAGACTTACACGATTCAGGCACAAAGTTCTTTAACGCAACGACATCAGAATATCCCTCGTATTCGAAAGGTGTAGAGAACAATAGCAAGCAAAAGCATTATTTAAAGAATGAAATAAGCATTTGTGCGTATCACCCCACGGTGCCGACCCCCCCTCCTAACTGTTAATTTATTCATTTAGTGGACTGCTTTAATATGCATTAAAGTATGTGAATTATTGTAATAAAATTAATAAACAAAATATAGAATTAAAGTTTTTATGAATGGAACTCGTGTGTCTGCTTTTCTAAAATTATCGAAAAGAGACTTAAAATATGACCTACCTGCCAGTATAGTAGTTTTTTTAGTTGCTTTACCGTTGTGCTTAGGGATAGCATTGGCTTCAGGAGCACCTTTGTTCGCAGGTCTATTGACTGGTGTAATCGGAGGTATTGTTGTTGCGTCAATTAGTAAATCACCTCTTAGTGTAAGTGGTCCTGCGGCCGGTTTAACTGTTATCGTGTTGGGCGCTATACAACAATTGGGTGCTTACGAAACATTTTTGTTAGCCGTCGTAATTGCTGGTGTAGTACAATTAATTTTAGGTATTCTGAAAGCAGGATTGATTGGAAATTATTTTCCATCTGCCGTAATTTTAGGAATGCTTACAGCGATTGGTATTACCATCATCATAAAACAAATTCCATTGGCGTTTGGTTTAACGGAACCACATGCATTTGAAATGGATAACGGCGGAGGATTAAATGCATTTACAGATACGATTATTTCGTCCATCAACGTGGGCGCGACAATCATCTGTTTTCTTTCCTTAGCGGTATTGATTTACTGGCCAAGACTTAAAGGACTAAGCAAAATTCCTGCACCATTAGTGGTTGTGTTAATTGGAATTGGACTTACGTTCGCTTTCCAAAGCACTCCATGGGCGTTGAACCCTGACCATTTGGTATCAATTCCAATTGTTAGCTCGTTCAGCGAATTTACAGGCTTATTCATTTTCCCTGATTTTACGCAGATTTTGAATAAAGAAGTATGGATTGTCGGTGTCACGATTGCAATTGTTGCCAGTTTGGAAACCTTATTGAGTATCGAAGCGGTTGATAAAATTGACCCTTTCAAACGCAATACGCCAACAAACAGAGAATTAGTTGCTCAAGGTATCGGTAACATGTCCAGTGGATTTTTAGGCGGATTGCCAATGACATCGGTAATCGTACGTTCTTCGGCGAACGTAAATGCTGGAGGTAGAACAAGACAATCGGCAATTTTACATGGTATCTGGTTATTGGTTGCTTTGCTTGCAATCCCTACTGCAATCAATTTAATCCCATTATCGTGTTTAGCGGCTATTCTTTTGCACACAGGATATAAATTGGCGAAGCCAGCAATCTTTAAAAGCATGTATGTAAAAGGACTTGACCAATTTATTCCATTTACTGTAACTGTTTTGGCTGTTGTCGTGACAGATTTATTGACAGGTGTTGGTATAGGTATTGTGGTATCTATGTTCTACATTTTACGTGCAAATATGAAAAATGCATTTAAATTTGATGTATCAAAAGATAGCGACGACAAAAACAGAGCTACTTTGACTTTAGCTGAAGAAGTTTCCTTCTTGAATAAAGTGCCGATTCAGCAAAAGTTGTACAACTTACCTAAAAGCATCGATTCGATTCTAATCGACGGTCAATTCAGTAAGTTTATTGATAAGGATGTCATTGAAGTGATTAAAGATTTTGAGAAGAATGCGTTGAGCAAAGGCCTTGAAATCGAGCTTAATGACGTTTCTTATAAGAAAGGATAACAAAATAAATTATAAACAATTAAGATATAAAAAACAAAACAAACTATGAGTAAGTCAGATTTAGAAATTAGTTTTCAGAAAGTCTTAGATGGTAATAAGGATTGGGTAGATTTTGTTGCTCACGACACGACAGGCAGGTTTCAACAACTAGCAAAAGGACAAAGCCCAGAAATTCTTTGGATTGGATGTGCGGATAGCCGTGTTCCTGCCAATGAAATTACAGGGATGAAGCCAGGAGAAGTTTTTGTTCACAGAAACATTGCTAACATGTGTGTGCATTCCGACATGAGCATGTTAAGTGTACTGGATTACGCAGTAAACGTCCTTAAAATCAAACACATTGTTGTAGCGGGTCATTACGGTTGTGGTGGTGTTGCTGCGTCTTTGTCAAGAAATCAATATGGAATTATCGATAACTGGTTGTGCCATATCAAAGACGTGTACAGATTGCATGCTTCAGAAATTGACGCTATCGAAGATGAAACTGAAAAAGTAAATCGACTAATTGAATTAAACGTTGTGGAACAAGTTTTTAACTTAAGCACAACATCGATTGTTCAAAACGCATGGAAAGACAATCGCGATTTATCTATCCACGGCATGGTAATCAATATCGGCACAGGACAGCTTATCGATTTAGACACTACTTTTACAAATAACGAAGCTTTAGGTAAGGTTTTTGCTTATAAATAGTAAGTTTGATTTAATTTTTAAGAATGTTCCGGTAGCGTAAGTAATTATTCTGCCGGAATTTTTTTGCCTTCTTTTATCGAAGAATAATTCCCGATTGAGAAATTTTGACATCAAACAGTTTGCAGAATGTCTCTATCGCGGTAGCAAAAAGGTATCGGCTGACTTTCGGCGAAGCCGAATGATTGACGTGTCGTTCAAAAAAACTTTCAAATTCTCTATCGCGAATGGCACCCGCAGATGCATCCCTGAAGGAGATGATTTTCAAGAAATCCTGAAACTCGGAAAGCTCAAAAAAATCGGCGTCCTGATTTTTAAACCAAAGTTGGCTTCTCGAAGAAAATCTCAAAATCGGTGCTTTTACTTCCGCTATTTTTACGGAATCTAAGCAATCCAGTACATAGCGATTCCCCAATTGCTTACCCATTAGAATTCCTGACAATCCAAATCGCTGAATCTTCTGAAAATTCGAATCCTGAATTTCGATGTCTTGGTACGGAACTATTCGGGCATTGAACTTAAGCAATTCGCTTTGCAGTTTTCTGACATCGATTTTATCCGTTGTGGTTTTGAAAAAAGCTGTGTAAGCCATTGTTGCACCAATCGCTTGTCCAATATTTGCATGAAATGGCATTTCATTCGTGGAATTGCCTAATCCTTGAATTTTAGTCAATGCGTAGAACCCATCTCGTTGAATGGACAGCAATGACGGCAAATTGATGCCATAAATCTCACCCTCACTTTCTCCGCTGGCAATTAAAGTCCTTAGTTCGTTGGCTGAAAATTGTGCTATCGGTTTCATCGCTACAGCACTATCCGAATCTGCTAGTTTCAAGAAGTTTGCTAATTCCTGTTGCGGAGAACCATCGAAAACGGCAGAAACCGAAAATTTAGATTTGTCAGAAAGCGCTACGTTCCAATCTTTCTTAGAAAAAGCGATTTGCTTGACCTGTTGGTTCTTCAGCACTTTCAATTTTGGTTGCTTCGCGAGCAAGCTCTCGATGGCATTGTTGAATATTCGGGTTGTGATGTTGCGCTTGACGACTTGCGCTACGGAATCATTTGGCAAGTCATGATTTGCAACTTGCATGAGCAAATCCATAAATATTCCGCCGTCTAAATTTTCTGCATTCGCAATCGAAAAAGAGTCCTTGTTTAATTCTGAAACAAATTCATTTCCATCGAAAGCCCAAACCACAGCCACATCCGACTGCGCGCATTGCATTGCGACAGCAAAACTGGCTATGCTTGAACCATACACAAAAACCTGAGGCTTAGCCTCCTTCTGTGCAAAGGCATTCAACGAATAGACAAATAAAATGCTTAGAGCAAGGATTTTCGGAAAACTATAATTCATTCTTTCATACGAGTTTGAATCTCCGAAAATACAAAATTTCGAATGGATTCATTTTTTTAAAACAGAGAACTTACATCCTATATTATTTGATTAATTTTGTACTATGACAAATGAAGAGAAACCATTAAATTTTATTGAAGAGATTATTGAAAAAGACCTCGAAAGTGGTAAACACAATGGCCGTGTTTTAACACGTTTTCCGCCAGAACCCAATGGTTATTTGCACATTGGACACGCGAAATCGATTTGCTTGAATTTTGGTTTAGGTCAGAAATACAACGGAAAAACAAATTTAAGATTTGATGATACAAACCCTGTAACAGAAGACACAGAATATGTAGACAGCATCAAATACGATATAAATTGGCTTGGCTTCGAATGGGCCGAAGAATTATATACATCAGATTATTTCGGTCAGTTATACGATTTTGCGGTCAAGTTGATTGAAAATGATTTGGCTTATGTCGATGACAGCAGTTCGGAAGAAATTGCCTCGGCAAAAGGAACGCCAACAGAACCGGGAACACCAACGCCGTATAGAAGCCGTTCGATTGAAGAAAACTTGAAATTATTTCAAGAAATGAAAGATGGCAAATATGCAGATGGTGAAAAAGTGTTGCGCGCGAAAATTGATTTAGCAAATCCAAATATGCATTTGCGCGACCCTTTGCTGTACCGCATCAAACATGCGCATCATCACCGCACGGGAAACACTTGGTGTATTTACCCGATGTATGATTTTGCACATGGTCAATCTGATTCTATCGAAGAGATTACACATTCAATCTGTACATTGGAATTTATTCCACACAGAAATTTATACGATTGGTTAATCGAAAAATTAGACATTTTCCCGTCCAAACAATATGAGTTTGCGCGCTTGAACATGACTTACACGGTCATGAGCAAACGCCGTTTGTTGCAATTGGTCAATGATAAATTAGTTGACGGTTGGGATGACCCGCGCATGCCAACGATTTCAGCTTTTAGAAGAAGAGGTTATACGCCAGCAAGTATTCGTAATTTCTGTGACCGCATTGGCGTTCAAAAGAGAGAGAATATGATTGACATCAGTTTGCTTGAATTCTGCATCCGTGAAGAATTAAATAAAACTGCTTGGCGCAGAATGGCTGTTTTGGACCCGATTAAATTGGTCATCACGAATTATCCGGAAGGGCAAGTTGATGAATTAATCGGCGAAAACAATCCAGAAGTCGAAGGTGGCGAAGGTTCACGTGTTATTCCTTTTAGCAACGAATTGTGGATTGAGCGCGATGATTTTATGGAAGATGCTCCGAAGAAATTTTTCCGTTTAGGCCCTGGTTTATCTGTTCGTTTGAAACATGCTTATATCGTGACCTGTACTGACTTTAAGAAAGATGAACAAGGAAACATTACCGAAGTTCATTGTGAATACATCCCGAACTCTAAATCAGGTGAAGATACGTCAGGTTTAAAAGTAAAAGGGACTATTCATTGGGTTTCAGTTGCACATGCGAAAGAAGCTGAGGTTCGCTTATACGACCGTTTATTCAACAAAGAAAATCCAGTCGCTGAAGAAAACTTCAAGGACTCAATCAATCCAGATAGTTTGAAGGTTATTGAGAAAGCATTCATCGAACCTGATTTGGCTAAGGCGACTCCGGGCAAAGGCTATCAATTTATCCGTTTAGGGTATTTCACATTGGATACTAAATCCACAACTGACAAATTGGTCTTCAACCGCACGGTGACTTTAAAAGATTCTTGGGCGAAAGAAGTTAAAAAATAATAGCGTGCTATTTCATAAAGAAGCCGTTCGGAATTTGATTCTGAACGGCTTTTTTTGTTTTTACAGCTATTTAATTTTCAAAATAGCGATTCTTATACGTATCGGAAAGCGCGCTGACCTTATTCAAAAGCGCGACTTCATTATTTTCGGATAAAACTTGCTTATACCGTTCCAAACTTGCAAACGTAAACTCAATCGTCTCCATATCCAGCAAAGTATGAATATCCATGCTGACGGCTTCCACATAGTCCATTCGGTCTTTCAAATATTGAACATTTCGCTCCACCAAATTCGTCGCCAATTGATTCTCTTTCGTTTTATACAACGTGTCGACAATGTCCATGGTATTATAGATTTCTCGAGGGCTTTCTATTCGCTTCGGAAGATTATCGTAGGCAATCAAGGCTATTTCTTTTGCTTTTTGCAATTCATTTTTAGCCAGAAGCGAGCGCATCGATTGTCCAAAAATGCGATTCATCACGAAATTGCTCATCAAAAACCGCGAGTCCACGTCCACGTGATTTAGTTTGCCGTAATTGCCCCAAACGTAGTTTTCTTTGATGTTTTTGTAAAGGGTGTCGGTATTGACTAAATGTTGATTTGCATTCGCTGATTCACTTTGCACAGGCATTAATTTCATCGCAAAACCTTCAGCGACTAAATACTTATCCAAGCCCATAAAACATTCCGAAGGCAAGCTAAACCCAAAATAAATCGGACGTTTCCAATCGTTATTGATTAAAATCGAAAGCATGCTCAACTCCGCACGCGTCACATATTCTTTGTTGTATTCCCAGTTCATCGATTCCACAATCGCATCTTCCCAATCCTCAGGAACGACTTTATTCCGAATCACTGAATCTTTGTTCACTTTTAGTTTCATTTTCTTGGTCGGCAAGAAATTGACAAAAGAACCATCGCGCATCTGAACCTGATTTTCTCGCTTGTCCGATAGCATAATGTCAAGAAGCATTTCGATATCCACATATTCGGCAATCTGCAAATCATTCAAGAACAAACCATCGCGAACGCCCTTTTTGACCTTTTCATCATCAATCGCGATAGGCAATGCATCCGCATCATTCGTTTTCAGCTTCATCTGCTTCATGTACCACGCGGATTGCAGGTAACTAAGATTCACGACCTTTACGTCAGGTCGCAATCCTTCAACCTCCTGTAAATACCACAGCGGAAATGTATCGTTGTCGCCGTAGGTAAACAGAATGGCATTTGGGTCGCAAGAGTTTAAATAGTTGGATGCAAAATCTTTGGTCATCATTCGGCCAGAGCGGTCATGGTCTTCCCAATTCTCTTTCAGCAACAGCGTCGGAACTGCAACAAAGCAGACAACAGCTGAAACATAAGTCGCCATGCGAAGATTCGCTCTCCGCTTCAATACATCTGTAATGGCAATCACGCCAATTCCAATCCAGATTGCAAAGGTGTAGAACGAGCCGACATAAGCATAATCACGCTCGCGAGGCTGAAAAGGACTTTGATTTAAATAAAGAACAATCGCAATTCCCGTAAAAAAGAATAGCAACGAAACGATAATCGCATCCTTTTTGTTCTTTTTGAAATGCCAAATCAAGCCGATAATTCCAATAAGCAAAGGCAAGAAATAATAGGTATTTCGTGAAGGAGAGGTTTTCATTTCGTCAGAAAGGTTATACTGACCTCCTACAAACTGATTGTCAATGGATTTAATTCCTGATAACCAATTCCCATCGTATGCATTTCCATGTCCATGGATATCATTTTGCCTTCCGGCAAAATTCCACATAAAATATCGGCCGTACATGAAACCAAGCTGGTATTTGAAAAAGAAACTTAAGTTATTAGCAAAAGTCGGATTCTCTCCTTCTTGCAAGCCCAAATAGTCTTGATAAAATCCGCGATGTTTAGCACTGTACATCCTCGGAAACAAAGTTTCGTTGCTGTACGTATATTCGCTATTCCCTTCGATTTTCGTGTATTTATCGTTGTCCTTTCGATAACTGTAGGTCTTCTCCACACCAGTAACTTCCGCATTGTAATTCGGGCCTTTAAATAAGGGTTCCGACACATATTGTTCACGGCTTAAATATCCCAAAAACGAAAACACATCGTTCGGATGGTTATTGTTTAATGTAGGATTTGCATTTGCACGAATGACAATCATCGCGAACGAACTATAGCCAAAAAGAACAAAACATGTGGCTACCAATGCAAAATTTAGAACAGGTTTTGATTTGCGGATGCTGTAGACAATGCCATAAACTAATAAACCGATTACAAGCAATGCAAAAAATAAAACGCCTGTACCGAATCCCAAACCCAATGTGTTGACAAAGAATAACTCAAATTTGGATGCGAAAAGCAATGTATATTGAATAATTCCCCATAGAATAAACGCCAGCACAAGAATTCCGATTCCAGCATATTTGGCGATACCTTTCCACGTTATTTTCTCCGCTTTACGGAAATAAATAAACAAAGCCAAAGCAGGAATAGTAAGCAGGTTTAATAAATGGACGCCAATCGATAAGCCCATGACAAATGCAATGACCAATAACCATCGGTTCGCATCGGATTCATCGGCACGCCTTTCCCATTTTAGGATTAACCAAAAGACGACCGCTGTACACAAGGACGACATCGCATAGACTTCCGATTCAACAGCCGAATACCAGAAAGAATCGGTGAAAGCAAAAGCTAAAGCGCCTACAAACCCTGCTGAGAAAATCTGTACGGACTGATTCGAGTTAGCGGTTTCTCCTTTCGGAACAAGAATTTTGCTGGCCAATGCCGTGATTGTCCAGAACAAGAATAAAATCGTCAATCCACTGCATACCGCCGAGCCAATATTCATCCATAAAGCAATGTTGCTCACATTACCCATCGCGAAATTTGAGAAGAGATTTTGAATCATCAGAAATAACGGCGCACCGGGTTGGTGCACAATTTCCAATTTGTATGCTGAGGCAATGAATTCTCCCGTATCCCACCAACTGGTTGTGCGGTCTGCGGTCAAGATATACGTTAGGGTTGCAATCAAGGCAACGAGCCAACCAAGAAGATTATTGATTTTTTGATACTGCATATTTAGGAGATTTGATTAATTTCTCCTAAATATAAATGATGATTTTTATAGAATGGTCAGATTAACAAAGTTTAACAGATTTATTACACCAATTTAGAAACAATATTCTTTGTTGGGCCTGGATTGCTCATGGTATAAAAATGCAAAACCGGAGCCCCAAAATCGATTAACTCTTTACATTGCTGAACCAGCCATTCTTCTCCGACTTGGCGTACTTCGGCATTGTTTTTACAATCCGAAACCGCATCCGAAAGTTCTTCAGGAATATCCAAGTGAAATATTTTCGGAAGAGCAATCAGTTGTTTTTTTGTTGTCAAAGGTTTCAGACCGGGAATAATCGGAACATGAATATCATTTTCACGGCATTTGGTCACGAACTCTTTGTATTTCTCCACATTGAAAAACATCTGAGTAACAATAAATTCAGCGCCCATTTCGACTTTTCTTCTTAAATATTTAAAATCTGTATTGAAATTCGGCGATTCAAAATGCTTTTCGGGATAACCTGCTACGCCTATACAAAAATCTGTCTTCCAGGAGCTTTCAATATCTTCGTGCAAATATTGCCCTTTGTTCATGTTGGTTACCTGCTCCAATAAATCGGTCGCGTACTCATGTCCGCCAGGAGTTGGAATAAAATCGGCATCGCCTTTTCGAGCGTCGCCACGAAGCACCAACACATTGTCGATTCCTAAAAAGTTTAAATCGATTAAGGCATTTTCAGTTTCTTCTTTCGTAAAACCACCACAGATTAAATGCGGAACTGCGTCCACTTTGTATTTATTCATGATGGCCGCACAGATTGCCACAGTTCCTGGGCGCTTGCGATACGATACGCGCTCCAGTAAGCCAGAAGAATGCTGTTTGTATAAATAATCTTCACGATGGTAAGTCACATCGATAAAAGGCGGATTGAATTCCATTAATTCATCCATAGTTTTAAAAATACTTTGGATTCCTTGCCCTTTCGCAGGTGGTAACAGTTCAAAAGAAAACAACGTTTTTCCTTTTGCATTTTTTATATGGTCAACAATCTTCATGTTCGAATTTTTGAGGCTTACAAAGAAAGCGCAGGATTGCGTTCTTTAACTTATGTTTCTCCATTAATTGGAGTAGAATGTAGCACCTTGACCAAGTGTCAGGTTGCTAAGGCTTCAACGGGTCTATTCCCTCTACCTTTCTCTATAAGCGATGCTAAATTAGTGTTTTCAAATTAAAAATTAAAAATTAAAAATTAAAAAACCCAGATGATGCATATATAGTTAGGCGAACTGAATTATCGAAATTTGATTTCCGACCATTATTAATCGTCGAAATGATAAAATAACAAAAATTAAATTATCCATTTGCTCGGCTATGTATTGCGCAAGAAAGTATTTTTTACTTTTACCTTTTTAATTTTGAATTACTCCAAGTACAAATCAACTAATCCTTCTGGCAAGTCGACTTCAATAATTTTTTCTTTGGCGTCGATGCCCAGAATTAAATCTTCATTCAATGGAAACATCAGCTCTTTTCCATCAAAATCGACAGTAGCCATGGTCTGTTGAGGCAATTCTTGCACATTGGTAATATCACCCAGCTCGCCGTGTTCTTCATCGATAACAAGAAATCCAACCAAATCCGTCCAGCGAAAATCATCCGGATGACGTTCTGGCATTTTATCTAAGGACAAATAAACTTTCTTGCGAAGCAATGGTTGCGCTTTGTCGATGTGGTCTACATCTTCCAGATTTAGATAGGCGGTGCTATTTTGCTGTACTTTGATGCTGTCTACAAAAAACGGAACCAACTTTTTATTGATTTCTAAAAATAAGATATCAAATTCAAGGTCCAAATAATCTTCAAATTCAAAAAACAATTGAAGCTCCCCTTTGAGGCCTCTAGTTTTTGTGATGTATCCGATATAAAAAGTTTGTTCTAGTGTCATTTTTCAAAGTAAAAATTAAAAATCAAAAAACTGCTAAAGTAAAAAAAGCCGATTCTACGTAGAATCGGCTTTTATGAATACTTTATGAAAGATTAACCTTCAGTTTCTTCAGTGTTTTCAGTAGTTTCTGCTACTTCAGGAGCTTCAACAGCTTCTTCTTCAGCAACAACTTCTTCTGCTACAGGAGCGTTTTTAGCAGCAATCGCTGCAGCTCTGTCTTCTTTTTTCTTAGCTTCAGCTGCTAAAGCTGTTTTACGAGCTTCTTCTTTTGCTGTGCTTAAGTTGCCTTTTTTACCATCGATTCTAGCTTCGTTAGCCGAAGTCCAGTCAGCGAATAATTCTTCAGCTTTCGCTTCATCAAAAGCACCTTTTTTCACACCGCCTTGCAAGTGTTTTTTGTATAAAACACCTTTGTAAGAAAGGATAGCGCGAGCTGTGTCAGTAGGTTGAGCACCTTTGTTAACCCAATCCAAAGCTTTTTCGAAATCTAAAACGATAGTCGCTGGATTTGTATTTGGGTTGTAAGACCCAATACGGTCAATAAATTTACCATCACGTGGAGCACGTGCGTCTGCTACGACTACATGATAGAAAGGTTTTCCTTTTTTACCATGTCTTTGCAATCTGATTTTAGTTGCCATGTTTTTTTATTTTGTTATGTATTCAACATATCCCCCGAACTTCGTGTAAGAGGGGACGCAAAGATAAGAAATAAAAATTCAAAATTAAAAAGTAAAAAACATGGAAGTCGCACCATTTCAGATTTTTGGAGAAATGTTAGGTCGATAACTCCAGCTGTCTTGCATTTTGCAAATCCCAAGAAAGCTGAAGGTTCAGCCAATATTCCGCATCAATCCCTAAAACCCTCTCTAACCGTACTGCTAATTTTGGAGAAATGTTTCGCTTTCCTTTTAATATTTCGCTCAAATTAGTTGGTAAAATTTAAACTGCATTAATTCAACCCACAAAAAATTGCACTTCACTTCTTCTTTTTATTTTCAATGTATATATCAGGTGACATCTATTTCATTGATTTAATGAAATCTATATTATCTAATGTCCTTCTTTGTTCTTGAACAGTTTCTAATAGAATTTTGAATCTATTTTTTTTATCGACATTATTTTTTATTAATGTAGAATTTAAGCTTTCAATATTTGACAATATTGTTAACTCATTTATGCTTGCTATATCTCTAATATTTTCTCCATTAAGACTCCTCTCAGGGTTAGCATCTCTCCACTGTTTCGCAGTACATCCAAATAATACAATATTCAACAAATCTGCTTCGTCTGCATATATCCATTCCTTTTTTTGGGAATAATTTAAAGTCGGAATTATATAATTATTAATCGCATCAGTTTGAATGTGATAATTAGCTTTACTTAGAATTCTCTTTACGTTCCATTCCAAACCATATTGATTATTTTCAATCTCCTTTAAACGTTGGAATTCCTTAATCAGCAAAAGATTAAAGAGAGGGCTTATATAAAGTCCAAAATTAAATGCAATATCTTTGTGCGCATAAGTACCACCGTATTTTCCTGTCCTCGCAGTTATGCCCATAGCTTTCGTTCTCTCAACCCACTGTTTAACAGATAAATAAAACCTATTCGTACCTGCCTCAGACATAATTCCCCCGAATTCGTGGGAATTAAAATTTGGATTATTTAACTGCTCCCAAACACCTAAAAATTCAATTGTATTCTTATTCGTTAACCATTTCTCAATAATTTTGCTTCCCTCTTGTTGATTTTTAGTCATATGTGTTAAACAAAAATAGTCGTCCTCATTTATGTCTAAAATTGATATTGGAAGATTATTTACATTAATTTGTTTTGCCTTGACCATTTCAAAATGTCTTTATGTAAAATAATTTTTTGTTTTTCAAATTTAATTTAACCAAAAACTATGAACATCCAAAATTTGTAGTTGAAACTTTCAACGCATTGTTTCTTCAAAACTAGCCATCTGTTAATTTTTGAATTTTTACTTTTTAATTTTTACTTAATTAACTCTATCTTTCTAAGGAAAATAAAAACCTCGCTGGTTTTTGAATTTTTACTTTTTAATTTTCATTTCATGAAGCCCGTTAAAATCCTAAAAGCTTCGGCTGGTTCAGGAAAAACATTCAGTTTGACCGTACATTATCTTTCGCTGTTATTTGAAAATGAATTCAAATACCGTGAAATCCTTGCCGTAACTTTTACGAATAAAGCGACCGAGGAAATGAAAACCCGGATTTTAGAAGTATTGGAAGGCTTGGCGAAAGAAGATGCTTCTGATGGAATTGAAAGCTACAGGGCTTTAATCTTAAAGGCGAACCCATCGCTGACGCCTCAATCCTTGCAAGAGAAAGCAGATAAAATCTATCGCCGAATTCTTCATGATTACACACGTTTTTCGGTCAGCACGATTGATGGCTTTGTTCAGAAAGTGATTCGAGGATTTGCTTTCGAACTGGGATTGGATTCGAGCTATACCTTAGAAATGAATTTGGATAAGGTGAAGAACAACCTGGTTGAACGCTTAGATAAAGAATTGGACAGCAAACCTGAGCTCGTTGAATGGATTATCGATTTGGCTAAAGAGCGCATCGAAAACGAACAGAGCTGGAATTACAAAACCGAATTAATCAATTTGATATCCGAAATTTTCAAAGAGAAATTTACCGATTTCAGCGATGCGCTTTACGCTTTGGGTTTTGAGAACATTGATAAAATCTTTTCAAAATATAGCAAGGACGGAAAAGAATTCAAACAAAATTTTGAAGATGTCATCCATGCCAAGGCACAAGCATTTATCCAAGCCTATGAACAGGCTGGGTTGACAACAGATGATTTGGCTGGCAAATCCAGAAATCCATTGGCGAAAGCCAACAACATTCTTCAAGGCCAATATGACCTGATTGACAAATTGCAAAATTTCGTGGATAATCCAGAAATTTGGTTTCAGAAAAAAGCTAACACGGATTCTTATTACACATTGAACCCCTTATTAAAGGATTTAGTTGAGACATTTAAGTCTTTAGAACCTCATTATATTTTAAATAGCCATTTTCAGAAAAACATTTATTACTTGCGATTAATGCAAGAGGTTGCGCTTTTGTTAAAGTCCTATCGCGATGAAAATGGTACGTTGCTGACAAGCGATGCGCAGAATTTGCTGACTGGAATCACCGAAGATGCGGGCGATAACCCTTCTTTTATTTGGGAGAAAATGGGCAACCGATACAAAAACTTTCTGTTCGATGAATTTCAGGATACTTCGGTTTCCCAATGGAAAAGCTTCAAATCGCTCGTTCAAAATGCGGTGGCTTCGCCATCAGAGAATCAGATAGACCAATTGATTGTCGGCGACACCAAACAATCCATTTATCGCTGGCGGAATGGGGATTGGCGGATTTTGGAATCCCAAGCGAAAATTGATTTGGGTGATTTCAATATCCTGGATGATAATCTGGAAGAAAACTACCGAAGTTCTACAGAGATTATTGCATTTAACAATGAGCTGTTTTCAAGCTTCCCGAAAATCATTCAGCAGGAGCTGAATTCACGGATTGAGGAGTTGAACAGCAAGCCGATTGAAGATTGGTGGAAGAGCCAGCAGTATGACCAAATTGTCAATCATATTTACGCGCAAGCGAAGCAAAATACGCATAAGCGAACGAAAACCGGTGGTACGGTCAAGCTAAAGAAATTTGACAAACCGGAAGATGACGACCGCCTTTTCTCAGACGCCATTTTCAAAGAGCTTGCTTTGGCATATTCGATTCAAGAAATCAACTATTTAATTCAGGAGCTGAATTATTCCTACGGAAATATTGCGGTTTTAGTTCGAAAAAATTCAGAAGCAAAAGAAGTTGTCAATGCATTGATGGAAGCTGAAATTCCAGTTATTTCTGGCGAAGCCTTATTGATTGCGAGCAACTCTGCCATCGATTTATTGATAAATACCTTGTACGCCTTGGTCGGTTATCAAGAAAATACCTCGCTTTACAAAGCCAATAGCATTCATTTGTATCACAGCATTCATAAAAAAACGCTGAGTCCGAATGCGTTCCTGGACTTAAAAACAAAGCCGTTTTCTGAACTGACGGCGTTCTTGCCGGAAGATTTATGCATCAATTACCTGAATTGGATGCAATTGCCCTTGCCAGAATTGATTGAGCATTTGATTAAGGCCTATGGTTTGGACAAATTAACAACAAGTTTTGCCTATTTATTGGCCTTTCGCGACATCATTAGCAACGCGACTTTGCAAGGCGAAAAAGGAATTTTAAGCTTCCTGAATTGGTGGGAAGAAGAAGGCTATCGCAAAACGCTTCCTTCATCCTCGGCTGTCAATGCGGTTCAAGTCATGACCGTTCATAAATCAAAAGGTTTGGCTTTTGAAGCCGTACTTGTTCCATTTTGCAATTTAAATCTGGATAAAAAAGGAAACATTTTTTGGGTGAACACGGAAAACACCGTGTATGCAGATTTAAGAAGCATTCCGCTCAAATACAGCAGTGATTTAGGAAAATCTGCCGTTGCAACGTCTTATTTTGAGGAATCCTTGCACAATCACATTGATGCATTGAATATGCTGTATGTCGCAACGACGCGTGCTAAATTCTATTTGTTTTTAGGATTTAAGTCGAAAAAAGAGCATAAATTTTCTGACATGAGCGATGTGTTTGAACATCATTTTGCGGGGCAATGGAATGAAGAAAATGAGATAATCATTAACAATCCAATACCTTTAATGCCAAAGGACACTACGACAAATACTGTTTCATTTGATGAATATCCAACCTCATTTCGGATTTCAGAAGTATTTACGCAAACCGAAGAGCGGAATATTAAACATTTTCTAAATGAAAATCATGCCTCAAAAGATGGCAGTATTCTACATGATATCTTAGCAAATACCAACAATGAAAAAGAACTGTTGGACTATTTACAGAAACTTGTTTTGCAAGGCATAATCAGCAAAGATGAAACTGAAAGCTATCGCGAAAAAGTCTTGCATGTTTTTCGGCATCCTCAGCTGAATGCTTTGTTGTCGGAAAGCACCACAAGTTTTACTGAACGTAGCATCGTTGATGAACATGGCGATGTGTATCGTCCAGATAAAATCGCTTTGCTTCAACATAAAATCATTGTATTGGATTATAAGTTCACCTTCGAACAGAAAGAAGCGCATCGAGAACAGATTATCCAGTATGTGGAATTATTAAGAAATATGGGTTACGAACATGTTGAAGGCTATTTATTTTATGCTATTCAAGAGAAATTAATCGCCGTAAATTAAAAGACATGAAGACATTTTTAGGAGAAGTAGCGGAAGATTTAATTCAGAAATTGGGTGCCGATTTACAAGATTGCGCAATTATTTTCAACAATAAACGGCCAGCAAAATATTTAGCAAAAGAGCTCGCGCAAATCTATCAAAAACCCTTCTGGAGCCCTACATTTTTTACGATACAAGAATTTATTGCGACTTCGAGCAACTTAAATGTTGCTGATTTTTATACGCAATTTTTCACATTGTATACCAGTTACAATGATTTACTAAAGAAAGAAGGTCTCGATAAAATTGAAATGGACACTTTTTTTCCGATTGCGCAAACTTTGTTAAGCGATTTCGCACAGTTGGATTTAGACCATATTGAAGTCGATAGGCTGTTCAAAGAGTTGGAAGATATTGCCGAATTAGACCAGCAATTTGATTTTCTGACCGAAGAACAGCATGCTTTTCTAACAAAATTCTGGAAATCTTACAGCGAAGGGAAGCATAAAAAACAGCAAGAAAATTTCATTCGCATGTGGCGAAGAATGCCTTTATTGTATCATCGCTTTCATGCCGGATTAAAAGCGCAAGGGCTGAGTAGCAATGCGCTTTTGTATCGCCTTTTGGCCGACAAAAAAGAGGACAATCCTGCATTTCTATCCACTTATAAAAAAATAGTTTTTGTCGGATTCAATGCGTTGAGCCAATCCGAAGCAATCTTGTTTAAGCGCTGGCAACTGGAAGAGCGGGCGATGTTCTATTTCGATACGGATGCTTATTATCTGAACGACCCTTTGCAAGAAGCGGGGCTCTTTTTGAGAAGGAACATCGATTTGTATCAGCTGAAAAATGAACTGGATAATCAGCGTATTTTCTTAAAAGACAACCATGCGGAAGCGACGGTTTTTCAGGTTCAAGGCCAGCAAACGCAATCGAAAATTTTAAACGAAATTCTCGAAGAAGATTATCAGCAGATTGCAAACAGCGAAACTTACGGCGACACAGTCATTGTATTGGCTGACGAAAATTTGCTGTTCTCTACCTTGCAGACCATTCCAACAACGCTTGCTGACAAACAAATTCCTGTCAATATCAGTATGGGATTTAATTATCAAACGTCAAGCTTATTCGGCTTGGCAGATTTGTGGTTAACCTATCAAAAAAGAATTAACAAAACCAAAGGCGATGAAGAATACATGGTTCCACATCATCTTGTCGAATTATTTATCACGCATCCTCTAGTTAATTTGACTGAACAAAAGCGTTCTTCTATTCGCTCCATATTTGTTCAAGAACAGTTATTTCAAGTTCCGCTAGACCGATTGCTGAGACAAAAAGGGATTTTCGAAGTATTTTTCGCTGTCGAAAAAAATCCAAACTTCTTGGTGAGGGGCTTATCGAATCTGTTTGAATTTGTTCTTCATGAACAATTGCGAAGCAAATCGTTAAAGAAGATTGACGCCGAATTATTTGACAAAGCACTTCAGGAAATGAATCGCCTGCAAGACACATTGATTAGCTATGGAAATGAAACCAAAAAGCCATTTAATTTTTCGTTCGTTAGTACATTAATCCAAAAATCGTTCGAAGCCGTTTCTGTTCCTTTATCCGGTGACCCAATGAACGGTTTGCAAGTTTTGGGTTTATTGGAAACAAGAAACTTGAATTTCAAGCATGTGGTCTTTTTAGGGATGAATGACGGTGTATTGCCAAAATCATCGACCGCAAATAGTTTTATCCCCGACAGCATCCGTCGCGTGTATGGCTTGCCGGTTATTGAGAACCAAGATGCCATTTCGGCTTATATTTTTTACCGCTTGATTCAGCGAGCTGAAAAAATGAGCTTCGTGTACAACAACATTACTGACGAACGGAATTCGGGCGAACCATCGCGTTTCTTAAAACAATTGATTTATGAAAGTGCCTTGCAATTTTCTTTTGCTTCGCAAGAAATTAATCTGCAATTGGAATCCCATTCGGAAGTTTCTATCCCAAAAACTCCTGAAATTTTAGCGAAGCTGAATGACTATTTAACGGGTAAAAGAAAATTGTCAGCAACTGCCTTGACTACATACATTGCGAATCCAATCGATTTTTTCTACCGATACATTGCCAAAGTCGAAGAAGCGGAAGAAATCACTGAAGTTGTTGAAGCGAATCGACTAGGTACAATTCTGCATAATAGTTTGGAGGATTTTTATCGCGAACTCATGGCAGACGACCAGCCGATTACCAGAGAGCGAATTGAGCAACAGGAAGCCAAAGTTGACTTTCTAATCCAAGATAATTTCAGAAAAGAATTTTATCCTAACGAAACCAAGCCAATTCAGTATTCAGGCATGCAAAAAGTCATTATGGCAATAGTCAAAGAATACATTCATGTTATTTTAAAGCAAGACAAAGGCACGACACCTTTTCGGGTAAAGGATTTAGAAGCTGTGTTAACGACTTCTTTTCCTTTTGAAGACAGTCATGGAAAAACGCAATTCATCACTTTAGAAGGCCGTATTGACCGCGTAGACGAATTGCAGGACGCGATTAGAATTGTAGATTACAAAACAGGTTCGGATGATTTGACTTATGCGACGCTAGAAGATGCTTTTGAAACCAATGGGAAGAAATTGAACAAGGCATTGATTCAGACCTTATTTTACACCTATGTTTTTGAACAAGCAACAAGAATAAAAAACGTTGAACCCCATTTATACATTATTCGAAAAATGACGAAAGAAGGTTCTTTATTCAGAACTAGAAGACGAATTGAATTAGAGGGCGGGAAATCGAAGGTCAGTAGCCTCGAGTTATCGGGAGAATTGTTAACCGAGGAGAAAGAGATTTTCCAACAAGAATTAAAACTAAAATTAAAAGAATTATTTGACCCAGCAATTCCTTTTTACGTCAGTACAGAAGATGGGAATTATAGCTATTCGCCATATAAAACGCTAATGGTAAATTAGATTTTAGAATCTGGTGAAAAATAAAAAGGCGATTTCTGAAGAAACAGACATCGCCTTTTTTGAATTTTTACTTTTGAATTTTGAATTCCTTACTGGTATTTCTTAAGTGCCTTTTCAGCACGTTTTTTCGCCATGTCAATTTTGTATTCGAACCATTTTTCTTTAAAAAGCTTTCTCATGGTGTCATCAAAATAACGAGTTACAAAAAGGTTTCGAGCCCCTTTGATTTTTTCGCTCAGTGATGAAGGCAATGCACGGACCGATATCGAGTATCCTTCCGTTTCATATTGAATATAGTGCCACCAGCCAGCTGGCATGTATAACGTATCGCCAGGGTTGATAATGGCCTCGTAACCGTGCAGATATTTCAAAGCCGGAAATTCTTCAACCGAACTTAATTTTGGATTGGCAATTCCATGAAAATTATACGGTAATTTATACAGCAAATCAGATTCACTATTTGGAAATAACCAAATACGTTTCGAACCTTGAAATTGAGAAATAAACACGTGAGACATGTCAATGTCGAAGTGATTACGTGTCGCCGAACCTTCTCCACCAAAAAACATATACGGCAACCATTGCAATACTTTGCCTCCGGTAACATCATTATAAATCACATCCTTCTTTAATTCAGGACGGATTTTCATTAAATTGAAAAGAAATAACCGCAATTCAGTCGGTTCCTTCTGGATTAAATCTAAGTATTCAGCCAAGGTCATTTTAGCAACTGGCGCGCTCGCCGCACGGTCTTGAGAATCTTGCTCGCGTCCATACACATCAATGCGCTCGTTGCCAGCAATCTCTTTGAAATAGTCATAACTCCATTTAGACCAGCATGCGCTATCCTTACTTACAAAATCTTTTATGATTACAGGTTGACTTTTTTTAAGATAATTCTTTTTGAAGTCCTCTGCTGTAATTCCTGATATACTATCAATCGGTTCTAATTTCACAGCCAAATTTTTTAATTCGATTAATACAAACTTAAAAAAAAATATTTCTACATAATGCCACACATGAAAATATAAAAACAAGTGTTTTAGGAATTATGAAATTCCACAGACAATTACGTAGAAATACCTAGACTAAAAGAAGTCTGTTGTTTTGTTCATATTCATTAATACGACCATAAATCTTGTTCGTAGTCCATTAATGTTTTCTTGATTCGTTCAGATTCGTATAATTTATCCAAATCATCATTGATATAATCCTTGATACGCATATCCTCAGGATTTGATTGTTTCACAATGTAACTCGTAAATAAGCGTTTGATAAAAACATCATCATAACTCAATCCAGTAGCATCACTGTGGCGATTCACAACTTCCTTGTTCACAAAAACGTGTCTAGCTTCTGGAAAATAAATCCAGAATGCTGGCGCAGCATCAACTTGTGGAACAAATGCGGTATCAAAAGTTGGTACTGGAACGTTATCCGCCTCTGCTGTAGCCGTTGCAGTTTCTTCAACAGGAGGTGGAACCGCGAACGGGTCAAAAGGGTTCACACCAGCAGTGCCTTCCACAGCTCCAGCATTCGCTAAGCCCACACCAGAATCCATCCCTGGAATCTGTGGTGTAATTAAAGGCGCAATTCCGATAATTCTTGGTTCAAAAACAGAACGTTGCTTATCGAAAATCCAGTCTTCTTTAATCCTGAATTTAACCACCATTGTAGGGTCAAAATCTCTTGATTCATAAGAAGAAGAAACAACTTCGTTATTCTCGTTAAATTGTTCAACTAATACACTATCACCGCCAAAACGAGCCATCACTTGATCTGGAGGCAAAACCGTTTTGAAAGCATCTCCGTTCGGATCATCCTTTGTTGGCGTTGGATCATAAGCCGTCAATTCGCCAGCCATGATCGCATCTAGGATAACAGTTATCAGACTTGATTTAGGGGATGCAAAAGCGCGGTTCATCTTTTCGCGTAAATCCATTTCTCTCCACACACGCTTGCTAAAAGCAATATCCGTCTGTCTTATCGCCGCGTAAGGAACGACCTTACGATTTTCAATGTCTGTTTTTACCACATAGCCGTCAACAGGAGGTTCCTCCGGCTGAATAGGCTTTGTGCTGTTCGATAGATTTTCTTGCTGTGCACTTGCATGCAAACAGAAAATCCCAACAGCAAAAGATAGAAGCAACTTTTTCATAACACCCTCTATTATTCTTATTAATTCGTTACCTGGAACGTTATCGGATCCAAGTTTTGTGCTACTCCGTCAGGACCAACACCTACTATATCGTAAATCATAACCACCGAACCAGCAGTAACACCCGCAAGACCAGTTTTCATCTGACCTGAGAATGATTGACCTGAAGCTTGGTAAGGTCCGATTGGATCAACTCTAGGTTTAGCGATATACATGTTAAATTTAGTAATGCTGAATTTAGCATCGAACTCAAAATTATCCAGCGCAGCTGAAACAACATTTTGACCTCTTAACTGCGCAGCAGAAATACGGCCTCCCGTTTTACCGCCGATACGAGCCGTCGGTTTTGGAATGCGTTTAATTCTAAATTTCGTACTTCCTAAATTCGTTGTTTTGTCACCGATTTTAGCAGAAACATTGATTGTAGCTTCGCCAGTTGCAGAAACTTTCGCACTATATTTTCCACCAGAACCAGAGATCGAAACACCAGAACCAGATACAATTAAGTTCTCTTTGGCAATGCCTGGTGCAGAAACCGATATCGGGTTATTCACACCAATATACAACACATTCATTGCATCAGGTGAAACAACCGCTGACGGACGAGCAACTTGGTAAGTCATCGGCTCCGTTTCATAGGTTTTCACAGTTCCATCTGTTTGCTGTACGTTAATCAAACCTTTCCAAGTGAACGTTCCCTCAGTTCCCGTATTCACTGTATACAAACCTTGTCCTTCTGTAACCTGCAACGCGCTTCCGCCTACACTGATCTGAGGATTGGATTTGGAATCATACGCTGTTAAAAACACTTTTGCTGTGTATGGCTGACCTTGAATCAAATAGGATGTTGGTGCAACCGCAACTGCGGCAAAGCGGTCTAAATTAACAACAGCTTGATCCATTTTGCCAAAAATATGTTTCACAACTGCCGATTCTGCATTTTTAGCATCTGCATTGATTTTATCTAACGCAGTAATTGCTGCCGTCAAAGGAATACCGTCACCGAAATTCACATCCTCCCACGATTTTTTAATCCCTCCTCTTGGTTCAGGATCTTCTGCTGAAAGCGAAAAACTAACTTCATTATTCGTCAATTTTTCTAATTCTGCACGGGTAGCGTTAATCTGGTTTTTTAATTCTTTTCCGCGACCTTGATTAATCATCAATCGGTACGCGATATCAGTGCTTGATCTAAAATCAACATCGCCGGTTTCTTCGTTCAAACCACCGCCTTCTTGTACTAATAAATCACTGTATTGTTTAACTTGAGCTGTTAATTTTGTAATCAACGCCTGTGCCTGTGTAGCCTTATCTAAAATAGGCTGTGCACGCTCAGGATTTTCTTTCAATTTTGTCTCTCTGAATGCAAGAAACATATTGTCGATACCCGCTTGTGTATTTTGAGTGGATGTGTTCAAACTATTACTCAAATTCTTAAATGCATCCAAGATGGAATCACTTACATTCAGCGCCACTAAACCTAGCAACACCAAATATAAAATGCCTATCATCCGCTGTCTCGGAGTTTCTTTTTTCCCTGCCATAAAGTAATTTCTTTTTCTTAATTATAAACTACGTTATGCGCGATTACCAGGATTCATTGCAGTTAGCATGTTCCCGTAAATGGCATTTAATGAGGTTAAGTTTTTATTGAATGTGCTCACTTGGTCTTTGAACTGTTGCATATCGGCAGAAGATTCATTGAATGCCTGTAAATCAGACGCTGCTCTTTCAAAGGCAGAACTTAAATGGGATGCACCAGTTGATGCTTCGTTCAATTTGTCTGCAAAATGATTAGTCGCAACTGCTGTGTCAGCAACTTTTGAAATGGAAGCAACCTTGTCGCCAAAAGTTCTTAAACCATCGCCTAGATTACCAATTAAATTTTCATCGATTTTCGCGTTTTGTAACAATTGATCCAAAGCCGCCGTGTTACCAATCGCTACATTTGTAGTTTTTGATATCTGAGCACCTCTAGGAGGCAATTCGCCAGAAAACTCTTCGTCCAATTCAGGATACACACGAGTCCAATCTGGTTCTGGTTCGGATTGAACAAAACCCATTACAAAAAATAGCAAAGCCTCAACAGCCAAACCAATTCCAATCATCCATTCTCCACCTTTAAAATGTAAAATCTTAAACATCAACCCGATAATAACGACTGATGCACCCCAGTTGATCAGGGTGTTAATACTAAAAGCGAATTTTCTTTTCTTTGCCATTTTGTAATCTATTTTATAATAATTGTTAATGTTAATTAGCCACTCCAACGTACCTTGTTACCGATCTGAAACCTATATAGGATTTCGAGGTATCTTGGTATTCGTATTGTCTTGTCGAGTTCTGAAGGAAATAACCGACATCTTTCCATGATCCGCCACGAACAACTTTACGTTTTAAAGCTTCGTGATCGCCTGGTTTTGAATGATAGGTATACGTTGGATTCATATCGTGAACAAATGAATAAGCCGACTCATTGTAACTTGACTGCGTCCATTCAGCAACGTTTCCAGCCATGTTGTACAATCCAAAATCATTTGGCCAATAAGAATAAACGGGAGCTGTATACGCCGCACCATCATCCATGTAATTACCACGACCGGGTTTGAAATTGGCCATCAGGCATCCTCTTGCATTACGTGCAGTCGGCCCGCCCCATGGATATTGCATTCCAACTTTCCCACCACGGGCAGCATATTCCCATTCTGCCTCAGAAGGCAATTGATACGGAACGCGTTCTTGTTGTTTATTTCCAGGAGCCGCATTGTTGAACAACCGCGTTCTCCAAGTGTTGAAAGCCTGAGCCTGACGCCATGTGACACCTACAACAGGATATTCATCAAAAGATGGATGAGAGAAATATCCTTCAACCATTGGCTCGTTTTGTGCATAGCTAAAATCCGATAACCAAACAGTCGTATCGGGATAAATTAACATCGTATCGCGTAAAATAAAATCGGAGCGTGTTTTTGTCGGATCGTTTTTAGCACTGATTGCGGAGCGCAAATCATACCATTCGAAATGATACTTCAATAAACGAACATCAAGTTCATTCTTACCAAAAATACGATCCTCACCTTGATAGTACATGCTGTTCAAGCGGTCTTTTACTGTCGCAACATTTGATTCCCAAGGAGAATCCCTATTCACTTTTTTCCAGTCGATATGGCGTTCGCCGTTGCCCATATCAACGAAATAACTTGGGTCATTTAAAAAATTGTAAATTAAAATTGAATCTCTTACCCAATTTACAAATTGACGGTATTCACTATTTGATATCTCTGTATCATCCATATAAAATGGAGCTATAGTCACTTGACGGTTTTGAGCAGTTTGTGAGAACGTAATGTCTTCATCCGATTGGCCCATAATAAAAGTTCCTCCCGGAATTAAAACCATTCCAAAAGGTGTTTTATTGGATTTAAGCTTATTTAATCTTGCGCCAACGAGCTCCCCGGTATTGCCTGGACCTTTACAACTTGTGGCTAAAATTGCGGAGACCAAAAGCATTCCAAGCAAATATTTATAACGTTCTATATTCATTATAGTAGAAGTATATCTTAATTTCATGCAAATATCATTGCAAGATAGTTTTTTTCTTAAATAAAACTTAAAATTAATAAGCTGAAAACTTAATTAATTAAGCTAACTATTTTCATAGGGCTTATAAAAAAACCAAATTTAATAATCATATTTCAGTAATTTAACAAAACTTAACGATTAATTATCAAATTTTGAATCCAAAAAAAGCAGCATTAAATGTAATACTGCTTTTTTTAATATTCTTATTCTTTTCTATTTATTGACCTGTTTGATGTACTGTTCAACTGCCATCGTCATGCTTGGCGCTTGCGGAGTAGGTGCCGGAATGTCCAGCAAGAGTCCATGATCCAGCAACGCTTGCTGTGTAGTTGCTCCGAAACCTGCAATTCGTGTATCATTCTGAATAAAATCCGGAAAATTATCATACAGCGACTGCACGCTTGAAGGGCTGAAGAAGACGATGATGTCGTAAAAAACGTTTTTTAAATCGGTAATGTCCGAAATAACGGTCTTAAACAATACGGCAGGAGTGAAATCATAACCATTTTCTTGTAGCCATTTCTGAGTATCTTCATTGGCAACATCTGAACAAGGAAACAAAAATTTCTCTTTGCTATGCTTCTTAAGCACATCTTCCAAATCCTTTGCTGTTTGTTTTCCGAAGAATATTTTTCTTTTTCTGTATTGAATGTATTTTTGAAGATACAAGGCAATGGCTTCGGAAATGCAGAAATACTTCATATCAACAGATACTTCGAATCGCATTTCTTCACATACCCTGAAAAAATGGTCAACAGCATTTTTGCTCGTAAAAATAACTGCAGTATACTCTGCAAAATTCACTTTATCCTTCCGAACATCTTTCGCTGGAACTCCTTCAACATGAATAAAGCCTCTAAAATCTAGTTTTAGATTATACTTTTCTGCTAAAAGAAAATAAGGTGATTTTTCATTATCAGGCTTTGGCAAAGTCACTAAAATACTCTTAACTTTCTTTGCTCTTTCTACATCAATCTGCATATATTTCTCTTACTTAATTGCTTAGTGTCTTCACTAAAATTAATATCGGTGCGACTTCGAGACTACAAAGATAGAGAAATAAATAAAAAACAGAAAATTTACTATTTCCAATAAAATTAAATGCCGTCCGTACAAACCTATATATGAATAAAATAATAACAATTACTGAAAATAAAATTAACAGAAACTTAAAGTAGGTTTGAGGTACCAATGTAACAATTAACAGAAACGGCATTAAAATTAACAGACTGTTAAAATAGATTAAATACAACACCGCAATATACTCTCGAACAATTCTGTTAATCAAGAAGACAAATGCTACAAATCGGATAATTAATATTTTTAAAATAAATAGCAAACCGACAATTCCAGCAATTTTGATGTAGTTAATCGGATTCAGAAAGATAGAATTGTTGAACCCTGATTCGGTTATTAAAATAAAAAGTGCCAACGCCGCACTAAAAATGATGTACAAAATAATATATGACCAAGAAGTCGCCATGTTATCCTCTTTGCTGACCTGAATCAAAAGGCGGTCTTTGTAAAAAGCCTCCGTGATAATCGAAAAATCTACAGGAAAAAATATTTTTACGATGGCTAAGGCTAAAAACAACCCCAACACGACTGCGAATACCCAAATTGGCCGATGGAATTTCTCCGCTGAAAATTCAGTTTCACCAAACTTTTTCAACATCAATTCATCATGCAGTTTCATCCATCCGATAAAATCCCCATTCTTGACAATCAGCTTTTCTTTTAAATCTTCGACGAATTGAGACTGCCTATTTGGATCAGGAAAAACATATTCGTTATAAATTAGGGACCGGACGTCTACTACACTGTCAGCAACTGAAGAACTATCCACAAGTGATTGTTCATCCAGATTCAAATCAGTCTGTGCATAACTAGAAAAGGACAGGAGATTCACAAATAAAAGTGAGAAAAAAAATAAAAATACCTTCCTTTGCATGTATAGATTTTAATGTCTACAAAGGTATAATAAAAATATTGAGCTAAAGCAAGCGGACGATGACAAAAGAAAGTTTAACAAGATGTGTATGGTGCGGAACAGACGAATTATACACCAAATATCATGATGAAGAATGGGGGAAACATACCTCTGATGAAAAAACTTTATTTGAATTTCTTATTCTTGAAGCCGCGCAGGCTGGATTAAGCTGGATCACCATATTAAGACGAAGAGAGCACTACAAAAGGCTATTTGCAGATTTCGATGTTGAAAAAGTAGCCAACTTTTCAGACGAAACTATTGAAAGTATCCTATTGGATGCGGGAGTTATCCGCCATCGCGGAAAAATTACCAGCGCAGTGAGCAATGCAAAGATATTCATGGACATTCAAAAAGAATTCGGCAGTTTTTATGCCTACTTATATTCATTTATGCCCGAAAATAAACCATTGGCAATATCCTATTCTTCACATGGACAAATCCCAGCTACGAGCGCTCAATCTGATGCGATTTCCAAAGATTTAAAAAAACGAGGTATAAAGTTTTTTGGCAGTACCATTTGTTACGCGTACATGCAAGCAGTTGGTATGGTAAACGACCATACGATTTCTTGCGATTTTAGGAATTAGTCAGATTCTACTTGTTTATATAGGTCTGGCAAATTCCGGCATTGCCCATTATAATCGAGTCCAAAGCCTACAACAAAGTCATTGTCGATTTCAAATCCGACATACATGATGTTGTCAAATTCATATTGAACCTTGTCTGGCTTGAGCAACATGGTACAAACTGAAACGCTAGCAACATGGTGTCTCTCCAGCACATCCATCGTATGTTTTAACGAATTTCCAGTATCCACAATGTCTTCGACAATAACGACATGCCTGCCTGTTAAATCCGTATTGATACCGATTAATTCTGTGACTTCTTCATTTTCTAGGCCTTTGTAAGAAGCCAATTTAACAAAAGAAAGTTCGCTAGGAATATGGATTTGTTTCATCAAATCGCTCATAAACATGAAACATCCGTTCAGAACGCCAACAAAAACCGGATTCTTATGCTCGTACTTGACATTGATATCAATGCCTATTAAGCGTATTCGTTTCTGGATTTGATCATGATCAATCAGCAATTCAAACTCTAAATCATCTATTCGTATATTTCCCATGCCTTATTCTTCTGATTTATTTTTGGTGCCCAATAGTCTTTCAATCAACGATTTTTTCCTGTTTTCTTCCTGATCGATTTCTTTGATCATATCTTCCAATTCCCATTCTTGCAACATATCCGTAGAATCGACAATTCCTTTCGGTCTTGGTGGTCTTAAATTTTCCTGAAGCTGCACACCGTAGAAACCGTAAGCTTCCGGAACAGCCTCGCCAGCCAATTGCCCTCGCTTATTCAAAATATAGCCGTAGGTATTGAAATGACGTTGCACCCAAGGTTTTAAATGCCCCGTATAATCGAAAGAAGACAGTCCCGTTTTTGGACGCGGAATAATGCTAGAGAGGTACAAACTTTCTCCAAGATTTAAATCTGAAGCTGTTTTACCAAAATAATAGTTGGATGCCTCATTGATTCCATACACATTTTTTCCCCACTCGATTACATTCAGGTATATTTCGAAAAGTCGGTCCTTGCTAACTTCATGCGAAGATTCCATCAACCAAACGATAAGGATTTCTTCGAGCTTTCGCATAATAGTTTTATTCCGGTTAAGAAATAGATTTTTAACGAGTTGCATCGAAATGGTACTTGCTCCGCGCTTGAATTTCTTTTCTTTGATGTTGGTGACGAGCGACAATTTGAATGCTTCTTCCTCAAATCCATTGTGCTCATAAAAAAATGGATCTTCCGTATTTAAAACGGTTTTCTTCAAAATCGGAGCAACCTGATTTAGGGTTCTGAAATTCGGATTTTGAGGACCTACGATAATTTCCCGTACCAAAAGCGTGTCTTCATACGCTTTGTATACGAAAGGCTGGTTTAAGGCAGAAATATTTGCATTCCCCCATTTTGTCACTTTTAAGTTCTTATCGTCGACGGAAGCAGTAAATTTAAGGCTGTCCGGGTTATCGAAAGCAACTTCAAAATCCAAATCGAATTGTGTGTCTCCAGCAACCTGAACTCCTTCGATTGATTCAAATAATCCTGACGGAATAGCATCGAAAAACTTTTGCGTTTCAAATTTTCCTGTGTGTACCGCAAGTGCGAGCGACTTTTTAGGACTATGGATGTATTTTACAAAGGGCTTAAATTCAAAATCTTTTACCGTAACTTTTGTACCTTCTTGAATTTCAACGGCATTATTGCTGATAATCAGTCCTCCAGCGCCAGATGCATTTGGCAGAATGATATCTTTATCCGATAAGCGCCAGTGATTGACGACCAGGTTGGTAACTTCCCAATTTCCTGAGAGCGTCAAATTATTTTTATTTACGCGATTTATCCCATCTAAGTCAAAACTGACTTCATCAAAACTAACATGCAATCCATATTTTCTGCCTAAAACAGGCAATTCAACACCTTTATCTTCTGATGAAACAACAACACTTAATTCTTGCTTGTCAGGATTCACATGGCCTTTGAAATTCCATTTTGCTTCATTATCATTTAAAAAAACCAGGATATCATATTTCCCATTATCCACCTCCCCTTCGGGCAATGTCACCTTCTGAGTTGTCGATGAATCTTGGTAAGAGACTTCAATATTTTTTAATTTCATGTCCTTCGGAATTTTGAAGAACACCTGTTTGATTAATTTATCTGCGGTTTCGGCCAGATTTCTTTCGGTTACTTCGGTTTTGGCACTGTCTTGAGCTGATTTTTTCTTAAATAAAAAATCATAATTTGAGACGGAATCTGTTTTGACAAAAGTCACTTTTGCATCAGCCATATCGATCAAACCTATCTTGACTTCACCAAAAATCAATGGCCATAGACGAACAGAAACTTTCAGGTCTTCAATGTAAGCAAGCTGTTCTGCCGAATCAGGTTTTAAGGTCAAATGATGGAACGCAACGGTAGCCAAACCTGCAAATCTATAATCCTCCATCGCAAATTCTAACCCGTAATCCGATTTTAGCTTTGTCTGTGCTTTCTTAACAACCGAATCGAGAATTGCTTCACGTTTTGATAATGCATATGCAGTTAACCCACCAAAAAGCAATAAAACAGCTCCCAAAACAATAAAGATGATTTTCTTTTGCTTTTTATTAATTTTAGGGAAAGTAAATTTCTGCATACTATTAAAATTGTTAATCTTCTACAATTATCAGGCTAAAAATAGGATAAAAAACATTAAAACACCTACATGACAAGATTATCTTGCAAAAGGATTAGTTTTGTAATCTGTAAATTACAGCTTCATGATTACTAAAGAAAACATTTTACACGCCTTAAGCCATGTGGAAGAGCCTGATTTAAAGAAAGATCTGGTCACTTTGCACATGATTGAAAATATTGAAATATTACCCAACAAAATAAAATTTGATGTGGTATTGACCACGCCTGCCTGTCCGCTAAAGGCGCATATCGAACATGCCTGCCGGAATGCGATTGCGCTATTTGTTGATAAGAATATTCAAGTCGATATCAACATGACGTCTCGAGTAATCAGTACGGAGTCGCATCAATTAAAAGGAATCAAAAACATCATTTTGGTTTCCTCTGGAAAAGGCGGTGTCGGAAAATCTACTGTTGCGTCAAACTTAGCATTGGCATTGGCCGATCTGGGTGCGAAAACTGGTCTATTGGATGCAGATATCTATGGCCCTTCTTTGCCGATTATGTTTGGCTTAGAAAATGCCAAACCACAATCCACACAAACAGCTGATGGAAAAACGAAAATCCTTCCGATAGAAAAATTCGGATTGAAATTGCTGTCCATCGGATTTTTCACAGACCCAAGCCAGCCTATTCCTTGGCGCGGGCCAATGGCAACGACCGCTATAAAACAACTATTCAATGATTCGGATTGGGGCGAACTCGATTATTTAATCGTCGATATGCCTCCTGGAACTGGAGATATCCATATTACAGTCTCGCAGACCTACCCTATTTCGGGAGCTGTTATTGTGACAACACCTCAACAGGTTGCATTGAACGACGCCATAAAAGGAATTGCGATGTACAAAATGGAAGGCATCAATGTGCCTATTTTGGGAATTGTAGAGAATATGGCCTATTTCACTCCAGAAGAATTACCAGAAAACAAATATTACATTTTCGGAAAAGATGGAGGAAAACGTTTGGCCGAAGCCAATCAGCTCCCATTCCTCGGAGAAATCCCATTGGTCAAATCGGTTGCCGATGCAGGCGATAATGGCTTTCCAATCGTATTAGACAGCGAAGAATCTGTCGGAAAATATTACACTGAAATCGCTGGAAGAGTCGCTCAAGAAGTGAGTATTTTGGCGAGGGGGTAAACTACGAAGATTCAGACCCATACAAGTTAATCGAAAGAATTTGTTTGTATTAAAAAAATCCTCAAAAATTAGGCGAAATTATCGCTTAATTTTTGAGGATTTATAATTAAGAGCCCTATTTTATATATTAGAACTCTTAAAATTTGTTAGTCGATCAAACTATTGTAATCTGTTTCTCTTGCAGGAGTAACAACTTTCCAACCGTTATTATCGGTAGGATTTATCGTTATTGCAAACACTTGCAAGAAATTGCCTCCAGCCGCATGGCTTTTTCTGACAATCGAGTCTCCCCATCTTTTACGGTCAAAGAAATCAAAACCTTCGCCCCACAATTCAATTCCTCTGTATTTTTTAATTTCATTGAAAAGATTAACTCCAGTCAAGGTACAAGTATACTCAGCATCTCTGCCACTTGTTCTGTTTAATTCAATTAAAAGATTTTGAATATCGGTCGCACTTCCGCTTTGCTTGTATTTAGCTTCAGCTTCTATTAATAGCATTTCAGAAGCTCTGAAATTATTAATATTTGCAGTTCCAGGCATCACATTCGCTTTAATCTTAAATTGCATATACGAGTAGGCGTGAGAATTAGAAGGAATATCAGTGTACAATCTTCTAACTTCTGCTAAAGCAGCATCACTTCCTCTACCTGTAGAGGCATTGAACGTAAAACCAGAACCTACTGGATTGAAGAACATAGATTTCCGGATATCAGACGCTGGAATCTTATCGTACAAATCTTTGTTAATTGATTTAGGGAAAGTTCTAGCTACGGTTGCTGTTGAATTATATCCTATGTATGCTCCATAAGCATAGAAAAAGATAGTTTCGTCCGTATTATCGTATACAGACCAAATCCATTCTCTGTTTGGGTTGGAGAAACCAGATTTATATTCTGCATTCGTCATTAAAGCGTAATTTGCTCTAGCTAATTTTGCATATTTTTCAGCATTCGCAAAATCTTCTTTATTCAACGCGGCTCTTGCATAGATTGCGTGCGCAACATCTTTATTCACTTGATAATTGCGATCTGTATCTCTATCCAATCCAGACGACGTATAAAGGGACAAAGCAAGATCCAAATCATCATAAATTACTTTGTAAGTATCGGCAAGTGTAGAAAGAGGCAAGTCATTCAAGCCCTCTTCTAAACGAAGAACTACTGCGCTTGTACTTCCATTGTTGGATGAAGACCATCTGTCTCCATACACCTGAGCAAGCATCATGTAAGAATAAGCTCTGAAAGTTAAAGCCTGAGCTTTAATGAACTCTTTTTCATTTTGAGGCCCGCTAACCGCATCAATTTGATGGATGATCGCATTCGCATTACTAATAATCGTGTAGTAATAGTACCATGGAAAATAACCATATGTGCTTTGATTATTTGAGAAAAACTCCATGTTTACCGGAATCGTCATAGTAGCTTGAGGATGCGAAAGATTCTCTCCTGCATATTCTCCATAATACAGTTTAATTGTACCTTCTCCATTAAACCCTTGACTTCCCAAGTATTGTCTTTTCATTAATCTAGACAACCCGTTAATTGCAAGTTTTGCATTTTCGACACTTTCAAATACAACATCTGGACCAGTAGCATGAGTCGGCGCAGTGTCTAAGTATCCCTTGCTGCATGAGTTTAGAAGTGTAATCGCTAAACCCAAATAAATTATTTTATTTAATATCTTCATTTTGTTATTCTTAAAATCCTACATTAATTCCAAGAGAAAATGTTCTTGCCGGAACAAATGCATTTTCACTATATCCACCAAATGTTTGTTGTGGGCTATACCCTTTCAATCCAGTAAACGAAGCCAGATTCTCAACAGAAGCAATACAAGAGATTCTATTCAATCCGATTCTTTCAGCTACATTCTGAGGTAATCTATAAGCCAATGCCACATTTCTTACGACGAAATAGGAATTGTCCATTAGGAATCTCGTTGTTGTAGATGCATTGTTGTATTGACTGTTTGTGTAATTAATCTGAGGAGTTGCATTCGGATTAATACGATTTTCAGAAGTTTCAGTCATTCCTTCAGGAATACCGTTCCACGAATTTAATACGTCTTTATGAACTGCGCTTGGAGTAGTTGTGACACCCATTAACGACACGTACGAATAATCCAATCCTTTTCCTCCTAAAGAGTAAGTGAACAATCCCGAAAGGCTCCAGTTTTTATAATCTAGATTCGTAGTTAAAGAACCCATTACTCTAGCTATACCAGAACCGCTAAATTCTCTTTTAGCATACGTCGAGTTACGCGTGTACATTTCTCCATTAATCTCTTCTTGGAATGGCAACCAATCACCTGTTGCAGCAGTTGGGTCGTAATCATCAGTATTTGCATGGTATAACGCCTGACCAGTCATCATATCGACACCTGCATATTGGAAAAGATAGTAATCATATACTGAATGGCCTTCCATATATTTGAATGGTGCAGAGATAATTCCATTCGCTTTATTTTCTTCAGGCAAATTGACAATCTTGTTTTTCAAGAATGTCGCATTAACTCCAAAATTCCAAGTAAAATCTTGGTTTTTGATGATATCTGCATCCACATGAACCTCTAAACCTTTATTGACTAAATCACCGATATTTTTCTTGATTGAAGCATATCCAACTGTATTATCCGTTGGTCCAGTTGATAATGGCAAATTCACGTTGAAAATTAAATCTTTTGAACGTTTGTCAAAATATTCTACGGTGAAATTAACTCTATTAAAGATTTTACCTTCAATAGCTAAGGATGTCGATTGACTTCCTTCCCACTTCAAATCTTCATTTTGATTATTAGATTTGTACAAAGCAGCTATGTTGTTGTTTTGTCCGATAGCATATAATGCCATGTAATCAAAAAAGCCTAAACTTCCCAAGTTACCAACAACACCTGTAGCAGCTCTCAGCTTTAATGTATTTAACCATGACACATCGCTTAAAAACGATTCTTTAGACGCCATCCAGGTCCCGCCGATAGACCAGAAATTTCCCCAACGATTTTTTGGATGTAATCTTGAGCTACCATCTCTTCTAAACGATCCTTCAACAAAATATTTTTCGCTGTAGTTGTATCGCAATCTAGAAAGATAAGATTCCGACTTATCATTGTATTCAGATTCAGTTAGGTTTGTAATCTCAGTGAAATTGATCAAATCTGTCTTTCCTGCGAAAGTCTCATTGTTTTTAAATCCATACAAGTAGGTATAGATATTTCCATAATTTTCATGGCCAACAAATACGTCTACATTATGAACACCATTGAAAGTGTTGTTATACTTTAATTGCTGTTGCAATGAATATATTTTACGGTTATAGATCGTTCTATTTGCTCTACCGTTATTTCCTTGTCCATCACCAATTAAAGCATTGTTATAAACCGCATTTTCGTCATAAATTAGATTGATATCACCTAAAAGGGAGAATGTAAAGTTATCCAAGAAATTTACATCAACATAACTCTGAGAAGCTATTGTGTTTCTCTTGTTTTTGTTCATATTCAATTCATTTTCCCAAATTACGTGTCTTCCAAGATATTGATTCCGGGAGTTTGTACCGTCGTCATACATCTTATTTCCTTGAGCATCCAAAAGGTATTCACCAGTTATTGGATCATGCTGATGAATCGGATAAATCGGCGCTATATTACGTGCGAAAAGCCAAGGATTTGTAAAACCTGATCCCGTACCTGTCGTATTATTCCCTAATTGATGGGATGCATTTGCAGAAAATCCAGCTTTAATCCAAGATCTCGGAGTTACTTCTGCATTGATTCTTCCAGAAAGACGGTCAAAATCAGAAGTTTTAATATATCCTTCTTCACTTAAATAACCCAAATTGAAATAGAAGTTACCTTTTTCAGAACCGCCTCTTCCTCCAATTTGATAATCTTGGCGATATCCGTTTCTACTGATAGGACCGAACCAATCAAGGTCAGAAGCATAATCTGGATGAATGGTTGCATTACTCAACAATTTACCATTTCCATCAAATAATTGATCTTCAGGCAATGTAAAAATGTTGGTTTTTAAAATAGTAGGAACCAAAGTCGACGTAGTTAAATCATTTGCTTGTTGCTGTGTCCAAGTTGGATTTTGGCTCATCAACTGATTGCGATATCCTAACCAAGCTGCTTCCATATATTGCT
The DNA here is from genome assembly GCF_015210005.1 of Sphingobacterium hungaricum. Lineage (GTDB taxonomy): Bacteria > Bacteroidota > Bacteroidia > Sphingobacteriales > Sphingobacteriaceae > Sphingobacterium > Sphingobacterium hungaricum. The sequence goes on from NZ_MU158698.1 coordinate 1,414,280, forward strand.
GAGGATCCAAAGTTTCATATTCTCCGATTCCTCTTGAAAATAAACCTTGGTTAATGTTCAGACTGATTTCAGCCGTCCCTCTTCTGCCTTTTTTAGTGGTGATGACAATTACACCATTGGCAGCTCTATTTCCATACAAAGCTGCTGAAGTTGCGTCCTTTAATACAGAAACAGATTCAACATCTGTTGGATTAATATCGGAGATATTTCCATTGTACACTACTCCGTCAACAACATATGTTGGAGTTGAAGAACCATTAATCGATCCATATCCACGAACACGAATATTAGGACTCGAGCCTGGCTCACCATAAGAATTATTGATTTGAAGTCCCGGAGCAGCACCCTCTAAGACAGCTGTAACAGAACTTACTGGCCTTTTCTCTATATCTTTAGCAGATACACTAGCCACAGCTCCTACAATCGCTTCCTTATTTTGAGTTCCGTAACCAACTACAACGACTTCATCCAAACCCTCTATCGAAGATTCTAATTGAATCGTGTATATAGCCGAACTGCCAACAGATATAGTTTGCTCTGTGAAACCAATCAATCTAAATGTTAGCTTAGAACCTTCCTTCGCATTAATGCGGAAGTTACCATAGTTATCCGTTTGAGTAGCAGATGTAGTTCCCTCAGCGACCACTGTAACATTTTGTAATGCAGCGCCTAGTTCATCTGTCACTTTACCACTAACGGATTTGTTTTGTGCGTATGCAGCGCCAATAAAGAGCGTACATAGCAATAAAATACTGAGTATTTTTTGTTTCATATTGAATTGGGTTTAGTTAATAAAGGAAATTCTTAATGGTTTAGATTAAAAAAATTCTTTCAAGGCGCAATATTCGTTAATTTTAAGTTAAAATCCAATATTTATTTTAACAAATTTTGGCTAAAATCAATATTTTAATGTATTATTATTTATATATGACTAAATAATATGGATAATTGGCAATATAAAACAAAGTGTTGTGTATACAATTCCTCATTTTAGTAGAAATTGCAAAAACCAGAAAGCAAATACTTTATTTGACCGACAATTTTAATACATATACAGATGAAAATCTGACACTTACTGATGAGAATATTAGGTAGTATTCTTTATACAAGCTGAATTCTAGGTAACCAGCCTGATTCCGATTTTTTTGACGGAACGAACTGAAACGAAAAATCCTCAAAGCATCCAGCTAAAAACTGTCTTACTTTGAGGATTATAAAATTAATTAGTTGGCTACTTTAGACCCGCTAATTATTAGCTGAATTTACCAGCCTGGATTTTGAACAACATTTTGATTAAGAGTGATTTCATAACCTGGAATCCCCCAAACAAATTTATTGTCATTGGAAGTCACTGTCTTCGAAACGTAACCTTCCCCAGTTTCAAGTAGTTGTAAATTTTGAGGATATCTTCTGGTAAACCCTTGATTCCATCGTTTCAAATCATCTAATCTGAATCCTTCAAGTGGCTTTTTGATTTTCTTGACCAAATCTAGACGAAGCATCCTGTCGTACACTTGCATTAATAAATATCTTAGAATTGTAATCATAAGCTATTCTACCAAAATACGAATTGTATGCATACTCTGTTCTTTCTTGAAGAACCTCAAATCCTGTAGTTGTATTCGATAATAAAATTAAACGATCATCAGTTGACGCCGTACCGTAAGCCTGAACTCGATCATACTTATAATCAGAATATTCTTGACCGGCTAAAAAAGTGAACCTATTAGATTCATTGAGATTCCATTTGTACTCAATTGTATTTGTTAGAGTTCTAGAAATAGGTTGGTAAAAATCCTCAGTTGCTGTACCATTGCTTAAATTAGCAGAATAAGACGGAAGTCGCCGACTTGAAACTCTATAATTTCTGTAATCTAAACCCGCCTGACTTTTTATTATTAAATTTTGGATGGGAGTTATTTCTATAAAAGCCGTAGGATTAAATTGCTGGTTTTTTAATTGAGACGGAAATTTGTCACCTAAATACTTTGGCGAAAATCTCCCTAATCCAGGAATTTGTGTTTCATAATATTCTTCTCCATTTTCATTATCAGGTGTATGCCATGGCAGAGCTAATATAGCAAGTCCACCATTTAAAGAGTTAGTAGTGTATTGATTTGTCTCTCTTCTATCATAAGCTCCAGCAAGATTCAAACCTATTTTCGACCAATTGTTTAATCTACTTGCAATATTACTTCTTAGCGTAATTCTATCAAAACCAGACCTATACATTACACCTTCTTGATCTAGATAAGACGTTGAAATGAAATATTACGTCTTATCTGTACCACCAGATACACTTAGATTGTACTGCTGTATCGGCACATTTTGCTTAAAATAATAATCTGTCCAATAGGTATCATAAGGCCAATCTTCTCTAATTTTATCTATTTGCCCTTGATTCCTATATCCAGATTCTAACCAGTAATTTAATAATTCTTCAGAATTCATCATATCTTTTTGAGCTTCTGATCTGGCTAAATTAGGAAAAACCCCATTGAGCGGAAGCATTTATTGTAGCGCTCTCACCGCCTTTCCCTTTTTTGTGGTAATATAAATAACGCCATTAGCGGCGCTAGATCCATATATGGAAGTTGCGGACGCTTCCTTTAAAACCGTCACACTCTCGAAATCGTTTGGATTCATTGAAACTATTGAACTGTTTTGAACTGGAATTCCATCAAGAACGTAGCGGTGTTGTCGAGCCTGTTAATGACCCAACACCATTAAGTCTAACAGACTGAGTAGCGGAAGGCTCTCCCGTAGAAGTGAACACCTGAAAGCCTGGCACTCTTCCTTGCAACGCCTCTAAAGCATTCGCATTTGGCCTAGATTCAATATCCTCCGAACTAACTTGCGTAAATGATCCAACCGCGTTTTTGGATGCTACACCTGATCCATACCCGACTAACACAACTTCATCCAACATAGCATCTCTGGAATCCAATGTAACATTTAAAGTAGATGAATTTGCCAACACCGATTTTTCAGTATGCGATACATGTCTAAAAACCAAAGTGCTTCCCTCCGGTGCTGAGATAGAGAATGATCCGTCTGAGTTTGTCTGCGTTCCCGTACCTGTGCCCTTTAAAATAACGGAGACTCCACTGATACGATCTATATTAGCACTGGAAGTTACAATACCGGTTATTTGACGATTTTGCGCATACGAGACCCCTATAAGAAGTGTATACAGCAAAAAAATACTGAGTAATTTTTGTTTCATATTTCAATTGTGTTTAGTTAATAAAGGACACTTTTAATATTTAGATAAATTAAAACCTATTCCGACATGCAACGTTAGTTAATTATTGATTAATAATTAATAGTCTATAAAAAAACTTATCATTATTATCTTATTTCTAAATTATATTTAAAAATCCACTTTTTTTTCATCCATATTTAATTTTAGCTATGAATTTTAACAAGAAAATGTTTTTAATTATTACTTAAAAAATTAGTTATAAAATTTAATCAGACATAGAAATATTTTAATTTTGGCTATATAAATGTAGTTGAAGATTTCCTTTTCCACAAAGGAACTCCATCAGCAAAAATGCTAATCATAAAATTTAAATTTCAGATTAAATAATTCTATTAATAACGAGATTGACATATTAGCTATGGGTTATTAAGTCGCTTATTGGGGAAGTATTGAAGAATTTAAACGATTAGGATCCTAGTTAAACTATAGAGCTAAAAAATTTAGATTGGTTTAATTAATCACTGCGTCTAAATTTTCGTAACTCTAGAAAACATATTATTTACATTTCAGACGAAGTATCTGCGTCACAAAATAATAAAGATAGACATCAAAAAAAACGCGAGCGTTACGAATTTCAAATAAGAGCTATAGAAACTACGCTTAGTCGGGTAGCATACACTACAGTTAGAACGGTACGAATCAGGATTTATGATGGCGAAAATCCTGATTTATTAATAGTGTTCTGATATTTTTTTAAACATGAGTTATTTATGATTCAAGTTATCCGAATTCCACAGTAGAACTTTTCATATCAACTGAATTTAAAAAGGGGGATTGTTAATTATTTTAACAATCCCCCTTTAAGGTATAAACTTTTAAAGAATAGAAATACTAATCACCAGTTCTTACAAAACGTTCAATAACGCCACGACCAAGACCAGTCCATCTAACCTCAAAGATTTTATTAACTGGATCCACTAGAATAACTTCATTGATAGTTACAGCAAGATTTGAACCACTGAAAGCAGTAATTCCCGTTAGTTGAGTATCATCGCCATTAAATCTATAGTGTGCATATCCATTATATGTTCTCCATAAATATTGCATATACAATTCATTTGGACCGACTGTCGACAATTTAACACCAGTCTCCGTAAAGGTACCGCCGATATTACCATCAATAGTTCCAAAGTTATTAGTAATGGTATACGTGTAAGTTCCTTCCCAAATACTCTTAACAGGGAAACTATAAATAACGGTTCCGAAATTTCCACTGATTGCATCATTTGTGCTTACCGAAGTAATTTTTAATGCTATAGCATTGGAAATTGAAGGATCCAATTCTGGCGTTTTTAAAACGATGGGAACAAGTGCTTCACGTTCACCCTTTTTAATAGTTACCGTAGTTGGAAACGTAAAAGAAGCCGGTGCTATCGCCTGATATGTAGTTGTTTGCGCTGTATTATAAGTTGTAATTACGGCTGGCGCATATTCAATATTAACTACGATATCTTCAGGAGCGTCATTGACACCAGAATACCTAACGATGGCATTCACTGTAGTTTCGCTAACTTCAGGATCTAAAGTTGTAGGAACATACAACGCAAATGGTGCAGTAGTTCCAGAAGATATAGGTGCTATGTTTTTAAACTCAATAATATTGGAAGTAGCACCAGGAGCGTCAGGACCAATCAAATCTTCATCTTTTAAACAAGATGAAAATGTGAATGGAACAATCGCTAAAGCGAATAAATAATTTATATATTTTTTCATATCTGTTTAAGAATTATTTTGCCCAAAATATTTTAGATGTATACTTATCAATAGTTGGGACGTTAGCTTGATTGTAGTTAAATTCAGTATTTGGATATAAAATACGAGTTGGCAATTTATCTGCAGCCGTTGCTTCAGAAGTTATAGAAACAAAATTAACAGCTCTGTTTGCTACACTAGGAACTCCCACATTAACCGGATATCCTGTTCTGCGGTATTCATTCCAAGATTCATGACCGAACAACATGTTCGCAGCAATATATTTCTGAGTAATGATTGCTTCCAACCTTTGTTCAGTTGTTGTTGCTAAATCAATATTAACCAATCTACTGTTTACATTCGTAGTTTTATAACCAGCTAAGTAAGTATCAGGATTAGCAGATGTAACGATATCATCATTCTCATTGATATTTAAATAGATGTAAGAAGCTTTGATCCCACTTTCAAATAATGTATTTACACTACCTGCGATTAAACCTTTAAGCGCTGCTTCAGCTTGTAAGAAATAACTTTCGGAAGCTAGCATGATTGGTTGTCCAGCAGTTGGGCCTTTAAGAATTCCTTTTCCTTCATAGTTTGTCGCGTTAGTCCCTCTAAACCATGAACTAGGTGCTTGACCTCTACCAGCATCAGACTGTTGATAACCTAATTGATTTACTGGAATTGTTATACCTGTCTTATAAGTCAAGTTTGCACGGCCAACATCTGAAATTTTACTTCCATCATAATAACCTCTAATGTATGGAGTAATTGCATATTGACTCGCCGCACCTACTGCAGTTCCAGCAAAATTATATGCCCATGAATTCCACATTGGGTTTTGCTTTCCGTCATCTTTCGCAAATCCAGGATTTACGATTGCATCGAAAGTAAGGAAACCGATATCATCAAGTGCTGTCTTTGTAAAAGCTACTTTGTCTTTCGCTTTTAAAAGCATGCGCAACTTAATTGTATTGGCAAATTTTGCCCAGTTTTCGCTTTGATCTTTTAATTCGTAATCATCCTCGCTTGAGTTAAATAAAATATCAGCACCTGCAAATTGAGAAGAAATTTCATTTGTTTTAAAAAACTCGATGGCTGCATCCAAACGATCGCCTAAGTCTTTGTAAATATCCTCTGCTTTATCGTATTTTGGAGTTAAGAAACTAGCTCCTTGAAGAGCTTCAGAATAAGGCACCTCATTATAAGTATCAACTAAATTTAAATAGTTATATACAGAGAAAATTTCCGATGCAAAATAAAAGTCTTTTAAAGCGTCAATATCGGTCGTTTTGTCTTTAACAAATTTTAAATCGTTTAAGATGTCATATGAAGAAGACCATAATCCATTAAAGTTTGTTGTCGTAAAGTTATAAGAGATAATAGATCCCCATCCACTTACACCACCCCCATTTGCAAAATAACCAACAATTTGAGCTCCATAAGTATTAAAACTTGGAACTTGTCTTGCCGTGGCCACTACAGCCTGCGGCAAAACCAATTGAGGAGTTGATTCTGTAGGAGAATTTGGGTTGTCGTTAATATCTAAGACCTTTTCGCAAGACGTTGCCGCAAATGCTAAAAGTGCTATAGATAAATATTTTATATTTTTAAATTTCATTTTCGTTTATATTATAAAGTAAGACCTATAGAAAAACCAAAATATCTTGATGGAGGGGTTTGACTTAAATTAGTTAAACCAACTGCATTACCATTCGAATTTCCGTTACCATCTGAATACTCAGGATCCGTATAGACATTTGTTGAAGGCGTCCATAAGAATAAGTTTCTACCTTGTAAACTGATTCTAGCTTCTTTAATCACATTTTGAGTTGCCAAGAAAGATTTAGGCACCCTGTATGTCAAAGACATTTCTCTTATTTTCCAGAAAGCAGCAGAAGTAATGTAAGTTTCATGAATACCAGTTCTAGGACCTGCGATAGACCAGTATCCTGGACCTCCATCTCTTACTGAAATATTCGTGTTCTCTACATACGACTGAGATGCTTCGTCCCAATAAGAAGAGTTAGGAATAATAAATCTATCTCTGTTGTACGCAGCTGTATTAATACCTGCTCCAGAGAAGTCAAAAGTACTACCACCAGCATTATAGATTACGTTTCCTGTTCTATACTCAGCCTGTGTATGGAATGATAGGTCTTTCCATGAAACATTTAGGTTTAATCCCAATGTGTGATTTGGCATTGCGTTTCCAAGGATATGCAAAGTTCCGTCAGTCGATGGGTAACCAGTCAAAGGATTTACAATAATGCGACCTTGATCATCTCTATTGTATTTTGTACCTCTGATTACCGGGAACGCTTCTCCTGGCATCGCATATGAACCAGCTCCAGAAGCGTATGCACCTAATTGAAGTACATCTAATCCTTCTGCAATCTGAGTAACCTTATTGTCGAAGTAAGCATAGTTAGCACCTACAGAAACCTCCCAATTTGTAGTACGATAAGGAACTAAAATAAGTTTTGTTTCAATACCTTTTCCGGTAGTTGTACCTGCATTTACTAAATAGGAACTGTAACCAGTTGAAGTTGAAACGCCTGTCGGCACAACGTTGTCTACAGTTTCATTGTTGTAATATGTGAAATCCCAAATAATTCTATTTTTCAACCAAGCTGACTCTAAACCAACTTCGAAAGAAGTCGTCATCTCTGGTTTCAGACCTGGTTGTACAATTTGATTACTGATTGTGTGCCCACCAATTCCATTGTAAGGATATCCCGCACCTTGGCTAAATGTTGGCAATAAACTGTATGCTCCAAAGTTTGTAGAAGAACCTAAGTTAACCTGTCCAACCTTAGATAAACCTGCTCTAATTTTTAAGAAATCTAAAGCTCTAAATTCTTTTAAACTCGCAAAAGCATCTGTAGGAATAAAAGATAATGAAGCAGCAGGGTAGAAGAATGACCTGTTATCTGGATCTAAAATTGAAACCCAGTCATTTCTTCCTGATAAAGATAAGAATAGATAGTTTTTATAGGCGATATCTACTTTTCCAGCCAATCCAAAAGTACGAGCTAAGTACGATGCTTGATTCGCAGTAGGATTATTTAACGAGTTACCTAAATTAAAAATATCAGGTACCGCTAAACCAGAAACTGCAGCACTCATTCCAGAATATTGATTTTGAATGTATTGACCGATTAACGTATAGTCAAATTTAAAATCTTGGTTTGTATGAGTTGCATGTGCATTAAAATCACTTACAATATTTGTAGTGTAATTAAATCCATCACTAACAGACCCTAAGATATCTTGTTGCTTGTAAGTTGATGAACCAGCCCAAGATTTAGTAAAATCTGAATAGTAATAAACACCTGTTGTATTCTTAAACGATTGGTTAGCAGATGTAATACCTACGCGACCTAAAAAGTCTAACCATTCTAAAGGTTTGTAAGCCAACTCGAAGTTACCCATGAAATAATCATTACGCGTAATGCTTCTGTTATTTCCAGCTAAAAAGTATGGGTTGTTGTAGTAAGCATTGTAATAACCATCTGGTGTAGCATATGGATTATTTACATAATCTTTATAATCAGTCAAAGGGATTTGACCTGGAGTATTCAAAACCAAATCGTAAATAGACGCATTCGCACTTGTCGTATTGTATCTATTTTGAGCGTAGTATGCAGTGTAAGTCGCATCTAATTTATTCTCAATTAAATTTTGAGTACCGCTAATTCTTGCTGTCGCTCTTTTGTATTTATCAAAAGGTACAGTTCCGCTTGCGTCTAAATATTGAGCAGCAGTTCTGAAAGAGCTTTTTTCCGTTCTTGAAGCTATTGAAATGTTGGTTTGATTGCTATAACCAACTTCCCAAAAATCATTTTTGCTTCCTGTCCAAGAGTATGGAACTGTTTGAATGCTTCCATCAGCTAAAGGATCACCGATTTCAACCATTGAGCCGTCAAAAACTGGTCCATACTGTTGGTTTTCATGTGGATTATAGATCTGTAAATCATTATCAGCACCAGATCCAAATCTCTGCTGCACCTGAGGAAGAAATACAATTTGCTCCCAAGTAGATGTATTTTCTACATTGATTTCAAACCCATCTGTTGCTTTACCCTTTTTGGTTTTAATAATCAAGGCTCCATTAGATGCAGCAGAACCATATAAAGCCGCTGCACCTGATCCATTCAAAACAGTGATATCTTCGATATCATCTGGATTTAAATTTCCTAAAATCGAAGATGGCGAAATTACATTGTCAATTACGATCAAAGCTTGGTTATTTCCAGTTAACGAACGCATACCACGTAAAATTACACGGTAGTTTGGATTAACACCAGAAGAAACACCTTGAATCGTAAGACCAGCAACTTTACCAGATAAACCTGTTACAACATTCTGAGGTTTACCTTGCAATAAATCATCGCCTTTGATAGTCGTTTGAGCGTTACCTATCGATTTTCTCGTTGCTGTTAAACCAGCTCCAGTAACAACAACTTCGTCCAACGTATTTTCTGTACTAGCTAATTGCACAGAAATTGTTGATTGGTTTCCAACGGTAATTGTCTGGCTTTCATAGCCAATGTACCGAATGATTAACTTATCGCCATTCGATACTGAAATAGAAAAGTTACCGTTCCCATCAGTTTGAGTACCTGTGTTCGTTCCTTGGATAAGCACAGAAACTCCACTAATTGGAGAACCATCAATTGATGATGTAACTTTACCACTCACTTGGCGATTTTGCGCATAGGACACCCCTACTAGAAGTGTACACAGCAAAAAAATACTGAGTAATTTTTGTTTCATATGAATTTTTAGTTATAGTTTAAAGGAATTCGAATGTTTAATTTAGTTAATATTGACTCCTCGTTCAGCAATAATCGCAATAATTTTAATAAAAACAAATTTTTTGTTAAAATAAGTTAAATATGACAAATCAATTTATACTATTATGATTAATAGTAAAAAAAAATGCCTTTTTTTTAACAAAATGCCTTTTATTTTAAAAAATAAATGGTATATAGCCAAAATTATTTCTTAGATAGAAATTAAACATTCAAATTAAGACAATTTTGTAATTGATTAACAATCAATACACTATTTTCCAACAACACGATTCGTGAACATCATCAAAACCTTAGCGTATACTTTTAGCGAAAGAAAATATAGGATACGCAGTAGATAAACGGAATATTTGCTAAAGGACTAAAAACTGTATAGCGGGAGTTCTAATAAAATCTTATAGTTCAATTAATCCGAATGACTATCTCTAATAAACACTAAATTAGATTCCTTGCACGCTTTTAAGAGCTCTCAAATTCGAGTGCATTCAAAATTCAATTGTAACAACATTTTACATCGCTATGTATTATTTCGATAAAGAAGCTTATTAAATAAACTTAAATATTCTGAATCTAATAAAACGGTAAACGTAAGGTCGCTTATCAAAAAAATTGATGAATTTGAGGCGCCCACAGCTAAGAGTAAATTCTTTGCTTTTTTTTGCAAAATACAAAACCTCAAAAACACCTCGTCTTCAATTATCTTGACTTAAAATATGCTCAACCGATTCAAGTACAAAATTGTAAATGGCAGAAGGCAATGCGTTAACCCCATCTCAAAGGGAACAAAGATTCCATTCATTTATGGTTCGAAGTACAAAAAAGGCGAAATCGTATTGGGCCATCATCGATGCTTTCTTTAAGATGTTTCTTCTTTGTTATCAAACAAGAAAATGATGATGGTATATTTAACGTGAGTTCGGTTTAAGCAGCAAGGAATAATTGTTTATCTTGTTGCTCAAACTGAATATTTAAAGAAGGCTTTTTAGGGAAAAAAGAGTATGCCGCTAAAGCTCCTAAAATATTCAACAAGAAGTTGTTTACTGAGCGATGTCTTGTGTGCTGCAATTTGCGAATATTCTTAAGTTCATCATTCACGCACTCGATGATCGCTCTTTTTCTGAGCATAATTTTATCAGTTTGGCTTAGGTTCATTCCCTTCATATTTTTTCTTGGCTTTGTTACCATTTGGACCCCATTTCCCCAAAGGATATCTGCCATTGCTTTAGAAATATAGCCTTTGTCTCCATACAGTTTTCCGAAAATATCTTTGGTCATATCCATCATATGTTTTAGATTTCTGTCGTCTACATTGCCCTTAGTAAGGTAAAATGAAAGAATATCCCCTTTGTCATTGATTATCAGATGAAGCTTGAAGCCATAAAACCAACCAATTGAACATTGTCCACGCTCGGCTACATCTTTAAAAACTTTATGCTGATGGATCCTTCTGTTATGGCACACTTTGATGTGCGTTGAATCAATGAAATTGATGCCATTGCTTTTTCCCAAACAGCGCATTTTTACAAATAACATAAACAGCATGGCACATCGGGGCTGCAGTTCTACAAAACGGTTATAAGAAGTTAGGCCGGGAAACAGATCTTTCATATGCGGCAAAGCATAATGTACATAAAAAGACTTCAGATTGGTGAACTGACCGTTATGGAACAGTACCATAAGGCTGATCATTTCGCTTTGACAAAGTCCAGTTTTACGGTTGCGCATACCTAATTTTTTGTCCTCGATTCGCTTTTCTTCCAAAATTGGCTGAATTTCTTTACAGAAATCATCCACCTTAACGAAAATTTCAATAACTTTATCTCTAAGCATGGGCTTGATTTATAATTGTAATAATTTGGTTGTCAACTAGTTATATACAAAAATCAAGCCTTTTTTGTCTAAAATCCCAACTATTTTAAACTTTTTCTTATCCCGAACTCACGTTAACTAATAAAAAAACAACGAAAGGATGTTGATTTGTTTTAGAAAATAAATGATTGTAAACCAAATAGTAAGAAACAGGTATTTTAATTACTTCTACTTAAGGAAATTTTGAGGCTATTTTACACATTTCGCAGGATTATTAGAGGGATTTCCAAATTAGAAAATTCTACCTAAGCCTGTTCAATTTATTTGATATTTGAAATCGGAAATAAAAAAGCTCGATTTCCAAGATATAAACTTGAAAATCGAGCTTTGATTTTTTTTGTTGGGCGCTAACTATCGAGTCCCGCCTGCCCACCAAACATTCTCCGAATAGACGTACTGTCCGTTTCCGTAAGCTTGCTGAACATTTGGATTCGTAGTAGTTTCTGAACTTCCATAAGGCAACCTTAAAGGAAAGCGATTTGCATTTTTAAGCTCGATCAAATCTTCGCCTAATGCTTTCCATCTACGGATATCATTATAAGCTTCAGTTGATTCACCAGAGGCTCCAAAAAATGCTAAGTATTTTTGATTTGCAATTTCCTTTAAACCATTAGCGATAAATAAAGGACTAACAGATGTATTGAAATAAGTTTCGATATCTGAATCACTGATATCATCACTCGTTTCTGTAATTCCACCATACAGTAATGGGGTCGGAGCTTCAAAAGCAGCTTCAACCGACTTTTCAGAATTTTTAATGGCCGCCTCGACCGCTGACTTAAGGACAGCTTCAATTTCTGATGAAGGTCTCGCTAACCTTTGCATTGCTTCAGCTTTTAAAAACAAAAGCTCATGATAGCTTAATAATTGCGTAGAAGCTGTTTGAGAAAAAACAAAAGTCGAAGTTAAATAATAGGCCTGAACTTGATCGTTTTCTCCGTTAGGAGCAAGCAATTCGTAATTATCATCTCCTGTCTCAATTTCAGAAACTTGCTCCCAATCAGCACTTGTAAAATTACGTCCCAAGCGTGGATCGTTGCGCAAAATTAATTTATCTCCGATACTTCTGCTTGAAGCAAGTGCATCTCTAGACCATTGAAAATCAAACAAAGGATTTAAATTTGTCTCATTATACACATTAAAAGCGGCTTCTACAGCAGCGCTTTCAAACGATTGATCAACAAAAGAAATGACATTTTCCAAAGCTTGATTCTTATTAGCGGAAACAGGCAATAAACGCATTGCATATCTAGCCTTTAACCCGTAAGCAAATTTCAGCCAACGGCTAACATTTCCACTGAATAAAAGATCGTGACTGTTAGCATTTCCCGAAACGTGTGTATCTCCTTTAGGAAGATTTACTATTGCTTCATCCAAATTAGTCAAAACTAAATTATATAGATCTTCTTGTTTGTCTAACTTAGGCGTTTTATTTTCGAACGTATTAAAAGCTTCGCTGTAAGGAACATCTCCGTACATATCTGTAAGAAGAGCCAGGTTATAAGCTAACATGATTTGTCCGATACCCAATGTAGTAAAATTACCTTCTTGAGAACCGCCTTCTGAACATTTTTCAACAATAATACGCGCATCACGTAAAGAAGTATATATGTTACCCCAGCTATTGTTAAAAGTAGAAGCTACAGATGGTTCATTCAGACGATGCTCAGCGTTCCACAATTGATTATGCGTTCCGACTTCATGCTCTACGTAAGACGACAAGTACGTATTAATATCTCCCCCGACGTTACTTACCGCAGTTCTGGTAATTAAATCTGCCAAAATAAATTTAGCTTGTACGTCTTTTGGATTATTGACATTCTCATTGATCTCATCCATTCTATCTTCTGAGCAAGAATAGAAAAGTATTGGAGATGCAAATAAGCATATCGCCAAAAATTTTATTTTATATGTTTTAAATTTCATTGTTATTAGAATTTAACGTTAACACCTAAACCGTAACTCGATGTTCCAGGAAGTGAGAATCGCTCAAATGCACCTGACATATTTGTATTACCTTGAGAAACTTCAGGATCGAAACCTTTTAGCTCTGACCATAGAATTATATTTCTTGCGAAAGCATTAACATCAATTTTGAATTTTGAACCAGAATATACTGGATAACCTACAGCGACTTCTCTTAATTTTACAAATGATGTTCCGAAAATAGATGACTCTGAAACTGTGTTTTTCGCATCGAAATAATCAAAAGCATTTGCAGGGTCAATGTAAATATCGTTATCCGCATACACACCAGGACTAACTTCTTTTACAGCTGGAAGTTCGAACAAAAATGCTTCTCCACTTCTAAAATCAGCACTTTTCTGAGTTACTCCATAAAAATCAAGGATACCTCCAGTACCGTGGTACATTTGACCTCCTTGTTTCCAATCCAATACAGCTGAAAGTCTTACTTTTTTGTATTCTAACTGGGTATTAAAGCCAAGCAGGAAATCAGGAGCTACAGATCCGATTACTTTTTCTTCACCTGCTTGTGGTAGACCATCTTCATTGACAACAATTTGTCCCGCATCATTTCTTAAGTAGGATACCCCATAGATAACTGGGAATTTTTCGCCAATACCAGCTCTAACCTGTGGCTCAACGAAACCGCCCAAGAATATACTTTCTACACCTTCAGCAAGTTCGTCTACGTAATTATCAATTTTAGTGAAGTTAAATCCGAAATCCCATTTAAAGTTGTCTCCTCGGTATGGAGAAACATTCAACGTGAATTCATGTGCATTTGTATGAATTCTACCGCCGTTGGTAACAAGCCCCGAATAACCGGATGAACCTCCCAAAGGAACTTCAAAAATCTGATCAACTACATCTTGACGTGAGAATGTATAACTAAAATCAACTAATCCTCTGTAAAAAGTCAAATCAGTACCAAGTTCATATGACCTAGTATTTTGAGGCCTTAAATTTGGATCGTACAATACTGGATCTGGAGAAAATGCAACCGTTGAACCAATTGGGTAAATAATTGGTGTACCGCTAGAGAATCCGCCTCCGTATGTTGGTGTAGAATAATAAGATTCATAATAATTACCCGCCTGTCCAACTTCTGCAAAAGATGCTCTAATCTTTCCAAAGGATAATACATTGCTTTTCAATGCATCAATTTCAGTAAATGCGAATGCCGCAGAAACTGATGGATAGAAGAATGAGCGATTATTTCTTGGCATTGATGATACAATGTCATTTCTTCCGGTTGCGTTTAAAAACAACATGTTTTTATAGGACAAAGCAATATTACCGAAAGTTCCGAAAGTTCTTGTGTTTCTTAAATCTTGACTAGCTGTATAGGTAGAAGCATTGTTCATGTTATTCCAACCCGAGAAATTGAAGTTAGCTCCATAAGCATAATCCTGTCTGCGAGTTCTGTTAACAATCTCATTACCCACTAAGGCATCTAAATTTAAATCATCATTAATTTTCCAGTTATAAGTTGCAGTCGCAAGCGAATTCAACTCAGTAACCGAAAAATGAAAATTTTCTACTGTACCTCTTTGGTTCGCATGTCCATAGCCAAAAAGATCTGTAAAATTAGAGGTATACGAATCTACACCCAACTGGTACTTTAAAGTTAGCTTTTGATCCTCTCCGAAATTGGTAGCATATTGTGCATAACTATTACCGAAGAAGCGCTGAGTAGCTTCCGTAAATTTGTTGTTATCGATTGCCCAATACACACCATCAAAACCACCTGTTGTTCTGTACGTATTTTGAGTATATGGATCATTTTCAACATGTGAAGGAATTCCTGCTAAATCGTACGATGCAGGCGCACCGTATAATGTTGCGATAATACCATTATTCGCTCCCGATTGTTTAGAAATTTTAGAATTTACATAATTACCAGTAAAGCCTGTTTTCCATTTTTCCGACAAGTTGATTTCTGCTGCTAATTTAGCATTGTATCGATCTAAACCTGTAGAAGGGATAATTCCATTTGAATTGGTAGAACCCAATGATAACGCATAACTTCCAATATCAAATCCCTGAATAACTCCCAATGAATTATTATAGGTTGTCCCAATATCAAAGAAATCTTTTGCATTGTTATATGCCTGAGGTTTCGCCCAAGGATCCAAACCAGCTAAAGCTCTTTGCTGTACATAATATTTTCCTTTTGTATCAATTCCCTGTGCATTTGCTGCATTCGAATAGCTGTTCGCAACATCACCTCCATAGGTTGGATCGCTTGACAAATCATCGATTCTTGGCCCCCAAGACAAAGATGATATATATCCATTTTGAGCTCCATATGAACCGTTCGCGCCTTGCGCATAGGTAGTCTGAAAATCCGGAAGTACAGAAACATTATCAAAAGATACATTTGTATTGTATGATATTTGAGCTTTTCCTGCACCTAATCCTTTACCACTTTTCGTTGTGATTAAAATTACTCCATTTGAAGCGCGCATACCATAAAGTGCAGAAGCTGCTTGACCTTTTAATATGTTAATACTTTCAATATCGTTAGGGTCTATATCTAAACCTCTTGACGAATAATCCGAACCCGTTACAGAGTTTCCAGTAGAAACATCAGATGTAGATGAAATCGGCAATCCATCGACAACATACAATGGGGTATTGTCGCCAGTAAATGACCTAGATCCTCTAATCGTAATCTTAGCTGATGCACCAGGCATACCTGATGAAGGGGTAACTTCTACTCCAGAAACCTTACCTTGAATTGCGGTAGCTAAATTGCTGTTTGCAGCTTGCGTAAGTTGTTCCGAGTTTAATTCTTGAGTTGCATAACTTAAGGCGCGTTTCTCTCGAGAAACACCCATCGCCGTGACTACAACTTCTTCTACAGAGTTATCCTCAGGCTGTAGTTGTACGTTAATGGCGGTTTGATTTCCAATGGAGACTCGCTGCGGAGTATAACCAATGTAAGAAAATAACAAAGTTGAGTTGGCGGGTACGTTCAAGGAAAAATTTCCAGATGCATCAGTTTGAGTTGCCGTAGTTGTTCCAGCAACTGCCACTGACGCCCCGCTAATAAAAGACCCATCTGAAGCAGACGTCACTTTTCCACTCACTTGACGATTTTGCGCGTATGACACTCCAACAAAGAGTGTACAAAGCAAAAAAATGCTGAGTAATTTTTGTTTCATTTTTAATTATTTGTTTAGTTAATTGAATGAAAAAACTTTGGCTGATTTTTCATTCATTAGACCAATTTTCGATAAAAAAATTATCAAAATCAAAATTTTGTTAAATATTTGTTAAAAAACAAACTTAAAAAGGAATTGAATTACCCATTACTTAAAAATAAATTCTTTTAAGAATTTATTTTAATCCACTTAAAAACAATAGTTTAAACAAATTTTTCATTACATAATTGACAAGAAACAGATTAATTAACCCTAGGAATTGAAATAATTAAGTTTAAGTACTAACCCAATCCCAACTAATTCTTTTGTAACAGAATGTAGAATCAACTAGAAGACCCTATTTATAAAATAAATCACCCTAAGTAGAAGATATTTATTTAGAGCAAAAAAAAACGTGAGCGCCGTTAGACGTTCACGTTTGTTAGATTTTAATAGTATTCCTTACCTCACATCCCAAAACACTTTACTGTCTACCGCATCTCCACCAGTAATTTTAGTAGCGGCAGCTTCAACATTTGTAAGATTTAGATTATACTCTCCGTTAGTATATGGATATGTAGTAGGCATTGGATTTTGAGCATTATATGCTTTATAAAATCTTAAATCTTAACTGATTACCGCTGAACAACAAATCCATCCATTCCCTTTAAACCATTAATATTATTTTTAACATCATAAACTAAAAAACCATTGTACCATGCCTTCGTTATTAAAAGGTAAGTTGATGACTTTTCCCATTCCAATTTTACTTTGTCAATTATAGTATCATTTATCTCAATTATTGTATTTGATACCCCAGTTTCTACACCATCCTTAATTTCAACCAGATCTTCCTTCGCGCCAATGTTAAAAAGTACTTCCAATCTGCAAGGGTTATCCTCTACAACTAAAAATCCATTCGGGATTTTACTCCACACATTATTTACTAATGTTTTTTCACCATGTAGAATATAGAACAGTTTTATTCTATTTCGATCATACCTTTTAATTGTAGCATCACTTAGAAGATTATCCCCATCTTTATTCAAATACACAATATTTAAAATAGATTGAAGATTCATATTAGAATTCATTGAATTGTTTTGACCAAATGAGCTGTCACAATAAAGTAAAAGTAAAAGTAAAAAAAATTTCATTTCGATAATTTTTAGTGATAAATATTACTTATCATATATACATTATCATTAAATTTTCCATTGCTTGTATTAAATTGATATGATCTATAGTATCCATTATACAACTCGCTTCCCCAGCCCCAATTCATGTAAAAGTAATAATAGCCATAAGTGTATGTTTCATATTCATATATCGTATTTGGATTATGAATTAAAGTATAAACGTCACGTTTGTAACCATCACAAACCCAAGCATGTCCTGCACCGATGCTCGAATCTGTCCCAAATAACATAACAGGTTTTTTATTGTTTAATTGTTGAGCAACTGTGTTTTCATTATACGTAGAAAGTGACGATGATGTGTAACCTAAAGTTACAAAAGCATTTCGTGCACTCGACGAAGTAGCACCAGAACCAGAACAGCTGTAAGACATGTCAACCATCTCTGCAATTGTATACAATAGATTAGGTATCGCTCCGCCACCTCCAGTACTTGGCATATTATTCCAATCAAAAGTGCTGGGATATCTCCAGTAATTTATAATTTGTCCTATAGCAGTCGCGACACAACCAATTGGAGGCTTTCCGTTGGAATATAAAACACATCCGTAATTTCCAGGTATGGCATCATTATATCCTACACCCTGACCCCAAGAAGTGGTTAGATATGGCCCCTGTAATTCATGGATAGTAGGCCCTACTACAATAATTTCTTCATCATTCGGCGGCGCTGAAAATGTCGTTATATTATCCCATTCTTTAATTGTAGTAGAATCTGGCTCGACATCCATTTCTATATAGTAGTTAATTTTATCAGAAATTCCATCGATCCAATCTTTGACGCCATACATTGCATTTTTTAAATCAAAATATCCTGTTTCTGAATATGCCAAAATTGGTTCAATTTTATTAGTGGCAGAAACTATAACAAAACCAGATGGATTCAGATTTATTACGTAAAACAAATTTCTATTTGATGTTACGTTGTTAGCAATTTCAGTGTTTTTGATGTTTTCATTCGTTGATATTACTGCTGAAGCTTCTTTATTTAGGACATTTTCAAAAACACGGTCGGAATAGCTAATCGCTAATTCTTTAGCTGTTTCTAAAGATATACTTTCTTCCTGATCAACGACTTTTGTTTCCTCTTGTAAAAATTCTGATTTTTTTTTACAAGAGAATAATATTGCCAAAATAAGTATGGACAATAAAATTTTATTTTTTGAATGATTCGATTTCATAAGGCGAATATTTATGTAATTGTTTTAGACCTGTTTTTTTAGCGAACATCAATAAAAGTATAGGTATCATCCATGTAGGACCTTATACTAGGTGCTGCTGGAATTACACTTGGCTGGATCATAAAATATTTGACTTTTAGAGTTTTCGTCGCTGGATCGTATTGATTAACACCTGAAGGATCTATCTCGGCTCTGCGAGTATTAGTAGCGCTAGGATAAAAATTGGCGACAGACAGAACCTTGTAAGTATTTAAATCGATTTCGAAAACCGGGGAGAATTCTCCATAAACAGACCAACTTGATCCACTCGAAATCGGATAGTTATATCCTGAGTACTCTACATCATACACAACAACCTTATTTACTCCGACTGTTCTAAGCTCTACCTCCCAATCATCATAATTATTAGATATGTGTTTGAGCGTGGTATTTGAAACATCGGTCATTGTTCCAGCTATATGATATAATCCGTCAAATATATTTTTAGGTGAGATTCCTACAACAATTTTCCCAAAGTTTCCTGATATAGCTCCAATAGATGACGAAACTATAGAGAACCCCAAAGCGTAATCATGATCATAATCGAATTGGTCAGTAAATAATTCAATAGTAAACAATCCAATTCTTTCACCTTTCTTGATAACGACGTCGAATGTGGGGATATCATAAACTGAAGCGTCGAGAGGCGCTAATTCTCTGTCGTTGTCTTCATTTACGATATCTATTAGCGAATTATCTATCGCTAAAGTTAGGTGAATATCCTCCGGTGCTACCTCAGAACCTGCATAATTCAATTCCAAAACCATCGTTTCTGACGGCGACGTATCAAAAGACAATAGATATAGAGGAATTCTCGATGTTGTACTTGATGATATAATTGCAGGGTTTTTAAACTCAATGATATTTGTGATAGCTCCTGGAGCATCTGGACCAATTAACACATCATCTTTCAAGCAAGAGCTAAAAAGAATAGGTATCAGTAACAATATGTTATATATAAATTTCGTTTTCATAATTTATTAAATTTTATCTAGCCCAAAATATTTTCGAAGAATACTTGTCAACACTTGGTACGTTTAATGGATTATATGCAAATTCTGATGCAGGATATAATATTCGCGTCGGAAGCCTATCTGTTGCAGTTGATTCAGAAACCAAAGAAACAAATGTCAAATTTCTGTTTGCTTCTGTAACAGCGGCTGAACTTATTGGGTATCCAGTTCTTCTATATTCGTTCCAAGATTCATGACCAAACAACATATTAAATGCAATATATTTTTGAGTAATAATTGCTTCTAATTTTTGAGCATTAGTCGTTGCCAAATCGAAATTTACTAAATAATTTGATGAATTGGCAGTTTTGTATGAAGTGAAAAATGTTTCTTTGTTAGCACTAGTAGACGTGGCATCAGACTCATTCCGATTAAGGTATACATAAGATTCTTTAATTCCTGAATCGAATAATGTTTTAATATCTGCCGAAATTATACCATCTAATACTGCCTCAGCCTGGAGAAAGAAACTTTCAGACAACAAAAAAATCGGCTGACCAGCAGCGGGCCCTTTTAAAACACCAACTTGTGAGTAGGTAGTAACATTCGATCCCACGAACCAACAACTTGGACTTAAGCCCTGAGCCGCATCGTCTTGTTGATACCCCAACTGATTAGTACCAGTAGAAGTTCCCGACTTGAAAAACAGCACAGCTCTCGCATTATCACTTAGCTTAGATCCGTTAAAAAAAGCCATTATGTACGGTGTCGGAACTACTTGATTAGCCCCAGCAGCGACATTGCCTGCGTAGTCATAAGCCCATCTATTCCAAGTTGGATTTTGCTTTCCGTCAGCTCTAGTATATCCCGGATTTACAATAACATCTTCTGTAATAAAACCGACACTGTTCATTGATGTTGTAGTGAAATCCACTTTATCTTTAGCCTTGATGATCAATTTTAACTTGAGGGTATTTGCCAACTTAGCCCATTTTGTTGGATCTCCGTGAAACAAGAAATCTGAGATTTGGAACGAACCAGACATTTCATTATCTAAAAAATACAAAATAGCTTCATCTAATTCGTCTCCCAAATCTTTATAAATATCTTCCGCATTATCATAAGCTGGCGTGAGGTTTTCAAGGCCTTGCAAAGCTTCCGAATAAGGAACATTGTTATATGTGTCTACTAAATTTATAAAATTGTAAACTTTAAATATTTCGCATGCATATCGATAATCTTGCCTAGAAGGGTCATCTATTGTCGTGTTAATGACGTATTGTAAATCTTCCAAAGTATTATAGGTATCTTGAAATAATTCGTCAAAGTCAGAAGTTGTATAGTTGTATGAAATAAATGACCCCCAGCCGCTTACCCCACCTCCATTAGCTATATAACCAACGGTTCTACCCCCGTAATTGCTATAAGCTGGAACCCGCGCTGCTGTTGACACTAACGCCTGAGGAAATACTAACTCTGGGGTTGATTCCGTAGGCTCGTTTGGATTCTCGTTGATATCCAAAATACTACTACATGAATAAGTAAAAAGCATTAAAGGCAACAGAAATATGGAATTTATATTTTTCATGATATTATTTTAAAAAGTTAAACCAATTGAAAATCCGTAGTATCTTGAGGGTGGTGTTTGACTTAAACTTGTCAAACCAATTGCATTTCCATTAGATAATGAGTTTGCTGCTGAATACTCCGGATCTGTATAAACGTTTGATGCTGGTGTCCACAAAAATAAGTTTCTACCTTGTAAACTGACTTTTGCAGCTTTAATAACTTTCTGGCTTTTTAAAAAGGATGCAGGAACTCGGTATGTAAGTGACATCTCTCTAATTTTCCAAAATGCTGCAGAGGTCACATAGTTTTCGGCTATATCTGTTCTAGGATCTCCCATAGTCCAGTAACCTGCTCCCCCATCTCTAACCGTAACATTGGTGTTTTCAACGTAAGATTGAGATGCCTCATCCCAATAAACAGAATTAGGAATTACAAACCTATCTCGATTATAGGCCACTGTATTGACACCTGCTCCTGTAAAATCAAAAGTTGTTCCACCAGCATTATAAATTTCATTACCTGTTCTGTATTCAGCTAATGTGTGGAAGGACAAATCTTTCCAACGGATATCTAATGTTAAGCCTAATATGTGATTTGGCGCAGCATCTCCTAACACCTGGAGCGTCCCGTCCGAAGTTGGATATCCAGTTATTGCATCTACAATTATACGCCCCTGAGGATCCCTAGAATATGCAGTTCCCATAATAACAGGAAAATTTTCGCCCGCTACGGCATAAGATCCTGTTAAATCGCTAAATCCACCCAAACTTAAAACCTCCAAATTATCTGATATTTCTACAACCTTATTTTCCATGTATGCGTAATTCCCTCCTAATGTAACATCCCAGCTGTTCGATCTATAGGGCGTTACTGCCAATTTAGATTCGATTCCGTACCCAGAGGTAATTCCTGCGTTAGTCAAATACCCACTAAATCCAGTTGTCGTTGAAACCCCGGTTAAAACTGTATTATCTACTGTCTTATTATTGTAATATGTAAAATCAGCACTAATTCTATTATTAAGCCAAGAAGATTCAAAACCGACTTCAAACGAAGTCGTTATTTCTGGTTTTAATCCCTCTTGCACTAAATCGTTACCAACTGTGACCACCAATACCATCATAAGGATATCCTGAACCTTGCGAAAAAGTTGGCTCTAAATAATATGCTCCAAAATCGGTTGCATTACCTAAGTTAACTTGCCCAACTCTAGACCAACCTGTTCTTAATTTTAGAAAATCCAAAGCGTTGACGTTTTTCAAGGCAGCAAATGCATCTGTTGGGACAAATGATAACGAGGCAGATGGATAAAAATATGATCTATTTCCAGGGTCTAGAATACTAGTCCAGTCATTTCTTCCTGTAAGGGAAAGAAATAAAAAGTTTTTGTAAGCTAGATCAATTTTCCCTGCCAAACCAATCGTTCGCGCCAAATATCGCGGACCTTCAACTTCTGCGTTATTTAAACTATTATCTAAATTATATAAGTCTGGTACCGCCAGGCCCTCTACCGCCGCGTTGACCATCGAATACTGATTTTGGATATACTGGCCTATTGCGGTGTAATCGAATTTAATTTCATAATTTGTGTGTGTTGCATGCGCAATAAAATCAGTGACCAACTTAGTATTATACGAAAATTCGTCTTCTACAGATCCTAATAAATCCTCGTCTTTATAACTTGATGGCAATGTCTTAGAATAATCTGAGTACAAGTAAACCCCACTAGTCAACTTTCTATTCTGATAAGAGGACGTATACCCGATCCTTCCCAAAACATCCAACCAATTTGTTGGATTATATTTTAGTTCAATATTCCCTAGGAGATAATTATTTTTAGTCAGGTTTCTATTGTTTGCTGCAACAAAGTATGGATTGTTATAATACATGTTAAAATACCCATCTGGTGTTGCAAATGGATTGTTTATAAAGTCTTCATAATCCGTTAATGGGATCTGCCCTGGGGTATTTAAAACATATTCGTACACCAAGTCAGCTTCTGAGGTAATGTCATAGTTATTTTGAGCTACATATGCAGAGTAAGTAGATGTTAGTTTGTCTGTAATGTTGTTTACTCCACTTACTCTCGCAGTCGCTCTATTGTATTTATCAAAGGGAACAGTTCCGGTAGCCTGCAGATATTGTCCAGCAAGGTGAAAGCTACTCTTTTCAGATCTACTAGAAAGAGATAGGCTTGTTTGATTATTATAACCCAGTTCCCAAAAGTCGTCCTTTCCACTACTATATACATAAGGGACAGTCTGAATACTTCCGTCCTCCAGTGGGCTTCCGATTTCGACTATTGAGCCGTCAAACGCGGGTCCATATTGTTGGTTTTCATACGGAACGTAAACTGGAAAATCTGCCGCTGATCCCGAACCAAAAAGCGTTTGAACTTGCGGAAGAAAACTTACTTCTTCGAAAATCGACGAGTTTTCCAAATTTATTTCAAAACCTTCAGAAGACTTACCCTTCTTAGTAGTTATAATTAATGCCCCGTTGGAAGCTGCTGAACCGTACAAGGCAGCTGCGCCTGAGCCATTTAAAACTGTGATATCAACTATATCGTCTGGATTTAAATTTCCCAATATCGAGGAAGGAGCAATAACATTATCTACAACGATTAAAGCTTCATTGTTACCTGTCAATGAACGCATCCCCCTAAGTACTACCCGATAATTTGGATTAACTCCGGAGCTTACTCCCTGAACCACCAAGCCAGGAACTTTACCCGTTAATCCTGTTACGACATTCATTGGCTTTGCTTGCAAAATATCATCGCTTTTGACTGTAGTTTGAGCATTACCTATTGCTTTTCTTTGAGCCGTCAAACCGGCCCCCGTCACAACAACTTCTTCGAGACTATTCTCTACAACCGACAACCTAATTTCTGCAAAATTCCTGCTACCTACGGCAAATGTTTGAGTTAGATATCCAATGTATCTGATTTCTAAATGCGTTGAGGTGCTGGGAAAGGTTATAGAAAAATCTCCGTTAGCATCTGTTTGTGTGCCCTGATTCGTTCCTTGAATCAAGACGGATGCCCCTGCGATAGGCTCACCGGTAGTTGCAGAGGTAACTTTTCCCCGGATCTGTTTGGTTTGTGCATAAGATGCCCCAATCAGTAGCATACAGAGCACAAAGACACTGAGTAGTTTTTGTTTCATATTGGTACATGTCTAATTAGTTAATAGATAAGCTGAATTAGTAGGTAAATAATTAGCTTTTAACTCAGCAATACCACAAATATATTATCGAAAACAAAAAAACTAAAGAAGCACTGCTTTAAATTGACAATTAAAACTAAAACCACAAATTAACGCATCCAGATAAAGATTTTAGGACACAAAGACAAGCATATCGTAACAAAACAATTCTATAAAATATACGATATTTGAATAACCATAAAGATATATAAGTAAAATAAAGCTAAAAATGCATAATTTTACTTTCTTAATAGTTAACAAAAAATTTGTTGTATTTTAATATTAATAAACTAAATGAAAACGTGGCCAATCTAAAATTGAAATATTTTATTCCTTACCTTTGAACATGAGATTTGATATTATCACTGTTTTGCCCGCTTTGTTAGAAAGTCCTTTCGCGCACTCAATCCTTCAACGTGCGCAACACAAAAACTTAGTTGAAATTCATGTGCACAACCTTCGGGATTACGCGAAGAACAAACAAAAAAGCGTGGATGATTATCCTTACGGGGGCGGATCGGGAATGGTGATGCAAATCGAGCCTTTTGCTTTATGCATTGAGAAGCTTTTAAGCGAACGCGCTTATGATGAAATCATTTACATGACGCCTGATGGGGAAACTTTGAACCAGCAAATTGCCAATGGCTTATCCACAAAACAGAATCTAATAATTTTATGTGGTCATTATAAAGGAATTGACCAGCGAATCCGGGATATTTTTGTCACAAAAGAAATTTCTGTAGGCGATTATGTGCTGTCTGGCGGAGAACTTCCGGCAGCGATCGTGGTAGATGCCATTAGCAGATTGATTCCCGGCGTGTTATCTGACGAAACCTCGGCTTTATCTGATTCTTTTCAGGATGGGCTATTGGATGCTCCTATTTATACAAGGCCCGCAGACTGGCGAGGGCACAAAGTACCAGAAATTTTACTAAGCGGCCATGAGGCGAAAATAGCAGCATGGAGGGACCAACAGCAGCTTGAGCGAACACTAGCTAGAAGACCCGACTTATTAAACGATTGAAAAAACGGTTTTTCTTTAGACTTTTTGCAAAAATAAGTTTGAAGAAAGAAAATTAATCTTAGATTTGTATCCATATATGTTTACTAACAAATTACTTACAACTACAAACTGGTGGTGGCACAATTCAATTGCGTCAGCATCTGTTGTTGGTATGGTAGTAATTCAAGAATAATAATCAACCAAAATCCAATCAGAATCAGCCTGACGATCTAATCGTCGGGCTTTTTTATTATAATTGAAAATTATTTGACTTTTATGCGATTTAAATTTAAAACTACTCACAAAAAAATACTTGCGGACACGACAACGCCGGTTAGTATTTATTTGCGGTTAAGGGACACTTTTCCGAACAGCTTATTACTAGAAAGTTCAGAATATCAGAATCGTGATAACAACATCAGCTATATTTGCTGTCAAGATATCGCTAGTATTAAATTGCTCCAGAACGACCTGAAGATCCAATATCCAAATGAGGAAGTTATCCATAAAAATATGTTGGAAAATAATCTGAGGGAAGAAATCACAAGTTTTAGAAAATCATTTGAAAACGATGTTATCGATGAAGTATCCGTGATTTCAAATGGTCTTTTTGGGTATTTTACTTTTGAATCGATTGAACATTTTGAGGACATAAAACTGGTCACTAAAGCAGATTCATCACGAAATATCCCATTGCTTCAGTATGCGGTTTATAAATACGTAATCGCAATTGACCACTTCAGAAACCAACTGTATATTTTTGAAAATCTTCTTGAAAATGAAAAAAGCGAAATGGAGCGTTTGGAATTCTTGATCCAAAACAAAAATTTCCCAGAATATGATTTCAGAAGAGAAAGCGAAGAGACTTCTAACCGGACGGATGAAGGACATAGACAACTGGTTCTAAAAATGAAACAGCATATCCAACGAGGAGATGTCTTTCAAATCGTTCCATCAAGAGCGTTCAAAACAAAATTTTCAGGCGATGAATTCAATGTCTATCGGGCATTACGTTCAATTAATCCTTCGCCCTACCTATTTTATTTCGATTATGGGGACTTTAAACTATTCGGATCATCTCCGGAAGCACAATTGCGTATTCATAAAAATGAAGCAACCATTTATCCGATAGCGGGCACATTTAAACGTACTGGAAATATGGATGATGATCAGATCATAGCTGAAAAACTACGAAAAGATCCAAAAGAAACTTCCGAACACGTGATGCTGGTTGACTTAGCGCGGAATGATTTAAGCAGACATTGCACGGATGTCAAAGTTGTATCCTACATGGAACCTCAGTACTATTCCCATATTATCCATTTGGTTTCGAAAGTCACCGGAAAATTGAAAGAAGGTGCCAATCCTTTCGATATCGTGGGCGATACATTTCCTGCAGGAACACTTTCTGGCGCACCGAAACACATGGCGTTGACATTAATCGATCGGTATGAAGAACAGCAACGCTCATTTTATTCAGGAGCCTTAGGCTACATGGGATTCAATGGAGATTTTAACCATGCGATTATGATCCGCTCGTTTTTAAGCAAAGAAAACACCCTGCATTATCAAGCAGGCGGTGGGATCGTCCTTGATTCGGATCCAGAAATGGAATTACAAGAAGTAAATAATAAAATTGCCGCTTTGAGAAAAGCATTAGAACTTGCAGAAACCCTATGATACGCCCATTAGAATTTTGCGAAAAAATTTCGCACACACAGTCATCCATTGAAACAATAGAGGAGCGCATTGAAGAGCTTTTGCAGCTAAAGAATAGATACTTAGCTAAACAGCAAGCCATTATGGATCAAAATGAAGCTGAGTTAGGAACTGATGGTCTTGTATTTGACTATACAAGCCCCGCTCAGAATTCTGACGACAAAAATAATACCTCAGAAGAAACAACCACGAAAAACATGCATAACAAGAAAGTACTAGTAATAGATAATTATGATTCTTTTACGTATAATTTAGTTCATCTATTACAAGAGTTAAATGCTGATTATGAAGTTTGGAGGAACGACAAATTCGACTTGGAAGACGTAGATGCCTACCATAAAATCTTATTATCACCCGGCCCGGGAATACCGGAAGAAGCCGGATTATTAATGCCACTCATAAAACGATATTCGGATACGAAAAGCATTTTAGGAATTTGCTTGGGCCAACAAGCGATAGCGGAGGTATTTGGCGGTTCATTATTCAATATGGAGAAGCCATTGCACGGTGTGGCGACAGATATCGTCATCACGGACAATTCTGAAAAACTATTCCAGAACTTCCCAAAAGAATCTAAAATAGGCAGGTATCATTCTTGGGCTGTTGAAAAATCCACTTTGCCAGAAACTTTAAAAATAACAGCATTAGACGCAGATGGAACCATTATGGCTTTAAGCCATAAGACTTTGGATGTCAAAGGAATGCAATTCCATCCAGAATCGATATTGACAGAAAATGGAAAAATTTTAATTGAAAACTGGTTAAAAACTCCCTAATGCGGAGACTGACATTTTCAGAAACACTTATCAAATTCAGAAAAAATTAAAATGACTATTTTAGATAAAATCGTTGACCATAAAAAAACAGAAGTTGCTAAAGCAAAAGAGGAAGTTTCTTTGGAACAACTTTACGAATACCCTCTATTTCCAAGAGCATGCTACTCTTTAAAAGACAGCATGTTAGATCAAAATAAAACTGGAATCATCGCAGAATATAAACGCGCTTCTCCATCTAAAGGAATCATTAATGATAAGTCTTCTGTACCAGAAGTAGTAACTGCGTATGAACTTGCTGGAGCCTCAGCCGTTTCGGTTTTGACGGACAATGCATTTTTCAGCGGAACTTTGGCTGATTTATCTGAAGCCCGCGAAGCCCTTACCATTCCATTGCTGAGAAAGGAATTTATCATTGATAAATATCAAATTGCAGAAGCAAAGGCTTACGGAGCAGATATAATCTTATTGATTGCCGCTTGTCTTTATCCAGATGAAATCAAAGAATTTTCCGCTTATGCAAAGTCTTTAGGGCTGAATGTATTGTTGGAAGTGCATAATGAAGAAGAACTAAATCGAAGTATTTTTGACGACATCGATGCAATTGGAGTGAATAACAGAAACTTAAATGATTTTAGCGTTTCCTTAGCGCACTCTTATGACTTGGTCAATAAAATTCCAGCACAGTTTCTAAAAGTATCGGAAAGCGGAATTTCTGACCCAAAAACTATTTTACAGCTAAAAGAAGCAGGCTTTAATGGTTTTCTAATAGGTGAAAATTTTATGAAAACTGATAATCCAGGAAAATCAATTCAGGAATTTGTGAGTGAGCTTGGTTAGAAAGGGCTATGGAAGTGATTGAGCTGAGCAAATGAAGTGGTATTGGTTATGAAATGTTTTTCGAATGTAATGTACTAGTTAGCACATCATTCTTTTTTAATTTTTACTTTTCTATCTTTGCATCATGTCTGTAAAAATTGGTGAACATATTGATTTAGGGGAATTTCCGTTATTACTTGCTCCAATGGAGGATGTAAGCGACCCGCCTTTCCGTTTTGTGTGCAAAAAAAATGGGGTTGATATGATGTATACTGAGTTTATTTCGTCAGAAGGATTGATTCGCGACGCAGCAAAGTCGCGAAAAAAATTGGATATTTTTGAATACGAACGCCCGATTGGCATACAGATTTTTGGTTCAGAAATCGAATCTATGCGCGGAGCGACTGAAATCTCTTCACAAGCTGGCCCCGATTTAATTGACATCAATTATGGATGTCCTGTAAAAAATGTTGCTTGTCGTGGCGCAGGTGCGAGTTTATTGCAAGATATTGATAAAATGGTCGCAATGACCAAAGCGGTTATCGAATCAACCCATTTACCAGTCACTGTTAAAACACGCTTAGGCTGGGATGACAGCACAAAAAATGTGGATGAAGTTGCGGAGCGTTTGCAAGACATTGGCATTAAGGCACTATCTATCCACGGTCGTACACGTGCTCAAATGTATAAAGGCGAAGCGGATTGGACAATGATTCGCGATATTAAGAAAAATCCACGCATCCATATTCCTATTTTCGGCAATGGCGATGTCGATTCTGTAGACAAAGCTGCGGCATGGAGAAAAGAATACGCAGTAGATGGCATCATGATCGGACGCGCTTCCATCGGTTATCCTTGGATTTTCAGGGAAATCAAACATTTTTTTGCCACTGGCGAACGGTTAGAAGGGCCTACCATCGAAGAACGTGTAGAAGTTTGCAGAACGCACTTAACAAAGTCGATCGAATGGAAAGGCGATAAATTAGGGATTTTTGAGATGCGAAGACACTATTCGAATTACTTCAAAGGAATTCCGGATTTTAAAGAATACCGCATGAAATTGGTTACGCTTCAAACCATCGAAGAAATACAAGAAGTTCTGGAAGAAATAAAAGATAAATTTGAGCTAGAAACTGTCTAAATAGATTTCCTTCTTTTCAGAATAGGGAGAATCATCTTTCTTTCCGAATAAATCACTGCGCCAACAAAAGCAATAAGGACTAAATTGCAAAGCCAGAAATTGCTATTTAGAACACCGTAACAAACCCAGCTAAGAACAACTCCGATAAGCAAGTACGCTAGAATTTTAACCGTTT
Organism: Sphingobacterium hungaricum; assembly: GCF_015210005.1. Classification (GTDB taxonomy): domain Bacteria; phylum Bacteroidota; class Bacteroidia; order Sphingobacteriales; family Sphingobacteriaceae; genus Sphingobacterium; species Sphingobacterium hungaricum. The sequence continues at coordinate 1,444,808 of NZ_MU158698.1, forward strand.
TATAAGGAATCGGATATTTCTTCTGTCCCCAGAAATAGGAAAGGCCGACCATTAAAATGTAGGCAACGGTGGTTGCAAATACAGCTCCGACATACGAATATTCTGGAATCAGATAATAGCATAAAACAATGGTAGAAACGGCTCCAACAGCTGAAATATAAAGCGCATACCTGGTTTGGTCAGACAGTTTGTACCAAATAGAAAGATTGGAATAAATCCCCAGCAGAACGAAGTTAAATAAGATGAAAGGAACAATAAATAATCCTGTCCAATACAATGGACTCTCATCACTTCCTACAAAATACTTCAGCCAATCTAGATTAGCTGAAATCGCAACCATGCCTATAACCATTGCAATCACAAAATACTCCATGATTCTAGCGTAGACACTTTTCGCATTTTCTTCCTTCGCGTATGAAAAGAAAAAAGGCTCGGCACCCAATCGAAAAGCCGTAATAAACAAATTCAAGAAGATAGCAATTTTACTGACGGCACCATAAACACCAAAATCCGTCTGGCCTTGTGTGCTAGGGTTGAGCTTTGTAAAGAACATTTTGTCATAATTTTCATTTATGATAAATGAAATATTCGCCAAAATAATCGGCCATGAATAATGCACCATTTGAGAAATCAGTTTTCTTTCAGGCTTAAATTTAAACGTGGATATCTCTGGCAATAGCATGATTAGCGTCACAGCGCTAGCAATCAAATTAGCAACAAAGATGTAGCCGATCCAGCCATTCTGATACCAGCTGAAAAAAGTTATTGTGGATGGAAAATACTCAATCAACATAGGTACACCCGCAATCAGCACAAGAGAAGTCGAAACGTAGGTAACAATATTAACTAGTTTAATAATGGCGTAGCGAAATGGCCTTCCATTTTCTCGGACTTTTGCAAACGGGATGATTGCGAGCGCATCAGCTGCCAAGATAAACGCAAAATACTTGACATACATTGCGTACTCATGCACATCCATTCCATCGCTCAACCAGCTGGCGATGGAATCAGTAAACGTTAACACCGTAATAAGAAAGATAATTGACGTAAAAAGAATAACAATAAAGCTGTTGTTAAATACTTTTTGCTTGTCTTGGGGTTCTACCTTATGGATGAATCGAAAATAGGTGGTCTCCATTCCAAACGCCAAAAGGGCATTGACGAATGAACTCCAAGCATACATTAGGGTGAATGTTCCAAAAATCGAAGGATTTGGAAACTGCCGAACAATAAATGGGGTTAACAGAAAATTAAGTACTCTAGAAATGATGGTACTTAATCCATAAATAACGGTATCGCTTATAAATTTTTTAACGCCCGACACGGTTACTTAGATTACTTTTTTGATGACTTCAAAGTTCTTAAAGCCTTTGAGTTCGGCTTCTTCTACTTCTACATGTTCTACTTCCGCTCGGTCTGACCCTTCATGACAGAATTCAAGAAGCGAATCGAGGGCGAATTGATCGCCCTCTGCTTCTACATATACTTTTCCGTCAGGCTTATTGGTCACAAAACCCTTTACGTCTAGCTGATCTGCTACTGCTTTTGTCGTAAATCTAAAATAGACTCCTTGAACGTTACCCGATATTAGAATGTTCCAATGTTTCATCTGCTACAAAAATAATAAACAAAATGGGATAAGTTCTATACTATTCGCTGAAGCTTCACATCAGGAGTTAATTGAAGATTTTTCATCCCTTTTAACAACACTAGACCTGGTTTTTTACCAACTTCAATAGACCCAAACTCTTTCTCTAAATTCAAAGCTTCAGCACCATTCAAAGTAGCCCATTTGATTGTTTGTTTGAAATCTAACTCTGGGAATTCTTTATGGATTGCTTTTAATTCTTCAAGAATATCTAATGTATTGTTTGATGCCAAACTATCAGTACCGATTACAATTCTGCGGTTATCTTGTGCGAAATTTTGAATTTTAGGTAATTTATTTTCTATAAACAAATTAGACTTAGGGCACATACAGATAATAATATCTCTATTCATGCGATCTACGAAGTCTAAATCCTTTAATGAAGTAAAAGTATTGTGAACCAAAATTAACTTATTGTTAATTGGGAGATAAGGAAGGTACGACTGGATTGAATTTCTCGCCTGAGCTTTGAAATCGTCCATTGAAATGCCCAATTTATCATAGAAATCAATAAATTCTCCGTTTTTATAACGGAACAATTTATTTTCTTCTTCACTTTCTTGATTATGAATACTAATGATATTGTCGTCAGAAACTGCGCGTTTGAATAGTTTGAACGTGTTTTTAGAACAGCTGTATGGCGCATGTGGCGTGATCGAAGAGTGAGCGTGGTCAAAATTAAATTCAACGTCTTTTGCTTCGTCGATTTTCTCCTGGCCATCTTCCGTTTTCAGCGCAATAATCTCCACGAAAGTGTGGTATTTGATTTTGCTGTTCTCTTTAATCGGAGCAGAAATCGCTGTATTCACATGGTCTCCAACAACTTGAATTCCATTTTCAAACATTTTCTTGTCTGCCTCAATCATCTTTTCGACGATTTTGCTTTCCTTAGATTCACGTTTTTCCATCACTTCTGACAGGAAACTTATCAATCCGTTGCCTTTATCAATCTTGCCTTCTAGGTGAGATAACTCAAGGTGACAGTGGGCATTAACAAAACCTGGGACCAAAACCCCATTTAGTTTTTTAATTTTTACTTTTTCAACCTCGGGGCTGTGACTATGGTAGACGCCTTGAACGACACCACTTTCATCGATTGCCACGACGCCTTGCTTCATCGCAGGAGCGTTTACTGGCAATATAAAATCTGCTGAGTAATACTTGATCATGTAATTAGTAAAAAGTTTAAGTTGTGCCTATTATCCTCGATGTTTTAAATCTAGTTTAATGGACATTTAACACAACTGAAACTGAAAATTCAGTTTGTTAGACACAAACTTAACAAGAATTATTGTATAATTTAAAAACTTATTTCAAATTTAAATTTAGTGATTATTATTTAATGATTATATTTGACCCATCAATGGGGGTGCCTTGTTTTTTTTAATAACACGAAAAAAGGCTGAGATTATACCCGGTATTACTCGTTAATACGCACCTGATCCAGATAATGCTGGCGGAGGGAAGGTTAGTTAAATTATTAAAAGTTGTTGTAACCCCTTGCAACAATATGTTTAACTTATTATTTTTTTATTTTTTTTAATGATGATTAAAGTATGCATCAGCGGTTTTTTGCTGTTATTTTCGTTAATAGCAACAGCACAAAATCAAATTTCAGTTTCTATCCAAACTGAAAATGGAAAAACATTAGCTGGGGCGAATGCGCAGCTGGGCCAAAACCCGAACAACCGAAAACAAAGTTCTGATCAAGGATTAGTGGTATTTGAGAATGTACCTAATGGAAAATCCCTCTTAAAAGTTTCGCTCGTTGGTTATCAAAAGCTAGAAAAAACGCTTAACATTGATGGAAATCAAAGCCTAACCGTCCAATTGATTCCTGCTACAATCGAAATGGATGAAGTTCTGGTTCAATCCACTCGGGCAAAAAACAATTCGGCAACAACCTTTAAAAACTTAAGCAACGAAGAAATTCGCCGAAATAATCTTGGCCAGGACATACCCTATTTATTAGATCAAACACCTTCTGTCGTCATCGGTTCTGATGCTGGAGCAGGCGTTGGTTATACAAATATGAAAATACGTGGATCAGATAATGCGAGGATCAATGTAACCTTGAATGGCATTACGCTAAATGATGGAGAAAGTATGGGTTCATTTTTTATCAATTTACCTGATTTTCTTTCTTCTACAGAAAATATGCAGATTCAAAGAGGCGTAGGTACTTCCACAAATGGAGCCGGTTCATTTGGAGCATCAATCAACATACAATCGACCACATTGGAAGAAAACCCATACGCTGAGCTAAACAATTCATTCGGCTCGTACAACACGTGGAAAAACACCCTAAAAGTTGGAACAGGTCTTTTGGACAATAAATTTGCGTTCAATGCCCGCCTATCACGAATCGTGAGCGATGGCTACATAGACCGTGCTTCATCCGATTTAAAATCTTTTTATGTTGATGGTGGATACTATTCTGACAAGCACGTTTTAAAGGCAATTGTGTTTTCTGGAAAAGAAAAAACTTATCAGGCTTGGTATGGTACGCCAGAGCCGCGACTGACAAACGATGAAGCGGGAATGCGCGAATATGCTGCAGTAGAAGGCTACACGAATCAGGAAACGGAAAACTTGTTGAATGCGGGAAGAACTTACAATAAATATTTGTACGACAATCAAACCGATAACTATACGCAGACCCACCATCAATTGCACTACAGCAATTTTATCAATGAAAAAATCAACTTCAATGTAGCGCTCCATTATACTCGCGGAGCAGGATATTATGAAGAATTTAGAGAGGATGATAAGCTATCTGAATACGGATTAGCGAATGTGATATTCGGTTCCGATACCGTAAAAACGACTGATTTAGTAAGAAGAAGATGGTTGGACAACCACTTCTACGGAACGACCTATTCCGTAAACTACAATCCTTCAGAGAACCTAAAGTTTACTGTTGGCGGGGCTTACAACGAATACAAAGGCGATCATTATGGCGAGATCATTTGGGCAGAATATGCTTCAACAAGTTTTTTAACTGATAAATATTATTTAAATCATGCTAAGAAAACAGATTTCAATAGTTTTATCAAAGCTGACTACAAATTAAATAACCTGTTGCTTTTTGCTGATCTGCAATTTAGGCACATCAATTATTCAGTTGTCGGTGACGACAATAAAGTTAAAGGCTTAGACTTCGACAGAACTTTTAATTTCTTTAATCCCAAAGTAGGATTTACATATTTGATCGACGAAAAATCAAATGTCTATGCTTCGTATGCTTATGCAAACAAAGAGCCTGTTCGGAATGACTTTGTCGATTTGGAAGGAAACAACCCAAAACCCGAAAAAATGCAGGACATTGAGATCGGCTACCGAATCCGCAATGAAAAAGTAAACATTGGAGCGAACTTGTATGGTATGTTCTACAAAGATCAACTGATTCCGACCGGCGCATTGAACGATGTTGGATCAACATTGCGCATGAATATCCCGAACAGTTACCGAGCTGGATTTGAGTTAGACGCAGCTTATGCGATATCTGCTAAATTTCTTTGGAAAGCCACAGCGGGCATCAGCCAAAATAAAATCAAAGACTTTGTTGAAGATTTTGGCGGTACCCTGATTGAACACGGGGATACCGACATTGCATTATCGCCATCAACCATTCTTTCGAATGAATTTTCGTACAAACCTGTTCCTGTTTTGGAATTTGCTTTGGCATCAAAATACGTTTCTCGCCAATATTTAGACAACACATCGAGCAAAGAAAGAAGCATTGATGCATTCTTTGTTAATAACCTAAGAGCAATCTATTCGTTCAGCGTATTAGGAATTAAAAATGCAGATCTAAATCTTAGCATCAATAACTTATTTAATGAAAAATATGAAACCAGCGGTTACACATGGGGATACATGGATGGAAATGACCGCAAATCATTCAATTTCTATTATCCACAAGCAACAACAAACTTCTTGCTTGGATTGAATATTAGATTTTAATAAAAATAGTTGCCATTTTTGGAAACTCTATTTATCTTTAAAATAAAATTTTTGAGGTGAAATATTTTGAGACCAAATTTTTGGAAGAAGCTGCTAATTTCTTAGCAAAACTTGACAAAAAAGCTGTCAAAAAAATACTTTATCATGTTGACCTTGCTGAGCAAACTAATGACCCTAAACTTTTGAAAAAGCTAAATGGAGAAATCTGGGAATTTAGAGCTCAGCATATGGGAAATCAATATCGGCTTTTTGCATTTTGGGACAAACGAACAAAAACTCATACCCTTGTGGTTGCTACACATGGGATTGTCAAGAAAGATCAAAAAACTCCGAAAAAGGAAATTGCTAAAGCTCAAAAAATCAGAGAACATTATTTTAAGAATAGTTAAATTGCACAATCATGGCAGATAAAATTTTAAAAGCTTATTCGCTTTCTGAAATGAAAGACAAGTATATAGGTAATCTTGGGACAACGGAACGAGATGAGTATGAGTATAAGCTGAGCATGGATATCTTAGGCAGGATGATTAAAGCCACACGATTAGAGAGAAATTTAACGCAAGAAGAACTCGGCAAATTAATTGGCGTACAAAAATCACAAATTTCAAAATTGGAAAGCAGTACCAATAGTGCAACCATAGATACCATTCTGAAAGTTTTTAAGGCCTTAAAGGCCGATATTAATTTCAGTGTTAAGATTGAAGACGAATACATTCAACTTGTCTAAAAGCTTATTAAAATTCTAATTTTCAAAATAATAAATCTAAATGCGCGCAGTTATTCAACGGGTCAGTAAAGCCTCTTGCAAAGTAGATGAAAAATTCACGGGTAAAATCCAGCAGGGTTTACTTGTATTGCTAGGCATCGAAAACGAAGATACGGAAGAGGACATCAATTGGCTGGCGCAGAAAATCGCTAATCTTCGGATTTTCTCCGACGAAAATGGATTGATGAATAAATCAATAGTGGATGTCGATGGAAATATTCTATTGATATCTCAATTCACTTTATTCGCCCAAACCAAAAAAGGGAATCGCCCATCCTTTATTCGCGCAGCGAGACCAGAAAAAGCAATTCCACTGTATGAGGAAATGGCAAAATCACTTTCGCAATTGTTAAATAAAAACATCCAGACGGGCATATTTGGTGCAGATATGCAAATCGAATTGATCAATGATGGACCAGTCACCATTGTGATGAATACAAAGGATAAAGAAAATTTTTAACCATGCGACTCAGTTTCCTGCTCATTTTCTTAGCCCCTATTTTCAGTTTTGCACAATCGGATTCTATTGCTGAGCAATTTTTAATTGACCAAAAGAAATACACGGACTATGAAAAGGCGCACGGAGGCTGGCTTAGCACAAAAAACACCAATCTTCATTACTTAACTTGGGGCAATCCAAATGGCATTCCTTTCCTTTGGCTTCATGGAAGTTTGTCGAATGCTTATGAGATTCTGCCTATCGTAAACGAACTCACCAAAAACAACATCTATGTTATTTCGGTGGATTATTACGGACACGGAAAAACAAAATTTCCCGAGACAGAAGTTTCTGTCGACAATTTAGCAGATGATATTTCACAACTTTTAAATCACCTAGACATTGACAAAGTCACTATCGGCGGATTTTCTCGTGGAGCTTACCTAGCAACCGCTTTTTACAAGAACTATCCAGAGAAAACGTCCGCGTTAATTTTAGAAGATGGTGGCCTGATGGGCTTGCATTATAATTTAAAAACAAAATCAAAAGATTGGCTTTCAAATTATATTAGTGAACAAATCGAAAACAAGCCTGCAGAATTATTTCAGAACTATCAAAGTGAGCAGGAAGCGTATCAAGTGTTAAATGCCTACACAGATAAAAAGTATTCATTTACGAACCTCTCTTTTATCAACAAAAATAAGAACGGCGAATTTGTGATTTATAAAGAGCAAGAGTCTTTGTATTGGATGGATGATAAGAAGCGTTTTGTGGAAATGATTTTAAGTCCGGAAAATTCTTCTTTGTTTCAGCGTACATTGTTGAATCTAGGCCTGAATCAATTGAACAGACCGTTAACTGTGCCGACACTAGTACTCGAAGCGCAGTCTGAAAATGATCCATTGCCCTACGCTGAGGATTATTTAAAATTTTCCAAAAACAATCCCGATCTGGTTTCTCATTTAATTTTCGAAGAAACACAACACCATATTAAATTCCAACATCCTGTACGGTTCGCGGAAAGCGTTATACAATTCATTTTACAATAAAATCAAGACCATGACCATTCAACAAGCCCAAGAAATCGTCGATCAATGGATCAAAACTACTGGCGTTAGGTATTTCAATGAACTCACGAACACGGCTATGCTTATGGAAGAAGTCGGCGAAGTTGCCCGAATCATGGCAAGGCAATATGGAGAGCAGTCGTTTAAAAAATCAGACGAACAAGTTAATTTGGCTGATGAAATGGCAGATGTGCTTTTCGTTTTAATTTGTTTGGCCAACCAGACTGGAATCAATTTGACCGACGCTTTGCAAAAGAATCTTGACAAGAAGACCAAGAGAGACGCAGATCGCCATCAAAACAACGAGAAATTGAAGTAACTATTCAAATTCGATTTCCGCGAGCAAAGGCAAATGATCTGAAGCATATTCTTCGGAAATGACTTCATATTTTATCCAAGAAAATTTGCTATTTTTTGAAAGCATAATGTAATCGATTTCATTTCGCGGATTTACATTTGGACTAGTCGGCTTATTTGTTTTGGTATTTCTGACAAATTGCTCTTCCAAAATCTGAATAGGTTTTGAATCTGGTTTTGCATTCAAATCTCCCAAAAGAATAAATGGCCTACTGTATAAATCCACGGTTTCATTGATGTATTCCACTTGTTCAATCCTATTTTCTTCTTTCAAATCCAAATGTGTATTCGCTACTGAAATGACCTTGCCGTTAGGCAATGCCACATCCACAATTGCTAAGGAACGGTTTTCACTTTTCACTGGCATCGGCAAATCGTAGCGCCTTTTTCCAACGATCTTATGCTTGGATAGAATCAATGTGCCGTAGTAGCCCTTTTCTAAATTAATACCTTTCGAAAAATAGTAATCCATCCCAGTTAATTCAGCCAATAGCTCAGCTTGATTTTGCATTTCAGATCTAGACACCTTGATATCGACTTCTTGAATCCCGACTACATCTGCCTTTGCATCATTAATCACCTTAGCTATAGCTTTCAAATCAATAAACCCTGGTTTACTTGGTGGATTTGCATGGTGGATATTGTATGTCAGTATGCGCACCGTCTGAGCAGATATAACCATAAAGCAAAAAGTAAAAAATATAGTCAGAAATGTTTTCATAGCTTTAACGTGAGTTCGGTTTAAGCAGCAAGGAATAATTGTTTATCTTGTTGCTCAAACTGAATATTTAAAGAAGGCTTTTTAGGGAAAAAAGAGTATGCCGCTAAAGCTCCTAAAATATTCAACAAGAAGTTGTTTACCGAGCGATGTCTTGTGTGCTGCAATTTGCAAATATTCTTAAGTTCATCATTCACGCACTCGATGATCGCTCTTTTTCTGAGCATAATTTTATCAGTTTGGCTTAGGTTCATTCCCTTCATATTTTTTCTTGGCTTTGTTACCATTTGGACCCCATTTCCCCAAAGGATATCTGCCATTGCTTTAGAAATATAGCCTTTGTCTCCATACAGTTTTCCGAAAATATCTTTGGTCATATCCATCATATGTTTTAGATTTCTGTCGTCTACATTGCCCTTAGTAAGGTAAAATGAAAGAATATCCCCTTTGTCATTGATTATCAGATGAAGCTTGAAGCCATAAAACCAACCAATTGAACATTGTCCACGCTCGGCTACATCTTTAAAAACTTTATGCTGATGGATCCTTCTGTTATGGCACACTTTGATGTGCGTTGAATCAATGAAATTGATGCCATTGCTTTTTCCCAAACAGCGCATTTTTACAAATAACATAAACAGCATGGCACATCGGGGCTGCAGTTCTACAAAACGGTTATAAGTTGTTAGGCCGGGAAACAGATCTTTCATATGCGGCAAAGCATAATGTACATAAAAAGACTTCAGATTGGTGAACTGACCGTTATGGAACAGTACCATAAGGCTGATCATTTCGCTTTGACAAAGTCCAGTTTTACGGTTGCGCATACCTAATTTTTTGTCCTCGATTCGCTTTTCTTCCAAAATTGGCTGAATTTCTTTACAGAAATCATCCACCTTAACGAAAATTTCAATAACTTTATCTCTAAGCATGGGCTTGATTTATAATTGTAATAATTTGGTTGTCAACTAATTATATACAAAAATCAAGCCTTTTTTGTCTAAAATCCCAACTATTTTAAACTTTTTCTTATCCCGAACTCACGTTAGCTTTAATAATTTTCTTAAAAATAATAGTTTTTTACAGTAAGTTTATAAATCATCGAAATAATTTAAACTACCTAATCAATAGATTTTATATATTTGCAGAAATTATTGTTAACTAAAATCAAATTACATGAGAGAAATATACAAAAACGTCTTATTAAAATTAAGTCTCTTAGGTTTGGCGGTAGCATTTACCCTATCCGTCCAAGCCCAAAACCAAAGCATTTCTGGTTACGTGACTGCAAATGGCGAAGCCATTGCTGGAGCAACTGTCCGATCAAATGATGGAAGTTCTTCGCAAACCAATACCGAGGGATATTATTCCATTTCGGCAACTGCAAACACAAAAAGCATCACGGTTTCTTATGTTGGCTATTCATCGCTGACAAAATTGATTGCGGAAGCAAGCGGAACTGTATTGAATTTTGATCTTCAATCTGCTTCTTTGGACGAAGTAGTGGTAATTGGTAGCCGTTCGGAGCCCAGATCCAATTTGGAAACCACTGCTCCTGTCGACATAATTGACATCAAAGCATTGACAAAAGATGTAGCTCAGGTTTCATTGAACCAGCTTTTAAATTATGTTGCTCCTTCATTCAATTCCAATACACAGGTTATTTCTGACGGAACAGATCACATTGATCCGGCTTCATTGCGCGGATTAGGCCCGGATCAAGTTTTAGTATTGATCAATGGAAAACGCCGTCATACAACGTCCGTCGTTAACATCAATGGAACATTTGGAAAAGGTTCAGTAGGAACGGATTTAAATGCCATTCCAACAGCAGCAATTAAAAAAATTGAAATTCTACGTGATGGCGCTGCCGCTCAATATGGATCTGATGCGATCGCAGGAGTAATCAACATTATTTTAGAAGATAATGTCCAAGAATTGCGCGCATCGGCAACGTATGGCGGATTCGCCTCCAAAAATGCCGAAGATAATTTTGATGGACAAAGTGTTCAAGCCAATGTGAACTTCGGTTTGCCAATCGGAACAAATGGCGGATACATTAATTTCTCTGGATCATATGATTATCGCCAGCCGACAAACAGACAAAAAGAGTTTACAGGAACGATTTTTTCTGATTACAATAACCCGACGCTGTATCCAAATCCAACAGGTGCAAATATTACTGACGAAGAATTAGATCGCCGCGGTTTGACGAGAGGAGATTTTGTTTCAAGAATCGGACAAGCTGAAACACGTGGTGGCGCTTTGTTCTTCAACTCATCTGTGCCTCTTTCTGAAAATGCAGAATTTTATGCCTTCGGGGGATTAAATTATCGCAACGGACAATCCGCAGCATTTAGAAGACAACCGGCTCAAATCACTCAAAACATTAGCGAAATTTATCCATTGGGATTTTTACCATTAATCGTTACGGACAATTACGACCAATCTTTTGCGGCAGGGATCAAAGGTAAAATCGGAGAATGGAATACGGATTTCTCAAACTCTTATGGGAGAAATTCCATCGACTTCAAAACAGAAAACTCATTAAACGCATCGATGTTAACTTCTTCGCCAACAACATTCGATGATGGTGGCTATCGTTTTGTACAAAACACGACCAACTTTGACATCAACAGATTTTTCGATCAAAGTTTAGCAGGCATCAACGTTGCTTTCGGATTGGAACATCGTTATGAAAATTATAAAATCGTAGCAGGTGAAGAAGCTTCTTATGCGGATTATGGAAAAGCAATCCAAGTAGGCGTTGATGGAAATGGCGACCCTATATTAATTCCAAACCTACAAGGAAACTTACAGACATTGTTTGCTGCAAATGGTTCTCCCTATGCTTCGGGTGCACAAGCTTTTGGAGGATTTAGACCAGATAACGAAGTGAATGAATCTCGTTCATCCGTTGCCGCTTACACAGACATCGAAGTTAACTTTACCCCGCGCTGGTTATTGACAGGAGCGTTGCGTTTCGAAAACTATTCAGATTTCGGTTCTACTTTAAACTGGAAAGTTAGCTCACGTTACAAAATTGATGATGTATTCACAGTTCGTGCAGCAGCAAGTACAGGGTTCCGTGCTCCTTCATTGCACCAACGCTACTTCAATGCAACATCTAGTTTATTTATTGATGGTGAAATCATCAATTCAGGAACATTTACAAACGATAGCCGCCCTGCACAATTGCTTGGCATTCCTTCGTTAAAACAAGAAACTTCCAATTCATACAGCGCAGGTCTGACTGCGAATTTCGGCAAATTCAAAGCAACTGTTGATGGTTACTACATCCGTATCGACGACCGTGTCGTTTACACAGGTAACTTTACAGGATCGAATGCAGCAGGTGCTTCGGACCAAGACCGTGAAATCTATGAATTATTGCGCCAAGCAAATGCTTCATCAGCTCGTTTCTTTGCCAATGCAATCGACACGGAAACGAAAGGCGTTGATATAGTCTTGACTTACAATGAAACTTTAGGAAAAGGAACTTTACGCACAGATTTATCAGGAACTTTTGTGAAAACAAATATTTTGGGTAATATCAAAGCATCACCTACTTTGGCGGGTAAAGAATCCATCTATTTCGACCAAGCAAGCAGAATTTATTTAGAATCTGCTGTTCCTCGTCAAAAAATCAACTTATCGTTTAATTACACATTGGATAAATTCAATGTGTTCTTAAGAAATGTATATTTCGGAGAAGTTGAAGGCGCAACAAATGTTGATGCGGACAGGCAGACCTTCGGAGCAAAAGTAATTACTGATTTAAGTGTTGGTTATCAATTGACCAAAAACTTGCGCTGGACAATAGGTGCAAACAACCTATTTGATGTTTATCCGGACAAAGTTCGTGACGGAAGCAGTCTTCAAGGAGCTGGTTATTTCCTATACTCAAGAACAGGTCAGCAATTTGGTTTCAACGGAAGATATGCCTTCACCAGATTGGCTTTAACACTTTAAAATAGTTTAAGGGAGGAATTTATTTCTCCCTTATTTTTCATAATTTTAAGTATCTTTTTTTAATTTATTCGAAATTATGAAGCTCCTAAAATTACTTGTTGTTTTAGTCTTACCTGTCTTTTTTTCTTTATTTGCGCAAGCGCAAGAAAAATCGGTTGACTATAACCTTCTCTCTCCAGAAGGAAAGATTTCCAACAGCCTGTACAATGAACTTCGTGTCTATGATTCTAGGGAACGGAAATCTGATTTGGGTATTGTTCAGAAAGGAATGTTCAATGCAAAAAGGCTGGTAGTCCCACTAACGCCGATAACTAAACAAATTGAAACTCTTTTCGGCAATGCGATTGATTCCACGGCTCAAGATGGAAAATTAATCTTGCAGTTGATTAAATTTGATTTAGCCGAAGTAACTGGTTCGCTATCCGAAAAAGGATATTTTGATATTCGGGCGATCTTGTACGAAAATAATGACGGACAGTTTTCCACCATTGCTCAAATCAATGATAAGATTGTGGTCAGCGGTATGGATGTCACTCGCGCCTTGACCAAAAAGTCTAGCCAAGTGATTACTGATTTTATTATCCAAAATTGCAAATTAGAACCAAAGTTAAAAGAGGAGCTGACGGCAGATGCCCTAATCAATCTGAATGAGATTCTAAAAAGCAAGTTGCCGCTTTATACCAGTAAAAATTTAGTAAGCGGCGTCTTTATGGATTGGGAAAGTTTTAAAAATCAAGTTCCGTCCAAAGAAATTTTTGCCGAACGGGACAAAAAGGGAAATATTAAAGCGTTCATATACCTGGATGAGAACAATAAAAAGAAAACCATCAGCTGGAAAAACGCCTACGCATACACTTATGAAAATGAATCCTATTTAGTCACAAAACTTGGAACCTATCAATTGTTTTTTGTCGACAATGATTATATTTTTGACGGGTACCTGCTAGAAACAGTAAGTGCGGGCAGTATAATCGGACCTTCAATTGCCATGGGCGTAGGTTTTGGAGCAATTGGTGTAGGAGTAATGGTTCCCGCCGGAGCGCCGTCAAAAGAGCTTTATCGACTAAAACTTGACCCTTTTGACGGAAGCTTTATTAAAGTAAGTAAATATGAGTAATTTTGGTTCTGAATTGAATCAATCTTTACATGAACAATCGCATATATATGATAAAATCAACAAGAACTTTTCTTTCCATATTCTTAATCATCAACCTATTTATAGGTTGCAAAACATCAAATGTTCCAAATACAACAGGAACATTTTCGCAAGCTGCAGTAGTGACAGCACATCCAATTGCTTCTCAAGTTGGCGTTGATATCTTAGAAAAAGGTGGCAATGCGATCGATGCAGCCATTGCTGTACAATTTGCATTAGCTGTTGTTTATCCAAATGCAGGAAATATCGGCGGCGGTGGGTTTATGGTTTACCGCGATAAGAGCGGCGAAGTCAACGCATTGGATTTTAGAGAAAAAGCGCCAGCAAACGCTACGCGCGATATGTATTTAGATAAAGAAGGAAATGCGATTACGGATCTGAGTCTGTATGGCCAGCTTGCTGCCGGGGTACCGGGAACTGTAGCGGGAATGGAAGAAGCACATAAAAAGTACGGCTCGCTTACTTGGAAAGAGTTGATTGCGCCAGCAATCGAATTAGCAACCAAAGGATTTGCGATAACAGAAATGCAAGCCGGAGAATTCAACAAACACAAAGAGCAATTTCAACAACTAAATCCTTTAGGAAGTGCGATCATTAAAGATGGCGAATGGAAAAAAGATGATTTATTTGTTCAGAAAGAACTTGGCAACACCTTGCAACGCATCGCTGACCAAGGTCGTGATGGATTCTACAAAGGCGAAACAGCCGATTTAATCGTCAAAGAAATGCAGCGTGGCAATGGAATTATTTCAAAAAGCGATTTAGAAAATTACGATGCCGTATGGCGAAATCCCTTAGTGGGAAGCTATAAAAATCACAAGATTATTTCGATGCCACCTCCATCCAGCGGTGGTACATCCTTGATTGCTTTATTGCAATCTGTAGCACATTATCCATTGAAAGAATGGGGCTTTCAGTCCGACTCCACGGTACGTGTGATGGTGGAAGCTGAACGAAGGATTTATGCAGACCGCGCAACACATTTGGGAGACCCTGATTTCTGGAAAGTTCCGGCGAATGAATTAATCGATTCGGCATTTAACCAACAGCGCATGTTGGGCGTCAACCTATCGAAAGCTACGCCAAGTGCGGATGTCAAAGCAACGAACTTCCCAGGATATGAATCCGAACAAACCACTCATTTTAGCATCGTTGACAAAGACGGAAATGCAGTTTCATTAACAACAACATTAAACGGTTCATACGGCGCGTGTGTGTTCGTTGCCGGAGCAGGATTTTTACTCAACAACGAGATGGATGATTTTTCGGTTAAGCCAGGCGTTCCAAATCTTTACGGTTTAGTGGGTGGAAAAGCCAATGCGATTGAACCTAACAAACGCATGCTAAGTTCGATGACGCCAACAATCGTAGAAAAAGATGGCAAATTATTTATGGTTGTCGGTACTCCGGGAGGTTCAACAATCATGACTTCGGTTTTCCAAACCATTTTAAATGTGATTGATTTTGGAATGAATGCACAGGAATCCGTTACCGCGCCTCGCTTTCATCATCAATGGCTTCCTGACCAGATTGATGTAGAGGATAGAGCCATTTCCGAAGAGGTTCGAAAAAATCTGGAGAAAGATGGCTATAAAATCCATGTCCGTGGCAACATCGGGCGAGTTGAAAATATTCTGATTCTTCCTGACGGAAAAAGACAAACTGGAGCTGACCCTCGTGGTGATGATATTGCGAAGGGATACTAAAAAATTCAAAAGTAAAAATTCAAAAGTAAAAAAGCGTGGCGTACTAAAATGTGCTTGATTCAAAAACTTTTATTTATTTTCAAAGCCTCATTCATAACCTATGTCACCTTCGTCACTAAAAAGTAGAAAATAAAAAATGCTGAAAGACTTTCAGTATTGAAAGAACGCAGAAGACGCAGGGTGTAGAGCTCTGCGTTTTTTGCGATTACGCTTTGTCAAACCACTTTAAATAATTGAAGAGAGGAAAGACAAAAGAGGCAAATGCTTTTCGTTCAAAATCATTTAGCTTCAAAAAACAGCGGTGCTAATCTTCCAAAAACTTCCCGTCAATTTGTTTATTGGTTCGAGCGCCTAAGGTTTTGAGATTTTCCATTTTCTTAACCATATTCCCTGGGCCTGAAGCTAGTTTTTTGAAGGCGTCGTCATATTTAGCCGAGGCTTTGCCTAAGCTCGATTCAATCTGTTGCATATCTTGAATAAAGCCAACAAACTTATCGTAAAGCAATCCAGCTTCTCTCGCAATCTCTAAGACGTTTCTATTTTGCTTCTCCTGTTTCCAAATACTTGCAATGGTTCGAAGCGTCGCTAACAACGTGGACGGACTGACAATGACGACTTTTCTATCCCAGGCTTCAGAAAACAATTCCGGTTTCTCCCGAACAGCTAAACTCAAAGCGGATTCTATCGGCATAAAGAGCAACACAAAATCAGGAGAGTTAATGTGATAAATCTGCTGGTAATTTTTGCTCGACAAATCACGGATATGTGATTCCAGAGAAGTGACATGTTGCTTCGCAAACAGCTTCAATTCTTGCTCCGATTCAGCATTCACCCAACGTTCATAGGCAACCAAAGAAATTTTGCTGTCTATAACCAATTGTTTGTTATCTGGTAAATCAATAATCGCATCCGGGATTTTCTTGGCTCCTTCTTCTTGAAAAGAATGTTGCAAACGGTATTCTTGGTCTTTGTTTAATCCTGAGCGCTCTAAAACCCGCTCCAAAATTACTTCGCCCCAATTGCCTTGCTTCTTCGCATCGCCTTTCAATGCTCTCGTCAGGTTACTTGCTTCATTCGTAATTTGCTGGCTCTGTTGCATCAATTGTTCGACAACACCTTTCAAGACATTCCGCTCCGCGGCTTCACGCTGATAGGTTTTGTCGACCTTTTCTTCGAAAAGCTTTATTTTTTCTTTTAGCGGGTCCAAAATCAATCCTAAATTCTTCTGATTGCTTTCAGAGAATTTTTGGGTTTTTTCTTCGAGAATGGCATTTGCAATTTGCTGGAATTCTAAATTGAATTGCTGTTTGATGGATGCAATCTCGGCTTTCTGCTCTTCTAGCTTATCGTATTGGGCCTGCAGGTTGGCATTGGAATTTTCCAGGCTACGGTCGAGTCGCATGCGTACCTCCCGTTCGTTTTCGAGTGAAATCTGGGACAAGCGATAATGCTCTTCGAAAGAAGATTCCCGCTGTTGGGATTTGGCCAGTTCGATTTTGATGCGTTCATTCTCCGCTCTCAATTGTTCATAGCGTTCGCCCGAAACGGCCTTATTCTGCTTCCACAACAAAAACGCAAGCGCTACAAAAAGAATAAGTATGCAACACAAATAAATCACTTCCATAGCCCAGTAGGTTGAATTGAGAAAATATTATTGAAGACGCTGATGGGTTTTCCACCACAAGTCGGGCATTTCACCCTGAACAGCCAACTGATAATCCTCGTAACGGCAAGGCATCAGGTAGTAGCGCTCATTCACGGATTTCGAACCAAAATATGGCACTTGCATCCACCATCGGTCTGACTTCTTGCTCTTGATAAAAATCAGTTCATGGTCATCGGCATTCAATGGCGTATAATAAAATAGATAATCTGACTTAGGGATTAACGGTGCATCATTCTTGCGTTGGTAATAGCCATCAATAAAACACCAAATCATCTGAGCAACCAGCATGCCCGAAAACTCCATCGGGTCGAACGTAGGATTGTATTCGTAAAAACCAACGGACGTACATTTATCTGAAATTCCCGCGTAACGAGCAAGTTGACAAGCTTCGTCGCCATACAAGCCATTCGGAGTTGCATTGGCATTTCCTGTGGCTTCCGAAGCGCGGATTGCGCTGATGTCAAAACTCACCATATCCGCTGCGCGGATTAAGGGTTCTGCATGGTCTAACTTTCCGGATATCATTCCTAACCGCATCGTGCTAAAAAACAGTTTATCGTACATATTCAGCGCATCTTTGTTCACCAAATACGTTTGATAAGCGATGTTGCTCAGGTTAAAGAGATAATCGGGCTGATGCAGAATAATGTGATTTAGATAAGTAGCCGAATTTATCGGTGTTTCTTCCGCATTCTCTTGGTCCAAATCCAATTTATTATCGATGATAGCAACTTCTACACGCTGTTCCAGACCTTCGTAAGCTTGGTATTGCGCATAAGTTAAATCTTGTCCACCCCCTATAATTATCGGAAGAATATCTTTTTTGATTAACTCCTCAACCACCAGTTTCAAAGCGGTGTATGTGTCATTAATTGTATTTCCTTGCTGGATATTTCCCAAATCCGCTATTCGGACACGGTAATCTCCGGGATATAAATGGTACAAATGTTTACGGACTTTTTCGGGCGATTTTTTCGCTCCTGCATTGTTGACCGAACCCCTATCTTCCTCTACCCCAATAATGGCCAGTTGAGGTTTTGTTTCTTCATTTTCTAAATCTGGAAAAGCATCCTCATAGGCTTGAATAAGACTTCCTAATTGCGCAACATTAAATTGTTCATTATTGGCATAATGGCTTTTTTGAATCGGACTTAAGAAATCTGCTAATGACATAGACTGTTGTTTTTTAATGGCGAATGCTAAAATTAAATAAAACTATCTGCATTCTTTATCGCAAATATGCATTTATTAAGTTACTTTTGAATACTATAAATTTTCCACAATTCGTTAGAAAAATGATTTTAGTTACTGGAGGAACAGGTTTTTTAGGGGCAACGGTTATACATTTGCTTATTCAGGAGGGGAAGGATGTATTGGCTACTAAACGAGCGAGTTCCACGATTCCGGATATCTTAAAATCCTCTTCCCTTATTCAATGGATTGATGCCGATATCAGCGATTATTTCGCTCTTTCTGAAATTTTCGATGGCGTTACGCAGGTGTATCATTGCGCAGCAAAGATTTCCTACCAAAAGGCGGATGCCAAATCCATGTTGCACACGAATATTGAAGGCACCAAACATTTGGTCAACCTCTGTATGGAGCATGGCGCGCGTTTG
Source organism: Sphingobacterium hungaricum (assembly GCF_015210005.1). GTDB lineage: Bacteria > Bacteroidota > Bacteroidia > Sphingobacteriales > Sphingobacteriaceae > Sphingobacterium > Sphingobacterium hungaricum. Next base: position 1,463,888 of record NZ_MU158698.1, read on the forward strand.
TTGCATGTGAGCTCGATTGCGGCGCTGGGAACCAACAAGCAAGGCCTGCCGGTTTCGGAAGATGACAAATGGGAACGCGACCCGCAGATTGCCGTCTATTCGCTGTCGAAATATGAAAGCGAAATGGAGGTGTGGCGCGGAATCGTCGAAGGTTTGGATGCCGTCATCGTAAATCCATCTGTGATTATGGGGCCTGGCTCGGGAACGAAAGGTTCGGGAGTTATCTTCAATATGGTCAACAAGGGATTGAAAATCTATCCTCCCGGAACGGTTGGGATTGTGGATGTGGTTGATGTTGCCAAGGTCATGATTGAACTCATGGGAAAAACCGAAATTACAGGCGAACGCTATATCCTGAACAGCGAGAATTTAACGAACAAAGATTTGCTGACGCGAATCAGCATTTTGCTGGATAAGCCAGCACCTACAATCGAAGCAAAGCCCTTTATGCTTGGGATAGCATGGCGCGTAGCAAAGGTAATTTCTTTGTTTACTGGAGGCAGGCCAGCTTTGACCGCTGAATCGGCTCGCGCATCGGCGAGTAAATTGGCGTATACAAACGATAAAATCATTCAAGCAACTGGTTTTGAATTCAAATCAGCTGATGCTATATTAAAAGAAATCCAAGAAACATATTACCCAAAAACAAGTTAACCCAACGTGAAAAATTATTACATTATTGATTTTGACAGCACATTTACGCAAGTTGAAGCTTTAGATGAGCTAGCCAGAATTTCCTTAACGAATAATCCCGATAGAGAAAAAATTTACGAAGAGATAGAACGGCTGACCAACCTGGCGATGGATGGGAAGATTTCGTTCAGAGAAAGCCTTGCCGGACGTATTTTGCTATTGCAGGCGAACAAGACGCATTTGGATTTGCTGGTTTCGCACCTCAAGAAAAAAGTGTCGCCATCCTTTAACCGAAACCGAAGCTTTTTCAAAGAACATTCGGAAAACACCTTAATCGTTTCGGGTGGGTTCAAAGAATTTATCACGCCTGTTGTCGCGCCTTACCATATCAAAAAAGACCAGATTTATGCGAACACCTTTCTTTTTGATGAGGATGATTTAATCATTGGCTACGACATGGACAATCCGCTGTCGGAAGAAGGCGGAAAAGTGAAATTGCTAAAGCAATTGAAACTAGAAGGTAAGATTTATGGAATCGGTGATGGATATTCTGATTTTCAGCTGAAAGAATCCGGACTGATTGAAACGTTCTATGCGTTTACAGAAAATATTTCGAGGACCAGCGTAACGGAAAAAGCGGACCATATTACACCGAGCTTTGATGAGTTTTTGTACGTGAATGATTTGCCGAGGGCAATTTCTTATCCAAAGAATCGGATTTTATGCCTGATTGTTGGCGAAGTTCCTGAGATTGCGTCGCATATCCTGAAGCGGGATGGTTTTTCCATCCGCATTAAAGATACGTTTGAGGAGAAATACACGAAAGACGTGGGCTTGTTGCTTTTGGGCAACCATGTACGCGTCCCGAACGAACAGCTTGAGCGCGCTGACAAGTTGAAAACCATTGGTTACCTAGGCGATTGCAGAGGATACATTTCGAAAGAAATCTGCAATGAAAAAGGAATTGTGGTTTTCGATGATAAAAAAGGGAAAAGCAGAAATGCGGAATTTATTCCTCGCCGGATGGCATCGTTTATCAACAATGGCGATACGGACATGAGCCGGAATTTTCCAAACTTGATTCTTCCGAAGCTGACAAAGGCGCATCGCCTGTTGCATATCCACAAGAATGTTCCGGGTGTCCTGGCGCAAATCAATACGATTTATGCAGAGAATGAAATCAATATTTTATCGCAGTTTTTGATGACGCGCGGTGAGATAGGCTATGTAGTAACTGACATTCAGGATGCGTATGATAAAAAAGTATTGCGTCAATTAAAACAGGTAGACAATACCATCAAGTTTAGAATATTATATAAGTAAGACGCCTATTTTACTTTTGGTTAGGCGTTTTCAGCAAAGAAAACGCCTTTCTTTTGCCCGACTATCCAAACCAATTCGCTGTCAGCCTGTTCAAGTAAGTAAAAGAACCACCCAACATGCTACAAACATTAAAATATACGCCTAAAATCTCGACGACAATCCTCTTTTTTGTCTTGCTGATTGCTGTTTTTCTTTTATTCCTCGGACGGAATAATCCGGGCTTGCGGGTCGATTATCTGATGCAGGCTTTTCCAGATTTCTACCAGCATATTTCAAATTTTTGCATCAGCTACCTGCTTTTCTCCGGCATCGGCTATTTCTGGCTTTTTATGGGCGTTCCATTGAAGGCAATTGTCGCTTTCGGTCTGGTGTTGCTCTTCGCAAATTTTATCTACGAGCTATGGATACCGCTGATTAACACGCCCGACATCATCGATGCCTATTATGACGCTTGGGGAACGTTGCTCGGTTTTGCATTCCTGCTATGGACAAAATGCTATGGATTAAATCCGGTTAAGAAAGATTGAGCAACCACCATATCAAGAGCAAATGAGTATCTTTGAACGTAAACAATCTTTTAGCTATTTCGAAAATGACTCATTCCGCCTTGTTCCTTTTAAGCCTTAGTTTTATTTTTTTTCTAGCCTGCACTCCTAGCCAAAAATCGCCGGAGCAGTACCGCGCGATTTACAAACGAGACACCGCTTACATCGATTTGCACACATCGGGCAATGAATTTTATGGCAAATACAAAATCGTCCGTCCCGGAAATGCCGTCGACGCAGGCGATATCCGCGGAAAAATAAATAACGATACTTTATCAGGAGATTTCTACTACCATGCTTTTGGCTGGCAGGAGAAACAGCGCAAACCCTTTGCAGTCTTGAGGAAGAATGAGCAACTCATCTTGGGCACCGGAATCAGCAACATCTATTTAGGAATGCCTTACTACAAGCCGGGCACGCATTCGTTCGACAGCCTGACCTTTGTTTTTTTGCGCATCTAAGTTTGTTTGATGCTTCGCAATGCCTGATTATTCGCCCAATTAGCTAGCTTTATTCGGCAATACATTCGTATTTGGAGGCTCCCAATAAAATGAAAGTCAAGGAAATTCAACCAGTTGCGGAATAAGCGCGGAAAATATTGACAAAATGTTTTGAAACTGGAAATTAACTTTTATATTTGCACACGCATTAGCGGAATGGAGAATTAGCTCAGCTGGTTCAGAGCATCTGCCTTACAAGCAGAGGGTCACTGGTTCGAACCCAGTATTCTCCACCAACAAACAACGCAGAACGTCGCGTCGTTTTCCAAACTTGAAAAGTTTATAAAAAGAAAAAGGAGAATTAGCTCAGCTGGTTCAGAGCATCTGCCTTACAAGCAGAGGGTCACTGGTTCGAACCCAGTATTCTCCACCAAAGCATCCCCAAAAAGGATGCTTTTTTTGTTTCTGCTCCCTATCAGCCCTACTTTTCTTAGGTTATCAAATCTCCTTTACAGCGAGCTTAGCGCCATGCGCATCCTGTACATTAATCCTCTATTTTCGCTAAGTTTTCTTTTTTGGCCGGTGGCCAATGCCGGATTCCGCTTGTCAAGGCGCAGAACGCAGAGCCTGCTGAGCATCAGCTATTGGACATGCTGTCCTTTGGTCGCTATGGATTTATTCTGCTCGAATTGGCTTAGCTCGCTTCTCGCGAAAGCGAATGAACCAAAAGCCAGATACCGAAGGCTGTAGTCGCTTCCGATTCTACAAGAAATAGCCTGCTTGCTCGTACTTGCAGGACTAAGCTTAAGCATCGAGCAAGCTAAATTCTCCAGGACAAAGTCCTGATACCTGATTGGCGCTAAGCTGTTCATTCAGATTGACCCAAAAACAAGTTGTTGGCGGGTAGGTTTATCGCTCGATGAGCAGGTTAGTGGTTTTGAAAATCACTGTTTATTGTATTATTCAGGCAGGTAATTATTTTTTCGGAACCACAATTTATTATGTTCGAGTCTATACAAACAGGTGGTTTCCGAACCTTATTTAGACCCGTTCCGAAACTTTCTGAGAGCTTTCCGAAACTTTTTCTCTGCCTTCCGAAACTTTCTGAGAGCCTTCAGAAACTTTTTCTTTGCTCTCCGAAACATTTTTCCTGCTCTCCGAAACATTTTTCCTGCCTTCCGAAACATTTTTTTTTGGACAAAACCCTCTCTATTGGCTTTAAAATGGGTTCGGTTAGCTTTGGGTAGATTTTGGCGGTGCTTGGAGCTAAGTTTCCCGTGCGGAAGCGGAGGAAGCAGGCCGAAAATAGTTGCGCGCGCGAAGGAAAAAGAGCAACCATCCGTAGGCATGATGTAGCCAACTGGAAGCGGAAAAACATCGCTAGGGGCAACTCGGAAAATTACACGGACATTTTCCTTGCTGTCGATGCTGTTGCTCAGCAGAGGCCTTCATCTTGCGCACCAACCGCGTTAGGGATAGCAGTGGAAATCCTTTTGTGAGGAACGAGCAAAAGATTGGAACGGATAGCCCGACCCTTTAGGGGAACGCCCAAATCATTTTTTCAAAAAATAGGATTCAGTGAATCAAAAATCGGCTGATTTTTTTATATTTGTGACATTCGAATGGAGGCTTAGCTCAGCTGGTTTAGAGCACTACCTCGACAAGGTAGGGGTCACTGGTTCGAACCCAGTAGTCTCCACAAAAAAAGCACTCTTCAGCGAGTGCTTTTGTCATTTATAAAGACGTTATTTTTTAATCGTAAAACTTCCAAGAGACTCCAAAGCGCGCATTCGCATTGTTCATCGGATACCGGCGAACACTGTAATAACCCTCTGGATAAATGCCCTGATTCAAGAAATTGTAGCTGATAAATAAGTTGACGCGACGGATGTTTGCGGTAAACCACACGTCGATAACCGGATAAGTGGAGAATTCAAGGCCCACATTGTCGTTGTAAAACTGCCCCGAATTGATGGAATACGAAGGCGTAACGAAAGGTGTATTGAACTTCACATCCATTCCCAATCTAAAATCCATCACTTTATACAGCATGTTTCCGTAATAGAAGCTATGCCAAGTGTATAATTCAGGCGTGGCAAGCACATCCGATTCATCGGTTTTTTGATACACGACTAGGTTGTCCAAGTGAAAATGGCGGAACTTAAACTTCTGTCCGACCGAGATTTTCAGCAGGTTCACGTTTCCGAGCTGAGCAGGTTCAATCTTTCTGCGCAATTGCTCATCGTCGTTTGGATTGTCGACCTCCTTAAAGTAAAGGTGATTGTTTATCAGGAAATATTCGGCTTTACCAGTGAAACCAATCTTATCGTTCGCATAGGCAAAGGACAGGTTTTGGGTTTTGGTTTTGCTGAACTCCCGGCTCCAGTTATCGTAGGTATATCCCATATGGTCGTAGGCCATTTCCGGCGATTTATTCTGCGAATAAGCGCCAAGGCTCACACGTCCGGCATTCTTGCTCAACAGGACATCGGCCTTTCCTTCATAGAGGTAATCTCCGAAATTTCGTCCAAGAATAATCTGGTTTACTTTGGCTTCAAAGTTAACGCGGTCCGAAAATTTATAGCCCAAATTTCCCTTGACCATGCTGTTCTGGTAAAACTCGCTCATCAAACTATCCTTAAACCAAATCAGGTCGTTCTGGAATCCCAAATCCAATTTCGCTTCGTTCTTGAACATGCTCTTGCCCCGCAAATGAAAACTATAGGTGAACTCGTTGGACACGGTCACGATGGACGTGGTGTCGTTGGTCAATTTCGAATCTCCATACGGGAAAGCACCAAATTCATCCTCTTCGTTTTTGAAGAACACAAACTTGCGCTGACGAATCGAGGAGTTGTGGGCAATGGAATTGGTCGGATGGATTTCCATTTCGGGCGTTCCCTTAAAAACGGTATCTACGCGCCCAATGAAATAGGACTGGCGCAGAAAAGCTGAGTTGTCTATCCATTTGGTATAGGGCCGGTCGGCATTTTGACCGTCCAGTCGTACCGGATTGGCAAAGGCAGGTTCGTCGTTGTTGTTCGGCTCGAAAATGCTATCGTTTCTGATGGAGCCATTTTCGGACGCCACCAAGGTATTGAATGTGATGTTCGCCAACATGTTGTAGCGCAAATTCGTCGACTCATACCAAGTAAAGACGCTCCCCTTTCTGTCGTTGTAATCTTGATTGGTGTAATAACCGTCTGTATTGGTCGCGTTGTATTCCGCGCCCATGTTCCAGTTTGGCTTGATGTTCTGGGCTAATTTGGCCTTAAAGACTTGGTCATTGAAGAAGAAACCGACGGCATAGAGTTCGGAATACCGGGCTCGCGCTCGGTAGTATTCGATGGAATCGCCGACCAATAGATACCGCTCCATGGCATGAAAACCTGGCTGGAAGCCAATGCTTTTATCGGGCGTGAACAATAAATCACGCGTTGCCAAACCATAGGAACCTAAGTTGATGCTTGGATTCCAAGGCAGGTTCTGCTTGTTGTAATATTGGAAATTATAGTGGGTCGTATCAATTTGATAGGTTTTGGTCGAATTCTTTAATGTTGCCAAATTCGTGTAACGCACATATTTAGCCGTAAACACAACGGAATCCTTTTTATTATCCTCTTTTGCCCTAGCTGAATCTAAAGCACTACTAAATTCTTCCTCTTCAATCTGTGCCCACGCCGTCTGCTGAAGACAAAAGACCAAGGCAACAAAAAGTACTATTCGCTTAAGACTATCCATGTATACTTACGCATCTACCCATAATATCCCACAAAAATAAAGTTTAAAAACGTATAATTATTGCAAGGCAATTAAATCTTTTAAAATAGCTGTTAATTTTGGCTCCGCCAATGAAGCCACTTCGACAATTTCTTTGAGCGAAACGGGCTGTAAGTCGGTATGAAAGCCTTCGTCTGTAATGACCGAAATCGCAAAAACAGGCAGTCCCATGTGGTTGGCGACGATGACTTCCGGAACGGTACTCATGCCCACAATATCTCCGCCGATTAGGCGCATATAGCGGTACTCGGCGCGGGTTTCTAAATTAGGCCCTGGAGCCGATACATAGACGACTTTATGTGCAGAAAATCCGTGGTTCCGAGCAATGTCCAGCCCTTGTGCAATCATTTCGGGGTCGTAGGGACGGCTCATGTCTGGGAAGCGAGGTCCGAAGCGTTCGTCATTGGCTCCGCGAAGCGGATTATCCGGAAGCAGATTGATGTGGTCATCAATAATTCCTAAATCGCCTTTTTTGATTTCAGGATTCAAGGAACCCGAAGCATTCGAGACAAATAGTTTTTTGATGCCCAGCAATTTCATGATGCGTACTGGAAATGTAATTTCCTGCATGTCGTATCCTTCATAATAATGGAGACGACCCTGCATGGCTACGACCTTCCGCCCATTGAGCAGACCAAATATTAACCTGCCGGAATGAAATTCTACTGTGGATATCGGGAAATTGGGGATATTGGCATACATCAATTGATGCTGAATTTCAATTTCATCGACGAGCTTTCCTAAACCCGTTCCAAGGATAATCCCAAATTCGGGAACAAAATCTCCTATGCGGTGATGAATAAAGCTAAGCGTTTCTTGAGTATCTGTATACATACGTTAAATTCAATTTTACCCAAACTTAACGTTATTTTCTTTTTGAATATTATTTATTTTTATTTGATTCAAAAGAATAGGCTATCGTTCATTTTTTAACTAACGATAGCCGTTAGAAGTTTAATACGCTTGTTCTGTCGGTAATCGTTCTGGATTGACTTGTTTGCCCGGAGAGGTAATCAACAGCATGATAAAAGTCAATAAACCATTATAAATAATCAATTCGAATCCGACGTTGTACGAGGTGTACGGTTGGACGACAAAATGATTCAATAAGTATATTAAGATTGGGGATGCCAGACAGATATAAGGCACTAGGTTGTCGTTGACTCTGTATTTGGTCAAAATTCCAAACGAGAACAAGCCTAGCAAAGGTCCGTAGGTATAACTTGCGGCCGTAAAGATTGCATTGACAACCGAATCGTCATTCAATACTCTAAACGCCAAAATCACAATCAAAATCAGGAATGAAAAAGCGAGGTGAACATAGTTTCTAACTCTCACCAATGCTGGGTCATTTGGATTTTCCTTCTTGTTGAAATTTAGGAAATCGACACAATAGGAGGTGGTCAAGGCCGTTAGCGCCGAATCCGTGGTCGCAAAAGTTGCGGCCGTCAGTCCCATCATAAAGATAATCCCCGGAAGGATGGTCAAGTAATTTAAAGCAATTTCAGGATACAAATAATCTGGCGTCAATAAAGCACTTACATCTATGTTATTTTTCGCGGCGTAAATGTATAACAAAGCACCCACCGATAAGAAGAATAAATTGATTACGATGAAAATCCCGGTGAAAGTCAGCATGTTTTTTTGCGCCTCACCGATGGTTTTCATACTTAGGTTTTTCTGCATTAAATCTTGGTCCAAACCTGTCATCGCAATAGTCACAAAAGCACCACCGATAATGTGTTTCCAGAAATGGTTTTTGCTTCCCAAGAAATCTTCCCAAACAAAAATGGTCGAATAACTGCTTTCCTTAACCGCTTCAAATGCTCCTAATACACTTAGGCCTAAACCGTCAGCCATAAAATAGATGGACAGCACCACTGCCAAGACTAAGAAAAACGTTTGCAGGGTATCCGTGATGATAATGGTTTTCAATCCGCCTTTATTCGTGTACAACCAAATCAGCACAAGGCAGATAATAATGGTCACTGCGAAAGGAACATTCCAAGCATCAAATATATACCGTTGCAATATTATCCCTACTAAATACAAACGGAAAGCCGAACCGATAGTTCTTGAAATCAAGAATATCATAGCTCCTGTTTTGTAGCTTTTGTGCCCTAAACGCTCTTCCAAATAGGTATAAATCGAAGTTAAATTCATTCGATAATAGAGCGGAAGAAGCACATACGCAATCACGATAAAGCCAATTGCATTTCCGATAACAAACTGGAAATAACTAAAGTTACTGACGCCCACTGCTCCGGGAACCGAAATGAACGTAACACCCGAAAGCGCCGTTCCAATCATTCCAAAAGCCACCATGTACCATTTGGCATTTCGGTTTGCAACAAAAAAAGTAGAATTATCGGCTGATTTTTTAGAAGTAAAATAAGCCACGCTCAAAAGCAAGGCAAAATATACGACCAAAAATGTCAATAATATGGCTGGAGACATCATGTTAATTTAGGTTTGTTTAATTGGTTAATGGGTTTCTTGATACGATTCTATTGCTTTGCGGACATTGCCAAATTTTTCTAACAAATCCGTCGCTGTTTCTTCATCAGCGCCCGTTTCGTCCATGACAATTCCTACGCCACGCAACACTAATTTATGGTTGGACAATTGCATATCCACCATTTTGTTTCCTTTCACACGCCCTAGCTGAATCATCACGGCCGTGCTCAGCATATTCAGGACAAGTTTTTGAGCCGTACCTGCTTTCATGCGTGTCGAACCTGTTACGAATTCAGGACCAACAATAACTTCTATCGGGAATTTTGCGATTTCTGCAATCGGAGAACCGCCATTGCAAACAATGCAACCCGTGTCCAAACCCATTTCATTTGCTTTCTTTAATCCACCAATAACATATGGGGTGGTTCCTGAAGCAGCGATGCCAATCACAATATCGTTCTTATTTACACCAAACTCGTCCAAATCTTTCCAAGCTTGGTCAACATCATCTTCTGCAAACTCAACCGCTTTACGAATTGCCGTATCACCTCCAGCGATAAGACCAATAATCCAATCAAATGGAACGCCAAACGTCGGCGGACATTCGGAAGCATCTAAAATCCCTAACCTGCCACTCGTACCAGCGCCTATATAAAAGATACGTCCTCCGGTTTTCATCCGCTCGACCGCCACATTCACTAATTTTTCAATCTGAGGGATTGACTTTTCGACTGCACGCGGAACAGATTGGTCTTCTGTATTTATGTTGGTCAACAATTCCGAAGTAGACATCTTGTCTAAATCTTGGTAATTTGACTCCTTCTCGGTAACTCTTATCATTTTATAATATTCAATATACACAAATTTGCACTTTTTTTTGGAATACCGCACAAAAACGCAAATAAAAATTCTTTAAAAATACGATTCTTATTTTAAGAATGTGTTAACTAATTTACTATCAGCCATACAATTCATCTGCTGCATGAATTTAATCTAAAAAAAACGAGTATTCATCATAATTTACACAAACCAATCTTTACGTTTAACGTATTTTCGGCTTACTTTATTTTCAATTTTGAAACTTTTCCGTCCATCGCTGAAACCACAATTGTCTTCCCATTAAAATATAAAGGGTTAATCAATCCGTTTGAAATTTTATATTGCCAAGCAACTTCTCCCGTTTTTGCATCCACAGCCGACAAGAGTCCGTTGTTGTTCGGAACTAAAACCAAGTTCTTATCCGCAGAGATTGCCGTTGGCGAAATTTCATAAGGAAGTTTTAGTGTAGACGTAAATGCAATTTCCATTGTATCCGCAGCCGTAGAAATGCCTAACAATTCGCCATCCATCGTCTTTACGTACACCAATGTTCCATCAGCAGATAGTCCCATCGATTCCCTGACCCGATAAGGGTCTTTCTTCTCGCGCCAGATTACTTTTCCGGTATTCGCATCAAGGCAAGTCATGAAGCGGTCAGGTGCAACAATAAAGATACGGTCATTGACTGCAACCGGATAACATGCCGCGGCCGAAAACATTCGATTGGCATGTCCATTATTCCATTCCCAGATTAGATTTCCATTGGTTTTGTCCAATGCATAAAATCCATTTTCCCAAGAACCGAATAACACTTTATCTTTATATAATGTGGGTTTTGTCGAAACAAATCCGTTGACTTTGTCAAATTGCCAAAGCACTTTTCCGGAATGGACATCAATGGCCCGAAATATTCCATCGGAACTACCAATGTATGCAATATCCTTTTCAATGCTAGGCGAACCAAGCACGGCTTTATCGGTTTTTACTTTCCAGAGCTCTTTTCCGGTTTTCGCATGAATCCCATAGATATATCCATCGGAAGAACCTACGACAACCGTATTTTTACCTACCGCCGGAGTCGAATAGATTTTTCCTCCGGTTAAGAATTTCCAGACTTGATTTCCTGTTTTGGCATTCAAAGCATATACTTCACCAACTGTATTGCTCGTAAAAAACAAGTTGCTTTCAGAACTAATACCCGCAATCAAATCGCTGTTATCTTGAAAAGTCCATTCGATGTTAGCATGCTTTAGAAAGTTCTCATTCACCGCATAGCTTGGCCGAGGATATTTTGCTGTGTCATTCGAAAAATAATGATTTTTCAAGGCAACAGTAAGCCAAGGCCCTTGCATCTCTTGCCGTGGTTTCCGCACTCGAAAGCTCGCTGAAGTTCCATCGATAGTAATGATGTTATAACCGCCGACTTCTTCTTTAGCCCTTAAATTAGAGCGGTTCATGACTCCGGGGATTCCTTCCCAATCATATAATCTATTGGAATGCCCATGTCCGCATAAAGACAGTTGAATGTTCCGGGTTTTCAATTTCGCTATGGCGTCGTACCAATTGTTCAATGAAGAATCCAGCGGATAATGGTTGATAAAAATAACTGGGGTTTCTACATTCGGATTTGCTGCAAAAACAGAATCCATCCAGACTAAGTGCTCTCTAGGAATCTGCCCTGGCCCCATTCTTAAATTTGGCCCCGAAGCATTTCCTAAAAACAGATAGCCTTTGTGGGCAAAGGAAAAAGTTTCGGCTCCAAACGTCTTTTTGAATGTATTCGCTCCGCTCTCCGACCAATTGCTGTCGTGATTTCCTGGAATGACGTGCAGCGGTAATCTTAGGCTATCTAAAATCTGCTTGGCCAAGCGCAATTCCTCATCCGACCCGAATTCGGTCACGTCGCCAGAAAGAATAACAAAATCAATATCATTCTGCTTATTCAAATCTGCGACAGTCCTTCGCAAGTCATCAGCGCCTGTGGATCCGCCAACATGTGTATCCGTTACCAGCGCAAACTTAAATGTTTGCGCCGATAGCGAATACGAAAAGATAACTATAAATAGTATGGAGAATAAATTTTTCAACAGCTTGTTATTTTTTTTTAAAGTTACTTTAAATTATTTCACTAAAAAACCAATGCCTGTCGCCGTAGCCAAACCAGTAGGCGTGGTCGGGAAGTTTTTAACTTCCCAAGTTATCGGACGGAGATTCGATTGATGTCTTACCACCAAAGCGGAAGTTTGTCCTGCATTTAACTGAAAAGCGTCCACAGCACCGATTGCTTTCATCACATCTCGAACATCATTTAATTTTAATCCTACGGAGAATTTCGGATTGTCGCCATCGACCACAATCGAGAATAATTTTGTTGGACTTAAGCCAATTGCTGTACGAGCCGATAAAGCAACAGCGGCATTCTCAACGCTAGTTCCCCGATACAATAACCAGTTTGAGCCAGAGACCAAATGCGAAATATCATTTAAGTCATACGGATCTAAAGGTACCGTTGCATCTACCCGATTACCGATAAACATGGTGCCATCTTTTTTTACCGCAAAAAATGGACGCGTATTAACTGTCGCGGTCGTTGTGGTGACCTTAATTTGCCGTCCGTAACGGATGTAAGAACCTGTGGGAATCCCAGTTGTAAATGAATCACCGTTAATCGCCGCAATAATTCTTAGTGGCGGACTGATTTCGTTATCTTTCGCCATATCCGCTAAAAATTGAGTCGAATACAATACATCATTGAACGGACTCATCGCGATGCTACTCACTTGCGATTGCGCTCGGTCGATCTCTAAAATGGTCATGCTTATTTGCTGATCCAGTGCATTCAAAAAACGCATATGCGTATATTGAACACCGGCCGCAATTTCGGTCGTTGAATCAATCTGAAATTTAGCGATTAAGCTCGTTTGGTCAATTATTTTTTGGGTAATCTCACTGATTGTATTATCTGGTGGAATTACATCGACCACCTCCTCAACGACCTCTTTGTCGTCAAAATTTGGGTAATCATCCCTGCGGCTACAGCTTGATGCAATCAGCATCGTGCCTATCGAAAGCAACATAAACTTTCTCATTGTAAAATTGATAGTTTCTCTTTTCATAATTTATCGAACTAAGAAGAAGGATACATATGGTCTCATAATCGCACTTGTTTGGCCTTGATAACCCAAAGCGTAGGCCGTATATGAGCGACTATTTAAGGTTGAATTCACATTGGCGTAATAAGCCAGCACAGTTGCATTGGTAACTTCGGCGCCACTAGGTCTGATTTTCCAAGTTCTGGTTGCCGTTCTATGCAATGTAAAATACTCTGAAATCTCTCCAAACTTGATGTCTTTAGCCACCAATGAATCCTGACTTGCATTCTGCCCCGCAGCCGTATTGTTGAAAAAACCATAATACAAATCTATGGAAGGAACATTTGGCATTAAATTCACAAAACGGTAGGTTGCAAACGAAGAATCAGGCCTGCTTAAATCTTCATCCGTCACGATTGTCTTTGTAAATTGAGCCGTATCGGTAATATGCAATGTATACCGCTTGCCGCCCTGCAGATTGACCATCGTTTCATTGAGCACGATCGAATCCATTCCATTGTCTATTTTATGAGGCAGGCAGACTTTCACGTTGACATTGCCGCCGGCAACTTTCAGGAAATCAGGTCTTGAATCACCGCGGGTATTGTAACCTCCGCCCGGATACGGTTCTCTTGCCCGAATTAAAGGCGTAACTCTTCTGTCATTAAACTTTACATACATGTAGCGGTCATCGCCATAGACCGACGCCATATTTATTTTTACAATAACATCGTTATCTGTCATGAATTGTAAATCTCCAAAATCCTGAACGGATTCTTTGCAAGACATAAAAGACAGCAGACCAACGAAAATCAAAAATTTCTTATATACTTTCATAATCATCTTCTTTAATTAATTATCAGATAGAACAAACCATACAGGTTTAGTCACATAATCTGGTTCTAAACCGCCCCATTTTTCCAGCTCCGCTGAATTCCAGATAAATTCAGAATTGTATCGCGGACGAACACGGTAACTGTATTTTTGGTATTCTAGCTGAGAAGCCTGTAATTGGACAAATTGCCTGAATACCAATGGGTCGTAATTGTATTTCCGAATGTCGCTCCATTGCTCTAATGCGCCATAGCCCCATTGAACGATGTATTTTTGTCCCATAATATCAGCCAGCGTTAGATCAGCAGCAGTCTGAGGAATTTCATCACTACTTAGGTAAGCTGTAACATCTGCTTGAGTAATCGCTGTTTCGCCACTATTCCCTGCCTGTGCATATTTGTTGACAAAGTCCATATGTCCTGCGATAGCGCGGATGTAGGCCTCATACGCGGTGGCTTTATCATCTTTAATAAATGCCGCCTCTGCCTTAATCAGTTGCAATTGTGCATATGTCATTATTGGGAAATCCTGCGCTTTCTTGAAAATATATTTTCCAGGATATTCATTGTTTACATTAATGACTCCCAAAATGTTAGGAACTGTGGTATTTGAAACAAGCGGTGTGCCGGCAACATATATACTATCAAGCGGTCTAAAATTAAGCATCCGGCTTAGGCGAGGATCAATGGACTCTTTGCTGTCTTCAATCGGATCTCCACGCAAGCCTCCTGTCAAATAACGCAAGACAGGCAATCCCGCACGGTTGTAATACACCGATGTGTAGAAACCGAATTCAGCACTGACTACATTTGAATTGCTAGAATTCGTTCCCGCAAATTTTACGCCCGCATCATCTGCGGTTGACGCAAAGGACAAATCCACATATTTAATAATTGAATCTGCATAATTTGTTTTATATGCGGCTTTATTGACTAAACGTCCATACTGCATCGCTTTTAAACCATAGATAAATTTCCTCCAGCGGTCTTTATTTCCCCGGTACAAATTATCCCCTTTTACAGAATTAAGATTGGCAGAATAATTTAACGGGCTTTCTTTTGCCAAATAAAATAAGGATGAATCACACCATTCCCTGACTTTGGCATATACCTCGTCTTGTTCTTGGTAAGTGAACTTTAATAGATCTTGATTCAATGCGTCGTCTAAGATCACAGGCCCATGATAATCGGTAAGCATCTGGTATCCCCAAGCTTTTATGGCGTAGCCAATTGCAGCATACTCATACTTCTCATTTTTGATTCCATCTTCAATCATCAACCGTAAATTATGTCCATGATCATAATAAACCATGCGCCACATCACGCCTCCTACATCACTTTCGACAGGATAGCCATGACGTTCCCAGATAAAACTTGACAAATCAGTCGAGGCTCCGAGAAGATTTTGGGTAAACTTATTCATCATCCGAGAATCCTGCATATAGCCATTTGCCATTTGATAAATAATCGGGGCAATCAATAATTCCGCTTTTACATCCTGCGGATAGGAAGGATTTGTATTTATATCCAGGTATTTTTTACAACTTGAAAATAGGCTTGCAATACAGAAAGCACTAATCCACAAATATTTCGTTTTCATAATTCTATAAATTTAAACTCAAACCAAAATTAAAACCGCGAGGTTTGCCCATGTTACCGAAGTCAATACCGTAACCTCCAATACCTCCAACACCCGGAGTGTTAATGTTACTTTCAGGATCTAATCCTGTGTAATTAGTAAACATCAGCAAGTCAGTTACCGTCATGAAAACGCTCATTGAAGTTTTTTCACCCAAACGGCGCATTACTGATTTTGGAAGCTGGTAACGTAAAGAAATATCGCGCAAGCGCAAAGTCCAAATGTCTTTCTCTACGAATTGTTGAGGTTCGAAGTTTGTTGTATAATAAGTCGAGCTATAGTATGGAGTTACGGCAATGCTGTTTTCTGTAGGCGTAGCCGAATTTTCTAAGCCATCTTTTAAAACTCCCGTAATAACCCTTGGCTCTTCTCGGTTTAATGATTTTTTAGAAAGACCATAGATAAACATGCGATAATCTAATCCATTAACCACATCTCCGCCAACACGCAAATCCCATAGGAAATTCAGGTCAAAAGCTTTGTAAGTAAATTTATTGATGGTTCCCAATGTAAACTTTGGCATCCGGTCACCGATAGGGTAATAACGTCCGTTACCTGCAATCGGAAGTCCTGTCGATGGATTGATTAGCACATCTCCATTATCATTTCGTTCAAAGCGAGTACCGCTGACAGCACCGATACTGTATCCCGGATGTACCGCAGTACGGATTCCGGCTAAAACCCAAGTATCCGATTCATACAACTCTGGCAATTCTTCTGCTAAGGATAAAACTCTTCCTTTATTTGCTGTAAAATTAAAGATCAGGTCCCAAGCAAAATCTTTGTAAATAATCGGCTTAATTCTCGATTGGATTTCAATCCCTTGATTTTTAACCTCTCCTCCATTGATCATTTTCAGGATAAAACCTGTTCCATAACTTAAGCGAGGCAAGATAATTTGATCCTTGCTCAAACGTGAATAATAGGTAAAATCAAACGCTAAGCGTTTTTTCAATAACGAAAATTCAACCCCTGCTTCGAAATCTTCGGTCATTTCCACTTGAAGATCATCATTTCCTCCGTTGACTCCATAAGCATATCCTCCACCGGTAGAGAATTTGGATTCCATCGAGGACCGAGTGAAATACGTCATAAATGGCGCTTTACCCGTTAAAGAAGCCGAACTCCTTAACTTTCCATCTTCTAACCAAGGAACATTATTCTTGAAAAATTGCATATCTGTAAAATTGAAGGCAATAGAGGCTGAAGGGTAAGCAAAAAATGGATTATTTGGCATCAAGCGAGATGCGCCATCCATGCGACCCGATAAAGTCAAATACACTAATTCTTGATATCCCCAAACCGTTTGCCCAAAGAAACCAATGGTTCGGTAATGATTTTGAATACTGCGCGCATTCCGAGTATCAGGAAAAGTATTATTGATGTTGTAAAAATCTGGATCGAAGAAATCTTCTCCATATTGAGAATTTGTAACAAAATTAAAATCATTGAAATTTGATCCTAAAACTGCCAACAAATTAAAATTCTTTCCAAGATTTGTACGAGCACGTGCAGCGAAATTACCGCTCAACGTTCTAGACGAGCGATCATAGGTGCTAATCGTTCCACCTCTTGGTGTTGCTGAGGAACCCGAACCAGAATAAGATTGTGCATGATAAACACTTTCTCCATGTGTTAAGGAATAATCTAATCCGAATGTTCCATTAAAGGTTAACCATTTTGTAGCTCTATACGTTGCATTCGTTGTTGCTAAAACACGGTTGACCTCATCAAATGCAATATTTCTATAGACATCCCAAAATGGATTATCCAATTCATTGTAAATCGTGCCCGAATGCAATACACGATTTCCCTTTTCATCGATCCAATCCTTGATATCATACAAAGGATTAAAGCGCATTAAAGTCATCAAGTAACCTGTAAGACCTCTCCTCGCCTTGTCATTGTCTGAATAAATGTAACTAAAGGATGTATTGAAATCCAACTTATCGCTTAATTTTACTGTGCTATTCAGCCTAGACGACATTCTTTTGTACATGCTGTTGGGCACAATCCCTGCATTTTCATTGTATTCATTCGACCATCGATAAGAAACGCGGTCATTTCCTCCTGATATGGATAAGTTGTGTTTGTGATTATAGCCTGTCGTGAAAAAATCATCAACGTTATTCGTATATAGCTTCACATTGTCTGGATAAATCGGTCCCAAGGAGTTGGCTGATGCACCGTCATAATTTCCGTTAACCCCCTGTGCATATTTATACTGTCGTTCCGGAAAACGATTCACTGTTTCAATACGTGTTGAATAATTGTAGTTGACCGCAAATGCTCCAGCTTTTGCTTTTTTGGTGACAATCAAAATAGCTCCACCAGCACCTTGGCTACCATACATCGCAGTAGCTTCGGGACCTTTCATAATTGTGTAGGATTCAATATCCTCCGGATTGATATCCATTCCCCTATTTGAATAATCTAAATCCCGATTCGCACCATTTATGGCTAGGTCTTTTTCGTTTAGCGTAGAGTTGTCAATTGGAACTCCATCGACGACAATCAATGCACTGTTGTCTCCTGAAATCGAACTGAAACCGCGAAGAACAATCTGTGCCGAAGCTCCAGGCATACCGCTACTGGAGTTAATAGACAATCCCGGAACCCGCCCTTGAAGGCCTTGGAAAAAGGCTTCCCGCTGTGTTTCTGAAACATCATCCCCGTCAACTTTCGGCGTAGAATAGCCTAATGACTTTCGATCGCGTTCCACGCCAAAAGCGGTGACTACGACTTCATCAATCGCATCCCCTCTTTGTTCCAAAAAGACTTCGATGGGTTTACCATCGACTTTTAAGGTGATGGTTGTCATTCCTACGCTAGAAAAAGAGAGTGTTTCGCCAACGTTCGCAGAGATAGTAAATACCCCATGCGCAGCAGAAGACGTTGCAGCCCGTGTTTCTACGTTCCGAATTGTGGCGCCAATCAATGGCGAACCATCGGCGCTCGACTTGACAACTCCAGTTATTCTGGTTTGTGCATGAGAATGCATTAATCCCACTAAAAACAAGAGAATCAAGAAAAATAAATTTCTGATCATGATTAATATTGATTTGGTTAATAAGTATAAGTTGGGGCTCGTTTGTAGATAAAACTCGCTTTGGCTTAGGTATTTGATTATAAATATAAATACATAATCTTATATAAAAAAATAAATATTGCACAATCATGCAAAAAGAATCACAATCGTATATAAAAATCAAGATTTAACCGCAAAATTTAATAAGAGTTGCGAGAAATAGCGGCCGAAAAGTAAAGATCCATCAGTTTATCTGAACGGCAAGACCTGATTGTTAGCGGTAAAACATACTTAGAGCTAACTTTAAACCAGTAATCCCGAATTCTGTAAACTTCAAGGAATTTAGCATAAAACATGCAACAAGGAACGCTTCTACTAGATTGTTGACACGCACATCTAAACGAAACCTCTGAAAAAACAAAAATATAACAGAAAGAACAGCTAAAAAAAGCTGTTCTTTCTGTTATCGAAAAGATAAATTATACGTGGATAGTTAACGCGAATAGTGAACCGCGAAGTCTAAACTATACAAAAATCCGCCTCATTTATAGTTGAGACGGACTTAAACCCTATTTAATTATTGCCAACCCGGGTTTTGGCTTAACGTATATCCAGAATTCTGGTATTGCTGGATTTCATTTTGGCCTAGCGGCGATAAATAATTTTTGTCGGTGAATGCAGCTCTGTTCCCGAAATTTCTAACAACGTAATATCCGATAAGCTGAGCCTGATTATTGCCGTCGTAGGTGATGACCTCACCAGCAGCATTTAAAATTTTCAACCTGCCAATATAGGTTGCGGCTATTTTACCGGCAGCATCTTTAGGCAAAGCAGTTACAGCATTGATCCATGGACCCAATGAATAATCCACATGCTGAAAGTTCATGTAGTTTAATTTTTTCCAGCGGCGAATATCGCTTAAACGAGTATGTTCATACACAAATTCCATCCTACGCTCGCGGCGGATTTCCCACATCAAAGCCGATACATCCGTATCGCGAGATGGATCATTTGGAATTGATGTCAGTGTTAATGAAGCGGTCTTTGTCACGCCTTTTGCGACAGCGTCCGCATCCAATGGACGGTTCCTGATTTTGTTGATTGAGGCATCTAAATCAGTTTGCGAAACCGCAGCGTCGCCAAAATTCTCCGCTAAAATCTGCTTGGCTTCGATCCAGTTTAAAACAACTTCTGCCAAACGGATTACTGGTGCGTCGTTTGTATTGGTATTGGAACCCCACTTAGCTGGATAAGTCTTTCCGATATAGGTCAAGGCCTCTCTAGCTGCAAATTTATGCGCATAAAATAATGTTGATGATGGCGTATTTACTGTATCCATGTAAGTCGCCTCAAATCTTGGGTCACGCGTCTTAACCAAACTTTTCAACGAAAAATTATTGGCATTTACAACCGTCGAATTTTGATAAGCCTGTCCATCAGTACAAATAAAAGATTTTATTAAGTTCAAATTTGAACCTCTGGACTGCAACTCTGTTCCATTGCTGTACGAACCGACAGCATGTGTAATTTTTAATGCATCAATATAGCTTCTATAGAAAATGACTTCGGCATTTGATGCTAAATCATCTGAAGCAAATAGACTTTTAAAATCTGAGTTAAAATTCCATTTCCCGCTATCCATCACATATTTTGAAGCTTCGACAGCCAGTTCTAAATATTTTTTAGCGCGTGCCGCATCCAAGCCATGATAATGTTGCCATGAACCTTCGAAAAGCATTAGCCTAGAAATGAATGAAGCGGCAACATAGCGATTCACATAACCTCTCCCGTCATCCAAAGACATATTGGCTAGTACATATGTAAAATCTTCGTACACTTTATCCATTACTTCGCCTCTTGGCGTACGTTCTTTATACATGTTAGCTTTGTCCAAAGGATCAACACTCGCTTCAAAATACGGTACGTCACCAAAAACACTAACTAGTCGCGAATATTCAAAGCCTCTAAAAAATCTTGCTACTGCACTCCAATGATCATATTCAGCTTGAGTCATGTTTGGCTTTGCTTTATTGTCAATCCTATCGATCATAATATTTGACTTTCTAAGCCAATAAAAATTCCATGAAGGGCCAGAATATTGTGTCAGCATCGTAGGCGTTGCTGTCGAAGATCCACGAGTTATAGGAACCGTTGCTTCAAATGCCGTCTGATTTCCTTCAACAGTAAAATCATCTGCTAAATAATAGCCTGTTAAAGGCGCATAATCTACACCGAATCCGGAATTATAGCCTGGAAAATAATTTGTGTAAAAATCATTCGCATACAAGCGGACATCAGCGGCATTTCTCCAATACGCGTCATCGTTAATTTTTGTTTCATCCGGTCTTTCCAAAAAGTCTTTGCTGCAGCTGCTTACAAGTACAGAAAGCGCGAATAGTATGTATATCGATTTATTAATAATTTTCATAACAGCTTGTTTAAAAATTTAACTGAATTCCAAATGAAGCACTTTTAAAACTAGGAACGCCTACACCAGTCCGCCCTCCGTTATAACTGTTTGCCTGAAAGGACAATGGACTTCCCGTTTCACTTGTTGGATTAAAAATTGATTCCCCATCGACTCCTTCAGGATCTATAGGCAGACCTCTCAGTTTGTCCCAGGTAAAGAAATTTTCTAAGGCAACGTAGGCTCTCAGATTATCGATTTTCACTTTTGAAAGCAATTCTTTAGAAAATGAATAACCTACCGTCATATTTTTCACTCGTAAATAGGACATATCCAACAAATAACGGGATTGAACCTGCATGTTATTGTAATTTGCGTTGCCGGCGTTGCTCATTGCGGCAGGATAAAAAGCATCCTGATTCTCTGGCGTCCAATAATCGCTGACAAACGACTGCGGCATCGCGCCATCAGAAACGTGCCAGCCCGGTATTGCTAAAAATCCTGTTCCCCATACACTTCGCTGTCCGACCCCTTGAAAGAATGCCGAAATATCAAAACCTTTCCAGTCCGCAGCAAGTCTAAATCCGTAATTATAGCGAGGCGTAGAATTTCCAATTATTTTCATGTCTCCAGGATTATCAATTGTTCCGTCTCCATTATCAATCTCCCCATCTCCATTTAAATCTTTGAACTTAACATCTCCCGGCCCAAAGAAGAAATTAGCCGAATTTTGGTACCTAGATTGGTAAACTGGGTTATCGCCGCTCATTAAGTATGCTTGCCCACCTCCGCTTGTGTTGTACTTTGTCATATCTGCGGTCAAGGGGACAAGTTGCGGTTTTCCATTAGCGTCTAGAATGAAGTCGCTATATTGAAATAATCGATCGGTTTCAAATCCCCAAATATCTCCATACACTCTTCCATTGTAATTTGCGCCTAAAGTTCTCAGCGACGTATAATCACTAAAGACGGATGTTGCATCGTCTAAATTAGCGCCAAGATTTATTCCCAAACCATTTTCAAACCGGTGATTAAAATCGATGGCTATCTCAAAACCTCTCGTCGTCAACGTTCCATAATTCCCGAAAGGAGCTTCAGAACCTAGTGTCCAAGTTGTTCCTTCAAGTGGCGCAAACATGTTATTGGTTTTCTTCTCATACCAGTCGAAGGTCACACCGATTTTATTGCTAAGAAAGCGAGCGTCGACACCGAAATCTAATGTTTCAATATCTTCCCATGTTACATCATTTACGAATAGTTTAGGAGAACCAACCGAACTCGTTTGCGCACCATTGATAATCCAATTGGTCAAACCAGCATTCATATTCGACACATACAAATCCGACGGAACGGTCTGATTGCCGATTACACCCCAAGAACCTCTAAATTTCAAATTGCTCAAAACAGGTTTCGACCATTCCATAAACGATTCTTCCGAAGCTACCCATCCAGCGGATACTGAAGGAAACCATCGCCATTTCATCGAGGTAGGAAATTTCGAAGAACCATCATACCTTAAATTACCTTCAAACAGGTATTTATTTTTGAAAGCATAATTGACACGACCAAAAAAACCAAGCTGTGATTCCCAATATTCACCGCCACTTCCAGTTACTAAGCCTACAGCCAAATCGTATTGCGGATTCGTAATATCCATTAAATCCGCTTTTTGCGTCCAATGGTAGTCGCCTTGCATAGCCACACTATTTAAACCCGCAATGAATTTGAATTCGTGATCCGTGTTGATGTTTAAATTATAGGTTGTAAATGCGTTAACGGTATGTCTCGGCTCATTTTGCGAGCGCATGTAAATGTGGTCTTGAGCAGAACCGTTGGGTGTATACATGTCATATGATAAATCGTAGGCCGGTATGGCTCCTGGGTCTGTCGCCGAAACCACAGTACCTTCATTATTTACGTAAATCTGATTGCCGCTAGCATCCAACCGTGTTTTTGCGGCAGTCCACGAATTCGCAGCGGTATATCGAGTACCGTTCTTACGCCAAGAGTAATTTTCATTAGTGAAATTATAATCAACGTCCACTCTCCAATTATCCATAATCTTAATGGTTGTACCGGCATTAAGGTTGATGTAATTTCTGCGCATGGAAGCATCATTCGCCGCCATATTTTCGCTCCAAGGGCTACGGATCGGTCGGCCTAGCTCATCATTCCCCATCGGATAAAGCGAGCTCCATCGATACATGTACAACCAAGGATCGGCTGTTGTTGAGTTGGTGGCATAAGGATACGTTTTGTTGCGCTGGGCAAACATTGCTCCTGCACGAACAGTCAAATATTTATTGACCTCAGTGGAAACTCGCAACGCGCCATTGTATCGCTTGAAGCGATCTAAATCACCTGGCTTTAACATACCGCTTTGATTCAGCGAGCCAAACGAAAGCGTATAGTTCGTTTTATTAATCGTTCCATTTAAAGAAAGATTATGTGTGGACGATGGCGCCCATTCACGGATCATATAGTCGTACGGATCATATGTACGCAGTCCGTATTTCTTAGTTGGTGATGCAGGATCAACATACCAATCACGACCATATACCGTGGGATCGTCAGGGCCTAGCGAACTGCCATACTTTTTATCCCATTCAACCGCCTTTTCATAGCTTTCTCTATTGATCGTATAAAATGCTCCTGCCTCAAGCGTCCCTACGCGCTCCAAAGCATCCATCGTGTATTTCAACGCATCAATGCGACCCATTTCATAGCGTTTGAAAGGGTTCTGGAAAGAGAAATTATTCGAATAATTAATATTTATTTTTTCGCTTTTGGAGCCAGTTTTGGATGTGATTAAGATAACACCAAAAGCTGCTTTCGCACCATAGATTGATGCAGAAGCTGCGTCTTTTAATACTGTGATTGATTCCACATCATCAGGATTGACATACTGAATGCTGGGAATCTCTACATTATCCAATAAAATCAATGGATTATTGGTTCCTTGCATAGAAGATATCGCTCCGCGTATACGAATCCGAGGATCGGAACCGACCTCACCGCTCGGGACAACGACGTTCAGACCGGGTGTAGTTCCCTGAATAGCGCGTCCAATATCCGCAATTGGTCTTCCTTCGAGATTTTCCTTTACATTGATTGAAGAAACTGCACCGGTAAGATTTCCCTTTTTCTGCGTTCCGTAACCAACGACAACGACTTCTTCTAATGAATTATCTTCTAAATCAAGTGTAACATTTACAGTATTAGCGCTTATGACTACATCTTTTGCGGCATATCCTACACTGGAAAATCGGAGCGTTGAACCTAATGGCGCTACAATACTAAACTCTCCATTTTCATTTGAACTTGTAGATACGCTTTGACCAACTACAGAAATCGTCACATTTGCTAGAGGGCCATCGCGACCGACGACTTTTCCAGTGATTGCTGACTGACTGAAGTAATTTTCCGAATGGATTTTTGGGGAATTAAGATGATTATTTATGAGTATATCATATCCATAAACATCATTTTTAATCAACGAACCTAAAGCAATTGATATTAAAATAAATTTCTTCATTGTTAACTAGATTTATATATGGTGTGAAATTATTTGATTTAATATAAAATCATTTAAATTCCGCAACTAATGTAAATCAAAAATTAAACAACAGGAAATTTTTTTGCGTTTTTCTTCATTTTAGTTCGTGAAATGAGCGCAATCATGCTAAAACCGACTTTGGGTTTAATTCAATTGTAAATAGGTTAAAAATCTTTGTACAATAAATATTTGCTTCGCATCACTTTGTAATCGGCCAATTCCTTTTTCCAAGAATCTTTAATTTCACTTTCTGTTAGGCCGGCAAGAATCTGTTTTCTCAGCTCGTCCGTTCCGGCAAGCTTATCGAAAAATTCAGGGCGTGCGAAAAATTTGGATTTATCCGGCATCAGGTTGTAGAAATCCAAAATGTATTTTAATGTAAACTTCTGGTCATCTGCATTTAAACCTCTCAAATCAACTCCATAATTTTTCGCGCCTTTGCCTTCTACATGTTTTGCCATTCCTGACTTTTCACCCGGCGTAAATTCAAAAGTCCCGAAAACTGGATCTGGATAACCAATCACTTGAAATGGCCAATCCGTACCACGACCAACAGAAACATCTGTTCCCTCAAATAAACATAAAGAAGTATACAGCCTCACCGATAGGTAATTAGGCAGACTTGGAGAAGGGATTACCGGCAGTTCATAGAACATGCTATGATCGTAATTTTTAACTGGAATAACCGAAACTTTACATTGCCTGCTGTTTTCCAGCCAATTTTCCCCGTTAATCATATGCGCAAGTTCGCCAACTGTAAGGCCGTGAATCATTGCGATTTTATGGTAAGAAATATTGGATTTGAATTTATCATCTTTACGAACTGGCCCGTCGACTTGGTCACCGTTTGGATTTGGCCTGTCCAAAACGATCAATTCTTTATCATGCTTTGCACACAGCTCCATCACGCGATGCAAAGAAGTGATGTAGGTATAGAAACGTGCGCCGACATCTTGCAAATCAAAAATAAGCACATCAATGGACTGAATAATAGAATCTTGCTTTTCATTCCCGCCATACAAGGTGAAAAGCGGAAGGCCCGTCTTTTCGTCTTTTTCATTGCTGACTTTTTCTCCGCGCTCAATCTCTCCGCGAAATCCATGCTCCGGTGCGAAAGCAAATTTCAAATCAACTTTCTCGCGCAATAAAACATCCACCAAATGTTCTTTGTCTTGTCCGACAATGGAAGTTTGATTGCCCATCAATCCCACCTTTTTACCCTTGAGTAATGGCAAGTAAGCTTCCAATTGATCCGCACCTGGCAAAATAGGTTCCGCAGCAATCACTTCTTGCGACGAAACAGATTCTTTTTTATTTCCGGTATTAGCAGAACAAGCACTGAATAAAATGAACGTACCGATGATTAACGAGAAAATAGATTTCATGGTCTTGAGTTTTGTTGCGTGTTTGATTACACAACAAACATAATCAAGAATTTTGGGAAAATTCATTATTTTTAGAAAAATAATGTCTTACTGGATTTAATTTTAGGAAATTAACATCAAAAGGAAGGACAAAAAAAAGTGGCCACAGCTGATAAACCGTGGCCACAATAAATTCGCTAAGAATTAATGCTAATCTATTTTTTTACATCCCACCATATACGTTTCGTTGTATAAGTTGCGCTGATTGCATCCGCATCAGAAGCGATGATGCTTTGCAAATTGTAGTTGATTCCGTAAGAAGCAACGGCAAATCTTCTTGGCCATACATCATCTGTTGGCAAAGCCAATGTAAACACCGCTTTCGGTCTTTTTAAACCTTTGTAGATACCTGTTGCTTCATTATATTTACCTGTTGCATCTGAACAATATTCTAAACGCCTAACGTCATTAAACACTTCAGGAGAATAAGAAAGAGCAATGTATTTTTGGATCATAATCTGGCTTAACGTCAACGCATTTGCATCTTGAACGACAGACGTACTCGCTAAGAATTGAGTAATCGAAGCACTAGGAACCTCTAATATTTCCATGTGGTCTTTAATGCCATCCTTGTAAGCCGCTAAAGCAGCAGTTTTATTATTCTGATTAAATAACACCTCTGCTTTGATAAAATGCATTTCCGCACTCGTTAATAAAAGGCCTTTTGCGCCAGCATCCACATATGTAGAGCCCGTCGAAACTCCAGCGACAGGTCGTAATCCTGCGTACAAAGAAATCGTTGAACCAAATCCTGCATCAGGGATTTCATTCATGTCAACCCCTGGCGTCCTGACATTGCTCGGCAAAAAACGCGGAATTAACAAGTCAGCTCTAGGATCTTCCATGTT
The DNA here is from genome assembly GCF_015210005.1 of Sphingobacterium hungaricum. GTDB lineage: Bacteria > Bacteroidota > Bacteroidia > Sphingobacteriales > Sphingobacteriaceae > Sphingobacterium > Sphingobacterium hungaricum. The sequence continues at coordinate 1,490,712 of NZ_MU158698.1, forward strand.
GGCCCCCCCAGTTGGAGCTCCGGTGTAATTATTCAGGATGTAATTGATATACACGGTTGTTAAGCGATTCGATGTATTATTCTGAAATTGAAGAGATTCCGTAACCAATGAATTGGATTCCGCACGATCTTGATATTGATATAAAGCGCTTTCTAATGCAGTTTTCGGTGCTTTATCTAATAAATCTAATATTGCTTGAGCATCATATCGATCTGTCTTCGACAAATGATTTAACAATCGAGCTTTAATCCCATAAGCCAATTTGATCCATTTTTGTGGATCGCCATCATATAAATAATCTCCCTTAGCAAGCAATGGAGCCGAAGGATTTTGTGTCTTCTGCAATTCTGCGATTGCTTCATCCAGAATCACTAAACACTTTTCATACACTAAATCCCCTTGATCATATTTCGGAGTCATGTTTCCACCCACAAAAGCTTCTTCATACGGAAGCATTCCGTACAAGTCTGAAAAAGCTGTGAATCCCCAAGCCCAAATTATTTTCCCTGCACCGATGTAATGGTATGCTCCTGTTTCCTCACCTTTTTCGATTAAATCAGGAATGTTGTTTGCTGTATAAATGTACCAAGGCTGATAAGGCCAATTCACCGCTGCCGTTGTGATGTTCCAACGTGCCAAATTCCAGTTATTGGCAGTTGTTCCAGCAATTTGCTGCGAAATTAATGCCGCACGGGTTCCACCGCTTTCATAGCCTTCTGCAAAACGAGCAATGATCGAAGGCAAACGCAAGTCAACTGTAGGAACTTTTGTATTTGGATTGTTTGGATTATCATTAACATCAAGCCATTTGTCGCAAGAACTCATCGTTAATGCACTTGCAATTACTACTATTGAAAATAACTTTTTCATCATTTCTTAGAATTTTAAATTAACACCAAACGTAAACCCTTTTGTATTGGGAACGCCGGCATAGTCAATACCAACCGAACCAGAACCTATCACACCTGCACCCGCAGCACTCGTCTCCGGATCCATTCCAGAATAATTTGTGATCAAGAATAAATTGGTTGCATTGAAATTAATTGTTGCTCCTTTAAATATTTTTGTTTTAGCCAATAAATCTGGCGAAAGGTTGTACGACAAATCAACCGATCTAAGGCGTAGCCAATTTACTTCCTCAATGAAATTGCTTGTCTTGTTGATGTAATATCGGGTATAGAATTCTTCGTTAGCTGTAATTTGCTTCGTTACATCCTCGTATTGGTTTGTCGCAGGATTTAAAGCTACACCTGTTAGCTCAACTGTATTTCCTCTACTTTCAGTTTGTTTGGCCAGGCCATACTGAGTCATCAAGACATTTGTTGCATTGAAAACATCGCCACCTTTACGGAAATCCAACAAGAACGAAAGGTTCCAATTTTTGTAGGTAAAACTGTTGTTTAAGCCACCTAAAAACTGAGGCTCTCTGTTTCCGACATGCACTGTTGCATCCTGATTTACCGTTGGCAAGCCTGTGTTCCAATTTAAGATGTATTTACCATCTTCATTTTTTGTCCAGTCTTTTCCGCTGATTGCCATAAAATCTCCGTTGTTATAGGAAGCCGCTTTTCCATCCGCAACCTGAACATCCGTTACATATAAAATGGCTAAACCTCCAGGAAGCTCTTTCACAATTCCTTTGTTATGCGATGCATTCAGCATCACATCCCATGAAAAATCTTGCTTTTTAATCGGCGAGAAATTAACCGTTAATTCAACTCCTTTATTTTGCAAAATACCGGCATTCACTGTTTGGAAAATTCCCCCCGTCGCATTATCTACACGAGGTGACAAAATCTGATCGACTGATCGGTTATTGTAATAAGTAAATTCAATTCCCAATTTATTTCTGAAGAATTTCAAATCTGTACCAAGCTCGAAGGATTCTGTGTTCTCAGGAATTAAATTTGGATTCCCCAATGTCCATGAATTCTTGTATCCACCGCCAATTGTCAATTCAACAGGATCTAAGTAAGAGTTAGTTTTATAAGGCTCTGCATCTTTACCGACACCCGCCCATGAAGCACGCAATTTACCGTAGCTTAAGATGTCATTCTTTTCAAACAGTTCCGTAAAGATAAGACTTGCGCTGTATGACATATACATAAATGAGCGGCTGTGAAGCGGCAATGTCGACGACCAGTCATTTCTAGCAGTCACGCCCACATAAGCGATGTCTCTAAAGCCAACTTTAACATCTCCGAAAACGCCTAATCTTCGAACATTACTTACATTGTCGAATGCAAATTTATCTTCTTGGTTCGCATTATTAAACGAGTAAAATCCAGGAACGACAAAATTCTGAGCTTTGATAGCTGTCGATTTGCCTTGAATATCTTCTGTCGAAGCTCCCAACAAGAAGTTCACATCCCATTGATCTGCAAATCGCTTATTCGCGTTTAACAAAAAGTTATTGGAGATAAAATTGTACTGCCTAACATTTTGCGACAGCATTCCGTTTTGATAAACTTCATTCACCGCAGATCCTGAAGAAATTTTAGAAGTGTAGGTCGAAGTGTAATTATCTACACCCAATCGGTAAGTGAAATCTAGCCAATCTGTAAATTTAGCATTGGTATAAAATGTACCTAAGAAACGATTCGTTTTATCATTTTGAGGATTCATATTGATTGTCCAGTATGGATTATCGATCGCGTTTCCTAAAACCTCTACTGGTGTACTTCCATTGGTAAACAATAGTTTCTGAGATCCGTCAACATTTTGCCAGTCTCTCATATTCACGCTTTGAGGCCATGCAATAATGGATTCCATATACCCATTTCCTCCAGAACCCCACAAACCTGTTCCGGTTAATGTTTTTGTCGTTTTACTTTCTGAATAAGCTGCCGTTGCACCGAATTTGAAAATCCCTACTTTTTGCTCTCCGTTAAAACGAAAGTTTGTACGTCCGTAATCTGTTGTCGGAACGATACCTGTTTGTTTTAAGTGTGCTCCAGACAGATAGAAATTTCCGTTGGGATTGCCGCCCGCAACATTAAAACTGTTATCATATGTATAACCCGTTTTGAAGAAATCTTCTAAATTATTGTAAACGGTTTCTCCCGGAGCAAACTCATCTCCCCAGGAAGTATATGTGGATAAATCGACACCCGCTCCATCAAGATTAGTCCCTTGCTTATATCTTTTCTGTGATTCAGGAAGTCGGTTGACCCAATTGGAACCGAATCTTGAATTTACGCCGATCGAAGCAACGCCATCTTTTCCTTTTTTAGTCGTAATTACAATCGCACCCGCCGCAGCGCGGATACCGTACAATGCAGCCGCTGTAGGGCCTTTCAATACGGAAATTGATTCAATGTCTTCTGGATTGATATCCATCGCACGGTTTCCGTTAGTAGTAGAAATATTTGTGTTGCCATCAAAAGCAGACATATCGCCCACACCGGTGGAATTGTCCATTGGCATTCCGTCAATGACAAATAAGGGCTGGTTATCGCGCTCCAACGATGTTCCTCCACGGATAATGATTGAAGCTGAAGCACCGGGCGAGCCTCCAGAATTTGTTATGTTCAAACCTGCAATCTTACCATTAAGCGAGTTGATCAGATTCGGATTTTTGTTTTTCATCAGTTCATCGCCCTTGATATCCTGAACGGCATATCCCAAACTTTTCTTTTCCCGCTGTATACCTAAAGCGGTAACTACAACTTCGTCTATGTTTGCATCGTCAGCATCGAGCGTAACGTTTAAAACATTTCCTGCAACGTTAATTTCTTTGCTGTTGTAGCCAATCGAGGTAAAACGAAGTTTGCTTCCGAGTGCTGCCGCAATCGAATAGGCGCCGTCTGTGCTGCTTTGCACACTTACATTCGTGCCGACGACATTTACAGAAACTCCAGATAGCGGACCGTTGCTATCAGACACTACACCAGAAACGGTATTTTGAGTTATTTCAGAATCTTTTTTTGCTAAGTTATTTTTTTCGGCTGCTATTGTGTTCGTTAAATAACAGAATAACATAATAAAAACCGTAATAATATGCGCTTTCATCATCTATTTTTGTTAGGTTAATGTTTTTAAAAAAATTAGGTGAGTGAGATAAAATGGAATTATCTCGAAAAAATCAATTTTAGTAGTTTTATTTCATATTAAGCTGTTTTAGTGTTACAGTTTTGGCTTCTTGTTTTACAATAGTAAAAAAATAATTTAGCTAAAGTGCAACTTTTTGCAATTTTTATTAAAAAACAACACAAAACCGCTATTTAAATTAATTTAAATAAAACATATTTAATTAATCCTACCAAACTTGTATATATTTTTAAGAAATAGAAAAAATTCAGACCAACAAAACGCAATAATACCGTAAAAACTAACTAAAAAAAACACAACATTACTATACATTAAATAGTGTTGCAAACAAAAGGGTTGCTCAAAAGCAACCCCTTAATATTATTAATAATCGACGAACCTTAATCCACCTTTTTCGCTATATAATTACTCTCGTTGCTTAATCGGTCAATAGCTTTTACCGCAACAAAACTAAGCTTCTGTCCGTTCTTTGATTTGGCAAATTCTTTAGCCGTTATATCTGCATCTAGGATTTCATATTCCCAAATATCTCCATACTTCGCGTAGACAACCCAGTGCTTTACTTGTTCGGGCTGTTTATGTTGCCATTTAGCGAAAATGCTATTCTTTTCAGGGGTTAGCAATAAAGTTGGCTCTAACAATGGATTCGCGCTTAGCCAAGGCGACCTTGGAATCAGTGCTTTTGTAAAATAAGGGCCTTCAGCGACCGAACGCAATAATTGAGGATTCTTTGTTAGTCCCGCAATGCTCCAATGGATGGCACCCGGACTATTCGGAGTTAATTTTCTTGTTAATTCAATTTGATTGATGATTTCTTTTGCTCTGTCTGGGGAGCGAATTTCTACGGTATTAAGCCCAGGCCACAGGTGGCGCTTAAATGTGTTTTCTGATTCCCACCATTTCAGCAAGGCGCTAAAGCTTTGTTTTGCAGGATAATCAGGCCAATACAATTGTGGCGCAAAATAATCGATCCAGCCCTTATTTAGCCAAAGTTTTGCATCTGCATACAATTCATCGTACTGAGAAGAACCCGATACTCCGGCTGGATAGCCTGGCTTCCAAATCCCAAATGGGCTCAATCCAAATTTCACGAAATTCTTTTCCGCTTTAATTTCTTTGTAGACACGCTCTATGAATTTATTTACATGATCTCTGCGCCAATCGCCTCTCGACAAAGTCCCGCCTTGAGATTTATACAGATTCCATGACTCGTTATCTGGAAAATCTCCACCTCCATTATAGGATGCATATGGATAAAAATAATCGTCAAAATGAACTCCGTCAATATCATATCGCTTCACAATATCCAATACAACTTTCGAAGCATGGTCTTGCGTATTTTTGTTTGCAGGATCAAACCAATACATTCCATTTTTCAAGCGGACAACCATATCAGGAGCCTGCTTCACCATGGATTGGCTTGTAACAGCGCCACCGCTGCTGTGGTGCGCGCGATAAGGATTCAGCCAAACATGCAATTCAAGACCCCTTTTATGCGCTTCTTCAACCCAAAACTCCAAAGGGTCATAATATGGCGAAGGCTTTTTGCCGATTTCTCCAGTCAGGAAATAGGACCAAGGTTCAAATTCACTATTATATAAGGCATCTGCCGAAGGACGGACTTGAAAAACAACAGCATTGAAATTATTGTTTTTCAACAAGTCCAACAAGGCGATTGCCTCTTGTTTTTGCTGGTCAACCGACAAATTGTTTTTCGAAGGCCAGTTGATATTTGCCACTGTAGCAATCCAAGCAGCCCTGAATTCGCGAGGTACATTGGGCAAATCTACCTGAATCGGCTTTTCTGCAACAACCACAGGCTCTTTAACAGCAGCCGTCTGTTGCGCAGGCCTATTTGTACGAACCACCGTGTCGAGTTTTTGCCTCGCCGGCGGAGGTAAATTCGACGGGTTTGCTTGGGTGTTCACCAAGACTTTATTGTTTTTATTTTCTTTTTTAGATTTACAGCTGACAACCGAAACCATGATCAACAAGCTAAAAATAGCCAACAGTTTTGAATAGTGTTTAATCATAAGAGGCAAATCTACACTTTTCGCGAGAGAGTTAAGAATCTTGCATTTGTAAATATGATAATACAGAATCTATGGCTGTTAAATCGTAACAGCACTCACAGACTTTCCGCGAAAAATGACTTGATTTACTTCAAAACCTTGATCAAAAACCAACACATTGGCTATTGCGCCAGCATTCAGATTTCCTAAATCTGACCGGCCAATTAAATTCGCGGGATAGAGCGTTGCCATGCGGATGGCTTCATCTAATGGAATATCAACTTGGTTAACACAATTTTTTATAGCCTGAAGCATACTCAATGATGATCCGGATAATGTTCCGTCAGGCAATTCATAATGATCTTGGTTAAACACATGTTTGTAAATTCCTTTTTCACATGCGCCAACGGCGTCTGTTATTAGAAACAATCGCTCGCCCATTAGCTTTTTGCTTAACGCAACGGTTTCGTAATCCACATGAACACCATCTACAATGATTGATGCAGAAAGATTTTTATCCAATAAGATTTCGCCGGGCAAACCCACATCACGGTGATGAAATGGACTCATCGCATTCCAAAGATGTGTTGCGGTTTTTATGCCCCGCTCATAAAATTTTGCGGTTTGTTTTGCAGTAGCTGCGCTATGGCCAGCACTTAAAAGAATATTTCGCGCAAGAAGATTTTTTATTGCTTCATCAGAAACAAGCTCAGGAGCAATCGTCATCATTTTCACACTATTTTCTGCAGTTGATAGCAAATCAGAAATCGCTTCATCAGTTGCTTCAATAATCAATTCTTCCGGATGCGCTCCTCTTTTTTTGCTGTTTAAGAAAGGTCCTTCAAAATGCAATCCCAAAGCAACTTCAGGTTTTGCCGCGTTGAAAACGCGGCCCGCATCTTTAAATATCTCCAGCGTATTGGTAGCCAAGGTCAGGTAAAAAGAAGTACATCCTTGCTTTAAAAGATCTTCTTCAATCGAACGAATGGACTCTGCTGTCAGTTCTGATGAAAAAAGTACATTTCCAGTCCCGTAGATCTGAAGGTCGATAAGTCCAGGACAAACATTCGATCCATGAACATCTTCAACTATATAATCTGCAGGAATATCATTTTCTGAAACTATTCCAACGATGTTTTCTCCATCGATTAACAAAGCACTTTTTTCAAATAGTTTATATCCCGAAAAAATCTTCCCATTGGTCAAGGCTCTTTTAGTTTTCATATTGAAATTATCTTTGAAATGTTTGTGATTGCAAGTTATGCATTGTAATTTAGCTAAATGAATAATCAGGAAAATAATAAGATTTCAAAATCGTCACGCTTCAATAAACGGGCAATGATTATTATGAACATTATTGCCTTCAGCTTATTCATTTTAGCACTTATCTATAAATTTATTATTTTAAAATAAATGTCAACCAAAATCCTATTGAATACAGAAAAAGCTCCTGCAGCAATTGGTCCTTACAATCAGGCAATTCGAGCGGGAAATACACTTTATGTATCCGGACAAATTCCTTTGATTCCAGAAACGATGGAACTCATTGATTCTGGAATAGCAGATGAAACGCATCAAGTACTCAAAAATGTGCAAGCTATTCTGGATAACGCAGGTTATTCGTTTGAAGATGTCGTTAAAGCTTCTATTTTTTTAAGCGACATGGGTGATTTCGCTGTTGTAAATGAAATTTATGCACAGTATTTCACCAAGAACCAGCCCGCTAGAGAATGTGTTGCTGTCAAGACATTGCCAAAGAACGTAAACGTAGAAATTTCAGTCATAGCCTGGAAAGCGGAATAGTGGAGAAAGATATTCAACACACTAAAAGCCGCAGAAATTATTTTCTTGCGGCTTTTTTAGCACCCTTTATTTGGGGCTTTATGTCTATTCCCGTAAGGATTTTGAACGGATATCCGGCGGAAGACATTTTGTATTACCGCATCCTTTCGGCCGTTGTTCTGTTATGGCTATTTATCTTGATTTTCCGAAAGAAAAAACTGATTGCCGATTATCATCATTTCAACGAATTGACAAAATCCGAGAAAAAGAAAATTAGCTGGCTGACTTTGCTAGCCTCGATTTTGATTTTTGCGAATTGGTATACTTTTATTTATTCGATTAACAATGTCAGTATTCAATCGGCGGCTTTGGCTTATATGATCTGCCCATTGATTACAACTTTTGCAGCTTATTTTATATTGAAAGAGGGATTATCTCCGCTAAAAAAATTCGCGTTGTTTCTAGCTTTTTTTAGTTGTTGTTTATTGGCTACAGGCTCCTTTTTAGATATTGCCTGGGCAATTACCATCGCATCATCTTATGCATTTTACCTAATTATCCAACGGGTGCTGCAGGGTTTCGACAAATTAACTATTCTCGCGGTTCAACTGTTGATCTGTTCGGCTTTTGTGGTTCCTTTGTTGCTCATTAGCAATCATTCTTTGCCGACCGATCCTGTTTTTTGGGAGACAGTCGTAATTATTGCTGTCTTTTTCACAATCATCCCGCTATATTTTAGCATGTATGCGTTGATAAAAATCTCTTCGTCAACAACAGGCGTATTGTTGTACATCAACCCAATACTTGCCTTTCTCTTGGCGATATTTTATTTTAAAGAAAGCATTGAACCGTATAAATACATTGCCTATGGCATTTTATTGATTGCGATCATGCTTTTTAATTGGAAGATTTTGAAGAATGTTGTGTTTGGGAAGAAATAAATCTCAATTACAGATAAATTTAATTTTCATTTTCTCTCAGCAACCTTAAAAAATTCAAGCCCATAATTTTGGCAACATCTTGTTCTGAATAACCTTTCCCTAACAAAGCTTTTGTGAGGTTAGGGAATTTGGAAACATCTTCCAGTCCTTGAGGGGGCGATTCAATGCCATCAAAATCAGAACCAATAGCCACGTGGTCGATTCCGACCATCTTCACTAAATAATCGATGTGTTCCAGCACTTTTGACATAGGAGCGTTGGCTTGTGATTTCAGATTGGCAGGCAGGCTTTCATATTGTCGGGTAACTGAAAGCTTATAATCTCCTTTGTCTCCAAAATGCTGTTTGTAGAGCTTCTTCACGCGGGCATTATAACCTGAATCCAGAAATCCTGAATAAAAATTCACGCCCACCACGCCACCGTTTTTCTTTAATGCTAAAAGTTGTTCATCTTTTAAATTCCGATAATGTGGCGTTAGGGCATAAGCGTTGGAATGTGATACCAATACCGGTATGCTCGTAATTTTAAGAACATCATAAAACGTTTGCTCGCCAGCATGTGATAAATCAACCAGCATGCCCAGTTCATTCATTTTACGGATGATATTTCTGCCGTGCTCGGTCAAGCCCTTCCCTTGACTCGTTGTTGTTTTACTTTCAATTGCCGCCGCCGTTGCCCACGATAAATTGTAATTCCAAGTCAAGGTAAGATACAAAGCTCCTCTTTTGTATAGTGCTTCTAAGTTTTCGATCGAATTCTCAATCATGTTGCCACCCTCCACGCCGATCAGCGCAACGATTTTTCCAGTGCGTTGAATGGAATCAATCTGACGGCTGTTTTTTGCTAACGCAATCTGCTCAGGATATTTAGCAAGCATTTTCTCCAAAGCATCGATCTGTGCATTTGCATGTTTAAAAGCTTTGCCTTTGCCATATTTTTTGTCATCCGACCAAACGGCAAATACCTGAACGTCGACCCCTCCTTCTTTCAAACGGGGAAGGTCTGTATGTCCTGTTTTCAGGCGCTGCCCAATGTCCTTTCCTGAGAAAATGGTTTCATAAATCGCATCGTTATGCATATCCACAAGCGTAAGCTTTTGATGGATTGCTTTGTAATCCTGTGCTTGCGCCAATCCTAAACAGCAAAATGCCATCAACAGTATTTTCTTCATCTATTTAGCCTCATTAATGGTTTCATAAATCGCATCTTGTATGCGGCTGCGCACATTTAATTCGTACAGCTTAGTGCTAACTTGAGGATGCACTCGATTCGACAGAAAAATATAGGTTAGCTGGTGTTTTGGATCTATCCAGATGCACGTTCCGGTATAACCGGTATGCCCATAAACCGAACTGTTTGCTAATTTCGAAGGATATTCTTTCTTTGGATCTGGGTCTGCACGGTCAAATCCCAATCCTCGGCGACTGACTTTCGATTGGTTTGACGTAAACAAATCAATAGTCGCTGGATTGTAGAAGCGAACGCCTCCATAATCTCCTCGGTTGAGCAACAATTGTGCATAAATTGCCAAATCATTTGCCGTGCTAAATAAACCCGCATGTCCAGCAACTCCGCCTGCCATTGCTGCGCCTTGATCGTGAACATAGCCCTCCAACAAAACCTTTCTAAATGAAGTATCATTTTCCGTCGGCACAATTGCATCTTTTTCAAAACGATTCCGCGGATTGTAGCCTGCAGTTTTCATTCCGATAGGTGCATATAAAAAATCGGTCACATACTCATCCATTGGCTGGCTCGTTTCGTGCTCCGCAACTTCCTTCATCACATACATGCTGATGTCGCTGTAAATGTATTTTCCTGCGTTCTTTATCGAAGATTTAAGCATCGTCGGCCACATCACATCTTGGTAATAGTTATTTATCAGGTAGGAATTGTCAGCCACTTTTACCTGATGGCTTTCTGACGAAAATGTTTGCAAATCGCCTTTTTTTAAGTCTCTGTAAAATGGAATAAATGGCGTAAACCCAGCTTCATGCAACATCACGGTGCGCAATGGAATGTTTTCCTTATTCGTTCCCTTGGCTTGGTACAAATACCGGCCAATCGTGCTGTCCAAATTTACAATCTTCAACTCTTGCAAATGCATGATGACAGGAGTCGTCCCAGCAATTTTGCTGATGGATGCCAAATCAAAAATATCTGTCGTTTTCGTCTGTATTTTGTTTTCGTAGGTATGATATCCGTAGGATTTTTCAAAAATCACCTGACCGTTCTTCACTGCCATCACGACCAATCCCGGTACAGCATGTTCACGAATCGCTTCTTGCGCAATCGCATCGATTTTTTGAGTCATTTTTGCAATATCTAAACCTGAACGCTCTCCTTTTGTGTATTGAAGTCGGGTTTGCTCGGTTTTATTTTGACCTTCAGTGATTCCTAAACCTCCAAAAATTGACATCGCCATTTGTTCCTGATGTGCAGGGCTTGCATCGGCAACATCCAATAAGGTAATGTTTTGCTGGCGGAATGAATTATTCAGAGTCCCCGCGACTGTATTTTGCGGAGAGAATGTACAAAAAATAACATGCTTCCTGTTGACAATGGATTGTTGCACCATCGCCAGATAATCACCGCGCAAATCCTCGATAGTCCCCGCTACAATAATCGTGTTGTAATATTTTGTTTTCTCGTCATATTGATGAAAATCAAAACTGCTGACCTCGGCATAACGCTGAAGCATCGACACGAAAGGAGCATAATGAGCTGGAGAAGCTGTTACGACAGCAATTTTAAGTTCATCCAATCTTTTCAATGGAATTGATTGTGATGGATTTTTGCTTAACAGAACATGATTATCCACCGCTTGCTTATATTGCCCGAAAGCTGTTATCGAAATCAGGCTAAAAAATAAAACGAAAAATTTAGGAAGTGCTGTTTTTTTCATATGCATAAATGTAAAAATTAAAAGCTTAAAAGTCCCTGATTTTTTGGAAAGAATTAATCTGTATATTTGGCTTATGCCAGAAAAAATAGCAGATAAAACCATATTTACGTTATTGGAAGTGACTCGAAGCATTCAGAAGACGCTTGCGGACCGCTACCAAAGTTTGTATTGGATTAAAGCTGAAATGAATAAGCTGAATCATTATTCACATTCTGGACATGCTTATCCCGAATTGGTCGAGAAAAAAGATGGAAAAATTGTTTCTGAAATTAAATCCATTCTCTGGAAAACCGACTACGAACGCATCAATCGCCAGTTTTTAGAGATTCTTCAAGAACCTTTACGTGATGGCATTACCATTTTGTTTCAAGCTGGAATTTCCTACGACCCTTTGTATGGATTGAGCCTTAAAATTGTAGATATCGACCCGACTTTTGTATTGGGAGAATTGGAGAAGGAAAAGAAAGAAAGCATTCGACGTTTACATCAAGAAGGATTATTTAACCAAAATAAGACGCTTCCATTCCCATTAGTTCCGAAACGGTTGGCAATTATTTCGGTGGAAACAAGCAAAGGCTTATCGGACTTTTTTAAAATTATCAACCAAAACCCTTGGGGTTACCAATTCGAAACGACATTGTATCCAGCGCTTTTGCAGGGCGATAAATCGGTACCTTCGATTATCAAACAATTGGCCGTTATTGCCGAACGAACGGATGCCTATGACGCTTTGTTAATTGTTCGTGGTGGTGGCGGAGAAGTTGGTTTGTCGAGTTACAACAATTATTTATTGGCGCGAGCCATATCCATATTTCCAATCCCGGTTTTGACAGGAATTGGCCATTCGACGAATGAAACGGTAAGTGAGATGGTCGCTTACAAAAATGCAATTACGCCTTCTGAATTGGCGGATTTTTTAATTCAGAAATTTCATCAATTCGCCATTCCCGTCGACCAGGCGCAAGAAAGGCTGATTCAGTATTCGAATGAAAAATTTAAGAAGGAAAAGCTGGCCATCCAGCAATTGATTCAATCGCTGACTTGGAATAGCAAGACTGTATTTAATCGAGAGAAAAACCAAGTAAATAATGCGCAACAGCACCTGCAATTGTTTAGCCGTCAATTATTGAAGGAACGTTTTTCCGATTTGGCTCACACAAGCCGTTTGATTCAATTGGCAAATCCTTTGCAATTATTGAAGCGCGGATTCAGCATTACTCGCGTGAATGGAAAAGCTGTGATGGGAATTGAAGAGCTGACAGTCGGAGACGAGCTGGAAACCATTGTTGCCAATGGCAAAATAAAAAGTACTGTTACACAAAAATCATAAGAAATGGAGAACACGTTTACCTACGAAGATGCATTTAATGAACTGCAAACTATTGTTTCGTCCATTGAATCAGGAGAAATCAATGTGGATGAATTGTCGGACAAAATCAAAAGAGCTTCGGAACTGATTAGTCTTTGCAAAGCAAAACTTACTGCTTCGGAAGAAGAAGTTGACAAACTTCTTATTAAGCTAGAGAAAGAAGATACAATTCTGAACGCGGAAGAAGGTGGAGCGGAAGAAGAATAATTGCATTTTCAATCCATGAATAACTTACGTTTTTTAAATCCTCAAAGAAAATTCTTTTCCCCAAGAAATAGGACATCCCTTTGCTTTTCCTATACACTTCATCACGAGTAAAATAAATCTAATTTACAGGAAAACTAATTCTTGAATTTTTACTTTCTAAACAAAATGATGCAACAATAAATGCTTAATTTTGTAGGCTATGCAAAAAAATGCGAATCACAGTCCCAAATCACATATACAAATCAAAGGCGCACGCGTCAACAACCTCAAAAACATTGATGTTGATATCCCAAAGAACAATTTAGTTGTTATTACCGGCATGTCTGGGTCAGGAAAATCTTCTTTGGCTTTTGACACTTTATATGCCGAAGGACAGCGTCGCTATGTTGAAAGCTTGTCGTCTTACGCGCGCCAATTTATGGGCCGTATGAATAAGCCTGAAGTTGATTTTATCAAAGGAATTGCTCCTGCAATCGCAATCGAACAGAAAGTCATTACGAGCAATCCACGTTCGACCGTTGGTACTTCAACGGAGATTTATGATTATTTAAAATTGTTGTTTGCGCGTATCGGCAAAACGTATTCTCCCGTATCAGGAAAAGAAGTCACAAAAGATACGGTAACATCGGTTGTCGACGCCGTAAGCGCGCACGCAGACGACAGGACGGTCACGATATTGACTCATTTGATTCCGCTGAACAACCGGAAGCTGAAGGAAGAACTTTCCTTGCTTCTTCAAAAAGGATTTGTGCGTGTGCAATACAAAGACGCAATTCATAAAATTGAGTCTTTAATCGAAGACAAAGACGTTCCGAATAAAGCTTTCAAAGCTACAGATGTTCAGATTGTCATCGATAGAGTTCGATTAGACCATGAGGAAGATACCATCAATCGCTTAGCGGATTCTGTACAAACTGCCTTTTTCGAAGGAAAGGGCGAATGTATTGTTGATATCGACGGCGAGAAGAAAACGTATTCCGATAAATTTGAGCTGGATGGCATCGTCTTCGAAGAGCCGACGCCCAATTTCTTTAGTTTTAACAATCCATATGGCGCATGCCGACGTTGCGAAGGCTACGGAAAAGTGATTGGAATCGACCCTGACTTGGTCTTTCCTGACAAAGGAAAATCCATTTACGATGGAGCCATCGCTCCATGGAGAGGTGAAAAAATGGGCACTTATTTGGACAAATTAGTTCGGGTTGCGCTAAAATTTGATTTCCCTATTCACCGTGCCTACGCGGATTTGACAGCGGAACAAAAAGAAGTTTTGTGGACAGGTAATAAATATTTCGATGGATTAAATTCGTTTTTCGACGAATTAGAATCACAGACTTATAAAATTCAATACCGCGTGATGCTTTCCCGCTACCGCGGAAAAACGGATTGCCCTGACTGTAAAGGGTCAAGATTGCGTCAAGACGCTTCGTATGTTAAAATAAATAACAAATCAATAATTGATATTGTCTTGTTGCCGATTGATAAAGCATTGGTTTTCTTCCAAAATCTGAATCTTGCGGACAATGAATTGCTAATTGCAAAACGATTGCTGGCAGAAATCACCAACCGCATCCAGTTCTTATGCGATGTGGGTTTAAGCTATTTAACCTTAAACCGCTTGAGCAACACGCTTTCGGGTGGTGAATCCCAACGCATTAACTTGGCTACATCGCTAGGAAGTTCATTGGTCGGTTCGATTTACGTATTGGATGAGCCGAGCATCGGTCTGCATCCTCGTGATATACAGCGACTAATCTCGGTTCTGCAATCTTTGCGCGACCTAGGAAATACGGTGATTGTTGTGGAGCATGAGCAGGAAATGATGGAAGCTTCAGATTATTTGATTGACATTGGTCCAGAAGCAGGAATCAATGGCGGAGAATTGGTTTTCGCCGGGAATTACGATGAGATTATAAAAGATAAGAACAGTTTGACCGGAAATTATCTGAGCGGAAAATTAAAGATTCCAGTTCCGGCAAGCCGAAGAAAATGGACGGACGCCATAAAAATTAAAGGTGCCCGTGAAAATAATTTGCAGGGAATTGATGTTGATTTTCCGTTGCATGTATTTACAGTTGTTTCTGGAGTTTCAGGCTCAGGGAAAACATCTTTGGTAAAACGCATTCTTTATCCGGCATTGCAAAAAGCAATCGGGAATTATTCTGGAGAACAATCTGGCCAATTTGATGGAATTGAAGGCGATATAACTGGTGTAGAACAAGTAGAGATGGTTGACCAAAATCCAATCGGTCGCTCTTCTCGCTCAAATCCGGTGACTTATGTCAAAGCTTGGGACGAGGTTCGCGCTTTGTATTCCAATCTTCCAGCAGCAAAAGCAAACGGATTGAAACCTGCAGCATTTTCGTTCAACGTGGAAGGTGGTCGCTGCGATGTTTGTCAAGGCGATGGCGAGGTGAAAATCGAGATGCAGTTTATGGCTGACATTATTCTGCCTTGCGAAGCATGTGGCGGAAAACGATTTAAGCAACATGTTTTGGATGTGGTTTATAAAGAAAAAAATGTCGCTGATATTTTGGATTTAAGTGTGGACGAAGCCATCATTTTCTTTGCTGACCAAGCCAAAATCATAGCCAAATTACAGCCATTGCAAGATGTGGGATTAGGTTATGTCAAATTAGGACAATCATCCAGCACTTTGTCGGGCGGTGAGGCGCAGCGCATCAAATTAGCTTCATTTTTGATAAAAGGAAATAATGCAAAGAAAACGCTATTCATTTTTGATGAACCTACAACTGGCCTTCATTTCCATGACATTCAAAAACTATTGAAATCATTCGATGCGCTAATTGCATTGGGAAATAGCATTTTGGTTATCGAACATAATATGGACATGATTAAGTCGGCGGATTGGGTTATTGATATTGGTCCAGAAGGTGGAGAAAAAGGTGGAAAACTTGTTTTTGCAGGCACACCAGAAGATTTGACAAAGTGTAATGAATCCTTTACCGGAAAATTTTTGAAGAGCCATTTAAAAAGTTGAGTTTTGTCCAACACAAAGAATCGATAGTTTAACAGCACAACCATGACGAAAAAATTAGGAATACTTTTTAGCAGTCTGCTTTTAATATCCAGCGTAACGTTCGCACAGAAAGATAAGCCAAAGCTTGTCGTAGGATTAATGGTTGACCAAATGCGCTGGGATTACTTGTACCGATTTGCAGACCGTTATTCTGACAATGGTTTCAAACGTTTGTTAAGAGAAGGTTTTTCATGTGAAAATACACTGATTGATTATGTTCCGACGTATACTGCCATAGGCCATAGTTCTGTTTATACAGGTTCTGTTCCGGCTATTCATGGAATTGCAGCCAATGATTGGATTGAACAGCAAACTGGCGTCGCGATGTATTGTACCGAAGATGATAGTGTCGAAGGTGTGGGAAGTTCTGAAAAAGAAGGGAAACAATCGCCTCGAAATTTATTGACATCAACGATTACCGACCAATTAAAATTAGCTAGTAATTTCCAATCGAAAGTCATTGGCATCGCCATAAAAGACCGAGGTGGAATTTTACCGGCAGGGCATTTTGCAGATGCGGCTTACTGGTTTGAAGCCAAATCGGGAGACTGGATTAGCAGTACATTTTACATGGAATCTTTGCCAAAATGGGTGGTCGATTTCAACAAGAAAAAATTAGCAGATAAATATTTAAAACAGGATTGGAACACTTTGTACCCAATCGAAACATACACGTCTAGCATAAGCGATGATAATGTGTATGAAGGAAAATGGGCTGGCGAAGAAACGCCTACATTGCCTCGCAAAACGTCATTATTGATGAAGGATGCGGGTTATGAATTAATCAAAACCACACCTCAGGGCAACACGCTAACCTTTGACCTTGCTAAAGAAGCTATCAAAAATGAGCATTTAGGAAATAACGAGACCAACAATACTGATTTCTTGTGCGTAAGCTTGTCGGCAACTGATTATGTTGGCCACCGGTATTCGCTAAGTGCCGTTGAAATGGAAGACATTTACTTGCGCTTGGATTTAGAACTTGCGGAATTTTTCAATTACCTGGATGAGACCGTTGGAAAAGGAAACTACACATTCTTTCTGACGGCAGACCATGGTGCTTCCTACAATTCCCGATACTTTATGGATCAAGGTGGAAACGGAGGATATTTTTATGCACGACAAATCCTTACGAATTTAAATGATTCGTTGAAAAATGAATTTGGACAAGAGAAATTGGTTCGCAGTCTAATGAATTATCAAGTTCATCTGGATTATACCAAGATTGAAGCGGCAAATTTAGACGAAGCCGCAATCAAAAAATCGATTATCAAACAATTGCGCCATGAAGATGGAGTTGCTTTTGTTGTTGATATGGAAGGCGGCGAAAACATGCTCGTTCCGCAACAATTGCGCGAAAAAATCATCAATGGCTACAATCGCAAACGGAGCGGAGCCATCCAAATCATTACCGAACCGCAATGGTATTCTGGAACGCCTCGCTCAACAGGAACAACGCACGGAACTTGGTCGCCTTATGATTCGCATATTCCGTTGGTTTTTATGGGCTGGGGAATCACGCCTGGAAAAACGAATAAGACCACGCACATCACCGATATTGCGCCAACTCTAGCGGCATTATTGCATATTACAGAACCAAATGGCAGCATTGGCACTCCAATCGTCGAAGTACTGACGCCCTAATTTTTTTTAACGTATAAAATTCTGTATTTTTGATATCTTACATTCAGAATTGAGTAAAAAATATGCTTTCTAAGAAAACAAAATACGCAATTAAAGCTTTGATGGTTCTAGGTAGAAACTACGGCAATGAACCCATGCAGATTGTCAAAATCGCAGAAGAAGAGCGTATTCCAAAGAAATTTTTGGAACAGATTTTACTGGAAATGCGAAATGCTGGGATTTTATATTCTAAAAAAGGTGCTGGCGGTGGCTACAGCTTGAATAAAGCGCCAGAAGATGTCTACCTTTCTCAGGTAATGCGCCTAATTGATGGGCCGATTGCGCTATTGCCTTGTGTGAGCCTTAACTTTTATCGTTCTTGTGAAGAATGTACTGAAGAACATGTTTGCGGTATCCGCGATACATTTATCGAAGTTCGAAATGCAATGTTGCAAATCCTAAATGACACAAGCGTCGCTCACTTAATTAATAAAGAGAAAGAATTAAACTTGGATGTTAGCGAGTAAGAAAGTAAAAATTCAAAAGTAAAAATTAAAAAAATCTATTTTTCCGAATCTATTTTGTTAGCTAATTGCTTTCGTAAAATTCAATCGGCAAACCATCCGGGTCTTGAATAAATGTAAATTTCTTTCCTGTAAATTCATCTGTCCGGATAATTTCGACAGAAACTCCTAATCCTTCCATTCGTTCTTTTTCTGCTTCTACATTTTCAACAACAAAAGCAAGATGTCTTAGTCCGCAACTTTCGGGTTGAGAGGGTCTCTTTGGTGGATTCGGAAATGAAAAGAGTTCAATAATATAGTGCCCGTTTAGACTTAAATCCAATTTGTACGAATCCCTTTGCTCCCGATAAACTTCTCTGATAATCGCTAATCCTAAGGTTTCTGTGTAGAACTTTTTCGAAACTTCATAATCTGAACAGATTATCGCAATATGATGAACGGCTTTTAACATGTTAGAGCGCTGTTATTAGTTTTTCGAATGCCATGCCACGCGAAGCTTTTAACAAAACAAAGGATGAAGAAATGGGATGCTTGCTTAAAGCTTCCAAAGCTTCATCTGTTGTTTGATAATATTCCGCATCGCCATCCCGATGCGCATAAAAATCCTTTCCAACAAAAATCAATCGGCTTGTGGGAATTGTTTTTGCTTGGGCAATGACAGTTTTATGTTCAGCAGGAGAATCATCGCCCAATTCGAACATATCGCCCAAAATAATGACTTTATTTTCCGCTTCGATCACAGCCATATTTTCCAAAGCAGCCTTCATGCTGCTGGCATTGGCATTGTAATAATCCTCTATCAAGGTGTTTTTAGCGGTTTGCGTTATTTGAGAACGGTTATTTTGAGGTGTATATTTCTCGATACCTAATCGAATCTGCTTGTCTGAAACATCGAAATGCAAGCCTACAGCCACTGCAGCCAAGATATTTTCTGTATTGTAAGAGCCAGTTAATTTTGTCTGCACCGTGTGCGGTTCCAGTTCCTTTTTCGAAAACCATTCCACAGCTAAAAATGGATTAGCCTTGATCAATTTTCCAAAGACTTCATTATCCTCCGAGAAGCCGTATTTGATCTGTTTTAGTGACGGATAAGCAGCGATCATTTCTACCAGATTGGAGTTGTCGTGCTGAATAAAGCAAATGCCTTGATGCGCCGCTAAAAAAGCATACAATTCTCCCTTTGTCTTTTTTACACCTTCAAAACTTCCAAAACCTTCCAGATGTGCTTTTCCAACATTGGTGATGAGTCCATGTGTTGGCTGCGCCAATTCAGACAGAAACTCGATTTCACCCTGATGATTGGCACCCATCTCAATAATCGCGATTTCAAATTCTTTGTTGATCGACAACAACGAAAGCGGAACGCCAATGTGGTTATTTAGATTTCCTTTTGTAGCAAAACAAGTGTATTTTTCAACCAACACCGCATGCAGCAATTCCTTTGTCGTGGTTTTTCCGTTTGTTCCTGTAATCCCAATAATTGGGATTGTAAGCTTCGAACGATGGTATTTTGCTAATTCCTGCAGCGTTTGCAACACATTCGAAACAAGAATTGTCCGTTCATCGATAAAGTAATCGGCCTCGTCGATAATCACATACCGTGCACCTAGGTCGAGCGCCTTTTCTGCAAAAGCATTTCCGTTAAAATGATCTCCTTTAAGCGCGAAAAAAAGACTGTCTTCTTCAATCTTACGAGTGTCCGTACTTATCTTCGGATAGTTAAGAAAATGTGCATAAAGCTGCTCCAGTTGCATAGCATAATGATTTGTACAAATGTACTAAAACAAAGAAAATTTATGTACGGATTTAAATTACTTTAATTGATAAGCAATAACACTGTTGTTGTTAAATGTCGGGATGTATAAAATTTTCTTTTCAGGATGATAACCCAAATCAGCGGTGTTCATTTGACCCTGCACATCCAACAATTTTTCTATGCTTCCATCTGCCTTTACATAGTAAACCAAACCCGGCCAGCAAGTGACCAGAAAATCACCATTCCCGACAGGCTCCAACCCATCTCCGCCTTGCTCGAAATCTTTTGCAATGACGACATGGTCCCTTTTATCATCAATCTTCCAAAGCTCTTTTCCAGCTAAAGCATATAAATAATGCTCTTCGAATTTTAAGCCATTCACACTAGGAACTTCATCCAAATACAATGACACCACATTTTTTTCCAGCTGGAAAATTTTATTCTCACGAGTATCGGAAACAAATACTTTCCCGAAATCATTCACAGTCACGTCATTCAAAAATGTAGAATTTGGGACAGGAATTTTGCGGATTACTTTTCCTAAGGTGACATTCACCACTACGATTTCATCAATGTCAGCGATGTATAGCAATTCATTGTGCAATGCAAGACCTTTTGGCGCATTCAAACCCGTTATCCAATCTGCAGACTTCAGAGAGCCATCCATATTTAAAATCGCAATACCGCCTTTTCCATCTTTTTCCATTCCATCGCCTTCAATCAGCGAAACATACAATTCCTGTTTGCCAGGAACATACAAAACCGATTCGGGAATTGGCAATGATTTATCCGAGACCCATAGCTCAGTTAACTGATGCTGTCCAAATAAAAAACTAGAGGAAAATAGAAACGTTGAAATTGTTAAAATAAAATTTTTCATATGCATTTGGTTTACCACACAAGATACAAAAAATGAGCTAATTTGCTAAAACGATTGCGTAGATAAATCCTTGAATCTTTGCCCGCTTCTTTTTTATTATTTCTATTTTTAGTAATTGATAAACCAAAAAAGATACTATTTTTAAAATTATGAAGAGTTTTTTAGACGACAATTTTCTTCTCCAAAATAAATTTGCTGAAGAATTGTATCACAACTATGCAAAGCATCAACCCATCTTAGATTATCACAACCATTTGATTCCACAGCAAGTTGCTGAAAACATCAATTTTGAAAATATTACCCAAGCTTGGTTATATGGCGACCACTATAAATGGCGCGCCCTTCGAGCGAATGGCGTTCCCGAGAAATACATCACAGGCGACGCAACGGACAAAGAAAAGTTTATAAAATGGGCAGAAACCGTTCCTTTTACGGTCAGAAATCCTTTGTACCATTGGACACATTTAGAACTTCAGCGCTATTTTGATATTCATGAATTGCTTACGGCAGAGTCAGCAGAACGCATTTACGAAGAAGCTTCTGCAAAATTACGGACACCCGAATTTTCAGTGCATGGATTGCTTAACCGAATGAATGTAGAGGTCATCTGCACGACGGATGACCCAACCGACGACTTGCGCTACCATCAAGAATTTGCTAAACAAGATGTAGGTTTTAAAATGTATCCTGCATTTCGTCCAGATAAGGCGATGAATTCTGATGATTTAGATAGTTTTAACGAGTACATCGATAAACTTGCGGCGGTGACTGATTTTACAATAGAAAGTATATCGGATTATTTATCAGCTTTAAAATCAAGACACGATTTTTTTGCTTTGAATGGCTGTAAAGTTTCCGACCACGGATTATCTTATGCCTATTCAGAAGATTTTACGGATGAAGAAATCCGTTTGATCTTTATTAAAATACGAGCAAAAAGATCTTTAACTGAAGAAGAAAATCTACAATTTAAATCAGCGATGCTGGTTTACCTGGCGGAATGGGATCATGAAAAAGGCTGGGTTCAGCAATACCATTTAGGGCCATTGCGCAATAACAACACGCGCATGTTTGAAAAACTGGGGCCAGATACGGGATGGGATTCCATCGGTGATTTTCCACAAGCTGCGCATCTGTCCAAATTTTTAAATCGCCTCGATACAAACAACCAATTAGCGAAAACCATTTTATATTCGATTAATTCTACGGATAACGAAACATTCGCTGCGATGACCGGAAATTTTAACGATGGAACTATTGCCGGGAAAATACAGTTTGGTTCAGCTTGGTGGTATCATGACCAAAAAATTGGAATGACCAATCAAATCAATACGCTTTCTAACTTGGGTCTGATTAGCAAATTTGTTGGTATGCTGACAGATTCCAGAAGTTTCTTGTCTTTCCCTCGCCATGAATATTTCAGGCGCTTGCTTTGCAATATCTTTGGAGAAGATATTCAGAACGGAGAATTGCCTGATGACCTGCCTTGGATAGGAAAAATCATCAGTGATATCTGTTATCACAATGCGAAAGAGTATTTTAATTTTTCTGGAAAAGAATGATTTAAGAGCGCCTAAGGCGCTTTTTTTGTGTCTTACTACCAGTTTGCACAATCATAAAAAAACCGCAAGGTAAGGGCTTACCTGCGGTTTTACTAAACTAAACATTGAAACAATCTTTATTCTGCAGCTGAAAATTTTCCAGCTCCATCCCTACGAATTATACCTTTACAATTACTTTCGGAAAATCAGGTTAAATAAAATCGAGTACTTGATCGATTAATGCATCTACTATTCTAAAGATGAAAGTAATCAAACGTACCATTTTTTTATAAAACTAAGTTAAAAATTTCAAAATCACTAAAATAAATTCATTCTATTTGCGAACTTCTAATTAATAGACGCTAGAATCATTCGAAATGTTGCATCCGAAATAAACTATTTTTTATTTTTTCATGCAGGACAGTACGGGTTGCTGTTTCACACTATTCTGCTTAGATTAAACCAATTTACTTGAAATCTTAAATCATGATTGACGGGCTTCTATCTATTGAAAAAGAGCCTGTTAACTATATCAATTAATAAAACTTTACTAAGCTTATGTACATTTCCACACCTGTAAAAACGTATTTATGTTTATTTTTAGGAATAATCTTTCTTGGAAACATGAATGCATCCGCTGCAAAACCTATTTTGTACGATCTCAAATGCGAACATCTCACAAATCCAATAGGAACAGATGTGCTTATCCCGCGTTTTAGCTGGAAAATAAATTCCAGCGACAATGGCGTCATGCAGACAGCGTACGAAATACGGGTAAGTTCGGAAATAGGAAAGTTGAAAAATGCAGATGTTTGGAAATCAGGAAAGGTAACAACGGATGCCTCGATCTTCGTTCCCTACAACGGAAATGCTTTGCAAGCTAAAAACCGATATTACTGGCAGGTGCGAGTTTGGGACAATAAAGGAAATGTATCCGATTGGAGCGAAGCACAGTTTTGGGAAATGGGACTACTCAAGCGTGAAAACTGGAAAGCAAAATGGATTCAGCAGGCCGAAGAAAAAACCGTACAATCAGCACCAAGTCCGCTTTTCAGAAAAACATTTGAAGTTGGGAAAACAATCAAGAAAGCGCGTCTGTACATCACTTCCCATGGGCTTTATGAAGCATATATCAATGGAGAACGTTTAGGAGATGCACATTTTACTCCGGGCTGGACCAGTTATCACAAGCGTTTGCAATATCAAATTTATGATGTTTCGGAGCAGGTAAAAAAAGGAAATAATGCGATTGGCGTTATGCTAGGCGATGGATGGTTTAGCGGAAATTTAATGGGAGGCCATCATTTTTACGGGAAAGATCTTGCCTTGCTGGCGCAATTGGAAATTACCTATACCGATGGCTCACAACTGATTGTTTCAACTGACGACACTTGGAAAAATACGACAAATGGGCCGATAAGGACTTCTGACCTATACAATGGCGAAACCTACGACGCGAACATGGAACTACATAATTGGGCTACGCCCGAATTCGCTGATGCGAATTGGAAACCTGCGCGCAGCAATGCATCTTTAGGGTTCGATCATTTAGTAACTTCACCCGCACCCCCTGTTTTAGCCCATGAGCGATTAAAACCAATTAAAATATTCACTACGCCCAAAGGAGAAAAAGTCATTGACTTCGGACAAAATCTAGTTGGATGGATTGATTTTAAAACGAGCGCAAAAGCAGGAGATTCATTGGTTTTTTATCATGCGGAAGTTCTTGACAAACAAGGAAATTTCTACACAAACAATTTGAGAAGTGCGAAACAAAGGTTGGTTTATAAATTCAAAGGCGACAAATCCGAAAGTTACCATCCTCATTTTTCATTTCAAGGTTTCCGTTACGTTAAAGTTGAAGGAGCAAAGGAAAATATTGACCTAACTAACATAGAGGCTGTCGTATTGCATACAGCGATGCCACAAACAGGACATTTCGAAACTTCGGATACGTTAATAAACCAATTGCAGCATAACATTTTATGGGGACAAAAAGGTAATTTTTTGGATGTTCCGACAGACTGTCCGCAGCGTGATGAGCGTTTGGGATGGACGGGCGATGCACAAGCGTTTTTCAATACGGCAGCTTTCAATATGGATGTGTCTGGATTTTTTGCGAAATGGATGGTTGATGTAAAACTAGATCAATTTGATAACGGAGCGATTCCGCATGTCGTGCCTTATTATTGGAGAGACAAACAAGGCGGATCTGCGGGATGGGCAGATGTTGCTACCATCATTCCATGGAATTTTTATCAATTGTATGGCGACAAGCGGATCTTAGAAGACCAGTATGAGTCCATGGCAAAATGGGTGAAGTTTATGGCTGACAATAGTACAAAGGATTTGTGGAATAAAGGATTTCATTTTGGCGATTGGCTATTTTACACGCCTGCGGATGATGTGGATGGGCGAGCTGCCGTGACAGACAAATATTTAATTGCGCAAGCATTTTTTGGACATTCTGTGCAACTGATGATCAATGCCGCTTCCATCTTAGGAAAAGATGCAGACGTGAAAAAGTACGAAGACCTTTTGCAAAAAGTAAAAACTGCTTTTGTGAATGAATATGTTACTGAATCTGGAAGATTAGTATCAGGAACACAAACAGCCTATGTTTTAGCTTTGCAATTCGATATGTTGCCCGAAGAATTACGTCCTCAAGCTGCACAACGTCTTGCAGACAACATCAACAGTTACCAACAACATCTGACAACAGGCTTTTTAGGCACTCCTTATTTATGTCATGTATTAAGCCGATTTGGCCATGAAGATTTAGCCTACGCCCTATTGATGCAAAAAACCTATCCATCTTGGCTTTATCCAGTTTCTAAAGGAGCGACGACTATTTGGGAACGTTGGGATGGCATAAAACAAGACGGTTCTTTTCAGAATGAACACATGAATTCATTTAATCATTATGCCTATGGTGCAATCGGAGAATGGATGTATCAGCAGATTGGCGGAATCCAGCCATCGGTCAACGCGCCAGGCTACAAAGAATTTATAATTGCACCTAAACCTGGGGGCGGACTAACATTTGCGAATACTGCGTTTGAAAGTGCTTATGGAAAAATTGTTTCCAACTGGAAAATAGATGCAGGCAAAATGACTCTAGAAGTTCATGTACCTTCAAATACAACAGCCAAAATTCAATTTCCCGAAGGCGCTACTGAAGTGAAAGATGCGACTGGAAACACTGTTTCCGAGACACAGCTTTCCGTAAATTCGGGCAAGTACAGTTACACTTTTAATTTAGCCCAATAGTGAATAACAAAACCTTATAAAAAAAAGAAACCGCGGGTAAGGGCTACCCACGGTTCTAACTAAACTAAACATTGAAACAATCTTTACAACGCTCTACTTTTTTCGTCGTTGTCTGTATTTTTCTTAGAAATATTTTGCTTCATATTTCCGAATTTGTACGTGAAGGTTAAACGGACCGTTTGTGCATCATTATATTGACTAATTTTGGTGCTGAAGTCCGCAAAATCTGTATGTAATCTTGTTCTATTTGTTTTAAACACATCTGTTACTGCCAATTTCAATGAACTGCGTTGATCTTTAAAATTATACGTAGTTCCTAAATCAACGTTCCATCTAGTCTCCAAAGTATAAATGTTGTATAGGAATGGACTTGTGTAACGCGCAACCAACTCTGCTGAAAGTGGTTTGGTAATTTTAAACGTATTCATCGAAGTACCTTGGAACATATACGTATCATTCTTTAATGGCGTACCCGCGATCACACCATCAAAATACATATACACCGCAGTTATGTTGTTATTCATCGACCAGAATTTTCCAATTCGTGCTGGTGCATTAATATTTAAAAAACCGTTGTGCACTTTACCTAAATTTTCGTTGGTCACCCAAGTAGTTTTCGCTACTGAATCTTGTCCCATACTTTCAACGATCGCGTCATAGGTATAATTGTATCCTGCCGTAATGTTGAACATTTTGAACAATGTATAATTCAACGCGTAGCTGTCTGTATATTGTGGCTGTAAATATGCGTTTCCTCGTTCCGAAGTGAATTTATCGATAAAATACTCGAATGGATTCAACTTACGGTAATTAGGACGTTGAATTTTCTTAGCGTAGCTTAATGAAAGTACATGATTTTCATTAAGATTATAACTCAATGATGCTGAAGGAAATAAATCAAAATATTCTCGAGCCACACGATTAGCTTGGGTAATTGAATTTCCATCTGACATGGTGTATTCTCCCCTCAATCCAGCTTTAATTCCCCATTTTCCAAAAGTTCCAGCATAATCCAAATAGGCCGCAGCTATTTCTTCCGTATAAACAAAATGGTTAGTCCTATCTACATCATTTACCCAACTATCTGATATGAAATTTTCAAAACTGATGTCATTATCGGATTTCACATTGCTGTATTTTAATCCAGTTTCTAACACTCCTTTTTTACCCAATTTCTGCGTATAATCTAATTTGGTTGCTATGATATCAATATTTACGGGCGTTCCACTGCGTTGCAATTCCGGAGCATACAATAAATCTGTGTAGGAAGCATCATATGTTTTATTCTCATAATCCGTATGTGCATTGTTTCTAAAAGCACCCCAATCAAAGTCAAACGTCAACTTTCTTCCGTTGGTATCGATTCTGAACTCATTGTTAAAGTTTGCCGAAAAACGGCTAAACCTCGCGTCTGTTATCGCCGAACTGTTTAATACAGAGTCAACTAAACCAATTTGTGGACCAATGTACGAAACACTTCCATTCTCACCATACTCGCCATTGGTATTCCCTGTAAATTGAATCGCCATCGTGTTGCGATCCGAAGTTTTTTGTTCTACACCAAAACGAAAATCATGGATTTTATTAGTTTCCGTAATGGAAGATGATTGGTCAAACGCGGTGTTCACACCATCATCCACGATATTTCGTTCTAAGTCAATCGCAAAGCGTTGTTTTAGCTGCGTATATCCGTAGTTACCAAAAACTGTCGTATTGCCTTTTCTATAATTTAAAGCAAGCGAAGAGTTTCCTCTCAAAAACAAACCTTGTCCAGCACTTGCAACGAAACTTCCATTGAATCCTTCCAATTTGTTTTTCTTCATGACAATGTTAATGGTTCCTGCGGTACCTTCTGCATCATCTTTTGCCGAACGAGTCGTCGAAACTTCGACACTTTTAATCTGGTTTCCGTCTGTACTTTTCAAAAAGTTGGTCAGCTGTTCGCCGGTCATGTACGTTTGGCGGCCATCAATAGTTACGTTGATACCCGATTGTCCCATCAGTTGCAAATTGTCGTCTTGGTCTGCACTAACACCTGGTGCTCTTTTTACAATTTCCAAGGCATTATTTCCTGCCGCAATGGATGAATTTTCCACATTCATCACGAGCTTTCCATTCTGTTGAGAAATTGTAGGAATCTGTCCTTGCACGACAACTTCACCGATTGCTCTGGTTTCTGTCGTCAAGATGATGTTTGGAACTTTTACTTGAACATCACCCACAGTGAAGATTTCTGAACGTCCCTTTGCCAATCCAATGCTAGAAGCTTCTACATAAAATTCTCCTTTCGGAGCTTTGACAAAAGTGTAAACTCCTTGTTCGTTTGTTACGGCTGTTTTGATAATGATTCCAGTTTTAGAAGTCATTAGGTATACAGATGCTCCGTTGATGGGTTGGTTGTCTCCGTTAAGAATTATACCAGCCACATCCGTATCCTGGGCACTAAATGCTGTTCCGATGAAAAGATTTAGCGAGATAAAAAGTAAAGCAATTATTCGTGCCATTGTTTTTGAGTTTTTACACCCCGTTTTTAAGTTGTTTGAATTTATTTGTTGTATTAGTAGCTCGTTTTTATTTTTTGTTACACACAATAATGACGTATTGCACTATTATTTCGTTGCGTCGATTATTCAGTTTCTTCACTATTCAACCTATCCTCAACCAACTTCTTTGCCGCTTCAGCTTCTTTCTTGGCCTTTTCGACTTCTTTCTCAGCCTTTTCCAATTCCTTTTCTGCTTCCTTCTTTGCTCTCTCTAATTCTTTTTCAGACAGATTTTCTCCTTTAAGCTGCATTTCACATTTTAATCCATTTTTGGTCATGACCCATTCTGTGGATTTGATGTTTTGATTTTCTTCAGCATAATAATTACGGCAGTCATAGAATGAGATGTCTCTTAATTTATTCTGAAGATTTTCAAGGATAACCACTTTTGCCCCTACAGGTAAATAAACTGTCGCATCGACGCGTTGGTCACGGTATAAATCATCTGACCCCAAAGAGAAGTGGCTGTTGAAAAATATTTTCTCCCCCTGTTGGACAGCTTGATAATTAATTTGAGCTGCTCTTTCTGAAGCTAGTTGATATGTTTTTCCTTTTGCAGAATAACTGTATTGAATATATGGTGCTGTTAATGAGTCGAGATTTTCGAACCTGACGCGAATGGTCGAATTCAATCCTGCATTTCCGCTTTCTCCATCAAAATTAAATTTGAATTTTTTGCTTCCAAATTCTGCATCCGACGCCTCAATAACACGTACATTTTTCTCGTCAAAGTAATAAACTGTTTGAGGTTCAATTTTCTTCTCGACCTTAATCGTACTTTCTTCTCTGAAATCCTGGTTCGCTATGATGATAAAATACAACATCACAATTAATGATACTAGCCAAGTAGAAAACATTATCAATGACACGTAATTATTCATCGGTTTCAGCTTAAATAAAACGCGAACCAACAATAAAAACAGTGCGATAAATGGCAATGTTGTTGCCAACCACCCAGCTACAAAAGCTATAAAAGCTTGTGAATTTGATAATGCCTCTAATGGAGGGAAAGGTTGTATATCAATCAGACCAGCCAATGACAAACTGACCATGCCCAAGAAAATAAACATTCCGACAATGGACAAGCCAATGAAGATGGTAAATAGAATGCCTACAAATTTGCCGAAAAACCCGAATATTCTACCCAGAACGTCTCCCACC
Organism: Sphingobacterium hungaricum; assembly: GCF_015210005.1. Taxonomy (GTDB): domain Bacteria; phylum Bacteroidota; class Bacteroidia; order Sphingobacteriales; family Sphingobacteriaceae; genus Sphingobacterium; species Sphingobacterium hungaricum. Next base: position 1,520,316 of record NZ_MU158698.1, read on the forward strand.
GAACGTGCACCACGGCTAATGTGCTCGCCGGCTCCAGAAAAATTTTCGCGGAATCCGCTCATTTCCTCTTCAAAAGATTTTTTGAAATTTTGCAAATTCGGCGCTTCGCCGCGCATCGCCATACGGTCTGCGCGAGTTTGTGCCAACGGCATTACTACCCATAAAATCAGATACAATAAAACTCCGGAGCCTGCAAAAAGGAAAAATAGAATAAACATAATGCGAACCCATTTTGCTTCTATGCCAAAGTAATGGCCCAATCCGCTACATACGCCCCCCAAAGTTTTGTCATCTGGGTCGCGCATCAAACGTTTTCCGATGGAATTATTCACCTCGTAATCGGTATTGAAAGTCTGTCCAGAAGCAGATTCCGTAAATGTTTCTTCTTCGTCAGTTTCTCCACCCTCGAAATCACTCACTTTCCCCATTTGAGCGATAACTTGGTTGACGTCCTCTAGGTTGATGACTTCCTTGCGACCTGTATGTATGCGCTCAGAAAACATTTCTGCGATGCGATTTTCTATATCTTCTAATATCTCTTTGCTATCGCTCGAGTTGCCAAAATGTCTTTTGATATCAATCATATACGAGCGCAACGTGTCGTATGCGTCTTCCTCGATGTGGAATACGATACTGTTAATGTTGATGATTATAGTCTTGTTCATGATTTTGTTAATGTTTTTATGTTAGTTAAATGTTTCTTCCTTCTAATGAAATCTGTACAGCAAACAGCAATTCTTTCCAGGTAATGTCTAATCGTTCTAGAACTTCTGTACCTTCAGGTGTTATCTGATAATATTTTCTTGGTGGACCTGAGGTGGATTCTTTCCAGCTGTAGCTCAATAAGCCATTGTTTTTTAATCGTGTTAGCAATGGATATAAAGTACCCTCGACCACCAACAGCTCTGCTTTCTTTAGCTCACTGATTATATCTGAGGCGTATATTTCCCCTCGGGAAATAATGGATAGGATACAGTATTCGAGTATCCCTTTCCTCATTTGGGTCTGTGTATTTTCTGCGATCATAACAATACAAAGATATATCCTTTAGATAGTACTTTGCAATACATAGTACTAAAATAATTGAAAGTTTTTTATAAACAATTGATTATCAGTTAAATTATTTTTTCATTAATTTTCATATTTTCAAAATTAATATTCATTAGTATGAGAAAGCGGGAAATATTTCCTTATTTTGCGCTCGAATTAAATCCGCAGAATGAGAATACTGACAAGCTACACCTGGTTAATTGTTTGGGGAGTGATTATGCTAATCCTAATGGGCGCACCTCCACAGTCGTTACCATCACCGCCAGTTTTTGCAGGATTTGATAAATTAGCACACTGTGGATTCTTCTTTGTCTTTACGGTTTTATACTTTAGAGGAACAATTGTTCACTCAAAACGTCGGGCAACAAAAATAAAAACCATGTTTTATGCGTTGCTATTATCCAGCATGATGGCATTTGGAACAGAAGCAATTCAATTCTATCTAAAAATGGGAAGAATGGCAGATTGGTGGGATATTTTCGCAGACTATGTGGGAATTGGAATGGCCATGCTGGCTTATCTATTATTGTATCAACGACGAACAACATCATACAAATGAGAAAAAGATTCATCTATTTTGTAGCTCTGCTATTTATTGCTACCGCGACGCTATCATCATGTTCGATTTTCCGAAAAGATTGCAATTGCCCTTCCGTACATAACGGGAAAGTTAGAAGATAAGCGCTAAGCTTTTGCAATAGTAGCAAATGAAATCTTGCATTTCATTGCTTCCATCAAACAAGAAGCCGCTGAGCAAAGCGTGGCTCCTGTCGTCAGCACATCATCCACAAGCAAAATATGCTTTGCTGTAATTTTCGACGATAGATTGCATTCAAAAATTAGTTCAACGTTCTCAAATCGTTCTAATCGATCTTTTCGGGTCTGGCTCACAGTGTTTATTTTCCTTTTTAACAACGAATCATCACAGGGTATTTCCATCGACTCGGCAAGTCCATTTGCAAAATGCAGGCTCTGATTATACCCTCGGATTTTCAGCTTTTTGCTATGGAGAGGTATAGGAACAATTAGATCAATCCCATCGGAAAAATCGGACTTTTTCAATATCCTGCCATACTTTTGACCTAGGAAGTAAGCTAATTCGGGGCGATTATTGTATTTGATATTATGGATTAATGTTTCGACTAATGAGGATTTCGTCAAATAAAACATCGAAACAGCTTGTTCAAATTCTATTTTTCCCCAAAACTTTTTGGCAGATGGGTTAGTTGGAAACTGATGGAAATCTGTAAATGGCAAATGGTATGAACAGGTCGTGCAGATATATTCTTCCTGATGGATCAATACATTTTCGCAAGCTCCGCAAGTTTTTGGGAACAAGATAAATAGAAAATCATACCAATAACGCAAAAGGCCCATAAGCCTACATTTAAATTGATCAGATTAAAGCTAAGAAAATAAAATTAATTCTGAAGGCTATCTTTCTCTTTTGTAGCCAGTTGCCCGCAAGCAGCGTCAATATCTTTCCCACGGCTTCTGCGCACATTTGTTATGATTCCTTGCCCGCGCAAATAATCCGCAAACATATCGATCTTATCTTTATCTGCGTTGACAAAATCTGCTAAAGCAATTGGATTGTATTCTATAATATTGACTTTGCAGGGAACATGTTTACAGAATGCCGCGAGTTCCTTGGCATCTTGCAATTCGTCATTGAAATTATTGAAAACAATGTATTCAAATGTAACCGGACTTTTGGTCTTGGCATAGAAATATTTCAGCGCATCTGCCAATGCTTTCAACGAATTTTGTTCATTGATTGGCATGATTTCATTTCGCTTCTCGTCATTTGCCGCGTGCAACGATAGCGCTAAATTAAAGCGAACCTGGTCGTCACCCAGTTTTTTTATCATTTTTGCAATTCCAGCTGTGGAAACCGTAATCCGCTTAGCCGCCATATTCAGTCCTGAAGGAGAGGTAATATGCTCGACAGATTTTAACACATTGGCATAATTCAGCAAAGGTTCGCCCATGCCCATGTAGACAATATTGGAAAGTGGCTGATTGTATTTTTCTTGTGCTTGCTTCGCAATAAGGACAACCTGATCGTAAATTTCGTCCGCATTCAAATTACGTTTACGGTCCATGTAACCCGTTGCACAGAATTTACAGGTTAAGCTACAGCCTACTTGCGAACTGACACAAGCCGTCATTCGGTCGTCTGCCGGAATCAACACACCCTCAATCAAATTCCCATCATACAATGAAAAAGCACTCTTAATGGTCTTGTCGTTACTGATTTGAGAATTTTTGACAGTAACAGCATTGATCGTAAAATTCAATTTCAATGTCTCGCGCAAGTCTTTGCTCAAATTGCTCATTTGGTCAAAATCAGTTGCTGATTTTTGCCAAAGCCATTCGAAAATCTGTTTTGCACGAAAAGCTTGTTCACCCATTTCTGTCAGTGAAGATTTCAATTGATCAAGCGTAAGCTCGCGAATGTTCTGAATTTTAGTTGCTGTTGCCACGGTGCAAAGGTACAGGAATTATTTTTAATGCAGTTTTTTGTTCAACAAAATTGCATTAAAGAAACTTTTGTTGGCAGAATGCTTATTTATCAGCATAATGCCCTCGTGCAGAAATAACATAAACCGTAATAATTTCATCGTCAATGGAATAGACAAGCCGATGTTTGTCTGTTATTCTTCTTGAGTAAAGACCCGCTAAATTGTATTTTTTCAGCTGTGGTTTTCCAAGACCCGTTCTGGGGTGAAGCATAATTTCAGCTAATAATAACAATACTTTATCATATGCTTTAGGTTCAGACTTCAAAAGCATTTCCAAATCTTTTTGAGCTTTAGCGGATAAAGTAATTTTGTACATTACAAGGACCGAATATAGTCATCCAATTCCTTTACGGAATTAAAAGTGAGGCTTTTCCCATCCTTGATTTCTTGTTGCGATTCTTTGATCCGCTCAATGAGTTCAGGCGTAAAATAGAGGTCGTCCTCTGAAACAGGCGTCAAAACATAAGCTTGTTTGCGCCCTCGGCGAATGACCACTTGCTGACCTTTATCAGCTAAATCAAAGAAATCCTTTTGTCGCTCTCTAAATTTTCTACTCGTCGTTTCTACAATTTTCATTTTGTGTACACATTATGGTACACAAATTTAACTAAAATCCACATTTCATGCAACAACTTAAAAAACAATTATTTACTCTTAAAGGTTTCTGTTCTTGCGAAGCACGATTCGTCTGCGTCGCCATTTCCTAAATGCAATGATGAAAATAACAATCAGCAATAAAATCGGCCATACACGAATCAAACCAAAAAACAATCCGGCCAAAATATCCCAGCTATCCGAAAAAGCATCTTTCAAATTAACCCAGAAACTTGGTCCAGCTGTAATGCGGTCTTGCTGATTTGAAATGGCGATAGTCAATGTACTATAAGCAATCTGATTATTTAGCACACGGAAAGTAGATTCGTAACTATCAATTTCTTCTTGGAGGCTTCGGATCTGTTCCTCGATTTCTAATAAATCCTTGGTTGTTTTTGCGGTAGCCACTAACTTTCGATAGCGCTCCAAATAAATCCTCTTCGATTTCAACCGGCTTTCGACATCGACGTATTGAGCGGTCACATCATTTGCTTGAATGCTCTTGGAGGTCACCTTATCTTCGCCATTTTCCAGGTCTGCAATGAACCCGTCAAAACCAGTTGATGGAATGCGAATTGTCAAACTGATGCTGCTGTAACTGGAACCCGCATTTGCATCTTCTGACTCAATGTATGCATTCTTTTGCTTAACTATCTGCTGAATATGGCTTTTGCTTTTATTTAAGTCATTTGACTCAAAAGAAATGGAGCCTGTGCGAATAATTTTTTTATCGACAGGTAAGGTTGTGCTGGGTGACGAAGTTGCTTCCACCGAAGCAACATTCATTTCCACTTCGGAACTTACCGCGTCTGATTGCTGAACCGCTTGCTCATACGCGAGAGATTTAGCAGAATTTGACGAATTGCATCTCGAGAAAAAGAAAGCGATCGAGAGGAATAGGATATGAACTATTAATTTTTTCATTGCTTATAGTTTTGGACAGGATGATATAAATCGACTTATTCCACAATATCATCAAATTTTTTATTACTTATCGTCAGCAGACAATAAAAAAGCGAAACCCTCACTGCTGTTCTTAAAAAAGAACAGAGTGAGGGTTAAAAACGCTGAATTGATTTAAATTATTTTTTCAAAGCTTCTTTCACTTTAGGAACGATATGCGTTCCATAAATTTCGATGGCTTTCATCATTTGCTTGTGATCTGGACTGCCCACATCCATGTGTGCCGAAAAGCGAGTCAATCCAAATGTTTCCGAGACTTGAATAATTTTATCGATGGATTGGTTCGCATCGCCGACAATTAAATGTCCGTGATTCGAGCGTCCGTAATCGTATTGCGATTTTTGATATGGAGGCCAGCCTCTCGACGCTCCGATACGATTCATCTGTTCAGAATAAAATGGATAATAGTAGTCTGCGATTTGCTTTGCATCTTCTCCAAAAAATGAATGCATGTGCACGCCAACTTGATAATCTTTCATATCGTGTCCATTATCAACCCAAGCTTGTTCATAAATTTCAAACAAAGGCTTGAAATTCACTGGCGAACCGCCAATAATCGCGAACATCACAGGCAAACCTAATTTCGCTGCGCGAATTACGGATTCAGTTGTTCCGCCAACAGCTACCCAAATCGGCAATTTACCTTGGTTCATGGCTCGTGGATAGATGGACTGATTAATCAACGAAGCCCGATGTTTTCCAGTCCAATTAACTGTTTCGTTGTTATTTATTCGTAACAATAAATTTAATTTCTCTTCAAACAAAGAGCTATAGTCTTTTAAATCATAACCGAATAACGGGAATGATTCGATAAACGAACCACGTCCGGCCATGATCTCAGCGCGTCCATTCGAAATCAAATCGACGGTCGAAAAATCTTGGTATAATTTAACTGGATCTGACGAACTGATTACGGAAACAGCAGAACCTAATTTTATATTTTTAGTAACAGAAGCCGCAGCAGCTAAAATAATTTCTGGACTTGCGACCGCATAATCTGCACGATGATGCTCGCCCATCCCGAAAAAGTCAATGCCAACCTCATCCATTAATTTTATTTCTTCAATAATCTCTTGAAGACGTGTTTGTGCTGCTTGTATTTTTCCTGTTGTTGGATCAATTTGCAAATCACCAAACATTCCTATTCCTAATTCCATGTTGATTTCTCCTTTTGTTTCTACAAAATTATCGGATTCGTTTCGGTTAAATCTTGATGTAAGATAAGAAAGCTATCCGTGAACAGTTTCTTTTGTTCCGTAGCTTTGAATCAATTCTCCTTCAAAATCCAGCCACTCTTTCCATCGTTTATCAACATCGACGTCCGTGCTGTATTTTTTGGCAAAATTTAGAAATGTGGTGTAATGGTTCGCTTCAGAAACCATTAAATCATAATAAAACTTAGAAAGTGATTCGTCTTTTAGGTTTTGAGAAAGCACGCGGAAACGTTCGCAGCTTCTGGCTTCAATCATCGCAGCGAACAACAAGCGGTCGATAAACGCCATGTTTCTAGATCCGTCTTTCTTGTTGAATTTCAGCAATCTACCTACATAATCATCTTTTCGCTCGCGCTCTAAGGTATAGCCACGCTCTTTAATCAAATCAATGACCATTTGAAAATGCTGCATTTCTTCGATGGCTATCGCGGTTAATTCATGCACCAAATCTTCGTATTCAGGATTTTGAGTAATCAACATGATGGCATTAGATGCTGCCTTTTGTTCGCACCAAGCATGATCTGAAAGAATTTCTTGTAAATTATTTTCTGCGATGTTCGCCCAGCGCGGGTCTGTCAGCAATTTCAGTCCTAACATAATGATTTGGATTAAGCTGCTAATTTACAAAATTTGTTTCGGACGGTTTAAATTCAAAACAGCGATACTATTTTTTTGTACTTTCGAGTCATGCAAAAATTACTGATTATCGGTTTGGTATGGCCAGAGCCTACATCTTCGGCCGCCGGCTGGCGAATGATGCAACTAATCGCTCTTTTCTTAGAACAGAATTTTGAGGTTCATTTTGCATCTGCCGCTGGCAAATCAGCATTTTCGGCAGACTTAAAAACCTTGGGAATTCAAGAACATGAAATCAACTTAAATGACTCTTCATTCGATGAATTTGTCAAGAATTTGAATCCACTTCTCGTGTTATTCGATCGCTTTATGATTGAAGAGCAGTTCGGCTGGCGGGTACGCGAAAATTGTCCGAACGCACTAACTTTTCTGGATACTGAAGACCTTCATTTCTTGCGCAAAGCCAGAGAGCTTGCTTATAAAAAGAATAAAGAAATTGATTTGTACACAGTTGAAGCCAAAAGGGAAATAGCTGCTATTTTAAGATGTGATATCTCTTTAATTATTTCAAAGGAGGAATTTACTCTCTTGACAGAACAATTCCACATTCCGGCAGGCTTGCTTCACTACTTGCCATTTTTAGAAGATGAAGTTACTGAAGAAGAAATTCAACATTGGAAATCATTCGAAGAGCGAAAGGATTTTATTTTTATCGGAAATTTCTTGCACGAACCGAATTGGCAAACCGTTCTAACATTGAAGAAAGGAATCTGGCCTACTATCCAGAAACAGTTGCCCGACGCCGAACTTCATATTTATGGTGCATACGCAAGCCAAAAGGTTTATGATTTGCAAAATAAAAAGGAAAAATTCATTGTTAAAGACCGAGCTATTAATGCGCGAATGGCCATGCAAAATTATCGCGTTTTATTGGCTCCAATAACCTTTGGTGCCGGTGTTAAAGGAAAATTTATTGATGCGATGAAAAGCGGAACGCCTTCAGTAACAACTACTATCGGAGCAGAATCAATGAGCCAAAATTTAAATTGGAATGGCACCATTCAAGATGACTTTTCATTATTTATTCAAGATGCGATAAACTTATATGCAGACGAAAACTTCTGGCAAACAGCACAAAATAATGGTATTGAAATAATTAAGAAAAACTATTCTTCAACTATTTTTAAACCTGATTTTTTTGAGCGAATTCAGTATTTATTAGACAACATTCAGGCACATAGAAAACAACATTTCATTTCAGAAATCATGAACTTTCATTTTGCCCAGAGCTCCAAATACATGTCTTTATGGATTGAGGAGAAGAATAAGAAGATATGAGATTTTAGTATTTAGTATTTAGTATTTAGTATTTAGAAACAACCAGTTGTCCTTACATAATATTGCTCCGTAGGAGCAACATATTTGTAGAAAAGAAAATAAGCCTTTGGAATTTGTGCTCCGTAGGTGCACAATCTTTTTTGAAGTTGGAATAAATAGGTTGACCGTTTTCAATATCCAATTATTTTTCAGCGGTCTTTTTCTTATGCTTTTTACCCCATTCTTCCAGCTGATCCATAATGGGCAGTACATCCCTAGCAATTTTTGTTAATTCGTATTCTACACGCGGGGGAACTTCTGCAAATACTGTACGCTTTACGAGTTTATTTGCCTCCATCTTGCGAAGCTGAAGCGTTAGCATACGCTCCGTTATATCAGGTATACAGCGCTTTAATTCACCAAAACGAAGTTTTGAATCTTGCAAAAAACACATAATTGACATTGTCCATTGTCCGCCAATAAGATTAGAAGCGTAAATGCCTGGGCAATCGTCTTCGATTTTCTTCTTATTTCCTTGCTGTGTCGAAGTTGGTTTTATTTTACTCATACTTACATTTATGTTAGTACCTAACAATTGGAAGCTAATATACATAAATAAATGTAAACTTTTATTTTTGATGCATTAAAAAAAAATTAGATATGAAGACTTTAATTATCGTAACTCATCCCAACTTACAGCAGTCTGTCGTCAACAAAAGGTGGCTTGAAGAAATCGGCAAATTTCCAGAAAAATTCACCATTCATAATTTATACAAAACGTATCCAGATCAAAAGATTGATGTTCTTGCTGAGCAGGAGCTGATTGAAAACCACGATAAAATCATCTTTCAATTCCCTTTTTATTGGTTTAGCAGTCCACCACTTTTAAAACAGTGGCTTGATGAGGTGCTGACTTATGGCTGGGCCTATGGAAGTAAAAGCGGTTACAAGCTAGAGGGAAAGAAAATCGCATTAGCAATTTCTGTGGGAGGAGCTGAAGAAGAATATAGAGATGCTGAAAAATATGGACAGAGCTTAGAAACCTTGACCTATCCACTTAAGTTATCGTTTGACTATGTCAAAGCAGATTACCAGCCTTTGTTTGCTTCCTATGGATTTGAGATAAACGCAGAGAAAGAAGTAGTTGATAAAAGTGCCGACGATTATTTAGATTATTTGAATAAATTTTAAATCGCTATTTCCACGTCCATTGTGAGTAATCCAAATAGTCAATCTGTAATCTCTCAGCGATTTCTTCTAATCTATTTTCAAGATTGGTTAATTCAGCTACTTGATTTTTAGGAATGATAATGGAATTTCCGTTGCCTATTTTAATTAAAATTTCACCGGGGATTTCTGCGATTTCTTGCAATTCAGAAAGGTTAATTTTTGCTTCATTGCCATCGTCCTTTAAGATAAAATAATTATCTTCTATTTGTAAAGTAATAGCTTTATCAACGGTGTTTTGGAAATTCTCTCGGATAAATTTTTTATAGCTTTTGATGTATGCTCCTTTCTCATAGATTGGGTATAAGAAAAACCATAAGATTCCGATTCCGCCAAAGATATAACCCATCACTGGAGCTTTAAAAAAATACAAAAAGATGCCCAAAAGAACGTAAACGATCGGAAAAACGAATTTTGCACGAAATCTCCGCTTTCTGATCGTCGGCGATTGGCTTGCGAAAAACAGTTGATGATGAAGATAGTTCGTTTCATCAAGCTTAAAGGTAATCTGCATAGTATATCTGTTTTTCCAAAGCTATTCAATTTATGGGTAATAATAAATCGTTTAAGATCTTTTACCGTAAATTGTTCATTCAATAAAAAAACAAACGCCGAAATAAAATTTATCTCGGCGTCAATTGTCCCCTAAAAAATAAGACTATCTTTTTCTTTTGATAACCAATTGGGTTCTTACAGGACCAGTAACATTGATAAGCGTCAACGTTGTTATCGATTGAACTATGCTTTCTTCAATGCTATATTCTGTTCCATCAAAAATCATTTTTCTGTTTGTTGGCATCGAATAGCTGTATGAAGTTTGCGTTGTAGCGCCTTCAGTTTTTACCCAAGCTCTACCATCTTTATCAAAATTCATGGTTTGGTCATCATCTAACAACTGAGTTGTAATGTTCAAGCCTGCATCTGTATTTCCTGAAACGGTTTTCGTTGCCTTTTCCCAAACACCTGTTCTAATAATATTTAATGCCACATCGCGACCCGCACTATCGACTGTTTCTTTACTACATGATAATAACCCAACCGCAATAAATCCTGATAACATTAAAAGTGTAATAATTCTTTTCATAAATTTCTATTTTAAATATAAGTATAGACACTTAGCCAACATTTATGCCAATAATTAAAAAACAGTAGTTAAAATAAATTTGGTTTATTCTGACGCTATTTTAACGATGCTTTTAAGTTTATATTTCTTTTAAGGAATCTTCTCTAATTCAAAATCACCTTTCAATCACTCGAACCCCGTTTCTGCTCATTATCGCAAAATAACTGCGTGTTAATCAAGAGATTTATTCTGTGATTGACACATGATGTTAATTATGAATTCACATAAAACAGAACAATTATGAAAGCATTAATACGTTGCCTGGGGTTATTTTTCCTATTTATCAACCTCCTACTGATATACAATTGTACCAAAGAAGGTGTTGTCGGCCCTCCAGGCCAAGAGGGAACAGATGGCTCGACCATTTATAGCGGAACTACCAATCCAAATAATGATGTAGGTTTAATAGGAGACTATTATTATCAGATTACAACAAGTAACTTCTACGGCCCAAAAACAGCTGACGGCTGGGGAAGTCCGACAAACCTTAAGGGCGCTGTCGGTTCGGATGGAAGCCCTGGAGCTCCAGGGCCAACAGGCCCGACCGGGGCGGATGGTTCAAAAATTTGGAGCGGGAATACGGCACCCATGAGCAGCTTGGGCAAGGCTGGCGACTATTATTTTCAAACAAATACGGGGAATTTTTATGGCCCTAAAATAGCCAACAGCTGGGGAACAGCCGTAAACTTAAAAGGTTCAGTTGGACCAAAAGGTGAAGATGGAGCGACTATTATTAGTGGAGCAGCCATTCCCAGCGCCAGCTTAGGAAGAGAAGGCGATTATTATTTCCGCTCATTGACTGGCGATTTTTATGGGCCCAAAACGAACTCGGGTTGGGGTACGCCAACGAATCTAAAAGGTGCAACAGGAGCTACTGGAGCATCTGGATCAATTATTCATAGTGGGACTATAGCCCCTAATAATACCCTAGGCAATCTGAATGATTTTTATTTCAATAAAACAACAGCCGAATTTTATGGCCCAAAGACGAACTCGGGTTGGGGAGTCGCAGTGAATTTAAAAGGTTCGGTTGGACCAAAAGGAGCCGACGGTTCGAAGATTATTACTGGCGCGGGAATTCCAACACTAAGCATAGGAGCTGTAGGCGATTACTATTTCCGATCACTAACAGGTGACTTTTATGGCCCTAAAACTGCATCGGGCTGGGGAATCCCGACAAGCCTAAAAGGCGCAAATGGTGCAACGGGAGCTTCTGGAGCAACTATTTTAAGTGGCTTAGTTCGCCCGGACACCTCTTTAGGACGCGTAGGAGATTTTTATTTTGACAAAAGCACCGCTGATTTCTATGGCCCCAAGGAGCCAAGGAACTGGGGAACTCCGGTCAATTTAAAGGGTCCACAAGGTCCTCCGGGGACTTCCGATATCATGTATAGCAATTGGGAAACATATTATCCGATTGCTGGCACCGGACAGATTCAAATTCCTGCACCAATTACACAAGCAATATTAGATAAGGGTGAAGTGGCTGTCTATGTAAAGGAATTCAAAGGAGCGACGCTACTTGGCTTGTATAAAATCCCGTACATGTCTAACCATCTAACGGATTTGGTTGAATTTCGACTGGAATTAAATCGAATCATCGTTTATTCTCGACGTGGGGCGATTCCTTCCACCGATAATCAATACCGTTATGTGATTATTCCGGGTCATATCGAAATTGGTTCTCACCAATCAAGAGTAAATCTTTCAGACTACAAGAAGGTAATGGCGACTTACAATATTCCTGAATAGGATTTTAAAATCATCGTCATGAAAACGATTCACTATTGGGGTATTTTTATGCTGTTAAATCTTGTGCAACTGGTGCGTGCACAAGATTTGACAACTATCGGAGACCAAAAGCCATTTCAATTTAACGGAAATATCGAAGCCCGGGGGATGTTTTATCGCGCTTCCGGTATCCCTAATCGCATGCAACCATTTACTTACTTACTAAGCGGAAGCCCAACAGCTACTGTTTATGGCTGGACAGTGCCCATGAGTTTTACAATTAGCAAAGAGAATAAATCTTTTCAGCAACCTTTTAATCAATACGGCATGAGCCCAACATACAAATGGATTACTTTACATGCTGGGCATCGAAGTGTGAATTTTTCCCCCTACACGTTAGCCGGGCATACCATGCTCGGTGGAGGATTTGAATTAAACCCTGGCAAAATCAGAGTAGGTTTTATGTATGGCCGTTTGAACAAAGCCACGGTTATTGATACGGCGACTCAATCATTAGTCCCTTATGCATTTACGCGAAAAGGATTTGCAGCTAAATTGGGCTACGGCACATCGGATAATTATTTTGATTTGAGCTTTCTGCACGCGAAAGACGATTCCAGTTCTGTAGCAGATTTTAATTTACCTGATAACGAAAAAGTGTTCGCAGCAGCCAATTCCGTTTTAGGATATGGTGGAAAGCTGAGGTTGTTTAGGCGATTCTTTTTTGAAAGTGACGGAGCAATCAGCCTGTACACACGCGATATGAATTCACCAATTCATTTTGATGAAATCAATGACCCAACACTAGAAAAATTAAAAAATTTAATCAAGGTCAATGGCACGACTGAATGGTTCCTCGCATTCAGTGCTGGCATTGGATATAGCGCCAAAAATTATGGACTAAAAATAAGTTACCGGAGAATAGAACCGGAATTTAAATCGATGGGCGCCTACTTTTTCACAAATGATGTGGAGAATTTGACGATAAGTCCAAATTTCACAGTTTGGAAAGGAAAATTGCGAGGAAGTGGAAGTTTTGGTATTGAGCAAGACAATGTCAATCTTCAAAAAACATCAACCACCAAACGCATTATTGGAAATGCCAACGTATCAGCTGATTTTACGGAACGCTTTGGAATTGATGCTTATTTCACCAATTTTTCAAATAACCAACGCCCAAATACCCTTCGTTTTGCGGATTCATTAAAAATCGTGCAAACAACCAATAACTTAAGCTTCATGCCTCGTTACACGATTTTTAAAGAGACTGTAACGCATATGATATTGGGTTCGGTGTCGATGTCTGAAATGAACGATTACAACTCCTATTATGGCGCTGACGCGCCAAGCCGAAATATTTCCACCATGCAATACATGATGAACTACAACATTGGATTTCCTCAAAAAATGCTGAATATCTATGCGAGCTTAAACTACAGCGATTTAAAAAGCGTGGATGTAAAAACGAGTTATGCGGGAGGTTCAATTGGAGCTTCCTATGTGTTCTTTGATAAAAAATTATTGGCGAGCGCAAATTGTACATTCATGAATGGAAAAAATCAAGGCGCCAATAGTTTAATTGTAAATGGCTCTGGAAATATTTCTTACAAAATCAATAAAATCCAATCCATTCGGACATCCTTGTACTGGACTAAAAACAATCCCGGCTCAACAGTTACCGGAGGCTATCCGTCCTTTTCAGAATCACGCGGTGAAATAGCTTACCAAATCAATTTTGGATTATGAAAAAACTCATCTTACAAATCATACTTTTATTAGCCTGCTTCGTTTCTGCAAACGCACAAATTAATGTACAGTTGCGAGTCATTCCGCCATATCAAAGCAGAATATCCGATTATGCTTCCCGGCCAGATTTAATGTTATTTACATTAAGCAATACATCGCTTACAGAACAACAAATTCAATTGACAGGTAGCATAACAGGTAATAATGGAGTCGCTTTATGGGTTCGTCCTGGCTACAGAAGCCCGACACCGATTACCTTAGCTCCCGGTCAAGTGATGAATTTGAATGGGACAGATATTTCAGCTTTATTTGATTATAATCAAATCCAATATACCGGAATTAGCCAAGCAGATTTTACGCGTGGCGTGGGCCTGCAAGAGGGAACCTACCAGATTTGTATACAGGCCTTAGATTATCAAACACAGCAACCGCTAAGTCCATCACAGCCTATCGGATGCGCACCCCTGATTATTTCAAGCGTGGAGCCACCACGTATTCTTGCACCTTTCAATCAACAAGAGATTTCCGAGAATGCTGCGCAATCCTTTGCCATTACCTGGAGCAGTTCTCCGGGTGGTCCAATATTGCCAAATTATCGTGTGAAAATGGTCGAAATAATGGGTCAGCTTAATGCAAATGATGCCATTCGATCAGCCATTGTTCCTCCGTTTTTTGACAGAACAGTTCAAACGAATAGCTTATTGTATGGAATTGCGGATCCCGTATTAATCCCTGGAAGAAGGTACGCGCTGATGGTTCAAGCCATTGACCCAATGGGTCGAACAAGTTACAGGAATCAAGGACAGAGTGAGGTCATTGAGTTTACTTATCAGGAGAAAATGAAACTGAATGTGCCTATAGCTCAAAACATCATTTCTCAAATTCCTTCTGGTGCTGTTCCAATTTGTGCCAATTGCAATTCTCCTAAACCAACAGGAAATCCCGCCAACGAGCTAATTCTACAGAATACAGGCCAACGAAAAATCAAAGTCAATCAATTCGAAATGAATGTATTGACGGCAGAAAATATAGATGGAAAACTTAGCGGAACAGGGACGATAAATCTTCCTATTATCGGACAAATTTCTTCTGCAATCAAACTTAGGGTTGAATTTTCAGGTGTTTCGATAAACAACAAATATGAATTAATGGAGGGAACGGTTAAAGGAATTACTCGTTCTGATTTTGGATTTATTCCCCAAATGGACAATCCGGATTTGAACACCATTCCGTTAAGCTCGAATGAAATCGATCAGTTAGACAGCTATTTTAAAAACAACCGAGATCAACTGGTTTCAAGGCTGAACCAATCCGTCAATTCAATCGGCATGGAATTGCCCTTAGGGATTGACAAAGGAGCTTTCACCGTAGGTGTGACAAACATTTTCTTTAGTGCTACGCAGAGCTGGATGGAAGCTGTTGCAGTAATGAATATGCCAGACGCCAACATGAAAGTTGCTTTTTCAGGCCGAGGCATCTGTATCAATCCTCAAGATTTATGTGGCGAAGCGACATTATTTTTAAGCGAAGATGCACCCTTAGGTTCTTTAGGAATAACGTTGAATGGAGGTACAGATGGGACACAACTGGTTTTTGATAGCAAGGGTTTCAAATTGCTGAAAATCGGAGCCTCCTATCAATTTCCAAACGGAGCGCCTTTAGTAAATGCGAGTACCAACGAACCTTTAAAAGTAAAATTGACAGCGACAACCGAAACTAGTTGGGCTGATTGGATAGCCGAAGTGGAAGTTGAGGCATTCAAAATCGGTTCTGTCAGCGATATTCAGTTTGGAAAAACTGGAAGCACAACGAAAATAATTTACGACCATTCGGATATTCGAAATTGGACAATGCCCGACAAAATAGAAAGTGGCGACCCAATGGATGCACCAATTCTTATCAACAACAATTGGACAGGATTTTTCATCCCTTCTATTGATGTTTATCTACCTCAAGCCATCCAAAAGATTTCAGGCGAGTCCGTGCATGTCAAAGCCACGAACATTATTTATCATGAAGGAATCTGTGGGCAAATCTTGATTAAAGACGTATTAACTATCGGCGAAGGAAGTTTAGATGGCTGGTTTTTATCCGTGGATGAAGTCGGTTTGAATTTTTGGAAGAACAGTTTCAAACAAAGTTATTTAAAAGGAAAACTAGTCTTGCCACCATCTGGAAGCAATGCCACAAATGCGAACAATCAAATCGACTACAGCTGTACACTAACAAAACCGGCTGGCGAAGCGATGGCATTCCAATTTAAAGCAGCGCCAAAAGAAAACCTGTCTTTTGAAGCGCTATGGACGCAAGTTAATATTCACAAATCTTCAAATATTCTAGTTGAAGTGGACGGTGAGGGATTTATAGCGACCGCAGAATTACATGGTGACATGAAATTCCAAACCAATATTGACAAATTACCGAAATTAACATTGGGCGAGTTGAGTTTTCAAAACATGAAAATCTCTTCTCGAGCGCCTCTATTCGATCCAGGACAAATCGATTTCCATACCGGAGGCGATAATAATATGAGCTGGATGAGAAAACATGCTGATTTTAGCGATATGCTCGCAAACAATGCTCAAAAAGGGCCATCTGCTAACGAAAACATGTGGGACAATCAGCTTTTTGCAGAAACTGGTAGCAGCAGTGTCTTGGGATTCGAATTAGCAGAAACCAAAGTTCATCCATTTTTAGAAGGAAATCAAGTTGGCTTTCGATTTGGCGCAGCCATGCAATTGGTGAACAATGTGAATTTCATCCCTAAAGCAAGCATAGATTTCAAAGTGTATGGAGAATTGGATGGCTTGGCAACGAACGGCCGTAAGTTTTGGAAAGCAGTTCGAGGAAAAATCGAACGGGTTGAATTAGAAGCAAAAGCCAAATTGGGCCCAATGGATATTGAGGGGGCTGTTTATTACCATGACATTGATATTGGCGGAAATTTGCGCGATTATGGTTTGGGAGGACGGCTAAATGTGGTTTTACCTGGTGCAGGCATGCAGATTGGCATGCAAGCGCTATTCGGAAGCAGGGTAGGAAGTTCGAATTTCCAATACTTTTACATCGATGCTTTGCTCGACCTAGGACAATCTGGAATCCCTTTATTTCCGGGGACAGCCTTATATGGATTTGCAGGAGGAGCATATTATAACATGTCACAAGATACGATGTCAAGAAAAAGCAGCGTCAACGCGTCAATGCCTGCCGACAATTCAAATACAGAAGACCCAACGTTAATTCAAATGACCAGTTTTTCGGGAACAAAATATACTCCCGATGCTTCGCAAGGCGGACGTTTTGGTGTCACCGCAGGTGTTTATTTTGGCTTATCAAGCCGAAATACTTTGGAAGGACAGTTGGCGATGGATATCCGCTTCAACGGTCATAACGGTTTTGAATATTTCGGATTGGATGGCCGGGCAGCAATATTGACGGGAACAGATTCCGACTTCTTGCAGCGCTACGACAAGGCAATGGCACGAGCGCACATGTATTTGAAGATTAATATGCTAAACAGCCAATTCCACAAATTCGAAGCCGGGTTTAACTATAATTTAGAATATATTCGAGGAATAACGCCGACCTTGGTCAGCGCAAATGGAGGCTTAGAATTTTATATCGAAAATACACTAGCCGCAAACCCGAATTCAGACAAAGGAACGATTTGGTATTTCCGCATGGGTCGTCCACGGCCACATCAGCCCAACAGCATTAAGTTTTTAGATTTCTTGCAATCTGACGCTTATTTTCAGGTCGGAAATAGTGTGGATCCAATGCCAAAAATTCCAAATCGGATTTTGGAAATCATGGGGGTTAGCACGAATAGTTCTGAAGATAGCGGATTTGACCGTGGACCAAGTTATGAATCGGTTAACAATACCAGAAATGAACAGGAAATCAGTTCTGGAAAGGGAATGGTTTTCGGAGCGCTGACCGAACTAAAGGCAGATCCCAAATTTTTGATTTTTTATGCGAGTTTATATGCAGGGGTAGGATTTGACGTCAGTATTTTACAAAGAGACAGACCAGAATGCGGACAATCGGCAGGCTCTTGGTATGCTCGCGGTCAAGCGTACATTGGCGCAGAAGCAGCTTGCGGAGTTCATATCAATGTTTTTGGGCTGAAAAAAGACATTGAATTTGTGCGAGCGGGATTAGGAGCTTCAGCAGAACTAGGA
This sequence comes from Sphingobacterium hungaricum, assembly GCF_015210005.1. Classification (GTDB taxonomy): domain Bacteria; phylum Bacteroidota; class Bacteroidia; order Sphingobacteriales; family Sphingobacteriaceae; genus Sphingobacterium; species Sphingobacterium hungaricum. Next base: position 1,538,563 of record NZ_MU158698.1, read on the forward strand.
GGTCCGGCTCCCTTGTATGTCCGTGGAATTCTAGGAGGACGATTCTCTGTTTTGGACGGATTAATTTCCGGACGATTTAATGTGAAGTTCACAGTTGGAACGATTTGCGATAATTCGATTAACAATAGGCAATTGAAACTTATCGCGGACGTTTATCCAGGAGGAGGAAACGTTAGCACAGCTGCACAACCTGGAATATCTTTTAACTTCCCGCTTAATAAGGACTTTATGGTGCCAATTACCACAACTGACGAAGATGGAAATATAAAATCGGTCGCTTACGATTTATTCCGCTTCAGAAAAGAGATGGTCAATATATCCGTGACCGAGAATGGAACTCAGGCTTTCCAGACATCGGATTTTGATTTAGCGACTGGATTGACAGCTTTACCGCCAAATAGTCCTTCCAGAACATACTACCCGATTTACAAATTGGCCTTGAAATCAGGTGGTGATTTATTGAAACGCAAAACAAATTATCAGTTTAATGTTTCGGCAACGGTAAAATATTATCCTGATTTGTTGCGCTTAGGCCGTTCTGGAATGGAATCGCTAAAAGACGGTTTAGGCGACCAAGCATTTATTCCTGTACGACTTCAAAATTCAAACGCGATTTATTACGATAAAAAAGACTCAACATTCACGACAGATAATGGTCCTAAGAAAATTTCTTTAGAACATTTGGTGGATATATTGCCCGTTCATCGACATCGATCATTGCCTGGGCAAGCCATGCTCAATGCATCGTCTTACCTGAAGCTTTCTAGAGGATATTCGCCAGACAACAACACCTTCGATGTGAGCATATCTGCTCCTCAAGCTATGGTGCGTATCGTCAATATGGCCTCAGGAAATACAGAAGTTTCTAAAATTGATTTACCAATCAATACTGGAGATAGAACATATTGGAATTTCAATATGCCGGCTTTGTTACCGAATAATAATTATGCGGTTCGAATGTATCTGAAAGGACAACCGACGACCTCAGCCCCAGAAAACACGCAGGGAGGAACGCGTTTGCTTGCTAACAGCATACTGTCCATGACGGGGCAAGGGTTGACTGCCGGCGGAACCGCAACAATTAATAGTCGAAAGTTGATAGAAAGTGGTCTTCGTATGGGTTCTGGAGAACATGAAGTCTTCAGTTGGTATTTTAATACGGGAGAATCCAAAACATTCAAAGACAAATACAATTCGTTGAAAGTTAACAGACTGATTGTTAATGGAATGGAAGCGAGTTTACAGAACAATCAACAGGTAAACCTGTCAAATTTTAATTGGTTTGATTCACAGACACAGTCTGTAACGGCTTTCAATGTCACTTATGAATTCACAGGAAATGAATATTTCAATGCGCTGGATGATGGAACATGGACCGTTGGACAAGTATTTCCAAATGTTGGAAACAGCAATACGGCTGTAAAACTTTCGCGAAGCTATCCAAACATGAACTATGACCATGCTCAGAGCGTGACCGAAATGGATCGGGTTTTCAGAGATTTCGTGCGACAAGCTTTTGGAAGCAATTATGAGCTCACCATCGGTATGGTAAACATGCCTTGGAATCCGATTACTGGAGGAATAGACTCGTATTCTAACAATGAATTCCCCTACTTGAGTGCTATAATGGGACAAGATTTATATGGCATCAATTATTCACAGAATAATTATGCCACAGCTCCAAAAGAAGAATCTTTCGCCGCAGATTTAAATTCTGGAAATAACCAAAAATCAGAATCAGCAATGGTTTCATCCATTATTTTGAATACTTCGAATTTCTCAAATTTAGTATCTGCACAAGCCATTTCGAATTCATTGAACATGACAACATTCGGCCAACCGAAAAAAGTACTAAAAATCGTCAACACGATTCATCACCAAAGCGGCGCAGGATTAACAACTGGTTTGAACACACTATTCAAAAACGTTGTGCAACAGAAGAAAAATTTGGGGTATCCAGTAGACATGGTCGGAAAAGCCGGACAGTTAATGGATCAGGTGAAAAACATGACTGCGCCTGCAAATTTACATATTCAAGCACCTGTGCAAGCGCCACAGATTAATATTAAAATGAGATAACTATGAAAGCTATAGCGATAAAAAAAACAATTCGAATTCTATTCATCAGCTCGCTGATTTACCTGCTTAGTCCCATTAGCTTGCTAGCTCAAACAGCTACTGAACAAGATAGTGTCGAAGAAAAAATTACAGGGACAATTTTCTTGAAAGTCAAAGCTTATGCTGACAAATTGGTATTGCGCTGGGGAATTGATAATTCTGCTCTATGGCTGGTTAGCAATGAGGTTGGGATTGGCATTGACCGTATTATTTTGGATGAACAAAATAAACCGCTATTAAATAGCTGGACCCGGATAAATACGATTCCAATTAAGCCTTATTCGGAAGAAATTTTCAGACAAAAAGTGTTAGCCGACACCAGCAATCATGCTTTGCTGATTGCCGCAGAAGCGCTATTTGGCAGTCCAAGCATCGCTTCGCCAAGCGTTGAAGATCAAGAGGGTTTGGAAAATGCGAGCTTGGAGTTTGAAAACAAATACACGCTAGCTATGCTGGCTGCTGATATGGATCCACTGGCTGCAGACGCTCTGGGAATGCGCTACTCGGATGCTATCGAAGTGAATGGAAATTATAAATATGCGTATCGCGTGTATGTCGATACGCTACTTCCAGAAATTTTCGAAATCGATACCGCATTTTATTTATTGCCTGGCGGAATGAAAGATGAAATTTACTCGCCAAGAAATGTCAAGACGGTCGGAAAAGATCGAGCTATCCATATACAGATTCCGAATGATCGGTTCTACAATACTTTTTCTTCTTACAACGTTGAGCGTTCAGAAGACGGGAAACATTTTGCACGATTAAATAACATCCCGATTGTATTCAATCAATTGGAAGATGCTGAACATTTTATCTACATCGATAGTGTGGAGAATTATCGCAAATATTATTACCGTGTGAATGGGGTCGATGCTTTTGCAGACACGAGTTATTATGCGCCGACCATGAGTTCCATTGCGAAGCAACAAACAGCTCCTCCTAGCGGGTTTCTAACAGCCGTTGTAGAGCAAGGCAAAAAAACCCACTTAAGCTGGACGCAGGATTTATATGAAGACCGGCCGATTGCAGGATTTATTGTTCGGAAGGGTGTGCAGATGGACCAGCTAGATGATTATTTGACCACAGCACTTTTGCCGGCAAATCAACGAGAATTTGTTGATGAAAAGCCAAATCTTGTGGAAGGTGCTTATTATCAAGTCTTGGCAGTTGACACAGCGGGAAATTATTCGGGCACGAATGTGCAATATGTTTTTGCGTACGACAGTATTCCGCCTTTGTCACCATCGGGTTTGCGAGGAGTTGCTGATACGACCGGCAAAGTGACTTTGAGTTGGAATTTGAATGATTCAGATAATATTCAGGGCTATCGCGTATTTATGTCCAATCAAAAAAATGGCTCTTTCTCCCCTATTACATCCGATTTTGTGCGTGATACTGTATTTATCGATTCGTTGGATCGAAGTGTTTTAAACAAAGAAATCTACTACAGAATTGTTGCGGTAGATGGGAATAGCAATCACAGTGATTTCTCGGAAATCGTCACAGTTTTGCGTCCAAAAATGGTAATGACGCCTGCTCCAGTCATTGAAAACTATCAAGTTTCGCAAGGAAAAGTTTCGTTTAGTTGGGTGTTGCCTCCTGCAAAAGACAGTAAAAAGACCGAAGTTCTTCGTCGCCTAGCTAACGACACGACTTGGATTACGCTCGCACAAGTTCCATTGACAACGCTAAATCATACGGACAGTACGGTTTTTTCCAGCCAAACCTACGAATATGCTGTGCGAGTAATTGATGAAAATAATAAAGCCTCGGAAATTAGTTTTCCATTGCAGGTTTTTGTCTATTCAACGGAAAACAATGCTCCGCAAAATCTTATCGTAAAAGTAGAAAATGAGCAATCTATATTGTCTTGGACAGTGCCCGAAAAAGGAGAGGTAGATTATTATATTATTTACAAAGAAGAAAACAACAATTTGGTGCAATATGATTCTGTGGATGGCAATCAGAACAGCTACAGTGACAGGAATTTTGGGAAAAAATATGGACTAAAAGCGGTATTTAAAAATCAAATTATGTCTATAATGCTTAGCTCTCAGTAATTTTTAATTAACTTTATTTACCGATGATTAAAGCTGTACTAATCGATGATGAACCTAGAGGAAGCAAATTGCTTCAACATAAACTGGAAAGTTATGCAGATTCCATCTGTATCCAGAAGATATTTAGCGATCCATTTTTGGCAATAAAAGAAATTCCTGACTTGGAACCCGATGTCTTATTTTTAGATGTGGAGATGCCTAGAATGAGTGGGTTTCAATTGCTCGAGCACCTCGCTTCTTTTTCTTTTGAAGTGATTTTTGTCACTGCATATAATTCATACACGCTGAAAGCATTGCGCGCAAGCGCATTAGATTACCTTTTGAAACCGGTTAATTCAGACGAATTGGAAATTGCCATGCAGAAATTGCAATCAAAAATCCGATCAAAAGAACAGGTGGATTTGGTCGAAAAACTAGCGTCCACATCTTCCTCTAAAGTGGCTTTGCCAACGGCAGAAGGAATTCATTTGGTGAAAAAAGAAGACATTATCAAAATTGAAGCAATGAGCAACTACAGCGTCTTTTACTTGACCAACCTGACCAAAATCATTGTTTCCAAAACTTTAAAAGAATTTGAAAAAGTGCTTTGCGAATCTCAATTCTTTCGAGTCAATCGAAGTGTCATTGTCAACATGAATTTCATTGTGAAATATAAAAAAGGCGATGGCGGAATGATTATCCTGTTGGACGAAAGTGAAATTGAAGTTTCGCCAAATAAAAAGACGGAATTGTTAACGCTATTATTTTCTTAAAATCGCTTTTGTGAAATATCTCGCTCTTGCATTTTTTATTACTTTATATTCCAACGGGCTTTCGCAAGAGCGTATTTATAATTTCATGCAGTTTACGGTCAATGATGGATTGCCGAGCAATGAGATCGTATCGATGGAAATCGACAAAAGAGGATTGCTTTGGATTACGACAGGCAGGGGTTTGTGTGTTTTTGATGGCACACGCTTCAAATTGATTAATCCAGGAAATGATATTCTGGCAAGAAATTTAACATCGATTGCGATTGACGATGAAAACAAATTATGGATGACGAGCGCCAACAGGGGTTTGTTTTCTTATGATCCCAAAAAACCGTTTAGCCAAGCTTTTGAACATATTCAACTTCATCTTTCTAAAAAGAATCTGACGAAAAACGAGCTTTACAAAGCTTTTCATGCATCTGATAAGCAGATATATTTTGGCGGTCAAGATACCGGATTGCAATCTATTGATCCGCTGACGGGAAAGATATCTCAAATCAACCTATCTGAAAATGTCATCAACAACAGTATTTACAGTTTTACCGAAGATGGAAATCGAAATCTGTATATCGGAACCCGGCATCATGGTTTGTTCAAGTATAATTTGGACCGTGAAACATCCGAAAACATTCCCCTAAATCTTGCAATAAAAAGAAGCCCTGCAGAACATGCCGTGACTAGTCTTTTCTATCAAAATCAGCACTTGTTCGTCGGCTATTACGACATTGGATTAATTCAATACGCCTTAAAACAGAAAAGTGAAAATCTCTTAATTGATTTGGGAATAAATCATTCGGCCTACGCCAACACATTCACATCCATTGCTACTTGGCCAGAAAAACCGAATGATATCATTGCTTCGCATGTAAAAGATGGATTGTATGTAATTTCCGGCAATCGCGTAACTCTCATTCCTTGGAGCAAAATAACACCAAATGATACGTCCGAAACCAAAATTACGCAGCTTTTGAAAACCAGCAATGGCCTCTGGATAGCGACCGAAGGAAAAGGATTGTTGTTTTACAATGCATCGCTCAATAAAATTTCCGATTTCTATCCATTAAAAAAAACTGAAGAACCAATCTTAAAAATCATTCAAGCGGAAGGAAATTTTTATTATTTGACGGCAAGTGAATTTGGAAAATTTAAACTAACAGATAAAAAAAGAACGCGATTATGTTCGGTCAGCGATTTGCCCATCAGCAAAATCTGGGCGATTGAAAAATCTATTTACATCAGCACCTACGACCGAGGCGTCTATGAATTTTCCTTTTCGGCCAACCAATTTCAAGAGTTGCCCATTATTGGCGAAGCACATGGTTTTCGTTCTGCAGATTGCAACAGCATCATAAAAGACACGATAAATAATCTTCCAGTTCTGTGGATTGGCTCATGGAATTCAGGAATTTACAAATACCATTTGGACACAAAACGCATCGAATTGTTTGCTACTAAAAATGGACTTCCTGACCATAAAGTAATCAATCTCGGGAAAGATAAACACAAGACAATTTGGGTGGCGACCGATGGATTTGGCCTGTTGCAAATTGTGGACAAAGAAAACTTTGCCTACAAACATCACTGGCATAGCAAATCTCAAAATTCAATCCCCTCCAATACGCCATTCAATTTTCTATTGGATACAAAAGGAAGATTTTGGATGACTTCAGCTTCATCTGGCTTGACAGAAATCGCTCTCAAAAATGGAAACTATGTTTTCGAACAAACCAAAGACCAGAATGCTAGCCCATGGTTATACACCCATCAATTCTATGAATTAAATGATGGCAGTTTATTTATGCAAAGTGCGGATGGATTTATGATTTTCTGCCCAAAAACAGAGAAATTCATTCAGTTAAATGTCGCTAAAGGATTGGTTCCTTCTCCCTACTATAAATCGATAACAACCTTCCATTTTTCAGATTCTTTTCTATGGCTGACGAACAAAGGGCTGATTGAGGGAAAAGCGTCCAGTTTCGCTAAAGTCGACGAAAAAATCAGCCGTCCGATAATCAGTTCGTTTAAAATACAAAACGAAGACGCAAGCCATTTACTATTCACTAAAGAATTGGTTTTATCTCCTGAAGAAAACAACTTTTCGTTTACTTTTTCGGATAAACCGGGAGAAACATTAACAATCAAACATGCTTATTTTTTAGAAGGCTTCGATAAAAATTGGATTGAGAGCGACGAGGAATTGTCGGCTTTTTACTCCAATTTACCTGGCGGAAAATACACTTTTAAAGTCCGAAATGGCGATGTGTACGGGAATTGGAATGAGGACATCGCGCAGGTTTCTATCTATTTGAAAACGCATTGGTATTTAACCTGGTGGTTCAGGACTCTGATGGTTCTTCTCATCATTTTTGTCTTGATTGCTGTGTTTACCTATCGTCTGCAACAGCAGAAGAAAGTTAACCAGCTTCAGCGCACGTTCAATATCCGTTTAGCAAAAGAGCTAAAAGAACAAACGAAGCTAGTCGAAGAACAGATGAAAACATTGGAGCGCGAACGGCAAGAAAATCTATTGTTGGAAATGCGTCAAAAACTATCGGAAAGCGAACTGAAAGCTGTTCGTTCACAGATGAATCCTCATTTTATTTTCAACGTGCTCAATTCCATTGAATCTTATGTAGTCGAAAATGACAGCAAAAAAGCCAGCCATTTAATTCAGCAGTTCTCCCGCTTAAGCCGTTTGGTTTTAGAAAATAGCATGGTGGGATTTGTCGATTTGAAAAGCGAACTTTTGCTTAACACCTTGTATCTGGAACTTGAGCAAGAGCGTTTTGAAAATTCATTTTCATTCGAAATCGATGTTGCTTCGGATATCAATCAAGAAACACAGCAGATTCCTTCGATGTTGATTCAGCCTCTGATTGAAAATGCCATCCACCACGGGATTCGGCATTTGAAAGACAAACACGGCCTAGTGTCAATTCGCATTTTTCGAGAAAATCAATTTATTGTTGTCGAAATTGCCGATAATGGGGTTGGGTTTTCGAATGAGATGGAATCGTCGTTCAAGAATACTTCCTTTGGCATAAAAGGGGTAATCGACCGCCTAAACATCGTCAATTCTGAAAAAATCAATGCCGAAGAATTTTTGCATATTCTCCACAACGGCGAAAATTATACAACCAAAATCATTATCCGGTTAGCCAGTTAGATTTGCCTCGTAATTTATTTTTTTTCTATCTTTAAAAGAATAGAAAAAAATTATGATAAAGGCCTTTTTATTTTTACTAAGTATAACAACCGTTGTACGAGGTTATTCGCAAGAAATGGATGCGGTATTAGCAACGGTTCATTATAATTTCAAATACGTTAATGATACGAGCGACCGAGTAAATCTTCAGAAAGAAGAATTGATAACCTATCTCGGAAAGAATTCGAGCTTTTCAGAATCCTATGAGTATTTCAAACTTTCCGAAAATTTAGCGAGCCAAGCCCAAGACCCAAAAAACGAAGGCTATTTAAAAGTGAGTATTAACTCTTCCGAAAGCAATGAATATTACTTTCTCTATCCAGCAAAAAAAGAATTAAAAAGACTGTACAAATTTGAGGGAAATGACTTTTTAATCGAGGATGTCTACCCCACACAAGATTGGAAACTCAGCGAAGAAACAAAAAACATTGGAGATTATACCTGCCAGAAAGCAGAGGCCACATTTAAAGGCAGGAAATATACCGCTTGGTTTACGACAGAAATTCCTTTTCCGTTTGGACCTTGGAAATTGCATGGACTTCCTGGATTGATTTTAGAAGCTTATGACGATAAAAAGGAAGTAGTTTTTGACTATGCGGGATTTGATTTAGTTGAAGGCCCAGCGTTAAAAATAGGAATTCCGAAGCAAGTGAAGTTGCACAAAATTGATGATATACATAAAATAAAAAAGGCCTTTGAAGAAAATCCTGAAGCATTTTATGCGAATTATGCCGAACCGGTAAAAGTTGAAATGATAAACGGAAGACCGAAGAACAGCTTTGAATTGATGAATCGCGAAAATTACGTTGGAATCGACATCGTTCCAGATGAAAGCTACAGCCCTTCTATGAAAAAGAATAATCCGATTGAGTTGGCGCCTTAATGCGCACAGTATGAACTATAACTTTTCATCAACTGATAAAAAATTTTCTTTCTCGTGCTACGCAATTTCAAAAACTAGACGGTAAAAACAAAAAACAATCATATTTCTACTAAATTTTCGTATATTTACTAAAATTTCAAAGACATGATTAAACTAATTTTCTCAACCTGCCTTTGTTTCAGCATTTTAGGCATTCAAGCACAAACCTTTTCCGTGACTAGCGGAACCCGAGTAGCAGTTCCTAGAGTAGAAGAAGAAGGTGGTGAACCGATACTAGCTAAAATTCATTATAATTTTAAGCACCTTAATGATACAACCAACAAAGCACAGTTTCTAAAAGATGAAACGGTTACGTATTTATCGAAAGCAACTAGCTATTATACGACCTATAGCTCTTCTAAAGTAAGCGAAGAAGTTGCTAGACAAGTTGCTGACCCTACATTTGATGGAAATATCAAGATTACGAAGTCAGTAACAGGCATCAAAACTTTCTACTATTTAGAACCCAATGAGCAAGATTTAAAAGCTGTTCATCAGGTTGGAATCAATGAATTTTTATCGGAAGAAGAATTTCCCGTACAAGATTGGAAATTAACTGACGAGCGCAAAACCATTGGAGGATATGACTGTCAAAAAGCTGAAGCCACATTCAAAGGCCGGACATACACTGCATGGTTTACGACAGAAATCCCATTCCCATACGGGCCATGGAAATTAAATGGTTTGCCAGGACTTATTTTAGAAGCGCATGATGCAAAAAATGAAGTTGTTTTTGAATATGCAGGATTTGACCTCATCGACTCCTTGAACTTAAGAATGGGAATCCCGCAGCTAGCCAAAGTCGACAAAGTTGGAGACATCAAAAAAGCGGAAGCAGCATTCGAAAGCAATCGCCAAGCCGCAGTAAATTCAGGAAGCGGTGCAGTAAAACTGGGCATTATTCGTGGTATGAAGCCGAATAATACGAGCAGCGAATCAATGAGTAAAATTAAAAGTATCAATGTTCTAGCTGACGAAAACTACAAGCCATCGCAGACAACGAATAATCCAATTGAATTAACCCAGTAAATGTTGCGTCAGCTATTTTTCATACTTTTTCTTTTGTTTACTGTGCATGGATTGAAAGCACAAGATAATACCCTATCAGGCGCCGTTTTGGATCAGGTGTCCAAAGCTCCGATATCGCATGCTACCGTGTTGCTGAAAGGAAAGGACGGCCTCGTTATTGCATTTAAATCGACGAATGATAAAGGGGAATTCACTTTTAAAGTCACGAATCCTTTAACAGAATTGACACTTGAAATCAATCATTTGGGTTACCAAAAATTTCAAAAGCAACTCTCGAATTCCGATAAAAACCTTCGATTGGAGCTTCAGCAAAAAACGATTGTCTTAGAAGACATCACAGTCAAGAGCAGGCCTCGAATTGCGAGAATGGGTGATACATTGGCCTACAATGTCGAATCATTTTCAAAAGAAGAAGACCGCTCGATCGGCGATGTGTTGAAAAGAATGCCCGGAATCGAAGTGAGCGATGCCGGACAGATCAAATACCAAGGAAAATCCATATCCAATCTGTACATTGATGGAGATGATCTGCTCGAGGATCGATATTCGATTGGCACGCGTACCATTCCTCATAAAATGGTAAAAGACATTCATGTGCTGAATAATCATGAGCATTTAAAAGTATTGAAAAATAAGCGGTTTTCAGACCAAGTTGCCATCAATCTGGTTATTAAAGACGATGCAAAATTAAAGCTAACAACCGAAGCAAAGATCGGCTTGGGATTGCCCAAGCAATACGATGTTGAAGTCAATAACATGCTCTTCAATAAGAAGACAAAATTTCTTAATGTTTTGGCGGGGAACAATATCGGCCAAAGTTACAATGGCGATCTGTCTGGTTTTAATCAAAAAACGTTGCTTAGCGAATTGGGCAATTCCAGAGTGAATAACCTGCTTTCTCTAGGGACAGTCGGAGAGCCTCCGATTGAGCGCAGTCAATATTACCTGAACAATTCGTTGAGCGTGAATGCCAATGATTTGATTAATCTAAAAAATGAATGGCAGTTGAAACTAAATTTAAATGCCATTTACAACCAAGACGAAACAAGTTATTACGCGGAGCGCACTTATTTTATCGAAGACGACATTTTTGATTACAGAGAAAACCAAGAAACGGAAACCAAGCAGTTTTTGGGCGCTTTGCGGATGAATTTAAATAAAAACGCGAATAAAAAATACATAAGCAACAGCCTGTCGTTAGAATACGAAAAGGAAGACAAAACAGCTTTGCTGATCAGCAATGACGAAACTTTAAACCAGCTTGCTGCGCATAAGATCCGCGGATTTACCTATAGAATGGAATATGTTCCAGAGTTGAACAACAAAAACGTGCTTCAGTCCAATCTCTATATCAACTACGGGAACAAGCCCCAAAGCCTGTCTATTCAACCGGGCGTTTTTTCTTCGATTTTCAATGATTCGATTCCCTATAACCGCAGCCTGCAGGAAGTAGAAGTTCCTCAATTTTTTACAAATTACTCGTTGGGCTATCGCATTCCAAAAGGAAAGATAAAACAGTATTACGACATGGGTTTCAGCCTTGAAAACCAAAATCTATCGAGTAGCCTTTTGCTGGAAGAAGAAGAAGGATCGGCATTGCGTCTAGCATCCGAAAACAGCATCAATGATATGCTGTGGAACCGAATTCGCTATTTCGTTACGCCGCAATACGAATGGGCTTACAAGCGCTTCTCATCTTCTTTGACAATGCCTGTTTCAATCCAGAATATTCTGTACAGAGACCGAAATTTCAGCATAGATGAAAACCGGTTTGATCTGCTTTTTAATCCAAACCTCCGAATGAAACAGCGCATAGGTTACGAAGGCGAACTGGATTTTAATTATTCGTTCAATAATACTTTCGGAACGATAGAGAATGTCTATAGGGGATTAGTACTCAAAAATTACCGGACATTATCCTCCAATTCATCAGACATCAATGAAACGCAAACCCATCAAGTCGGATTAAATTATAGGGTTGGCCGCGCAATTAAATTATTGTTTTACAACTTTGGTTTGCATTATGCGCACAACAGCATGAACAACATTGTGTCGAGTCAAGTCAACAACGAAATTATTGAAACCGTTTTGTTGAACATTGAAAATTCAACCCAATCGCTGAACCTCAATGCGGGTATTGATGCGTTTATTTTCCCATTATCAAGTTCGGTAAAATTAAACGGAGGCTTTACGCTAACGGACTATAATCAATTGTTGAACGGCAATCTACTTCCTTTTCAAAACCTGACGTACAGCATAAATCCACGGTTTGAATTAAAGATCTGGAAAGGGTATAATCTTTCTTACAACGGAACAGCCAGCCTGACTCAAAGTCGCCAAACAGGAGGATCAAGCGATTTAGATCGGAATTTCAGACAGTTGAACCAATCTATCTCGTTGCCATTTAATCCTGTTAAGGGCGTACATGTGCGCTTTACGGCGAGGCATTTGTTTACGGAACAAATCGAGGCGGAAAATTTGAATTATGTCTTTGCCGATTTCTTTACGCGTTACCGCCATCCGAAATTAAAAACAGATTTCGAGTTTTCTATCAACAACATTGCGAACATCAAAAATTTTGAAACCTATTCGGCAAACGCAAATTTGATTTCCTACTCTTCCTATCAATTGCGCGGAAGAATAGCGATGCTGAAGGTTGTGTTCAATCTATAACTTCCATTTTACAATTTATATTTCCCAAGTATATCCAAAATTTTGGGCTGAATATCCTTAACCATTCGTTCGAAGCCTATGTCATTCGGGTGCGTTCCATCGACCGTGCCTTCGTGATCATGCCCTAAGAAATTGGTAGATGGCAGAAAATACAAGTCTGTAATTCCTTCTTGAAGCAATCGTTGATATTCGGCTTGCGCAGCACGGTTTTGATCACTCACATGCGTTCCAACTTTTGCATTAAAATAACCATGCTCCCGAACAAGGCTTTGCATCAGAATAATCGGTGCAGAAGGATGTTTCTGTCGAATGGTTTTCACTAGATAATTTGTGCGCGCTGTGATTTCTTCTGGACTTGAGTTTGGAATGCAGTCCAAAAGATATACGTCCGCTGGAATCGATGCAACCATATTGGCAACTTCTGGTTCCATTTTTGCGCTGCCGCTGAAACCTAGATTCAGAAACTGATACCCTGTATTTCTTGTCAGAATGGATGTGTAGTTTAAGCCCGGCCTGCTCGCTGAAGCGCCTTGAACAATGCTGGATCCATACACCAAAATCCGCCTTTTAAAAGGTTGTGCGATCGCCGAAATAGTCGTGTTCTCGTCTACGGCGACTTCCAGATTTTTCAGCTCATCATACAATGGCAGATATAGCAAAAATTCTTTTTCGCTTCCGTCCATATTGCTTATGATTTCAACATCGCTACAGGTATCTTTTGGCGCAGCCGCTCCCGCAAATTGCCATTTGCCATTGTGCTTAATGTACAGGTCGAAACCCTTCTGCGCGATTGGTGTTAAATTTCCATTCGCACCATTTCCTTTTACGCACCATTTTAGCCGAATTTTCGTCGAACTGCTTTTAAATCCAACGGCAAGTCCTGCAGCATGCGTGGCTAGATAGGACACACGTTTTGGTAAGCCAGCATAGGCTGAAGTATCGATCCGATGGAAGAGCTCTGGGGTTTTCTCGATTTTCCCGATCATGAATTTTTCATCGATTGGATAATAAATTGATTTCTTCTGCGCAAAGGCCGAATACGCTAAGCAAAGAATTAAGATGAAAATTGATACTGATTTTTTTAAGTCCATAGTTCGTTTAACCGTTAGATTTAGTTTGATAAAGCTAAAAAGTTTCTTCCAAAAAAATGAAAAATTATCGTTCAGTTACTTTGCCAAAGAGTACCAAGTCAATAAATCGTCTCCATCTTTGAAAAGCTCCACAAATTGAAAGCCCAATTTTTCGAGAACATGCCTCGAACCCGAATTCTCAGGATCTGTGATCGCATAGATCTTTTCCAAATCGAGTACTTCAAAACCATAATTCACAACAGCTTTAGCAGATTCTGAGGCATAACCTTTGCCCCAATGCTTGCGTTTGAACCGATATCCCAATTCGTAGATATTTGCCTGCTTATTGAGCCGTTCACGGAAAAATTTCAATCCGCACCAACCTACACATTCTCCAGAAGATTGGTCAATAACTGCCCAGCGACCGATTCCGTTTTCTTGATATTGTTTTCGAATAAAATGAATCGTCTCAATCACCTCTTCCTTTGATTGCACAGGTTTTTTGTCAATGTATTGATGCACTTCTGGATCGGAATCCATTTCAAAAAGGTCGTCGACATCGATAAGCTGGATCTCCCGAAGGAATAAACGTTCTGTTTGGAGGATGTAAGTCATTTTGAATTAGCTATTTATTGGTTTCTCAAATTACCGCCCAAGTTTTTCCTTTTTAAATGCTGTTGGTGTCATTCCAAATTGCTTTTTAAATGCTGCCGCAAAGTACGCTGCTGATGAAAAGCCAATTTTTTCTGCAATTTCATTGATGTTCAATCCCTCAATAATCAGGTGTTTGGATTTCTTCAAGCGGCGCTGCAATACATAATCGTTGACGCTGCAATTTAAGAGGCTCTTCGTTTTTCGATACAGATGTACCCGCGAAATATTCAGCTCTCCGGCGATTTCTTCTACCGTAAATCGAGGATCACTTAGTCTAGATTCCACGACCATTTCCAAATGCTGGATAAACCGTTTATCCTGTTCCGTATAGCCCGATTCTTCATGCTGTTCTACAGCAGAAATGTAGCGATCCTTAAGCTGTTTTCGCGAAAGGATCAAGTTGCTGATCACCGCCATAAGGTGAGGGACATGGAACGGCTTGGTGATGTATGCATCCGCCATCAGGCGCATGCCTTCAATTTTTGCTTCATCTGTATCCAAAGCACTTAATAAAAGTACCGGGATCTGTGAGGTTGGCGCATTGTTTTTTATCGTCTGCAAGAGATCGAGCCCGCTTCCGTCAGGAAGCATAATGTCGCTGATAATCAGGTCAGGATAACTTTTCTCAACTTTATTTTTTGCATCAGCAAAGCTCTTGGCGAAAAGAACATTGTATTCTTTTTCAAGCAGCGTTTTTAGAAAATGTCGGATATCCGGATGATCATCGATGACAAGGATATTCGCTGATTTACTGGAATGAAATGAGCTATTTTCTTGGATTTCTTCATCCGCATGCTGTACGTGTTCATAATCCGTAAAGAACGAAGTCGATGGCTCATCGGCCGTCCGCAGCTCTTCATCCTTCAAATGTTGCTTACCAATTGGCAAGCGTAAAGTAAATGAAGAACCCATATTTTCCTTGCTGCTCACCGTGACTTGTCCATGATGCAGGCTAACGATTTCTTTTACATAGGCCAAGCCGATACCCGATCCCTGAGGGCTCGGACTTGCTTGATAAAATGGTTCGAAAATCTGATCAATAGCAGAAAGCGGAATTCCTATGCCGTTATCGATCACTCGGATGTAAACATGGTCGGCAAATGTATTTTCTTCGACCAGCACAGAAATTTTTCCTCCAGAAGAGGTGAATTTAAACGCATTTGACAATAAGTTGGAAATCGCTTGTTCCATCAGGTATGTGTCCATCCAGATTTCCTTGATCGATGTATTGCTCGTGTAACTTAGTGAAATGCGCTTTTGTTGCGACAAAGGCTTAAAGTTTGCCAGTTGCTGTTGAATGAAAGCGTCAATCTGTACAGGAGAAGCTTGAAGCCTGGCTTGTGTTTTATCAATTCGGTTGATATCGATGAGATCCGTCACCAAATGCTGCAACTTTTTCGCGTTGCGTTTGATTCGGGTTAACTGATCCTTTCCTTCTGGAGAAATATTTTTTTCTTTTTCAAGTTCATCCATTGGCGCAAGGATCAGCGTCAGGGGCGTCTTAAATTCATGCGAAACATTTGTAAAGAAATTGCTTTTCGCCTCTGAAGCTTGTTGCACCTTTTCATTCATCTCAATAATCTCCTGTTGCTGCGACAAGATTTCCTTATTCTGCGCTTCCAAATGCTTGTTTTTCTCCCAATTGCTTTTGATAACGACAATTGCAATTCCTCCAAAGACCACCGATAACACCAAACTGATGACTACGCTGTTCAAGGTCGATTTTTGGTTTAGGTACAAGGCCTTTTGTTCCACAATTAATTCTTGGCGTTTGTCAATGTCCTTTTGCTGTTCTTGTATTTTGTTGGATTGAAGAATCATCAATCCGGCATTTTCTTTATTGATTACTAGCGTTCCGAGAATGTTTTCTCGTTTGTAAGGCTGTTTATTCAAGATTGCCATCGCTGTGCGTATCGCCTCCGTTCCTCCAGTTGGATACAGCATAGAAGCGTAGAGATTGCCTTTCATAATCTCTTCCAAACCATTTCCTGCACCCGGCAAAGCATCAACACCGACAATTTTTATTCGGTCTATTCCTTGTTCATCTAGTGCTTGTTTTACGCCTAAAGCCATTTGATCATTAAAGGCGAGAATCATATCATTTTCTTGCAGAGAGGACATGTTCTTTTTTGCTTCCAAATAAGCCTTTTCCTTTTCCCAATCTCCGCTTAACTGCACGTCGATTTGTATGTTTGGAGTTTTTTCGAGCGCTTCACGAAATCCATTTTCTCGTTCCATGGATGCCGAAGACCCCATTAATCCAGTCACAATCGCAACACGTCCGCGGTTTTCTGAAACCTGCGCAATGTATTGACCCGCTAAATGTCCGATCGCTGTATTGTCAGCACCAACGTAGGCATTATAAAGTCCAGAAGACGTTTTTCGGTCCGTGACGACAACAGGAATATTCTTTTGAAAAACAGAATCCACGATAGCCGTTAGCGGTTCGGCTTCATTGGGAGAGACAATCAGCAGGTTGATATCGCTGTTCAGTAATTCCCGAATTTGCTGTATCTGTTTTTCATTATCGCCCTGCGCATCCCGATAAATAAATTCGATGTCTGGATAAAACGAAAGTTCCCGCTTCATTTCTTCCAACATGGTTTCTCGCCAAGCATCATTTCCTACACATTGCGAAAAAGCGATGACGAATTTACTCCGCTCCTGCTTTGGAGTACAGGAACTGAGCGCTAGTAAAACTACGATGGAGCAAATAGCCAGAAATCTGAACATCTCTTTTTCGGTTTAATACAGCAAGATACATTATTTTGCTTTTTTTAGCAGTATGTTGATATACTTAGTGTCTGAAATACACATTTTCGTTTGCTATAGAACAGGTAACATCAGCTAAAGAAACTGTTCAAATATAGATAATAGGGCGATACAAAATTTTAACAAGTATTTATCTATCAGCCATTTATTAAATTGTTACACAATCAATGAATTTAGTCCTCAATTATTTCTCCTCAGCTTCCTTAACCTTTTACATTTGAAAGTATCAATTATAAATAACATGAACAACAATACGGTTTTAGCATGGTCATTCGTGGTGGCTTTGGGAGGATTTTTATTTGGTTTTGACACAGCCGTAATTTCTGGAGCTGAAAAAGCAGTCCAGAGCTTTTGGAACTTGACGGAATTTCAGCACGGGTTGACAATGGCCATTGCATTAATCGGAACAGTCGTCGGAGCGGCATTAGGCGCATTTCCTTCGGATAAGTTAGGCAGAAAAAACACACTGTTCTTTGTCGCTGCACTTTACTTCTTCTCAGCAATCGGAACAGCGCTTGCGCAAGATTGGACCGTGTTTATCATTTTCCGTTTTCTAGGCGGTATTGGGGTAGGTATTTCTTCGGTCACTGCGCCGATTTATATTTCTGAAATTTCGCCCGCAGGCTCTCGGGGAAAGCTTGTCGGGCTGTTTCAGTTCAACGTGGTTTTAGGAATTCTAGTTGCCTATCTTTCTAATTATTTTATTGGACAAGGCGGAGAAGAGTCTTGGCGATGGATGTTAGGCGTACAAGCCTTTCCGTCTTTGCTGTTCTTTTTGCTAATATCTCTGGTTCCGGAAAGTCCTCGCTGGCTTTTGTTGCACAAAGGAAACGTTGAGCAAGCGAAACAGATTATGAAGAAAATCAACAGCGAAACCTATCAAGCGGATGTACAACAAATCTTGAATAGCAATACACAAACTGACACGAACGACTCGAAACTTTTTTCAAAAGAAAATCGCATTCCGGTTCTTTTAGCCATCCTATTTGCCGTTTTCAATCAGGTCTCAGGAATCAACGCCATTATTTATTATGCTCCCCGCGTGTTTGAAATGGCAGGTTTAGGCGAACAAAGTTCTTTGCTTTCGACCGTGGGTATTGGTTTGGTTAATTTTATATTTACGTTGATTGCAATTAATTTTATCGACAGAGTAGGCCGACGCAAACTGATGCTGATTGGGTCATTAGGACTGATTGCCTCACTATCGCTGGTATCTTACGCCTTTTTCTCAGGACATACCGAAGGAATGACCGTTACGCTTTACCTGATGCTATACATTGCCTTTTTTGCATTTTCTCAAGGCGCTGTGATTTGGGTGTTCATTTCTGAAATTTTCCCGAACAACGTGAGGGCGAAAGGACAAACTTTAGGAAGCTTGACACATTGGGTGATGGCTGCGATTATCACATTTTCTTTTCCAGCCTTAACAGAATGGCTAGGTGGCGGATATACCTTCCTAATCTTTGCAGGATTTATGGTTTTGCAATTGATTTTTGTTTTAAGAATGATGCCCGAAACAAAAGGGACAAGTTTAGAAAATATGGGAAAAACCTTCAATCTTCATTAAGTTAGGGAAGATTTTGGATTAAACATAAACAACAATGAAAACGGAGAAGCTTGATTTAAAAGGAATTTGTTTTGGAGAAATCCTGTGGGACAACCTTCCTACTGGACGAAAATTGGGAGGCGCACCGCTTAATGTTGCTTACCATCTAAACAAATTAGGGATTCATACGGAAATGCTGACTAGGATTGGAAATGACCAAGATGGAGACGATTTAGTGGCTATCTGCGAAGAACTGGAAGTTCCTGTTCGCCTCTTTCAACGCGACGCGACACAGCCAACATCGACTGTAGAAGTAAGCCTCGACGAGAAGGGAGATGTTCGTTACGAAATCGTATTCCCTGTTGCTTGGGATTACATTGCCTCTGGCGAAAAAGAACTTGACGCTGTTCAGCATGCAGATTTTTTCGTTTTCGGAAGCTTGTCCACCCGCAATGATGAAAGTTATGAAACACTAAAATCTTTATTGGCTGTAGCAAATTTTAAAATATTCGATGTAAACCTCCGCGCACCATTCTATAGCAAAGAACGCATTTTTGAATTGCTCAATTATGCTGATTTTGTTAAAATGAATGAAGAGGAATTAGGCTTTATCGCCGACTGGCTCGTGCTTCCAACAACGCTGACCGACCACCAGAAAGTTGAACAAATCATGCATGCTTTTGAGGTCAAAGAAATCATCGTAACCTATGGCGCCAATGGCGCAATCTTTCATTCGCAGATTGGAAAATTCAGCTTTCAATTCCCTGCTTTTAAGGTACAGGTGAAAGATACCATCGGAAGCGGCGATTCGTTCTTAGCGGCTTTTATTTCTCAGCGTTGCTGTCAGGACAAAGTGACAAATCCAGAAGAAATGTTGGAATTTGCGACGACATTGAGTGCTTTTGTAACCCAAAGTTCAGGCGCATGCCCTTCTTATGAAGCGAGCACCATCAACCATTTTCATTGGAAATATTTCTTGGACAAAGGATTAATGCCTTCAAATTAAAAACTAATCAACACCTAATAATCAAACTAACCCATAAATTTAAAACAGACATGATAAAGAAACTCATTTTACTACTCTTACTCTGCGGAGGAATTGCAAAATCCTCCCTCGCACAGCAGGCATTTACTACGACATTTGATGTAGAAAAGCAATACATAAAGATTCCTGTAAAAAATGGTGCGACTAAGCGCAATGTGGAAATCAAATTAAACAATGAAAAATTAAGATGGTTCAACGTAGAATTGGCGGATGAAAATCCAGACTGGTATGCTTATTTGTATGTAGGCGACTGGAAAGGCTCCAAGCTAACACTAACTGTTGACGCATTGCCTGCAGACAGCAAGGCTTTTTCTCAGGTTCAGCAGGCTGAGCAAAACACGGAAGAACGAGATTATAAAGAGCCATTGCGCGCGCAATTTCACTTCTCTCCGCTTCGTGGCTGGGTGAATGACCCGAATGGATTGGTGTATTACAAAGGAGAATACCATTTGTTTTTTCAGCACAATCCCTACGGCGTAAATTGGGGAAACATGCATTGGGGACACGCGGTTTCTAAAGATTTGGTTCATTGGAAACAGTTGGATGAGGCTTTGTATCCAGATAATTTCGGCACGATGTTCAGCGGAGGCGCTGTCGTCGATGTAGACAACACAAGCGGCTTGGGAACGGCGAAAGACAAACCGATGGTTTTGTTTTATACAGCTGCTGAAAAAGCTTGGGAGCAAGGGCTAGCTTATAGTTTGGATGGACGTACATTCACGAAATTACCGAATACAATTCTTGATAAAATTACGGATGGCAATCGCGACCCGAAAGTCATTTGGCATGAGCCAAGCAAACATTGGGTGATGGTGCTTTATGTGACGGAGCCTGATAATTTACACACGATGCATTTCTTCACTTCGACAGATATGAAATCTTGGACATTTACAAGCAAAATTGTTGGTGGCCGTGGCGATGACCGTTACATGCACGAGTGTCCAGAATTTTTCGAACTAGCGGTAGATGGTGATTCGAAAAACAAAAAATGGATATTGACTGGAGCGGATAGCCAATATGCTATCGGCACATTCGACGGCAAAACATTTACTCCTGAAGAAGAGCGTTTATTTAGCCAGCATGGAAGAGATTATTATGCAGCGCAAACATTCAGCAACGAGCCAAAAGGGCGCCGAGTAGAAATCGGCTGGTGGCGCACGCATACCAACCAAGGCAACAACTCATTCAATCAATCGATGAGCGTACCGATGGAAATCAAATTGAAGAAAACCGCTAAAGGCCTTCGTTTGGTGCGCATTCCTGTGAAAGAACTGCAAGTTTTAAGAAACAAATCCACTAAAATCAAAAAGAAGAATATTTCTGCTGAAACAGCAAATGTATTGAGCGGACTGTCTTCGGAAACTGCAGAAATTCAATTGGTATTAAAACCAAATGATAGCAAAAAAATACAGCTTGTTGTCCGTGGTTTAGCCATCAATTACGATGTGGCGAAACAAGAACTTGAAATTGACAAAGTCAAAGCTCATGCTCCATTAATCGATGGCAAGTTAGATTTACATCTTTTTGTAGACCGCACTGGTGTTGAAGTTTTTGCCGCAAAAGGCGAGACTTACATGCCTGTAAATTACAACTTGAAAGCAGAAAACTTGTCGTACGAGCTTCGTGCAGAAGGCGGTTCGGCTACACTAGAAAGTTTAGAATTTTATACGCTTAAAAGCATCTGGTAAATTATTTTTCCAGGTGCTATTTCGTCATTTTTTTGGTGTTTTTTTTGGATGTGGAAGACCTTTATTCGGCTGTGTTTTTTTCAATTTTTGTAAAGATTCAATATCGCCAAGGTCTTTTGCACGTCCAGTAGCCTGTTTGTTTTTGATGAAATCATCGTTTACACTTATAAATGATACTTCCAAATCGTCAATTTCTATTATCAACCTTGCGCTATATGCATCATCAAATTCAACGTCAGATATAGCATTTAGAATACCTATTCGTAAAGGCGGGTAACATAATTTTCCCGAAGGAAATCTTCTTCAGAAAGTCCAAGTGCCGCAAATCCGAAATCCTTAAGTACCTTGACCATTTTATGGGCATTTTTAGCCTCTAGTTTTATCCATATATCGAAATCTCCGGTATGCCTTGGTCTGCCGTATATAGAAAGAGCATATGCTCCTATCACCATATACTTTACTTTATGCTTATTTAAAAGTTGAATGAAATCTATAAAATCCTCTTCAAATATCATTATTTCGATGAGTAATTGTCTTTTCCATACGCTCAGGATAATTGCCAAGCAACCAACTGTAATATAATCTTCGAAGGCGCGTAACTTCAGCTATCCGTTCGGAATTTGAACGAGCTAACCAAAATTGGATGTCCATCAAATCCTCTTCGTTCTTTAATATTTGATTGGCAACCATTGCCATCTTCCTTTTTTTCATGGATTATATACAAGACTTATTGATGTAAATATACAGAATTTCGCACGGAACGAGAATAGGATAAGCGTATTTAGATACTCTTGTAGCAACGGAGTTTTGGTGAAAAAGTGTCTCGGATACGCGGTAGTGTAATAACTAAAGCGAGAATCTTTTAAAAAGTATTAGAAGAAGCTTAAATTAGAAATACGGAATCCATATAATCTATTATAAGCAGGATAGTACAGTATGGTTACTTGACGGAAAAATATAAATTTGTATCTTTCATATTGCCAAGGCAAAGGGCACATGCTTCAAGCATGTTTTTCGGTTGAGTTATATGTTTTTTTGCTAAAACGATTAGCCTTGACTCTAATAGAATAGAACAGCATTGCAAAGCATTGATACTAACAAAAATCCAAATCATGATACATAAACTACGGTTATTAACGATTCTACTTTTTCTTAGCTTAGCAGGTTATTCCCAGTTAAGGCTTCCGCATGTACTTTCGGACAACATGGTTCTACAGCGCAATTCTACCGTTCAGGTTTGGGGATGGGGAAGAGCCGCTTCTACCGTTGCTATTACTGCTTCTTGGTCGAAAGATACTGTTCGAACAGTCATTGATGGTGGCGGAACATGGAGAGCAGAGCTTCCTACGATTGAGGCTGGGGGCCCATACACGGTAAGTGTTGAATCTGGAAACCAAAAAATAACCTTGCAAAATTTGCTTCTGGGCGATGTCTGGCTTTGTTCAGGCCAATCAAATATGGAATGGGGAGGTGAACAGAACCTTAAAGAAATCTTAGATGAATTGCCTCAGGTGAATGATAATCAAATCCGTTTGCTGCAAGTGAGCCGTTATGCGGCAGACTATCCTCAAGAAGACATTACCGATTCTTGGCAAGTATTAAATGCTGAAAATTTACGTTCGTTCTCTGCTATAGGGTACTTCATTGCAAAAGAATTCCGCAAGGAACTGAATGTTCCGATTGGCATCATCAATGCAAGCTGGGGAGGAACGCCAGCAGAAGTCTGGACTCCATCCTACTACATCAATAACGATTCCCGCCTTTTGGAAGCTTCCGAAAAACAAACTGCCGCTTCTTTCCGTCCACACCGCAAAGGCGTTTTGTGGAACAGCATGATTTATCCCTTAAAAAACCTGAAAATTTCAGGTGCATTTTGGTACCAAGGGGAAAGCAATGTAGGCACATGGTCGAGTTATGATCAGCTGATGCAGAATCTGATTGCTTCTTGGCGGACAGCATGGAACGAGACATTGCCATTCTATTTTGTACAGATTGCCCCATTTAATTACAACAACAAAACAGCTTTAGCTTCTTTATTGCGCGAGCAACAACTAAAAACTGTACAAGCTGTTCCGGAAACCGGAATGGTGGTAGTGTCGGATTTAGTTGATAATGTTGCCGATATTCATCCCATTCAAAAACGTGCTGTCGCGCAGCGCCTAGCGGCTATTGCGCTGCATGACCATTACCAAAAGAAAGGTCAAGACTACAAATCACCGCTGTACAAAAGCCATGAAATCAAAGGCAAAACAATTGTCGTTGACTTTGATTTTCTGAGCAATGGATTGGTGATTAAAGATGCACCGTTAACGGACATTTACATCGCTGGCGCAGACCAAGTCTTTCATCCGGCCAAAGCTGCCGTGCAAGGAAACAAGCTAGTTGTTTCTTCAACAGAAGTTTCTGCTCCGGTTGCGGTGCGGTTCGGATTTAGCGAGTCGGCGATGCCAAATCTATTCAATAGCAAAGGATTGCCCGTTGCTCCATTCCGAACAGATAACTGGATTTTAAAATAAGTTTTACCATTCTTCCCTTAGGGGAAGTATTTTTCAACATAAATAGTAAAGCCTATTTCGCATGCTCCATAAAACAAACAACAGATTGCTGTTCCTTTTCCTATTTATCTTCGTTGGCTCCGCTTTTTCAAAAGCATCGACAAAGATCCCGCCAACAGATAGTCCTCGACTAATCAATATCATTAATTTTATCCGGCAGACGGATTACCGTTTACAAGATGCGGATAGCTTGCTTTTTGATGCGACTGAAAAGCAAATTCAGTTAATGAAGAAATATAATCTTGTCGGAACATTTCTGTTGCAATATGATGCGTTGATTAATCCAGACTATCAGAAATTGCTAAAAAACGAACTGACACCTGATTTTGAAATTGGTGCGTGGTGGGAAATTACGCAACCTCATGTGGAAGCGGCGGGAATAACTTGGAGAGGAAAACATCGCTGGGTTTCTACGGCGAACATTGCGTTCACCACGGGCTATACACAAGAAGAAAGGGAAAAATTAGTTGATGTATACATGGCGAAATTTAAACAGATTTTTGGTCGATACCCCAAATCTGTTGGCTCTTGGTTTATTGATTCGCACACCTTGCTTTACATGTACGAGAAATACCAAATTGTGGCTTCAAGCAATTGCAAAGATCAAGTTGGCACCGATGGATACACGCTTTGGGGCGGCTACTGGAATCAGGCTTATTATCCAAGCAAACTGAATGCCTACATGCCTGCGCAAACCAAGGAAAGCCAGATTCCGGTTCCGATTTTCAGAATGCTTGGCAGCGATCCGATTTATCAATATGACATGGGCGTAGGAACTTCTGGACAAGGCGTGATTACCTTAGAACCTGTTTACCGCGATGGCGGAATGAATAAAAACTGGACAACCCATTTCCTGAAAAGCATTGTCGATCAGCCTAGTTTAGCATTTAATTATGCGCAGGCAGGACAAGAAAATTCGTTTACGTGGGATGAAATGAAAACCGGATTGGAAATGCAATTCCCAATTTTAGATTCTTTAAGAAATGCAGGAAAAATACGGGTCGAAACATTGGAACAGTCTGGACTTTGGTTCAAAAAAATGTTCGATCATACGCCTGCAACGGCGGTTACCGCGTTGGATGATTATAGAGATCAAGGCAATAAAAGTGTATGGTACAACAGCCGATATTACCGCGCCAATTTGTATTGGGAAAAGCAAGGATTTCGTTTTCGGGATATACATTTGTTCGATGAAGGCCTTAAATCAGCTTATTACGACAAACCTGGAACTGGCGGACAATTCTTTTATTCGACACTTCCGTTTATCGACGGTTTTTTCTGGAGTACACAAACCGAACGAGCTGGCTTGCGTTTGGTGAAAAATGAAAATGGACAGCAGCAAGAACTTATTCTAAAAAATCCTTCGGTGAAAGAATCTGCGAAAGACAAGCTTCTGATCACCTGTACTGATCAATTTGAGAACACATTTACAATTACGTTATCCGAACAGAATATCGATGTAGGCTGTCAACCAAAGGATAAAAAGTTGAACTGGTTTCTTGAGCTGAAAGTGCCAAAAGAACGTCTAGACCAATTGCCTTTTCAGGCTGTGGAAAATAAAAGCATTGATGCCTTATTTCAAGATTTTGCTTACAAAATATCTTTTAAGAAAGGCTATATTACAAAAGGAAATGGAAACGATTATGTTTTTAGGTTATATCCTTCCCAACATACAGTTGCAATAGACATGCACGCTTCTTTATAGATTTTTAAAAGACCAACGATACATGAACTTGAAAATAACAAACAGACTATTTTAATTATGAAAAAAATATTTTTATTGGCTTTATTGAGTCTTGGAAGCCAATTGTATATACAGGCCAAAGAACCTATTCTTTGCAAACCTATTCAGCTTAAATGTGAACATTTAATCAATCCAATTGGCATTGACCAACAGTCGCCCCGTCTATCTTGGATGCTGGAAGACAAACGTCAAGGCGCGCTTCAGACCGCTTATCAAGTATTAGTCGGCACTGATTCGTTAGCTGTGGTCAATGGTCAGGGTCAGCAATGGGATTCGGGAAAACAAGCTGCAGAAGACATTTTGATCCGATACAAAGGTGAGCTACTAAAGCCTTTTACACGTTATTATTGGAAAGTCATTGTTTGGGATAAAGACAGTAAACAGGGAGACTCCGAAGTCGTTGCTTTTGAAACCGGAATGAGAGGCGAAAATAATTGGAAAGGTACTTGGATCAGTGACAACAAGGATATCCATCAGCTTCCTGCTCCATATTTTCGAAAAGAATTTACAAGCAATAAACCAATCAAACGCGCGCGCGCATACATTGCGGCAGCAGGATTATTTGAATTATCGATCAATGGACAACGGATCGGCGATCAGCGATTGGACCCGATGTACACACGTTTCGATCGAAGAAATTTATATGTAACTCATGATGTGACTAATGAAGTCAAATCAGGTAAAAATGCCATCGGCGTGATCTTGGGGAATGGATGGTACAATCATCAATCGCTTGCCGTATGGGATTTCCATAACGCGCCTTGGCGAGCTCGTCCAGCTTTTTGTCTGGACTTGCGCATTGAATATGAAGACGGTTCTGTCGAAACAATTGTTTCTGATCAGAACTGGAAGACCGCTAGCGGTCCGATTATAGCGAATAGCATCTATACCGGAGAGCATTACGATGCACGTTTGGAACAATCAGGTTGGGACAGTCCGGGATTTGATGAGAGCAAGTGGCATGGCATCCGCCTAAGAAGTACGCCATCAAATCTAATTTCATCGCAACAGATGGCTCCTGTGCGCCTAGTTAAATCGTACACCGCGAAAAACATCAATAAAATCAACGATACGACCTACGTGTTCGACATGGGGCAAAACATGGCAGGAATCACTCAGGTGAAGATTCATGGAGATGAAGGAACGGTTTTGCGTATCAAGCATGGTGAACGCCTTCTTGATGATGGGCGATTGGATATGTCTAACATCGATGTGTATTACCGCGGAGATAAAGTCAACGATCCTTTTCAAACCGACATTTTTATTTTGAGCGGTAAAAAGACCGATGAATTCATGCCGAAATTTAATTACAAAGGATTCCGATATGTGGAAATCACGAGCAGCAAACCTCTAGCATTGAGCAAAGAAAATGTAACTTCTTATTTTATGCACAGCGATGTAGCGCCAGTCGGATCCGTCAAAACTTCGTCTTCGCTGATTAACGGCTTATGGCAAGTAACCAACAACGCATACCTCTCAAACTTGATGGGCTATCCAACGGATTGTCCGCAACGCGAAAAAAATGGCTGGACAGGAGACGGCCATTTGGCAATAGAAACCGCACTTTATAATTTCGATGGCATCACAGTTTATGAAAAATGGCTGGGAGACCATCGCGATGAGCAGCAACCCAATGGTGTTTTGCCGGACATTATTCCGACAGGTGGCTGGGGATATGGAACGGCTAATGGATTGGATTGGACAAGCACAATTGCCATCATTCCTTGGGAACTGTATATGTTCTACGGAGACAGCAAAGCTTTAGAAGATTCGTATGAAAACATCAAGCGCTATGTAGATTACGTTACTCGCATCAGTCCAAATGGATTGACTACATTCGGCAGAGGCGATTGGGTTCCAGTGAAATCGACTTCAGATTTAGAATTAACCTCATCTGTTTACTATTACGTAGATGCGAAAATTCTTGCAGCTGCCGCTAAGCTTTTCGGAAAAGAAGAAGATTATCGTCAGTACAGTGCATTGCGCGATAAAATCAAAGAAGCAATCAATGCTAAATTTCTTAACCGCGAGAAAGGGATTTATGCGAGCGGTACACAAACTGAATTAAGCGTACCCTTGCACTGGGGCGTAGTTCCAGATGATATGAAAGCCAAAGTCGCATTCAATCTGAACAAGAAAGTAGAAGAAACAAATTTTCATTTAGACGTAGGCGTTTTAGGTGCAAAAGCACTGCTTAATGCGCTGAACAACAACGGCTACAGCGAATCTGCGTATAAAGTAGCTGTGCAGGACACCTATCCATCTTGGGGATGGTGGGTCGTTAACGGTGCGACAACTTTACTTGAAAATTGGGATTTAGATGCGAAAAGAGACATTTCAGATAACCACATGATGTTCGGTGAAATCGGTGGCTGGTTCTTCAAATCAATTGGCGGAATTCTTCCTGACCCAGAAAAGCCAGGTTTTAAACATATTTTGTTGCGCCCGATTTTCCCAGAGGGATTGAATGAATCCGAAGTGAGCCATTTATCGCCTTATGGAAATATCCTTTCCAAATGGAATCGCGAAAAGCGGAATTATGTGACTTACGAAATAGAAATACCAGCAAATTCCACAGCTACATTACAGCTTCCGGACAATGCCGAAGATAAAACGCCGTTGAATTTAACAGCGGGTAAACACAAACTAAAAATTAAACTTAAACAATAGGAAGTTGGATAGATCAAACGGCTAATATTCTGACCAGTAGGAAATATTTTGTCAAAAAACACAAGCGAATTCCCATTTCAGATAAACGCTAATTTTTAAACTGTTATAAATTTGTAAGTAACGCATAGAAATTATAAACCCCTTACTACTAACAGTATGAAATATTTGATGCTTTTTCTAACGGCTTTTGCCGGTTTTCATTTGACGATATCTGCTCAAGAGTCGAATAACACAGCGAAGGAATTCCAGTCTTTGGCCGATGAGCACCGTCCGATACCGCTTTGGTTTTGGAATAATACAGAAGTAGTTCCCGCTGAGATCAAACTCCAGTTGGAGCAGATTAAAAAAGCAGGCTATGGAGGGGTTAGCATTTTACCGTTTGGAAAAGATTTCAAACCTAAATACCTAACGGAAAGTTATTTTGATGCATACCGAGCGAGCATCGAAGAAGCTAAAAATTTAGGCCTTAAACTTCACATTTATGATGAATATGGTTTTCCGAGCGGAACTGCTGGCGATATCAATGGCGACGGCGTGGGCCGATTCAAACAGCGCTATCCTCATTTAACGAACAAACGATTAGATAAAACAGAATTTCTTCCGAAATCGTCCGCATCCTTTTCTGTAAAATTACAAGAGGAGGGTTTAATGGCTGTCGTTGCAATGGACAGCTTGAATTATCGCCGCATCGATTTGAGCGGCAACATAAAGCAAGGGCTTTTGACATGGAAAGTTCCGGCAGGAGCATGGAAAATCATGGCATTTCATTGTGTGGATGCTGGTAATTCAATTATGGATTACCTCGATCCAGAAGCGGCGGATTTATACATCGCCATGACGCACGAAGAATACTTCAAACGTTTTGGTTCATATTTCGGAAATGTTGTCGAAGGCACTTTTTTCGATGAGCCAACCATGTATTATGCGGAAGGCAGAACATGGACGCCAAAGTTTAACGAAAAGTTTAAGAAAAAATACGGTTTCAATCCTGCGCTTTTATATCCTGCTTTATGGTATGACATCGGAGAAGAAACTGCTGAAGCAAGAAATTATTTACACGCCTTTCGTTCGGAACTTTTTGCCGAAGGCTATATCAGGAAAGTGAATGAATGGAGCAATAAACATGGAGTTTATGCTACTGGACATTTAGATAATGAAGAAATTTTAAATGCTGTCGGTACTTCAGGTGATTTCATGAAAACCTTCAAATACCTCGATGCGCCGGGCATCGACAAAATCGGCG
Organism: Sphingobacterium hungaricum; assembly: GCF_015210005.1. Taxonomy (GTDB): domain Bacteria; phylum Bacteroidota; class Bacteroidia; order Sphingobacteriales; family Sphingobacteriaceae; genus Sphingobacterium; species Sphingobacterium hungaricum. Next base: position 1,568,312 of record NZ_MU158698.1, read on the forward strand.
GAAACAGACCTGCTGAACGTTTTTACAAATTGATCAGTTCGGCAGCTTATAATTGGGATAAATACCGTGTCATGTCGGAAACGTATGGCGACATGGGCAACATCAGCTGGAATCAGATTTTTGGCATCGCCATGGACCAATATGCAAAAGGCATCAACACGCTGATTCCGCATGCGGTTTGGTACAACGATCAGAAAGTCACTTTCCTGCCAGAATTGTCTTTGCGCAATCCTTTATATGCCGACAGCTTGCAGATTTTCAACGATTACCTGACTCGCCTGAATGTTGTTTTGAAAAATGATGCGCGCTGGCTGGGAGACGTTGCCATTTTGTACCCGATTCAAAGCATGCAGGGCGATCATTATTTTGACGGTCCGCTAGGCCATTACAAAGGTGGCGTTGAATTACCGTACTTGGATTATACAGACATCAGTGTGAATCTTTTTGATAGTTTGGGTTATGACCACATGTATTTGCACCCTGAAGTTTTAGATGAGCAATGCCAAACCAAAAACGGTAAATTAGTAATGAACAATAAAAGACAGCACAATGCTTTTTCCGTGATTGTTGTACCTGCATCAAATACCATCAGCTTAAGCAATTTGAATAAAATTCAGTCATTCGCCGAAGGCGGAGGAACTGTAATCTTCTCTAATCAATTGCCGAAGCAAGCAACAATTAAAAAAGCGAATGCTTCTGTCGCTTCTATTTTGGACAAAATGCTGAAGATGGACAATGTTCATTTTATTGATAAACCGACGGTGAAGAATCTGGAAACAGCTTTAGCATCCGTTAAAACTCCATTCTTATTAAAATTTGAACAGGATGCACTACCTGTCATTCAGAAAGAACGCGATGGAAAAAGAAATCTGTTTCTTGCAAATGCTTCGCAAGAAAGTAAATCTCCAACATTTGTATTGGAAGGAGAGTTTTCATTATCGAGCTGGGATCCACACACTGGAGAAATCACAGAAAATCCGGTGGGCATAAGCTTTGATGGGAAAACGACCCGTGTGCATATGGAACTTGCGCCTTTTAAATCAATCTTTTTGATTGAAAAATAAAGTGAAAATCGGATATTGTCTTGAACTGATTTTATGGAAAGTTACTATAAATATTTACCGACAAGCGGAGAAGACGACAAATGGGGTATGACTCTATTAAACGCCGGTTGCGGAGAGATTATGGATACTGAATCCTATCCTGTTCAAAACCATCCTGCTCCGTATCAATTTAAGTGGCAAAATGGGCGTTTGCTACAAGAATATCAGTTGATTTATATTTCGAAAGGCGAAGGCATTTTCGAGTCCGAAAGTGCCGGCACAATGCCGGTACATGCGGGCACCATCATTTTGTTGTTCCCTGGCGAATGGCATCGATACTGTCCGAATCTAAATACAGGATGGGTAGAGTATTGGGTCGGATTTAAAGGAAATATTGCAGATTCGATCTTAGAAAATTCGTTTTTCCAGCGAAAATCCCCCTTAATCCATACGGGAATCCGTCCAGATATTATCAGCCTGTATCAAGATATTATGGTTCATACGCAAACCGAATCGCCCGGTTATCAGCCTTTGGTTAGCGGAATGGTCGTGCATCTTTTAGGGTTAATTTACTCTTTGACAAAACAGCAGGGACTTGCTCAAGAAATCGGCGACCATCAGCAGCTTGTACAGAAAGCCATGGTCTTGATTCGGGAAGTGACGGAAACAAAAATCACATTGGAAGATATCGCCGACCAATTGCAGATTGGCTATTCGCTGTTTCGTAAAATATTTAAAAAACATACCGGTCTGGCTCCGGGACAATACCTCAATCAATTAAAAATTGAACGTGCAAAAAACCATCTTTTGTACTCTGATAAGCTCATCAAGGAAATTGCATACGAGCTAAATTTTGAATCCGAATATTACTTTTCAAAATTTTTTAAAGAAAAAACCGGCTTTTCCCCATTAGCCTTCAAAAAGAACTATACCCTCGTTCGAACCTAAGCGACAAATCCCAAAATTTACAGTATATATGTCATTTTCTGCATGTTACAAGATTGTGACAGCAGATATATTTGCTATAACAATTTATAAATCTAGGACTAATAATCTACACTATTTTGTATGGCAAATGAACAGCAACTATCTGTTGGTATTTTAGGAATTGGACTACATACGTATTGGGAACAATTTGACGGCTTAAAGCAACAACTCGAAAACTACCTTGATGTCGTCGTGCAACGGATCGAATCAAAGTCGGTCAACAGTGTCAATTTTGGATTGGTTGATACTATCGATCGCGCTTTTGAAGTAGGCCGGCTTTGCCGCAGCGAAGAGATCGATCTGCTTTTTGTACACACCACAACGTACGCACTTTCAGCAACCTTGTTACCTATTCTGCAACGAGCAAAAGTTCCTGTAATTATTCTGAACCTTTCTCCTGAAGACGCCATTGATTACGAGAACTTCAATAAGCTTTCCGATCGACGAGCAATGACCGGAGAATGGCTGCGCCATTGCGGTGCTTGCCCTGTTCCTGAAATCGGAAATGTGATGTCGCGCTTGGGAATTCCATTCTATGAAGTTACAGGATTACTGGATCAGCAAGATGCTTGCTGGCAAGAAGTCGAAGATTGGATTTCTGCTGCGCAGGTTGTCAAAATAATGGCCAACAATCGTTTGGGCGCTATAGGAACTTATTATTCGGGCATGCTGGATATCTATACCGACCTCACCAAACAGCTTGGCACATTCGGCGGACACATAGAGATTCTTGAAATCGATGAATTGACGGCCATACGCAAAACGATTACGAAAGAACAAGCTTTGCTGCGAGTCAATGATTTTTATCAGGATTTCGATATTCGCCCCGACTGCAATGATGATGAGTTGTTGCGAGCGGCTTACACATCAGTCGCTTTGGATCAGCTTGTCGCGAATTATCAATTGGGTTCCATTGCTTATTATCACAAAGGCATCCCCGGAACGGATAATGAAGAGACCATCACCTCCATCATACTAGGAACTTCACTGCTAACCGCTCGCAATATTCCGGTGGCCGGAGAATACGAAATCAAAAACGCGCAAGCCATGAAAATCATGGATTCATTAGGTGCAGGAGGCTCGTTCACCGAATACTACGCGATGGATTACCAAGATGATGTTGTGCTGATGGGACACGATGGGCCGGGACATATTCAGATCGCCGACGGAAAGACGAAAGTCCGTCCATTGGATGTTTATCATGGAAAAGTGGGCAAAGGACTCGCGGTAGAGATGCAGATAAAAGTCGGTCCGGTCACTTTACTTTCTGTCGTGGAAACACAGGACGGAAACCTTGTTCTATTATTCGCCGAAGGCGAATCCGTAGAAGGCCCGATCCTTAAAATAGGAAATACCAATAGCCGCTATCGATTTCCAATCGGCGCGCGAAATTTTGTACAAGCCTGGAACCAAAACGGCCCCGCCCATCATTGTGCCGTAGGCTTGGGACATCAAGGTTCAAAACTTGAAAAGCTGGCAAAACTGCTAGGTATTCAGGCAATAAAAGTTTGCTAACAGGAATAGAAAAATCTCCAAATTATATTCATTATGATAAAAAAAACCAATACAAAAAGCATTATGCATGCTCTATTTGCATGGCTTTTGGTCTGGTCTGTTTCACTTGCCAACGCGCAAACAGCACAAACCATTTCAGGAAAAATTGTCGATGCAACAACGCTAAAACCAATTGCTGGAGTATCGATTCGAAGCGGAAATCCCGCTCAGCAAGCAGTGAGTGATGCAGCAGGTAATTTTACCATAGCCGTAGCGCTAAACGCTCAAATTACGTTCAATTATATCGGTTATCAAAATCAGGTTGTTACTGTCCGCGATTTGAATTTTTTAGAAGTTAAATTGACCTCAGAAAGCCAAGATGTAGAAGAAGTTGTGGTTGTCGGATATGGTTCACAGCGAAAAGGAAATGTGATCGGATCCGTAAAAACAATTGATGTGTCTGCTTTGCAAGATATTCCTATTTCAAATGCAAGCCGTTTGCTTCAAGGACAGTCGCCAGGGGTTGTTGCGAAGCAAACAACAGGACAGCCTGGGCAAGAACTTCAGGTTTCGATTCGAGGAAGCAGTTCGCTCGGCGCGACAAGTGACCCACTTTACGTTATTGATGGATTTCCGGTAGGAACGTCTATTGGGCAAAGCCTAAATCCAAGTGATATCCAAACGATGACCATCTTAAAAGACGCTTCTGCCACAGCAGTTTATGGATCAAGAGGTGCGAATGGTGTTGTTTTGATTACAACAAAAAATGCACGCGCATCGGGTTATCGGTTTGAAGCAAATATCAACAATGGCATAGCCAACGTTCCGACATCCAGACGCATCGAAATGATGAATGGACAAGAATTCGCCCAATTCAAGAAAGAACGCTTTGAAGATCAAATCCGATATTATGAGAATCGTGAGCCTACGTTGGATGAAGTTCCAGAAAGCTACCGCTATCCTGAGCAAACTCCCTATTCTACAAATTGGTTCAACGAAATTCTTAATAACAATGCACCTTTTACTGACGTTAATGTTAACCTGACGAATGGCGGTGAACAGGTAAATTCTTTTATTTCCCTAGGTTACCTTAACCAAGAAGGAGCATTGATCGAAACAGATTTTAACCGATTCAGCGCACGCGCAAATATCGATGGCAAAGTAAAAGAGTTTATGAAGTTTGGCCTGCGCTTATCGGGTGCATACACGACACAGAAAAATTCGGATACACAAGCAGGGATGCATGGCAACAACATCGTTGTCCAATCTCTATTGATGGATCCTCGTCAGCCTGTTTACCTTGAAGATGGCAGTTTCAATAGCTACATTGGCGGTACGGATGGCGTTTTTGGATTTCCAAATCCGGTTCAGAGGCTGAAAGAAGAAATTCATCATGTGTTTCGTGGCAATGTCATGGCCAATTCGTATTTGGAAATTACGCCCATTAAAGATTTGAAAATAAAAAGTTCCATCAATGCCGCATTGGATAACCAACGAAACCACGATTTTATTCCTTCGACCATAGGCCGATTCAATTCTCCGCCACCTTCATTAGCGGTAGGCGGCGAGTATTTTGCAAGTGGTATCAATTATGGAATGGACAACATTATTACCTACTCTCCGACCTTTGAAAACCATTCTTTGGAAGTAACAGTCGGACATATTTTTCAAAAACATACGGTAAATACCGGCAATGCAACAGGCGAGCAATACCCTGATGATTTAGTCGAATACATTGCAGCGGCGAACCAGCGCGACGGAAGTTCCGGACAAACTGAATTTAGTTTAGTCAGTTACCTGTCGCGTGTAAATTATGCTTACAAAAACAAATACCTAGTTGGAGCATCGTTTAACCGAGAAGCAAGCTCGCGATTCGGAAGCAACAATCGCTGGGGTAATTTCCCCTCGGTATCCGTGGGTTGGCGTATTTCTGATGAGCCATTTTTTCCAAAAACAAATTGGATCAATGACCTGAAACTCCGAAGCAGTTATGGTATCACTGGAAATAACAACATCGGAAATTATACGTCGCAAGCGAACATGTTGATTTCAAATTATGTCTTTGGTTCGTCGGTAGTTCCGGGAGCTGTTATCGGATCGTTTGCCAATAGAAATTTAGGCTGGGAGCAATCTAAACAGTTCAATGCAGGACTGGATTTTTCAATCTTGAGTAACCGCATCGGATTCTCCGCTGAATATTATCAAAAAACGACGGAAAACATGTTGTTGAATGTGGAAATTCCATCTTCAGCAGGTTTCAGCAGCATCATTACCAACATCGGAGAAGTTCAGAATAAAGGTGTAGAATTCGATGTGAATTACCGCGATTCGTATGGTGATTTTAGCTGGGGAACGAGTTTCAACATGTCCTTTAACCGAAACAAAATTCTGTCAATTGATGGTGACCGTGATGCATTGTTAACTGGAGAATTTTACGATGGGTACAGCATTTCACAAGTCGGTTCACCAATCGGTCTATTTTATGGTTATCAAGTGTTAGGCATTTATCAAACACAAGCTGAAATTGATGCGACGCCGCACAATGAAAACCATATTCCCGGAACTTACCAATATCTGGATGGAAATGGCGATGGTCGAATTTCATACGATATGCAAGATATGGTCGTTATTGGAAACCCAAATCCAAACTTTACTTGGGGGTGGAATGTCAATCTAGGCTACAAACGATTTGATCTTTCGGTGATGATGAACGGAGCTCAAGGAGGTGATTTATACAGACATATCGAAATGGCGACGTCCAATATTGACGGTGTATTCAATGTGTTGCAGGAAGTAAGCGGCCGCTGGCGTTCTGCCGAAAATCCAGGAGATGGTAAACAAGCAGGGTCAAATACGTATTACTTTACCCGCGAATCAAATTCTCGCTATGTCTACGACGGATCCTATGCATGGATCAAAAACATGACATTGGGTTATAAAATCCCGAAAATAAAGAACCTTTTAGAAGCGAAAGTTTTCTTAAGTGTTGACAATGCATTTCTGATCACGAAATATCCGGGGAATAATCCTGAAGTAGACGCTTCCCGTTCTGCAAACAGCAGCAACATCATTAGCCCAGGAAAGGACACCGAAGCATATCCAGTCCCAAGAACATTTTCAATAGGTGCACGCCTGAATTTTTAACCACAAATCAATCAAGCGATGAAAACGAATAGATTAAAACTCGTAGGATGCCTATTGGGCCTCGCTACATTCACATATTCTTGTAACAACTCTTTTTTAGATCTTTCCGATCCGACAGTAAAGGATTCTGAAAATTTTTACAAAACACAGACTCAGGTCGAACAAGCCGTCAACGGCGTATACAGCCAGCTTCAGGATATTACGAATAGCCAATATTTGTTTGCTGAAATGCCTTCAGACAATACAACCATTCAATTAAATGCTTCCGACAGAGGGCAAGTCGATCGTTCAGAAGCATTCGAGTTTTGGAATATTACGGCGACCAATGTCAATATTGCTGGATATTACAACCAAGCTTACAATACGCTGTACAACATCAATACGGTCTTGTCAAAATTAGAGCAAACCGAAATTGAAGAGGCTAAGAAGAAACAATACAAAGGCGAGCTTTTATTTATGCGCGCTTACCATTACTTCTTGCTGGTTCAATATTTTGGAGACGTCATTCTGTTGACCGAACCTTTGCAAGATGCTAGCGAAGCATTTGCGCTGGCTCGCACGCCGACAACGGAAGTGTACAAGCAGATTATTTTGGATTTAGAAGAAGCGTCAGCTAACCTTCCGTTAAAATCTCAATACACAGCAAATGATGTTGGCCGTGCGACTAAAGGATCTGCTTTATCGCTGTTAGGAAAAGTGTATTTAACCACAAAAGATTACGAAAAAGCGCGCTTAGCACTTGAACAGGTTTTGGATTTGGGTTATGATTTGTTGGCTGATTATGCAGATGTATTTGATCCAACAAATAAAAATCATAGCGAATCGATTTTTGAAGTACAATACCAAGGCGGGAACAACTTGGGCGAATGGAGCAGTTTTATATACAGCTTTGCGCCTCGCGATTCTGAAGGTGCTGTTACCGGATTTCCAACAAGCAGGCCACAGGGGTGGAATATTCCGACCAATGACCTAATAAGTGCATTTGAAGCGGATGATAAGCGTCGGGAAGTTTCCTTTAAAGAAGGATACACCAATGCTGGCGGAACCTTCGTTCCCATCCCTTATGTCAACAAATACAACCATCCGCATACCATCGTCGGTAGAACAGATGACAACTGGCCAATACTTCGCTTTTCGGATGTGTTGCTGATGCTCAGTGAATCGATTAATGAAGAGTCGGGTCCCGAACAAGCTTATGTGCACATCAATCGCGTTCGCCAACGTGCAGGACTTAGCAATCTTCAAGGCTTGTCCAAAGAGACTTTTCGCGAAGCGGTTATGAAAGAACGCCGAGTGGAATTGGCTTTTGAAAACCATCGCTGGTTTGACCTGAAACGATCACTGACGTCTGAACAGCTTGTTTCGCTTTTGAATGCACATGGTCAGCAAGAGCGCGAATCACCTACCGTGAGTCGTGGCGGTGTACCATTTTCGGCGGCTGATTATAAATTTGAAGCTTTCGAAGCGCTGTTTCCGATTCCCGACCGGCAGATCTTTCTGAGCAACCAGCTTAAGCAAAATTCTGGCTATTAATTTCTTTGAAATAACCTGCAAGATCTATTTTTTGCAGGTTATTTTTTATAAAAGAGATTGTTAAGAAGCAAGTGTATTTTGTTAGTGTTTCGAAAATACCTATTTCCAAGCCGACAGCACATGATAGTTGACCCAGAGCTATCGCTTATATTCGAATAATCAATTCGTAAACCAAATGTAGTTCTCTTATGAAAAAGTCACTAATCCTTGTTTTAGGCGTGCTGATCTTTATATGCTCATGCAAATCAAATATCGCTCCTGAACCCCCGGTCATTCCTACCGATGATTTACTAAAATTGACTATCGATACGAAATCAGGAAACCATTTGGATGCAACAGAAACAAATGGAAAATATAGCATCAAAACCACAGGAGAAGATCCTTTCTTATACCTTAATGGATTAAAGCGAAAACTGAAACCGGAGGAATTAGTCTTAACTTTTGAATACACATCAACAGCAGAAATCGGCATGCAATTATTTTTTACTCCTCCGACTACAGAAGGCCGTTCAATTAGTAGCATTGTGCTTCCGGCATCGAGCAGCATGAAAACCTTTTCGATTGACATAGGAGCTAAATCACAAGAGCTAAAATGGGGGAATTCTGGCGATAAGCTCCGTTTAGATTTCGGGAATAAATCTGGTGTGACGATTGAGCTAAAAGGATTGTCCGTCCGTGAACGAAATGAGGAAGAGAAAAAGATTGCAAAAGAAAAAGAGGATTTTAAGTTGAATGATCAAGCGCTAAATGAAAAATTCCTAGCCTATTTAGGAAGAACATTCAGTAGTAAAATCACGCAAGTAAAAGTAGATCTTTCAACAATAAATCTAACCGGAAGCATCCCAAATTTTGCTGAAGGATATTCTTTGGTAGAAATATTACCGGGAGGACAACCTTTTGATGAAACAAGTTATGGAAATCCAATTCCTATCACAACAGCAACATTTAGCATTCAGGCAGATCGCTTTCAGGAAAAAGAAGGCTTGCGCTATGACCGCGGGCTTTCGAGATGGGCAATTGTACGTAGTAATGCGGACAAACTGGAACTTCAATCGCATGCGCGCTATGCCGATGAGATTCAGGCAAAATATCAACTTACAGCATCGAAACTAAAAAGCAAAAAAGGTTTAGGAGGCTATGACTTCAACCGAGAATTTCAATCTGATTTAGATGACTTGCAAATCAGCAGCGTCACCGTCAATGTTTCGATCAGCAGCTTTCTCAATCTATCGGATAGAGGGAATTCCTATGCTCACAATTACAACGGCAAAATGTATTACATGAGCAAATCATATATCGATAATTTGGATAAGACATTTAAAGCCGCCTTTGCAAGGGACATTGTTGTTTCGGCCATTATATTAGTACAGAGTGCCGCGCAAAGCGTAGATCCTTCTGCTGGCAATCTCTTGCAGCATCCCAATTTTGCTCCCGGAGCAAATGTTTTCTTTACCATGCCACGCATGGACAACCTAAGCAGTATACATGCATATGCGGCAGCCTTAGATTTTTTGGCTAGCCGCTATTGTCAGCCAGGAAGTCCAAATGGCAGAATCCATTCATTTATTATGCACAATGAGGTTGACCAGGGAATCGTGTGGACAAATATGGGTCCAGATAGGCCTCTTAATGTATTTCTAGACAACTATTATCAATCTATGCGTCTCGCTTATGCTATCTTAAGAAATTATGACAGCAATGCGGAGGTACTTGGATCTTTTACACATTCGTGGAATGAATCGGCCACCGGAGGAGACTATTTTGCTGGATATTATACGGCCAAAGAAATGATTGAAGGATTACTAGATTATTCAGCGGCTGAAGGGGATTTCCAATGGGGATTGGCATGCCATCCTTATCCAGAAGATTTAACCGAACCAAAAACATGGAACGACAAAAGAGCAACTTTTAGCAAATCCAGCCCCTTAGTTACATTTAAGAATCTAGAGGTATTGGATGATTGGATTAAACAAACTGATCATAAATATAATAAAACAACAAAACGGACATTGTGGTTATCAGAGAACGGAACAAACTCAAAAACTTATTCTGAACAGGATTTACGAGAACAGGCTGCGGGTTTTGCCTATGCTTGGAAAAAATTTAAACAACTGGATGGTATCGATGCTATCCAATGGCACAACTGGATAGACAATCGGCATGAATTCGGACTGCGCATCGGACTGCGCCGATTTCCAGATGACGAAACAGAACCTGGAGGTCCAAAGCCTGTTTGGCATCTTTACCAAGCAGCGGGAACGAATAACGAAGATTCGCTCTTCGATCCTTATAAATCGGTCATCGGGATTTCCGATTGGAAAGAGTTAGACAAAAAACCGTTAAGTCCTTAGTTTCAGTTTTATAAATCGAATCCTTCCCTCATATTCATGAAGTATGTCGGGAAGGTTTTTTGATGGTTTAATAGATCCGCAGATTAATCATTTGGAAGCGACGAAAAACTAATCGTGACAGACAGGAACTCGCATCATATCGACCCCTCCGCTATATAGGTTAAACACCGCTCGATTTTCCCAAACTATAGTGCTGCAACCATTCGCCACTTGTTCAGATTCGCTTGAGCGGAACAAATCCAAATGGGTCGAAATAATAGATCCTTCTGTAATATTGCCTTGCTGTTTCATGTATTTCAATTTAACATCCAGCATAACTCGATCATCAAATAGGTGACCAGTCCAAGATATTTCTTGATCATCCGTCTGAATAGTTCCAGACATACTTCCGTTCTCTTGAATGACAAAAGTACCTGTATCGAAAGTAGCAGACCAATTTCTGCCTGTTTGCTTTCCTGAAATTCCAAAACTAAACCCATCTCCGCCAGACAATTCACAAATCAATGCTACTGTAATATTGTCTCCAGAAACATTGCTTACGCTAAAACTCCCCTTTCCACTTACCGAAGGAAAAGCCTCATAACCATGTAAATAAAGGATAGATTTGGCGCTCCCTAGATAAGCTTCGCCAGACATAAATGAAGCGAAGTCGTCTTTGGAATTCATCTCTTCTGAACTGTTGCTTTTTCCGCAGGAAAAAAGCAAAACGTACATAAGTAAATAGCAGTACTTGAAATTCTTCATAAGCTTATGATTTTTGTCTTCTAAAATTACAGGGAGATTTAGGAAGTGACAATACCTATAAATCAGTATATTAGTGATATGCATTTATCCATGCGCATTGTGAGGAAATGTCCTGGAATACTAGAAAGATAGTTTCTCTTAAATGAAAAGCAGAGTTAAATAATGATTAATTCTTACTAAGAATTTATTGATGAAAAACATTGTATTGCTTAGAATAAAATGCTATTTTATTTAATAATTTTAATCTTGAAAAACAATAAATTTAAAATCCTCTATATCAGTTTATAATTATGAATTCCGTATTAGATTTTCAATTTCAAAATTGCAATAATTATTTGTATTTTGTGGTACGTCAACAATCGAAAATGGCTAAACTTTTGAATCAAAATAACGATAAAGCTGCATGAAATTTTACAAGAATGAACCACTAATACTTCTAGCAGTAGATTGTATTATTTTTGGATTTAATGGGGAATCTCTACAGATACTGCTGATAAAAAGAGGATTTGAACCTGAAATAAATCACTGGAGTTTAATGGGTGGATTTGTACAACCGGAGGAGAGTCCTGAGGAAGCTGCAACACGCATATTAAAAAAGCTGACCGGGTTAGAAAATCTCTATATGGAACAATCTTCCATCTTCGGAAAACCGGATCGCGAAAAATACCAAAGGGTCGTGAGCATTACCTATTTTGCATTGATCGACACCAATCAATACCAACATATCCTTTCGGATGAATATAAAGCCAAATGGTTTCCGATTGATAATTATCCGGAATTGATATTCGACCATGAGGAAATGATTGTCTCTGCAAAAAGACTGTTAAGAAGCAAGGCTGCGGTGTATCCTATTCTTTTCGAATTATTGCCAGAAAAATTCACATTGCCTCAAATATCGAGTTTGTATGAAGCGGTTTACACGATCGATATTGATAAAAGGAATTTTAACAGAAAACTTCTTTCTTCAAAATTATTAATCAAGCTGAATGAGAAGGACAAAGAAAACTCAAAAAAGGGGGCATTTTATTATACCTTGAACCGAGATGTTTACAAAGAGCGAATTATGTCTTTCCTAAGGTATTTACCTAGCTGGTCAATTCAGGAACAATAGAGTTTAAATATGTTTCTTTATGTAGGAAAACCTAAATAAAGAAACATATTGATGAATTCATAAACGAAAAGTCTCTGAAAAATCTAAAGAAAATTTAATTCCAGTTCAGTTGATTGCAGCCAAGGTGCTGAAAATTTCACCGATGCTTTTTCTCCAGCCTTCCCATTCGCTTGGATATACACAATCATTTTCCCGTGAAAAACGCGTTGCTTGTTATCGGTATAATCCGCCATATCTGAATTATCTCCCGCTTCCATTCCTAAGAGCCGTGCATTTCCAATCAGTTGACAGGTCACTTCATCCGATGCAAGCGCAACAGGCACACCATCTTCATCAACGACCTGCAGCTCAATTTGCGCAACGCCAGCATCCGCTTTCACGTCTATATTTTTGCTCAATAGCTGAATTGCATACGGTTTTTTGCTTGAATGAATGCTGTATCTTGAAACCTCTTGATCTTGATTATTTAGGCCAATAACTTCCAGTTTTCCAGCTTTGTACGGAATATCCCAGTAGATTATGCCATCTTTTTGGCTATAGGGTTGTACTGACCCAACAATTTCTCCATTTAACTCCAATCGAGCTTTGTTCGCATTTGTATAACATGCGACACGGATCAGCTGACCCTCATCATAATTCCATAAAGACAAGGCATCGATCCAAGGAGAGCCATCTTTACCTGCATAGGATCTGTTTTTTAAACCCGTCCACTTATCCTGATCTGCATTTTCTTCCTTCAATGGATAAGTTCCCAAATAAGCCATTGGTTTTTCTGACCATAAAGATTGACGGAAATATCCACGCGCCTTAATGAATCCTGCAAAATCTAACAATCCAGAATAGAACCCGCGAGTTGGCCATCTTCTTGATTCGCCAAGGTAGTCGATTCCCGTCCAGAGAAATTGTCCAAAGATATGTTCATTATCTGTTACCGCTTTCCATGCTTCGAAATCATGGCGGTTTTCACTGCCATAAATTACACGGTTTGGATATTTTACATGATCTTCTACATACTTGCTTTCTGTATAATTGTATCCTGCAATATCTAAAGCAGAAGGGTATTCGGTTTCATTTGACATGGCAACGCCAGCCAGACCGGCGGTAACAGGACGGCTTTGGTCGTATTTTTTCACAACCGCTGCCAATCGTTTAGCAATATCACCTAATCGCATTGCGTCCGGCGCATCTTTTTTATAGCCGCCGTACATCGCTTGTGTAAATCCGCCTTCGTTTTTCCCATCGAGTACCGGATGTGAATATGGATCATTTGGATAATCCACCTCATTGCCAATGCTCCACGCAAAAATAGAAAGATGATTGCGATCACGCTTGACCATGTCAGCAAGATCTTGTTCGCCCCATTCCCCGAAAAAATCATTCGATCCTTCAAAACCAGGCTCCCCTTCATTCCATCCTTCTAACCATTTCCGTTTAGGAAATTCCCATTCGTCAAACGCTTCATCCATCACCAAAAGTCCCAGTTCATCGCAAAGATCATACAGGCTCGTCGCCTGAGGATTGTGACTAGTACGAATCGCGTTGACGCCAAGTTCTTTCAATGTCAGCAAGCGGCGGCGCCAAACTTCTGGATATACTTCGGATCCTAAAACACCAGCATCGTGATGCAAACAAACGCCTTTCATTTTCATCCATTCACCGTTCAGCGCAAATCCTTGATTCGGATCAAATGTGAACTTTCTAAAACCTGTTTTGATCGTAGATTGATCAATCTGATTTCCGTCTTTAATGACTGTTGTTTTAAGCGTGTATAGGTTTGGGTTCGTTAAGCTCCATAAGGCTGGATTCTTGACGTCAATTTCCAATTGAACTTCTTTCTTTCCAGCTTCAACGGTCGTTTTATTTGTTTTCTTAGCCACCGTTTTACCATCTGGATCAATCAGTTCATTTACAATTGATACAGCGGAAGTTGCCTTTGATTCATTGTTTAAACCAACTTGAACATGCAGCTTTCCTGTGTTTTTATTAATTTCCGGATATGCATAAACTCCCCATTGATCCAAATGAATTTCATTCGCTCGAACCAACCAAACATCACGATAAATTCCAGAACCTGTGTACAGATCGAACAGAATCTGTCCCAAAATCTACACCAATCACATAATTTTCATTCATTATATATGGTTATTATACTTGTTTATACTTGATTAGCTTAAGAAAGCTTGAGCGAATTTGTAGAATTCACAATGCAATATATTCAAAAAATATTAATTAGTGTCATTTTAACATTTATTTTTTAAAATTAATTTTCAGCTACCCAAAAATTCCTTTTTGGAAATAGCGATCAACAACTATTTAACGAGAGCATTTTTGTGTGAGCTTGCGATTATAGAAATGAAAGTTAAAGACAGCGCATTCGGCTAGGCAACCGTGTCATCTAGCGTAAGAAATTAACTTGTTAAGTTGTTCTCTATATTTTTCGTAGTCAATGCTTCAAAAAATGCTAATCTGCGTTGAGTAACAAAGGAGCTTTTTCGAACATTTTGCTGATCAAGGTATTTTCAAATTCTCCCTTTCGATGCATTGACTTTTCAGAATATGTATTTTTAGCTTTTAAACAGGGAAATAAGCTAAATATCTAATCGTGAGCTGTACGTTAGTTTCCTGTAAAATTTCCAAGCTTTGAAGTTTAAACCGAAATGCAGACAGTTTTCATTAAGATCATGAAAAATTTAACAACGTAAAACACATTATCGTTTGGATAAAATATATTATATTTATAGTTTAAAATTATTTATCCTAACCATCTTTTTCAACCGTTTTCAATTAATCGAATGAAAAAATTTTTTTTTATACTAGCATTGTTATCCACGAGCTTGTTTTGTTACGCGCAACGGCTCATCCACGACCCCGCTATTCCTGTAGTAAAATCGCGCATTATCATTGAACAGATGCGTGGAGGAACGGTCTCTGAAAACTTGAGCGATTTGGAATATATTACGCTCAAAGGCAGCAAAAACGATGTGATTGACCACTTATCCAATTCTGTATTTACGAAAAATCGGTTCGCAATTATCAATAATCAAGATGGTCACTTATTTATCTATGATGAAAACGGTGTCCTTCTAAATCGCGTTTCAAAACTTGAAGGCTATAAACCTAAGGACAAACGACTTTTTTATGCTGTGGATTTGATTGAAAATAAGTTGGTCGTTTATGCAGAACGGATGAAGGCCTCCTATGATTTAGACGGAAATCTGATTGAGAAGTTTCTAGATTTCGAACATAAGTACAGCATCCCGTCTATCGATTTAGGGCAAACTCGTTTCCTATTCGGAGTCGCTCAGGTGAAAAGAGATTCTTTCCCCGAATTTGGATTAAAAATGAACGATAGCATCCTTGTGCGATACGATACGCGAGACACCATTAGGAGTCAGTATTATCAAGGAAAATCATTAGTTAAAATCTCCGAGGAAAAGGCATTTGCTGTTTTTCCATCGACGTATAAAATGTTTGAATTAAATCCTAACGGAATCAGCAAAATACATCAATTCATTTTTCCATTCAAGAATACAATTGACACCTCAAATTTTGCTATGTACAAAGATTCAAGTACGCTTTTTGATTATCTAAATAAAAATCAGGACAAAGTGTACGGTGTTGGACGACCTATGCTGTACAAGAACTATATGATTTTGCATATTGGAAGTTTTGGGTTAGCATCTTGGATTGCCTACAACCTAGAAACTGGTGAAATCTTAAGCTTAAAAAAAATCCTTCCAGATAAATCTAATGATTTTTTGGAATTTTTGGATAGCAATACTCTTTCCACGGACGGAGAATACCTTTACAGTGTTATCTTCCCTAATGCAATCCAGCGCGCCAAAGATAAATCCAGAGAGGAAGCGCATACGATGCGAAAGGAATTTCTAAACATGGAAAAATCCTTGAATCCAATCCTTGTCCGCTTCAAGCTTAACTAGTCCATGAAAATTCAATTATTTTTACTGACCAGCATCTTACTCGTTTTTTCTCAAGTTGCGCTTGCACAAACCAAAATCACTGGAACATTAATCGATTCCGTTTACAACCGTGTTTTAGAATCGACAACCGTCTCTGTCTATGAGCAGGGAAAAAAGTCAGTCGATAAAGTAACCATGACCGATCGTTATGGAAAATTTGAAATCCTAGAGTCTTTCGCCGGAAAGCCATTGATATTGGAGCTTTCGCACCAAGGATATGAAGTCATTCGTTTCGATTTTCAGCTGAGTGCGAATGAAAAAAAAGATTTTGGGAAAATCAATATGAAACAGATACTCAATGAAATTGACGTAGTTGACCTCATTCCTCCTGTTCGGATGAACGGGGATACCATTGAATTTAACGCGGATGCTTTTCAATTGGATTCCAATGCCGTCATTGAAGATTTGCTGAATAAGTTACCTGGAATGGTCGTCTGGGGTGATGGCGCTGTGACCTACAATGGGCGTACCATACCAAATGTTTTGGTCAATGGAAAACAATTCTTCGGATCGGATATGGCCATTGCTTTGCAAAATATCGATAAAAAAGCAGTCGACAAACTTCAGATTTATGACAAAAGAAATCACGAAGAAAAGGAGAAGGATCCTGAAGGAAAAAAGCTGGAAATGAATGTAGTGCTGAAAGAAGGCAAGCAAAATATGCTCTTCGGGAACATCGGCGCAGGATATGGCACAGAAGATCGGCACCAAACATCCCTGAATGTAAATAAAGCAACAAAAAAAGCCCAGATAACTGCCGCATATTCTGGAAGTAATATCAATAAAGACCTCGCTAATATTGACCAGCTACTTAAAAACACGACTTTCAAGGGTATTGGAATCAATGCAGATTTTACCCCCGATTTTTTGAGGCAAGGAATTTTAGAGCAACAGATCATCGGTGGTCGCTATCAATACGATTTTAACGGTGAAGGAAAACCAAACCTACAGCATACGGCAACGGGTAATGTTACTGCTCGATGGAATAAAAATCGAAATAAAGATGAATCGAATACCATTCTACTTAACCCCGAAAGTACCGACCATAACTTTAGGTCTTATTCCTCCGAAAATGAACAAGAATGGCGAGTACAAACTGCAAACTTTACACTTAATAAGTTTAATTACAATTATCAGCAAGACAAAAGAACCATAAATTACCATGGGAATGTGTGGATGGATAATTCTAAAAATGACGATTCTAACAGCAGCCTAACCACCTATGATTATTTGAACAATCAATCTTACAACAAGCTTGATAATTCGGACATCACCTACAGAAAAAACCTTTCTTACAATGGAAGTATTGATGTGCAAGCAAAACCAAATTATAGTATCGATGGAAAAAGCCAGCTGAGTTTCGTAGAGAATCTGAGTGTCAATCTACAGTTAAATGGCAATTTTAATGATGCTCAATTTGAGTCGTTTAAAATGGGAGATTATGTCAATCTTCTGGACGAGACACTCAATAAACTATCGAACAGAAACTATGATCAAGATGAGTCTTCACGAAATTTTAATTCTGACCTACTCGTTAAGCACCGCTTATTTGGATTGCGAAACAGAATTAGTTTTAACAACTTGCAGACCTACAATTTGGTCAGCGATCTGATAGAAAATGATTTTCAGAAGAACAATGACCTATCCCACGACTCTAAATTCAATCAGCTGGAATACGAACCGAGTCTTGAATTTTATAAAACTTTAAAAAGCAAATATTTAAATGGGCGATATTATTATAGCTTCAATTTAAACGCAGCGTTAGGCACGAGGATTTTTCGGTACACGAACGTTTCTAGCCTTGATTATCGCAATCTGGAACAAAAATTCAATAGTTTTTTACCCTCGCTAAATTTCAGCTATAACTACAGTAAGATCGGTAAGTATTATACATATCATAACATTGGTTATAAATACAATGAAGAATATGCCAACTTGAATCAGTTACGTCCGATATACGACGATATTTATCCAGCATACCGCTATTTTGGCGCTGTAAATCCATTAAAAGCAACTGGAGTACATCTTATCAATTATCGATGGAGCTATAACCAGCAGCGGCAGTATGCTTCGTCTATCTATGCGACCGCAGAATACCGTCTCTATACAAATGGCTTGACCGATAGCTTAGTCTATAATGAGAATCAACAGCAGAATTTTACGGTACAAATTCCTGACGGAATGCATCTTCTTACTTTCAATCTTAATTATTCAAAACCATTCCCGATTAAAAAAAACCATAGCTTGACTCTGAACGTGACAGCAAATGGGAACTGGGGAAATAAATTTCAATTTGTGGACGGAAATAGACAGGAAATGATCAACAGCCGGATCGGCGGAAATATAAATGCTTATTACACCATCCTCAATAAATTCCAGCTTGGCTGGAAGAATGACTTAAATTACTACACCAGAAAAGACAAGCTATCTACAGACAATAAAAACGATTACTCGTCCACCGCATGGAATTCAGGTTTGGCGGCCGCCTATCAATTGACGAAACGCTGGACTTTAAACTCCAGTGTCGACAATCGTTCTAATTTCTCCAAATTCCAAGACAACAATGCCCTGATCTGGAATGCCAATATGACCTATAGATTGTTAAAAGGCAATAACCTGGAAATCAAACTAGAAGCGCTGGATTTACTGCGTCAAAATAAAGGCTTTTATTTCTACGATGGCGTGACCGAATTCACGACCGGCAACCGAAATATTCTAACGCAATATTACATGCTTACCCTGAGTTATATGCCAAGGAAATTTGGGAAGTAAAACGGATATGCTTAGTTAGTAGATTTACTTTTTAAAAAAACAGCAACATTATCATCTTACAACTTCATTTGAAAGGTGTTGTGTTAGAAGCTATCTCACTCCTTCTCCAAAAGCTGGCGCTTAATGCGGCTCAGTGTATCTTTCGTGATTCCAAGAAAGGAGGCGATAACATGCTGTGGAAAACGGCCTAGAAAATTGGGGTAAGTGACTACAAAGTCAGCATAGCGTTTTTCAGCTCCTGCACTGATCGACGAAGTCAGTCGTTTTAAATTGGCAATACTATTTCGTTCGTCCATTATCCTAACGATTTCAGCAAAAGCAGGACAGCGTTTAATCAGTTCCAAAACATCTGCTCTGGTAATTAACAGCAGCTCTGTATCTTCCCAGGCATCGATATTATAGACGGATGGAGATGAGGTTGTATAACTTTCGCGGTCGCCAACCCACCAGTTCTCAATAAACAACTGCACAATAAATTCCGTACCTTTTTCATCTACGGTATATTGACGCATGGCGCCGCTAAGAATGAATCCGTAATATTTGCACACATCGCCCTCCTGTAAAAAATATTGCTTTTTGCGAAGGCGTTTATGGGTAAAATAACTTTTTACGGTCTCAAAATCGCTTTCAGAAATTCCGTTGGGCAAATAACCGTTTAGGTAGTCGAATAGTCGTTTCATTAA
Source organism: Sphingobacterium hungaricum (assembly GCF_015210005.1). Classification (GTDB taxonomy): domain Bacteria; phylum Bacteroidota; class Bacteroidia; order Sphingobacteriales; family Sphingobacteriaceae; genus Sphingobacterium; species Sphingobacterium hungaricum. The sequence goes on from NZ_MU158698.1 coordinate 1,588,154, forward strand.
TTCCTCCAATCAAAATTACGCTTTTTTTCGCTGTGAAGAAAACCGAAGGATTACGCACTTTAAAGAATATAAACGCTGAAAAAAGCCGGAAGAATTCGAAGTGCAACGCTTACTTGAAGGATATATCAGTTCCACACGACTAATTGCATAAGGCTATGATCGACTGCTAAATGAAATGTCGAGTAAAATAAGTAGACATTTGTATACTATATTTTTCGTCAAATATCATCTTTAATTGCTGGCGCAAATGATGAACTTTGTTAAACGATCTTTAAGCCACCCCATCAAAATCGACCGATAGGGCGCCATATTTTTTCACCTGATTATTTTATCAGAATAGACAATCAACACTAAAAAATGGAAGTAGGAATAGACAGTTTTGCATCGGCAATGTATGGAAGCGACAACCTGAATGGGGTTGATGCTATGGAACAGTTTCTGAACCGGATTATCCTAGCAGACGAGGCTGGACTTGATTTTTTCGGAGTTGGCGAGCATCATAAAAGAGAATTTTTGGATTCAGCTCCTGATGTGATCTTAGCCGCAGCCGCAGCGAGGACCAAAAAAATCAAACTCGGCAGCGCAGTCAAAGTGCTTAGCACGGACGATCCCGTCCGGGTTTACCAAAGCTTCGCTACCTTAGACCTGATCTCCAAAGGACGCGCCGAACTCACCGTTGGCCGCGGTTCGTCGACAGAAGCGTTTCCGCTTTTTGGCTATAGCCTGAGGGATTACGATGCTCTTTTCTCAGAAAAATTAGCTTTGCTTCTTCAGATACGCGATAACGAATTTACCACTTGGTCGGGCAAGTTTAGGCCGGCTATGAACAATCAGCCTGTTTACCCAAGGGCTTTGCAGGAAAAAATGCCTATTTGGCTTGGGGTTGGGGGCACGCCTGAATCTTTTGTGCGCGCGGGTACTTTGGGACTGCCCTTGATGGTCGCTGTTATCGGCGGTGAAACGGAGCGCTTTCGTCCTTTGGTTGATTTGTACCGTGAGGCTGGACATCGCGCAGGCTTTTCGCCCGATCAGCTAAAAGTCGGGTTGCATTCGCCAGGCTACGTTGCTCAAAATGCTGAACAAGCGATAGCAGATTATTATCCAGGCTACGCAAAACTGTGGACTAAGCTAGGCCAAGACCGCGGATGGGCACCGGTTACAAGACCGAAATTCGACGCATTAGTTGCGCCTAAAGGCGTCTTGATTGTAGGAGGCCCAGAAGAAGTTGCTGAAAAATTATTGAACCACAGTGAAGCTTTAGGAGGCATCGATCGGTTCGCATTCCAGATGGACAACGCAGGGCTCTCGCACGAACAATTGCTGCAAGCAACTGAACTGATCGGCGCAAAAGTCATCCCATTGCTAAAGAAATCAATCTAAACCGCTAGCTGCGTCTATTTAGTTATATATTTGTTAGACTTAACTATCTAAAACAAATTCAAACATGGAAATAACAGTTAAACAAAGTGACGGAAAAGGATTTGCAATGGCACGAGAAGATGGCAAACGCGCGGGAATAATGACCTATTCTGTCGCTGGTGATGAATTGATCATTATCGATCATACCGAAGTTGAACCTGAATTCAACGGCAAAGGCGTTGGCAAAGAACTGCTGTATAAAATTGTGGAGATGGCTCGGGAGAAAAACATAAAAATAATTCCTTTGTGCCCTTATGCCGCTGCAATGTTTAAGAAAACTGAAGACATCAGAGACGTATTAAAATAATAAGTATGGAAGTTACAAAAGAATATAAAAAAGGTGATTTCACGGTAATTTGGAAACCAAAACTGTGCACCCATGCAGGCGTCTGCGTAAAGACCCTGCCACAGGTTTATCAGCCCAAATCTTCCCCTTGGGTGAATTGTGATAATGCCTCGATAGAAGAATTGAAAAATCAGATCAACAACTGTCCGTCTGGAGCTTTGTCGTATAAAGAACAGTAAATAGTGTTAGTTATGGGTTCGGGATTTCTATGAAATGGAGATTATAGAACGATTTATCGGCACCCTAATAAACACTCGTTTTCAAAGTAAGATGAGTGTTTTTTTTATCCATTTAAACAATAATATCGTCCTCTACAACTTTGGTGACGAACAATAGAATATAAAGAGCAAATATGCAATGCCACTTTCTATAAACATTATTGTTCGGCTAACACGGAAATGTTTTACCCAAAAACCGCACTCTCTTTTCATATTCAAATACTGCTCAAAACAATACATTTACTATTTTAAAGACTTCCTTTACTGTTTGCTGCTTTTAGTTTTGCTATTATTGTGACAAGTTTGATGAAAATTAAACTCGATGACATGAAAAAGATCAGCTTCATATTTCTTAGCCTAATCATTTCGCTATCTACGGCATACGCGCAAAAAGGCATCAATTTTTCGCATACATACGCTGCTGGAAATAAGCTTCTAATGTGTGTTGATAGCGCAGCAAAAAACATCTATTATGATTTCAAATTTCCAAATCAACCAAATACTTCGTTTAACTATTTACCAGAAATCAACAATGTCAGCATCCAAATTTATTTCAAAACAACGGAGCGTATACAGGACTATCGCTACACGATTTTAGTCGACAACAAGCCAATAGTCGTAAACGAATCGATCGGCATAGCGCAAATGAAAGATTTAGACAGAGGGGACGACGAGCTCTTACGCTTTACAACACTTGGCATCTTTCCTATTAAAGGCAAAACGATTACCACATTGATTTATAGCACAGAAAACCCTATTGATATTTATAAATCTGTTTTTTATGGCTTACCTATTCCAAAAGCTAAAATCGAAGTCTTAGCAAAGCGTTTTGCAACTGAAAAAGGCGTTGACTACAACTATATAAGAAAGCCAAAAGAAAGGATAGATCTTACTTTCACCGAAAAAGACGACGAACTGACCATTGTAAAGGAAACATTGGATATCGATTATGTCTACTACATCTCTATAAAAAACAAAAAGACGGATAAAATAATCTTTGAATCCAATTCATGGCTATATGGCGGTTACCTTAATGAAGCAGGTAAACTTTCACCTTACATAAAGATCGATAGAAGTATCTTTAAAAAATCAGGTAATTATGAAATTATTATTCAGCCATTAATTGATTGGGATAACTGTCAAGACTGCAATATTTCATCTAACGAAATAGAAAATTATGTAAGCAGATATACGCTTTCTATAACGCTAGACGAAGAGATCTATACCAAAAAAGAACTTTTATTTTATACGCTCATCGCGCTATTTTCTATTGGACTATTCTTTCTTCTTATTCTTTTTTTCATCAAAAAAAAGAAACAAGAAAAAATTGGTAGAAAAAGAGCTACAAAAAAACATCGTAAAGCTTCAACTTAACTCCATTCGTTCCCAATTAAATCCTCATTTTCTGTTTAATGCACTCTCAGGCATTCAAAATTTGATGAATAAAAACGAAATAGACAATGCCAACAAATATCTTTCTAAGTTTGCCCGGTTAACACGCAATGTATTGGATGATAAAGAACGAATTAGCTTGTCACAAGAAAAAACTTTGCTAGACGATTATCTGCAAATGGAGCAGTTGCGATTCGGCTTTAAGTACCAAATAAACTACTCAGAAAACTTAGATTTGGATAATACAGAGATACCAAGTATGTTATTGCAGCCTTTTGTAGAAAATGCGGTGAAGCATGGCATATCGCAGAAAAATACCGACGGAGAAATTATGATCAAATTTATTAATCAAGCAAATGATTTGGTCTTAACGGTCTCCGATAATGGAAATGGATTTGATACACAAAAAAGAAATGAAGGTTTGGGGCTCCAATTAAGCAGAAGTAGAATAGAGCTATTAAATAGTATTTATAAAGAAAATCGCTTTACCTTAGTAATGCAGTCAACCATTAGAGGGACTGAAATAAGCTTAACATTAACCGATTGGCTATAGGTATCATGAGAGCAGTTTTAATAGATGACGAAATTTCTAATTTAGAAAATCTGCGCACTTTGCTAGAAAAGCATTGTCCACAGGTTACTATAGTAGCAACAGCACAAAATGTAAGGAATGCGGTTGACGCAATCGAAAGCCATTTGCCTGATTTGGTATTTCTGGATATTCAAATGGGTGAGCTAACGGGTTTTGACGTACTAAAACTACTTCCAAAGCGTAATTTCGAAGTTATTTTTATTACTGCTTATGATCAATATGGGATACAAGCTGTAAAATTTGCTGCCTTAGATTATCTTTTAAAACCGATTGACATTGAAGAATTGATGACCGCGGTAAACAAAGCTGAACATAAATTAGCAACACAAATCCAAACCTCTCAGCTCGATTTTTTACTTCAACAACTAAAAAAGCCAGAAACAACGATTAGCAAAATTGCTTTGCAGATGCAAAGTGAAATAAGATATGTTTCTATAGCGGAAATTATCCGCTGCGAAGCCGACAATACCTATACTCACTTTTTCTTGTCTGGCGGTGAAAAAATATTGGTCTCCAAATCACTTAAAGAATATGCTGATTTATTGCGCCCCAGTGGATTTTTAAGAACTCACCAGAGCCATTTAGTAAATCCAAAATATGTAAAAAGCTGGTTAAAAGAAGACGGTGGTATCCTGTTGTTAATGTCGGGAGAAAAAATACCAATTTCTAAACCCAATAAAGATACTGTTAGAAAACTTTTGCAACAGATCTAAAGAATACATCATTGCTAACTAGCTCTTTTATTTAACATTCAAAAAAGCCGGATTAGCTATCAATTATTTTTAATAACCGTTTGAAAATCTTCTGTGTCCGAACGATTAAGAACTATTTCCTATTGCTACAATTAATTGTGAATGCTGTAAGTCATGATTTCCGTACCATTAGACTTTCTCACAATTTCTTTCGTGTTTCTAAGTATTAAGGTATGCGTGCCAAGCTTGCTATAGGAAACAAATTCTCCGTCTGGAGTTTGTTCGCAGATAACAAACATATGCCAGCCCGTGTCGGAAGGCAGTGAGATAATCACTTTTTTCTCAGCTTTCAATTCATTTTCTATCGTTTGAAACAGGCTGTCAATCGGAAATGTCGCGTCCCGAGGCAAAACAAATTGTTGAGAAAAAGTGATGCCATATAAATCTTTCTTATCAAAGTCGCGGAAAGAACCATCCATTTTATTTTGCCATTCATTCTGTAAGTCGTAAAAATCAAAATCTACCACTTTATAATACTTCAGCACCATCTCGACAACGGATGGAATGCAAGACATTTCAAAAATTTGATTGTGGTTATTTACGACGGTATTAAAAAAATTCCCGTTATCAGCTTTTTGTGCTTGAGCCTTCGAATGAAAAATAACAGATGTGGATATTAACAGGATTAAACTTAGGAGAATTTTATTCATGTTTTAACTTACTATTGTTCTTAACCAAACCCAACAACTCTATGTTAATCAATGCTGTAGGTCATTATTTCCGTCCCGTTAGACTTTCTAATGATTTCTTTTGTATTTCTATGTATTAATGTATGGCTTTGGAATTTGCTGTATGAAACAAACTCGCCATCTGGAGTTTGTTTGTAGACGACATAAATAGGCCAGCTTGAGTCCAGTTGCAGTGCAATAATCACTTTTTTGCCAGACTTCAATTCATTTTCTATCGTTTGAAACAAGCTATCTATCGGAAAGGTTGCGTCTCGAGGCAAAACAAACTGTTGGGAAAAAGTAATGCCGTATAATTCTTTCTTGTCAAAGTCGCGGAAAGAACCATCTGTTTTGTTCTGCCATTCATTTTGTAAGCCATAGAAGTTAAAATCAACCACTTTACAATATTTCAGAATCATTTCTATGGCTGAAGGAATACCTGAAGATTGAAAGATTTGATTATGGTTGTTTACGGCAGTGTCAAAAAAATCATAGCTGTCGATTTTCCTTGTTTGAGCTTTTGAATGGAAAACAGATATAGATACAATCATGACTAAACTAAAGAGAATCTTTTTCATACATAAGTTACTATCTTTTTACACGAGAAAACTGTTTTAAACATATTCAACTTAATAAAAATACAGAAATCCACAATGAGCTGATGTCGTAGAAGCTACATGCCTTCTACGAGTCGTAAATTGTCGATGGCTTTTATACTATTTCTTATCAGTTGTAGGTCGGTGCTTTTTATTTACAGTTATTTCAAACTGCAAGATAAGAAGGTGGATTCAACTATCAAATATAAATTCGGCAAGATTTTTTGAAGCACGCTTACTTTGAAATTTAGATTTTGGAAAAGACCGAAAACAAAAAAATCCTGCAAAATTTGCAGGATTTTTGTAGCCCGTAGGGGAATCGAACCCCTGTTTCTAGAATGAAAATCTAACGTCCTAACCCCTAGACGAACGGGCCTTTTTCCCTTTCGGTGTGCAAATATAAGAGGATTTATAGTACTTCCAAAATATTTTTCACCTATTTTTTAATCTTTGATTAAATCAAAGCCGATATCGCGTCGAAAATACTGTCTTTCAAAGAAAATCCGCCCTGCATCCGCTGTGGCTTGCTGTAAAGCATCAAATAAATTATCTTGCAAGGTCGTGATTGCCAACACGCGTCCGCCAGCCGTAACAACCTCTCCATTGACTAGTTTTGTTCCAGCATGAAAGACGATCGACTCTTTTACGTTTTCAATATTCGCAATTGCTTTTCCAGTTTCATAATCGCCGGGATAACCTCCAGAAACCATCATCACGGTAACGGCTGTTTTCGGTGAAACTGAAAAATCGCGGCTCGCCAAATTCCCTTGAGCAACGCCTTCCAGCAAATCCACAAAATCGGATTCAATTCGTGGAATAACCGATTCTGTCTCCGGGTCGCCCATGCGCACATTGTATTCGATAACCTGCGGTTCGCCATCGACATTCATTAAGCCGATAAAAATAAATCCTTTGTAAGGAATTCCATCTTTTTTCAAACCGTCAACCGTAGGTTTAATAATGCGTTCTTCCACTTTGCCCAGAAAAACTTCATCCGCAAAATGTACAGGCGAAATGGAGCCCATTCCCCCCGTGTTTAAGCCTGTATCGCCTTCTCCGATACGTTTATAATCTTTTGCCGAAGGCAATACTTTATAAGATTCACCATCTGTCAATACAAAAACAGACAATTCGATTCCATTTAGAAATTCTTCAATAACGACTTTAGCGCTTGCTGCACCAAATTTCGCGTCGCTAATCATTGCTTTCAATTCAGCTTTAGCATCTTCTAAGGTTTCACAAATCAATACTCCTTTTCCCGCAGCCAAACCATCTGCTTTTAATACAATCGGTAATTTTTGCGTGTCTAGATATGCTAGACCTTCTTCCAAATTGCTGCTATCAAAAGTTCGGTAAGCGGCGGTCGGAATCTGATGCCTTTCCATAAATTCCTTCGAAAAATCTTTGGAGCCTTCAAGCTGCGCGCCTTGCTTTTGTGGCCCAACGATAGCGATGTGGCGCAAATCTTCACGCGCTAAAAAATAATCATGAATTCCTTTTACTAGCGGTTCCTCTGGTCCAACCAAAATAATTTGAATTTCGTTCTTTAGTGCAAAATCTGCAATCCCCTCAAAATCGGTCACTTTTAAATCGACGTTTTGACCGTAAGAAGCTGTCCCAGCATTACCTGGCGCAATAAATAACTGATTTAATTTAGGACTTTGTGAAAGCTTATAAGCAAAGGCCGATTCTCTACCCCCGGAACCAATAATTAGAATATTCATCATTCCGCAAATATATTGATGTATTCCCTTAATTAATAAAATTTTAAAGATAATATTCAACTCTATATCTTTTTTATTAACTTTCCTAAGTCAAAAACCTTATTTATGCAAAGATTCCTAATTTTATTCCTCTTTTTTGTAGTGCCCGGTTTCAGCTTTTCTCAAAGTTCCGTCGATGAAACCATGAAAATACTAGATGAAAAATCCACCGCTAATACTCAAGAAAAAATTTATCTGCATACCGACAAAGCCTCTTACACGACTGGAGAGACAATCTGGTTCAAATTATATTCGACTATTGGCGCCGAAAACTTCTTGTCGAATTTCAGTAAAATAGCTTATGTTCAGCTGATTGATCCTTATAAAAACATTGTCAAAGAAGTGAAGATTCCCGTTCTTTCGGGGATCAGCATGGGCGATGTATTGCTAACAGACACGCTTACTGAAGGTTCATACCATCTTCGTGCGTATACCAATTGGATGAGAAATTTCGATGAAGCCTATTTTTTCGACCGTGTAATCAATATTAGCAATGGCCGCTCCGATAATACCGTTATGAGCTCGACATTGAATCAGGAAAATAACCAATCTTTTTATACAATCAGCTTAAAAACACTCGCTGGAAATCCATTAAGTAAAACGTCGGTTCAATATATATTTAATGACAAAGGAAAAACGATTGACAAGGGCAAAGAAACGACAGATGAGAATGGGGTCTTGCGAATAAAGCTTTCCGAGAAAACCAAAAACATACCTATTCAGCTTTCGTATGAGAATCAAACTAAAAACACGGTAAAAAAGACCATTGTTCCGAAAAATTTTGAATCAAAAAACAGTGTGCAGGTTTTTCCTGAAGGCGGTTCGCTATTGCCAGATTTCTTAAATAAAGTCGCATTCAAAAGTTTAAGGCCTGATGGGTTAGCTGCTCCGGCATCTATCTATTTATTCAACAGGAATCAGGATACGGTCGGCCATGTCAAAACCAATGAATTGGGGATGGGCTCCATTTCCTTTATTGTTGAAAAAGGCCAGAGCTATAGCGCGAAAGCAATTTTTGATGACCAATCGACAACATCAATTGATTTGCCAGCGAGCGCAACTTCAGGATATTCGATTATGGTGAACAATTTTAATGACCAAAAAATCTACGCACAGGTAAATCTTTCTGAAGATTTGATTCAGAATAAACCTATCTATTTTATTGTTCAAAGCTTAGGAAAGGTCTTTTACATTTCTAAGCAGAATTCTTCAAAAAGTGAACTGGTCTTTTCGGCTTCGAAGGCAGAGTTCCCTTCCGGAATATTGACCATCAGCATTTTGAACGAACAGTTCAAGCCGCTTATCGAACGAGCGGTATTTAATTTTAATCGAAATGGAGACCTTCCAGTGGCGCTGTCCGTAGACAACCAGACTGCTAAACCCAAGTCAAAAGTCACCACAACTATTCATGCGGAAAACACCTCCGACTCGGTTTTTTATACCTTTCTTTCGGCTTCAGTCGTCAACATGAAAAAGATTTCAGATGACCTGAATGCCCAGCCTAATATCTACTCAGATTTGTTGCTCAATGCAGATTTAAAAGGGCACATTGAATCTCCAGGACATTATTTCGAAAATATCGAACAAATCAAACTACAGGAATTGGATGATTTAGTGCTGACTCAAGGCTGGCGAAAGATCAATTTCAACGAGCTTGCCACAGCAGATAGCGCCAAAGCTTTTGTCCGCGAAGAGGGTTTATCTATTATGGGGTACGCAAGAAAACTTGGACGCAAAGCACCTGTTCCAAAAGCGAATGTTAAATTAATTTCGACGGTCAATGTAATGGATTATATCGATACGCTGGCTAATGATGAGGGTTATTTCGTTTTTGATAACTTATTATTTCCAGACAGCGTTAAATTTATTTTGACTGCCGAAGACGAAAAAGGCAAGAAAAACATTGACATCTTCGCAGAGAAAGAAACCTATCCATCAACATTAAAGAACAAGAATTCTCTTTTAGAGAAAAACGATGTTAATGAAGCTTACTTGGCTGACATCAATGCATCCAAAGAATTCTTCGCTGTTTTAGAGAACAAAGGCTTGCTTCCTAAATCTATTGAAATTGAGGAAGTTCTTGTGCGACGCGAAAGACCTAAAGCTTCCCCAAATTCAGCAAATTTAAATGGCCCAGGACGAGCCGACCAGGTTATTACCGCAGAAGATTTAGAAACTTGCGCTACGTTAGAAATGTGTTTGGCGGGACGGTTGACAGGGGTCGTTTTCCAAGGAGGAATACCATTCAGCACGCGTGGAATGACGCAAATGCAGGTTGTTTTGGACGGGATGTATATCGAAGGAGACCAGCTAAGCATGGTTAACATCAATGACATTCAAAGCGTGGAAGTACTTCGAAGCCCTGGATATACTGCAATTTACGGTTCGTATGGCGGTGGCGGTTTGCTTGTATTAACTTCCAAAACGGGTGCTGATGCCATTCGGAATTATACGCCAAAAGGAATTTTGACAATTACGCCACAAGGGATCACCCCTGCTAAAGAATTTTACAAGCCTGTTTATGAAGTCGGTTCGGACAAAACCTATGCGACGGATTTAAGAACAACCATTCATTGGGAACCGAATATCGTTATGGACAAATCCGGAAAAGTAGAATTTGATTTCTACACATCTGATGAAGCAGGAACGTATAGAGTGACATTGGAAGGGATAGATTTAAATGGCAAAATAGGCCGAAAAATTGTAGAATTCGAAGTGAAATAATTCTTCGGATTTTTCAAGGGAATTAGGAAGAGCTATTAAAAATCTGTAAATTGAAATCATGAATTTTATTAAAGTCAATACCGAAGATCATATTACGCACCTGATTTTGGATCGTGGCAAATCCAATGCTTTGCATTTGGAAATGGTCGAAGAAATTTACGAAGCTGTTCGTCAGGCTCAAGAAGATCCGGCTGTAGAGGGCTTAATTCTTACCGGAAAAGAAAATTTTTTTACTTCTGGGCTAGACCTCATCACGCTCTATCACTATGATGAAGAGCAGATGAGCACGTTTTGGAAAAAATTTATGTCATTAATCCATCTGCTGACGGCATTTCCAAAACCATTTGTTAGCGCTATTACCGGACATAGTCCTGCTGGTGGCTGTGTTATGGCGATTGCCTCCGATTACCGAATCATGGCCGAAGGCGAATACATTATCGGATTAAATGAAGTACCCGTCGGAATTATCGTTCCGGAAAGTATTTTCGAACTATACCGATTCTGGATTGGTAGCAAACATGCGTATCAATTTTTATTGACCGGAAAACTGCTGAAACCGAATGAAGCGCTAAAAGTTGGTTTAATCGACGAAGTTGTGCCCGCGAACCAAATTCAAACAACGGCCATTCGGCAGATAAAATTGCTCTCCCAATTTGAGAAAAATGCTTGGCGAGCTAGCAAACTAAATTTTAGAAAATCTGTTCTAGATAAAATGGAGCTGAATAACGAAGCGATCGTGGAACAGGTTTTGACCCAATGGTGGTCTCCAAAAACGCGCGTCGTTCTAAAGACGATAATTGATAATTTAACGGCTAAAAAAGGATAATACAATGAAAGCAATTCAAGGTGCGCTACGCGAAAATGCATTCCAGGGAAAAACAATTGTTGTGACCGGAGGTGGAACAGGACTTGGAAAAGCCATGTCCACTTATTTTTCGGAATTGGGAGCCAATGTGGTTATTTCAAGCAGGAAGCTTGATGTTCTAGAGGAAACCGCAAAAGAGATCACTGCGAAGACCGGAAACCCCGTATTGCCTGTCGCTTGCGATATTCGAAACATCGACGAAGTTGAAAATTTGTTAGCCGAGAGTGAAGCAAAATTCGGTCAAGTCAATGTGCTGGTCAATAACGCCGCCGGAAATTTTATTTCTCCAACAGAGCGCCTTTCGGCAAATGCATTCTCAACCGTGATCGACATTGTTTTAAAAGGGACCGCCAACTGTACATTGACCTTTGGAAAAAATTGGATTGCAAAAAAACAGGAAGCCAATGTGCTGAATATCATCACCACCTATGCATTTACCGGCTCAGGATACGTCGTTCCTTCGGCTGTTGCCAAAGGCGGTGTGTTGACCATGACGCGCTCATTAGCTGCCGAATGGGGAAAATATAACATTCGGCATAATGCCATTGCTCCGGGCCCATTCCCCACGAAGGGTGCTTGGGACAGGTTATTGCCTGGTGATTTAGCAGCAAAATTTGACTTTATAAATCGCGTGCCCCTGAAAAGAGTCGGCGACCATCAGGAATTAGCAAATCTAGCGGCATTTTTAGTGTCAGATTTTGCAGGGTTTATCAATGGAGAAGTGGTTACGATTGATGGCGGTGAATGGCTTCAAGGTGCTGGTCAGATGAATGGCATGGAATTCATTCCAAATGATATGTGGGATATGATCGAACAAAGTATTCGCGGAAACAACAAGAAATGAGGATAACGAGCTTTGTGTTTTTAGTTGTTCTGTTTTTCTCCGCTTGCCAGAATAAGAAAAAGGCAGAAGAGAAAACTCAAGAATCAATTGCTTTGTCCGAAACGGACAAGCAAGACTTGATGAATGTTATCACGCGTTTCGCTCGGGCATATTTAAGTCAGGATAATGGCAAAGCCAATGCGTTGATCCATCCCGATCTGGGTTTGGTAGTAATTTATCGCCCAGGAGCAATGGATACCTTTACAAAAGTGGATTCGCTGGATTTCAAAAATCCCATTCCCGCACATTACGCATACGAAACATTTAGTAACCAATACGCGTTAACTTTTGGTAGCTTGCCCAAGCTAGACTGCGGCAACCTAAGCTGGGACAAACAAGGCTTTTTTTGTGACACCACGGAAAATGCGACAACACTATCGACTTTATCTAGTTTTTATAAAGAAATTAACGAGCCGTTTCCACTTGAAGAAGGGCAAATCACAGAACTGGAAAAAGATAGTTATCGCGTGATTTTGGTCGACCAATCTGACTTGATTTTTCATGTCAAACGATACGAAAACAATTGGTACGTGACTGTTCTGGATCGCGCCTACTCAGGATGCGATGCCTAATTAACAATTTGCATCCATTAAGACAAAAAAGAATTTTATATTTACTTTTCGATTTATAGACTAACATGAGCAATATAGATATCGCTACACAATCACGTGTGCAACAATGGTTGTCCTCACAATATGACGAACAAACCCGAGGCTTGGTTCAAAAATTGGTAGACCAAACGGACCAGACAGAATTAATTGATAGTTTTTACAAAGAACTAGAATTTGGTACTGGGGGTCTTCGCGGGATTATGGGCGTAGGCTCCAATCGCATCAATAAATACACGCTAGGAAAAGCGACCCAAGGATTGGCAAATTACCTGAAAAAACAATATCCCGGACAGGCGATTAAAGTTTCGGTGTCTTACGACAGCCGCAACAACTCTCAAGAATTTGGACATTTAGTGGCGGATATTTTTTCTGCGAATGATATTCATGTATATCTATTTAAAGAGCTTCGTCCCACTCCGATGCTGTCCTTTGCGATACGTCATTTTGGATGCCAATCGGGCGTGATGCTAACAGCTTCACACAATCCAAAAGAGTACAATGGCTACAAAGCTTATGGAAATGACGGCGGACAATTGGTTGCTCCGCATGACGAAAATGTTATTACGGAAGTCAACGCGATTCAGCAAGTCGACGAAATCTCCTTTACCAGAAAACCCGAAAACATCACCCTTGTTGAAGAAGATTTCGACCAGATTTATATTGAACAAAATAAACAATTAAGCATCCATCCAGAAATCGTTGCGCAGCAAAAAGATTTAAAAATTGTGTTCTCACCGATCCATGGAACAGGAATTACCCTAGTCCCTAAAACATTGGAAGCTTGGGGATTTACGAATGTGCATGTTGTCGAAGAGCAAGCGAATCCTGACGGAAATTTCCCGACAGTGATTTACCCGAATCCGGAAGAAGAGGAAGCGATGTCCAAAGCGAAGAAAAAAGGCCAGGATCTGGATGCTGATTTAGTTTTAGCAACAGACCCAGATGCAGATCGCGTTGGCGTAGCCATAAAAAACCATCAAGGCGAATTCCAGTTATTAAACGGAAATCAAATTGGTAGTTTATTGACCTATTATGTGCTCGCTACGAAAAAAGAAAAAGGAGATTTGAAATCAGATGACTTTACCGTTAAGACCATTGTGACAACAAATCTTATCTCTGATATTTCAAGCGCATTCCAGGTTTCCAATTATGAAACGTTAACGGGTTTCAAATTTATCGGTGAGATTATGACCCGCTTAGAAGGCAAAGAAAACTACTTGGTTGGCGGAGAAGAGAGCTATGGTTTTTTAGTGGGTGATTTAGTCCGCGATAAGGATGCGGTAAATTCATGTGCATTTATTGCAGAAATGACTGCTTATTTTAAATCGAAAGGCAAATCTGTCTATGATGTTTTGATGGATATCTATACTGAATACGGTTTTTACAAAGAGAAACTAATTTCATTAACCAAAAAAGGCAAAGCCGGAGCTGAAGAAATTCAACAAATGATGGCTGATTTGCGCGCGAATCCACCACAAACATTGGGAAGCATTGCTGTTAAAGAAATCCGCGATTACGAAAACCGAGTCACTTTGGATATTGCGAGCGGTCAGCAGACAGCGATTGAACTACCGAAATCTGATGTATTGCAATTTATTACGGTGGATGGCGATGTGATATCTGCTCGCCCTTCTGGAACCGAACCAAAAATAAAATTCTATTGTTCAGTGAAAGAATCTTTAAACGATGTACAAGCTTATCAAGAAATTGCAGATAAGCTAGACCAAAAAGTGAAGAACGTCATGGCTGACATCGTAAAAGATTAATATGGAAAAATGGACTTTATTAGATTCTAAATATATTATTCAGCGTCCATGGGCGACATTGCGAGTGGACAAACTGCAATTGCCTAACGGAAATATCAAAGATGAATACTATGTGCTGGAATATCCGACCTGGGTCAACATGGTCGGCATTACTGAAGATGATAAAATTTTGTTTGTTAAGCAATACAGGCATGGTGCAGGAAAGATTTTAATTGAGCTGCCTGCTGGAGTTGTAGAAGATGGAGAAGATCCGGCAGAAGCGGCTAAACGAGAACTTCTGGAAGAAACGGGATTTGCGTTTGACTCGATCGAAGAAATCTGTCAGCTTCATGCCAATCCAGCTACCAGCGGAAATATTACCTACACGTATTTATTAACAGGCGGCAAAAAAATCGAAGAACAGGAATTAGATCATTCTGAAGATATCGATGTAGTGGAATTGACCATTCCAGAAGCGCAAGAACTGTTGTTCTCCAATGGCATTTCGCAAGCATTGCATACTTCAGCACTGTTTTATTGTTTCAAGAAATTGGGCTTGCTGTCATAGAAGATTAGACAGGTTTATTATCGCAAAACAGCGTATTGAAAGAGATAACAATTTTTCTATAAAGCAAAAAACCGAACTTAGTTTGGTTTTTTGTATTTTTGCCGAATGGCAAGAGAAATATTCGAAACGAAACGCAAAGCATTAAAAATTAACCTTACTCCGGAATTTTATGGCGCCTTCGCCGAGATTGGCGCAGGCCAAGAAGTCGCCCGTAATTTTTTTGAAGCTGGCGCTGCGTCAGGAACTATTGCCAAGACCATGTCAGCATACGATATGGCCTATTCAGATGCGATTTATGGAGTCGAAGAATCGGGTCGTTATGTAAGCCGTACCCGCTTGACAAAAATGCTAAATCATGAGTTTGAGTTGTTGAATGAACGTTTAACAGGTCATAAATACGATCATCGCCAATTTTTTGCTTTCGCAAATACCGTGACTACGTTAAATTATAACAAAACGAATGAACCCCATGGATGGATCGGAATCCGTTTCCAGCATGAACCGCATTCTGAAACCAACGACATTATTATCCACGTCCGTTTGTTGGACAGCGACGCGAACCTACAGCAGAAAGTCTTAGGAATTTTAGGTGTCAATTTAGTTTTTGGCGCTTATTTCTACCGCAATGATATCCAGACTTTAATTGAATCCCTAGTGGATAATTTGGCGGAAGGTTCTGTCGAAATTGACTTAGTAAAAGTGAAAGGTCCGGCATTTGAAAATGTAAATGAGCGTTTGATCAATCTGTATTTAATTGCCAAAGGATTTTCAAAAGCTGCGATCTTCAAACCTGATGGGAAGGCCGCACAGATTAAAGAATATCTGTACAAGAAAGATATCATCATCCTTCGCACGAAATACCGCCAGAAATCCCTGCCTAACTTTGATTTATTCAATCTGGCTGTTGAGCAGTTTAAAAAGAACGAAGGAGTCGACCCAAACAACATTGTCGTTTTAATTGAGGTGCTGATGGGGAATGTCTTGGAGGAAGAAAACACCATTTCGAATGAAGATCTGGAATATTTCGCAAAACGTGCCGAAGAGTTATGCGCTACAGGAAACAACATTATGGTGTCTAACTTTAGACGAAATAACCATTTGGCTGAATTTGTTAAATCATTCCGCACCAAACATGTTGGAATTGCGACAAACGTTTCCAACCTAAAAAACATATTCAACTCGGAAAATTATAGCAAAAAAGAATACACCAACGAATTGCTTTCTTACATATCGGGCATGTTTAGCCAAGATGTAAAATTGTATGCTTATCCGTATTTGGACAAGAAGAACAATGAAATTATTACTACTCAAAATCTAACGGTTTCTGAAGAAGCAAAGCCGCTTTTTGACTTCCTGATCAAGAATAAATACATTGTCGATATCGAAAATTACGACGAACGTTTTGTGAAAACTGTATAATTGATTTAACAAAAAAAATCTTCATTTTGCTCTATTTATTAAAGCAAAATGAAGATTTAAACTAAACGTTAGAATCTATACTGAAAGCTGTAAATCATTGCACAGCAGAAAAAAAATTACTTTTTCAATTTGAAAAACTCTTCGATCGAAATAAACAATCCTAACGTAAACATTGTGTCGTTGTATTTCCAATCCAAATTGTTCAAAGAAGCACTTCTGACAACTTGAAGCTGCCCTTTAACAAATTTGTAGCCGCCGCGTAGAGTGATGGCAGGCTCAAAGAAAAAGTGCCTTTTCGAAGTGATATCTTGCAGGCCCTGTTGTTCTACATAAAATTGCAGCATTCCATTTGAATTAAAATCCGAATACTTAATCCCCGAGATTCGCGCTGCGAACCCTGCATCAAAAAATGGCGTCGTCAGGTTTATTCCCGGTTGGATAAATATCCTGTCGAAATTCATTTTTACATCAGAATTCAATTTCCCTGCCCCATAGCCAACATAAGTGTCAGCAACTAGTTTAAATCCCTTTTCATTTAAAATAATAGGATAATACCCGCCGATACCGCCCTCTAGTAAATTCGCATGAGCGTCGACTTCTCCGTCTTCAGGTACCTCTTCATAGGTATCGTAGCGATAATTGGCATAATTGCCCATCAATCCAACGTATTTTAGCGGAGAATAGGATGCCTGCAAATTAATTACTTCGCTAGAATAATCGCCTGAGCTACTCGTTCCAACACCCCCATTTCCAGAAACAAGTATTTTCGCATCATTTCTGTTGCTGAGCATCGGAGCATTCACTGCATTTGGCTGATAATAGTAGCGGTTACAGGACGATATTGAAATTAAAAGAAGAACCAATATTGGTAGAATAGAGGCTGGTTTTGTTAAGTTGATTTGCATAATTCGTCTTAATAAAGTGCAACAAGCATATTTCCAACCGCGGTTGGAACATGCTGTTGCATAGCAAACGAGTTGCAGACGTTTCTTGCTACAAAGAATCGAATCTACAAGTACTTTTTATAGATCGAATACAAAACTTTCAATTCTTCGGGTGACCAAGTGGTCAATGTATTCGTTTGTATATAATGAATTTTAAAAGCCTTAACCGCAGCGTCTAAGTTTTTAATGTCATAACCGATAATGCGCAAGGCCATGGCAGGATTAAAATCTGCGGGAGCCTCTTCAAGCGCGGTTTCGTACCAAAAGCCAAAACCCTGATCTGCTAAGATTTTCCAGGGAAAGCGTGACGGATCGTTCTTCCGTGTAGGCGCAAGATCCATATGTCCAATAAAATTGGCTTGCGGAATTTTATAGGCGTCTTTTAAGTAAGCTAATAGCTGAATCAGCGCATTGATCTGCGCTTCGGGCCAAGGATCAGTCAATCCATTATTATCTAACTCAATTCCGATGGAAGAGGAATTCAAATCAGTATCGTTTCCCCATTTTCCGGCACCAGCATGATGTCCACGAAACAAATCGTTTACCATCTGAACAATCTTGCCATTACGCCCGATGACGTAATGCGAGCTGACGCCTACTTTTTGGTTATGAAAAGTTTTAATAGTTTGATTTAAAGAATCTTGAGCGGTATGGTGAATGACTACATAGTTCGGTTTGCGTGTTCCAAAATTTGTCGACGCCACCCATTCCTTATCAGAATAAATTACTTTATCAAGCAATTGTCCTTGCGCAGGTTGCGAACGATATTGCTTCGCAAAATCCTTTGCTTTATCCTTGTAAATTTTTTCGGTAGCCGCATATTTACCTCCCCCACATGACGAAAGCAACAATGCGAATGCTATTAATTTGCAACTATTTTTCAAATTCATAAACAAACTTAGTGATTATTTAAGAGGAATCTATTTTTTAGAAAGCTAGATATTATAACTCCTTTACAATTTGGGAAGCTGACAATAGTCCAGGATTTAACTCAACGACTTGCATATTTCGAAACTCTATTTCAGCGCCTTCTGCTTCCAGACACAGATAACCTTTCTTGATCGTGGATTGACTGATGCCATTGACAAACTTTCCATTCACCGATAATTTGATTGTCCCGTCAACACAGATGACCGTGTAGGTATTCCATTCGCCTTTCCCGAGGCAAAGGTTTTGAATCGATTTGCTTCGTTCTCCACGCGGATTGTCGGGAATTGTCTTCACACCGCCCACACCGAAAAGCTCGCCATGCACGTAAGCAATCGGAGCCGGCTCGCCATTGACTTTATGCTGATTGACCCAATCGAGTTCCAGCATCTGCACTTCGACCCCCCCGGGAAGCCTTCCGACCGGATCTGGCTGCGCATCACTCCAGACGAAAATACCTGAATTTCCTCCCGCTGTTAAATGCCTCCATTCCACATGCAGGACAAAGTTTTCATACATTTTCTCCGAACGGATTACTCCAATCGGCCATCCCTTGCACACTAAAACTTCGCCTTTTTTAAACCATGTTGTATCGGTCGTGTTGACATCAACCCATTTGATTGCTTCTGACTTGGAACTATTATCGATCAGGGAAGAAAAGGCTTTCTCCTCTCCAAAAGTGATTGGAAATGTTTGCGAAAACACCGAAGGAATCAGCATGTTAAAAAGCAGTATAAAACAGGCTATTTCCTTCATCTTAAACAACCTTAGTCACGCCAGGAATAGCGACTGGATTCGGATTTAAAGCCAAATCCCAAGAATAGTCTTCCAATTTTGGCCCAAGCACAATGTTTGAATTCAAGACTTCTTCAGTCGTCAAAATTTGTCCCGAATAACAAGCATCTCTAGCCATAATGGCCAATAGTGTGCTGTTGCTCATGTGCTCGGCATCGTCGATTACTTTGCCTGCTCGTATCGCGGCAAACAATTCATCGTGCTGTGTTTGGTACATGTTATTCATGGCACCTTTGTATCGCCAATTTTCTTTTCCGAAAATCTCATGCCTGCTCGTTACGTTGATGTTCGCACGTCCTTGGTTCCCCAAAATATCAACTGAATTTCTGCTGGTTGTGCCCGCTTGTTGCCTAGTAAAATGAAATCCTCTAGCTCCGTTAGCGTATTCGAATTCAACCGCAAAATGATCATATACATTGCCAAACTTTGGGTCGGTGCGCACTTGACGGCCACCAGTACCCATCACTTTTATTGGCATTACATCCTTCATCGCCCAAGACATCATATCTAAACTATGAACAGCCTGTTCAACCACAATATCGCCCGACAGACCATTGTAATAGTACCAATTCCGCATGTAATAAGTGGTGTCGTTCCAATCTGGCTGTCTTGGCAAATACCAGGCTTCTCCGCCATTTCTAAACGTAGATATGCTATTGATGTCGCCGACTGCGCCGTCCAACACCCGTTTCATCAATTCCCGAGTCGGCGTTTCATAGCGGAAACAAAATCCAGAAACGACGTTCAAGTTTTTCTCTTTTGCTTTTTTTGCTGCCGCAATGATCCGGCGAACTCCAGGGGCATCTACAGCTACAGGTTTTTCACAGAAAATGTGTTTCCCGGCATTGACCGCGTACTCGAAATGCAAAGGCCTAAAAGCCGGAGTCGACGTTAGCAGAACAACATCTACACCTGAATCAATCACTTTCTGATAGGCATCAAAACCAATAAACTTATGCGCTGCATCAACTTGTACCTTACTTGCGTCCATCTGCGACAAAGAGTCATAAGCTTCATTCAGCCGGTCTTCGAACACGTCGCCCATGGCTGTAATGATTACGTTGGGATCTGCTTTAAGAGCTTGCGAAGCAGCGCCTGTCCCTCGTCCTCCACAACCCACCAATCCAATTTTTAACACATTGGAAGTATTGATTTGCGAAAAACTAGGATTGAAAAATGCTGTAGCCGCAACAGCTATCGTTGATTTTTTGATGAAATCTCTTCGGTTTTGATTATTCATAAGATGAATGACTGATTATCACAAGTTTAATTGATTCGTAAAAATAACATTATTTGAGAATTTATAGAGTAACATTTTCGTTCGTCTACTCTATCCCTGCAACATCCCAAAACAAAAAAATCCCATTCTTTTAGAAATGGGATTTGGTATTCATTATAAAAAAGTCTTATGCTTCTGCGTATTCCTCAATTGGAGGACAAGAACAAATCAATTGTCTGTCACCTTGCGAATCGTTGACACGGCCTACAGAAGGCCAGAATTTATTGGCTTTCAAATATGCAATAGGATAAGCAGCTGTTTGACGGCTATAAGGCCTGTTCCAATCATCAGAAGTAACAACTTCAGCCGTGTGAGGCGCATGCTTCAAAACATTGTCTTTTGCATCAGCTTCTCCATTTTCTACCGCCGCGATTTCCTGACGGATAGCAACCAATGCATCGCAGAAACGGTCTAATTCTGGTTTTGATTCTGATTCAGTTGGCTCAACCATTAATGTCCCTGCTACTGGGAAAGAAACCGTCGGCGCATGGAAACCATAGTCCATCAATCGCTTCGCAATATCAGAAACTTCGATTCCAAAGTTTTTGAATGAACGGCAATCCAAAATCATCTCGTGTGCACAATGTCCATTCGCGCCAGCATATAAAACTGGATAATGTTGTTCTAACCGTGCTTTGATGTAGTTTGCATTTAGAATTGCCAATTTTGTTGCATTTGTCAATCCATCAGCTCCCATCATAGCAATATATGCGTGAGAAATCACCAAGATGGAAGCAGAACCAAATGGCGCAGCAGAAACAGCTGAAATCCCTTGTTCTCCTGAAATTTCAACAACTTCATGATTCGGTAAAAATGGTACTAAATGCTCCGCAACACCGATAGGACCCATACCTGGACCACCACCGCCGTGAGGAATACAGAACGTCTTGTGCAGATTCAAGTGGCAAACATCAGCGCCAATAAATCCTGGACTAGTTAAACCAACTTGCGCATTCATGTTCGCACCATCCATATATACTTGACCGCCATGCTCGTGAACGATTTGGCAGATTTCAATAATCGGTTCTTCAAACACACCGTGTGTTGAAGGATACGTAACCATCAATGAGTTTAAATTTTCTGCGTGTTCCGTAGCTTTTGCACGTAAATCTTCTACATCAATATTTCCGCGCTCATCACATTTGACAACGACAACTTTTAATCCAGCCATCGAAGCCGAAGCTGGATTTGTTCCGTGTGCAGAAGCTGGAATCAAACAGATATTTCGGTTGCTGTCGCCACGGCTTTCGTGGTAAGCACGAATCACCATTAATCCAGCATATTCACCTTGAGCGCCAGAATTAGGCTGAAAACTCATTTTGGCAAAGCCTGTAATTTCCGATAACCAATCATTTAATTCATGAATCAAATGCATGTAACCTAATGTTTGGTCCGCTGGCGCGAATGGATGCAAAGACCCAAAATTCGCCCAAGTTACCGGAACCATTTCGGATGTAGCGTTCAATTTCATTGTACATGACCCCAAAGGAATCATCGAATGGCACAAAGATAAATCTTTGCTTTCCAAGGATTTGATATAGCGCAACATCTCCGTTTCAGAATGGTGCGTATTGAAAACTGGATGCGTTAAATAGTCGCTGGTGCGTTGTAAATCAGAAGGGATAACTTCGAGTTGACCATTCGCCAATTCATCAAAATCAACTTCCGTTACCGATACGCCTTGAACTTTAGCGAAAATCTTAGCAATAGTCTGAATATCTTCAAATGTTGTCGTTTCATCGACTGAAATTCCAACGACGTCATTCTCGTAAAAGAAATTAAAATCATGATCCAAAGCCTCGCCTTTAAGCGTTCCGACTTGAGCGCCAACTTCTATGCGAAGCGTATCAAAATAAGCTTTATTCAACTGTTTGTATCCTAAAGTCTGAAGCGCTTGGTCTAAAACAACCGTTAGGTCGTGAACACGGCTAGCAATCTTTCTGATTCCTTTTGGCCCGTGGTAGACAGCATAAAAAGATGCCATAATCGCCAAAAGTGCCTGAGCCGTACAGATATTTGAAGATGCTTTATCGCGGCGGATATGCTGTTCGCGCGTCTGCAAAGCCATACGCAATGCGTAGTCTCCGTTTGCGTCAACGGTTACACCGATAATACGTCCCGGAATGTTCCGTTTGAATGCATCTTTTGTTGCAAAAAATGCTGCGTGAGGTCCACCAAATCCCATTGGGACACCAAAACGCTGTGAGTTACCAACAACAACGTCAGCTCCCCATTCGCCTGGAGGCGTCAACAAAGCCAAAGAAAGCAAATCTGTAGCCACACAGATTGTTATTCCCTGTGCATGCGCTGCATCGGCGAAAGTTTTATAATCTGAAACCGTACCGTCGGCAGCAGGATATTGTATAAATACCGCGAAAACATCGTCGCTTAAGTTTCCTTCATTGATATCCGCTACGCGAATTTCAATGCCAAAAGACAAAGCCCTTGTGCGCAACACGTCCAATGTTTGAGGATAAACGTTCGGAGTTACCAAGAAAACCTGCGCATCTTTATTTTTACGAGCGCTGTAAAGCATAAACATTCCTTCGGCCGCAGCAGTCGCTTCGTCTAAAAGTGATGCGTTTGCGATTTCCAATCCTGTAAAATCAGAAACTACCGTTTGAAAATTTAATAAGGCCTGCAAACGTCCTTGCGCTATTTCGGCTTGGTAAGGCGTGTACTGCGTGTACCATCCTGGATTTTCAAACACATTGCGCTGAATAACTCCTGGAAGAATCGCGTTGTTGTACCCCTGTCCGATAAACGATTTGTAGACTTTGTTTTTGTCGGCAACCTCTTTTATTTTTTGCAAGTAAGCCGTTTCGCTCAATGCTTTCGGAAGGCGCAACGATTTTTTCAAACGAATCTGCTCGGGAACCGTTTGGTCAATTAATTCATCCAAAGAATTTAGACCTAAATAGGTCAACATATCCTCTGTTCCATCGGCATTTGGGCCAATGTGGCGATTTTCAAATTTTTCTTGGTAATTTACGTTGCTCATTTCTACACTTAAAATTTTGATAGTGAAGCCTATAAACGCACAATCATGATACTCGATGCGCGTAATGCAATCCCATCATTTTGAGACTGCAAAGATACGATTAATACGTCAAAATCTTACGCATCAAATCCCAATTTTATTCTAAGAAATCACACAATCGGTTGTGTGGCTTTTTTAAGAATATAATTACACGAATTTTTAGAAAACTTTATGCGCAGTATTTTTGCCATTAATGAAATCCTTTCAAGAAATAGACTTATTTTTTGAAATTTTAATTTTTCAAATCCATTTCCGGCCTAATTTATTTAGAAATTTTTAAGGTTATACGTTCCAAATTTTGTAATTTGCATTTCGCGATTATAAACACAATCTATGCTAAATCTTCATGTAAAAAATGAAACCGATAGGCTGCGCACAGTTATTTTGGGAACAGCGGTAAGCAACGGCCCCACGCCAACTGAATGGGAAGCGTATGACCCAAAGTCATTGGAACACATTCAGAAAGGAACTTATCCGAAAGAACAGGATATGGTTAATGAAATGTTGGCTTTCGAAAAAGTGCTGAAAAAATATGATGTTGGTGTCATTCGTCCAGAAATTATGCGTGATTGCAACCAAATATTCACACGTGACATTGGTTTTGTTATTGAAAATAAGCTAATCAAAGGCAATATTTTGCCGGACCGTGCCGATGAATGGGAAGCGATAGAATATGTTTTGGACGAAATCAATCCGAATGATATTCTGATTCCCCCAGAAGATGCACATATCGAAGGTGGAGATGTTATTTTATGGAACGATTATATTTTTATCGGAACTTATAAAGGCAACGATTATTCTTCCATCAATACAGCCCGGACAAATCAGGCGGGCGTAGATTTCATCAAGAAATCGTTTCCGCATAAAATCATTCAGGATTTCGATTTGTTTAAATCCATGACAAACGCACGCGAAAATGCCTTGCACCTGGATTGCTGTTTTCAGCCTATCGGAAAAGACAAAGCCATTATTTACAAAGATGGGTTCGTCGAATCAGAAGATTACTATTATTTGGTGGAGATTTTCGGTGAGAAAAACTTGTTTCACATTACAGCAGAGGAAATGTATGCGATGTATTCAAATGTGTTTTCCATCAGCCCTGAAGTGATTGTTTCGGAACGAAATTTTCACCGTCTAAATACTTGGTTAAGAGCGCAAGGTTTCTTTGTGGAAGAAATTCCATACCACGAAATCGGTAAGCAAGAAGGCTTGTTGCGCTGTTCAACCTTCCCCTTAATTCGTGAATAATGTGCTATGCAAACCACTAATCGGATTTTATTGGTCAGGCCGTTCCGTTTTAGGAAAAATGAAGAAACGGTCGTAAATAATTATTATCAGCAAGATTTGGAAGATAGTTCCGCCAAAGAAATTGCGGAGCAGGCAGTAAAAGAATTTGATGATTTTGTCGCTGTTTTGCAGGGCAATGGAATCCAAACACTTGTTTTACAGGACAATCTGGAGCTTGATACTCCAGACAGTATTTTCCCCAACAATGTGATTTCTTTTCATCAGGATAAGCTGGTCTTTTATCCTATGTTTGCTGAAAATCGACGACTGGAAAGAAATCTGATTAAAGCGTATTTGCTCGGCGAGAATCAAGAGCACATCGAATGGCTGGATTATAGCTCATTTGAAGACCAACGCGCATTTCTTGAAGGAACAGGCTGTTTAATTCTCGACCGGGTTCACAAAAAAGCCTATTGTTCGATTTCACCGCGCGCAAGTGCAGAGCTCGTTCATCAATTTTGCCTGGATTTCGATTATCAACCGATTATTTTCGAAGCATTTCAAACTGTTGGCGAATTGCGCATGCCCATTTACCACACAAACGTGATGCTCTCCATCGGACAGTCATTCGCTGTGATTTGTTTGGATTCCATTGATAACATTCAGCATCAAAATTTAGTCTTGGAATCCTTAAGGGAAGAACAGAAAGAAATAATAATCATTTCCGAAGAACAGGTTTCGCAGTTTGCAGGAAATATTTTGGAGGTAAAATCTTCAGACAATTCGCCCGTCATTGTGATGAGTAGCCAAGCTTATCAGTCCTTTCATCCGAATCAATTGCAACAACTAGAAAAGTATGGTAAAATCATTCATTCGCCACTTGAAACCATCGAAACTTGTGGCGGAGGTTCGGCAAGGTGCATGATGGCTGAAATCTTTTGATTTATTTCTTCTGCCGTTCGCTCACGATTTCCTTCCGGACACGGCTTAAGCTTTCAGGCGTAATGCCTAAATAGGAGGCAATCATCCATTGCGGGACACGCAAAATCAGATTGGGATACATCTCCATAAAAGAAAGATAGCGCTCTTTGGCTGTCATCGCAAGCAAGGAATGGATTCTTTTCTGTTGGAAATAGATGTTGCGTTGCAATGAGGTGTCGTTAAAGCAAGCGAAACTCGTGCTTATCTTCGTCGCTTCTTCCGCAAACTCTTTTTTCAAATACACGACAATTGTCGGTTCAATGGCTTTTATAAAATAATCCGAAGGCTCATTAAAATACAGGCTTGAACGGTCGGCAATAATCCAATTTTCGGGTGCAAATTGAATGATGTGCTCACCCCCTTTTTCATCTAAAGTAAACGCCTGCAACAAACCGCTTTCCACAAAAAAAGTATGATGGCAGATTTCTCCTTGACGTAAAATATAACTGTTATGCGGAACTTCCTTGAATTCAAAATAAGGTTCTAACTGCTTAAATTGTTCATCGGATAAACCGCCCTTTTCGACATAATATTTATAAAAATTACTTTCAGCGTAGGCTATGGATGGGTTGCTTTTCATTAATACAGGATACTAAATTTAAAATCCAGCGGATTAAAATGCTTCACCAATTCCGGAATAAACTCATCCCCGTACTTAATGTATAAAGTTGCAAAATTTTCGGAACGCTCTTGCAGTCCTCCTCCCGGAAATAATCTATCCTTCAACCGTTCAATCTGCACTAAGGCATCTTCATGATTTTTCTTGTCGGCTTTCAGCAATTTTTTCTCCAAGTTATTGATGGCTTTTTTCAAGCGAGCTTTTACAGCATCCGTACTCGGGCCTAAACTTGGGTCAATTTTATGGGCTCGCAATTTTATCTTACCAAAAATCGAATTCAATTCCATCCACTCATCCCGAAGGTTTAAGCGATGCTTCGTATGTCGTTTGACGTAATCATTCTTTAAGGTGTTCAATGGCTTAAAGACGCTTTTAAATGTCAAATCCAAGCGAAAAACCTTTCCCGCAGTTTGGTCGTCGGTAATCATTGCAGAATTTCGAGGGACAAGAATGGGGAATGGGATTTGATATTGTTCAAAATTCCGTTTCAACTGCAACCAATAAACGATTTCTGCCCCGCCACCGATATAAGCCAAATTCGGAAGAATAAGTTCTTCGTACAAAGGACGCATAACGACATTCGGACTAAAACGTTCTGGATGCTCCGCAATTTCGTTGAGCAGTTCTTCTTCTGTAAAATAAATTTGCTGATGAAGAATCTCGTAGCGTCCATCATCTAGTTTTACAATGCGCTCCCTAAATTCGTAAGTTAAATAAAAAAAGTTGATTTCTCGAGAATGTACTTGTGTAGAAAATCCTCTTTCTTCCAGTTCTTCTGACGTTTTATCAATCGCCTGAAAACTTTTCTCTTCGAGAATATCTTGCTTGATAATCGGTGCAAAGAGCTTTTTCAGGTTTGGTTTATCCGCATCGATAACGAGCAAGCCATATTCTTGAAACAAGGCATGCGCTAATTCACGCGTTCCGTCAGCTAAATTCCGGTCCTTTAAATAGGCATTTTCAACCAATTCTGTCAGCTTGCTAGAATTGTCAGACAAGCCCAGCATTGAACAATATTGCTTGACAACTTGTTCCATTGTCGTTGTGGACATCCGACCCGTAGCCGATTGCGCAGGAACATCCCAAACAATTTTCTTTCCGTAAACTTTGGTATTGTTTATTTCTTCGAAATCGTGGTCTTCGGTCGCCATCCAATAAACAGGAACGAAATTGTATTCAGGAAACGCTTGCTTTAAGTCTTGCGACAAACGAATCGCCGTCACGATTTTAAAAATAAAATAGAGCGGTCCAGTGAAAATGTTTAATTGATGGCCTGTCGTGACCGTAAATGTTTTTGAATCATTCAGCGAAGCGATATTATTCGCTACGGTTTCAGAAGCTGAAGAAATTGATTCGTATTGTCGCTGAAGTTCTTGAACCAAGATATGGCGGTATTGAAAATCCTGCTTTAGCTCGATTTGCTTCTTAAACCCTTCTAAATCAGGAAAATTACCGTAGAAAGCTTTTAGTTCCTCATTTTTTGATAAATAGGCTAAAAGAGTTTTCGAGAAACTCTGCGTGTCGCTGTATTCAATGTAGGAAGCTTTCATTTACAATCCAATAATGTTATGCTGTTAAGAAGCCAACAAAATACGGATTTTTACAAAAAGAAAAATAGGAAGCGCATTTTATATTATTTAATTGACATAATTTGTATAAAAGCGGAAATTTTTGAGGGTAAAAGAAATAAAATAAGCGCACAAAAAAGCCAACAATTTAAAACTCACGCTAAGTTTTTAACTGTTGGCTTAAGAAAATTATGTTTTTACGAAACGATTGAACCGTACAAATCGAAATCTTCCGCACGGTCAATTTTCACTTGTACAAAGTCACCTATCCTAGCATAAGTATTTTTCCCATCGATTAATACTTCATTATCCACTTCTGGAGAATCAAATTCTGTTCGGCCGACGAAGTAATCGCCATCCAATTTGTCAACTAAAACTTTATACGTTTGTCCGATTTTCTCTTGGTTGATTTCATACGAAATGCCCTGCTGGATTTCCATAATCTGCTCAACTCTGGATTCTTTTACCTCTTCAGGAACATCGTCAATCAAATCAAATGCATGCGTCTTTTCTTCATGAGAATAAGTAAAACAGCCCAAACGGTCAAAACGTGTATCCTCGACCCAGTTCATCATTTCTTCAAAATCACGCTCTGTTTCTCCCGGATAACCACAAATCAATGTCGTGCGCAAAGCAATATTAGGCACTTTATCTCTGATTTTATTGACTAAATCAATTGTCTTTTGCTTATTGATGCCTCGACGCATCGAATGCAACATGTTGTCTGTAATGTGTTGCAAAGGCATGTCCAAATAGTTACAGATATTTGAACGCTCATTCATCGCATCCAAAATATCCATTGGAAATCCAGACGGGTAAGCGTATTGAAGACGAATCCAATCGATGCCTTCCACATCAGAAAGATGGCGAAGCAAATCGCCTAAATTCCGCTTTCCGTAGATATCCAAACCGTAGTAGGTTAAATCCTGGGCGATAAGAATCAATTCTTTCGTGCCATTTGAAGCTAAGAATTTGGCTTCCTTCACTAAATCATCGATGGATTTTGACACATGCTTTCCGCGCATCAATGGAATCGCACAGAACGAACAAGGACGGTTACAACCTTCAGCAATTTTAAAATAAGAAAAGTGTGAAGGAGTGGTCAACAGGCGCTCGCCCAATAACTCATGTCGGTAATTTGCGCCGATAGAAGATAATAAATCGGGTAAGTCATTTGTTCCGAAATACGCGTCCACATTGCTGATTTCTGCTTGCAGTTCGGGTTTGTAACGTTCCGACAAACATCCGGTAACAATTACTTTATTAATTTTTCCCTGCTCCTTTAATTCAGAAAACTGAAGTATCGTATCAATGGATTCTTGTTTTGCATTATCAATAAACCCGCAAGTATTGATTACGACGATATCGTTTTCCTGAATATTTGAAGATTCATGAACAACATCAATCAGGTTTCCCTTCAATTGTCCCATCAACACTTCGCTGTCATGAATATTTTTCGAACAACCTAATGTCACTACATTCACGCGCGGTTTAATCGCAGTTTGCGAAACCTTTATCTGTTTTGTTCTCATTATAAACTATGGATTACTTGAACAGTGAATCCACGAAATCTTTTTTGTTAAATAACTGTAGGTCGCCGATTTTTTCGCCTACGCCTATGTATTTTACTGGAATTTTGAATTGGTCTGAAATACCAATCACGACTCCGCCCTTTGCTGTTCCATCTAACTTAGTCAGTGCCAGCGCATTCACATCCGTCGCTTGCGTAAATTGGGTACATTGCTCGATTGCATTTTGCCCAGTAGACGCATCCAGAACCAATAAAATCTCATGAGGTGCATCTGGAATTACTTTCTGCATCACCATTTTGATTTTGCTCAATTCATTCATCAAGCCAACCTTATTGTGAAGACGACCTGCGGTATCGATTATCGCCACATCATCGCCATTCGCGACAGCAGATTTTACGGTGTCAAAAGCTACGGAAGCTGGGTCGGAACCCATTGGCTGAGCCACCACGCGCACGCCGACACGCTCACCCCATAATTGAATCTGGTCAACTGCCGCTGCGCGGAATGTATCCGCAGCGCCCAAAACAACTTTATTTCCTGCTTCTTTTAATTGATGGGCTAATTTTCCAATGGTTGTCGTCTTACCAACACCATTCACGCCAACGACCATAATGACATACGGTTTTTGGTTTCCGTATTCAAAATGTTCAAAATCAGAACTATTGTTTTCAGCTAATAAGTCTTGGATTTCATCTTTTAGTAATCCATTCAGCTCATCGGTACTGACATATTTGTCGCGAGCAACACGCTTTTGGATACGATCAACGATTTTCAGCGTTGTCTGCACACCAACATCCGAGGTCACCAAAACTTCTTCTAAATTATCCAGAACATCATCATCAATCGTAGATTTACCAACGACAGCTTTGGTTATTTTCGAGAAGAACCCGTCTTTCGTTTTTTCTAAACCCTTGTCCAGCGCTTCTTGAGCCTCTGGAGTTTCCTGTTTTTTCTTGAAGAAATCAAATAAACCCATTGATGATTACGTTTTGCTTAGCTTAGTCCTAAAAATTGAGCCAAATATACTGAAATACACTATACTAAAAAAGCCCTTTTGGAGCATACCAAAACGGCTAATTGTAAATTCTTAAAAGGAAAACCTTAGAATGTAAGGTGTTAGCTTATTTAGAAGCTTCAGCTACAATGTCTTTAACCTTATCATTGTGTACCATACTTTCTTTGAAAGTATAAGCTCCAGTTTTTACAGATTTAGTAGTAATGATTACTTTTGTGTATTCTTTACCACCACCTTTTTGTAATGATGCGACCGATTTCTTTGCCATGGTATGTTATTTTTTAGTTGCCAATCAAATGACTAACAACAAATTAATTACTTAATTTCTTTGTGAACAGTAACTTTTCTCAAAACTGGGTTGAATTTTTTCAACTCCAAACGCTCTGTTGTGTTCTTTTTGTTTTTTGTCGTGATATAACGAGACATTCCCGGAAGACCACTTTCTTTGTGCTCAGTACACTCTAAGATAACTTGTACTCTATTTCCTTTTTTAGCCATTGTTTTACTTTATTGTGATCCCTAAGGATCGTATTATATTGAAGATCTTATTCTAAATAAACAGTGCTGGCTGATTAAATTTTTCCGTTTTGGACAAATTTATTGATTACAGCAGTGATACCGTTTTTATTAATCGTTTTGATTGCAGATGCAGATACTTTCAACGTAATCCAACGATCTTCCTCAGGAATATAAAAACGTTTTGTGTGTAAGTTCGGGTAGAATTTACGTTTTGTTTTTACATTCGAGTGAGAAACGTTATTTCCCCTTAATGCCGCTTTACCTGTTAAATCACAAATTCTTGACATGATATTTTGATTTTTAATGTGTTCTCTATTAATTCTCTTTTTGTAAAGAGTGTGCAAATATCTATATTTCTTTTGTGAAAACCAAAGATTGAAAGGAATAATTTTAATAAATTATTTTTCGGAGGGTAGAAACAACAAATTTAAGTGAAATATTTCCATTTAATGAACTCTGAAAAACCAAATAGTTTTCCACAATTCACAATTTCGCGGTCCTGCAGAAATTTATGCAGAAGCTAAATTCCTTATTCTATCTTTGTTCTATGCTTCACAAAACTACAGGCATTGCATTAAAAAACACGAATTATTCAGAAAATAGTATCGTTAGCCAGATCTATACAGAAAAATTTGGCCTGCAATCTTACTTAATCAATGGAGCAAAAAAGCCAAAGGCCAAAATCCACATCAACATGTTGCAACCCTTGCATCTTGTGGAAATGGTCGTGTATTATAAAGACAATTCCAATTTACAGCGTATTAAGGAGGCTCAACAGACCCCGCTTTTGCGGGAAATTCCGATGGATATTGTGAAAAGTTCGTTGGCGATATTTCTCAATGAAATTTTGTACAAAGTATTGAGACACCAAAATTCGGACCCTCAATTATTTCAATTTTTGTACAGATCCATCCTTTGGCTAGACCAAAGCAAATCTCCCTTGGGCAATTTTCACCTTGTTTTTCTTTTAAAGTTGAGCAGGTACTTAGGTTTCGAACCGACAAAAGCTACGAACAAAGTTGCCTATTTCGATTTGTTCGAAGGTGTTTTCACACAGCAAATTCCTTCGCATACGCATGTGTTGCATCAGCCCTATTCGGAATTCTTTCTGCAATTAATTTCTGTGGATTTCGAGCAAATGGCATCCATAAAAATCTCACACGATGACCGGATTTATTTGTTGGAGAAGATAATCGATTTTTATAAACTGCATACCGAAAACTTTGGGGAAGTTAAGTCGCTATATGTTTTAGAAGAGCTCTTTAAATAAAAAATATCGACCCTTTTGAGGGATCGATATTTTTCACAATAAATATATCTTATAATCTTATTAGATAACTTTTACATTTACCGCGTTAAGTCCTTTACGACCTTGTTCTACTTCGTAAGAAACGTTGTCGTTCTCACGAATTTTGTCTACTAATCCAGAAACGTGAACAAAAATTTCACTCTCGCCAGAGTTAGGAACAATGAATCCGAAACCTTTGGACTCATTAAAAAATTTTACTACTCCTTCTTGCATTGTATTAATTGTATTGTTTCCCTAAAGGTATTAATAATTTTTTAAACGTTTTAAAATAATTTTAACATTCATTAAACGAAAATTAATTTCATAAGTCTATCGGTTTATACAAAAAATGGTCAAGTTTTTGCCATTGTAACTTTTTAAAAATTGAATAAAACAAAACGTATGAAAAATTTTTTAACCCTTGCTCTAGTATTAGGAACAATCTTACTTACAAACGCTCAAACAAATGCCGTGGATTATAGCAGAAAAGTCTCAACAAAAGGTTACGCTGAAAAAGAAGTAACTCCAGATATCATTTATTTGTCTATTTCTTTAAAAGAATATTTTTTGGATGGGAATACAAAGAAAAAAATCACAATTGAAGATTTAGAAAAACAATTATACAATGCTGCGATCAGCAATGGTGTGAAAAAAGAGGATTTTACGATCCAAAACATTTACAGCTACAATTACGAAACAAAGAAAAAATCTCAAGAATTATTGCAGGCTAGACAGTACCGCATAAAAATTACAGATTTAAGCAAGTTGAATACCTTGTTTGACAATGTCGATGCAAAAGGTATGGAAAGCACATCGATTTCTGGATATGATCATTCTCAGAAAAAACAGATTGAAAAAGAATTGAAAACAGAAGCCGTGAAAGATGCGCGTATCAACGCTGATATTTTAGCGACTGCGGATGGACAAAAAGTTGGAAAAGCATTAGTGATTAGCGACAATAGCAATTTTAACTTTAATGATTACTTGCCACAGCCAAGAATGATGAGCTTCGCAAAAACTGCGAGTGCCGAAGGTGCTGTTGCTGACGAAAGTTTAAACATTGACATCAAGCCCATCAAATTGACTTGCAATGTCGATGGTGTTTTTGAATTATTATAATGCAGATTACAAACAACAGCTTAGTTCCTCAGGAGAAATTAAAGAGCGATTTTGTTCGCATAGAACAAGCGTCCAGGTTGATGGACAGCCAGTTCAAAATCGGCAATTTCTCCTTTGGCCTTGACCCGTTGTTAAACTTTTTCCCGATTGTGGGACAAATAGTCGGCTTTGGAATTTCATTTTTGCTGGTTCTGGTCATGTTTCGGCATGGCGTAAGTTCAAAAGCCGCTGTCAAAATGGGTTTGAACGTACTGACTGATTTATGCATTAGCTCAATTCCCATTATTGGTTTGGGCGGCGATTTTTTCTTCAAAGCAAATAAAAGAAATGTTGCACTGCTAAAAGCTCATTATTTCGAAGGAAAAAATCAAGGGAGCGCCAAAGGAATTTTATTAACGATTGCGGCCATTATTATTGTCGTCAGTCTCTTGATCATTTATTCCTTCTGGCTGTTGACTGTTTGGTTTTTTGAATGGCTTTTTTAAAAATTGAAATTTATAAATGAATAGCGCATAGTTAAAAATTATGCGCTATTTTTGATTTTATGAGTAAGAAACGAATATTTGCGATTCTCGCACTAATCCTATGCATCGCCGCATTTCTCACTAATCCAAAAGAGGAAGAGCATGAAGCTGCTGTGCGCGATAAAGCAAAAGAGATTTTGAAAAAACAATTGGACTATAAAAACCAAGATGCGATAGATTTCGGAATGACGCTTTTCGGCGATAATCTGATTGACCAGTTTATGCAAAATAGTGTTCGGGTAAAAAATTATTATTTCTTTTCATTGACGAGCATCGCTTGGCAGGGCAAAGAAACTGTCATCGGAGTAGGAGCTTTTAATCACATTTGGCTGAGCAAAAAAATTGACGAGAAAGCGGACGAAATTATTGCTGTTATAAAAAATATTTAATGCTAGAGCTCCTTTATGAAGATGAAGATTTGGTAGCCATCAACAAGCCGCACGGTTTGCTGGTTCACAGAACTTCTATCGCAGGCGATGCCAAAGAATTTGCATTACAGCTTCTTCGCGACCAGATCGGCCAAAAAGTATATCCTGCGCACCGATTAGACCGAAAAACTGGCGGCATCCTTTTGTTCTCAAAAAACAAAGAAATGGACAGCTTGATACAGCAGGATTTTGCAAATCAAAAAATCGATAAGAAATACATCGCTGTCTTGAGAGGATTTGTACCTGACCAGAAGTTAATCGATTATCCTTTGAAAAAAGAAAATGGGACGGAACAAGAAGCGCAGACTTACTTCAGCATTCTAGGGCAATCGGAACTGGATATTCCTTTTGGAAAACATCCGACCTCGCGCTATTCGCTGGTGGAAGCAAATCCAGTAACAGGAAGGATGCATCAGATCCGAAAACATTTTGCGCATATTTTTCATCCCATTATTGGCGACCGCCCACACGGATGCAACAAGCAAAACAAATTTTGGAAAGAAACTTTCGAGATGGACACCATGCTCTTGCATGCTAAATCTTTAAACTTTATTCATCCTGTATCGAAACAAGAAATTTCAATTGAAAGCCAAGTACAGCCTGAATTCGCACGCGTTCTAAACTTGCTAAATTTATCTTTATGAAAGAGTTCATCTTAGATCTGTTTTTAACCATCAAAGGCATTGGTGCCGCTTCCGGATTAATCTATCAAGATTCCAAAATCTACGTCATTTCGGACAATAGCAATTATCTGTATGAATATTCCGTCGAGAATCAATCGCTTAAAAAAGAATTGCTTATTGCAGACTCGCCTGGAGAAAACATCAAAAAATCAGAAAAGAAAGATTTTGAATCCATTAGTTCCGACGGGAAGGATTTGTATGTTTTTGGTTCGGGCTCCACAGCAAAACGAAATATTGCCGTGAGGTACAGTCCAAGTTCTGCGAAAACGGATCCAGTTGATTTTTCAGAAATCTTCAATAATCTGCAGAATACGTATGCTGTTGATCAGTATAATTTCAATATTGAAGGCGCTTGCTTTGCTGACCATAGCATTTTATTGTTTAATCGAGGAAACGGGCCACAAAATCAAAACGGAATTTTCTCAATAAGTACGACTGAAGATACGACATCATTTACGCAAATCGAACTTCCGAAGATTCAAAACGTGGCTAGCGGATTTACAGATGCCGTTCGTGTTGAGCATAAAATCTACTTTCTGGCCACAGCGGAAGACGTTGCTTCCAACTACCTGGATGGTGAGGTCAAAGGCACTTTAATCGGACGAATGGATTTCGAGACGAAGAAAATAGAATTTACGCAAGTCATTTCGGAAACGCATAAGTTTGAAGGTTTAACCGTATACAAGGAGGATAACGAAAAGATAAGCTTTTTGCTTTGCGAGGATAGTGATTCAGATACGGATGAAAGCCACATTTACAAACTTACGCTTCCAAAATAATCTGTTCTTTAACAGCATTCTGCTTTCGCAATTCTTCGTTTTTTAATTAGCTTTGCTATCAAATTAAATCAAGACAATTCACATGATAAAAAACACCGCAATAACTGATCATCACATCGCTTTGGGAGCTAAAATGGTTCCATTTGCTGGTTTCTCCATGCCTGTTCAATATTCTGGAATCAATGACGAACACGAAACGGTCCGTACCGGTGTCGGCGTTTTTGACGTGAGCCACATGGGCGAATTTATCATCAAAGGTGAAAAAGCATTGGATTTGTTGCAGAAGATTTCATCAAATGATGTGTCTAAACTGTATGCTGGAAAAGTGCAGTACGCTTACATTCCCAATGAAACAGGTGGAATTGTTGATGATTTTCTGACGTACAAAATTGACGATGAAACTTATTTTTTAGTTGTTAATGCATCCAATATCGAAAAAGACTGGAATTGGATTAGCAAGTATAATGTTGATGGCGTTGAGATGAAAAACATTTCGGACGAAACATCTTTATTTGCGGTGCAAGGGCCAAAAGCAGCTGAAGCATTGCAGTCATTGACGGATATCGAATTGGCTTCAATGGAATATTACACTTTTGAAAAAGGTGTTTTTGCGGGCATTGAGAACGTATTAGTTTCTGCAACAGGATACACTGGAGCTGGTGGCTTCGAAATCTATGTGGCAAATAAAGATGCACAGAAAGTTTGGGACGCTATTTTTGAAGCAGGTGCGGCATTCAATATTAAGCCAATTGGTTTAGGTGCGCGCGATACCTTGCGCCTGGAAATGGGATTCTGTCTTTATGGAAATGATATCGATGATGAAACATCGCCTTTGGCCGCAGGATTAGGCTGGGTGACCAAATTCACTAAAGATTTCGTGAATTCTGAAAACCTAAAATTGGAGAAAGAAAACGGCGTCAAAGAAAAATTAGTCGGTTTCGAAATGATTGACCGCGGAATTGCGAGACACGATTATCCAATCGTTGATGCTGATGACAATGTGATTGGACGTGTAACTTCAGGAACACAATCTCCAACATTGAAAAAATCAATTGGCCTTGGATACGTAAGCCCTCCTTTCGCTAAGGAAGGCGTAGAAATTTACATCTCCATCAGAAATCAAAAAGTAAAAGCGGTCGTTAAAAAACCTCCTTTTGTAAAATAAACATTAAATAAGAAAAGACTCCATGGAGTCTTTTCTTGTTTAATAGCTATTGGATTATTTCTTCGTCTGTTTTTGCTTTATTGGCTCTTTGGGCTGATTTTGCTGACGAACTTCCTTGTTCACCATTTTCAACAAAACCACTTTCAAATAGATTAGCACGACCATAAAAGCAATCGAAGCTCCTAAAATCAACATGTTTCCACTGTTGTAAGCCGCCACTCCGCTCAGAATCAAAAAGACGATTCCTAAGTTGATTAATAAGTTAAGTATAAATTTCTTTGTCATCTTTTTTGATTATTGGATACGACCGATTTTCGAATCAAGTAAAAATAGGCTATCCCAGCGAAAATATTCAGCAAAATTACAAAAAACACAATCAACATCTTTTCCGTCTGTTGAAGCTTCGGCGATAAGAGCACCTCGCGAATGACCAAAATTACCCAAATCATCGACACTAAAAGCGCGATACTAAACATAATGGGCGCAAATGAAACTCGAAGGGCAATCAGCAGCAATGCCAATGCGTAAAAACCCAAACTAAACAAAAATGCTTGTTTAGTTTGGTTCTGAAGATTTTTCATCCAACAAAGTTAACCAAATGTTTAGGATGTTTATTATGGGAAAATGCCTAATTCTTCGTAAGAAACTCCGATTTTGTTGATGGCGCAGATAAATGCGGCAGTCCGCATGTCTTCTACATCGGCCGTCTCTTTGAACACTTGGCGAATTTCTTGGTAGGAGCCAATCATCGTATCTTCCAATCCGGAGTGCACTAAATCAATTTCATCCGGACCGCGGAGAATTACTTTGCGTTCCAGTTCGGAGACTTTTTTATTTGTCATGGATTCCACCATGCCAACAACTTCGGCATACATGTTTTCGCTAAATCTTTTTTCCAGACGGCCGTAGCGAACATGGCTTAAGTTTTTCAACCATTCGAAATAGGATACCGTTACCCCGCCTGCATTTAAATACATATCTGGAATAACCAATACGCCCTTTTTATTCAGAATTTCGTCCGCATCAGGTGTTAGCGGTCCGTTTGCCGCTTCTCCAATTATTTTTGCTTGGATGCGCTCAGCATTGTCTTTATGGATGACTGCCTCTAAAGCCGCAGGAATCAAGATGTCACAAGGCAACTCTAAGCCCTCTGAGGCACTTTTGTAGCTAATTGCATCCGGATAGTTCAAAATTGTTCCGGAGCTCTTTCTGTGTGCTTGAACAAGATTGACATCTAATCCGTTTTCCTTATAGATTGCTCCGTCGAATTCAATCAATCCAACCAAAATAGCCCCAGCTTGCTGAAAATAATTAGCCGCATGGTATCCTACATTTCCCAATCCTTGAACAATGACTTTCTTGCCAACGATACCCGTCGTCAATCCCAATTTTTGCATGTCTTCTTCGAAAGAACAAGCTTCGCGAATACCAAAAAACACACCTAAGCCAGTAGCCTCGGTGCGTCCGCGAACGCCGCCTTGAGAAACAGGTTTTCCGGTCACACAAGCCTGAGCATTTAAATCATTCGGATTTAGGGATGAATAAGTATCCACAATCCAGCTCATTTCACGAGAACCTGTACCATAATCTGGCGCAGGAACATCAATTCCAGGACCGATAAAGTTCTTCTTAACCAGTTCAGAAGTATATCTTCTCGTGATTTTCTCCAATTCGAAAGCGGAATATTTTTTCGAATCAATTTTAATCCCACCCTTTCCTCCGCCGAAAGGCACATTCACAATCGCGCATTTGTAGGTCATTAATGCGGCCAAAGCCATCACTTCATCCTGGTTCACTTCCATGCTAAAACGGATACCTCCTTTGCAAGGCAATTTGTGATGCGAGTGCTGTACGCGATACGCCTCAATAACTTCAATATTTTCGCCAATGCGAACAGGAAATTTTACTTGAAGAATTGAATTGCAGGCTTTAATTTGGTCTAAAATCCCTTTTGAGAATCTGGTAAATTTCGCAGCTTTATCGAAACTGCGTTCTACGCCCTTAAAAAAACTGTACTGTTCTGCCATATGATTAGACATAGTTTATAAATGAATTAGTTTTA
The DNA here is from genome assembly GCF_015210005.1 of Sphingobacterium hungaricum. Lineage (GTDB taxonomy): Bacteria > Bacteroidota > Bacteroidia > Sphingobacteriales > Sphingobacteriaceae > Sphingobacterium > Sphingobacterium hungaricum. The sequence goes on from NZ_MU158698.1 coordinate 1,627,209, forward strand.
TTTACACGAATAAAGTTAAGGATTTATAAGAGCATTCTACAAGACATTTACAGCGATAACCTATTTTTAATCATTTGTTTACGATACCATCTGTTTGTTGGGAAAATGGAAATAAAACGTCTTGATTCTTGAATTATTAACTTAAATACTCCTGCATTTTTATCAGTTATTTATTCAAATCGAAAACTAGATTTCAGTTACGTGATGTTGCAGAAAAGCCTTCGCATTGCGAAGCAAAAAACGAATCCAGCTCGCTTGGATAAGTCCAATTTTAAGGACAAAAAAAAGACCGCCTTTTCAGGCGGTCTTCAATTTTATCCATAAATCTTAATAGACATCCAATTCTGGGTCAAGCTCTTCTTTCCAAGCTAAGATACCGCCTTTTAGATTCGAAAGATTGGTAAATCCTTCTTGTTCCAATAACATGATAGCTTGCGCACTGCGTTTTCCGCTGCGGCATTGAACAACTACCGGAATATCTTTTGAAATTTTATCTGATTCAATTACAACACCAGACAAAGGAATATTATCGCCGTTTAAATTTGAAACTTCGTATTCAAAGGGCTCACGGACATCAATAAGCTGAAACTCCTCATTGCGGTCAATCATTGATTTTAAATCTTGAACAGTTATCTCTCTCATATTGTATAATTTTATCAAATATAATAATTTAACGGGCTCTTTAAACCAGAATGAATTAATTTTCTTAATTTGCTTTCATGTATTTTAAGACTAAAAACCTTCGCCTTTCTTACGTATTGCTAACAGCCGTTATGCTTACGTTTATCTCGGCTAGTAATTTGCTAATGGCACAAACATCCACGGCAACAATGGATGTGAAAGACCTTACTCGCATTTTGGAGACGCTTGCCGCTGACGACATGCGCGGTAGGGCATCGCTTTCAAAAGATATTGAAAAAGCGGCTGATTTTATCGCTTCCGAATTTAAAGAAATTGGATTAAAACCTTATGCCGAAGATAATTATAGGCAAACATTTTATGTCAACAAACTTTCCGCAGGTACACAGTCTGTAACAATCAATGCACAAAAATTAAACGACGACCAGTTTTTGATTATTGGGAACCAGCCCGAAATCAATTGGTCTGAAAAATCGGCAGTTCAAGTACTCAAGATTTCGAAAGAAGAAGATTTTTCGCAGGCTTTTCGAGCAATCATGCGAACCAATCAAGGAGATGCGGTTGTTCTCGTTGATTCTTCATTCCAACCTTTGTTGGCACGTTTCAAAAAAATATATTCGCGTGAAAACATCCTAACGAAAGAACAACAAGCGGCGAAATCTCCAACAAAAGTATTTTTAGTGGCGAATGAAAAGCCAACGGAATACGCAATCAACGCTGTCAATAAAACGGAAGAATTCCCATTATTCAATGTGGCGGCAGTGCTTCCTGGGAAATCTAAACCCAATGAATATGTTGTGTTTTCAGCACATTACGACCATATCGGAATCCTAAATGCGGTAGACCAAGACTCGATTGCCAACGGTGCAGACGATGACGCATCGGGAACGACGGCCGTTATTGCTTTAGCAAACTACTATAAAAAACTCAATCAGAATGAGCGCACGTTAATTTTTGTTGCTTTTACGGCTGAAGAAATTGGCATGTTTGGTTCCAAATATTTTTCCAATAAGATCAACGCCGACGAAGTCGTTGCGATGATTAATATTGAAATGATTGGGAAAGATTCAAAATTTGGCCCCAACTCGCTTTACATTACCGGTTACGAAAATTCGAATCTAGGAAAATTGATGCAAGAAAATCTGACGGGTTCAAGCTTTACCTTCCATGCTGACCCTTATCCGCAACAAAACCTGTTCTATCGTTCGGATAATGCAGTGTTGGCCGCTCTTGGTGTTCCGGCACACACGTTTTCCACATCGCAAATCGACAAAGACTCCTATTACCATACGGTGAAAGACGAAGTTGAGACATTGGATATTGAGAATATCAGGTCTAGCATCGAAGCGATTGCAATTGGAGCAAAAGGAATCGTCGATGGAACTCAGACGCCTTCAAGAGTGGAGAAACTGAAAGATTAAAAAGGAAAGATAGTATGCAAAAAGAGCTCGTTTAAACGAGCTCTTTTTGCATAATGTAATCATCAAGAATAAATTCATCCAGCGGAATATCGACTTCTTCGGTAATCACAAAACCTTGTCTCTCATAAAAGTATCGCGCATTGTTTCCTCGATTGACATTTAGTTCAAGTTTTGCACAATTGCGTTCTCTCGCGATTTTCTCAGCGAAATCAATCAATGATTTTCCATACCCCTTTCCTTTCATCACGGGCAATAGGTACAATTTTTCAATCCGCAATACGCCTTTCTCTTTTTCTTCTACAGCAAGAAAACCTTTGGTATTATTTTCTTCCAGAATCAAATAAAAATCCTGTCCATTCCGCATTAGCCGAAGAATCTCTTCAATGCTATACAGGTTTTTGAGCATAAAATCTATTTGTTTTCTTGACAGAATGTCTATATAAGCCACATTGTAACTTGCTGTCGCAATGGTCTGGACGATGGCTGATTCTTTTTCGGTTGCAATTCGAATTAAGATATTATTCATAAGGTTTCCGTTAGTAAAACGGGCTTTAGGTTTGTAAAATTTAGTTTATAAAATCCATCCGATTCGGTACTGTAGCTATTATTATCGTCAGCTATCAATCCACTAACCGATAGATTGTCAATGTTTTGTTCCAAAAATAATCGTTCGCCTTTTGGTTTCCATTTTTCGAATCCTGAATGGATAAATGTGCTTCTCAGGTTCTGATGAAACCAAACAATGGTCATTTGCTCTGCAAAATAACGAAGCTTTTCGATATTTAAGTCATTTGCCAAAATATTAACAGCCAGATGATTTTTCTTTAAAAGCAGGGAAATTCCCTCCGCAATAAAATCTTCCGTAGCCAGCATTTCCCATTGAAGATGCTCTTGAAACGCAGGATGCTGATTGTTTGAAAGAACATAATCGACTTTAAATCCTTGTGCTTGCAAAATCTCATATGAATCTTCGTTCGCAACGATTGTCGGACTCCATTCCAGCAATTGGCCCAATGACTCCGAATCGATGCAATGCACATTTTGAATCAATAAGGCGGGCTCTTGATTTTCACGAACAATGTGATGAGAAGACATACGCTATTAGTTATTTTCTAGCTGTTTTAAGCTGATGTAAGCCATGAGCCCAATGCTTGTCTTTAAAGACTTTTCTTCGACATCAAAGGTCGGTGTATGAACCGCAGACGTGATTCCTCGCGCCACATTTCCTGTTCCTAAACGATAAAAACAAGCGTTCGTTTCTTGAGAATAATACGCAAAATCTTCGGCCGCTGGCCAAAGGTCGAGCTCCACGACGTTTTCTGCACCAAGATATTCAATTGCCGAACTTCTGCTGGCTTCGGTTATTTTTGGTTCATTGATTAAAAAAGGATAGCCTTTTCTAACTTCGAAATCACAAGTTGCACCCATGCTCTCAGCAAGCCCTACAGCAAGCTTGGTCATTTTTTCATGAGCCTCAGCACGCCATTTTTCGTCAAACGTACGGAATGTGCCTTCCAGATAGACTTCATCCGGAATAATATTCGTAGCGCCATTGCCGATGATTTTTCCCCAAGAAAGAACTGTTGGTATTCTTGGGTCAGCGAAACGGCTGACAACCTGCTGCAATGCAGTTATGATTTGTGCCGTAATGGCGATTGGGTCGATATTTTGATGGGGTTGCGCAGCATGGCCACCTTTTCCTCGAACCGTCATAAACAATTCGTCGCAAGAAGCCATATATTTTCCTGAACGGAAACCTACTTTTCCAGCTTCTATCAAAGGCATCACGTGCTGTCCGATAATTCCAGATGGTGCAGGATTTTGCAATACGCCCTCTTTAATCATCAGAGAAGCTCCTCCTGGAAGGCGTTCTTCTCCTGGCTGGAAAATAAATTTAATCGTGCCCCCAAATTCGCTTTTCAGCGAAGTCAATATCTTGGCTACGCCCAATAAGGACGATGTATGCACATCGTGACCACAGGCATGCATCACACCCGGATTCTGGGAGCCATAGCTCCGTCCTTCGACTTCTTGAATTGGAAGTGCATCCATGTCTGCGCGAAGCGCAATGACTTGATTAGATGGTTTTGAACCTTGTAGAATAGCGACAACACCGGTGTCGGCTTTGCTTTCATAGGGCAAGCCCAATTTATCCAATTCGGATTTAACGAAGGCCGAGGTGTTATATTCTTGAAAAGAAAGTTCAGGATGCTGATGCAGAAACCTTCTGGTTTCAACCGTTTCTTCAAAAAACGATTTCGCTAATTCCTGAACTCTCTCTTTTAAATCAGACATGATGTATATTTATTCGTAAACCCAGATATCTTCCACAAAAACAAACACGTTGCTGTATTGATTTCTTAACACGCGCATAAAGTCATTCGCTTCATCGCGTCCTCTGAAATCACCAACTTTTACGCGGTAATTGGGCTCTTCGTAGTTTACGTAACTATCGATGTTTTTATATTGGCTTTTGAATCTAGCTTGCGCAGCATATGCGTCATTCCGATTTGGCCCAGAAAATATCTGAACACGGAATCCTTTTACTTTGACTCTTTTGCCGGTTGTTTTGTTGACCGCGCTTCCAACTTTAATTCTTCGTGAAGCCGTTGGATTTAGGTCATTGTCCGCGCGGAATTCTTGCAATAAGGTAATTAAAGAATCTTTGATAACTTCCACGTGTCCGCTTTGCGCTTGACTTGAAAAGACAATACCCGTGAAAAATATACCGATAAGAATTCCTTTATTAACCATGTTATGCTAGTTTACCGTGACAATTTTTATATTTCAGTCCCGACCCACAAGGACACTCGTCGTTTCTGCCAACTGTTTTTTCTTTACGGATAGGCTGAGTGACTTGTCTTTCTCTTGTATCTTGGTCTTCCTCAGAAACCCCTGTCGGAGAAACTAATTCTGCTTTAGTTGCTTTAACTTGAGCAGGCTGAGCTGGAATTGCGCGAGCTGCTTTAATGTTTTGAGGTTCTTGTTGCTGTCCTGGAATTTCTCCTTTAAATAAGAATCCAACAATCTCTTTGTTCATGCTTGCCAACATTGTTTTGAACAATTCAAAAGCCTCCATTTTATAAATAATGATTGGGTCTTTTTGTTCGTAAACCGCATTTTGAACGGATTGTTTCAAATCATCCATTTCACGCAAATGCTCTTTCCAAGCCTCATCGATTAAAGCAAGAACAATTCCTTTTTCAAAAGATTTGAAAACTTCTTTACCATGCGATTCGACCGCCTTGTTCAAATTTGTCGCAACTTGTATGCCACGGATACCATCTGAAAAAGGAACGACAACATTTTCAATCATTCCGCCGCGCTCTGCCAATACGTTGGTTAACACAGGCAATGTTTGAGAAGCAATCGTTTCTGCTTTCTTGTCGTAATGGTTCATCACTTGGTTAAAAATCTTATCAACCAAGGTCGTAATGTTATTGCTTGCGTACTCTTCTGGCGTAACATCGATGTTCACCGTGAACAAACGAATAATTTCAATCTGTAACTCTTCGTATGAACCGGCTTCTTTTGCCTCCGTCACTACGTCTTCCACAACATCAAAAATCGTGTTGTTCAAATCCACGTCTAAACGCTCTCCGAACAATGCATTTTTACGTTTTGTGTAGATTACATTACGCTGTGAGTTCATCACATCATCGTATTCTAACAAACGTTTACGGATTCCAAAGTTATTTTCTTCCACTTTGCGCTGTGCACGTTCGATGGATTTAGTCAACATGCTGTGTTGCATCACTTCGCCGTCTTCCACACCCATTTTGACCATGATGTTAGAAATACGCTCTGAAGCGAACAAACGCATCAAGTTATCTTCTAATGAAACGAAGAATTGAGATGAACCTGGGTCACCTTGACGACCTGCACGACCTCTCAACTGACGGTCTACACGGCGCGACTCATGACGTTCGGTACCGATGATGGCCAAACCGCCAGCAGCAATAACTTCTTTCGTCAATTTAATATCCGTACCACGACCAGCCATGTTCGTTGCAATCGTTACCTGACCAGCTTTACCCGCCTCAGCAACGATATCCGCTTCTTTCTGGTGTAATTTCGCATTTAACACATTGTGTTTGATGCCGCGCAATTTCAACATGCGGCTTAATAATTCCGAAATCTCTACCGAAGTCGTACCAACCAACACTGGTCTTCCTGCTTCTGTTAAAATCTGTATTTCTTGAGCTACTGCATTGTATTTCTCACGTGCCGTACGGTAAATCAAATCCTGACGGTCATCGCGCTGAGCCGGACGGTTTGTTGGTATCTCTACCACATCCAACTTATAGATTTCCCATAGCTCGCCAGCTTCAGTTGAAGCTGTACCCGTCATACCCGCTAATTTGTGGTACATACGGAAGTAGTTTTGCAAAGTAATGGTCGCATAAGTTTGCGTTGCATCTTCTACTTTCACGTTTTCTTTAGCCTCAATCGCTTGGTGCAAACCATCTGAATAACGGCGACCATCCATTATACGGCCAGTCTGCTCATCAACGATTTTCACTTTTCCTTCGTCAACAATGTATTGGTCATCAATCTCGAATAACGTATACGCTTTCAATAATTGATTAATCGAGTGAATACGTTCTGATTTAATCGAATAATCGCGCAACAATTCTTCTTTCTTCGCAGCTTTCTCCTCTAACGATAATTCTGATTTTTCAATATCAGCAATCTCCGTTCCTACATCCGGAAGGATAAAGAAACTAGGGTCTTCCCCAGACGCTGTGATTAATTCAATTCCTTTTTCAGCTAATTCAACTTGATTGTTTTTTTCGTCAATCACGAAATACAATTCCGCATCCGCTTTAGGCATGTGACGGTTTTGCTCAGACATGTAGAAGTTCTCTACTTTTTGAAGAATCTGTCTGTTTCCGCCTTCACTTAAGAATTTGATTAACGCTTTATTTTTTGGCAAACCGCGGTAAGCACGGAATAGGGATAAACCACCTTTTTCTGGGTCTGTGTCACCTGCAGCTAACGCTTTTTTCGCTTCATTTAAAACCGTATTTACATAGGCTTTCTGTGCATTCACCAAACGTTCGATACGTGGTTTCAATTGATAAAACTCATGCTCGTCTCCTTTTGGAATAGGGCCAGAAATAATCAATGGCGTACGCGCATCATCGATTAATACCGAATCCACCTCATCAATCATTGCAAAATGTAATTTGCGCTGTACCATTGCATCTGGTGTTTGCGTCATGTTGTCACGCAAATAATCAAATCCGAATTCATTATTCGTTCCGTAAACGATATCCGATTTATATGCTTTTCTACGTTGTGGAGAATTTGGCTGATGTTTGTCGATACAATCTACGCTCAACCCGTGGAATTCGAAAATTGGACCATTCCATTCCGAGTCACGACGAGCCAAATAATCATTGACCGTAACGATGTGAACACCTTGTCCAGATAATGCATTCAAATAAGTCGGCAAAGTTCCTACTAAGGTTTTACCCTCACCCGTAGACATCTCGGCAATTTTACCTTGATGCAATACGATACCACCGATTAACTGCACATCGTAATGAACCATGTTCCAGGTCACCTCTGTTCCAGCGGCGGTCCATGAATTTTTCCAAAGCGCTTTTTCGCCTTGAATCTGCACATTTTCTTTGCGCGCCGCAATGTCTTTATCAAACTCTGAAGCCGTAACTTCAATTTCTGTGTTTTCTGTAAATCTTCTCGCCGTGTCTTTTACAACTGCAAAAGCTTCTGGCAAGATTTCCAACAAGATTTCTTCTAATTTTTTATCGCGGTCTTTTCCTAATTTATCGACTTGGTCATAAATTGCTGTTTTCTCGCTCATCTCCACCGCATCACCTTCAGCTTTTGCTTTTAAATCAGCAACCTCTTTATCTATATCGGCTAAGTAATCGGCAATCCGCTGTTTGAATTCACTCGTCTTCGCGCGAAGTTCGTCGTTTGATAAATTAGCCAATTGCTCATAGGCTTCTTTAATCTTTGCAACTAGTGGTTGAATAGTCTTTATATCTCTTTCGGATTTACTACCAAATAACTTACTTAAAAATTTTAGCATAATAATATTTGTATCAGATTCGTATGGTGCAATAATGACTCCAAAATCATGTTCAAGTCAAAATGTCACTAACGGGGCAAATTTAGTTATTAGAGTTGATAAATAGCATGTTGATTTCCTTTTTTATTTAAAAATCACGTTACAAATAACTCTTGCTCTGTGCGAGGAACTAGCTGTAAAGAAATTGCCTTATCAAACAAGTGTTTAACAGCGTTTCTTCCGGTCACACCTAAGTTTTCAGAATATTGGTTTACGTACAATTCAATATGCTTATACATAACCGATTCCTCCATTTCTTGCGCATGAGAACGGATATATTCCAAACCCGATTTTGGATTGGCAAAGGCGTACTGCACGCTTTCTTGAATTAACTGATTAACCTGCAATTGTACTTCTTCCGGCAGACTGCGCTTAATGACAATTCCGCCCAGCGGAATAGGATATTCGGTTGTCTTTTCCCAATAATCCCCCAAATCAACCACTTTATGCAATCCTTTGTCTTGGTAAGTGAATCGATTCTCATGAATAATCAAGCCGACATCGATTTTATCCTGCAACAATGAACTTTCAATTTCTGAAAAAAGGATTTCCTCTTTATTCTGTAAAGCGGGAAAGGCTAAGCCCAATAAAAAATTGGCTGTCGTGTATTTTCCTGGAATGCCTATCCTAAGATTTTGCAGTTCCTCAGGAATATTTTCCCCAGAAGCTAAATAAGAGGTTAGTTTTTTGGCCAAGCCTTCGTCCTTCGTAATCAATAATGGCCCGACGCCAAAACCTAATGCGGAACCAGAATCCAATAATGCATATTGCTCAACAGCGTATGCAAAAGCATGATAGCTTAATTTTGTAATGTCCAATTCGCCAGCAAATGCCTTTTGATTCAGCGTTTCGACATCCTCATAATGCACCTCGAATTCAAATCCTTTGGTATCGATTTTATGATGAATCAATGCATAAAAGATGAATGTATCATTCGGACAGGGCGAAAACCCCAATGTTAATTTCATATCGTAAATTTTTGCGTGTAGAGAACTGCAAGCAAGCCCAAAAAGGTCATCAGCATAATCCCTTTCCCTACATTATCTAAACCTTTTTTGTACACGATGCGCATTAGGATTAAATTTATTGCTCCCGCAACAACAAAGAACACAATGGGTTTGTTGGGCGCGAGGCTTTGTTGCAAGGTCGTATAATATGTCAAGAGAAAAGACAGAAGGGGAGCAACAAATCCGAGCAACAAACCGATTAAGATAGAGTTTTTCATGCTACTTATCGGTCAAAAGTCCAAGTATTTAATTCCGGAATGGCATGATGTGCTGTCATGTCAAATTGGACCGGAACCACAGAAACATAATTATGCTCCAAAGCATAACAGTCGGTATCTTCTCCTTTGTCCTGCAATTCAAATTTTCCGGTCATCCAATAATAATCGCGATTATGCGGGTCGACGCGTTCATCAAATTCCTCAACCCAGTGTGCGCCAGCCTGACGGCAAATTTTTATCCCTTTAAGCTCTTTGGTTTTTGGGAAATTCACATTCAGCAAGGTGTTTGTCGGCAAACCGTTTTCAAGAACTTGTTTGGCAATCTGCTGAATAAATTTACGGCAATGCTCAAAATCTGCGTGGTAAGAAAAATCATCCAGCGAAAATCCAATGGATGGGATATGTTCGATTGCACCTTCGACCGCAGCGGACATCGTTCCCGAATACAAAACATTGATTGAATTATTCAATCCATGATTGATTCCAGAAACGCATAAATCGGGCTTGTTGCCTTTGAATATTTTATTTACTGCCAATTTTACACAATCGACCGGCGTACCAGAGCATTTGTACATTTCGACTCCGTCGTACAATTCGATTTTATCCAATCGCAAGGGTTTGCCAATCGTAATGGCATGCCCCATTCCAGATTGCGGACTGTCGGGCGCCACAACAATTACGTGTCCAATCAATTGCATTTCTTCAATCAGCACCCTGATGCCTGGAGCGGTAATTCCATCATCATTCACTACAAGAATGGTTGGCTTTTTCTTTGTCATTAGGCTAAGTTAAAAAGAAAAAATCACATGTATGAAATGCCGATGCGCTTTCTCGCTGTCATAAAAACTTGGCGGGCCATAAAACCGAGAAAGCGTCAAAGGAAAATCCCCTTGACGCTTTCTATCAAGAAACCTGATGAAAAAAATTAACCTAAACTTTTTAACCAGGTAATAACTTCTTCCCTCGTTTTTCCTAATTTTTGCTGAATACGGCCTAATAATTCATCGTCTTGGCCTTCTTCATATTTTAAATCGTCGTCTGTCCAATCAGCATATTGTTGTTTTACCTTGCCTTTTAAGACATTCCATTTTCCTTTTAAATTCAATTCATCCATGATAATCTGTTTTAAATCTATAGCAAAAACAGACTCGAAAGAAAATTGTTTTATCATTTTTTCAAATGGCTAAACTTTTGGCCAAATACTGACTAAAGCATTAAAATGTGTATATTCCCATATTTTAATATCTAAATCAACTCAGATGAATACAGTAACTTTTGAATCTCGATATGCTATTGGACCTAATGAAGCGAAGGCTTTAGACACCTCGGGATTAAGGGAGAACTTTCAGATAGAAAATTTATTTCGTCCAAATGCTTCTCATTTTGTCTATAGCCATTATGACAGGTACATTACTGGCGGATTGATGCCCGTAGGCGAAAAGCTAAAATTAGAGACCATCGACGAATTGCTCAAAGAACCTTATTTTCTTTCTCGCCGAGAAATCGGCATCATAAACGTCGGCGGAACAGGACAGGTCGAAGTCGATGGAGAAATTTTTGACATCGATTTTAAGGAAGCGCTTTACATCGGCAAAGGCGCAAAGGCTGTCTTTTTTAGCAGTAAGGACTCCTCAAAGCCAGCAAAGTTTTACGTCAATTCCACTCCGGCTCATCAAAGCTATCCGACCAAGCGCGTGACCAAAGCTGAAGCGAATCAGATTGAATTGGGCGCAGTAGAAACGGCCAATCACCGAATCATTAATCAGATGCTTTTGCATACGGTCATTCAGACTTGCCAATTGCAAATGGGCATGACGGAGTTAAAGACGGGTTCGGTTTGGAATACCATGCCGGCGCATACGCATGACCGACGAATGGAAGTGTATTTTTATTTTGACCTGCCGGAAGGACAGGCTGTTTCGCATTTTATGGGCGAACCGCAAGAAACCAGGCACGTGTGGATGCACAATGAACAAGCGATTATTTCCCCACCTTGGTCGATTCATTCAGGAGCCGGAACCTCGAATTATACATTTATCTGGGGAATGGCTGGAGAAAACATGGATTATGATGATATGGACAAACGTCCGATAACCGATTTGCGCTAATGAAAACGATTATTCTCAGCATTTCGTTTTTTTGTTGCTTCGCAATAACATTTGCCCAGCACATTAACATAAAGAATCCAACTGATTTTGCTCGAAAAGAATTGGTCAGCATTCCGTATGCGGATTTCCAAGCACATTTCAAGGTTGATTCTGGATTTGTGATTAGCAATGGCGAACAGGAATTTGACTATCAATTTGAGAAATTGGGAAATGAAAACCCTCAAAACCTCTTGATTCAAATCGAAATTCCAGCGAAATCTTCGTTAAAATTAAAGGTCATTCAAGGCCCTAAAAAACCCATTTCATCAAAAACCTTTGCACGTTATGTACCTGAACGGTTTGATGATTTTGCCTGGGAAAATGATGTGGTTGCTTTTCGATTATACGGAAAAGCTTTAGAAGGACGGAGCGATGATGCTCAGGGAATGGATTTCTGGGCAAAAAGAACGGAAAACTTGGTTATCAATAAATGGTATGCTACTGGAGACTACCATGCTGACCATGGCGAAGGGTTAGATTATTACTCCGTTGGGCAAACATTAGGTGCTGGAGACATTGCTTTGTTTCTTGACGGACAAATTCGATACACAAAACATTATCGTCAGTATGCGATTTTGGATAACGGCCCTTTGCGGACAACGTTTAAATTGACCTTTGAACCTCAAGAAATCAACGGACAGGTAATTTCATTGACAAAAACCATCAGCTTAGATGCTGGCTCTTCGTTTAATAAAATTGCTGTCGCAATGGATAATCAGCAAAACAACGTGACTCCATTCGTTATTGGCGTAGCCAAAAGAAATGAAGAAAATCCCGCCTACGCATTCGATAAGAAAACCGGTGCTTTGGTTTATTGGGAACCATCCCTAAAAGATTTTGGAGAAACCGGAATTGCGGTAATCGCGCCTAAATCAACCGGCTTACGGTTTGATAATGACAATAAAAGTCAATTTCTGCTTCATTCAACTGCAAAAAATAACAGCGAATTTATTTATTACAATGGCGCGACTTGGAACAAAGCCGGTCAAAACACGTCCTTTGAATCTTGGAAAAATGCTGTAGACCAAAAGGCAACAGCCATCCAAAAACCCTTACAAATCCAATTAAAAAAATAGCATGAACACGATACAATCATTTGACTTAACTGGAAAAACAGCCTTGGTCACAGGTTGCAAAAGAGGAATCGGCAAAGCCATGGCCGAAGCTTTAGCCGAGGCCGGAGCAGATATTATTGGCGTTTCGGCGACCCTGGAGTTGGAGAACTCGGACATTGAAAAAAGCATCAAAAATTTAGGGAAGAATTTTTCGGCTTATCAATGTGATTTTTCCGACAGAAAATCGCTTTACGAGTTTATCGAAAAAGTGAAATCTGAACATCCTCAAATTGATATTCTGTTCAACAATGCTGGAAATATTTTGCGAAAACCTGTTGCTGAACATCCCGACGAATACTGGGATGAGATTATTGAAATCAACCAAAATGCGCAATTTATTCTGACACGTGAAATTGGAAAAGAAATGATTGCTCGCGGTTCAGGAAAAATCGTTTTTACGGCTTCGTTGCTGACCTTCCAAGGCGGAATCAATGTTCCTGGATATTCGGCGTCGAAAGGTGCCATTGGCTCTTTGACCAAAGCATTCGCGAATGAATGGGCCTCGAAAGGCGTGAACGTCAATGCGATTGCGCCGGGTTACATTGCGACCGACAATACGGAGGCTTTGCGCGATGACCAGAACCGCTCAAAATCGATTCTCGAGCGCATTCCGGCAGGACGATGGGGCGAGCCAGAAGATTTTAAAGGGCCAGCAGTCTTTTTAGCGTCCAAAGCTTCGGATTATGTGCACGGAACGATTCTGACTGTTGATGGCGGTTGGATGGGGAGGTAGTTTATTTTTTAACTACCCGGAATCCTAAATTGCTAAACGAGGCATTGGGGTTTACCGAGCCGACAAAAAAGGAATTGTAAGCGGAGCAGGCATTTTTACTGCACCACCAAGAGCCTCCGCGCGCATGCGCGACAAATCTTCCTTTGTCTCGCGGTAAGCTTCCTTCGCAAAACTCGAATACATTGCCAAAAACATCATACAATCCCCATGCATTTGGCTTAAACGAACCAACAGGCGACGTATACATAAAACCATCCGTTGTATCGGCTTCCAAATGGTTTTTGCCAAGCCAGATATTTGCGAAATCACTGATGTTCTCTTGGCTTATGCCTTCTGAATAATTGGATGTGCTTCTCGCTTTGGCGGAAATTTCCCATTCATCCAATGTCGGCAACCGAACTTCCGCCCATTCGCAGTAAGCAATCGCGTCTTTATAGGAAATGCAGGTAACGGGATGGTCCATTTTATTTTCTATTCCACCCCGAGAAATGCCATTCGGAAATCGCCAATAGGCCGTACTGTCTTGAAGCCATCGGAATTCTTCCAAGCCCGGTTCGAATACTTGCGCATTGTGAAAGCGTTCTGCTAGGGTTTTATGGCTCGTTGCTTGGACAAATTTTTCAAATTCGGCATTGGTCAGCTCCGTTGATGCAATCGAAAAGCTTTTTGTATCCACTTTTCGAACAGGATTATCGTTGATTTGGCTGTGGCCAATGGAATATTCGCCAGCCGGGATTTGAATAAATGTATTCTGCGCTTGCGCATTCAGCAAATTGATGAGCATCAGAAATAGACATATCAACCATTTATCCATTTTATTTCTGTTTTGAAGAGTTATATTCTCTTGTTGTTTCCGCGATGAATTTTTTATTCGCTTTGCTGAAATTATTTATTCGCAATTTTATCTCCGTAATAGCCCATGGCTCTTTGGACAATTAATTCTTCGTTTGCTTGATTAAGATTGATGTAACGCTCATAGTTGTAATCCGAGCCATACAGTTTGCTATAGGAAGCCGATTGTAAAAAAGGCGCATATTCTCCTTGTTTCATCAACAACAATAAGGTGGTCAGCACATCCACATCTTGCTTATTCGTTTTGTAGTAGTTAATCAGGTAGGGAATCATTTCCCATGCATTGATTTCGACAACCGCATCTTTATAGTTTACCCCCATTCGTTTGCTTCTATTCACAGATTCTTGAATAATCTGCATGACAGAATCACGGTTATCCCTTAGAAAATTCACTTGTCGTTCGCTCCAGGTGGTTTCGTCCATCCAAGAAATCAAATAGGAATAAATCAGCTTATGTTCATCTTTCGAATAGATAAAAATCGCACAATTCTGTGAATAAGCTTCGGGATGAATCATCGTGTAGGTAAATTTCTCTCGAAGGGAGAGACCGTCGTATTGAGAAGCCGATAATGCACTGATTCCGGCATCGCCTTCGTCACTTGGGGCGAAAGTGACTTTCTTAATCAGACCTTTTACCTTATCCAATCCATAAGGTGGAATGGATGGTTTGGCTCGCAATTCTCGGTAAGCGTAATCGGCCTCCGTGGGTTCGTAATGAACATATTCTTCTTGAGCAAAAGAATGAGAAAAACAGAGGATTAGCAAAGGAAGTAAGGCTAGGATTCTTTTCATAAAAATGAGCTCGTTTTTTAAATATAGCTATTTTATCAGAAATGTCTCGGATTATTCCCTATCTTATTTTCGGGTTATCTATGCTACAGGTATAATCCCTTTTTGTCGATAAAATCAATTACCGCATCAGGCGTAAAATATTTGACATTTTTGCCGTTCTTAATTGCCTGCCGAATAAATGTTGAGGAAATTTCGATTAACGGCGTATCCGTGATGGTAATGGAAGGATGGTCTTTTAGTTTGGATTCGCCAGCGTTTGGTCTCGGATAAACGAAAATCTTGTAATCCCGTAAGATGATTTCGTAGTTTTTCCATTTTTCCAGCGAAACCAAATTGTCTTCGCCCATAATCAAAACAAAATCCTTGTTGGGGTATTTTTCATTTAAATGGATTAGCGTATCAATCGTGTAAGAAGGTTGAGGAAGGTTAAATTCAATGGAAGAAGCTATTAAATTTTCGGACTTTTCTAAGGCAATATTGACCATTTCCAATCGGTCATACATATTTCCTAAATTCTTCTTTTCTTTAAATGGATTTTGAGGAGAAACCACAAACCAGACTTCATCCAATTCCGTAAAATTAGCCATGTAACTCGCAATCATCAAATGACCGATATGGACAGGATTAAAGGAACCGAAAAATAATCCGATTTGTTTATTCATTATTTAAGAATTCAAAAAATTCCGAACCAATTCTTCCGCCTCATTGCAAGCCGTTTCCAAATCATTGTTCTGCAAAACCACATCAAAACGGTCTGCATACGACAATTCATGCTCTGCCTTAGCAAAACGCTCTTGCAGTTTCTCTTCTGAATCTGTTCCGCGACCGCGCAATCTTTCTTTCAAAACATCCAAGGACGGCGGATTGACAAAAATGGCCAATGCTTCATCCGGAAATTTAGATTTCAGGCGCAAACCGCCAATGACATCAATATCAAAAATCACCGATTTTCCTTCTGCCCACAGGCGCTCTACCTCTGCACGCAAGGTGCCGTAAAATGTTCCTGCATACACTTCTTCAAACTCAATAAATTCTTGCTTCGCAATGCGGTGCAAAAATTCCTCTTTGCTGATAAAATAATAGTCTTTGCCGTGCACTTCTTCGCCTCTCGCTTCGCGCGTGCTTGCCGAAATTGAAAAAGCCAATTTATCTGGCATTGTTTTCAACAAATGCCTTACAATAGTCGTTTTGCCTGCTCCCGAAGGCGCCGAAAAAATGATTAATTTTCCGCTCATTTCTTCTATAATACGTTTAATAATTGTTCTTTAATTTTTTCAAGCTCTTCTTTCATGCGGACAACAATTTGTTGAATTTCCGCATTATTTGCTTTAGAGCCGAGCGTGTTGATTTCGCGTCCCATTTCTTGGGAAATAAAACCTAGCTTTTTGCCGTTTGAATCTGAAGCATTCAATGCCTTAATGAAATAATGGCAATGGCTACGCAAACGGACTTTTTCTTCGGTAATGTCTAATTTATCGATGTAGTAAATCAATTCTTGTTCGAATCGGTTCATGTCTACATTTTCCTTCCCAACCGTTTGGTCCATGTATTGGCTAATGCGTTCGCGAATTAATGGAATTCGGTCACCCTCTACAGCTTCTACATCGCTCATAAACGATAAAATCATTTCCACGCGAGTCTGCAAATCTTGCTTTAAGATTGCCCCTTCGTCTTCTCTGAATTTATTAAATGATTTAACCGCATCGTAAAATGCATCTAGGAGAATTTCGCCTTCTTCTTCATTGATTTCTTCGTTTGAAGAAACAACTTCAGGCATGTTCAACGCCAATTGAAATAGCGAATTTTGAGACCCGCCTAATTCCAACGCGATATCTTGCAATTGGACATAATATTTCTTCAGCAATTCTGCATTGATTCCAGATGCTTTGGCGGTTTGGTCTTTGTATTCGACGTTCGTCGTGATGTTTACTTTTCCACGTTCAATGAGCTTACCACACTCGCCGCGCAAAAACAATTCTTTGTCAGAAACCGCTTTCGGAAGGCGAAGATTTAATTCCAGAAATTTAGAATTGAGTGATTTGATTTCTACAGAATATTTTACTTTCTCCGTTTCTTGAGAACCTATTCCATACCCAGTCATTGATTTTATCATATACAAAGGTATAAAACTAAAAGCAAAGCCCTTATTTTAATCGCAAATTACCAATCGTGCTTCGCAATAATAACGCAGAGATAGGTTTTGTAAGCCGTTCCTTTGGGCACCTGCACGAAACCGATTCCGATATCCTGCAAGGAACCATTCCATGTATCCATTCCGAGCAAATGTTTGCGATGCATAAATCCAGGAGAGCCTTTGCCTATAATCAATGCTTTGATTCCGTCTTCGGCGGTCGGATGGTTGGCGCCTATGGATTCAAAATTATTTGCAGATTTCGTTTTAAGCCAATCCGCATTTAACTGATAGCCTGCCCGCTGAATGAAATAGTTTGGCCCAAAACCATCCGGATTTGTATGGTCAAAATAGTTGCGGTTGGCCATGTCATAGGCTCTGGACTCGGCGACTTTTGCCAATTGGTCATTCCAAACCAGCTTCGTTTTCGTGATTAATTCGACGTTGCTGATGCCTAATACTTTTCTGTATTTTTCAGGATGGAGCCGAATGTCATTTAGCAATTCATAAGCGCTTTTCGCTTGGATTTTGTCGGTGATAATTTGCTTTTTTTGAGCAAAAGCTGTTGAGGAAAGTAAAATAAAAAGTAAAAATATTCGCATAGGGTTTTTCAATTATGACATTCTCTTTCTATAAACGTTTAATGTGGGCGGAAATTACTTTTTTTTAGTCCGAATAATTTCGAATAAAGGAGGAAGCAAAGAAAGAATGATTATCGCCAGAATGACTAAAGAGAAATTATCTTTTATGAACGAAATCTGTCCGAAAAAATAACCGACCAACAGAAATAGCGAAACCCACAAGGTGCCTCCGATGATGTTATAAAAACCAAAATTCCGATAAGGCATCTTGCTTATTCCGGCGACGAAAGGGGCGAATGTCCGAACAATCGGAACAAATCGCGCATAGATAATCGTTTTGTTTCCGTGCTTTTGATAGAATTGTTCTGTTTTTTCCAAATAGGACTTCTTGAATAGTTTAGAATCTTCTTTGAATACTTTCGGCCCTAAATATTTTCCAATTTCATAATTGACGAAGTCACCCAAAATCGCTCCTAAAATCAACAAAAACAGCATCAGCAGGATGCTTAAATCTGTTTCGGGTTTGGCTATTAAAGCGCCCATAGCAAAAAGAACCGAATCGCCGGGTAGAAATGGCGTGACCACCAAACCTGTTTCGCAGAAAATAATCAGGAACAAAATCAGATAAGTCCAATATTGATAGCTGTTGACAATCTCGAGCAAATGCACATCAATGTGCAAGACAAAATCAATGAGCGAATGAATCCATTCCATATCACAACCTCTTAAAACAAAAAAGGAAACCTTTAGGCTTCCTTTTTCTTAAAAAATTTTTCTTTTACCACTTCAAATATGATTGGGAGTATAGATAGTACGATGATTATCAACACCACCTTTGAAAAGTTGTCTTTTATTATCGGAATGTTTCCTAAGAAATATCCAGCCAATGTGATTCCTACGACCCATAGAATTGCTCCTACGACATTATAGGTGAAGAAGGTTCCGTAATTCATTCGGCCAACGCCAGCGACAAAAGGCGCTAATGTGCGAACAATCGGTACAAAACGAGCAATTACAATCGTTTTGCTTCCGTATTTCTCATAGAATGAATGTGTTTTGGCAATTTGAGCTTCGGTGACCATTTGTTTTCCGAACAGCCTGAAATTCGTGATTCGCAACCCGAAGTTTTTCCCGATTGAATAATTCACCGAATCTCCCGTAATGGCCGCGACCAATAAAATAATAATTAACAGCCATACATTTAGTTCATTCGGCTGCGCCGCTAACATGCCTGCGGCAAACAGAAGAGAGTCTCCCGGTAAAAATGGCGTAACCACCAAGCCTGTTTCAGCAAAAATTATTAGAAACAGAATTAAATAAGTCCACGTCTGATAATTATTAACGATGTCGACTAAATGGTCATCAATGTGTAGGATGAAGTCGATTATTGTTGAAATAAAATCCAAACCCGAGCGATTAAATGTTGTTTAACATCACTGGCATAACCAACATTAACACATCTTCGTTGTCCGCTTTTATTGCTGGGATTAATAAGCCCGCGCGATTTGGCGTGCTCATTTCAATCACAATTTCTTCGCCACTTAAGTTGTTCAGCATTTCTACTAAAAACTTCGCATTGAAACCAATTTCCATGTCATCACCTTCGAATTGACAGCTCAAACGTTCGTGTGCTTCGTTCGAGAAATCTAAGTCTTCCGCAGAAATATGCAATTCCGAACCCGAAATCTTTAAACGAACTTGGTGTGTCGTTTTATTTGCAAAAATAACCACGCGACGCAGTGTGTTTAAAAACAGAGCGCGGTCAACAGTTAATTTATTTGGATTTACCTTTGGAATAACCGCTTCGTAATCTGGATAACGCTCGTCGATTAATCGGCAGATTAAATGAATATTCGCAAATGTGAAAAAAGCATTTGTGTTGTTATATTCAATCGTTACTTGTACATCGTCAACCGGAAGCGAAGATTTTAGCAAACTCAATGCTTTCTTTGGAAGAATCAATGATGTCGCTTTCTCAGCGCTCACATCTGTACGACGGTAACGAACCAATTTATGTGCATCTGTTGCAACAAAAGTAATGGATTGCTCAGCCAATTGAACCAAAACGCCTGACATCGCAGGGCGCAATTCGTCATTGCTAACCGCAAAAATAGTTTTATTGATTGCTTCTGATAAAACAGGAGCTCCGATTGAAACTGTTGAAATATTGTCTACAACTGGAATTTTAGGGAAATCATCTGCATTCTCTCCGCTCAATTTGTATTTTCCGTCACCTGCTGAAATTTCGATAGCCAATGTTTTTGTGTCGACAGAAAAAGCAACCGGCTGGTCCGGAAGTGTTTTTAATGTTTCAATCAAAATTTTCGAAGGCATCGCTACCCGACCTTCTTCTTTCGCTTCGATTTGTAAAGAAGTAACCATGCTGGTCTGCAAATCGGTTGCAGAAATTGTCAGGATATTATCCTTTATTTCAAACAAAAAGTTTTCTAAAATAGGAAGCACCGTGCTTGTACTCGAAGCGCCGCTGATGGCCTGTAATTGTTTTAATAATATGGATGTAGAAACAATAAATCTCATTACTTATAATTAAGTTTTAATATGCAATAATACAGAAAAGAATCTAAATTTTATGCATTGAAATTTGCCTAATGCCGTATAATTTAGTTAAGCGAAAGTTTAATTTAGTACATTTGTGCAAAGAACTATGCAGTTTAAAAACATTGTCGGACACGAATCTATAAAAGAGAGACTGGTTAACACGATTAATACAAATCGGATTAGCCATGCACAGCTTTTTATAGGCCCTGAAGGTTCGGGAAGTTTAGCCCTGGCGGTTGCATACGCACAATTCCTCAATTGTGAAAATAAGCTAGAAAATGACAGCTGTGGCCAATGTTCCTCCTGTCGGAAATATGAGAAGCTCATCCATCCGGATTTGCATTTTTCTTATCCTTTCTTTGCTAAAGGGTCTACCGATGTGGCAACTACCTACATCGAAGAATGGCGCAATGCTTTTCTGTCAAACCCATATTTAAGTTTGAATGCTTGGCGTGAAAACTTAAGCGGAGACAACAAACAAGCCAACATCAATATTGCGGAAGCACATGATATTATCAAAAAACTGAGTTTAAAAGCTTTCGAAGCCGAATACAAAGTGCTGATTATGTGGTTGCCCGAATATTTGGAAAAAGAAGGCAATGCCTTGTTGAAACTGATTGAAGAACCTCCTGAAAAAACGCTTTTTTTGTTGGTTTCCGAAAATCAGGACCGCATTTTAAATACAATTATCTCCAGAACTCAACTGGTTAAAATTAATAAATTCAGTCTCGACGAAATCAAGAACTATCTTATAGATGAGAAAAACATTGATTCCGCTCGAGCAAATGAAATTGCATTCATTGCCGAAGGCAACATGCAAGAAGCATTAAACCTTATTCAAGATGAAGTTCATCAGCATTTTGACCTGCTGATTCGGTGGTTGCGTTTCATTGTCAATGATTCGGGGCTTTCCATCATTCACATCTGTGAAAACGAAATTTCCAAATTAGGCAGGGAGAATCAGAAGAACTTTATTTTTTACAGCATAAATATTATGCGTCAAATCGTTCTGGAGAATCAAGGATTGTCCAGCATGGTTTATTTACAGAATCCAGAATTGGATTTTGTGCAGCGATTTAGTAAATTATTTACACTTGAACAGTTAGAGGTCGCAATTGATGAATTAGAAAAAACGCATTATTCTGTAGAAAGAAATGCGAATCCTAAAATATTATTTTTAGATTTATCTTTGCAGTTAGTTTTACTGTTTAAATACAATACGTTCCCGCAAGGGACTCAATATATATAATAGAAAATATGGGATGTGGAAGTTGCGCATCCGGTGGAGGCTGCGGCACAAAAACGCCAGGAGCTATTCCTTCAGGCTGCGAGAATAACGGCAGCTGTATGACCAGCGGATGTAATAAATTAGATGTATACGATTGGCTTTCCGACATGGATTTGCCATCTAACTATAAACCTTTTGATATCGTAGAAGTCCGTTTTAAGGGCTCTCGGAAGGAATTTTTTGTAAATGTTGACAATCTTTACCTGGAAATGGGAGAGATGGTTGCTGTCGAGCCCAATGCGGGCGGTTACGACATCGGCCATGTTTCGCTGACCGGCGAATTGGTTCGTCTCCAATTGAAGAAAAATAAAGTTCCTCAAGACGAAGTTGTCAAAAAGATTTATCGCAAAGCGAATGAATCGGATGTTGCTAAATTTCAGGCGGCAAAGGATTTGGAATGGGAAACGATGCACCGCGCAAGAAATCTTGCTCTGGAGCTCGGCTTGTCGATGAAAATTTCGGATGTCGACTATCAAGGCGACAAAACCAAAGCGACATTTTATTATACGGCCGAAGGCCGTGTGGATTTTAGAGAGCTGATTAAGCGCATGGCTGAATCTTTCCGAATCCGAATTGAAATGCGCCAGATTGGTATGCGTCAGGAAGCAAGCCGCTTAGGCGGAATTGGTTCCTGTGGCCGAGAGTTATGCTGTTCGACATGGCTGACGGACTTTAAAACGGTTTCTACAGCCGCGGCGCGCTATCAAAATCTGTCATTGAACACGCTGAAACTGGCGGGTCAATGCGGCAAGTTAAAATGCTGTCTGAACTACGAATTGGACAGTTATATGGACGCGTTGAAAGATATTCCTAATCATGTGGAACGCATCGAGACAGCAATCGGTGTTGCTTATCTTCAAAAAACCGACATCTTCAAAAAGACCATGTGGTTTTCGTACCCGAAAGCTGAAAATTGGATTCCGTTAACGGTTGAAAAAGTCCGTGAGTTTTCGGAAATGAACAAAGCTGGAAAGAAACCAGATGAATTGATTGGTATCGTCGTCCAAGAAGAGGTGCACAAAGCTGTGGTATTCGATTACGAAAATGTAGTCGGACAAGATAGTTTGACTCGTTTAGACGAGCGCAACCGCAAGAAAAAACGCAAGAACAAACCAAAGGCTAAAAAGGAAGCTTCGGCAGATACCGCAGCGAAACCTGAGCAAACGAAGAAAGCGCCAGCGAAGCAACAGCAAGTCAAAACTGACGCAAATGCTGCTCCAAAAGCGAAGGATGATGCGCCTAAAAAGCCTAAAAGACGATTTAATAAAAACAAAAAGAACCCAAGGTCTCCCGACGGAAATGCCGGAGATGCTGCGAGAGCATAACATGAAAACATACTGCTTTTTTATTTTCGTACTCTTCCTCTTTTCTTCTTGTCAAGAGGCTGTGTTTTATGAAAAAAACACGCCAATTCTGAACAGACGCTGGGAGTATGGCGATATCAAAGAGTTTCCTGTGCATATCGAAGACAAAAATGCTTTGTATGCCGTTTATGTAAATCTCCGCAATACGGATAAATATGATTTTTCGAATGTGTTCCTGCGAATCCATGAATCTGGACCTGCCTTAGCCGATACCGCGAATCGAATCGAACTAAAATTGGCAGAGCTGGATGGTCGATGGACTGGAAATGATGCTGGAAGCTTATATGAACATCAGGTTTTGTATAAAGAGAATTATTCATTTCCAGATACCGGAACCTATACCTTTGGTATTGAACAAAACATGAGAGAAAACCCACTGCTCGATGTCAGTGACGTTGGCATAAAATTAGTAAAAAAATAATGGCTGCGCTTCGGTGGCTTTTACTTCCGTTCTCAGCGCTTTACGCAAGCATCTTGTGGATTCGGAATAAGCTGTACGATATCCAGCTGTTTAAAAGCCGTGAGTTTGCTATTCCAACGATTGTGGTTGGGAACCTAGTTGTCGGAGGGGCGGGGAAAAGTCCGATGGTCGAATACTTAATTTCGCTGCTGAAAGACTCAAAAAAGGTTGCCACTTTAAGCCGTGGCTACGGACGTAAAACCAAGGGATTTGCTTTGGTTCATACCGCATCTACCGCCGACGAAGTCGGGGATGAGCCACTTCAGTTCAAACGAAAATTTCCTGAAATTACTGTTGCGGTTTGTGAAGACCGTTGCTTTGGCGTTGAACAATTGGAGCAGAATCATGATGTCATCATTCTAGATGATGCTTTTCAGCATCGAAAACTAAAACCAAAATTTTCGATATTGCTATTCGATTTTGAATCGCTATTGTCGTTTGGAATGCCCTTGCCGACAGGAAATTTTAGGGATTTGATGAGCCAGACGAGACGTGCAGATTGCATTGTTATCACAAAATGCCCTTCGGCTATTTCTGAAAATGAAAAAAGGAAGATTGAGCATAAAATCAAGCGGTACTCGAACAGTCCGATTTTTTATTCTAAAATCAGCTATCTTCCTATTCATTCCGCGAAGCGAAATGTTTTAGAAACCGACTTAAGCAATACATCCATTCTTTTATTTACTGGAATAGCAAACCCAAAACCGCTTCTTGAGTACTTGACTCCAATTTCGAAGTCGGTTGAACACGTTCGCTTTTCGGACCACCATGCTTTTGAAGAGTCTGATTTTGATAAAATCAAAAAAGCATTCGATAGTTTAGCTAACCCAGAAAAAATCATCCTAACGACTGAAAAGGATTTTCAGCGTATCCCAAGTTCCGTTTTTAGTCAATTTCCTCTATACATCCAACCCATTCAACAGGCCTTGGAGCATGCCAATCATTTTGACGAATTAATCAATAAAGCGCTCTAATTTAACAGACAGTGTTAATATACCTTAATGGAAGTTAATGTTTCCTAAACTTTTGTTTGCTGGTATTTACTTCTACTTTTTATGCTCAACTTTATAAAAAAAAGGAGAATTTATGAAAAAGTTAATTTTGTTGATAGCCGTTATTTTTGCTGGACTGAGCATTTCTTTTGCTCAACAACGAGGAGGAGGCGGACGAGATAATTCCACTCCAGAACAACGGGCACAAAAGGAAGTTGAGAAGCTAAATGAAAAATTGGCATTAAATCAGGCACAGAAAGTTTCAGTTTATAAATATGCTTTGGAATCTGCTCAAGCCCAAAATGAATTGTTTAAAAATGCGGGTGGTGACCGAGAGGCCGCCATGTCATCTATGAAAGATTTGAATACCAAAAAGGAAGCAAAAATCAAGGCTATCTTGACGCCCGAACAACTTCCAAAGTTTGAAGAGTTTCAAAAGGAAAACAAAGGCAGGGGGGCTGGACGAGGAAGATAACAATCACTCATCTGATTTTACCGAAAAGACCGCAGGAATAATGCGGTCTTTTTTTGTCCAATAAATCCGCAGGATTATTTCTCAGCGGAGCTGAATGCCTTTATTCATTTCCGTTTTGATTATCGTTATCTCATTGTTTTTTTATTCCGTTTTTCTGTTTTAAGCAAGTATTTATGCCTGCT
Source organism: Sphingobacterium hungaricum (assembly GCF_015210005.1). Classification (GTDB taxonomy): domain Bacteria; phylum Bacteroidota; class Bacteroidia; order Sphingobacteriales; family Sphingobacteriaceae; genus Sphingobacterium; species Sphingobacterium hungaricum. The sequence goes on from NZ_MU158698.1 coordinate 1,652,265, forward strand.
ATTCTGTTAAGAAAGGTTAAATTGTAACAAACCTGATACTTAATTTACAATAAATAACACAACTTTCCTGTTATGTATATAGATTAAGTAAATGAACAGAATTTTTCACTAAAATAAAAAAACATGAAAAAGTTAATTTTAACAGGACTATCATTCTTATTTGCAATAACATTAACATTTGCACAACAAGCGAACCCTGAACAAAAAGCAGTAGAAGCTGTAGCTGAATTAACACAAAAGCTAACGCTTACAGAAACACAGCAACAAGCGATTTATCCAATTATTCTTGAGCAAACAAAAGCAAAGCACGCTTTGAAAGAGGATAAAACATTGTCGCCGGATGTATTAAAAGAACAATTGAACACAATCTGGGCTACAACAGATGCAAAAATCGTTGAGCAATTAACAGATGAGCAAAAACCGATTTATGCGGAAATTGTGAAGGAAAGACAAGCTAAAAAAGTAGATAAGGTACAACCAGTAAAACAAGATACTGTAGCTGCATTTTAAGCAACAAGACCGTATCATAACAAAAACAAGAGGCTGTATCATAAATCAATTTTGAACATCTTTTGCCAAATTAAGTTTTGAGCAAATGATTAAAGTTAGTAAAACGGGCAATTTTCGATGTGAAAATTGCCCGTTTTTTCTATGTAAACAGTCACCTTAATCTGATGGCCAAATTTTATTTTGTAAAGCCAACTTCAATTTTACTTTTGATACAGCCTCTTGTTTCGTTTCAGAGCGATTATGATTAAGAAGTTTTTAATTTCTTTTGAATATCGTTCACGTATGTCTTGAATTTTTTATCCGTTTCAATTAAATCTTCAACCGTTTGGCAAGCATAGATTACCGTTGAGTGGTCTCTGCCTCCAAAGAAATTACCAATCGTTTTTAAGGAAGATTTCGTGTGGTTTTTGGCCAGATACATCGAAATTTGTCTTGCTTGAACAATCTCGCGTTTACGGACTTTCGATTTTACCATTTCAACAGGCACTTCGAAGTATTCGCAAACCAATTTTTGAATGTATTCCATCGAGATTTCCTTGTGTGAGTTTTTCACAAAGTTCTTCAGCATGGATTTTGCCAGATTTAAATCAATCTCTTTTTTGTTTAATGTTGATTGCGCCAATAAAGAAACCATAGCCCCTTCTAATTCCCGGACGCTGTTGTCAATCTGATTCGCAACATATTCAACCACATTGTCTGGCAATTCGATACCGTCAGAATACATTTTCTTTTTCAAGATAGCCATTCTGGTTTCTAAATCAGGAATCTGAATGTCTGCAGACAAACCCCATTTAAACCGGCTTAGCAAACGCTCTACAAGCCCTGAAAGGTCTTTTGGCGCTTTATCCGACGTTAAGATAATCTGCTTGCCTGATTGATGCAAATGGTTAAAAATATGGAAGAATATATCTTGTGTCTTTTCTTTGCCGGCGAAATTATGAACATCGTCCATAATAATCACATCCATCGCTTGGTAAAAATTCACAAAATCATTGATTGTGTTGTTCTTTAGCGAGTCGACGAATTGCTGACAGAATTTCTCACAAGAAACATAAATAACCAACTTATCGGGAAGATTACGTTTGATTTCGTTACCGATGGCTTGCGCCAAATGTGTTTTTCCCAAACCCACATCACCATAAATCATCAAGGGGTTAAACGATGTTCCACCTGGTTTATTCGCTACAGCATATCCCGCAGAACGAGCCAAACGGTTACATTCACCTTCAATAAAGTTATCGAACGAATAATTTTGATTTAATTGAGGGTCTACTTGTAATTTCTTCAGTCCTGGAATTACAAAAGGATTCTTTATGTTTTTGTTTAAGGCTACGGGAACCGGAATAGATTGTTTCTTTCCTTCTGCACCATTTCCGTTCGACGGAATGTTGGTGGTATAAGGGTGAGTGGATGAAGATTTTTCTACGACAATGTTGTATTCCAATCGGCCTTGCTCACCTAAAAACTTCTTTACCGTTTTTCTAAGAATACCAACATAATGCTCTTCCAACCATTCGTAAAAAAATAAACTTGGAACCTGAATTGTTAAAACGTTTCCTTCAAGACGAACTGCCTTCACAGGCTCAAACCATGTTTTGAAACTTTGCGCAGGAATGTTGTCTTTTATTACCTGAAGACAGCTATTCCAAACACTTGTATACGTTTTTTCCATTCCTATTTTGTTAATAACTTGAAAACCAATATTTGAGAAAATTTTTGTGTAAAACTTTCGCTTACAACGAAGATGACAAAATTTTTTGATGATAAAAACTAAAAAGTAAAAAAAATATCAAATCACTATTGTTCAGTTATTTACATTAATTTTTTATCGATTTTAGAAGCTGATTTTTTGACCAAAATATTTTATTAACACTAGGATTTTTTATCGTGTTTAAACAGATTTATTTTGGAGCTTTTTAATTCGTAAGCGTCTACTGTGGAAAACTTTACTTGATAAAATTAAATTGTAGATAAAGATTTTACGAATGAGTTTTTTACCTTTTTTTAACGAAAATTAGCCTTTATTTTAAAATGAAAAAGCCCACAAGAATCTCCCATGACTCCGGAAAATTCTTGTGGGCTTCTGTAAAACTTTATGCTAACCGACCATAAAGTCGGCCTTGATTGGCTTAACCAATTTGACAATCTCCTCAACAACAGCGGTTGCGTCATACCGGCACAATTGCCACAATTCTTTTTGTTCTCCTTGCTCCACGATTTGGTCAGGGATTCCCAAACGGATAACTTGTGCTTGATATCCATTTGCAGACATAAATTCTAACACCGCAGAACCTACGCCTCCTGTAATCGTTCCATCTTCAATCGTAATGACTTTATCAAACTTTTTGAAAACCTCATGCAACATGGCTTCGTCCAAAGGTTTTGCAAAGCGCAAGTCATAATGGGCGGGGTGGATTCCTTTTTCAGCTAATTCTTTGAAGGCTTTAACAACTTCGTTGCCTACATGACCGAAACTTAAAACAGCCAACCCTTCGCCATCACATATTTTTCGTCCTTTTCCTATCGGAATTTCTTTAAATGGTTTCTTCCAATCCACCATAACGCCATTTCCTCGAGGATAGCGAATTACAAATGGCCCTTTTTTGTCCAGTTGCGCAGTGTACATGAGGTTCCTCAGCTCTTCTTCATTCATCGGAGATGAAACCGTCATGTTAGGAACACATCGCATAAAGGCGATATCGTATGCCCCGTGATGCGTCGGTCCGTCTGCACCGACCAATCCCGCTCTATCTAGACAAAATACTACATTCAACTTCTGCAATGCCACATCGTGGATGACTTGGTCGTAGGCTCTTTGCATAAATGATGAATAGATATTGCAAAAAGGAACTAGGTCCTGAGTCGCCAAACCTGCACTAAACGTAACAGCATGTTGCTCGGCGATACCTACGTCAAAAGCGCGAGTAGGCATTTCTGCCATCATAATATTCAATGAAGAACCAGAAGGCATCGCAGGCGTAATACCCATGATTTTGGGATTATTCTCTGCTAATTCCACAATGGTATGTCCGAAAACATCTTGATATTTTGGTGGCTGTGGTTTGTCGGAAGTCGATTTTTTTATCTCTCCTGTTATTTTATCGAACAAACCTGGCGCGTGCCATTTCGTTTGGTCTTTTTCGGCTAACGCATATCCTTTTCCTTTAATCGTTACTGCATGCAGCAATTTTGGTCCAGGTATGTGCTTTAAATCCTCAATAGTCTTAACGAGCTTATTTACATCATGGCCATCAACTGGTCCGAAATACCTAAAATTAAGTGATTCAAAGAGGTTCGAGTTTTTTAATAAAGAACCTTTGATCGCTTTTTCGATTTTCTTAACAATCCCAAAAGCATCAGGCCCAATTTCAGAAATTTTTGTCAACACCGCAGCAACATCATCCCGAAAACGATTATACGTTTTCGAAGTGGTCATGCTTGTCAAATATTCTTTCAATGCGCCAACATTCGGGTCGATGGACATACAATTGTCATTCAGAATCACAATCAAGTTTGATTTCTCAATCCCTGCATGATTTAACGCTTCAAATGCCATTCCGCCCGTTAATGCTCCGTCACCGATAATAGCAACGTGCTGACGGTCTGTTTCGCCCTTGTATTGCGAAGCAACCGCCATTCCTAAAGCAGCGGAAATAGACGTCGACGAATGGCCAACGCCAAAAGCATCATAAGGTGACTCTTCACGTTTCGGAAATCCAGATATGCCTCCCAACAGACGATTCGTTTCAAAAACATCTCGTCTACCGGTTAATATTTTATGGCCATAAGCCTGATGACCTACGTCAAAAATAATTTGGTCATAGGGTGTATTCAATGCATAATGTAACGCCACGGTAAGCTCAACAACACCCAAACTTGCTGCAAAATGACCTCCATTTACGGAAACCATATCAATTATATACTGCCTTAATTCCTTACAAACCTCTTCCAATTCGCTTTCTTTGCGATTTCTAAGGTCTGCGGGGTAATTAATCTGTTTAAGCAATGCGCCTGGTTCTATTTGCATGGGCTTTTTTTATTACAAAAATTATTTACAAAGTAACAATTTATTATACAAACAATAGAACAATATACACAAATAAAAGTTTACATAACTTGTGTTATGGCTTATTTGACAAGAGCTTCATTCCGTTATTTTCATTATTTTTGAATGATATGTCGGAAGCGAATTACCAAATTATTTTACCTCATTTTGAAGGGCCTTTCGACCTGCTTCTCTTCTTTATTGAACGGGATGAGCTAAACATCCATGATATTCCGATTTCCAAAATAACCGATGATTTTTTGGATTACTTGCATCATATGCAGACGCTGAATATGGATTTAGCGAGCGAATTTATCGTCGTCGCCGCGACCTTGATGCGAATAAAGGCTAAAATGCTTTTGCCTCGCCAACCCATCGATGCCGATGGCAACGAATTGGATTTGAAGGAAGACTTGATTCGCAAACTTTTGCTCTATAAACAGTTTAAACAAGTTTGTGAAGAGCTGAGGGTCTTGGAAAATAGCCGTTCGAAACTTGTTGAACGGGCAAATATTCAAGCGGATCTGAAGAGAGTTAAAAAATCTTCTTCGGCAGAAGAAGAGCTGGCGCAATTTGATTTGTATAAACTATTGATGGTGTATAGCAAATTGATGTTCAGTTATAAAAATCGGGTTGAAGAGGTTAGGCATACCGTCGTTAGCTATCCTTATACTATTGAAGCACAAAAATTTACCTTAACCAAGCTTATCGAAATCAATAAAAAACTGGATTTTAACCTGATCAAGAAGAATTCTGAAAACAAAGTTCAGTTTGTGTATAATTTTTTGGCTGTTTTAGAAATGCTTCAGCAAGAATTGATTGATATCCAAGTTGGATTGGGTTATAACAATTTTTGGATTGAAAGGCGATAATTTTAATATTTCTTATTCATTCTTCCAGTCGGGCTTTCTCTTTTCCTTCCAAGCCGATATGCCTTCTTTTGCATCTTTGGAATCCTTCAATTCATTTAGCTTCGCTAATAAGAAATTGTATTTATCCTGAGTAGGAATTTCTCGTTGCTCTTTGACGGCAATTATTCCCTTTTGCATCGCGAAAGGACTGTTTTGAAGCAATTGATGAATGTGAATTGACAAGGTATCCTCTTCCAAAAAATCGTACACAATGCCCAATTCTTTTGCTTTGCTACATGATAGAACTTCTCCGCTCAAACAGATCTGCAGGGCCAAACGTTCTGGCAAATATTTAAGCAAGGATTCCATAACCTGAAACGGAAAAATTCCCAGTTTCACTTCAGGAAGGCTGAACCTTACTTCTTTTTTAGCTAAAATAAATGTAGCCGATAAAGCAATTAAAAATCCTCCTGCCAAGACATCGCCCTCAATGATTGCAATAGAGGGTTTGTTCAACTTATCTAACACTTCGCCCAGCGACAAATCTTTGTTTTGAATCAAGGGATTAAGCTGATCTTGCGTTGGGTCTTCAAAAGCTTTCAGATCCATTCCAGCACAAAACACGGAGCCTTCAGCTTTGATCAGCACAAGATAAACTTGCTGATTGCTGTTTGCTCCTGAAACAGCGTGCGCAACTTCATTGACCATTGTTGGTGTAAATGCATTTCGCTTTTCTGGCCTAGCCAAAATTAATTCGAAAACATGTCCGTCGAGTTTGGTCTTTATAAAATTATACGTCATTTTACTGCTTGATCATTTCTTGAAAACTGTTCATAATCGCACTTATCTGGGCATATTCTCCACGTTGAAAACGCTCTAAAAGCAATTCTGTCGGAATATTCCCAACCAATTCGTCTTTAGCGAACGGACATCCGCCATATCCTAAAATTGCACCCTCAAATTTCCGGCAACCCGCATCATAAGCTGCATCGATTTTCAATTGTGCATTTTCCACACGGCTGTGCAAATGGACACCGATTTCTAAATTTCCGAAGGTTCGGCTAACTTCCGTAAAAACCTCTTTAATGATTTCAGGAGAAGCTTCAGCTGTTGTGTCGGCAATGGAGAAATTTTTAACATCTTGTTTTTGAAGGACATCGATCCAATCCAAAACCAATTCTTTGCTCCAAAAATCGCCATACGGATTTCCAAATCCCATCGATAGATAAACCACTAATTCTTGATTCGTTTTGGAAACTCGGCTTTGAATTGATTTGATCGTCTCTATAGATTTTTCGATCGAAGAATTTGTATTTCGCTGCTGAAAGGTTTCTGAAATCGAAAAAGGGTAGCCTAAATAATCGATTTTTGGAAATTTGGTTGCTATTTCTGCTCCTTGATCATTTGCCACAATAGCCAATAATTTAACCGCTTCGCTTTTATCTAGCCGATCAATTACGAGTGCTGTATCTTGCATTTGAGGAACGGCCTTAGGCGAAACAAAACTTCCAAAATCAATACAATCCAGCAAATTGCTTTCAATCAACTGATTGATATAGTCCACTTTTCTTTCTGTAGAAATAAAATGCGAGATACCTTGAATAGCATCCCGCGGACAATCAACCAATTCGATTTCTTTTTTATTTGACATCTTTACTAATTTCTCTAGCAATCACCATTTTCTGAATCGAAGAAGTTCCTTCCCCAATGGTACATAATTTCGCGTCGCGAAAGAATTTCTCGGCAGGATAATCCTTCGTGAACCCATAACCGCCATGGATCTGCACACTTTCATTCGATACTTGAACCGCCGTCTCAGAAGCAAATAACTTAGCCATCGCTCCCTCTTTGGTTACTTTTTTACCAGCATCTTTTAAATAACCCGCTTGTCTGGTCAATAACTCAGAAGCTTCAATTTTCGTAGCCATCTCTGCTAATTCAAACGATACCGCTTGGAAATTAAAGATTTTCTGGTTGAACTGTTCTCTTTCGTTCGCATATTTCAACGCGCATTCGTAAGCGCCGCGAGCGATTCCCAAAGATAGCGCAGCGATTGAAATACGTCCTCCATCCAATAATTTCAAGGCTTGAACAAATCCCTCACCAACGTTTCCTACGATTTGGTCCTTGTGAACCCGGCAATTATCAAAAAACAGACAGGCTGTTTCAGAAGCGCGCATTCCCAATTTATCTTCTTTTTTACCTGCTGAAAATCCAGGTGTTCCTTTTTCAATAATGAATGCTGTCATTCCCTTTTTATCGCCCTTTTCGCCCGTGCGTGTAATCACGACCGCAACATCGCCACTGATGGCATGGGTAATAAAGTTTTTGGAACCGTTTAAGACATAATAATCTCCATCCTCAACAGCTGTTGTTGTTAGACCGCCAGCATCCGAACCCGAACCTGTCTCGGTCAAACCCCAAGCACCAAGCCATTCTCCAGTAGCTAATTTAGGCAAATACTTTTGCTTTTGCTCTTCGTTAGCGAAGGACAGAATATGATTGGTACATAAAGAATTGTGGGCCGCAACGGATAGCCCGATTGAACCGCAGACTTTAGATATCTCGTCCAAAATTGTGATGTATTCTTGATAGCTTAATCCGGAACCATTGTATTTTTCAGGCACAATAATTCCCATAAATCCATATTCTCCTAATTTTTTGAATAATTCAACAGGGAAAATCTGTTTCTCATCCCATTCCATTATATGAGGACGAATATAGGTTTCAGCAAAGCCTCTAGCACTTTCACGAATCATTTCCATTTGCTTTTCCTCGGCATTAAACATATCTTGTATCATAAAAATTTATTGTTGGTTCTTTAATTTTTCAAATATATAAAAAGATATATCATCAAAATTAAATTAATTACAAAATTAACGTATTTTTAACCCGTCAAATTAACAAATTATCAAATCTACATGATACAAGAATTAATTGCCAATTTACAAAAAAAACAAGCAGACCTAAAATTAGGAGGCGGTTTGAAGCGAATTGAAAAGCATAAAGAAAAAGGAAAAATGACGGCTTGGGAACGTATATTTTATCTTTTGGATGAACACTCTGATTACATTGAAATTGGTATGTTCGCTGGTGAAGGGTTGTATCAAGAAGAGGGAGGCTGTCCAAATGGAGGCGTCGCCATCGTTATGGGTTATGTAAAAGGGCGTATTTGCATCGTTGTCTCGAATGATGCAACGGTGAAAGCCGGAGCTTGGTTTCCGATAGCGGCAAAGAAGAATCTTCGCGCTCAAGAGATCGCAATGGAAAATCGCATTCCGATCATCTATTTAGTGGATTCTGCGGGCGTGTATTTGCCGATGCAAGATGAAATTTTTCCAGACAAAGAACATTTCGGGCGTATTTTTAGAAACAATGCAAAAATGTCGTCTATGGGCATTCCGCAGATTTCGGCCATTATGGGTAGCTGTGTAGCCGGGGGCGCATACCTTCCGATTATGTCAGATTATGCATTTATAGTGGAAGGAACAGGTTCTGTCTTTCTTGCGGGATCTTATTTGGTGAAATCATCCATCGGCGAAGTGATTGACAATGAAACTTTAGGCGGCGCGAAGACACATACAGAGATTTCAGGTGTGACTGACAACAAATATCCAAATGATGCAAGCTGTTTAGATGCTATAAAAAATGTAATCGACAAATTTGGCGAAAATGAAACAGCAAAATTTTCAAGAATTAAAGCCGTAAAACCAAGCTATCCAGCAGAAAAAATCTATGATATTCTGCCAAGTGACCGTACGAAACCTTACAACATGCTTGAAATCATCAAATGCATCGTGGATGATGATTCCATGGAGGAGTACAAAAAGGATTATGGCAAGACTATTATCTGTACGCTGGCGAGAATAGATGGTTGGGCGGTAGGAATTGTTGCGAATCAGCGCGAAATCGTGAAAGCCAAAAAACCAGGGAATTCGACTGAACTGCAAATGGGCGGTGTAATCTATTCCGATTCGGCGGATAAGGCTGCTCGCTTTATTATGAACTGCAACCAGCAAAAAATTCCGTTGGTATTTTTTCAGGACGTTAGCGGTTTTATGGTAGGGAGCCGTTCAGAGCATGGCGGAATTATTAAAGATGGCGCAAAAATGGTCAATGCAATGGCTAATTCCGTTGTTCCTAAGTTCACCTTTATTGTTGGCAATAGTTATGGGGCAGGCAATTACGCGATGTGCGGGAAAGCATACGATCCTCGTTTAATTTATGCTTGGCCAACATCACAGCTTGCTGTAATGAGTGGCGCGGCCGCAGGAAAGACTTTATTGCAAATTCAGGAATCGGCTTTAAAAGCAAAAGGAACTTCATTGACTCCTGATGAAGAAAATATTTTACTAAAAACAATCGAAGACCGCTATAACGAGCAACTAAGCCCGTATTATGCTGCCGCACGTTTATGGGTGGATGGAATCATTGACCCCAAAGAAACGCGCAAAGTAATCTCCATGGGAATCGAAGCGGCAAACCACAGTCCGATTACGGAGCGGTATAATGTTGGAGTTATTCAGACGTAATTTTAAAAAACACATTTTAAACTATTTATTTACAGACTATTATAATTTAGTTCTACTTTTAGAAATCCATTCAAAAGAGTTTTTCGTAGATAATTCTAAACACAAGAATTATAAACATTAATCATTCTTTTATGGAAAATCTATCCAAAAAAAATCCAGCTGAAATTGAGCAAGACAACATGCTTGATAATGGCCGGTTGAGAAGAAGAGACTTCTTAAAATATGCAGGCGCTAGCGCTGCGGGTATTGCCGTGCTTAGTTTGGGAGCTTGTGATAAAAACGATGACCCTATAGATAATGGCGGAAACGCTTTTTATTTTGGTAGTGGTGATATCGCTATTTTAAATTATGCCTACGCATTGGAACAGCTTGAAGCTGCCTTTTATACGCAAGTAGCTAATTCATTTTACACAGGAGCTTCCGATTTGGAAAAAGCATATTTGACCGATATTCGTGATCACGAAATCGCGCATCGCGAATTCTTCAAAACAGCTTTAGGTAAAAATGCAATTAGCCAACTTGAATTCAATTTCTCAGCAGTTAATTTTTCTAGTAGAGATACGGTATTGGCGACAGCCAAAACATTTGAAGATTTAGGTGTTTCTGCTTATAATGGAGCAGGATGGCTAATTAAAAATGAAGCTTATCTATTATTGGCAGGAAAAATTGTTTCTGTTGAAGCAAGACATGCTGCTTTAGTTCGTGATTTGATCGATAATGGAAGTTTTGCAAATTCTGAAGTAATCGACAGCAATGGTTTGGATGTTTCCAAAAGCCCTACGCTGGTTCTTCAAGCGGCAGCGCCATTCATCAAGTCGAAAATCGATGTAAAAGATTTACCAACCTACTAATTTAACAGCTATGAATTTATTTAATATATTCGATACGATTGCTCAAGTTGATCCAGAATTCAACGAGCGAGTAAGCCCAAGACGTGAAGCAATACGCAACATGGCTTCATTCGGCAAAAAAGTAACATTGGCAGCTATGCCTTTTGTTATCAGTGATTTATTTAAAAAAGCGTACAGCCAGTCTGCTCCAACCGATGTGAACGGTGTATTAAATTATGCCTTAACATTAGAATATTTGGAGGCTGAATATTACACATTGGGCGCTGCTGCTTCAGGATTAGTTCCTTCAGGAAAACCAGCGGGTGCAATTGCAACGATCAGAGACCATGAAGTTGCTCACGTGAATTTTTTGAAAAGCGTGTTAGGTAACAACGCAGTATCTAAACCCACATTCGATTTTACAGCAAAAGGAACTTTTGCAGACGTTTTTAGCAACTACGATACGTTTCTTGCTCTAGCTCAAGCTTTCGAAGACACAGGCGTGCGTGCTTATAAAGGACAAGCTGGAATTTTGAAAGGCAATCAGGTCGTACTGACCGCTGCTTTACAAATCCATTCCGTAGAGGCAAGACATGCTTCGCATATTCGCCAAATGCGTAGAGCTAGAGGTGGAGCTGCCGCAAATCAAAAGCCTTGGATTACGGGCGCAAATGATAGCGGAATCGGCGCTGCGGTAGATGCAGTTTATATGGGCGAGGACAATAAAATCCAAGCGGAAGTTGATATTACTTCATTAAATGGGGTCGGGGGCAAGATATCAACAAATGCTGCAACGCAATCATTTGATGAAGCATTAGCTGCTCCAGATGTTTTAAACATTGCAAAATTATTTATTGTATAAATTTTTGTTAAGTTAACGTGAGTTCGGGATAAGAAAAAGTTTAAAATAGTTGGGGTTTTAGACAAAAAAGGCTTGATTTTTGTATATAATTAGTTGACAACCAAATTATTACAATTATAAATCAAGCCCATGCTTAGAGATAAAGTTATTGAAATTTTCGTTAAGGTGGATGATTTCTGTAAAGAAATTCAGCCAATTTTGGAAGAAAAGCGAATCGAGGACAAAAAATTAGGTATGCGCAACCGTAAAACTGGACTTTGTCAAAGCGAAATGATCAGCCTTATGGTACTGTTCCATAACGGTCAGTTCACCAATCTGAAGTCTTTTTATGTACATTATGCTTTGCCGCATATGAAAGATCTGTTTCCCGGCCTAACAACTTATAACCGTTTTGTAGAACTGCAGCCCCGATGTGCCATGCTGTTTATGTTATTTGTAAAAATGCGCTGTTTGGGAAAAAGCAATGGCATCAATTTCATTGATTCAACGCACATCAAAGTGTGCCATAACAGAAGGATCCATCAGCATAAAGTTTTTAAAGATGTAGCCGAGCGTGGACAATGTTCAATTGGTTGGTTTTATGGCTTCAAGCTTCATCTGATAATCAATGACAAAGGGGATATTCTTTCATTTTACCTTACTAAGGGCAATGTAGACGACAGAAATCTAAAACATATGATGGATATGACCAAAGATATTTTCGGAAAACTGTATGGAGACAAAGGCTATATTTCTAAAGCAATGGCAGATATCCTTTGGGGAAATGGGGTCCAAATGGTAACAAAGCCAAGAAAAAATATGAAGGGAATGAACCTAAGCCAAACTGATAAAATTATGCTCAGAAAAAGAGCGATCATCGAGTGCGTGAATGATGAACTTAAGAATATTTGCAAATTGCAGCACACAAGACATCGCTCGGTAAACAACTTCTTGTTGAATATTTTAGGAGCTTTAGCGGCATACTCTTTTTTCCCTAAAAAGCCTTCTTTAAATATTCAGTTTGAGCAACAAGATAAACAATTATTCCTTGCTGCTTAAACCGAACTCACGTTAAGTTAAAAATCACCCTTTTTCAATAGATCTGTTCAGAAATGAGCAGATCTTTTTTTGCATAATAATATTATCTATTGCAATAGAGATTCTTTAAGAAAAATAGGAAGAATTGTAATTAAATATTACCCATTACATACAATTGAGTAAGCGTCGGAGTTGGGTTTCCGCCAGCTTTCTCAAGGGTGATTGCAAAGGCTTGGGCCTTCTCAATTTTTAACATTTTGCTTATTCCTTCGGAATCAGTCAAATCAAATACACCTGCATCTACTGGTGTACCGTCGACAATTGCCCACAGCTGATACTGCATTCCGTCAGGAACTTTCGGTAAATTTTCGCTGCTTAGATAAACTTCGGAAGTTTTTGTATTCCAGAAAACATGCGCTTTCAAATCAGGATGTTGTTCAACGCCTGCTAACGTGATGGTTTTCAGATCCGGATTTTGCAATAAGCTCCATTTCTCTTTTAATTGATCAAGAGATTGTGCAGTAGCTTTATTTTCTGCTACGAGTGCATTTAACTCTGTTTGATTCTCTTTGCTCTTGTTTTGGAAATATATTGTTGTACCAAAACTTGCTACAAAAAGGACAGAAGCGGCGATCGCCAATTTTTTCCAATCAGTTGTTTTCTTGGTCATAGGAACAACTTTTGCTTCTTTTTCATTCTCATCAAAACCAAATGAACTATCTGTTGTTGTATCAACAGGCTGTTGGTTCAATTGACTCCAAATAGCATCTTTTAGTTCAACAGGCGGAGCTACTGCTTGCGCTGTCGAAAAATCTTCAAGGATAAGCTGTGCATCAAGAATAGCCTGCTCAACCTCGCTGTTATTTTTGCGAATGCACTGCAGGATACTTGCTTCTTCTTCAGTAGCAAGTCCTAGTACATAAGCTTCAATAACGCCTGACGATATGTATTCTTTAATATTCACGTTTACTTATATTCTTTAAGTATCTCTTTTAATTCAATTAACGCATTTCGCGTTCTAGTTTTTACAGTTCCTAAAGGAATATCTAATTTTACGGCAATTTCCTGTTGCGTATATCCTTCAAAATAAGCCATTTCAATCAGTTGTTTCCATTCGGATTTCAATTCATTTAGGACGTTTTTGAATCCGATATGATCAACAGATTCTAAAATAGTAAAATTATGTTTTTCCTTATTATCTACATCTACGAAATTTGGAAGCGATTGGTTTTTGAGTTCATTTTGTACACCTTTTGATCGCATGTAATCAATGGCCGTATTTCGCGTAATATTGATAATCCAAGTATATAATTTGCCTTTATCAGCATTGTATGAATTAGCATTGTTCCAAATTTTTACGAAAACATTTTGAATAACTTCGTCCGTATATTCTTTGCTTTTTACTATTCGCAGCGCCAAACCATACAATGCGCCAGAATAGTTATCGTAGAGGTAATTAAAAGCCCTTTGATCCTTATTTTTCAATAAAGTAATCAATGTTTCTTCTTCTATAAAGTGAATCGGGCTCAAGTAGTATGTAATTAGTGTCCCAAATATAGAAAATTGGTTTTATTAATTCATTGATTATCTCAATTATATTACTTCATATAAGCTTAGATTTTAAAGTATTTTATAAAAATATTGTTCGATTACAAATCCAGTTAGAACATTCTTTCGTAATTACTATAAACAACAAGGAAATATATGAAAACGACAACAAAATTATTTACACTCGGATTATTAGCTACTTCTATGTTTTTTGGAAATGTAGCAATGGCGCAGAAAAATTCTGCAGAAAAAACAGTTACAGTAGGCGGTGCACAAATGTATCCATCAAAAAATATTGTGGAGAATGCCGTGAATTCCAAAGATCATACAACGCTTGTAGCAGCAGTAAAGGCCGCTGGTTTAGTGGAAACACTTTCTTCGAAGGGCCCATTTACAGTGCTTGCTCCAACAAATGAAGCTTTCAACATGCTTCCGGCTGGAACTGTGGACAATTTGGTGAAACCAGAAAATAAAAAACTGCTTACTTCAATATTGACTTATCATGTTTTGCCAGGAAAATTTACTTCAGCTAATGTACTTGCTGCTATTAAGGCAAATGGAGGAAAAGCAGTAATGAAAACCGTTCAAGGTGAAAATCTAACTTTCTGGTTAAAAGGTAAAGATATTTATGTAAAAGATGCAAAAGGCAATGACGCTAAAGTAACTATAGCGGATGTAGAGCAATCAAATGGAACAATACATGTTATTGATCATGTATTGATGCCAAAGTAAAAATAGTTTTATGTTTATGTGTAGGTGGATAAAGGCTGTTCAGTAATTTGAACAGCCTTTTTGGCAATCAATATTTTCTAAAAAGCTTTCCAGCCCTGGGCTTTTAATGGATGAACAGATCCAGATTTAGCGATCATCTGATACCCTTCGTTAGGTTCAGTAATGTATCCAATAATGGAAATATCGAGCTGATTTTTAATTTTATCGTAGTCCGATTGCGGAACGGTAAATAGCAATTCGTAATCTTCTCCGCCATTCAATGCACAAACGGTAGGATCAAGACCAAATTCACGAGCGGTTTCATAAGTCATCGGATCCAAAGGAATTTTTTCCTCATACAGTTTGCAACCTACATTCGATGCCTGGCAAATATGGATGATTTCAGATGCCAATCCGTCCGAAACATCAATCATCGCATTTGGTTTAATGCCATATGCTTCAAAAAGTTCGACGATATCCTTTCTAGCTTCTGGTTTTAATTGTCTTTCAACAATGTAATCTTTGCCTTCTAAATCAGGTTTGATGTTTGGATTTTCTAAAAAGATTTGCTTTTCGCGTTCCAATAATTGTAAACCTACATAAGCTCCGCCCAAATCACCTGAAACACATAACAAATCACCTTCTTTCGCTCCAGAACGGTACGTTATCGCTTCTTCGTCTGCGTAGCCTATACTGGTAACAGAAATCACCAATCCTTGTGCAGAAGCCGAAGTATCGCCACCAATCAAATCTACATTGTATTTTTTGCAGGCAATCAATGCGCCTTCGTAAATTTCTTCTACTGCCTCTAATGGAAATTTGGAAGAAAGACCAATCGAAAAAGTAATTTGCGAAGCAATTCCATTCATCGCATAAATATCGCTCAGATTGACTTGAACTGCTTTGTAACCCAAGTGTTTTAAGGGAACATACCGCAAATCAAAATGAATATTTTCTAATAATAAATCCGTAGAAATCAGCGTTTTTTTATTCGAAAAATCCAATACAGCAGCATCGTCTCCAATGCCTTTTACAGTAGATTTCTCGGTTAATTCGATGGATTCTGTTAAGTGTTTTATTAATCCGAATTCACCCAATTCGTCTAAATTCGTTTTCTCTTTGTTATCAAACATTTCTTTTCGTTTATAATCCCAGACGAGCTGATATTTCTAACATGCGCTCAATTGGTTTTTGTGCCCGCTGAATGACTTCCATTGGCAAATCAATTTCTGGCATTTCGTAGTACAAAGCGTTGTAAAGCTTCTCTAACGTATTTAATTTCATATGCGGACAATCGTTGCAGGCGCATAAGTTATTCGGCGGAGCCGCAATAAAAGTCTTTGTAGGACTTGATTTTTGCATTTGATGTAAAATACCGGATTCTGTTGCCACAATAAATGATTGAGCTTCATTTTCAATCGTGTATTTTAACATTCCTGAAGTGGATCCGATGTAATCTGCCTGCGCTAAAATATGTTCTTCACATTCAGGATGTGCTATAAATTTAGCTTCAGGATATGCTGCTCTTAACTGTGCTATACGATCTTGAGAAAATATTTCATGAACCATGCATGCTCCATTCCACAGCACCATATCGCGACCGGTTTTCTTCATGACATAAGCTCCTAAATTACGGTCAGGACCAAAGATTATTTTTTGGTCTTTAGGCAAATCGTTTACAATCTGAACCGCATTGGAAGAAGTACAGACAATATCCGAAAGTGCTTTCAATTCAGCTGTGCAATTCACATAGGTGATTACTAAGTGATCTGGATAATTTTCTTTGAATTTCGCAAATAGGTGAGGTGGACAGCTGTCGGAAAGAGAACAGCCAGCTTTTAAATCGGGCAACAATACTTTTTTCGAAGGAGATAAAATTTTTGCTGTTTCGGCCATAAAATGAACTCCAGCGAAAACGATGATATCAGCCTCTGTTTTAGCTGCTTGCTGTGACAATCCTAAACTATCGCCAATATAATCCGCAATATCTTGAATTTCAGATTCTTGATAATAATGTGCTAAGATAACTGCATTCTTTTCTTTCTTAAGTTTGGCAATTTCTTGTACAATATCTATTGACGGATCGATTGCTACATCGATATATCCCTTAGCTTCTAAATCACGTTCAAAAATTGTATTCATTTTAATCTTCTTGATTTACACATCTTCCAATTGACACTACAAAAGTAACTAAAGAAATCGAAACGAAATTCACATTCCTTTTTTTCAATAAGATATAATGTTTTTATTTAAAGAGAATCTTATTGTTTATTAGCCTGTGGAAAATGGGGAAAATTAATTTATTTTTTTGTTGCCTTTTGTAGTTAAAAGATTTTGTTAACAATTTATTAACAGTTTTTGAAACTGTTATGATTGATTTTCAATAGACTAATTTTTGAGGGCTTTTCTTTTCCATAGTTTAATGTTTATTTTATGTGGTTTACTTTTTGTTAATATGTAGGTAATATTCTCTTAATATATTGTTCTAAAATTGTTGAATCGAGGCTGATTTGTGGAATAATAAATAGTTTTCATTTTTAATCCACTTCATTACACAGGTTATCCACATTATTTGTTAATTTGTTGCTCAGTTCAGAGAATAGAAACCAGGTTTAGTTTATATGCACAATAGAAAAGTAGATTTCTTAATCGTTGGGTCGGGTATAGCAGGATTAAGTTTTGCGTTAAAGATTGCAGATTTTGGTAAAGTGTTGATTATCACAAAATCAAATGAAGATGAATCGAATACCAAATATGCACAAGGCGGAGTTGCCGCAGTCATTGATGATACAGATAGTTTCGAAAATCACATTCAAGATACGTTAATTGCCGGTGATGGCCTATGCGATCAACAAGTTGTGGAAAACGTAGTAAAAGAAGGGCCGGACCGCATTGCAGAATTGATTGCTTATGGCACTTCATTCGACAAAGAAGCGTCTGGTGAATATGATTTAGCTAAAGAAGGTGGACATTCTGCTAACCGTATTTTGCATTATAAGGACATAACGGGTTATGAAATAGAACGTTCGCTATTAAAGAAAATCCATGAACATCCGAACATTGAAATATTAACCCATTATTTTGCAGTTGATTTAATCACCCAACATCATTTAGGTGAATTTGTGGATAAACGTTCTACAGATATTACCTGTTACGGTATTTATGCACTGAATACGAAAACCAATCTGATTGAAAAGTTTTTGGCTAAAGTGACATTAATGGCTTCCGGAGGTGCAGGACATATTTATTCGAGTACAACGAATCCAACTATTGCAACTGGGGATGGAATTGCAATGGTCTATCGCGCAAAAGGAAAAGTTAGAAATATGGAATTTTTCCAATTTCATCCAACAGCCTTATATAATCCAAGAGAATATCCTGCCTTTTTAATATCTGAAGCGGTTCGTGGCTTTGGCGGTATTTTGCGCCGTGTAAATGGCGAATCGTTTATGGAGGAGTATGATGAACGCGCTTCATTAGCACCGCGCGATATTGTTGCTCGAGCGATCGATAGCGAAATGAAAAAGTCCGGAATTGATTATGTGTATTTGGATATAACACATAAAAACAAAGCCGACTTATTGGCTCATTTTCCTAATATTTATGAAAAGTGTTTGTCGATTGGATTGGACATGACAAAGGATTATATTCCTGTTTCTCCAGCTGCACATTATCTATGTGGCGGAATTATGGTCGATGATTTTGGAAATACAAGCATCAATAATCTTTACGCCTGTGGCGAATGTTCTTCTACAGGATTGCATGGAGCAAATAGACTAGCTTCAAACTCACTATTGGAAGCTGCTGTGTACGCACATCGCATATTTTTAGACGCTAAATCTAAGTTTGAAAAGATTCAGTACCAAGAAAGCATCCCAGATTGGGACGATTCAGATACGATATTATTGAATGAAGAAATCTTAGTGACGCATAATTTAAGAGAAACACAAAAATTAATGAGCGACTATGTTGGAATTGTGCGTTCTGATTTTAGGTTAGACCGCGCTATGCGTAGGCTTGGTTTCATCTATGAGGAGACTGAAGATTTTTATAAAAACACTAAACTTTCCGTAAAATTATGTGAATTGCGAAATGTGATTCAAGTTGCTTATTTGGTTGTTAAGTCAGCCACGTTACGTAAGGAATCAAGAGGACTGCATTACACAACGGATTACCCTTCGCACAGCGAATTATTAGAAGATACGATTATTTAATTAGACCTTATGCCTACCATTTTACCTGTAGAAGATAAATATCCAAGTATTGATGATGCAGTTTTTATTGCTCCGAATTGCACCATTGTTGGTGATGTGGTTATAGGCAAGAACTGTTCTGTTTGGTTCAATGCGGTCATTCGTGGCGATGTCAACTTTATTAAGATTGGTGATTATACGAATATTCAAGACAATGTGACTATTCATTGTACTTATTTAAAGAATGGAACGACAATAGGAAATTACGTGAATATCGGGCATAATTCGATTGTTCACGGATGCATCGTCCATGATTATGTTTTGTTGGGAATGGGTTCTATCGTGATGGATAATGCAGTTATTGAGAGCAATGTGATTATTGCAGCTGGAGCTGTTGTTCTGGAAAATACGGTATGTGAATCTGGTTTTCTATATGCCGGAATTCCAGCAAAAAAAATCAAGCCTTTGACCGATGAACAATTGGGAATGTTACAGCAATTGCCGCATAACTATGTAAAGTACAGCGGTTGGTTTACGGAGAAGTAAAATAAGAGGTATCAAATTGAGTATTTTAATTTGATTTTTGATATTTGTTCATTTAATGTAAGTATATTGTTGCCTCTCTTAACAATTTTACCCGATTTTACCATTTCATTGTATCTATCATTGGCTTTTGTCAATGAATTTAATTTTGATGGAGCATCTTTTATAGCCTTGACATCATCATAAGTTTTTCCCATATTATTTTATATAAAGTTCCTTGTGTTTATAAATATTTTGGTTTGATTTATTCTAACATAATCATCCATAAGTTCATAATAATCTCTTATTAAATCTCTTAATTCTGTTTTATTAGAATAATCTTCAATTTCTAATTTCAACTCTTTTAAATCGTGGATATTTATTGGTCTAGCGTGTGATTTCCATTTGTTATTATTACTCAAATCATCTGCTATTTCTGTGGCTCTTTTCTCTTTTTGATTTTCTGTTACTACTGTACCTATCAAAGAACTATTTGTTCTATGGACAGTCCAATTTTTAAACTTATATTTTACCAACCATTTTTTTAATAAGGCTATTGTTAGGTCTTTAGCTTGTTCGTATCCCCTTAATTCTGCTAAATCAAAATCTCTTAAAATTAGAAATTCAGAATCTGATATAGAACCATCTCTTGCTTTTTCAAGTAAATCGTTTATTTTATCAAGATATCCTAATGCGGCAACAAATTTGCCATCTTTGTTAATTACCTGCGGGTCAATAGGGCCTAAAATGGAGAGATAATCCATATAAATATTATCTCCACTCATGCAAAAGATAGTGCCGGCACTATATGCGTAGTCAGGTACAATAAAATTTACTTCATCATAATGGTGTCTTAAGATATTTACGTATCTCTCTACGACTTCTGCGCTTCCGCCTGTAGTGGTTAATACAATAAAAATGCTACTTTTTTTATTTGGATCTGATGCAAGCTCTTCTACTATTCTTGCAAAACTGTTTTGCAATCCTTCAACAAATGGGCCGTAATAGACCAGTACATCTGCATTCAAATTATTTTCTATTTTCTCTATGTACTCTTTTAAAGAGGTTTGAGCATATTCATTAAGAGATTTACCCATAACAAATTTATAATTGACCTAATCTGTTTATTATTAGATGTATACTTTATATATAAATATAGTTAATTATAAATAAATTGTAAAATCAATCAAATTTTATTGCGATAGTCTCATTCTGCTCCCAGTTAGCTCGAATGGTGAATGTTTTATCCAAGTACCAAATATTTTCAGGTTCTCGTTTTTCATAAACATCTCCAGCATCCCATTTGCCATTTCGATTCAAGTCTTCAATAATTCGTAATGAATATTTTCCTCCAGGATATTTTACGTAACTCACAATTCTATTATCTGGAATTACGCTTCGATTGAAAAGCTTTTCTTTCGTTTCATCAATCAATTCAATGATGTATTGCTTATCAGCATCTAAGCCCGTTAGAGTCAAATTAATGTCGCCGTAGTTATCGGATTCATCTAAGGTGAAACTCGCCTTAAACTCCTTGTTTGTATCGTCAAACGGACTCTTTAATGCACCTTCTTCCAATACCAATTCGTAATTCCGTTTAGGGCGCCAATTGAAGCGGATATGGTAAAGATTACTGTTTAATGAATCCTGCTGCAATTGAAAATTACGTCTGGATACGCTGTCTTCCATAATTAAGACTTTTGCCTTATCAACGGAAGCTAAAGGTGTTTTAGTGGTTAAAGTGATGTGTTTTATGCGATCTACTTTGTTGCTGATATTTAATACAGGCAAAAGGGAACGGTCTATTTTTAGATTTCTTGGCTTGCGCAAAAGAATGGTATCTAGAACGTCATTACCGTCATTCACTTGAAATTTTAGAGAGTCAAACTCGATGTTATCAACGTATACAAATGCGGAATCATTAGCCTCGCTATAACGGACAAATTTTGAAGCATCTAATTCTGCTGGAGATAAAATGGTTAATTGAGGATCGTCTAAAGTTTTATTGTAGGTAAGCAAAGCAGATCCATCTTTTTCAACTTTTTTGTCCAGGTTTCTAAAAACTAATGGCTGACCTTTGGTATAAACCAACTTGATGTTGTTTACATTTTGGTCGAGCACAATACTATCTTGCAGAAAACCGATCCACTCATCAGTACCGTTAAAGATGCGGTCGTTATTCTGTTCTTTGATTGCATAGATTCTATATGTATTTTCTCTTAGGTTTCTGAACGAGAATTTTCCCAATGAATCCACGGTTGTGTAAATACTAGCTTTTCTTTTTCCGAAAATACTGTCTTGTGATGTAGGGATTAAAACGACATTGACATCTTTATCCTTATCGTATTTAAATTCTTTCGTATACCCATTCATCACCGAGCCGGTAATGACCAAAGAATCCAATTCATTTCCGGTCGCAAAAACATAACTGTAATTCGTAAGCGGATTGCCTTCGTTATAGTCGACCAATCCTTTTCCAAAATTAATTGTGTAGGTGCTGTTGTTGTCCAGCGAATCCGGAAGTTTGATAATTAGATTTTTTTTCTTGATGCGATATTCGGGTTGGATGTCCACATCGGGAGAAATACTAAATTCCTTAAATTGGTTACTGATTTTTACGTACTCGTCGAAAGTAATCGTAATTTCTTTCTCTTTAAAATTTGTTGTCAAGTTCGCCGGCGACTCATTCAAAATTTTTGGTGGCAACGAATCTTTAGGACCGCCGGTTGGCTTTTGCATGTTTGCACATTGAATACAAGTTAAAAAAATTAATGCGAAAAAGGCTAAAAGAACTAGTCTTTGCGATAAGCACGTTTTTAGCGCTTTTGAGCTATTTTTATCTTTTTTTAATAGTTGTATCATATATTTTAAAATATGCGCTTAAATCTCTTTATTTTAACCCAATTTTTATATTACCTAATTAATTGTATTTCAATTAATTAACTCATATGAACCATCAAAACACTGATATCTGAAGGAGAGACTCCAGAAATCCGTGAAGCTTGGCCTAAAGTTCTAGGTTTTACTTTCAGTAATTTTTCTTTTGCTTCAATCGATAAGGAAACGATGGATTTGTAATCGAATTCAGGATTGATTTCTCTGTCTTCCATTTTTTTCATCCGGTTGACAATTTCCAGTTCTTTCTGAAAATAGCTATCGTATTTTACTTTGATCTCCGCTTGCTCGATTGTTTCTTCGTCGAATTGATTTAATAGATTCTTAAATTCGGTATTTGCTTTTGCTAAATCAAAAATTCCAATTTGAGGTCTGCTCAATATAGCATATAACTTTGTTTTCTGATTAACTTCGGATGAACCAAGTTCTTGGAGAATCGGATTAATTTCAGTTTCAGAAATGCTGTTCTTTCTCAGGTATGAAACAATCTCATCTGAATTTCTTATTTTCTGATTCACTTTTTCTAAGCGTTCATCAGATACTAAACCTAATTCATGAGCCATTGGAGTCAAGCGGATATCAGCATTATCTTGTCTCAACAGCAAGCGATGTTCCGCTCGTGAAGTGAACATCCGATAAGGTTCGTCGGTTCCTTTGGTTACTAAGTCATCTATTAAAACGCCGATGTATGATTCCGCTCTTTTCAAGATTAGTTCATGTTGATCATTGATGCGTTGATGTGCATTAACCCCTGCTACAAAACCTTGTGCCGCGGCTTCTTCATACCCTGTCGTTCCGTTAATCTGTCCTGCAAAAAATAGGTGTTTTACGCGCAATGTTTCCAAGGTTAAATCCAATTGCATTGGTGGAAAATAATCGTATTCTATCGCATATCCTGGACGGTACATTTTTGCTTTTTCAAATCCCGGAATTAATTGCATTGCCTTTAATTGTACATCCTCAGGAAGCGAAGTAGAAAAACCATTTACATAAATTTCTACTGTTTTAAATCCTTCTGGTTCTACGAATATTTGATGACGGTCACGTTCTGCAAAACGATTGATTTTATCTTCTATGGATGGACAATAGCGAGGGCCTAAACCTTTAATCCTTCCGGTAAACATTGGTGATTTTTCAAAGCCCGTCTTCAATACTTCATGAACGGCCGAGTTCGTATACGTAATCCAACAGCACCGTTGTTCCTGTGGAATCTCAACATCCGTGTAAGAAAAGCGTCCTCTTTTTTCGTCGCCCCACTGTTCTTCCATCAAGGAATAATTCAAGCTTCTTCCGTCCACACGCGGCGGAGTTCCTGTCTTCATTCTTCCTGATTCGAAACCTAGGGAAACCAATTGTTCTGTTAATCCAGTTGCTGCCTTCTCTCCTGTTCTGCCACCACCAAATTTCTTTTCTCCAATATGAATAGTACCATTTAAAAAAGTTCCATTAGTCAAGACTACGGCATCCGATTCTATGCGTGCTCCCAATGAAGTAATGACACCACAAGCTTTTCCATTCTCCACTAAAACTTCTTTGACGGTATCTTGCCACATGTCCAGGTTGGAAATGCTTTCTAAAGTTAGACGCCATTCTTCTGCGAAACGCATGCGGTCATTCTGTGTTCTTGGGCTCCACATTGCAGGTCCTTTCGAACGGTTCAGCATTCTGAACTGAATAGTTGACTTGTCTGCGATGATTCCGGTGTATCCACCCATAGCGTCAATTTCGCGAACGATTTGGCCTTTTGCCACACCTCCAATCGCCGGATTGCAACTCATTTGTGCAATCACTCCCATGTTCATCGTGATTAATAAAACCGATGAACCCATGTTTGCTGCCGCTGCCGCTGCTTCACAGCCCGCATGCCCAGCGCCCACCACAATGACATTATATTTCTTAAACATATATTTTCGTACTGTTCCACGTGGAACGTTTTGGTTTTTGTTCCACGTGAAACATTAAATTAATTCTGATAATAATAACCAACGCTCCGTTTTTGAATCCAGCTCGCCTTTTAGCTTTTCTATTTCTTCAGACAATTCAATCAGTTTTTGATGGTCTGTTTCTGAATTTAAAGCTTCGCTTTTTTGAATAATCTTGTTTTCCCTATCCGCAATATCCTGTTCCAATTCTTCGTACTCCCGCTGCTCTTTGTAGCTCAATTTTGTTTTGACAGAAGGTTCAACTTTCTTTTCTACAACAACGGGAGCTGGAGCTGATTTTTCTTTTTTCGCTAATTCTTCTTGTTCGATTTTATAATCGGCATAGTTTCCATTGTAAATTGTGACATCCCCTTCGCCATTAAAAATGAATAATTGTTCTGTCAATTTATCGACCAAATACCTATCATGGGAAACCAAAACCAACACACCGGAATAGCTCATCAAAAATTCTTCCAAGACATTCAGCGTATCAATATCCAAATCATTGGAAGGCTCATCCAGAATTAAAAAATTTGGGTTTGCCATCAATACGCGCATCAGTTGCAAGCGCTTTTTTTCTCCCCCACTCAAGTTACGGATCATCCCGTATTGTTTTTCAGGCGGGAATAAAAACAGGGTCAATAATTGGGAAGCGGTAAGTACATCGCCGTTTGCCATCGTGATAAATTCGGCAACATTTTTAACCACATCCATGACACGTTCGTTGTCACTGAATGTCAAACCACCTTGACGGTAATATCCGAAAACGGTTGTCTCTCCAATCGAAATTGTTCCTGAATCTGGCTTCTCGTTTCCAGTGACTAAATTTAAAAACGTAGATTTTCCTGTCCCGTTTTTACCAGCTAATCCTATGCGATCTCCTTTTTTGAAAACGTATGAAAAATCGGCGATTACGTTCTTCGCTCCGTAAGTTTTATAGACATGATCTAGCTCAGCAATCTTCGCTCCTTGGCGACTGACTTTGACGCTTAGCTCAACGACATCATTCTTTTTAATGTGCTGCGATTTCTTCTCTAAATCATAGAAAGCTTCTATGCGAGATTTGGATTTTGTACCACGAGCTTTCGGCATTCGTCGCATCCATTCTAATTCCTTTTTCATCAAGTTGCGCGCTTTATCCGCCATCAACGAGTTGATGTTTTCGCGAGCAGCTTTGTTCTCTAAAAAGTAACTGTAATTTCCTTTATAACTAAATAATTCGCCACGATCCAATTCTCTAATTTCGGTACAGATTGTATCCAAAAAGTAACGGTCGTGTGTTACAAACAAAACTGTTTTTTGACCTGTGGTCAATAGCTTTTCTAACCATTCAATCGTTTCTACGTCCAAATGATTCGTCGGCTCATCTAAAATATAAACATCTGGTTCGTCAATCAATAATTTGGCTAATGCCAATCGCTTTTTCTGACCACCGGATAAACTTTCGATTTCTTGTTCGAAATCATTGATATTCAAACGATTAAGAATTGTCTTAATGTTGTATTCATAATCCCAAGCTTCCATCTCAGACATCTTATCGACAAGAATTGCCAATTTATTCTGGTCAACTGGTTCATGAAGCAACAATTCTTCATAAGCGCGAATTAATTGTTGTTGTTCGTTATCCGCAGAATAGATAAAGTCGTTGATAGACTTTAAATCTTTGAAGCTAGGTTCTTGAGGAAGGAAACCAATGCGGATTCCTCGTTCTTTAACAACCTTTCCTTCTGTTGGCAAAAATTGTTCTGCTAATAATTTTAAAAGCGTCGATTTACCCGTTCCATTGATTCCGACCAATGCAACCCTGTCTCCTTTTTGCAATCCAAAATGAAGACCTTTAAATAACCATTTGTCATTGAATGAATGACCTATTTGTTCTGTTGAAAGTATGCTCACGCTAATTCTTTAATTGTCGATGTTTTATAAATGTGTACACCTTGAGGATTTTTGAGACTCGCATGTATCATTGCGCTAGCAACATCTTTTCCTTGTATGCTTGTGTAATTTTTTAATGGTCCCCAAAGAAGCAAATTGATTCCTTTAAACAAAAAAGAAAAAATATCTTCTGCCAGTCTATTTTCATTTCGTTCGCCGATTAATAAGGATGGGCGAAACAGGAGCGTTGATGGGATTCCAACTTTGGTCAAGTCGCGCTCTGTCTCCCCTTTCATCCGCAAATAAAAGTTTTTGGAATGTTCGTCAGCTCCCATACTAGAAACAAGAGCAACAACCTGGCATCCATTATCTTTTAAGATGGAAGCAACTTTTACTGGATAATCATGATCGATTTGATAATAGACAGCTTTATCAGGAGTTTTCTTTTGCGTAGAACCTAGGCAAGAGTAAAGATGGTCAACCTGCAGATTTTCAATAAGTGCATTTATAGAATCAAAATCTGCCAAGAGCTGTTCCAGTTTAGGATGCTCCAAGGCTATTTTTTTTCTAGAAACAGCATACACTTTATGGTAGGCGGGATTATCGAGCAATTGCCGGACGACTTGTAAACCAATCATCCCACTTGCACCCAATACCAAAGCCGCTGTGGTCATCTCTCTCATACCTTTAATTAGGCAAAAATAAAGAATATTCGTTAGATAAAGATAAACACCAGATTATACTACGCTTAAATTACAAAATCTGCTAATTTAATAAGTACGCAGCTTCTAGTGTGAAGCGCGGAATATCGACCATAAACGTCTCTCCCGTCAGGTGATTTTTCATTTCGTAAAATCCTTCCATGTAACCCATATCGGATTTTAGGTTGCAACCAGAAGTATATTGATGGATTTCACCGGGATTTAAAATCGGCTGTACGCCAACGACACCTTCGCCATCGACCTGTTTGTATTCGCCAATGGTGTCAAAAATATCCCAATGCCTATTGAGTAGCTGTACGGTAAAATGACTTAAATTTTCAATCGTAATCCGATAAGCAAACATAAAATGTTTATTCTCCGGATTAGAGTATTCAGATTGGTAGGTCGCTTCTACTGAAACTTTTACACCTTCAGTGATTTGAGTAGTCATTTGTTTTCTTTTTATCAAAGATAAAAATTTTATCATTTAAGACAAGTTTTTATCAAAATCGAGCGAATTAAATTTTTAATCCAATCCTTCTATAGGAACAAACAAATCTATTAACCCAGCGCAACAATATTTGACTGAGAAAAAACAAGAAATTACCTTACTTTTGAGCATGAGTTTAGGAAAACTATATCTAATACCAGTTCCTTTGGCAGAAGAAGCGGCAGACGCTTCATTTACTCATTTTCATTATGAGCTTATCAATCAATTGGATGAGTATATTGTGGAGAATGAAAAAACAGCACGGAAATTTTTAAAGCAATCGGGATTAAAGAGACCGCAAAGTGAATTGATTATTCACGATTATGGAAAACATATTCGAAGCAAGGAAAATAAGGTGGATTTTCTAGCAGCAGCAATGAAGGGGAAAGATATCGGACTGATGTCGGAAGCCGGCTGTCCGGGTGTTGCCGATCCGGGAGCAGATATTGTTGCTGATGCTCACAAAAAAGGAATTCAAGTCATCCCTTTAGTTGGACCTAGCTCCATTCTATTGGCATTGATGGCTTCAGGATTCAACGGGCAGAGATTTTCATTTCATGGCTACTTGCCTATTGACAAAGCGGAGCGCACAAAAAGAGTGAAAGAATTGGAAGCGATTTCATCGAGGGATAAGCAGACACAAATCTTTATCGAAACACCTTTCCGCAACAACCAGCTTTTGGCCGAATTGATCCGTTCTTGCAAACCGCAAACAAAAATTTGCGTAGCGTCAAACTTAACCTCCAAAGAAGAATTCATACTAAGTCTTCCCGTTTCTAAATGGAAAAATAAAGAGATTGACCTTCATAAAAAGCCAACGATTTTTTTACTTTTTGCATAAGGAATAAATATTACGTAATATAGAAACCATGTCGGAGGATATTATAGCAGAATTTCAGGTTTTAGTGATTATCATATTTGTTGTGCAAATGACATTATGGCTTTTATTTGCGAACACCATACGCAAAACATTAAATTTGATCGCAGAAGAAAATCGATGCATTCTTCCAAACCAAGCTTGGTTTGTCGCAATTCCTTTATTTAATATTTATTGGAATTTCCAAGTGGCCAGAAGGCTATCTGATTCGCTGACAAATGAATTTTTTGACAGAAAGATTGAAGCTGAAGAAAATCCGACACATCGGGATGGATTTCTTTATTCCATAACAAATTTGTTGTGCTATATTCCATTTCCACCATTTTGGATTATATTTTTACGCACAATCAGTTTCATAAATTTTGTCACCTATTGGTTTAGGATTAACCAATGCCGGATCTTATTAATAGAACATAATAAATGGAAGGAGGAAACAAAGAACAATGAAGATTAAAGAACTAACACAGTATTTAGAAAGTATTGCGCCTTTAGCATATCAGGAAAGTTATGATAATTCAGGACTGCTGGTTGGAGATCCAAATGATGAAATCCAAAAAGCATTAATTTCATTGGATTGCACCGAAGCCGTTGTGGATGAAGCAATCGCAAAAGGCTGTGACCTAATTATTTCCCACCACCCTATCGTTTTCAAAGGATTAAAAAAGTTCAACAATAAAAACTACGTTGAACGCACGGTTATTAAAGCGATTAAGAACAACATTGCGCTGTATGCCATTCATACCAATCTGGATAATGTTTTCGGAGGCGTTAATTCTAAAATAGCCGAAAAATTGGGTTTGATCAATACGGCAATTTTATCTCCTAAAAAAAATCAGCTTAAGAAATTAGTAGTCTATGTTCCGCGTGCTTCGGTTGAAGAAGTTCGCGAAGCGTTGTTTGAAGCGGGAGCCGGAAGCATCGGTGATTACGATGAATGCAGTTTTAACAGTGCCGGCTACGGAACATTCAGGCCTTTAGCCGGAGCAAATCCAACGATTGGACAAATTGGAGAACAGGAGCGTGTCGAAGAAACGAAAATTGAAGTTGTCTATTCGGGGATCCGAGAAAGAGAGATTTTATTGGCGATGTTTGCTGCGCATCCTTACGAAGAAGTTTCGTATCAGATTGTCACATTGGAAAATTCAATTGCTTCCATCGGAGCTGGAATTATTGGGAATTTGGCAACGCCATTGTCACCAACAGATTTTCTCGCATACATTAAGGATGGTTTAAAATTGAACTGCATCCGCCACACAAAATTGATTGATACTAAAATCGAACGCGTCGCTATTTGTGGCGGTGCTGGAGGATTCTTGCTCGCCGATGCGAAACGCTCTGGGGCTGATGTATTTATCACGGCAGATTACAAATACCATGAGTTTTTCGATGCTGAAGACGAACTGATCATCGCAGATATCGGACATTTTGAAAGTGAACAATTTACACAAGAATTATTGTTGGATATAATTCAGAAAAAATTTGCTACCTTTGCTGTCCTATTGACGGAAATAGACACAAATCCCATTAAATACTATTGTTAAATGGAACAAACTGTAGAAGAAAAATTAAAAGCATTATGGACGTTGCAAACGATCCATACAAAAATAGACAAAATTCGCCAGGTACGCGGTGAATTACCTATTGAGGTGGCCGATTTAGAAGATGAAATCGCAGGCCTTGACACGCGTATTGAAAAAATCAGAACGGAATTAGACGACCTGGAAGATTCAATCGTGAAACGCAAGAATATGATTAAAGATGCGCAAGTAGCTATTAAGAAATATGAAGCGCAATTGAACGAAGTGAAAAACAATCGTGAATACGATGCTATCTCTAAGGAAATTGAAATTCAAGGTTTAGAAATTCAAGTCTGTGAAAAACGTATCAAAGAAGCTGAGTTTGAAATCAAAAACAAAACAGAAGCTTACGAAGACACAGAAAAAAACTTGGATTTTTCTAAAGGTGAATTGGCAGTTAAGAAAGGTGAATTAGACACCATCACTGCTGAAACGCAAAAAGAGGAAGATGCGCTTTTGAAAAAAGCAGCTTCTGCTGAGAAAAATATTGATGACCGCTTATTGAAAGTTAGTGGAAAATTACGTGGATCGTTCCGCAACGGATTAGCTATTGTTTCTATTGATAGAGATAGTTGTTCTGGATGCCACAATAAAATCCCTGCTCAATTGCAGTCAGAAATTCGTCAACGCAAAAAAATCATTATCTGCGAACACTGCGGAAGGATTTTAGTCGATGAAGGCATTGTTTTCGAAGAGGAAAACAAGTAAAAAAATAAAAAGGTATTAAGGCACGAGATTTCGTGCCTTTTTCTGTGAAAGTCAATTGTTTCTATTTGACCAAAAAGAACCCTAATGATTTTCATTCCATTTGAATGTTACTCATTAGGGTTTTATTGCAACAAGTTTGCTATAAAGCTGTTTGATTGACGCAAATGGCTATTTTTATGAATTATTATCTAAAAATGAATATATACACTAAAATTTTGACTGCATTCGTGCTATTGATTAGTGCGAGTTTTCAGCTGTTGGCGCAGCAGGAAACATTGCTTTTGCGCAATCCGACAATCAGCGACACGCATATCGCTTTTGTCTATGGCGGGGACATTTGGATTGCCGAAAAAAGCGGAAACAATCCAAGACGTTTAACGGTTAATCCGGGCGTAGAACAGAATCCTATTTTTTCTCCTGACGGAAGCCAAATTGCATTCACAGGAAATTACGATGGAAATACGGATGTGTATGTGATTTCGGTATATGGTGGAGAGCCAAGACGGATCACCCATCACCCAGCATCGGATGTTTTGCGTGGATGGTTAAACAACAACGAAGTTTATTTTACAACGTCTCGCGAATTTGATTACTCGTTGGGTTCAAGACTATACAAAACCAACATCAACGGAGGTCGCGATGAGGCACTAATCATGCCGGAGGCGTACCAAGGTTCTCCCTCAGAAGACGGAAAATTTTGGGCTTACATCAAAAATGGAGACCCAACCGAGCGTGACCGCGTAGCTTTTAAAAGATACAGAGGCGGAGGAATGCCATCGATTTGGATTTTTGACACCAAATCGCATGATATTCAAGTCGTTCCAGGTGAACGTTCAAATGACGTAAAACCAATCTGGTTAGGAAGTAAAGTCTATTTTCTTTCTGATAGAGATAAAATCGTCAACATTTTCAGCTATGATGTGAAAACTAAAAAAGTTGAGAAGTTAACGAATTACACGGATTATGATGTTCGTACTTTACAAGGTCGTAAAAACGAATTGACTTACGAATATGCAGGAAAACTGCATATCTTAAACACAGATTCAAAAAACAGCAATGCATTGACTATTTCGGTTAATGCGGATGCATTGTACAAAAGAACGCATTACGATGAAATGAGCGCTGGCATTCGCGGCTGGAACATTTCTCCGACAGGACAGCGCGCTTTGTTTGAGGCAAGAGGCGAAATTTTTTCAGTGCCTAAAGAAAAAGGCGACGCAAGAAACATTTCAAATTCTCCTGGATCGCACGAACGGTTCCCGTCATGGTCTCCAAACGGAAAGTGGGTTTCATACATTTCGGATGTTAGCGGAAAATACCAATTGGTTCTTCGTGACCAAAAGGCGAGCGACGCCCCTGTTTACATTTCTTTAGGAGATAAAAACTTTTATTTCCAACCGGAATGGTCTCCAGACAGCAAGAAATTGTTTTATAGCGATGCGCATTTAAATTTATTTTATGTGGATATCGATACAAAGCAAGTTGTTCAGGTCGATAATGATTATGACGGTTCGAGTTTAGGACGCACAAGCAATCCATTCCAACCAAGCTGGTCATTTGATTCTAAATGGATCGCATACACAAAAACATTGAAAAATGGCGTTTCTGCGATATTCATGTATAACTTGGATAACAAGAAATCTACGCAGATTACTGACGGAATGAGTGAGGTCAGCAGTCCTACTTTTACGAGAGACAATAAATATTTGTTTTTCACAGCGAGCACGAACACAGGTTTGACGAATTCAGGCTTACA
The DNA here is from genome assembly GCF_015210005.1 of Sphingobacterium hungaricum. GTDB lineage: Bacteria > Bacteroidota > Bacteroidia > Sphingobacteriales > Sphingobacteriaceae > Sphingobacterium > Sphingobacterium hungaricum. The sequence continues at coordinate 1,684,687 of NZ_MU158698.1, forward strand.
CATGTCGGCTTATGAGCGTAGTCCATCGTACAATGTGTATGCGTTTATTCTGTCAAGCGAAACACCATCTATCTTCAAAAATGAAAGCGATGAGGAGAAAGTGACGGAAGAGCCTGCGGCTCCTGAGAAGAAAAAGGAAGAGCCAAAAGACGAAAAGAAAACGACTAAGAAAGGCGACAAAAAAGAAGGCGATAAGCAAGACGAAGAGGAAACTAAAAAAGAAAAAGTTACTCCGATTAAAGTAGATTTCGATAATATTCAAAACCGTATCGTAGCGATAGATCTTCCTGCGGGGTATTACCGTTTGGATGGTTCAGTTGATAAATCCTTGATGTATATGCGCGGAAGAACAATCTATGCATACGATTTGGAGAAATTAGAAGAGAAATCTTTGGTTGAAAATGCAAACGGTTTCGCGGTTAGTGCAGATGGTAAGAAAATGCTGTACGGAACGCAAGCTGGATTTTTTATCAATAATGCTGGCCAAAAGCCTGCTGGCGATGCTGGAAAAATCAAAACAACAGACATCAAACAATTGGTTGATCCTGCGGCTGAATGGAAGCAGATTTTCAACGAAGTTTGGGCTTTGCAAAAAGAGTATTTCTATGTAGAGAACATGCATGGTGCGGATTGGGATGCGGTCAAAGTAAAATACGAGAAATTCCTTCCTTATGTGAATCACCGTTCGGATTTAGGTTACTTAATCAACGAAATGATGGGAGAAATGGTCGTTGGACACAACTACATTTACCCGGGTGATGAGCCATCGTCGCCGTCTGTTAACGCAGGTGTATTGGGCGCTGATTATGAAATCGACAAAGGAAGATACCGCATTAAGAAAATTTATACACGTTTGGATTGGAATCCTTCGTTCAAAGCGCCTTTGGCTGAGCCAGGGTTGAATGTCAAAGAAGGAATGTACATTCTTTCTGTTGATGGCGTAGAATTGACGGAAAGCACCGATATCTATAAATTATTTGATTTCAAAGTTGATAAGCAAGTAACCATAAAAGTGAACACAAAACCAAGTTTTGATGGCGCTAAAGATGTCGTCGTTAAACCAATATCTTTTGGAAACGAAATCGCTCTTCGCCGTACAGAATGGGTTGAAAATAACCGCAAGAAAGTAGATTTGGCAAGTAATGGCCAAATTGCGTATGTGTACATGCCAAACACGGGTCAAGAAGGATATACGTCATTCAATAGATATTACTTCTCTCAGATGGACAAAAAAGCGTTATTGCTTGATGAGCGTAATAATGGCGGAGGTTCAGTTGCGGATTATGTAATTGATTTGCTGTCCCGAGAATTAATCGCAGGATGGGGAATTCGTGACGGAAAAAGCTTTACGACTCCAGGAAATGGAATTTATGGACCGAAAGCGATGATCATCAATGAGAATGCGGGTTCTGGAGGCGATATGATGCCTTACATGTTCCGATTCAAAGGATTAGGAAAATTGGTTGGACGTACCACAATGGGAATTTTGGTTGGAATTTCTGGCTACCCTCCTCTATTGGACGGTGGAAGAATCACCTCTCCAAACTTTGGTGTATTTGATTTAAAAGGAAATTACATTATCGAAAACGAAGGTGTAGCTCCAGATATTTTTGTTGAACAGACTCCAAAAGAATTATTGCAAGGAAGAGACCCGCAATTGGAAAGAACAATTCAATTGTTGCTGGAAGAAATGAAAACCTACAAATACCAGGAAATCATTAAGCCAGCTGACCCGATCCGCGTAAACTAAGCGAATCGATAGCAAGAGAAATGGCGTCAACTCAAAAGTTGACGCCATTTTTTTAAAACTTAAATTCTTCCCATAAGCGGATCCGTTTTGCTGTCGTTGCCAGTTTCTACCCGTCCAGCAAATTGACGTTCAAATAATGGATAGTCTGGCAGTTTTACTGAAAAATCATACCAGTTGTGACTCGATTGGTTATCTATCGAGATTGATACTTCCTGTTGTGGTGCAAGTTTTTCTTCTCTGCGAAAATTATGATAAGCATTCGTTAAAACAGCAACTTTTATCGTTTCAGAAACGGAATTATTTTTAAGTTTCAATTCAATATTTCCTGTCGGAATGCCTTTTTGATCGATTGCATATTGACAAGAGATTGATAGATCGGGGTCTTTATCATTTCCTAGAAAAGTCCGATAAAAACCATTTGGACCATAAGCTTTTAATTGATAATGCTTGTTGTCAAAGTCCGTTAGTGGCCAATGATAATTTATGGAGGCTATATCTGTAGCAAATGTCCAAGAACGAACCCCGTCTTTATGTTTCTCTCCTGAATACACTAAAAACGGCGAAGGCAAGGATTTCTCTTTAAAGAAATTCTGCGAAGCAGAAAAACTCAAGGCAATGCTGTCTTCTTGTTGTCGTCCGTCAATGTACAGCTCATAAGCCAAGGCATTGGAAGGACGTATGCCCTTTTCTTGCTTAGGCAATAACGGATGATGCAAAGGCATCTGTTGAATGTCGCTTATTTCATTCGGATTAAATTGTCTAAAGCCATTTGGTGCGGGCAATTCTTTTGTTGCATTGATGTTTGCAATTTGCTGATTGCGGTCAAGAAAGAATGGCAGGTCAATTTTTTCACCTTGATATTGCCGAAAGGCAGAAGTTAAGTCGCCAGTTATTTTTCTTCGCCAAGAGCTGATATTTTCTTCGAATATTTCCTTGTTGAACTTTTTATTTAAGAAAACTTCTAGAAATTGCAAAGTCGAGGTAATATCACAGACTTCAGAATTCACCCAGCCTCCTTTTGACCAAGGGGAAACGATTAACAAAGGAACGCGATAACCCAAACCAACAGGTCCTTCCGTCGCCTGGTTTTCGGCTACGCCACTTGCTAATTCCTGTTCTTTAAATACATATTCAGAAGAATAATCTAGCGCTGAAGAAGTTTTTCCAGAATCTGGATCTTTTGGGTTCGGAGCAACAAATGGCGGAACATGGTCAAAATAGCCATCATTTTCATCGTAATTGATAATGAAAATGGTTTTCTTCCAAACCTCCGGTTTATCCGTTAAGATTTTCAAAACTTCGGATACATACCAGGCGCCATACATGGGAGCCGAAGGATGGTCGGAAAAATTTTGCGGAGCAACCAACCAAGAAACCGTCGGCAATTTTTTGTCTTGAACATCCTTTCTGAATTGATAGAGCACATCGCCTTTGGGAACAATGGTATCTTGATCGTCGATTTTAACCGTCTCTACCGAATGATAAGTTGCATCTAATTCATTTGTGCTGAAGGCTTTCTGATGCAAAGCTTTTTGAAAGGATGAAAGAGAGTTGAATTTTTCCTCGCTAAAATCCATGACTTCTCTTTTGTAAGATTCGAGCTGTTCTTGCTTCTGTTTAAGCGATTTTTGAGGTTTTTGAATGTCTTTATTCGCGGTTGCTTTTATCTCGTTTTCCAAGCCTAGAATCTCGTTTGGAAGTTGTGCAATGCGTTTGTGCAAGAAATCGAGGTGGCTTTTTTTAAACCTAACTTGATAGTTTGCAAACCATTCCAAATTGTTGTCGGTAAAATTTCCAAGCCAAGGCTCCGCAGCTCCGTCCAGATCATTTTGCAACGAAATCTCATTCTGATAGACCTTCCAGGAAATATGGTTTTCTTCTAAGCGCTCGGGAAACGTTTTCCAATGTGCCAATTTATTGTAATAGGTATCCGAGTTTCGGACCAAAGGCTTTGCTCCTTTTTCGGGTACACAGGTTCCTGTCCAAAAGAAATGCCTGTTGGTCGTTGTCCCGGTTATGGACGAACAGAAATGCTGGTCGCAGATCGTAAAAGCATCTGCTAAAGCATAGTAAAATGGGATATCTTCTCGTATGTAATAGCCTAGCGTAAGCGGTAAACCGTTGAAATCTTTTCTTCCGGAGCGTTTAGCTTCTAGCCAATTATCATGCTTTCCGTTATTTCTAGCGGCCATTTGATTTTCCCAAGAATGGGGTAAATCACTTGTCCAAGCCGCTTTGGAATTTTTAATATCCAGGCGGAATGGCGCAAAAGTTTTCCCGTCGCGATAGGACTGAAGCCAAACCGGATTTTTATTGGGCAAGCTGATCGCGCGCGGATCGTTGAATCCGCGAACGCCTTGCAAAGTTCCGAAGCTATGGTCAAACGAGCGATTTTCCTGCATCAGCAATACGACATGCTCAGCATCTAAAAAAGTAGAGCCTAATTCTGGATTTATAGCTAAAGCTTTTTGGATCGAAGCGGGCAATTGGCTAAATAAACCAAAGGAACCAGCTAATAGACCAGCCTTTTTTATAAAATCTCTCCTGTTTTCCATAGTCTGGATATAAATTATTTTTGAAAAAAAACGATTAATTTTAATTACACTTGTTTTAAAGATAGACCGAGGTTTATAAACTCTATCTTTGTATAAAAGTAAAATTTTTTAAAGAAGAATTATGCAACAAAAGCCAAATAGCCCTTGGTATTCATTGATGATACTTTTGATCTTGACGCTTGCACTTAGTGTTTTTGTTTCAATAGCCCTTGTTCTAATTGAGATAATCAGATCTGGGTCGCTGCACAATTTTGTTTCTAATGGTCAGACATTCTCCTTCGGTTCTATTGAGAGCGAATGGGCGCTCTATCTTTTTCTAGCTTGCGGAAGTATTGGAACTTTTTTTCTTCCTGCCTATTTTCTGCAGCGGATTGAAAAAGACCAAGTGATTTATTTTCCAAAAGACAGCGCGGCCCCCGCAATCTATGGGCTTGTGTTTTTATTTCTTCTTGCGTTCAGCCCATTGATGGGAATCATTGGTGAATGGAACATGAACATGACCTTGCCAAAATCATTTGAAGCTCTTGAAACCTGGATGAAGACACAGGAAGACCAAATGGCTGGGCTGACCGAACGTTTAGTGATGGTAACTTCCTGGGGCAGTCTATTCGCAAACCTGCTCGTGATGGCATTGATTCCCGCAATTGTTGAAGAGTACTATTTTCGCGGTGTTTTGCAGAACATCGCACAACGTATTGTTATTAATCCGCATGTGGCAATTTTTATTACGGCCATTATTTTTAGCGCGATCCACGTGCAATTTTATGGGTTTTTTCCGAGGATGATTTTGGGTGTTTTTTTTGGATACCTTATGCTCTGGTCAAACAACATTTGGGCTCCGATATTTGCCCACTTCGTGAATAATGCATCCGTTACGATCATCGCTTTTTATTATGCGCAGCAAGGAAAAACCTATCAAGATTTGATGTCTATGGATTCCTACTCTATATTTGTGTATATTGCAAGCTTAGTTCTGAGCATAGCTTTCGGCTATCTCATCTTTAAATTATCGAATAAAAAACAGCCCACGCATGGAGAAGAATTGGACGAAAGTCAGAACATATACGAACGAAATTAAAAGCGAATTTTTAAAACAGCTTTTAGAGCAAAATGATATTCCAACTGTCGTGATGAATAAAAAGGACTCTTCTTATTTGTTCGGTAAAATCGAAATTTATGTCAGTGATAGTTTGGTTGCGCAAGCAGAAAAAATTATTGAAGAGTTTGAAAGTGAAAAAAGTTTAAACTGGGATGAAGACTAGAGCAATTACCGGATTTTTCTTTATCGCGGTCGTTATTGGTGCTATTTTGCTTGGAGATATTTCGTTTGTTCTCTTTTTTTCAATCTTAGCTGCCTGGAGCACCTATGAATTTTACACATTGGTAAGTTCGGAATTGATCAAACCATTAAAAATTCTTGGAGTTGGCTCTGCTGTTGTCTTTTCAGGATTGGTATCGACTTATTTCCTTGGTTATCTTGAGGGAAAATTTATTTTATTGGGACTGCCGTTCCTGTCGCTGACGTTTATTTTGCCCCTATTTCAAAAACGAGAATTACCATTCAACGATATTTCCTATACGCTTTCTGGCCTGCTATATGCGGCTTTTCCATTTGTATTTTTTATTGCGTTGGGTTTTATTTCAGGGGTTTATAATCCATTTTTGCCACTCGGGTACTTGATCATCCTTTGGTCGAATGATACGGGAGCGTATTTGGCAGGAAGGAGTTTTGGGAAAAGAAAACTATTCGAACGCATTTCACCGAATAAAACTTGGGAAGGTTTTATCGGCGGATTGATTTTGGCTGCGGTCGTCGCTTTAAATTTGCATCAATATTTTGGTTCCATTTCGAAAATTCATTGGGTGTGCATTGCTTTGATCATCAGCACATTCGGAACGCTGGGCGATTTGGTGGAATCGATGCTGAAGCGCAGTTTGAATGTGAAGGATTCGGGTAAAATTTTGCCAGGTCATGGCGGTTTATTGGATCGTTTTGATGGCCTTTTAATCAGTACACCTCTGGTCTATTTATTTTTAATTTTTGTCTAATGAACATTAAAAGATCAACGTTTGACTTTTTGGAACAGCTTACAAAAAACAACAATAGAGAGTGGTTTCAAGAAAATAAGGCGCTTTATGATGATGCGCATCAGAATGTAAAAGATTTTATTACGGCGATGATTGTGGAACTGTCGAAATTTGACCCGCAGATCACTACCGATATTGTGGCATCCAAATGCTTGTTTCGCATTTATCGTGATGTCCGTTTTTCTAAAAATAAAGATCCGTATAAAACCTGGTTCTCGGCCGGAATTTCGCTAGACGGCAGAAAATTAGCTGGACCAGAATATTATTTTCACATTGAGCCTGAAAAGTCCTTTATCGCTTGTGGTTATTGGCGACCAGAAAAACTGCATTTGGAACTTATTCGCCAAGAAATTGACTATAATTCGGCAGCCATGAAAACGGCATTGAAGAAAGGTGGCTGGCAAGTGGAGGATCTTTCTTCTGAAGATAAATTGGTACGTCCTCCGGCTGGATATGATGCAGAAAACGAAAACATTGAGCAATTGAAATTGAAGAGTTTTATTCTCTATAAAAAATTAGAGCAAAAGGATTTGACCTCCGATAAAGCCATGCAAAATGTAATCGATGCTTGTGAAAGCATGTATCCTTTTAAGCTATTTATCCATCAGGCTTTGGATCAATAAAAAATTTCCCCTAACCCCCGAAGCGAGAACTATTGAGAAAAGACGAAGAGCTACAAAAACGTCCTGCCTTTTTACTAAAGATTGTTCCACGGAGTTTCGAGGAGCTCTCAGCAAACATATTATTGTGTTGCGGTTTGTCCCACTATTATCTGCCCATGAAAGTCTTTCCGCTTTTTTGAATTTTTACTTTTTACTTTTTAAGGAAAACTAATTTTCCCCATGCAGACAGCCGGTGAATCTTTTATCTGTTGTACATTTTCGGGTTTGCCTGCTAGGGTCTCATTCGCCAGCAAAGCGAAAAGACAAGCTTCTTTCGCATCAGGATTTAATCCCAGTTTTTCGAAAGATTCAACAGGATAGGCTTTCAGCCCGGCTCTTATTTTGTCCATCAAAAGCGGGTTATGCAAGCCTCCTCCGCTTACGTAGATACAAACATTTTCCAATCCCTGAACTTGCTTTAAAATACTATTGACAATGGAATTTGCTGAAAATTCGCAAAGCGTAGCTAATACATCTTCATGCGGAATACCAGAACTGTTTGACTTTTCTTGCGCGTTGTGCAAGTAAGCTAGACTGAATAATTCTGGTCCGGTAGTTTTTGGAAAGGATTCCGAAAAGAACACATTGCTTTCTAGTTCTGACAAAAGACCGTTCTGTACTTTTCCTTGCTTTGCAATATGCGCATCCTCATCCATTTCTTTCCCAAAATGAGCTAACGTATATTGATTCATCAGCGTATTTCCTGGACCAACATCTGTTGCATAGGCCTGTTGGTTAGTATTTGCCGAAGGCAAAAAAGTAAAATTAGCAATGCCGCCGATGTTTAATAGAATGCGGTTTTCTCGTTCGTCAGAAAAGAGCAGGTAGTCGCCATAAGCCGCCAAAGGAGCGCCCTCGCCACCAGCAGCAAGGTGCTTCTGACGAAAATCGCTGATGGTAATAATTCCTGTCTTTACAGCGATATGGTCGCCATCGCCAATCTGCAAAGTGCTGTTAGGCTGTTGCAGATTTCCGGTCAGTCGCTGCGGTGCGTGGTAAATCGTTTGACCATGTGAGGCTATTGCATCAACAGCCTGCGGAAGGATGTTCCATTCTTTTAATGCTTCCAAGATCAATTCCGCATGTTTCAGTGCAACCGATGCATTCAGCTGGCACAGAAGCTCTAAATCCACATTTTTTTTCGCAAACACAGAGCGAACGGAATTTCGGAATTCTTCATCAAACGGACTCGTTTTAAATTCGATTAATGCTAATTTCGTTCGTTTTCCACTTCCGCTTATTTTGCATAAGGCAATGTCGAGACCATCGAGCGATGTGCCTGACATTAGTCCAATAATCAGACGTTCTTTTTTTTCTGCGATTAAAAATAGGCGTTCAAGTTGCTGGTTCATACGATAAAATTACATTTAACTTTTGTATTATCATTAGTTAATTCTATTTTTGAAAAAAACAATTAATATGAATTTTCCAGCGGAATTAAAGTACACAAAAGATCACGAATGGGTTCGTGTTGAAGGTGATGAGGCTGTTATCGGGATTACCGATTTTGCACAACGTGAATTAGGTGATATCGTATTTGTAGATATCAATTCAGTAGGCGACGAAGTTGCTGCTAACGAGGTTTTTGGTACAATTGAAGCCGTAAAAACAGTTTCGGATTTATTTATGCCTGTTACTGCTACTGTATTAGAAATTAATGCAGCGATCGACGGTTCTCCGGAATTAGTAAATTCAGACGCTTATGGCGAAGGATGGATTATCCGCGTGAAATTATCAAATCCGGATGATGTTGCCGCTTTGTTGTCCGCAGATCAATATAAAGAAGAAGTCAACGCTTAAGCGCCGGTTTCTTTTCTAAATAAACAAAAAGCTCCTCGCAGATTATTGCGAGGAGCTTTTTGTTTGAGGTCGCCTAGAATTTAATAGTTGTTGTTAAATAGATGGCTCTAGGTTGAATAGATATCGTTGAAAAAGGTGTACTGTTCGAAACAGCTTGTTCGTATTGCTCACTAGTGAATGAGTTATTGCCTTCGATGACCTCTAAAATTCCACCAGGCCGAACCCAGCTCATGACACCGTAATTATTGAAAATATTGTTTACGTTTAAGGATAAATTTATTTTTTCATTAAAGCCGTATCCGGCCGATAGGTTAAATTGAGAGAATCCTGGAAGGACAAATACATTCCCGACATTTGTTTGTCGCTGACCTAAATAAGACCAAGTTGCTGACGTAAACCATTTGTTTAGCGAATATGTTGGGCTTATGTTAATAATCGCCCTGGGAGTATTGTCTGTTTCGTTGCCAGAAAATGAAATCTTCGTGTCGTCGTCTGGACCAGGATTGTTCCCCGCCCAAGATTCCAAGGTAACGATTTTTGAGCGTTGGAAGGTTGCAATTCCTCTTATGCTTAATTGTGAGTTCAGCGAGTATTCCATTTCTAATTCCACTCCTACAGTTCTGTATTTTCCATATAACATCTCTGGCGTATAAAACCCGCCATCTTCGGAAGACAAGAACTGACTGTTAGGAACGCCACTCAATATGCTGTAAAAGGGCGTTACAAATAAATTGATCTTTCCCGAACGAGCTTTTAAACCCATTTCAACTTGTCTCGTAGTTCGTTTTTGGGGGTTTAACAGCCCGATTGTTTCTTCGCGATTAGCCGCAAAATAGACATCTAAGTCCGGCGCTTTTTGTCCTTGGGAATAGCGTCCATATAAAGCCCAATTTTCATTAAACATATAATTTAAGGCCCCAGAGAATGAAAAGCTATGCAGCCGCCGATCGAATGACACAGACGTAATTCTATCCACGGTATTGTAATCATAAAACGTATTTGGATTGCCATCAACGCCGCCCTGAACTCCCGTTTTCATGTAGGCTCGTTCGTTCTGCTCTGAAACGCCCACATTCTCGTAACGAAAACCCCAATCAAAGGTGAATTCATCATCGATATTCCATGTGTGGCCAAAAAATAAGACCATTTGTTTTTGGGTTGCTTTAAAATTTAGGGAAGTCCCGTTGTCACCATTTGCTTGCCCAATTCCATCAGCATTTGTTACCATGTGTTCGCCAGCTGTACCGCCCAAAGTTGCTCCTGTGAAGGTTAACGAAAGTTGTTCGGGCCGATTTTGAATAGTGCCCAAAGCAATTCCATCAATTCCTGAATATCGATCGACATCCGAATAGCCGTAGTATCCACCAATGGTATAGGTCATATTATCAGTTGTTTTTTGTAGGGTAAATTGGTCAACAATTTCATTTACCTTGTTTTGATAACTCCCAAAAATTATAGCGAATAAGCCATTTTCTAATAAATCCTGGCCGGGAAGATTATTGTTATTTACAGTATACACGGGTAAGCCGTTAGAACCAATAGCAGAGCTTACGTTCATGACCTCTTCTCCGGTATTGACATTTTTATAGGAATAATTTCCGACTCCCAAACCCTCTAGGCCAGTTAACAAATAGTAGCTGACATAGTCTGTCGCACTTATTGTTGTGATCGTACTTGGCGTGTTATATAGAATATTATTTTTTGAAAATCGAAGGGCATTTTGGAACTTCCATCCGTCTCCTAAGTTTTGTTCCCAGTTCAAACCTGCTGATCGATAGTCGCTTTTAACCAGATTGCTTGGGTTAAAATTTATTCGCCCCCATGAATAAAGTTTGGAGAGGTATAGTCTACTCTTGGCATAAGCACACTTGAATTGATGTCGAATCCATTAGCCGGTTTTGGATTTGAATAGTTTGTTGTTGGCATAAATTGCACATAGCCATTTTTATCATTTAGGTATTTGAATAAAAATTTGAGTTTGCCGGTTGCATATTCCTTAACGATATTTGCTTTCAATTGACCACCATTATTTAAAGGATATCCAGCGAAGCGTCCGCTCTGATCATAACGATAAAAACCACCAACATTGTAATACCAATTATTCGCAATTGGTCCTCCCGTATTGGCGTCTACGCGTGCATAACTGTGGCCACTTCCATCCATTAGGCCATATTTTAATCTGATTTCGCTCTCAACAGTTTTGCCCCCAGTCTTAGAAATATAGTTAAATATTCCTCCGGGCGCGTTTGCCGCTGCAATAGAGGCGGTGCCTCCCCGTACAGCCTCAAGTCTGAATAGCGTAGCGTCGGGTCGCAGAAAAAAATCTGGGCCGTAATTTACATAGGTTGTGTTCGTTACTGGGAGATTGTCCTCTTGCATGGAAACATATTCATACCCGAAACTTCCATCTTGTGTTCCTGCCGTTATCCCGCGGCTTGCCACGCTGTTCCTGATTTCTCCCAAAGACGAATTGACGAAGACACCGGGAACATTTTTTAGAAGATCTGCAGCACTCGTGAGCACTTGATTTTCAATTAAGGATTCATCGAGTGTGCTAATGGCCACAGATGCATTCATGCGTGTCCGCTTATCAAATGTTCCAGTGACAAAAACTTCGTCCAATTTATTGATGTCTTCAACTAAAGTAATGTTCGCATGCTTGCCAGAAGTTAGCGTAAACAATTGGGTTTTATAGCCAATGTAAGAAACCTTAACAATAACTTGTGCGTTGGCGTTTCTAAACGAGAAGTTACCCTCGGAGTCTGAGAAGAAAACCAAATCTCCTTTCTCATTAGTTATTGTCGCACCCGTAATACGCTTTCCGTTTTCATCAACGATTGTTCCTAAGAAAGCGTGTGTTTGAGCAAGTACATGTTGCGATAAGGAAAGAAGAATGAGTAAAATTCCAATTTTGCAGATTGATTGAATGGATGTGATAATCATGCTGGTAGAGTTAAAGTTTTTGGTAATAGTCCTTGAAATATTCATTCATAAATGAATATAACTCAGGATACATTCGGTTTGGCAAAGCTCCGTGTGGGTATCCAGGATAATTGTGAAGTTCGACAGGAATGCCACTTTGAATTAGCTTTATTCCATATGCTAAAGCCCCATCTCGCAACGGATCGACACCACAAGTCACCAAATAAGTTGCGGGAATATTTTTAAAATTGGAGGTGATTCCTGGTAAAATATTTTCCGGCACATTTTTTAAATCGGAGTTTCCAACATACATTTCGAACAGAACTGGAATATCTGCACCCTTTATTCCGGGGATATTCCAAAGCTCTTTCACCGAAGCTCGTGAAAGATCCACGTCAGCAGCAGGAAAGAACAAAACTTGAAACGAAATTGGTGGACCTGATTTTTCTCTGTTCATTAAAACTAAACTGCCGGCGATTGAAGCTCCGGCGCTGCCTCCGCCAACAGCAATTTTTTTGGGATTGGCTTTTAGTTTTTTTGCATTGGCAATGCTCCATAAAAAAACAGAATATCCATCGTTAACTGCAGCAGGATAGGTGCTTTCCGGAGACAACCTATAATCTACAGATATGACGATAGATTTTGTATGCTGCGCAATATTGGCACAGGATTGATGATCCCAGTTCAGGGTTCCCTGAACGAATCCACCGCCGTGAAACCACAAAAAAATGGATGCAGAATCTACTCCTTTAGGTTTATAAATCCTAACGGGAATTGGTGGATCGTTCTCCAATAAACCCGGAATATTAACATAGTCAACATCTACACTATCGGAATTTGTCAAAACAGGAATTGGCATCGCGCGCTCTTGTGCCCTCAACAATTTTATTTGTTCAAGCGTTATTGGGCTGATTGGTGAAAAAGCTAACGGTGCGTAGGTCTCTATTAGCCTGTCGCTTACCTCTTGCGCTGTTAACTCTTTTACCTCGCCTTTGTGTTGAGCTACTGCGGCTATTGAAATAGCGAGCAGCAGAAATGTGATTGCTGTATTTTTCATAATCTTACTGGTTTACTTCCCATATTTTTTTATCCATGCCACTGCTTCGCCATAAATTTTGTCGCGATCATTCTTTTCCTTATTGATGTCGTGACCTGCGTTCGGAATTGGGACTAACTTGTGGATGGCTCCATTTGACAGTAAGGAATCCGCCAATGTTTGAGCATGTACAAATTGCACGACATCATCTTCTTGGCCGTGAATAATAAGTGTTGGAATTTTCTTTATTTGTTGTGTAGGACTAATCAAAAAATAAGCTGAATCTAAAGGCCTGTCATCCGAGTAAGGAATTCCCATAATTTTTTCTATCACAGGTTTTAACCCTATGCGTTCTGTGTACTTTATTACTGAAGAGTCAACAAAAGTCGTCGGCGCCGAGAATTCTACTATCGCCTTTATCTTGTTTTTCGATGTATATGCATAAAGTAAAGCTAGATGACCACCGGAACTGACGCCAGCCATTACAAAACCAGTGCTTCTAGTTTTCCAATCTGAAGACCGTGAAGCGCAATAGCGGTAAGCTAAATCTACATCTGATAGCAATTCATTGTAATGAATAGTTTCGCTAGCATACCGATGGTTAATGCTAACAACACAAATACCATGATTAAATAAGGAGTCTTGAAATTCTCTTACATTTTCTTTTGAAGCCGTTGTCCATGCGCCACCGTGAATGAGTATAACAAACGGCGTATTTTGGTCTCTATCTTTTGGCAAGAAGACATCCATAATTTGACGCGGATCCTTTCCATACGGACTGTTGAAAATCTTCTTCTCTACTAGTTCTTGGGCATGTAGAAAATACGAAGAAAATAAGGCAAAGAAAAAAAATAGACTTTCGATTTTCATAAGTCATGTTTATTTGATAACCCTTTTTGAGGATCTGAATGATTTATAATTGTAAGATTAAAGGTATTTGAATACCGATAACAGGAATGTATCGAAAAAGAAATATTTTGATACGAAAAGGAAATTTATTGATTTTTGATTTTTCGATCTTCTATGGGTAAATGACCATAAAAACGGCAGTATAGTTGTGCAAAATGGCCCCTATTGCTGTATCCTAACAAATTACAGATTTCTGTCAAGGGCAAATCTGTTTGAGAAATCAGGAGCTGGGCTTTCTCCATTCTCAATTTTATTTGGTATTGATGAATCGACAGTCCGAATAATTTTTTGAAATTAACTTTCAAATCCTGTTCGTTCAAACCGATCATTCTGCTGATCTGTTTTATCGTAATGGATGTATTAAGGTTATCGCTTATTATGGAGGCGGCATCATCGATTTTCGTGCGATTTTTTTGATAGCTTATCACATTTAGTTGATCTTCAATGTTTCCGAAATGTAGAAACTTAATCCAATAATAAATAAATTCCAGCATTTTGCTTTCTATCAACATTGAATTATAAATTTCTTTAGGGTTTATGTCGAAGATCTGTTTACTTAAAACAAGCATATTCTCGCTTGTACAGTATTTCTCGAAGCGATCGTGCAACTGCTTAAGTGGAACATCTAAATATAAATTGGGCAGAAAAAATCGAAACCCATCAATCTCGCTAATATCCCATTCGAAGCGTTTCGCGCCACATAGCGAAGCCGAACTAAACTGACCTTCTTTATTTACGCGAAAATCTATAATGCCATTGTATCCAACAGGATCATTTGATACGAAAGCTGTCGGTTTTTCGAAATTCCATTTTCCGCGAAAAAAATGGATATCATTTCTAATAAATAGCTGAATGACCCCATTTCCATATTCTTCCGGAACGCTCAGGTATTGATTATTAATACCAAAGGATTTTTTAAATAAATATTTGCTCGCTAAGCAATTAGCAAAATGATTGGGATTGATATATGGAAGCAATAATTCCATTTAAGCTTATAAGCGGTTACATAAAATTAAGAAAAAACTTTTTCTAAAAAAAATAGCCCCGCGTAATTTTCGAGGGGCTATTTTTTGATTCGAATTGGATAATTACTTAACGGAAATCGTTACATCATTAACAATCACGTTTCCTTGTATATCAAAAGAAGTCTTAACTACGCCATGTTTTGTAAAATGCGTTTTCTTGTCTAAAGTGTACAGGCCGCTCAATTGACCAATTTCTTCACCGTCTGGTGAAACAATTTTACCCAATACCTCAATTACGTAACCGTCTGCAGTTTCTTCTTTAAATGTAGAAGTTGTGGATATTGTTCCCATCATATCATTATCTACTTCTCCAGTCCATGATTCGCCTACTTTTTTTGCTCCTTCTGGTAATTCGGTTGACAGACTGTTCAACAGCGTTTCATCAATTCCTTCCCCTAATGCTTCAGGAATTATCAAATCGACAACATTTCCTTTGTTGGTCAAGATTGCGGTAATCTTTTGGCCAATAATCTTCGAAAATTCAGCTTCTAACATTTTTGACATGTCATCAGTCGCTTCTTGTTCAGAATCATAGCTTGAGCTCATCATGCCTGAATTCATTTCCGTTTTAATCTTGTTTGTCGTGTACTCAAAAGTGATGTTGTTGTTTTCCAATTTCGTTGGAAGAACAGTCATGTCCATTACCATATCCATGATCATGCTTTGGACGCCATCAATATCCATTTTGGAAGAAATGACCATGTTCAATGGTTTTCCTATCTCAGGATTGATTTTGAAGTTTACCTCTTGCGCAAATATATTGACGAAAAGAAGGCTTAACAGTATTGTAAATAAGGATTTTTTCATTGTTTAACTAATATTAAAATGTATCGAAATATATTCAAAATATATCAATATTCCATAAAAAAAATAGCCTTTTAGAATTTCTAAAAGGCTATTTTCAGGAAAGTTGTGAAGCTTACTTTTTCAAGTAACTAACTTCTTTTACGCCTTTTACGACCTTAGCGATGCTTGGCAAAGATGCCTCTACCAAGGTAGGAGCGTAAGCCAAAGGAACATCTTCGGAAGTAATTCTTGTAACAGGAGCGTCTAAGTAATCAAACGCATCTTTTTGTACTTTATACGTGATCTCAGAAGAAATAGAAGCCAATGGCCATGCTTCTTCAACGATAACCAAACGGTTTGTTTTCTTAACAGATTCTATGATTGCAGCGTAATCGATCGGTCTAACAGATCTTAAGTCGATTAGTTCAATGCTGATATTGTCTTTCTTCAATTCTTCGATTGCAGGAAGAACCACGCGAGGAATCATTTTACCGAAAGAAACAATCGTCACATCGGTACCTTCTTGGATTACATTGGCTTTGCCAATTTCTAAGTAGTACTCTTCTTCAGGAACTTCTCCTTTGTCGCCATACATCACTTCCGATTCCATGAAAATAACTGGATCTGGATCGATGATTGCAGATTTTAATAAACCTTTTGCATCGTAAGGATTTGAAGGAACAACAACTTTCAAACCTGGTGTATTTGCAAACCAGTTTTCAAAATTCTGCGAGTGCTGTGCACCTAATTGACCAGCGTTTCCTGTAGGTCCGCGAAATACGATCGGACAAGAAAATTGGCCACCGCTCATGGAATGGATTTTCGCTGCGGCATTGATAATTTGATCGATTGCTACTAAAGAAAAGTTGAAAGTCATGAATTCAACGATTGGTTTTAACCCATTCATCGCAGCTCCAACGCCTATACCTGCAAAACCAAGCTCAGCGATTGGTGTGTCGATTACTCGCTTTTCACCAAATTCGTCCAACATTCCCTGGCTTACTTTGTATGCTCCGTTGTATTCAGCAACTTCTTCGCCCATCAAAAATATGGTTTCATCTTTGCGCATTTCTTCACTCAATGCTTCCCGAAGTGCTTCTCTGAATTGTATTTCTCTCATCAGTTGATTAAATTTGTCTTATTTTTTGAATACGCAAAACTACTATAATTAATTGATATTTCGTAGACTGTCAAGCCTAAAACAAGCAAGGTTCATGTAAAAATATACTTGATTTTTCAGGAAATTAAGATTTTAAACGAAATTTTCGAGAAAAAGAATTAATCTGGAGTTTAACTGTCGCAATGCCAGCGAAATATTCCAGTTGGATTTATTTCTTGGTTCTACGTAATTTGAAATTGCTCGAATCTGTAAAACAGGAACCTGCAAACGTTCTGCTGCATAAAACACCCCCGCCCCTTCCATGCTTTCAACCGTCGATTCGGAAATTCTTTTTTTTGCATCCACAATCGATTCTGATTTCCCATGAACTTTATTAACGGTTATTCCATTCACCTTTGGAAAAACTGCTAGGATATTTTCTATTGAATACGGGATATTTTCTCGATAGATGGATTTTCCAAAACCCAATTCTTCAATGGACAAATAGTTATCCTGATCTTCTGCACCTAATTCGAAAAATTGGTCTTCAACAACCCTAACGACATCGCCCAGATTCATTTTGTCAGAAAAAGC
This sequence comes from Sphingobacterium hungaricum, assembly GCF_015210005.1. GTDB lineage: Bacteria > Bacteroidota > Bacteroidia > Sphingobacteriales > Sphingobacteriaceae > Sphingobacterium > Sphingobacterium hungaricum. The sequence goes on from NZ_MU158698.1 coordinate 1,701,913, forward strand.
TCCCGCAATGCCTACATTGATTAATAAATCATAGGATTTTTGTTGAAGGAATTGCCCAAGCTCAAATGCTGTGGCAACCATTCCGACGCCGGTAATCAGGTAGTCAATCTGATGGTCATTAAGAAACGGCAAGGAAGGTTTTATTTCGTCCAATGTCGCTGATACTATTAAAATACGCATGTCTTATTGAAAAGATGGAGGCACTAATATATTGAATTTTACATTATCTTTGTTTTATGATTTATATAACGCGTAGAGAACGTTTCAATGCAGCGCACAAGTTATACCGCGAAGATTGGACTTTAGAGCAAAATGAGGCTATTTTTGGAAATTGCTCTAATCCAAATTGGCATGGACACAATTACGATTTATTTGTTACCGTCAAAGGACAAGTCGATCCTGAAACCGGATACTTAATCGATTTAAAATATTTGAAAGAAGTTATTACGACCCATGTCATCAATAAATTAGATCATAAGAATATCAATCTGGATGTTGATTTCATGAAAGGTAAAATGGCTTCGACGGAAGTGATTGCTATCGAAATCTTTAAAATCCTTAAACCACATATCGAAAAGGGAAATGTGCTTTTGCATGCTGTTCGTTTGCACGAAACAGAGAATAACTACGTCGAGTATTTCGGCGAATAATCAAAAAAGTTTACGAAAATGACTACTATTAAAACCTTTGAAGAGGAAGAAATTGTCGGCTATTCAAAAGTTGACCAATATAATGCGGAGCAAGTTACGCGCATCGCAAATCATTACGAAGATATTCTATCGGCAATCGGCGAAAACCCGAAACGCGAAGGTTTGCTGAAAACACCTGAGCGTGTGGCTAAAGCTTTGCAGTTTTTAACGCACGGATACGACATTGACGCTTCTGAAATTCTTAAGAGCGCGATGTTCGAAGAAGATTATAGCCAAATGGTGGTTGTGAAAGACATTGAGGTCTATTCGATGTGCGAACACCACATGTTGCCTTTCTTTGGAAAAGCACATATTGCCTATATCCCGAACGGACATATTGTTGGGCTGAGCAAAATTCCTCGCGTAGTTGATATTTATGCACGAAGATTGCAGGTGCAAGAGCGTTTGACAAATGAAATCCGCGATTGTATTCAAGACACCTTGAAGCCAGCTGGAGTTGCGGTAGTTATGGAGTGCAAACACATGTGCATGGCGATGCGCGGTGTGCAAAAGCAAAATTCGGTGACGACGACTTCTGCGTTCACGGGAGCGTTTCAAAATGATGTTACACGTTCGGAATTTTTACGATTGATTACCGCAAAATTAGATTAATACAATTCTTGCAAAATGGGCTCAATTCGACGATTGAGCCCATTTTTTGTTTGCCAATGTTACACATACATGATTGATTATGAAATATTTAAATAAAAAATCTTTTTAATAGAAATCTTAATATGTACTTTTGCTCGGATGTTTCAAAACGAAGAGCTTTTAAATTCTTATTTGGAAAGTACCTGTGATGAAGAATCACAGCTGTTAAAAAAGATAAATAGGGACACCTATTTGAGGCAAACAAAACCTCATATGTTGTCTGGACATTATCAAGGACGCGTGCTTTCTTTATTAAGTAAACTGGCTTCGCCAAAGCGAATTTTGGAAATTGGAACCTTCACTGGTTATGCGACATTGTGCTTAGCAGAAGGATTGGTAGAGGGGGGCGAAATTCACACAATTGATATTGATGTTGAGTTGCAGGAACAAGTACAGCAATATTTTGATGAATCGCCGTATCGTGAGCAGATTCATTACCATATTGGAGACGCGCTGGATGTAATCCCAACGATCGAAGGAATGTTTGATCTGGTATTCATTGATGCGGATAAGAAGAGAAATTTAATTTATTACGATCTGTTGATCGATAGAATCCCTTCGGGAGGATTGATTTTGATCGATAATGTATTGTGGAAGGGGAAGGTTTTGGAAGATAAGCCAGACGCCCAGACCGATGCAATAAAAGATTTGAATACTACATTGGCAAAGGATAATCGGGTGAATAAGCTGATTTTGCCAATACGCGACGGGCTTTTTGTTTTACGCAAAAAGTAATGGTTTAACTAAAAAAGTAAGTATGTTAAAGACATGTAGAAACTTAGTTGTTGTCTGTTTAATTTTAACAAGCACATTCAATGTATCATTCGGACAGAAATTCTCTCCAACAACGTACATTGAAGAACACAAAGAAGTAGCACAGCAATTGATGAAAGAAACGGGTGTGCCAGCATCTGTAATTTTGGCGGTAGCAATCCATGAAAGCGCCTATGGAAACAGCAAAATCGCAAAATACCTGAATAATCATTTCGGAATCAAAGGAAAAAACAACAGCAAATCCATCAAATCAGCTTACAAAGGATACGGAAGCGTTCTGGAATCGTATAGAGATTTTGTCGGTTTGTTACAACGACGCAAGTCAACACAGCCCTTGTTTCAAAAGCAAAATAACGATGATTTTGATGTATGGATAAAAGGAATTGCTCGTTCTGGATATTCTCAATCTAGCGATTGGTCAAGAAAGGTTACAGCAACCATTGAGCATTACGATTTGGATCAGTACGACAAAAATTCGGGTCTTAATTAATTTCTTCTTTATTACATGAATAGAATTTTATTCTTTGTTTGCCTGCTTTCGATTGGCATCATGGCTTCGTGCGGTTCGCGCAAGTCAAGTGTTTTAGGTTCAAAGTCTCCGAATTCTATTCCCAATACCTCTTCAAATACGAATAAGCCAGCCTCTGCCAACGCGAATGCATATATTGAGCGCTATAAAAACATTGCAATCAATGAAATGAACCGTTACGGCATTCCGGCCAGCATAAAATTGGGGCAAGCCATTCTAGAATCCGGAATGGGCAACAGTTATCTTGCGCTAAAAGCGAATAATCATTTTGGAATAAAATGTGGAGGCGTATGGAACGGCAAAAGCGTGACTCGGCCAGATGACAACATCAATGATTGCTTTCGCGTGTATGCAAATGCCGAAGAATCATTTAAAGACCACAGCCAATTTTTGCTTCGCAAACGCTACGAAAAATTATTCGCGCTGCGAAAAGACGATTATAAAGCTTGGGCTCGAGGGCTCAAAGATGCGGGATATGCAACCAACCCAAAATACCCGGAATTGCTGATAGGAATTATCGAACGCTATGACCTTCATCGTTTTGACCGAGCAGAATCGTATGTAGAGAAAGAAACCCGCGAAGAAAAAGTTGAAGAAATCATCGTCGAAAAAGAAATCGAAGAACCTGCGGTCATACCAGAAGAAATCAAGACCCCAGTTGCCATGGTTATCTACGAAGTGAAACCATCTGATACCTTGTACAACATTAGCAAAAGATACAATGTTACCGTTGACCAATTAAAGACATGGAATAACTTGAGTACGGAGAATCTATCGGTAGGGCAGTTGCTAGTCGTAACAAAATAATAGCACATATTCTTAAATGTTGTTAAATATTATTTTTGTATAAATCTATAATGTAGTTTTACATTTAGTGCGCACAACCATCTATATACTATCTTTTTGCTTAAGTATGTCTTTACCATTTGTTGTTCAGGCGCAAGAACTCATTCAGGGTATAGTTTTTGATAAAGAAACGAAACAACGGATAGGCAAAGTGATTATAACAAACCTAAACCAACAAACAGAGTTTTATAATAATGTTCGAGGGGAATTTAAAATTAGCCCAAATCCAGGGGATGTGCTCGTTGCGAGCCGCGATGGTTTTAATTCGGACACGGTCGTTTTTGATCAACAATCCGTTATCTTGTTCAATCTAAAACGGAGCATTATTTACATTAGCGAAGTGAATGTGGTGGCGAGAAAATCTCCAGAAGAAATTTTAAAGCAGGAGAAAGAAAGTTTTAACAAAGCCTATCGGCTAGCAGATCCGGGAAGCCTGTTTAGTGTTGGACAGACGGGGGCTGGATTGAGCATTAGCTCAATTTATAATTTGTTGAGCAAAGAAGGGCGCAATGCGAGAAGGCTGACTGAAATCATTGAACGGAATTATCAGGAAAACTTTGTGGATTATCGGTTTTCGCCCGATTTAGTGAATAATATTACAGGACTTGAAGGCGATATGTTGAGGCGGTTTATGTCGAATTATAGGCCCAGTTATGAATTTACTCGCGCAGCGAATCAATATGAATTGAGCCAATATATAAAAAGTAAATACATTTTGTTTAAATTAAACCCAAATTTGCGACATTTGCCTGCATTGCCAGTTATAAAAATGGACGTGAATAATTAATAATATGCTTATGAATTTGAAATTTTACCTATTCCTATTTGTCTTGATATCATTGATGTCCAACACAATACACGCGCAAGATTTGCGAAATCTACGAGCTAAACCAGACACCGCAATACGTGATGACAATAAGCAGGCGCTTGATGGATTGAAAAACATCTACGTTCCTATTCCAAAATTAGATTTGGAAGTCAATTATTGGAAACATTGGTCGCGTTTTGGCGTTAGCGCCAATCAAGCTTCGTTTAGTGATAATTGGAGTAATGGTGGGGTGAATTCCATGGCTCTGGGTTTCAATACATGGCATAAATCAGAATACAACAAAAATAAAGTCAATTTCACTTCTGAAATCGACCTTCGTTACGGTAAGATTAAAAACAAAGACCAGCTGGCAAAGAAAAACAATGACCGTATTTTTTGGGATAATAAATTGTCTTACAAGATATCAAAAGCATGGGCGGTCTACGCATCAATAACATTTGAGTCTCAATTCGATAATGGTTTTTCATATGCTAGGGACGCAGATAATAATGAAATTATCAGCGATACCATTTCAAGCTTTATGGCTCCAGGTTATTTTACAGAGTCTGTCGGTTTGGAGTATAAACCAGATAACACATTTTCAGTTCGTTTGGGTACGGGTACGGCTCGTCAAACATTGATTTTAGACGATCGGATTGCGCCACCAGCTACGGCAACTAACCCTGTTTTCGGTGTTGACCCAGGTAAAAATTTTAGAAATGACCTCGCTTTTCAGGTTACCGCAAATTTAGACCGCAACCTGAGTAAAAATTTAAATTTAAAAGCAAGGTATAATTTATTCGCCGACTATACGGACATCACAGACCCAGATCACCGTTTGGATTTAACGCTTACAGCGAAAGTGACTCGCGTGATCAATGTAACCTTGACGGGAATCGGTCTTTATGACAGCGAATACATTGCTGCGGGAGATACCAAAGCGAAGATTCAATATAGCCAGGCTTTAGCCCTAGGATTGACATTTAATTTCCCGAGATAATCATTTATGATTAAAAAGTTTTATTTCTTGCTGTTTGTTTTATGGAGCGCGATTGCAATTGTTGGCTGTGCTCCAAAAAACAAATATGCGAAGACAAATAAAATATATACAAATACCGCGAAAGAAGTTGCCTCCATTATTGTGCAACCTCTGCCAGTACCAGCGAAGGTTGAAGAGGAAGTCGATACGGTAGTTGAAAACACCGTTGAATTCCCAACAGTAGTTCCTCCGACGCCTGAAGAACGTGCTTCTGCGTTGCAGAACAAAGGCAGGCGAACAGATTTGAGTTGGGTAGGCGCAATTCATTTTGACGTGCGAAAACCAACGTACGTCATTATCCATCACACCGCACAAAATAGTTTAGATCAAACCATTCGGACATTTACGCTTGAACACACAAAAGTCAGCGCTCATTATGTCATTGGCCGGGACGGCCAAGTTGTACAGATGTTAAATGATTATTTGCGAGGATGGCATGCAGGGAAATCCAAATGGGGTTCAATAACCGATTTGAATTCCGTTTCATTGGGGATTGAATTGGATAATAACGGAAGAGAACCGTTTCCTGACAGTCAGATCAATGCGCTGATCAATCTATTGGATACCTTAAAAAAGAATTACGATATACCACAAACGAACTTTATCGGACACTCAGATATTGCGCCTTCGCGCAAAGATGATCCAAGCGTTTTGTTTCCTTGGAAAACATTGGCCGAACGAGGTTTTGGAATTTGGTACAATGAAAGTTTTTTGACTACGCCTCCGGCGAATTTTAACCCTGTCGACGCCCTTCGCATCATCGGCTATGACACAAGTAACCTAGGTGCTGCGATTGTTGCTTTCAAACGGAAATTCATAAAGAATGATTTGACGCCAGAACTGACGCTTTATGATAAAAGTGTCTTGTATGATTTGTATCGAAAGTATTAAGGAGTTAATGTGTGCTTTTTTGCTTTTGAAAGTATACCATCTGAAGCAGATATCCAATCGCAATCACGCCGACACAGCCTACCAGATTTAGCCAAAGAAAAGCCATTACATCCTGATTCCAAAGCGTGAAAATGATGACTTCGGTAATAAGCGCCGCATAGAAGACAGCCTTCCCTCCGATTGCTTTTACATAGAACGCTACTAAGAAAATCCCAAGAATGGTTCCGTAAAACAAAGAGCCTAAAATATTAACAGCTTCTAATAAATTGCCTAATTTGCTTGCAAACAAGGCGATAATGATTGTTAAAATTCCCCATATCAATGTGAATAGGCGGGAAGCATTCAAATACTGCTGATCGTTCGCTTGCTTATTGACAAAGCGTTTATAGATATCAATAACCGTCGTCGATGCTAAGGAATTAATTGCGCTAGCAGTAGCGCCCATGGAAGCAAGAAAGATAACGGCAATTAAAAGCCCCACAAGACCTTTTGGGAAGGTTGATGTAACGAAGCTTAGAAAAATATAATTGTTGTCATTGGTGTCCGCTTTTTCATCATTCTTGACCATCAAATCAATTACTTGATCACGCAAAACTTTATCTTCCGCGTTCAGCGTTGCCAATTGTTCGCGAGCTTTATCCACCTTTGCGTCGTCGTTGGAGTGTAAGCCATCGGTTAGGTCATTGATAATCGCAGTTTTGTCTATGCTTACTTTTTGGTGGGATTGGAGAATGGATTCATATTCAGCTCGATATTCGCTATTTTGAAGCTTATTTGTTTCGAGCTCATTGAAGAATAGCGGTGGCGTATTGTATTGATAATATGCAAAAACCAAAATTCCAATCAATAAAATAGCAAATTGCATAGGCACTTTAAGCAAACCGTTCATCAACAAACCCAAACGGCTATCGCGGACAGAAGAGCCCGTCAAATACCGGCCAACTTGGCTTTGATCGGTTCCAAAGTACGAAAGTTGCAGAAAAAAACCACCAATCAAACCCGTCCAAACGGTGTATTGATTGTTCAAGTCAAAATTAAAATCGATGGCGTTGGCTTTGCCAGATTTTCCCGCAATGTGCAAAGCTTCAGAAAAACCAATTTCTTGCGGAAGCAATTGAATTACCATCACACCGGCTAAGAGCAATGCGGCAAAAATAATTCCCATTTGCAGCAATTGCGTAAAGGAAACAGCTTTGGTTCCGCCATAAACCGTATACAATACCACAACGCTTCCAATTACCAAGGTGGTATAGGTCACATCGATATGAAGAATGGTCGAAAGAATAATGGAGGGTGCAAAAATGGTGATTCCAGTCGAAATGCCCCGTTGAATCAAGAAAAGCAAAGCCGTCAACACACGGGTATTGACATCGAATCGCTTTTCCAAAAACTCGTAAGCGGTAAAAACTTTTAACTTATGGAATATGGGGACGAAGGTGATGCAGAGTACAATCATTGCCAACGGCAACCCAAAATAAAACTGCACGAAACTCATTCCTGACGAATAAGCTAAACCTGGAGCGGATAAAAAAGTAATCGCACTGGCCTGAGTAGCCATTACCGAGAAACCCACATTGTACCAAGGCAATGAGCGATTCCCTAATAAATAGCCATCAATATTTTTGATGTCCCGGCTTTTATAAACACCGTAAGCGACGATTAGGAATAGGGTCAGAAAAAGGACAAGCCAATCTAATGTACTCATCCAAAATAAATTGTGAAGATGTACATCAAAATAATGCAGACAACAAGCCAGGCAACAACTAAAATATAGAATTGTCGCCAGCTGCGCGCAAATGGTGGAAGTCCCTTATCGGTCACTAGGCTTTTGTGGAAGAATAAACTTATTAAACAATGCAGCGAAAATTAATCCTCCGATTAGACCGCCAACGATGCTCATAAATGTTCCAGAAGCAGTATAACTGATTAATGCGCCAAAGATAGCACCGATTAATAAAGTTAAATTGTTAGCGTTTAAAGAAGATGATTTTTCTTGTTGATTTTCCATTTTTACTTAATTTTTAATTTTCTTTAGTTAGCAAATTTACAAATAATCTATAAGCTCCGGGAACTCCGGCGGGTAATTGTCTAAAAAAGGCTAAAGAAGTATACACAAATTTCCCTTTTCCATAGTCAGCAATCAGCAAAGAGCCATTTCTTTCAGGCTCATTTACATCATGCATCCGTAAGGGCGTGCGGTAAGCTTTGTCAATGTTCTCTGCGAAATATAAACCTCGTTCTTGAACCCAGCCATCAAAATCAACAGCCGTTATTTTATTCGGGAAGTTCAAATCTTTGTCCGAAGCATCGAATTTAACCGCTGCATCTTCTTCGGTCACGCGATTTCTCGAAATCGAAAAAGGATATGGACCAAGATTGGCGGAGTTAAATCCAGAGTTGACGTTATACTGCATCAAGACCGTTCCCCCATTCTCCACATAAGAAAGGATGGAAGATTTAAATCGTTGCAGCGCGGCGTTCACATTGAACGCGCGAACACCAAAAACAACAGCATCGTATTGGTTTAACAAAGGACTTGCTAGCTGTTTCTCGGAAAGAACATCCACCGAAATACCAACAGCGCGCAATGCTTCAGGAACCAAATCTCCTGCCCCAGCAATGTAAGCGATTTTTTTGATTGGAATTTCTATTGCCAAAGGTTGCACTCGTACTGCTAATTCCGGAAACCAGCTGATTTTTGGAATATGGTCGTAATTGATTTCTTGAAGAGATTTTATGTTATTTCCAGCCTCTTGAAATTGGATAGCAGCAGCTTCATTTGAATTTTTCTGTGAAGTGACCTCAAATTCTTGGGTAATGCTTTCTCCAGCTTCTTTGAAAGTAAGGTCGATTTTATGTGGAGTTACTTGTATCGCGGGATTTGCTTTTACTTCAATCGAATAGTTTTTTTTGCTAGCTGATTGATTGGTGAATGTGACCTGAAGCACATTCGGTTTGCCGTTCGCCAGCAAAACAACAGGATTCGATGCCGATGCGGTGATGTCGGGAGTAACAGAAATCGGTACGAAAACTTCACCTCGAACCGGATCTACATAGCTATACTGAATGGGTTTTTCTATGGTAAATGTTGTTCCTAAAATCGAAAGAACAAAAGAAACTTTCGGGTGGTCGGGGTTTTCAGGATAGCCGAAGTCTTTCTCCTCAACCGAGAATTTTCCTAAGGTAAACGGATTTTTTAGCCAATAAGGCTGTGTAATTTTTGGATAATTCACAATCGATGTAAAAGATTCCAGTTTATTGATCGGCGCTGTTTTTTGAATAGACTGGCCATTGATCGTCAGCAACTGTACATCCACACCTGGATTTCTAACAATTAGATCATTCCGAACCTCAATCTTATCAGCAGTCGTGTAATTGATCGAGTTTGCTTTGGCTTGCATCCAAATTCCCGCGCAATCCAAGATTAGATGTTGGATTTCTTTTAGTTTTTCTTCGCGCCAGAACGCATCGTTTATTTTTTCAACTAACTGATACAAATTAACTAGATCTGGAACTGATTTTTGAGGTGATTTTTGATCGAATTCGATTTGGATCTTCTGCGCCAATGTTTGAATTTGAGCCGAGTTAGCAACTCTGCCCCAAGTCGTATTGACTCCGTCAAATAAATCTGTTTTTGCTGGCTCACCAGCAACGTATTCAAAATATTCGAACGATTGGCCTCGGCTGGCCGCCGAACCAAATCCTTGGCTTTTGTGCTGCGAACGGCTTAAGGCCGCAACTTCGCCATACGATTGTCCAAGCAAGGGATTGTAATGGCCGATATCGATTTTCAATTGGTCTTCGGAGGTATTGTTCATTCCGCCGAAGTTGGCGGTATTCCAAAGCAATCTTTTGGCTTGCCAAACATCGACCACGTCCAATTGTTCCGGAAATTTTTTAGGGTCTGCTGCTGCAATAAAGGCTTCGTGTGCTAATATGGCCGATGCTTGGTGATGTCCATGCCCTCCTCTTTCGTCGGGCGGAAATCGCGTGATGATCACGTCGGGTTTTAATTTCCGAATGATCCAGACGGCTTCTCTTAACACCTCTTTTTTTTCCCAAAACTTGAATGTTTCTTCATGCGTTTTCGAAAAGCCAAAATCATAAGCCGAACTAAAATATTGTTCGCCTTGATCGATTTTTCGTGCAGCTAAAAGTTCTTGCGTACGGATTAAGCCTAAGTTGATGCCCTGTTCGGACCCGATCAAGTTTTGGCCTCCGTCGCCGCGCGTCAAAGACAAGTAAGAAGTTTTATAATTTCTATCCGAAGATAACCAGGCAATTAGGCGTGTGTTTTCATCGTCGGGATGTGCCGCGAAATATAAAACAGAACCAAGAACATTGAGTTTATCTATTTGCATCATAATGGAAGATGATGATGCTTGATTAGACTGTGCAAATGACAGAGAAGACTGAAATGCTAGAAAAAAGATGAATAAATAGTTGAAATTCATTTTTAAAGATAAGCAAGTCTATCTAAATGCAAAAATAAAAGGAACCAATTAAAATTGATTCCTTTTACCAACAATTAAAAATCTTTTTTTTGTCTTAAAACTAAGCGTTTCGCATGTACGTTTAATATCTGTTATTAATCGTGATGGATTGACAGCTTTAAGGCGGGGTAACCTTTAACATTATAAAAGTAGTGTTAATCAACCGAATAAAGGCAGGGCTGGTTTAAAAACTTTTCCACAAAAAAACACTTATTAACACAAATTTGTGGAAAAGTCGGCGTGCAATTCAGAATCTATTTGTCAATAGAACCTAAAACCCGTTGCATAAAGGTATTCAAGGCTTCTTTTTGAGGCATTCCTTCTTTAATCAAGTTATTGACCTCAACAGCGCCATATAAATTGGAGATTAATTCTCCGATTACATCAAGCTCTTCGTCTTTCAATGAAGAAACTTCCGTCAGTGATTCTAGTGTTTCTATCGTTTCCAATACGAAATCGACATCATTCTCTGCGATAAACGCAGTCATATGTTTAATTATCGGTAACTTCATTTAACAAATCAATTAAACCATCCACTTTATTTGTTTGTACCTGATTAACCAACTTCCCGTTTTTGAATGCTGCAAACGTAGGTAAGTTATTTACATTTGCTAATTTTCTAGATTCAGGAAATTTTTCAGCATCAACCAATACGAATGAAACGCCTTCGTTTTCTCCGGCAAGTTTTTTAAATTTCGGTTTCATGATTCTGCAATTCCCACACCATGATGCCGAAAATTGAACCAAAACAGTTTCGTTGCTATCGACCACCTCTTGCAAAGTGTCGTTTTCTAATTCTTGTAACATAAAATTAAATTTAAAATGTTTGAAAGAAGAGGATTGAACAATCCCCTTCTCTAAGAATGATTTAGTTTTGTGATAAGTAGCTAGCAACACCGTCGCGAGTTGCATTCATAGCTTCTTTACCATCTTCCCAGTTTGCTGGACAAACTTCACCGTGTTTTTGAACATGTGTGTAAGCGTCAACCAAACGGATATATTCTTTCACGTTACGTCCCAAAGGCATATCATTTACTGACTCATGGAAAACTTTACCCGTTTCGTCAATTAAATAAGTTGCGCGGAAAGAAACAGCAGAACCTTCAGCCAAAGTACCGTACTCAGGGTGCTCAACTTCTTTCACTTCCAAAATACCTAAGATGCTAGAAAGGTTGCGGTTTGTGTCAGCGATAATTGGATACGTTACGCCTTCGATACCACCATTGTCTTTCTCTGTATTTAACCAAGCGAAATGCACTTCGTTAGAATCACAAGAAGCACCGATTACGATTGTGTTTCTTTTTTCGAATTCAGGCAATGCCTCTTGAAAAGCGTGCAATTCCGTAGGACAAACGAATGTAAAATCCTTTGGATACCAGAATAATAATACTTTTTTATTTTCTTTTTGTGCTTTCTCAAACACATTTAAAGAGATGTAGTCACCTAAATAATCAATTGCATCTACGGTGATGCTTGGGAAATTTTTGCCTGTAAAACTCATAATATATTCTATCTTTTTTTGTGCTACAAAAGTAGGCAATCTGCGCTTGTAAAACGATACGATTTACAAATGACATATCGATAAAATCTATTTGTTTAAGAATAATGAATAATAATCGACTATCTATTTCTGAAATAAAAAGCAGAAATGTAATTTTCGCTTTGGAATACCCGAATCGTGCGCTATATTTACGAAAATTTGAACCGGCCCTGTAGTTCAACGGATAGAATAGATGTTTCCTAAACATTTGATAGCAGTTCGATTCTGCTTGGGGCTACAACTCTTAACGAAAATCGCCGAAGTCTTAAAGATTTCGGCGATTTTGATTTTTTCCCATACAAGATCCCATACATTTCTTGATTTATAGGACTTAAAAGGTGTTAAAGCCTTGAGTGTAATCTTCCCCTAGCTAGCTACATTCAAAACTAAAAAATTCCAGTCAGAATTGCTGTTGTTATCCTGTTGGAATGTGGGAAACTCGGAGAGTTTTCCATATTTCAATAGGAACTCTGTTGGCGTTAGTTGACCTAGAGATGAGTGTGGTCTTTCATTGTTGTACATCCAAACCCATGCGTTCGCATATTTTCTGATTTCTTTCAGGCTTTCAAACATATAACTATCCAAAACATCTTGTCTGAAAGTTCGGTTAAATCTTTCGATCAAGCTATTCTGCGTCGGCTTGCCTGGTTGAATAAATTCCCATTCTATATCTTTATCTTCACACCAAACTCGAATTGCTTCAGCAACAAACTCTGGCCCGTTATCTGAACGGATCTTCTCAGGTTTACCTCGCCATTCAATCAAATTTTCTAACTCTCTTACCACACGCTGGGCAGGTAGGCTAGTATCAACAGAAATTGAAAGAGCCTCGCGGCTGAAATCATCAATAATATTCAGCGTTCGTATGGTCTTTCCACTGGCTAGTGTATCGTGCATAAAGTCAAGACTCCAAGTAATATTTGGCCCTATGGGGCAAAGTAATGGTGCCTTGACACGTGCAGGAAGACGTTTCTTCCGCTTATTACGTAGGTTCAATCGCATATTCGTGTAGATACGGTATACACGCTTATGATTCCACATATACTGTAACTTTCTTAACCTATGATACATCATCCAAAAGCCCCAAGTGCGGTGCAGATCAGCAAGTTTAGAAAGCTGTTCAATTACTTCATCATCATTTTTACGCTTTCCTTGATAGTAGAAAACTGATGTGCTTAAAGAAAACAGTAAACAGGCCTGACGCAGGCTCATGCCCAATTCTTCTCGGGCATAGCCTATAAGCTCTCGCTTTTCGACAGGCCCTAAAGCTTTTTTTCTATGACATCTTTTAAAACCGTGTTCTGAAGAGTCAGTTCCGCAACGATTTTTTTGTACTGCGCAAGTTCTCGTTCCATATCTTTCATCTGTTTGAGTTGAGATACCTCCATCCCAGAATACTTATTTTTCCAACTGTAAAAAGTTCCCTGACTAATACCATGTTCCCGGCAGATATCAGTAACCGATTGCCCTGAGTCTTGTTGGGATAAAATTTTGATAATTTGTGATTCACTGAATTTACTCTTTTTCATTGTCCCTAATTTATTAAAAACTACATTTATAATCGTAGCTGATTTTAGGGAAGATTACAACATGAGTTTTAGTTTTAATAGAAACATACTCTAAAAAACCATTTACGACATTAGACTTTTTAAGATTTGCTGCATCCGAATACCTTAAACCCGTAAAGCATAAGAATAAAAGACAATCTCGAACCTGATCCAAAGCAACATCATTTTTTAGCTCTAAACTTTTAATTGCAAGTATTTCTTCTTTTTTTAGCGCAATTATTTCAGGTTCTTTAGACGAGAATGTGAAGGTTTTATAAACCATATTTTTATTATAACCACGAATACTAGAATAATTTAAAAACTGCTTTAGAGTTTGAGTGTACTTTGCTATTGTCACATTGGAATGATTCTTCTTATTCATAAGAAAGTCAACAAACTTTTGATAGAAGTCAGTATCTATCACATCGAATTCAAATTTAAGTCCAGAATATTTTGAATAAGCTTTTAAAAGCTCAATAGAGGTTTTATGCTTTTTAAGAGTATTTAAAGCACATTTCATTTCTACATTTTTTATATACTCATCATAGTATTCCCAAAAGGTCTTGTTACTACTTGTTTTAATTTTGTTAATTGAGTTTCTGATGAAAGCGACTGATAATTCGATTCCATTAAGTTGAGCATCAAATATTATTTTCTCAACTTCATTAACTTTAATCTGAATAATTCCATTAAGTTCTAAACTATTGGACACAGAGGTTTTAATACGATTATTTTTAGGATCCCAAAAACTTCTATTTGTTTTGATTCCTGTTTGTAACCAAAGTCTATTGCCTTTGAATACTACATCTAATAGAACAGGAACATTATCCTTTCTAAGTTGCCCAGTTTTTGGGTCTTTTCTTTGCTCTAATTTTGGAGTTACTTTTGCCATTTTTTAGTTATTAAATTGTTATATATTTTATAATAAATATTTATATATTTATTTGTTTATCAATATGTTACAATTGTAATAACCTTGTATGGAACTTCAATGAAAAAAGTGAAAATAGTCTTATATAAATAACTGATATTTTTATATTCATTTAGTTATTTTATAAGTTAATTTTAAGATGTATTTCTTATCAATATATTTGATAAAAGTTACAATTAAAAATTCTTTATAAAATTTATAGACAAAAATGTTTTAATTTAGTTTTATAAAAAAAAATATTTAAGAGATAAAGCTAATATGATTACGGAAGTCGGTATTGTTGGATATAAATCTATAAAAAGACAACTTGTGAAATTAACACCATTAAATGTTTTAATTGGGGGAAATGGTGTTGGAAAGAGTAATTTTATTTCAATCTTTTCTCTAATAAAGAATCTTTATGAAGGTAATTTGCAAAATTATATTGCAACTAAAGGTGGTGCAAATTCATTTTTGCATTTTGGATCAAAACTAACGAAAGAAATTAGTATTGGATTAACCTTTGATGATGTAAATAGATTCTTTTTTGATCTACAGTATGCACAAGATAAATTAATTATTAAAAATCTTTCAACTTCTTTTTTTAATAAAATTTGGCACGATAAACTCTATCAAAGTAATGTGTTGGAGACTGATTTTAGTTCAGTATATAGAAGTCAAGCATATTGGGTAAACCCTTATTTGATAGGGTTTGATGTTTATCATTTTCATGATACTAGTGATAATTCTCCAATGAAAATGAAGTGTAACATAAATGATAATATTAAGTTAAGACGAGATGGATCTAATTTAGCTGCTTTTCTTTATTTTCTTAAAGAAATACATCCATTGTCTTTTAAAAAGATCGAAATGACAATTACCTCAGTCGCCCCATTTTTTGAGTCTTTTGTGTTAATTCCTGATAGACTAAACAGTGAAATGATCCAATTAGAATGGAGAGAAAAGGGAAATACTGATGCTTATTTTAACGCGTTTTCTCTATCTGATGGTTCTTTACGATTCATTTGCCTTGTTACATTACTTTTACAACCTAATCCACCAAAAACAATAATTATTGATGAACCTGAATTAGGATTACACCCTTACGCAATTAATAAGATAGTAAATCTTATGAAAAAATTGAGTGAAAATAATTATCAAATTATTGTTTCAACACAGTCCGTTACTTTATTGGATAATTTCGATTCAGATTCAATTTTGGTTGCTGATAGGGAAGATGGTCAGACAGTATTTAAGCGATTAAATAAGGATGATTTGTCAAATTGGATTAATGACTACTCTTTAGGTGAAATGTGGGAGAAAAATTTGATTGGTGGATTGCCTTTTTAAAGCTATGAATAGGTTAGTTTTTTTGGTTGAAGGAGACTCTGAATTATATTTTGTTCAGAATAGAATTATACCTTACCTATATTTAAACGGTGCTATTGGAGCAATAACATGTCAGAAGATAACTACCAATAGAAAACTTAATATTTCTGGAGGAAATGTTTCTTATAATTTGTTTAAAAATGAGTTAGATAGAATTTACGCACAGGGAGGGGTAGTAGTAACTACTTTTTTAGATTTCTTTAGATTACCAAATAATTTTCCCAACCATGGTGCTGGAAATCCAGATGATATTGAAGCAGGCATGCTAGAGGATAATTTGGATAATAGAAATTATATCCCTTATATACAAAAACATGAATTTGAAGCTATTTTCTTTTCAGATATAAGTAATTTTTATTTGTTTGTTGATTCAAATGATAAAAGGGAGGCTATTGAGAGTATTTTGAATGAATTCCCAAATCCAGAAGATATTAATTCTCATCCAAATAGATATCCAGCAAAAAGACTTAAAGATATATTAGGCTATAATAAAGGAGCTGATGCTGAACTAATAATTGAATCTTGTTCAATAGAAATGGTTATTAGTAAATGTCCCAGATTTGCAGTGTGGATAGAAAAATTAATTAATTTGTATGTAGCGGCTTAATTGATTTAGTATAAAAATTGTATTAAGCTTATCAAATATTCTAAGTATTACTATATTATGAAATATAAGGTTTCTCCAAAATATTTAATGTTACTCATCTCGGAGATTGAAAAGGCACTTTGGGGATTATTCCCTTCCAGTAAATACAAGAATGTTCTTTTCTATATTGAGAAATGGCACGAATTCGAACAGGGGTATAATTTTAATGATAATTGGGAAAATTTCACAATCTTTTTTGACAACAACAACAATAACAATATAGATTTAGTAAGGACTCTAAATAATATTGATGGAGATACTCTAATAAAGATAGCTATAGATTTAGGTGTTAATACTCCAGATTTTATTCCTTCAATACCAACATTTCGCAATGATATTAAGGTTAACCACCACTCCGCAAGTGCAACTTTTGAAAATGCATTTAAAAAAATAGAATCAGAGCCTAGTTTAGCAATTGGCTTAGCTAATTCAGCTTTGGAAAGTATTATTAAGGAAATATTGAAAGATGAAAGGATTGCGAGCAAGATCAAATCAAATAAAACACTTTACGATTTGTCTTCAGAAATTCTTAAAGTTTTTCAGTTATTTCCTCATTCGGATATGCCAAATGAGATTAAAGCTATAGGTAGTTCATTGTTAGCAATTAGTCAGAATATTGAAAAGCTAAGAAGTGATAAAACCGATTTTCATGGAAAAACAAAGGAAGATTATAAAATAGAGGATTCAATTTATACTTATTTCATAATCAATTCAGTTACAACAATTGGTTTATTTTTAAGGTCATATTATAAAGCAAATTTTCCTGAAAATTTATTGGAAACCTCACAATCTATATTGGATGATGATGAATTACCATTTTAATTTATCATACAAATTTCCATACAAATTCGCCTTTTATCAATAAATAGACATCTATATTCAATTGGAAATCTTAAAATTTTATCTTTTAATAAAGTTTTTACAATTCCAAAATCATAATGAAACCATATATTTCATTATGAGAATGTGAATTCTGCTTGGGGCTACAAAAAAGAAAAGCGATTTTAATCGCTTTTTTTAGTTTATTAAATTTTCCTTATCCCTATTCAGTTCTTTACGAGATAAGTTGCGCGGTGTAGATTCGCTTTTATTTTATTATATAACTTTGGCAAAAAATTAAATTTTTGCCAAAGTTATATAAATAATTATTACTTTTATGTAATTGGAAATCATGAC
Organism: Sphingobacterium hungaricum; assembly: GCF_015210005.1. GTDB lineage: Bacteria > Bacteroidota > Bacteroidia > Sphingobacteriales > Sphingobacteriaceae > Sphingobacterium > Sphingobacterium hungaricum. The sequence continues at coordinate 1,719,841 of NZ_MU158698.1, forward strand.
ACAAGCTCTAGAAAAACATATCGGTCGATACTTTAAGGAAAGCGAAAGACTTTCCAAGCAAAAGCTTGTGGGTTCAATAAAAAAGGATTTTCCATCCTGGTCTGATAACACGATCAATATGTATCTGTCCAAACTAAAAAAAGAGGGGGTTATAAATGCTCCTTCTAGAGGGATTTATGAGATGGATAGTAACATCCCTTTTCAACCCAATATTTCAAATAATTTAAAGAGAGTATTTTATAAGGTAAAGCGCGAATTTCCTTATATCAATTTTTGTATTTGGGATACGGTGTGGCTAAATGATTTTATGCGTCACCAGCCATTTAAACATTATGTTGTTATAGAAGTAGAAAAAGATGCGTCTGAATCTGTATTTGCTTTTCTAACAGAAACCAATAAAAACGTTTTCTTTAATCCTGATGAGAAGATATTTGACCGTTACATTCATAATCAAGATGAAGTTCTTATCGTGAAAAATATGTTTTCGGAGTCTCCTTTGATAGAAAAGGGTAAAATTAATGTGCCTGCATTGGAAAAGTTATTGGTGGATATGTTGATTGATACAACACTTTTTTCGGCACAGCAAAACGAAAAGGATTTTATTATGCGAACTGTAAAGCAGAAATATACTTTAAATGAGCTAAAGATGCGGAGGTATGCCGTCCGAAGAAATAGAGAAGAAGAAATAGAAAAACTGATAAATATAAGTTTGGCAAAATAAGTTTATTTATGCCAATATTATACAATCTATGATAGACACAAAATCATATACAGTAGAGTGGGTTGTCGACTTGCGAAATAGGTTGGGAAAACGTATTGATCCAAAACTGATTGAAAAGGTAATATTTGCTTTGACACTTTTAGAGCAAATGCAATTGAATCATCTGAACTTTGTGTTTAAAGGCGGAACAGCTCTACTTTTAGCAACGGAAACACCTAAACGATTTTCGATAGATATTGACATTATTACAGAAGAACCGGAAGATAAAATCAAGAATATTTTAGAAAAGATTAGCCAATTAGAAATGTTTATCCGTTGGGAAGATGACAACGACCGAAAGCATTCGCCTGATATACCTATCGGACATTTCAAAATGTTTTACAAAAGTGTGGTTGATGGTAACGAAGAACCGATACTATTGGATTTATTGTACACGCTCAATCCATATACTGAAACAAAAGAATATCCAATAAATCATAGCTGGTTAGCCACTTCGGGGAAAGATACGATAGTTGTATTGCCAACGTTTGAGGCTATTTTGGGAGATAAACTAACGGCTTTTTCCCCAAAAACCACAGGCATATTGTATTCAAAAAATCGTCCTGTCGAAATCATTAAACAGTTGTATGATATTGGTTTTTTGTTTGACCAAATAACTGACCTCAAAGTAGTAAAAGAAAGTTATTTGAGAGTAGTACAGGAAGAAATCGGCTATCGAAAATTAAATATGGATGCTGACGATGTCCTAAAAGACACTTGGCTGGCTTGCTATACGTTGGCGGAAAGAGATACAAAATCTGATGAGTTCAAACACCTACAATTAGGCATTAAGAATTTCACGAATTTCATTATCGACCGATTTTCAATAGAAGAAGCCATAACAGCGTCAGCTAAAGTTGCCTATCTGACTTCATTATTGAATAAAGAAAATCACGAAATTGAACGTTTTAAAAATCCTTTGGAAATTAAAGATTGGTTGATTGAAGACCAATCCTACAATAAATTAAACAAATTAAAAAAGACCAATCCGGAAGCGTTCTTCTATTGGTATAAGATTATGTGACAAATGGAATGAGACTTAATAAAACCGATAGTCAAAAAATCTTCAAAAAAAATGCGACACCACCACAGTATCGCATTTTTCAATTATTAAAATAAATTTCCTAACTCCCCTTTTCGATTGCCTCAACTAGCGTCTTGCTAAAAATCTCCAAATCATCCGGATTTCGGCTGGTAATTAGATTTCCATCAACAACGACGGGTTCGTCGACCCAAGTTGCTCCTGCATTTTCGACATCAGTTTTAATCGATGTATAGGAGGTCATTTTCTTGCCGCTAACGACTTTTGCTTCCACTAAAGACCATGGCGCATGGCAGATTGCGGCGACAGGCTTTGAACTTTCGACGAATGCTTTGATAAAATCCAGCGCCGCTTTGTTTAGGCGCAATTTATCAGGGTTAATCACGCCGCCCGGAAGAAGCAATGCATCGTAGTCCGAAGCCTTAGCTTCGTCTAATTTTACGTCAACTTCATATGCTTTTCCCCAATCTGTAAAATCCCAAGATTTTATTTTTCCTGATTCAGGAGAAATAATAAAGGTTTCTCCGCCGGCATCTTCGATTGCTTTTTGAGGTTTTGTCAATTCAACTTCTTCAAATCCTTCTTCTGTTAAGATGGCTACTTTTTTTCCATGTAAACTCATACTACTTTTTTTTAAATATTAATATGCACTATTGCGATGGATAGTTGTGTTTTATAGATATAACACTTTAAGAAAAAAATTGTTGTATGAAATAATCGTTATTCATTTCGATTCCGTTGAACGCGGGAATACCTGTTGGTATTCGAAAATAAAAATCACAAACAGCAAGGGCCATCGTGATAAAATGTATAGATTAGTAGTTTAGTTAGATTATATGAAAAATTGGATATTCATACTTTTGTTTTGTGCGGTAGTCTCCAACAGTTATGGGCAATCGGATTATCTGCCACAAGGAAAATCGGTTATTTGGGGTCCATCCGTTGGTTACCAATACCAAAGCGGCAATTTTGTGAAAGTTTCCGGATGGGGATTGTTCGCTCCGAATGAATCTCAATACATGAAGGTCGATTTGGGCGCAAATTTTACGTGGATGCAAAATCAGACCACCGTTGTTCCTGAACTGGGATTAACCTATTATTTAAGCACAGCCTTATTATTTCCGTTTGTTAAGGCAGAGGCAAATTTATACACCGTTACACCAAAAGTGGGCATTAGCCTATTATCAATAGTAGATTTTGCAGTGGGTTATGGCTTCGATGTGCAGACGAAAAGCAACTTTAAAGAATTAAAAGGAATCACAGGTTCGGTTTCTGTGAATATTCCATTAAATTTTTATTTGAAATAAATTATTATGCTTAACTTCATGATACAGACGGTTGCATCCTGTTAACAATCTGGATACATTAAGTTAAAATGGGCTTAAATGTCTAGTTAGTGTAACAATAGCCAACCGGCTTCAACGAAAAACATTAAATATTTGAATTTCAGTTAAATAATAGTAGATTTGCAAATCTTTTAAGAATTTTATAGCTCACTAAATTATTAATTAGTTGAATTATAATTGATTGATGTAGGAAAAATTACAAAATATATTTTAAAACATCATTTTAAAAAGATACTTTTGCATCCCCAAATGTAATGCATTATGGGGTTGAACAATAAATAATTACAGTAAAAATTATTATGACTAAAGCGGAAATTATTGCAGAAATCTCTAACAAAACTGGTTTAGAGAAGGTAGACGTCCAAGAAACAGTTGAAGCATTCTTCAAAGTAGTAAAAAATGCCATGATTGGTGGTGAAAACGTGTATGTGAGAGGCTTTGGTAGCTTCGTGGTTAAAAAGAGAGCTGAAAAAACTGCACGTAACATCTCTAAAAATACGGCGATTATTATCCCTGAGCACTATGTTCCTAGCTTCAAACCAGCGAAGGTTTTTGTAGAGAAAGTAAAAGTAGGTAATAACAAAAAATAACATCTTCAATGCTTAATTCCAAACAAATACTAGTTATTGTGCTGATTCTCGCTCTTATGGGTGTATTATTGGCGCGTCCTATATCAGGTTTGGTAAGTGAAGATAAGGGTGCAAATTCTTCCTCATCGGTCGAAAATGCCTCAATCTATAATCTGGAAAATGTCTCCGACATTGCGAAGCAAGGATTAAATTCAAAGATTTCTAGCGAAATCGCTGCGTTGGAAAACAAAATTGCTTCTGCTGAAGGTGACGAGAAAGTGGAATTGTTACAGCAATTGGCAAATAAATGGGACGATGTCGCTAAATATGCTCCGCAAGGATTTATATATCAAGAAATGGCGACCATCAATCCAAAATTTGACTATTGGTTGAAATCAGGGAATGCATATCGTTCTGCATATGCGAATCTGCAAGATACAGTCATGGTAAGGGAGTTAACACAATTTGCAATCAATTCTTACGAGAAAGCGATTGCATTGGATGAAAACAACTTGGATGCGAAAATGGGCTTAGGCGCTGCGATGGTTACGGGAACAAATAATCCAATGGCCGGAATCGCATTGCTTAGAGAAGTTGTCGCAGCCGAACCAAAGAATGTAGAAGCAAATAAAACTTTAGGTTTGTTTTCATTGCAATCCAAACAATTTGATAAGGCTATCGAGCGTTTTCAAACGGTTATTGAAGTGAAACCAGATGCTGAAGCTTATTTTTATTTAGCAACAGCTTATCAAAACATCGGTTTGAAAAGCGAAGCTATTGCCTCCTTTCAACAAAGTAAAGCGCTTGCCGCAGACCCTACTTTGTCTCAGTACATCGACAGCCAGATTAAAGAATTAAGCAAGTAATTCACAAATTATTTTATAATCATTTAAAAAAATTAAAGCTATGCCAAGCGGAAAAAAAAGAAAAAGACACAAAATGGCTACTCACAAACGTAAAAAACGTTTAAGAAAAAATAGACATAAGAAAAAATAGTTTCTTATGAAGTTTGACAAGATGTAATCTTGAAAAACACCATACAATCTATGGGAACAAGTTTGGTACCATGGATTGTATTTTTTCATTAAATGGGTTTTATGTTTCATTGGACAACATAATTTTGCAAAGCAATTTTGTAAAAGTCCATAATTATGTAGCTGTTGGTAAAGGAATTAATTATCGATTCAACTCCTGATAAAGGAGTCACTATTGCTTTACTACAGGACAAGCAACTTGTAGAACTAAACACAGAACAGGTTGGAAATAATTTTTCTGTCGGAGATATTTATCTCGGCAAAATCAAGAAAATTATGCCCGGCTTAAATGCAGCATTCGTAGATGTAGGTTACGAAAAAGATGCATTTCTTCACTATTTAGACCTTGGACCGCAGGTTCAATCCTTGTTGCAGTATACACGTCTAGTAAAGAACGGCAGTTATCAAGAGAAGCTGCTCAATAGTTTTAAATTAGAAAAGGACATCGATAAAGCAGGTAAAATTTCGGATATCTTGACCCGAAACATGCTTTTGCCAGTACAGATTGCGAAAGAACCGATATCAACAAAAGGACCGAGATTAAGCTCGGATTTATCTATTGCTGGACGGTTTATTGTATTGGTTCCATTTTCTAGCAGTATTTCCATATCCAAAAGAATTAAGGGAAGCGCGGAACGTTCGAGACTTAAAAAAATAGTAGAAAGCATTAAGCCTACTAATTTTGGAGTAATCATCCGTACCGTGTCCGAAGGAAAAGGAGTTGAAGAACTTCAAAAGGACATGCTCGACTTAGTTTCAAAGTGGGAAATATTTACCAAACGCCTTAAAAGTGCCGAACCTCCTCAAAAGGTATTGGGAGAAATGGATAGAGCTTCTACCATTCTTCGCGATATCCTGACCGATGAGTTCACACACATATATGTCAATGATTCTACGATTTATGAAGAAACAAAATCGTATGTTCAGGAAATCTCTCCGGATTTAGAGAAAATTGTCAAGCTGTATAAGCACAAAGAGCCAATTTTTGACCATTACGGAGTAGAGAAACAAATTAAGGCGTCATTTGGCAAGACGGTCAATTTACAAGGTGGCGCATACCTAGTAATTGAGCACACAGAAGCTTTACACGTTATCGATGTAAACAGTGGCAACCGGATTGCGAGCAAAGAAAATCAAGAAGATAATGCGTTGCTTGTTAATAAAGAAGCAGCAAAAGAAATTGCAAGACAATTGCGATTGAGAGATATGGGCGGAATTGTGGTGGTCGATTTTATCGATATGCACAAACCAACCAATCGGAAAGAATTATTTGGGTATTTGCGTGAATGCATGGCCGACGACCGCGCTCGTCACACCATTCTCCCACCGAGTAAATTTGGATTAGTTCAAATCACTCGACAACGCGTAAGGCCAGAAATGAGCGTAGTGACAAATGAAAAATGTCCAGCTTGTGGAGGTACTGGAGAAATCCGTTCTAGCATCGTATTGTTAGATGACATTGAGAATAACTTAAGTTTTATTCTTCAAGAACAAAACGAAAAGGGAATCACATTATCGGTTCATCCTTACATCGAAGCCTACATCAAATCGGGTTTTGTTTCGAGACGAGTAAAATGGTTTTTTAAATTTGGTAAATGGATTAAGATTACATCCAACTCCAGTTATCATTTAACAGAATTTCGTTTCTTCAACGCCAAAGAAGAAGAAATTAAATTGTAAGAAAAATATTAAAGAAAGGATAGCTGCCCAGCTATCCTTTTTTCGTAACAGCAAATCCTTTACGACAACTTAATACATAGATAAATTTTCAATAACACTAAGTTAATCTCTCCGATATAGTTTTACATATCTTAATTAACTTACAAATGAAATTAGTTGACATCATTAATCGTGGAATTAGGCTAAGTTTTACGATTACAATCCTCTCCATTTTATTTTCACAGCAGGCATCTGCACAAGGCACACAGGCTTCGATTGTCGGAAATGTTCGCGACGATTCGGGGGCTTCATTGGCCAATGTGACGATTCGGGTGAAAAATGAATCTACAGGTTTTACGACTTCGACAGAAACCAATGAAAATGGGCGCTATGATTTTAAGCAATTGCCTTTGGGCGGTCCTTACACGGTAAATGCTTCACATGTTGAAAAAGGAAATAGCGTCAAAACTGGAATCCAGTTAAATCAAGGCGATGTGTCGCGAGTAGATTTTGTACTTTCAACGACAGCTTATGATATCGATGCGGTAGAAGTGAACGCGACTTCATTGAAAAACACAAAAGAATACCTGGGAGCGGCGACTGCAATTTCAGCTCGCGCAATTCAAAAATTGCCGGTAAATGGGCGGAATTTTGCATCGCTAACGGATTTATCGCCTTTGGCAAGAGGAAGCAGTATTTCTGGTCAATTGGGTTCGTCAACAAACTTCACCATCGACGGAATGAATGCAAAAAATCCAACATCTGCCGGAGCGACAACAAGCAGAAGCGGTGCACCATATTCAATCTCTATGGAGGCTGTCCGCGAATTCAAAGTCGTGACAAATCAATACGATGTCACGTATGGAAGAAGCGGAGGAGGTACAATCAGCGCGGCGACCAAAGCCGGAACAAATACATTGACAGGTTCTGCTTTTGTCTATGGCCGTGCAAATTGGTTGACAAGTCCTTACGATATACGCGGAAATGAATTATTAGGGAGTTATTCGACTTATCAATATGGTTTTTCATTGGGTGGCCCAATCATCAAAGATAAATTGCACTTCTTTTTGGTTTGGGATCACCAACAAGATAATCGCTCTTTATTAATCGCCGATATCCGTTCGGAAACTGATGAAGTATTGTACAAAGTAAATCAATCGACTTTGGACCAATTCTTATCTATTGCCCGTACTAAATATGGCGTTTCGAACGATGCGCAATTTGGAAATATTCCGAAAAGCCGAAATTCAGATGCGGTATTTTTAAGATTGGATTATCAATTGAATGAAGATAATCTATTGACCATTCGAAACAATGCGACTTATGACAATAATCCTCTGGGTTTAGCCGATAACTCGGGCATAAATTTACTGGAATCGTATGGTAACGACAGAAGTTTCGATAATAGCTTTCTAGCAACTTTAAGAACCTCGATTTCTCCAAGAATTACAAATGAACTGAAAGTACAGCATTTGTATGTCTATCAAAACAGTACGCAAGGAAGCCAAATAACACAAACCTACATTCCTAGGGCGATTGTTGAAAATGTGGTTTCTGAAATTGGAGGAAGCAATTTATCCACATCGATTCAGCTGGGAGGACATCGTTTTGGTCAAGAGAATTTTAGAAACAATGTATTTCAGATTGTCAATAACCTATATTACGATACAGATCGGGCAAAATATACTTTCGGGGTGGATCTAATGGCTACGCGTTCTGGATCTGTTTACGGAAGCGAAGTGAATGGCCGTTTTCATTTTACATCGTCAACAGGGGTAACAGCAATGGAAGCTTTTGATAACCTTGCGCCTTACCGCTACTACCGCGAAGTTCCGCTGAAAGATGATATCGCTGTGAAAGGAACAATCGCGAATATTGGTTTGTATGGCCAAATGAAAACATTTTTAACACCGGCTTTAGAAATGACAGCTGGTTTGCGTTTAGATTATGCAGCTTATCCAAAAGCAGTTTTTAATCAATTGGTTTTTGATGAATTAGGGATCAGGACAGATAATAAACTTCAGTCGTTTATCGTACAGCCGCGTGTTCAATTTACTTGGGATGTCAACGAAAATCAAACGGATTTCATCAAATTAGGTGGGGGTATTTTTGCGTCAGACATCAACAACTATGTCATGATCAATAACCTGACCTTTGATGGAACGAACATTGGAACGGTTGATGTGAGCGGAGCAGACGTTCCTACTCCTGATTTTATTTCTTACCGAAATGACATGAGCACAATTCCAACACTCGATAATTTGCAATTGCCTTTTATAAATTATACAGGAGAAAATGCTAAGGTGCCGACATTATACAAAGCCAATATTTCGTATACGCACTTCTTCAGCGATAAATTCAAAGCCAGTCTGACAGGATTTATGTCGTTGGCTAGAAATAATTATACTTATGTCGACCGCAATATGGTGGATGATCCATATTTCACGCTGGCGAACGAAGGTAACAGAGGTGTTTTTGTGCCTTTGGCAAGTATGCCGAGCAATGGACAGCCAGATTGGAAAGCTGGACGAAAAAGTACACAATTGGGACGCGTCTTAGAATTGACCAGCGATGGTAAAGTGAATCAGTTCGCAATTGCTATTGATGGAACATACAACTATTTTAAGGACGGAGAAGCCTCGTTCAGCTATACGTGGAACGATACAAAGGACAACACGTCGTTTAATGGAAATGTGGCGAATAGCGCAACGCTTTCACAGCCAGTCGTAGATGATCCGCGCGACTTGAGCGCAATTACCTATTCTGATAATCAGTTTCGCCATAAGGTCGTTTTCTTCGGAACCTTGCCCTCATTTTATGGCATAAGTGTTGGTTTCCGATATACAGGAATGGGCGGAACTCGCTATACCTTCTATTCTGGAGGAAACACAAATGGAGATTTTGTAACCTCGAACAACGATTTGGCTTATATTTTTGACATAAATGACCCAAATACAGCTGAAAATATAAAAACAGGTCTGCAAGCTATTTTGGATAATCCAGATGCGAGTCCAAGCATCAAAGATTATATTTTGGAATATCAAGGTGAGATTGCGCAGAGAAACGGTGGAATAAATGACTTTTATGGTTTGGTGGACCTAAGAATCAGTAAGAAGTTTAATTTTTACAAAACACATGGCGTAGAAATTTCTGCCGAAATCTTCAATTTTATGAATATGCTAAATAAAGATTGGGGAGTAAATAAATCCTTAGGAAATCAAGCCTTGTATGCGCTCGGCGTGGCGGCTGCGGGAACAAATCCTGCGTTGCCAGCTTTTGATCCAGCGAAAGCTCAATTCAACTACCGCGTGAATACATCGGGATTAGCTACTCCGTCAGGAAATCCTTATCAAGTCCAACTCGGATTGAGATATGCATTTTAGATAAGGCGGGACAGAACAACAAAAAAATGGGACTCAAGATTTTCTTGAGTCCCATTTTTTTTAAAAACAGATTGGCTAAAAACTAATCGGCATCTAATTCTTTTTGGAATTCAGCAACATTTTTGTAAAAATTCAATCTTCCCGAATAGATAACTTTCCATTCATTGTTGATTCCAGCAACATCCTCATCTTCTTGTTCATTGGTCACTTGTCTAATCAAATGACACCATAAGGCTCCTGGCTCAATGTACGACATTAAATGTGCCTGTGTTTCGCTCCAAATGCCCCCTTTATTCATCCAAGTGTAGCAGACATTGTTGCCCAAAATCATTGTGCTCTCTTTAGTTTTATCGGTCGGTTCAATTTTTTCCGTATCTGAATTATAGGTGTACCGAGTGCCCTTCCCATTCAATATTTGAATCATCATGTAATTCGTGTTCGAATCATCATCGGCATCTTTCAGCTCCCCAACCCAAAAGCCTTCAAAACTACTGCTCGTCGCTACGTGTTGTGCTTCAGCAGTGTTTGTTAATGTGTGCAGTGAAACAATCATCCACAGCGCAAGAATAATTTTCGTTAATTTCATAATAACTAGTTTTCACAAATATAATGCAGTGTTAGCGATATAAAAATAGCTACATGTGGGTATTTTTCAACAATTATTTTGTTGAAGAAATCGGTTTTAAAGGGAGTTTTATTCTGTATCTAGCCAATGAATTTGGATGCCGTCTTTTTCCATTTTGCGAAAGAAAGTCATTTGCCTTTTGGCATAACGATGGATTTCGGTTTCCAACTTTTTGTGAAACTCAGGATAATCTAAATAGCCTTGTAAATAATACGACACATATTTGTATTCCAAACCATAAAACACCAAATCCTCGTGCGTCAATCCTAAGTCAAGGAGTTTGTTGACCTCGTCGATTAATCCCGCTTTAAGACGTTCTTCTAGGCGTATACTAATTTTTTCTCTCCTTTCGGATAATGCTGGGTTTAATCCAAAGGCAATATAGTTTTTGACGACAGGGTAATCGGAGAATGCATAATCGGGATTGTTCTTCAGGAACTGAATGATTTCCAGCGAACGGATTAATCTTTTTTTGCTGTTTACGTCAATAATAAAATCGTTCGGCAATTGAGAAGCATTGATTTCTGAAAGCAAATCTTCTTTGCTGAGAAGTTGGCATGAGTTTACAAATTCTGCAGAACTCGGAATCTGGCTATAAGGTTTTGAAATCAGCAGGGAATGAATGTATGAACCCGTTCCTCCACATAAAATTGCTCGCTTCCCTCTGCCCCTGATGTCTTCAAATGCTTGAAAAAAATCTTTCCGGAATTCATTGACTTGGTAGCGATCACCGGGTTCTTTGATGTTGATTAGATGATACGGAATTTCGCCGTATTCAGTTAGGTCTTTCCCAGTCCCGATATCCATCTGTCGAAAGACCTGCCTAGAATCTGCACTAATAATTTCAGCATCAAATTCTTTCGCAAGCGCAACGGCTAAGGACGTTTTTCCGGAAGCGGTCGGTCCTAAAAGAATCAATAATGAATCAGGCGGAAAATTATTTTCCGCCTGATTTTTAGTAAGAATTGAATGAATTTGTTTTAAACGACAAATTTGGTCCATTTTTCAGTTCCTTCATTGTTATTCACAACATTTTCAATAAATGCCATTCCTCTTACGCCGTCATATACATTTGGAAAATCCAGCATTTCAGGAGTCGGTTGCTTGCCTTCTCTTTTTGCAGAGACAGTCAACGCAAAATTTCTGTAGATATTGGCAAATGATTCTAGCAAACCTTCAGGATGTCCTGCCGGAATGCGTGTGTTGTGCGTTGCAAACGAGCTTAACGTAAATGGCGCTGCGTAAGCATTTCCTGTACGGTAAAGCTGTCTTGGCTGGTCTAGCATTTTGATGATTAGATTATTTGGATCTTCATTCGCCCATTCTAATCCACCTTTTTCTCCATAGATGCGGATACGAACGGCATTTTCTTCACCAGCAGAAATCTGAGAAGCCATCAAAACGCCTTTCGCTTTATCTTCAAAGCGCAATAGGACAGATCCATCATCATCCAACAAACGGCCTTCGACCATTGTGCTCAAATCAGCACAAACTTCTGTGATTCTCAATCCAGAAACATATTCAGCCAAATGCGCGGCATGTGTTCCTATATCACCCATAACCAATGACTTTCCAGAACGTTTTGGATCCGCACGCCATGCTGCGCCTGCATTTCCTTCTCTTTCTGAAAGACGGCTTAACCATCCTTGAGGATATTCAACAACAATTTTTCTTATTTTTCCGAAATGACCTTCTTTCACCATTGCTTTGGCTTGTTTGATCATTGGATATCCAGAATACGTATGTGTCAAGCACAAGGTCCGACCAGTTCGTTCAACGGTTTCCTGAAGTTCTTTGGCTTCCTCCAATGAAACGGTCATTGGTTTTTCAACAACCACATCGAATCCATTTTCTAAAGCTAGTTTGGCAGGACCAAAATGCAAAAAATTGGGTGTCACAATCGTTAAAAAATCCATTCGCTCGCCTTCTGGAAGCTGCGCTTCTTTGGCAATCATTTCTTCATAGGTTGCATACACACGGTCAGGAGAGACAAATAGTTCTTCTCCCGATTCTTTTGAAATAACCGGGTCAATACTAAATGCACCACAGACCAGTTCGATTTTTCCATCCATAAAGGCTGCAATTCGATGTACAGCGCCGATGAAAGCATCTTTTCCACCGCCAACCATACCCATACGTAATTTACGTTTCATACTATTTTATTGTTAGATTGTAGTTTGATATCGTTTTAATAAATTTAAATATAGTAATTAGAAATCTATTTTAAAGTTCAAGAACCATTTTTATACTGCCGCTATTGCTTTTCACAAAACCTTCGCCGTTTTTTTCTCTTAGTAAAAGGGCATCTTCTTTTGCTTTAAAAATCATTCGCTCGTTATTTCTGACGTAATAATATTGCGGTTCTATTCGTCCTTTTTCCTCGAATCCCAAAGTCGTTAAGGTCGAACTTTGCGTCCAATCCAAGTCGACATAAGTCATCAAGTCATTTGCCGAAAAATCCTTTGCAAAGGATTTGATTAATTTTGACAATCCGCCAATAACAAGGATCGAGTTTTTATGGCAGAATCGGATTAACTCAAAAGAGCGATAATTTTCGTCTTTCCCAATCATTTTTCGGCCTCCGCTGAACACCGCAATCGAGACCAGCTCCCCTTCATAAAACAAACCATACCTATATTTTCCAGAAATAGGAAGTTGTATATGATGCTCCTCTTGAAATTCCAATGCAACTTTCTTATTGATGCGGGCAACAACCGTATTTCGAGCAAACAGTTTTGTTTCACAATGTATAATTCCTTTCAGCCTCGCTACAATCTTATCAAGAGATTGGTGAATTTGATCCTCATCCAAGTGGACGCATTGTTTTGAAGTTTGAGTTTGTATTCTTTGCTCAATGTGATTGGCATAGCAGTAGATTTCATAGTCAAAATCATCCAAAACAAGCAGAAAAACACCTTCTTGGATTTCTTCGATTGCCAAATTCTTATCGAAGCTTGACAAAATAGCTTGTTCTATTTTTTGAATGAAATGTTGTTCGCTCATTTGTGCAAATATAGGCAATGTGTTAGGTTGAGCTGTCGTAATAATAAATTAATTGATACCTTTGTAAACGAAAAAATTTAAAGATGAAGTTACCTATTGTTGCATACGGAGATCCGATTTTAAGAAAAAAAACCGAAGAGATTGACGAAGACTATCCTAATTTACAGCAGCTTATAGCGGATATGTTTGAGACAATGTATGCTGCGAATGGAGTGGGTTTAGCTGCTCCGCAAATTGGACTGGCAATACGTCTGTTCGTAATTGACGCATCTCCTTTTTCGGATGATGACGAAGATGGTCCGGGCGATGCAAGCGTAAAAGATTTCAAAAAAGTAATCATCAATCCTATAATCGTTGAAGAATCAGGTGAAAAATGGGCTTTTAATGAAGGTTGCCTAAGTATTCCAGATATCAATGAGGAGGTTTTGCGCAAACCGAATATTGTCTTGAATTATTTGGATGAGAATTTTGAGGAGCATGAAGTGGAATTATCCGGTCTTGCTGCCCGAGTTGTTCAGCACGAATACGATCACATTGAAGGAAAGCTTTTTATTGACAAAATCTCTGTGCTGAAAAAAGCCATGATCAAAGGAAAGTTAGATGCTATCGCAAAAGGTCGCGTCAAAGTGGATTACAAAATGAAATTTCCTCAAGCCAGCAAAAGAAAGGTTTAAAGCCTAATTTCTATAGTTTCCTATACTCGGCAGTGATAGTTTGTATTTTACAGCAACTATGCGAATGATAAATACTAACGCTGCGCTGAAGAAAATATTAGCTGACTGGTCGATTCCTACCGAACGTAAAATCACATAGAGAATCGCGCCGGCCAAACAGGCCGTCGCATAAATTTCTTTATGAAAGATTAATGGTGTTTCATTCAACAGCGTATCGCGAATAACGCCTCCCATGACAGCCGAAAACATACCTAAAACCACCGCGGCAACTTCCGAACTTCCATATGATAAAGATTTCTGCACACCAACAATACAGAAGAAACCAATTCCGATCGCATCAAAGAAAAACAGAGTCCGCGCAAGTTTGTCGATTTGTTTGTTCGCAACAATAGAGATAATCACCCCGATAAGAATGGCCAAAAGATAATTCCCGTCATCTACCCATACCGGCCGAAGGTTTAAAAAAACATCTCGTAAAGATCCTCCACCTATAGCCGTTACGAATCCGGTGAAGGTTGCACCAAACACATCGATATGCTTTCGGTTAGCCGCCATAGCTCCCGAGATAGCAAATACCATTGTTCCACAAAGATCGACCAGGTAAATAGGATCCATTTCAATATTCGATTAGATATGCAATAATAGCAAAAAAGACACAGCTTAAATAAATTTGAAATTAGTTTAAGAAACTTAAAATTGTTTTCTAAAAGCTTTTGTCTTGCTAATCATCTACTTAGGGTAGCTTAATGGATTTAGCAAGGCTGTTCAAACAAAATAAAACAAAAAAAGTTTTGGAGGTTCGGAAAAGATTTCTACCTTTGCAGTCCCAACGGAAACGAAGGGATCCAGAATCGCAAGGATTTTGGGAACAACAACGAAAAGATTGAGCTATTTATAGCGAGGTTATATAAGCAGAAGCGCGAAGCGGATGCGATAGAAGTTCTTTAAGAAAATGATCATGTAAACGCAGCGAGTAGCTTGAGAGAGCGAAAGTTCGCAAGGAAGAATCAGTTCTTCCGAAAAATTAACTTAAGCCTAGTCAGATCGGATTAGAAATAAACAAAGACAATTCTAATTATTTTATAGATAGTTAGGTGTCGAACACTACATTTTACAATGGAGAGTTTGATCCTGGCTCAGGATGAACGCTAGCGGCAGGCCTAATACATGCAAGTCGGACGGGATTCAGTTGTTAGCTTGCTAACAACTGATGAGAGTGGCGCACGGGTGCGTAACGCGTGAGCAACCTGCCCATATCAGGGGGATAGCCCGAAGAAATTCGGATTAAGACCGCATAAGAATACAGGATGGCATCATCTAGTATTTAAATATTTATAGGATATGGATGGGCTCGCGTGACATTAGCTAGTTGGTAAGGTAACGGCTTACCAAGGCTACGATGTCTAGGGGCTCTGAGAGGAGAATCCCCCACACTGGTACTGAGACACGGACCAGACTCCTACGGGAGGCAGCAGTAAGGAATATTGGTCAATGGAGGGAACTCTGAACCAGCCATGCCGCGTGCAGGATGACTGCCCTATGGGTTGTAAACTGCTTTTGCCCAGGAATAACCCTATCTACGAGTAGATAGCTGAATGTACTGGGAGAATAAGGATCGGCTAACTCCGTGCCAGCAGCCGCGGTAATACGGAGGATCCGAGCGTTATCCGGATTTATTGGGTTTAAAGGGTGCGTAGGTGGCCCATTAAGTCAGTGGTGAAAGACGGCAGCTCAACTGTCGCAGTGCCTTTGATACTGATGGGCTTGAATATTGATGAAGATGGCGGAATGAGACAAGTAGCGGTGAAATGCATAGATATGTCTCAGAACACCGATTGCGAAGGCAGCTATCTAAGCAATGATTGACGCTGATGCACGAAAGCGTGGGGATCAAACAGGATTAGATACCCTGGTAGTCCACGCCCTAAACGATGATAACTCGATGTTAGCGATATACAGTTAGCGTCTTAGCGAAAGCGTTAAGTTATCCACCTGGGGAGTACGGTCGCAAGATTGAAACTCAAAGGAATTGACGGGGGCCCGCACAAGCGGAGGAGCATGTGGTTTAATTCGATGATACGCGAGGAACCTTACCCGGGCTTGAAAGTTAGTGAATTATCTAGAGATAGATAAGTGAGCAATCACACGAAACTAGGTGCTGCATGGCTGTCGTCAGCTCGTGCCGTGAGGTGTTGGGTTAAGTCCCGCAACGAGCGCAACCCCTATGTTTAGTTGCCAGCACGTCAAGGTGGGGACTCTAAACAGACTGCCTGCGCAAGCAGCGAGGAAGGTGGGGACGACGTCAAGTCATCATGGCCCTTACGTCCGGGGCTACACACGTGCTACAATGGATGGTACAGCGGGCAGCTACATAGCAATATGATGCTAATCTCTCAAAGCCATTCACAGTTCGGATTGAGGTCTGCAACTCGACCTCATGAAGTTGGATTCGCTAGTAATCGCGTATCAGCAATGACGCGGTGAATACGTTCCCGGGCCTTGTACACACCGCCCGTCAAGCCATGAAAGTTGGGGGTGCCTAAAGCATGTAACCGCAAGGAGCGTGTTAGGGTAAAACCGATAATTGGGGCTAAGTCGTAACAAGGTAGCCGTACCGGAAGGTGCGGCTGGAATACCTCCTTTCTAGAGTATCCGCATTTGGTGCTCGCTGCGTTCACACATGGTTATAAGAAATTGAATAGTACTGAAGTATTTAGTATAGAGTATTTAGACAAAAACAGCAAGCAGATGATCGGAAACGATTTCCGCAGACGTTTCTAACTACTACTATCTAACTACTAATTACTATAACAGGAAACAGTGCCCGCCCCAAGATATTGGCAGTAGGTTACCCAGAGAGATAAGAAGATAAGCTAGTCCCGTAGCTCAGTTGGTTAGAGCACTACACTGATAATGTAGGGGTCAGCAGTTCAAATCTGCTCGGGACTACTAAAGATAGTATGGAAGTATTTAGTATCTAGTATTTAGAAAGGACAACAGTTATGTCATGGAGATTGATTCTCCATCTTAACAGGAAGCCATGAACGTTCTAACTACTGTTATCTAACTACTAGCTACTAAAACAAGGGGAATTAGCTCAGCTGGCTAGAGCACCTGCCTTGCACGCAGGGGGTCATCGGTTCGACTCCGATATTCTCCACTTGTGAGCTAGAGCGATAAGCTTAAAGCCCAACAAAGAGTTCTTTGACATATTGAAAGAAAAAAATTACAAGAGAAGACAACAGTAGAGACGCTGTTCTGGAGTAATAGGAAAAAAGGATATAGGAATGGGCTTCGGTCTATATACTAGATACTATATACTATATACTAAGAGGACAGCAATCAAAAGCATCTTATAGCTTAGCAAAAGGGGCTATAGGAGAAGAAAGTAAATAAGGGCACACGGAGGATGCCTAGGCTCTCAGAGGCGAAGAAGGACGTGATAAGCTGCGATAAGCTCCGGGGATTAGCAAATGTGAGCAGATCCGGAGATTTCCGAATGGGGCAACCTAGCATACTGAAGGTATGTTGTATAATACGCGAACGCGCTGAACTGAAACATCTAAGTAGGCGTAGGAGAAGAAAATAATAATGATTTCCCAAGTAGTGGCGAGCGAACGGGAAAGAGCCCAAACCGCACTTGTTACGGCAAGTGCGGGGTTGTAGGGCCACGACATTGCATTGCAGCTATGAACTGGAATCTGGAAGGGAAGCCAGGACCATAGGGGGTGATAGTCCCGTACAGGTAAAGAATTGCAGCATAGTGGTACCCTGAGTAGGGCGGGACCGGAGAAATCCTGCTTGAATCTGCCGGCACCATCCGGTAAGGCTAAATACTCCTGAGAGACCGATAGTGAACCAGTACCGTGAGGGAAAGGTGAAAAGAACCCCGAACAGGGGAGTGAAAAGAACCTGAAACCGTGTGCTTACAAGCGGTCGGAGCAGACGAGTTCTGTGACGGCGTGCCTTTTGCATAATGAGCCTACGAGTTACTCTTATCTGGCAAGGTTAAGCGATCAAGTCGCGCAGCCGAAGCGAAAGCGAGTCTGAACAGGGCGCATAGTCAGGTGAGGTAGACGCGAAACCTTGTGATCTACCCTTGGGCAGGTTGAAGGTGCAGTAACATGTACTGGAGGACCGAACCGATAAACGTTGAAAAGTTTCCGGATGACCTGAGGGTAGGGGTGAAAGGCCAATCAAACTGGGAAATAGCTCGTACTCCCCGAAATGTTTTTAGGAACAGCGTCGGTGTTGAGTCTGCTAGAGGTAGAGCTACCGATTGGGTGCGGGGGAGTCAAATCCTACCAAATCCAGACGAACTCCGAATGCTACGCAGATATAACCGGCAGTGAGGCTTTGGGTGCTAAGGTCCAAGGCCGAGAGGGAAAGAACCCAGACCATCAGCTAAGGTCCCAAAATATAGTCTAAGTTGAACTAACGAGGTCCGGTTGCCCAGACAGCTAGGATGTTGGCTTGGAAGCAGCCATTCATTTAAAGAGTGCGTAACAGCTCACTAGTCGAGCGGCCGGGCGTGGATAATAAACGGGCATCAAGATTATTACCGAAGCTATGGATTTGCATTGAAAGATATGCATCTGGTAGGGGAGCATTCTATAGGGGGCGAAGCAGCATGGCAATGTGCTGTGGACTTTATAGAAAAGCAAATGTAGGCATAAGTAACGATAAGGCGGGTGAGAAACCCGCCCACCGAAAGACTAAGGTTTCCTGATCAACGCTAATCGGATCAGGGTTAGTCGGGGCCTAAGGCGCATCCGAAGGGAGCAAGCCGATGGACAATGGGTCAATATTCCCATACTTTTATTGACTGCGATGTGGTGACGGAGTAGTGACACTGCCGCGGACTGACGGAATAGTCCGTTAAAAGGCGTAGGTATAGGGACGGTAGGCAAATCCGCCGACCCTGCTGAAACCCAATAGTACAGCAAAGCTTCGGCGGCGCTGATAGAGCAGGTAAGCAGACTTCCAAGAAAACCCGCTAAGCTCCAGGTCAATAAAACCCGTACCGTAAACCGACACAGGTAGTCGAGGAGAGGATCCTAAGGTGCTCGAGTGAATCATGGCTAAGGAACTCGGCAAAATGGCCCTGTAACTTCGGGAGAAGGGGCGCTTCCTCCAGCGATGGAGAAGCCGCAGTGAAAAGGCCCAGGCGACTGTTTAGCAAAAACATATGGCTTTGCAAAATCGAAAGATGAGGTATAAGGCCTGACACCTGCCCGGTGCTGGAAGGTTAAGAGGGGATGTCATCGCAAGAGAAGCATTGAATCGAAGCCCCAGTAAACGGCGGCCGTAACTATAACGGTCCTAAGGTAGCGAAATTCCTTGTCGGGTAAGTTCCGACCTGCACGAATGGTGTAACGATCTGGGCGCTGTCTCAGCCATGAGCTCGGTGAAATTGTGGTATCGGTGAAGACGCCGGTTACCCGCAACGGGACGGAAAGACCCCATGCACCTTCACTATAGCTTAACATTGGAATTGGGTACAGGATGTGTAGGATAGGCGGGAGGTAATGAAGCGGCTTCGCCAGGAGCCGCGGAACCGACCTTGAAATACCGCCCTTTCTGTATCCGGTTTCTAACTCGGTCTAGCCGAGGACATTGTTTGGTGGGTAGTTTGACTGGGGTGGTCGCCTCCAAAAAGGTAACGGAGGCTTTCAAAGGTAAGCTCAGTACGCTTGGTAACCGTACGCGGAGTGCAATGGCATAAGCTTGCTTGACTGTGAGACCAACAAGTCGACCAGGGTCGAAAGACGGACATAGTGATCCGGTGGTTCTGTATGGAAGGGCCATCGCTCAAAGGATAAAAGGTACGCTGGGGATAACAGGCTGATCTCCCCCAAGAGCTCATATCGACGGGGAGGTTTGGCACCTCGATGTCGGCTCGTCACATCCTGGGGCTGGAGAAGGTCCCAAGGGTTGGGCTGTTCGCCCATTAAAGTGGCACGCGAGCTGGGTTCAGAACGTCGCGAGACAGTTCGGTCCCTATCTGTTGTGGGCGCTGGAAGTTTGAGTGGATCTGACCTTAGTACGAGAGGACCGGGTTGGACGAACCGCTGGTGAACCTGTTATGCCGCCAGGTGTATCGCAGGGTAGCTACGTTCGGAATAGATAAGCGCTGAAAGCATCTAAGTGCGAAACTAGCCTCAAGATGAGACTTCCTTAAAGGGCCGTAGAAGATGACTACGTCGATAGGCTGCAGGTGTAAAGGTAGAGATACCATAGCTGAGCAGTACTAATCACCCGAAGCTTTCTCATAGCAGAGACACTGTTGTCTTCCTCTTTGATATGATTTTCTTTCAATAGTCATTAGATTAGTGCTTAAGTATATAGTATTTAGTATATAGACAAGATAAGGCTGAAGCCAAGAGTTCTAACTACTAACATCTAGCTACTAGCTACTAATAAAGATATTCAGGTGCCTATATCGGCGGTGTCTACCTCTTCCCATTCCGAACAGAGCAGTCAAGCCCGCCAGAGCCGATGGTATTGCCGTAACAGGTGGGAGAGTAGGTCGGTGCCTTTTTTTACACAGAAGCCCTTGCTGGAAACAGACAAGGGCTTTTTGCTATAACAGTTTTTTTTGAGGGAGCAAGGAATAAGGAACAAGGAGTAAGGATTACTTGGAGATTTGATATCCAATTTTATAAAATCCGCGATTGGTTCATTCAGGCATAAAGTATATATGCATCCAATTAAATCCTATATAAACAAATGGAATAGTATAATACGTATTGAGGTATAATAGATAATTATTGACTTACGGCCAATTTCTTTAATAGTACAATTTGCCCAAGATGGTAATAACAATGTTCAATCATGCCTTCTAAATTACGTAGATAGCTTCCATATTTTTCTTCAACAAACACGTTGTCCAGTTCCTCATTATTTAATTTTTCGAAATGTAGTGCCAATTGCTCACAGTTATTCCAAAATCTATTTAGAAAGCCGTCCCAATCAGATTGAACCGTTAATGGCTTAAAGTCGAAACTAAACTTGTCTTTGATATCCAAAGTCCTAAAATCAAATACTTTTAGAACTCCTTCCACATAATAGTTGATATGCTGTGCAATAGTCGCAATTGTATTTAGCGTTCCGACTTTTGCATTGGCTATAGATAAACTCAATCCTTGTAATTCCTGTCTATAGTTTGTATTGGCTATAAAAGTTCCGTGGAGAATAACTTCTCTAAATCGATCTGCAAGTTGTTTTGAGCTACTTTCCATCGCTTTAATATTTGTGAAAGATTAATTTAATTTTCCAAAAGTTACCTTGCTTTCATGCTGATTATCAAAATAGATCCTATGCGTATTTTTAAGGTAATCTTCCGCTTTGGCTTGGTAGATATCCATAAATTGATTTGGATTGCGGTCGACTAAAGGAAACCAAGAATGCTGGATTTGCACCATCAGCTTATGTCCCTTCTTGAACGTATGTCCAATATCGGGCAAAGTTAAATTTACCGCTGTAATTTCATTCGGAACAAATGCCTCCGGTGTCGAAAAGCTATTCCTAAATTTGCCTCTTAAGATTTCACCTCGAACTAGCATCTGATATCCTTGCATCACTTTTGTTTCCAAAATGGGCGATGTAATCGTCGTCGTATCTGGATATACATCAATTATTTTAACAATAAAATCTGCATCCGTTCCGGTCATCGAAACATTTAGCTCCGCTAACACTGGACCAGTTAAAGTTAAATCCTCTTCCAATGCTTCGGTTTGAAAAGAGATCACATCTGGGCGATTGGAAACGAAGCGCTGATCATCAATCATGTATTCTCTAGTCCGGTTCGTAATCACGCCCTCTTGAAAAGGGACAGGCTTATTTGGGTTGCTCTCGTATTCAACAAAATTAGTCTCTTTGCTATTTTTTTCTTTCGTTAATGTCCCGTGCTCATTTAAAAATAAGGAAAAAGCAGTAGCGTCTTTTGGAGGCCATTGTTTAAAAGATTTCCATTCATTGCTTCCAGAAATAAAAACATTCGCCTCAGCGGGATTAAAATCTCCTTTATCTTTCAGATAATAATTGAAGAATGGCAATTCAAATTTCTGCTGATAATCCAAACTCGTCTTTTGATTGAAACGGATGTCTCCAAAACTGTCTCCATTGCCACGCACCCAGCCACCATGAAACCATGGACCTGCGACTAAGATGGATTTATTTTTGGGATTTTCTTTTTCAATCGCTTTGTAGGTCGCAAATGTTCCATAAGCATCCTCAGCATCGAAAAAGCCTCCAACAACCATCACAGCTGGCTTCACGTTCTGTAGATGATTCGTAATTGTTCTCGCTACCCAAAATGTATCCAAGGTATTGTGTTTCGCTAAATCGTCCCAAAACTTGACGGTATGGCTTAGGTAGTCTTTTTTGATTCCGCTTAATGTTGGGTTTTCCAAAAAGAATTTGTAATAATCTTTCGACGGCAAATCAAAACCTTTATATGTGTTTTCCGCTGGAGTAATCGGTTTTGGTCTTGGTGCATCGAAAGTATACATAAACCGAAAAGCATCCATTAAGAATAAGGCACCGCCATGATTAAAATCATCTCCGATAAACCAATCGGTCACTGGCGCCTGAGGCGAAACCGCTTTCAAAGCCGGATGCGCATTCACTAAACCCGTTGTGGAATAAAACCCAGGATAGGAAATTCCATACAAGCCAACGCGTCCATTATTTTGATTTATGTTTTTTAACAGCCAATCGACCGTGTCCCAAGTATCTGTGCTTTCATCAATTTTTAGGTTATTCTGCTTTGTTGCCGTAGGACGGATATTTTCAAATGTGCCTTCGCTTTTCCATTTCCCGCGAACATCTTGGTAAACAAAAATATACCCTTCTTTAGTCATTCCGGGAAAGTTTCCTAGATAGGCTTTTACATTTTCTTCCCCATACGGTGCCACAGTATATGGCGTTCTATTCATCAGGATAGGCATTTTTTCTTTGCTATCTTTTGGGATATAAATGGCTGTAAATAATTTGACGCCATCGCGCATTGGAATTTCACGTTCGATTTTTGTAAAATGTGCTTTTACATACTCTTCATTAATCTCTTGGGAAATACCTATTTTTATGCTAAAAAAGAATAAAAGGAAAAGAATCTGAACTTGTTTGATCATGGTAATCTGAGTTGATTTTACAGCGGTCAATGTACAAAAACTGTTTGACTATTTTTTCTTCTGACTTTGTAAAAAAATAATTGCGCAAGCATGCAATGGATTGCAAAGTTAAATCGTCTACCTATTAAATGACACAAATGGATCAATCTACTTTTAAAAATACGGTATTCATCTTAAAGGATAAGCTATATCGTTTTGCGAAAAGTATGCTGAAAGATGAAGAAGATGCATTTGATCTAGTTCAGGAAATGTTATTGAAGTTTTGGCAAAATAGAGACGAATTAAGTAAAGTGAATAATATAGAAGCTTACGCGATGCGTTGTGTGCGCAATGAAATCGTCAACAAATCGCGTCATGCTAAAGTAGTTCAGCTCTTTCAAAATCAGTTATTCGAGCGGGTCCAAGATGCTGAATATCCGGCAATGACAAAAGAGATCATACTTAAACTGATCAACGATTTGCCAGAGAAGCAAAAAGCGGTAATCCACTTGAGAGATGTCGAAGAATATGAAATCGCTGAAATTAAAGAGGTTTTGGGAATGGAAGAAAATGCAATTCGAAGCAATCTAATGCGTGCTAGAAATAAGGTGAAATTCGAATTGCAAAAAATATTTGATTATGAAAAAGGACAAATTAACAGAATCGGAAGATAAATATTTGAATGGAGCTACTTCTTTGGAAGAGGAGCGTCTGTTGAAATCACAAAATCAAGAGCCGATGTTCAAGGGTCTGAATGAGATTTCCAAAGATAAAATGGATTTGGATTTTGACGAATTCATGGGCATTGCGACAACAGAAAAGGAAATAAACACATTGCCGAATAAGAAAATAGCGAAACCTATTTTTTGGAAATACGGAGCGGTCGCAATGGCTTTGCTAGTTGGATCCCTGTTTTTAATCAATTCATTTCAAACAGAAAATGCGGATTATCCTGAACAAGAAAAATTGGTTGCTCAGATTTTAAAGGCAGAACCTAGGGCAGAACTCGTACCGGATAAAGTCATTGCGACAGCAGAAAAAAGACAAATAACTAAAGCCAAAAAACAACACGTAGCCGAAAAAGAGCCGGAGATTTTGGAAACAGCTCAAGAAGCTTATGTTATCGTAAATGGAAAGCCCATTTATGATGAAGCAGAGGCAGAGAGAATCACCTTGTCATCGCTGAAATTACTTGCGAGCAACATGAGCGATGGAAAATCGGCTATGGATAAAATGAAATACATATCAATTGAATTATAAAACGCAAAAAATAGAAACCATGAAAATAATATTTAGCCTGCTTTTGTTGCTGTTTTCCACAGTAGCAAATGCCCAAATCTCTGCTTTGGATAAAATTTTTGAAACTTATCAAGAAGCACAGGGAGTGACATCCATAAAAATCGGGAAACCGATGTTTAATGTGATCAGTAAATTTAATATTCAGGATGATGATCTCAATCAGATTCGACCTTTGCTGACAAAGATAAACTCCATCAAAATGCTGATCGTTGAGGATGGGGAAAATAATATCATTCAAAATCAAGTGA
The DNA here is from genome assembly GCF_015210005.1 of Sphingobacterium hungaricum. Classification (GTDB taxonomy): domain Bacteria; phylum Bacteroidota; class Bacteroidia; order Sphingobacteriales; family Sphingobacteriaceae; genus Sphingobacterium; species Sphingobacterium hungaricum. The sequence goes on from NZ_MU158698.1 coordinate 1,744,596, forward strand.
AAAATGCATTTAATAATATCCATTATGAAGAGCTGATTTCGATCAATAGCGAAAAGAATAAAGTGAAATTTCTAGCGCAGGAAACGGAAGGCGACGTGCTCAAAAACCTTTTGTTGAATATTTCAACCGAAGGAAGTACAATCTTTATGATTTTGGACGGCGCGATTTCGTATGCCGATATTAACAAACTAGTTGCTGAGGAGAATTAATATGAAAAGATTACTTTATACCTTCTGTGCGATTGCTCTACTATTTAGCATGCAATCCTGTTATGTCAAACGCGGATCCAATATGAGCTTTGTCGATCGATCGTTAGCTGGCCGTGATGCTGAAATTGTTTCGATGCGAATGCCGATGTTTCTTGCTAGACCTTTTATCGTCAAAGAATTGGCTTCCGAAGAGAATGAGTTGGTGAGAAAAGCCATCTTGAATATCAAAAGTGTCAAATTTATGGCCTTATCGAATGCGCAGAATACGGATCGCATTTACAAAAGCTTCTCGAACTACCTGGACCATCAGAACATGGAAGAATTCGCCAGCCTGTATAGCGACGGTAGCCGGATTTCGATCAATGGAAAGATCAAGAAGAATAAGATTAAAAAATTATTGCTTTGCATCTCCGATGATCAAGATCAAATCTATGTAGAAGTGAAAGGCAATTTTTCGATGGATGATATCTCGAATTCAATCAATGTCTACGAAAAGAAATCATCGCTATAATTCAGGAGGCAAAAACTGCTGGAACAAAAAATCCCGAAACGTTTAGTTTCGGGATTTTTTTATGGAATAATTTGTTTGAATTATTTTGCTAATTCTTCAGCGATTGCTTTTCCGATTTCTGCTGGAGATTCTACAACACGGATACCGCACTCAGCCATGATTTTCATCTTCGCTGCTGCTGTATCATCAGCTCCGCCAACGATTGCTCCTGCGTGACCCATACGGCGTCCTGGAGGCGCTGTTTGGCCAGCGATAAATCCAACAACTGGTTTTGTACCATGTTCTTTGATCCATTTTGCAGCTTCCGCTTCCATGCCACCACCGATTTCACCAATCATGATGATACCTTCAGTTTCTGGATCGTTCATTAATAATTCTACAGCTTCTTTAGTCGTTGTTCCAATGATTGGGTCACCACCAATTCCGATTGCTGTTGTGATTCCTAAACCAGCTTTCACGGTTTGGTCAACTGCTTCGTACGTTAATGTACCTGATTTAGAAACAATCCCTACATTTCCTTTTTTGAAGATAAAACCTGGCATAATACCGATTTTCGCTTCGTCAGCACTAATGACACCTGGACAGTTAGGGCCAATTAAACGAGATTTTTTATCGCTCAAGTAAGATTTTACTTGAATCATATCTTTAGTAGGAATTCCTTCCGTAATACATACAATGACTTCAATTCCTGCAGCAGCAGCTTCCATAATTGCATCAGCAGCAAATGCCGGTGGTACAAAAATAATAGAAACATTTGCGCCAGCTTTATCCACAGCATCTTGTACGGTGTTAAATACTGGACGATCTAAGTGGCTTTGGCCACCTTTTCCCGGTGTTACACCGCCAACGACATTTGTACCGTACTCAATCATTTGAGACGCATGGTAAGTTCCTTCGTTTCCGGTAAAACCCTGAACAATTACTTTGGAATCTTTATTAACTAATACACTCATTTTATCTGTTTTTTTGCATAGCAAATCTACTATTTTGCTGTGACTTCTAAAAATTTAACCTGTAATCAATTTGTGTATTTTATGTAAATCTTAATTTATGGATAAAATCCCATAAAACTATTCCGACCGAAACGGAAACATTAAACGAATGTTTTGTGCCAAATTGTGGGATTTCAATGCAATGGTCGATGATTTTCATTACTTCTTCGTCGACTCCATGAACTTCATTTCCAAAAATCAACGCATATTTTTTGTCAGCCGATAGGCTGAAATTCTCTAGAGAAATACTTTCTTGAGCCTGTTCAATAGCTAAAATCGTATAATTTTCTGCTTTTAATTTTTGAATTGCATCCATCGTCTGCTCAACATGTTCCCATTCTACCGACTTCGTAGCACCTAAAGCTGTTTTTTCAATCTCGCGGTGCGGAGGCTGAGCAGTGATGCCACATAAAATTATTTTTTCGATTGCAAATCCATCGGCTGTCCGAAAACTTGAACCCACGTTATGCATGCTTCTTACATTATCCAATACAAGGGTTATGGGGAATTTTTGAAATTCTTTAAAGGACTCTACATCCATTCTTTGGAGCTCATCCATTGATAATTTTTGCATGTACAAAAGTAATCATTTCAAAATCTTTAAAAACATTTTGATTATTGAATTAATCTGGTTATTTTTGCAGTCCGAAATTTAGTATAAAAATATAATAGAGCTAAGAAAAAATGGCAAATCATAAATCGTCGATTAAAAGAATTAGAGCAAATGCTACAAAACGTTTGAGAAATCGTTACCAAGCAAAAACTACACGTAATGCAATCAAAAAATTGCGTAGCACAACTGTTGCTTCAGAAGCAAAAGATTTGTTACCTCGTGTAATCTCTATGTTAGACCGTTTAGCGAAGAAAAACGTAATTCACAAGAAAAAAGCTTCGAACAACAAATCTAAATTAACGAAATTCGTTAATACTTTAGGTTAATTTTTAAGCTTGATAATACTATTGGGGATGTGTAACAACGCATCCCCTTTCTTGTTTGGTTTCTTTATTTTCCTTTAAGTATAGTCTCAATAATTTGGTTCAATACTTCAGGTTTGTTTTTGAACTTATCCAAGTTGTATAATTCAACTTTTCTAAAGTCAACCGGATGGCTTTCGCTTTGCAAATAGATAAAGCCTGAAGTCAATGCTTGTCCGTCTTTTTTCTGATTCGCATCAAAGCTTTCCACATTTCCACCACCAATCTGAGGTTTGCTATACGATAAAACAACTTGGTTTTCCAAAACGTGCTGAATCAACGAATCACCTAATACCACAAAATCAGCTGTAACCCATTGGTCACCGTGATATGTTTTTGATGTAGAGCTGATGCAGTGTGGCGTAAACAATTTTCCATCCATCACGACATTCGTCCCTGGAGTACATAGATTTGATGTTGAACGAGCATTCTTACCATCTCCGCCCAATAATTGGCCTTCAATAGAAATCGGGAAATCCTGGTCTTTTAACATGGTCTTTGGGTCTTGACCGTGCAACATGGCTCCGCTATTGGCCCAAGCCCAACCCTCACCACCTTTGGCTTGTTCGTCTACAAAGCGGTATTCCACACGCAGAATATAATAACTAAAAGGTTTGTTGTAAGCGATGTGTCCGTATTGCTGATTAAATTCGTCATAGCCATCGTAGCGGACTTTCATTAAGCCGTCTTCTACACGAAAGGTATTGGCATAATTTACTCCTACATCTTGATGTCTGATTTTTGGAGTCCAGTCTTTAATGTCTTTTCCATTGAACAACTGAATGGGTTTTACATGCGGAACTTTTTGCGCAAATAATGCATTAGCTGTAAGTAAATTAGCTAAAGCAAGAGACAAGACAATTAGGTAAGTATAAGTTTTCATTCTTAAATATAGGAAATATGTTCGCTAAAGAATGATTGTTTTCTAAAAATTACTTTCAGAAATTTTCTTTTTGAATTCCGATAACGGAACAAAAACTAGGTGTAGGTTTTTATGAGCTGTGTTTAAGCAAGAAGTTATTATAACAGATAGCTTTTCTTTTTGACATATTCACTTGGCCTTACCCCAATTATTTTATGAAACGTATTGCTAAATGTAGGCAGGCTATGGTAACCGACGCGATTGGAAACTTCCTTGATGCTTAATTTTTCGTCCAATAAAAGTTTTAAGGCAGTCAACATGCGCAGAATAGTATAATATTGGATAAAGGACATGTTGATTTCTTTTTGAAATAAGCGAGCTAATGTGCGTTCGCCCACATCAAAATGTTCTGACAATTCATTGAAAGTCACATTTTTTGATAAATCCTTTTCCAGATAGGTGATGACTTGGATGAGCAATGGATTGTTAGGGTATGGCAAAGCCAATGGCAATTCCGATTGCGAAAGTTCAGGTAAAATCAATTTAAATGATTTCGCCAATGTATAATTCGGCTCGTCACTCTTATGGATATTGCCATTCCAGCGATTTGAAAACATAATCAATTCAATCAACAAATCATTTACCGGATAAATATTTATTTTCTCATAAAACAGGCTGTCGGTATCAAATTTTGGGAAATACAGATTCCTCATGATTACAGTTGGACTGCTTGGATGTATGCTGTGACGCGTTCCTGCCGGAATCCAGATGTAATGCCTTGCAGGCAAAAAATAGGATTTTTCAGGAGTTTTAAGAAATACAATTCCGCCCTCGGTATATAAAAACTGACCTTTGTGATGCTGATGCTCTTCCACGTGTTCGCCCATCACGGTATGATGACAATAAATGCTATCCGAATACTTGTCGACTTCGGTCATGTAATATCGGTCTATGTAGTCTTTTTCGCTGTTCATTGTTGAATCACATAAATTGTTAAGCAGTTTTTTTGCCGAATTTTCGTTTACGTAAATAGTGTTGGATAAGCCCAAAGAGCACTAACACGACTATAGGAAAAAGCACATTGATGACTTGCCATTTTACCTTCTCACTTTTGACGACTGATGCATTTAATAAGCGAAGCTTGATTTCTCGGTTCCTGAGTTGAATCAAACTTTCATCATTCAACAAATAATCCACCACATTTTCAAGCAATATTTTGTTGGCAAATTGCTGTTCGCTATATCGGTCCCAGCCCAATGGATAGGGCGACTGGTCTTTTGCGTTGACTTGATTGATTAACCAATCTCCATCCGCAATCAAAAACATTTTAGATTCTTGGGACGTTGCACTTAAATCTACCGCTTCGCTGATTCCTACAGGCGTCGGCCGGTCTTTAAATAGGTATGGGAATTTTCCAGACAAGGTCATTGCTACAGGAGCAGGAGCAGTGCGGAAAGTCTTAGGGTCGGGCTGTTCTTCAACCATTTGCAAAGAAATGCTGTTTGGCGTATTGATGATTCGGGTAAAAGGAGACGAACTTAGAACAATCTCTTTCTTTATTTCAGCATTCGCAATGGTATCCAATGTTCCGATAAATTCAGTACGGATTCCATCCAGATTTTTGACGATTGGATTTTGAGAAGTCGGCATCAGTATCGGGAAGAAATACCAAGGCGCCAATTCAATTTGGCTTTGGCCTGTTGCGCCAGCCATTGTAATCGGAATCTGGGAACAATTCAAGTCCGCTACTAAATTGTAATTGAAGCGCGCCCCATATAGAAAAAGCAAATCGTCCAGATTCAAATCCCGACCGATAATGGATTGGCTTCCCGTTACACGGAGATTATCTAAGCTTGCATTGACTTGGTCCAACGCCCAAACAACTTTTCCGCCATTTCTGACGAAATAATCAATTTTGTATTTGTCGCTTTCTGAAAACTTTTCTAAAGGCTTGACCACGAACAAGACCGATAATTGTTTCAACGATTCATAGGTTGTCGAATCTAAATTCACTCTGCCTACCTGATTTCCACCCATCAGGGATTGCATCGCATCATACAATTCCAAATCTGTTGGCTCTCCATGGCCTTCCGTAAAACCGATAAACGGAACTTCCTTAGCCGTTACTTTTTTGATGGAAGAAATAAAAGCATATTCAAGGTTTTGAACGGAATTATTTAATACTTCGTTGGGGTCTAATCCAGTTTTATTTTGCAATAAATTGACAGCGATTTCATGTTCTGCGTTTCCTACAATTGCCCAAGGGAAAATCAGTTTCTGTGAAAATCCATCTTCGGATTTGACATTTAAATTGGTAGGATACAATCCTCGCTCAGTCAAAGCCGTTGTGAATTCCTGCTGTTCTTGCTGACTGCCTTCCAAGGGATTGATGACATTGTATTTCACTTTTCCATCGGAATAAGACCTTAAATCAGCAATCATATCGATGGCTGAATTCTTCAAGCGGTTAAATCCGCTCGGAAGATTTCCGTCTAAAAACAGCGTGATGTAAATATCATCGTCGATTTCTTTAATCGTATTCTTCGTCGTGTTGGATAGGGTGTAGCGCTTATCTTGCGTAAAATCAATTCGGTTGGTTAATTGCGGAGCAACAAAGCAATTCAGGACAATTAAAACGATAATTACGCCAGCGTAGGTCAAGAGCGTTTTCTTTCTCTTTTGAAATTTTCGGTTTAGATGTCCTACGGACAATAACAGAAAAAAAGAAGTGATGGATAGGAAATAAATAAAATCACGAACCGTCAAAACACCACGGCTAATGGCATTGTAGTGCTCCTGAATGCCCAATTCTTTTACTTGTTCAGATGAATCAGTGAAAATGGATAGCTGGCTGATGGAATTAAAGCCATCGTAGAAGATAAAAGAAACAAAAACGGCAGTTAAAAATGCAAGAATTGAGTTTTTGGTCAATGAAGAACAAAATATGCCGATTGCCACAAATGAAAAAGAAAGCAACAATAGTCCGATGTAAGAACCGATTGTCGCGCCCAAATCAATATTTCCAACAGGATTTGCTAACAAATAGATGGAAATCGCGTAGATGCATGTGGGCAAAATCGCTAGCGCCGTAATCGTTACGCAAGCAAAGAATTTGGCTAAGATGATTTTTTTGATTTCAACGGGCCTGCTCAATAAAAGTTCGTAGGTTCCATCGGCTTTTTCTCCTGCAATGGTGCGCATGCTGATTGCCGGAATCAAAAACATAAACAAATAGGGAGAGATGGAAAAGAAACCTTCCAACGATGCAAAACCAGCATCCAGAATCGACGTGTCTGGAAATACCCAAGTAACTAATCCGGTTACGATAAGAAAAATTCCTATGGCTAAATAGCCGATTAGTGAATTAAAATATGAAGCGGTCTCTCTTTTATAAATACTGAACAAGGGTATGAAAATTTGATGTCTCGAAATTAGGAATTAAAACCCTGTAAAGCAAGAAAGCACAAACCCTCGCGGTCTGTGCTTCCTAAATTTATGTAAAAAAGCGATTTTCTATTTTTGTCCTGGCAAATAAATTTGGAAACCAAGGCTAACACCTAAGCCATTTTGAGAATTGTCGACGCCACTGACAGTAGCTTTTGAATAATTGTATCCTGCCATCACCTCCAAAGCAACTGAATTAGTAACAAAGTGTGCATATCCCACATTTGCTCCTAACTTTAAGCTAACACCATCTCCTGGGTTACTTCCCTCGATACCGACATCACCTTGTCCAAAGAAACGTCCTGAAGCGCTAGAACCTCCTGGGAAGTAATAACGTACAAATGGTGCAATACCATAGTTCCATACATTCTCTTGTTCATCTTGGGTTTGAAGACCTAATAAAGCTTGAGCACCAACAGCAAGACCATCTGCAACAAAGTATCCAGCTCTAGGACTTAAAGAAATACCAAATGATTTTCCTTCAAAGCTGTAGCCGATATTTCCTACAGAACCACCTACCATCCAGTTTCCAGCTTTGATAGGCGCCATGCCTACATTAGCGGAGCTTTGTGGAGTTGTAGAAACGGTTTGCGCTTGCGTACTAGCAAGCAGACCGAATGCTAAAATCGTAGAAAGTATTAATTTTTTCATATTTATAAATTTTATGTTTCCTTAATTAACAAGAAAGGATTAATAAAGTTTTAAGAAAATCAAAAAATTAATTTGTCAGTTTGACAAAGAGTGATTCTACGGTTTCGTCTTGCTGTTGATTCTTGATTTCTGCCAGTGGCAAATTGATTTTTAAAATACCTTTATGAAGGATAATAATCTCATCACAGATTGCCTCCACCTCCTGCATAATGTGGGTGGACAGCAACACCGTTTTGTTTTTAGCCAATTCTTTTATCAGGTTTCGGATTTCTAAGATTTGATTGGGGTCAAGTCCTGTGGTGGGTTCGTCCAGAATCAACACTTTTGGGTCATGGATTATCGCGAGCGCTAAACCCACCCGTTGCCGATAGCCTTTAGATAACTGGTTGATTTTTTTATGCTGTTCAAGTTGCAGACCTGTCAATGCAATAACTTCCTCAATCCGTCGTTGTTTGTTTTTTACTTGCTGTAAATCGGCTTCATAAGCTAAAATTTCCTTGACATATAAGTCCGTGTACAAAGGATTGTGTTCGGGAAGAAAACCGATTTGACGCTTGGCTGTCAGGGGGTCGGTCTGAATATTGAAACCACTAATCGAAATCGTTCCTTGCTCAAAAGGCAAAATTCCAGTGATGCATTTCATCGTTGTCGATTTTCCGGCACCATTAGGCCCTAAAAAACCAACGATTTTCTGTTCGCCGATTTCGAAAGATAGGCCATCAACAGCTTTTTGATTGCCATAGGTTTTTGTCAGATTTTCAACTTTTATGGACATGTTATGGAAGAAAGGGCGAGCTTAATTTTCGTTTTTTAATGTAATAATCCAATGCTTTTTGAGCTTCTTGCGGATGGTCGGTTGATAGAATATCCGCTCCGCGGTCAATGTATTCGGCATACACTTGATAGCCATTTTTGGTAGCTTGTCTATCTAAATTTCCTATCGTGCCCAAAATCGTCATAATGCCATGCGCATGCAATCGTTCGACAAGGGACTCGTCAGCTTCTTTTGTTCCGACAAAAGCAACAATCCGGTTGTCGGGAATGTTGTAGCTTGCTAAGCGACTAAAATCTTCTGTGTTTTTGATGTTTGCCGAAATCATTAAATCCGGTGCCAAGCTATGTACTTGCCCGGCTTGTCCAGCAGAATACGTAATGATAATCACATTGGATTCTGCCTGTGCGTTTCGGATTGCATCAACGACTAAACTATAAGGTACATTTTTTTTGACATCCAGTGTGTAAATAACTTTGCCTTTACCCCATTTCAAAGCGCTTTGCAAAGTAGGTACTCTAAACCGTGTCACATCACCGCGCGTATCTTTTAGATTCAGTTTAACGATTTCATCATAAGTAAAGCTACTGATTCTTCCTTGACCAGTGGTGGTTCTTTCCAAAAGTTCGTCATGCATCAATACAAGTACAGAATCTTTGGTCAATTGCACATCGCATTCGATGATGGTAGGTCTTTTTTTTGCATGGAATGCGAATGTTTCCAATGCATTTTCAGGGTGTTTTTCGAATGCGCCACCTCGGTGTGCGCTTACCAATGGATAGCGGTTTTCGTCATAGGTCAAAAACTGGTATAAATCGTCAATCGATTTGAAATTGAAGACCAGCTGATTTTCGGCATATTCCACTTTCGATTCCGCCTGAAAACAAGCCACACAGCTTAAAAGTGTGCTTATACAAATTAAAATATAAGCGAATCTTCTCATATAGTCTTTTCGGTTAAATGATTTTGAATTCGTTCTTCGATTTCTTCCAGCGAGGTGTGGATTTGGTCGATTTTGATATGTGCCCGTTCATAATGCTCAGAACGTTCTTCCAGTTTTTCTTCTATAAACGCAAGCAATTCTTCGTTGCTTAAATTTTTCAATGCTGGACGTTCCACAATTTTAGGCGTATTCAAGCGTGCATACAATGATTGTGGCGTATGGAATAAATAAACTGAAATGCCATTTTCAACAATCCAATCCATGTTGTCAAAAAAACATGGTGTGCCTCCACCTGTAGAAATAACCGCGTCCGTATTTGCCTGTTTTTTTAGTATCTGTTGCTCCGCAATCCTGAATTGCTCTTCGCCATGCAACTTAAAATAGCTCGGAATATCCATTTTGTATTCCTCCACAAAGACATGGTCCAAATCCACAAAAGGCAAATCCATTTTTTTGGCTAATTTCTTACCCCAAGTGGTTTTCCCGCTTCCCATAAAGCCAATCAAAAAAATAGGTTTCATGTCTAATTGATGTTTTGGAAATACGTTTTTTCTAAATATTCCTTGTCAGGGAAAGAGTTTTTTGACCATTTTTTGATGACAATACCATTTTGCAACAGCATAACTCCTGGATTTGAGCGAACCATACTTTTGATTGGAACGGCATCTGCATAAAATGTCTCCAAGACTAAATCCATTTGCTCATTTAAGTAGCTCGCGTCTTTTGGGGCGCTTGCTGTCAATAAAATTGCACGGATTGTATAGTCTTCCGCCAAGTTTCGGATAGTCGCATTGATTTCATCCAGTCTCAAATAATCCAACTGAGATAAGCCATTTAAATCCGTACTGGTTACAATGAAATTGTAATATGGATTTTCAATAATTTCCTGCGTGACTTCATTGCCCTCGGCATCATTGATATGCAAATCGGCAATCGGAACAACGTAACCTTGCTTAATCAATTTCGATTTTGGTTCTCCGATAATTTCCCAATTGTCGTCTTCCCAAATTTTATCATCCATATACACTTTGTCGGTCACGTCTTTTTCTTCGCCAGTTTGCTTATGTTTCAAATGATAGGTCTGCTCATAAACAGTTTCTTCCGCACCTTCCGGAACTTTCATCAGTTCGGGAATATTATTTCCCTCTTTGTAAGGAAGAAAATCAATGAACGGAAGATACATGCTCGTGTAAATTCCGATTCCAAAAGAAATCAGAACGATAAACGTCGTAATTAATCCCTTCGATTTCTTAGTTACTGGACGGATTTTATTGCGGTGGATAAATATGTAAAGAATAAAGACCAGCAGGATTAAATCTTTGATAAACGATTGCCATGGAGTCAGCGGAATCGCATCTCCGAAACAGCCACATGAAGTCACCACTTCAAAAAAGGCCGAATAAAATGTCAAGAACGTAAAAAAGATAATCAGCAACAACAGTCCCCAAGCCACTTTTTTACCGCTGAATCCTAGAAGCAATAAGGCTCCCAAAATAATTTCGAACGCACAAATGACGACAGCAATCCAAGTGCTGTAATCGTTTAGAAAGTTCAGGTTGAACACATGGAAATATTCCTGCAATTTATAGCCAAAACCCATCGGGTCGTTCGCTTTGATTAATCCAGAAAAAATAAATAATAAACCCACGAAAATTCTGGAAATCCACAAAAGGATTTCTGTCGTTGTCGAATGCTGTTGTTTAGCCGTTGTGTTAGTTGATTGCATGGTTTTTATTTTTTATCTCCAAAGCCCATTTTTATTAACGCAAAAACCGAATAATTTAGCATATCCTGGTAATTCGCTTTCAAGCCTTCCGAAACTAAAGTCGTTCCGTTGTTGTCTTCTATCTGTTTAACGCGGAATAATTTCATCAGAATTAAATCTGTCAATGACGAAATGCGCATATCGCGCCAAGCCTCTCCGTAATCGTGGTTTTTGGCCAGCATCAAATCGTAAGTTTCTTGTACAGCTTGCGTATATTTTTCATTGACTTCGTCAAAGGGAATGTTTTCCGGAGCATCTTTCGGCAATTCCAATTGAATAATTGCAATTACGCAGTAATTGACGATAGCAATGTATTCTTCTAAAATACCTTCACCGACTTTAGAGACTTTTTTTTCTTCTAACGTACGAATACGCTGTGCTTTGATAAACAATTGGTCGGTTATGGATGAGGGGCGCATAATCCGCCACGCCGTTCCATAATCTTTTGTTTTCGATAAAAATAATGTTTTGCACTGTTCTATTACGGTGTTGTATTCCGTCGTTGTATTCATATTGAAAATTACTTCTTTCCTTGCTAAAATACAAATATAGGCAGAATAACTTGTTTGAGTCAGTCATAGCAGTGTACAATTTGATTTGTATTTTTCATCATTCCATCAAAAAATCATGATATTTGGATAACGAATAACGAATGGAAATTTTTAAACCAGAAATACGAACCGTATCTATCACACGATATATTCAGCCTTTTCGCGAAGGTGGCTCTTTGCCAGCTTTAGTCGATGCCGACGATGGATTTAGTTATGTCATTAAATTTAGAGGTGCGGGGCAAGGCAAGAAAGCTTTGGTCGCTGAACTGATAGGAGGTGAGCTTGCCAGAATAGTAAAACTTAGAATGCCCGAATTGGTGTTCGCAGAATTGGACGAATCATTTGCCCGCACGGAGCCTGACGAGGAAATTCAAGATTTATTGAAGTTTTCCGTTGGGCAGAATCTTGGCGTTCATTTTTTGAACGGCGCAGTGACTTTCGATGCGAATGTTGACAAGATTTCATCTGAAGAAGCTTCAAAAATTGTTTGGCTGGATGCTTTGCTGATGAATGTTGACCGTACGGTCAAGAATACCAACATGCTGATTTGGCATAAGGAATTATGGCTAATCGACCATGGTGCATCTTTATATTTCCACCATTCTTGGGATAATTGGGAAGAGCAGGCCTTAAAGCCATTCGTCCAGATTAAAGACCATGTGCTGTTGCCGTTTGCTGATGCGGTTCAGGAAGTAAATGACGAATATGCTCCGTTATTTTCTGACGAAAATCTAATCAATATCTTGAACAGCATTCCTGATGAATGGTTACAAGAAGAAGGTCGAGATATCTCGGCGCAAGAGGCACGGTTAGTGTATTTGGAATTTTTGAAAAGAAGAATTGCCAATTCATCGTTATTTATAAAACAGATAGAAAATGAGCGAAAGAACCGTCTATGAATACGCTAGCATTCGAGTGGTTCCTCGTGTAGAACGTGAAGAATTCTTGAATGTAGGGGTCATCTTGTATTGCAAAAAACAGCGATTTTCGGGTATTCGTGTGTTTGTCGACGAACAGAAATTAAAGGCTTTCTATCCAGCAATTGACCTGGAATTAATCGTCAATCATTTGGCATCGTTCGAAAAAATATGTCAGGGAGCAAAAGATGCAGGAAAATTAGCTGAATTGGACCAAGCCGAACGATTTCGCTGGCTGACGGCCAAACGCAGTACGCTTATTCAATGTTCCGCTGTGCATCCCGGATTATGCGTTTCGGCAGAAGAAACATTGGAAGAATTATTTTCAAAATTGGTATTAGATTAACTCGGAATGGAAGATTTTTATAAATATATATTTCAAAAACAGATTGAAGTTCAGGATATGCCCAGCAATAAAAAAATTGCACAATGGGCAGTTTCGCTTTTGCATTTATTATTTCCGGAACGGAATTCTAAATCGTTCGTAAATGTGGTTGAAGTGAAAGATGCTTTTAATGAATCGAAAGCTGAATTGCTGGATATTTTATTAAAGACAAAAGCCTGCACGGTTTGTGATAATGAAGATATCGCGGAAGAATTTTATCAAAAGCTTCCCGATTTGTATCAGAAAATGCTGACGGATGCGCATGCTTTGCTGTCTGGCGACCCCGCCGCGAAAAGCATTCGCGAGGTCATTCGGATTTATCCTGGATTTACGGCAATCGGCATTTATCGCTTGGCGCATGAACTGCAGAAAGTGCAAGTTCCGCTGATTCCAAGAATTTTGACTGAATATGCACATTCAAAAACCGGCATTGATATACACCCAGGCGCTGTAATCGGCGAAGCATTGTATATTGACCATGGCACAGGATTGGTCATTGGCGAAACTTGTCGCATAGGCAATTATGTCAAATTGTATCAAGGCGTGACTTTAGGTGCATTGAGTGTTGAAAAGGCAATGGCGGATACACAGCGTCATCCGATTATTGAAGACCACGTTATTATTTATGCTGGAGCAACGATTCTTGGTGGCGAAACAGTCATTGGGCATCATTCCACCATCGGTGGAAATGTGTGGCTGACAAGTAGTATCGAACCTTATACGACTGTTTATCACCAGTCAAATTCAAAATTTATTGATTCTAAACCAACAACAATTTAATGGGAAATTTAATCGATGCGATTGGCAATACACCTTTGGTGGAAATAGAACATTTTTCTTTAAAAGAAGGTGTGCGGATTTTTGCGAAGTTAGAAGGGAACAATCCTGGCGGTTCTGTCAAAGACCGCGCTGCGCACAATATGATTTTTTCGGCCATGGAGCGAGGAGAAATTACCAAAGACACCAAATTGATTGAAGCAACTAGCGGAAATACAGGAATTGCTTTGGCAATGATTGCCAGCGTGTATGGATTGAAGCTGGAATTGGTTATGCCAGAAACATCGACCCGCGAACGTACATTGACGATGGAGGCTTTCGGTGCGGAAGTGACCCTGTTGGAGAACATGGAAATATGCCGTGATTATGCCGAAGAAAAAGCTACCAAAGGCGATTATTTTATCTTGAATCAATTTTCCAATCCGGATAATTATAAAGCGCATATCAAAACAACGGCTCCTGAAATCTGGCGCGACACAAAAGGTGAAATCACTCATTTTGTGAGTTCAATGGGAACGACAGGAACCATTATGGGAACATCCATTTTTTTGAAAGAGCAAAATCCAGACATCCAGATTGTCGGCTGTCAGCCGACGGAAGAATCTTCTATTCCTGGAATCCGACGCTGGCCTAAAGCTTATTTGCCAAAAATCTACGACGCTTCGCGCGTAGACCGCATTATTGATATTTCGCAAGCGGATGCGACAAAGAGAACAAGAGAACTTACTCGCAAAGAAGGGATTTTCGCTGGAATGAGTAGCGGTGGCGCCTTCCATGCTGCTTTGCAATTAGCAGAAGAAATAGATAAAGGCATTATCGTGTTTATTGTCTGCGATAGAGGCGACAGGTATTTAAGCTCGGATTTGTTCGGGTAAAGAAAGTAAAAATTAAAAATTAAAAATTCAAAAAGCCTTTCTGAGGAACTAAATTTTATGTGCAAAACTTTTGGAAGATATTGATTGTAAAGTGCTAATTGATTTTTTTATTCTGTAGGGCCTGAAAAGAGTAAAGTATATAGAATAAAGGTCGGATTATACTTTTTTTTAAAGCCTCGTTAGAGGCTGAATGTTTGTAGAAATAGTTAGGAGGATTAAATGCGTGCCGTAGGTACGCAACCCAATCATAAAGATTTTTATGGTTTTGAAATAAATTGTTGCGTACCTACGGCACGCTGATTTTATTGCGCATTCTTTTCCTACAAACATTTTGCTCCTACGGAGCAAAATCAGAAGCAATAGAGTTTCCAGTCAATGTGTCCTAGGCATAACCGCTTTGTAGCAAAACAACCCAGCATAATATATTATGCTTTAGACAGTGCCCATTTCTGCTGAGGCGCATACCTACGGCAAGCAATTATTAACGGAATAATAGAACTATAAAGCGGTTATTCCTATGGAGCGATATCGCTACTTTTAGCCAGTATTAATTCTGTCATTGCTAGTGATTAGAAAGTCTTTTCGATTTTCTTGTATTATTGCTGTCTAAGCTAGTCAGCTTTCTATTCCCTGCTCCAGATTTCATAAATAGGATCGCCTTTAGAACTTTTTCCGCTGTGATGCCATTGTCCATCTTTAAGCTCTCCCTTAAATGCTAATTCAGCGCCGACGCGGGAATTATCTCTCGAAAAGAAAATAATTGTTTCCGCATAGGTGGAATTTGAAAATTTGTAGGTTCCGCCACCGGTGCCGTAGAATCCTTTTTCGGCGGGGTTAATAGCAATCCATTGGAAATATCCATCTACTAACAATTTGATGGTTTTGCGGTCACCTCTTTGTATCGTAGAAACGGTTCCATTTTGATCACGTCCAGTAATTCTCCAAAGACCATCTAAATCTTGTTTTTTGTTAGCTTGTTTGACCCAAGTCAAGTTATTGGCTTTGATGTTTTTGCCATCCATTTCTATCGGGATAGCAACTTGTTGGCCAACTTTTTCTTTATCCTTATCATTGAATTCCACTTGAATTTGAAGTTGATTGTTCGCTAATAAAATCGGACCGCCCCATGTATTGAAGTATTCTTTGTCTTTGTACGAAATAAATGAACTGTAACCATCAATCACCAACAAAAGCTCGTGGTTTCCGTTGTTTTTCGCATGGTAGACTCCAGTTAGGTTTGGGGCTGTTTGTGCGTAGGTCGTTATCGAAAATGCGATCGATAAAAACAGGATTAAAATCTTTTTCATATGCCTAATTTTTGTTTAGTAAAGCCCACATTACTTCTAAAAGTACTAAAAATAAATTAAACGATTGATTTGTAATTCGATGGGAAGAAAAAAACAGGAAATAAAATCCAGATTTTTTCTGCTCAAAAACTTACTTTTGCGCTAATGAAAAAAGTTTTTCTAAATAAAGGCAAAGATAAAGCTGCTTGGCAATTGCATCCTTGGGTGTTTTCTGGAGCTATACAGTATGTCACAGAAAGTCCTGAAAATGGCGAGTTGGTAGCAGTTCACAATAACGATAAAGAATTTATAGCCTATGGACTGTACCATGGAAGTTCCAGAGTAGCGGTTCGTTTGTTGGAGTGGCATCCTGATCAGGAAGTTACCGAAGCCTGGTGGCGACAAAAGGTAGCTAGCGCTTTGTCAGCAAGGGCGAGGCTTTTGAAAGAAAATAACAATACATGCCGTTTGGTATTTGCGGAAGCTGATTTTCTTCCAGGTTTAATTGTTGACAAATATGCCGATTACCTGGTGATGCAGATACATGCTGCAGGATTGGAAAAAGTAAAAGACATTATTGTCGATGAATTGGTGAAGTTGATTTCACCGAAAGGGATATATGAACGAAGTGATTTAAAATCTAGAGAATACGAAGGTCTTCCGGACAACAATGGGTTAGTTTACGGCGAAAACCCACCAGAATTCCTTCCGATCATTGAGAACGGAATTCAATACGAAGTCAATATTGCCGAAGGACAGAAATCGGGGTTTTATTGCGATCAGCGTGAAAATCGTTTTCTAACGGCGCAATATGTAGAAGAAAAACGTGTTTTGGATTGTTTTTCGTACTCGGGCGGCTTTACATTAAATGCATTTGCGCAGCGCGCAAAAGAAGTTTGGGCGGTCGATAGTTCGGCTTTAGCTATTGAAACTCTTCATAAAAATGTGGCATTGAATAATTTTGATGCGTCGAAATTAAAAACTGTTCAGTCAGACGTAAATAAATATTTGCGCGAATTGTATGATGCGAATGAGAAATTTGACCTGATTGTTTTGGATCCTCCAAAATATGCACCTTCGCGTTCTTCATTAGAAAAAGCTTCTCGGGCGTATAAAGATTTAAATCGACGTGGTCTTTTGTTGCTGGAAAAAGGGGGCTTGCTAGCAACTTTTTCATGCTCAGGCGCAATGGATATCGATACGTTTAAGCAAGTTTTAGCTTGGGCCGCCTTGGATGCGGGAAAAGAAATCCAGTTTATCCGTCAGTTTAACCAACCTGAAGATCATCCTGTGCGTGCTTCGTTTCCTGAAGGAGAATACCTGAAAGGTTTACTGGTGCGGGTTTGTTAGAAGGGAGTAGGTTGCAAAAGCAAAAAAGAGATAGCCGATCGGCTATCTCTTTTTTGTTATTTATTCATTTGGCATTTTAAACGCATTTAATATAGATTCAGCCATTAAGTTTGAACCTGCCAAGGAGGTATGTATACCATCCGTTGTCCAATAATCGCCAGCAGCTCTTTTTAAAGACCCGTTAAATATATTCTGATAAGGAATAAATCGTGCTTTATATTCTTTGGCAATTTCTCTAGTTACTTCTTGATAAGCCGGAAACGCAGGATACCAAGTTCCAGTTACATGTTTTACATCTTTTAAACCGAAAGGTTCGCCTATAATCAATTTGACATCGGGAAGATTCTTCAACGTTTCATCCAGCAGTTTTTGGTATTGGCTTTTGAACGCTGCGGGTGTATTCTGCGCATTGCTGTCCATCGTTCTCCAAAAGTCATTCACTCCAATTAAGATGCTCAAGATCGTTGGCTTCAAATCAAGGGTATCCGTTTGCCAACGATTTAATAAATCTGGAACACGATTACCTGATATGCCGCGATTGTAGACTTTGATGTTGTTTTTTGCGAATTTGTTCAACAGATGGCTTGCCGCAATTTGCGCGTACCCATTGCCAAAGGCACCAGTCTGATTAGGGTTTAAATTATTTTTGTCGCGTCCGCTGTCTGTAATGGAATCTCCTTGAAACAGAATAATATCGTTATCACGAACGCTGATCTTGTTAAAAAGATCCTCATTGGTCAATGCTTGAACTGAATTTGCGCCTAAAACTGTGGCGCCCACAGTTACTAAACTTTTGGTAATAAAATCTCTTCTTGTGCTCATTGATATAGGTTTGAGATGTAAATATAACTTTTTTAGCAAAACGTTTCAATAGCTTCTAAAATTATCTCACAAGCGATTTTTATTTCATCCGCTGATATGGTCAAAGGAGGTGCGATTCGCAAGGCAGTTTCACAATGCAAATACCAGTCAATCATCAATCCTTTTGCTGCGCAATAACTGCTGACTTGATAGACTTGGTCAAAATTTTCCAACTGAATGCACATCATCAGACCTAATCCTCGGATTTCTTGGATTTTCGGATGGTCCAACTGTTTGCGGAATAACTGAGCTTTGTGTTCCACTTGTTCCAGCAAGTTTTCATCTTGAATAACCTGAAGGGAAGCCATTGCGGCAGCGCAAGAAACCGGATGTCCGCCGAATGTCGTGATGTGGCCAAGCATTGGATTGTCCTTGATTACGTCCATGATTTCTTTGCTGGCAACAAATGCACCTAAAGGCATACCGCCACCAATTCCTTTCGCCAGAAGCAAAATATCCGGAACGATACCGAAATGTTCGAACACAAATAATTTTCCGGTACGGCCAAAACCAGTCTGGATTTCATCGAAAATCAATAATGTTCCATGGTCTGTGCAAGTTTGGCGAAGTGCCTGCATAAATTCCAATGTCGGAACCCGAACGCCGGCTTCGCCTTGTATCGCTTCGATTACCACCGCTGCGGTTTGATCCGTTATTTTTGTTAAAGAATCAAGGTCATTGAATTTGATAAAATCAATTTCCGGAAGCAATGGGGCATAGGCTTTTTGAAACTCTGGATTTCCAATCAAACTTAAAGCACCTTGCGTGCTGCCGTGATAGGCTTTTTCAGCGCCTAAAATTTGCCTTCTGCCAGTATATTTTTTTGCAATTTTCATGGCGCCCTCAACAGCTTCTGTTCCGCTGTTGGTGAAGTAAACGGATTGGAAACTAGCTGGCAATGTTTCTAAAAGACGTTGAGCAAACTCTACTTGAGGAGCTTGCACATATTCACCGTAAACGGTAACATGCAAATACTTGTCCAGTTGATTTTTAATGGCTTCAATGACTTTCGGATGCCGATGGCCAATGTTGCTCACGTTAAATCCAGAAACTAGGTCTATGTACTTCTCGCCATTTGGGCCAAATAAATAAATACCCTCAGCTTTTACGATTTCAAAAAGTCTGGGGGAATTCGATGTTTGCGCTAAATTATTTAGAAATAATTCTCTGTTGCTAATCATAGAACGAAAGTAAGGGATATTTTATAAAAGAAAAAGAAGCTGTAAAGCTTCTTTTATTTGTTTTTATCTTTTCTGTTTTGCAATTCCTGTCGAAGCATGCTTCTAAATTCTTGCTCGACGACAAAAAATTGCGATGCACGGGACGAACCGATAACCTGGCTATATTTTGTGCGGTATTCTTTTTTTATTTCAACTTCTCTGGCGTCAAATTCGATAACATCGTTTGATGAAGATCGGTTGAATGAATTGCTGTTTGACTTGTTGCTGTTAACCGTTTTTGTTTTTGCAGAATTTAGCGCCCAAATTTCTTTCGAGTACTGATTGTAAATCGGGATGAATTTTTGAGTTTCCGCAGGAGTCAACTTTAACTGCTTGATGATATAGGCAATCTTTTCGTTTTCTATTTGTGAAAACCGATCCTCTCTACCACCAGATTCTTGTTGTGCGAATGCAGCAAAACTCGTGAAAATAAATATGCAGATTATTAGTAAATTCTTTACTTGCAACATTATAACATATAATTTAAATAATCTTCGATGTCTTTTTCTTTCACATTCTCACAAATCCCGTCTTCATCATGCGCATGTGTGCTATGATCTTCTTGAATTTCCTCATTGTAATTTGAAAAGAAAATTAAATCTTCTGCATCTCCTGATTGCGCCAAATAATTTGCAATCTCCTCGTCAGGGATTTCTGATAATTCAGTGTTGTCTGTTGCGGCTGTAAGCGTTGGCTGATCTGTAGAATTCAGGTATGAATAAGAACCAATACCTAAAATAGAAACCAAACAAGCTGCAGCGACATACTTACTCCATTTTCTGTAAACAGAAATCTTACGAACAGGCGTCTCTTCTTGTTGATTCGGAACAAATTCTACAACGTTATCTTCCTTGATTTTAGCAAGAATCGAAACTTTGGCGTTTTCGAAATAAGCTGCGGGAACAGAAAAGCCATCTTCTTCAACGCTGTCCAATCCTTTATCTTCTTCAATAGCGTTCATAATGCGCGACTGAAGTGTGTTAAAATAATTTGGAGCTGTTTGGAAAACGATTTCTTCAGGGGACTGGATCGATTCAATTTTCACCTGACCAAGAATTGCTTGTTGCGCATTTTCGAAATAATCAGCTGGAGTTGTGAAACCAGTTTTCCTAAAAATGCCATCTTTCTTGATTTCCATTTTCAATACGGAGGACAAGCCTTCGAAATAACCTGTTGGAACGGTAAATGGATTTGATTCTGGATCTGTTTTTGCAGTTAACTTCACAATAGATTGTATATTTCCTGCTAAATCGGAGAAATAGTTTTCTGGCACGGAAAAAGGATTTTCACGAAAAGAATCCGGAAGATTTTTATCTCCCTCCTGACCGAAATATGTGCTATTTTCCTTCATAGTAAATCTATAGAGTCCAATACTTTAAAAAGGTTTAATCATTGTTAGCAAAAAAGTTTTCAATCTTTTTCACGGCCAAATGATAAGAAGCTTTTAAGGCCCCAACACTAGTTCCTAAAATTGATGAAATTTCTTCATATTTCAAATCATCGAAATATTTCATATTAAAAACTAAGCGCTGTTTCTCTGGAAGCGTTAATAACGCTTGCTGAAGTTTTAATTGCGCAGCATCACCATTAAAATAGGCGGTGTCAGCTAACGTTTCAGAAAGGTATGAAGAATTGTCGTCATCCAGCGAAACATTCTGTTTTTGCTTTTTCTTGTTTAAAAACGTTATGCATTCATTGGTTGCAATGCGATACAACCAAGTGTATAACTGAGAATCTTCTCTGAATTTTTCAAGATTGCGCCAAACTTTAATAAAAATATCTTGCACCACATCGTCAGCATCGTCGTGATCCACAACCATGCGTCTTACATGCCAATATATTTTTTGCTGGTATTTAGTAAGAAGAAGCCCGAAAGCTTCTTCTCGTGTTTTTTCTTCCGCAAATTTTGATATAATCAGGGAATCTTCCATAGTTTATTTTCTGCTAATTACTTTACGGACAGCAGCGACAATATTCGCAGCGTTCAATCCGTATTTCTCCATTAATTGTGCAGGTGTTCCTGACTCACCGAAACTGTCATTAACAGCAACGTATTCTTGTGGAGTCGGTAGTTTTTGTGACAACAATTGAGAGACACTATCTCCTAGGCCTCCTAAGCGGTTGTGTTCTTCAGCCGTAACAACGCAACCTGTTTTCTGAACAGATTTCAAGACTGCTTCGCTATCCAAAGGTTTGATGGTGTGGATATTGATAATTTCAGCATTGATGCCTAATTTTTCCAATTCTTCACCCGCTTGAATAGCTTCCCAAACCAAATGGCCTGTTGCAATAATCGTTACGTCAGCTCCTTCATTCAACAAAACAGCTTTTCCAATTTCAAAAACCTGATCAGCAGGCGTGAAGTTTGGAACTACCGGACGTCCGAATCTTAAATAAGCAGGACCTACATGGTCAACTAACGCTAAAGTAGCCGCTTTTGTTTGGTTATAATCGCAAGGATTGATTACCGTCATGCCCGGAAGCATTTTCATTAGGCCGATATCTTCTAAAATCTGGTGTGTTGCACCATCTTCTCCTAATGTCAATCCAGCGTGCGAAGCACATATTTTTACGTTTTTGTCAGAATAGGCAATAGATTGACGGATCTGATCGTAAACTCTTCCTGTAGAGAAATTGGCGAAAGTTCCGGTAAAAGGAATTTTTCCACCGATTGTTAATCCTGCCGCAATACCCATCATATTCGCTTCAGCGATTCCGATTTGAAAGAAACGTTCAGGAAATTCTTTAATAAAATCGTTCATTTTTAATGAACCGATTAAGTCAGCACAAAGTGCAACTACATTTTCGTCTTTTTTTCCAGCCTCAAGTAATCCGGCTCCAAATCCAGAACGTGTATCTTTTGACTCTGTGTATGTATATTTTTTCATTGTTGTTCGTTTTTGAAGATAAAGTTTTTCTTTATCGTAAAGATTTGGAATACTATAAATTAATAATCACCTAAAGTTCTTGGTAATTGATTTAAGGCTAATTCCAATTGCTCATCATTTGGCGCAACACCATGCCATTTGTGCGATCCCATCATGTAATCAACACCATTGCCCATTTCTGTGTGCATCAAGATAACAATCGGCTGTCCATTTCCTGTTTTTGATTTAGCTTCTGCCAAACCACGAACAACATCTTTCATGTCATTGCCATTCATCTCTAAAACTAACCATCCGAATGCTTCCCATTTTGCTCTTAAGTCGCCTAATGACAAAACTTGGTCGGTCGATCCATCAATTTGTGCACGGTTATAATCTACCGTAGCAATTAAATTGTCGATTTTGTTGTGTGGAGCATACATTGCCGCTTCCCAAACCTGACCTTCTTGCAATTCACCATCGCCCATCAAAACATAAATAAGATTTTCATCTTTGTTCAGTTTCTTTGCTTGCGCAGCTCCGATTGCTACCGATAATCCTTGACCCAATGAACCCGATGCAATGCGGATTCCAGGAAGGTGCTCATGTGTAGTCGGGTGGCCTTGAAGACGAGAGTTTATTTTTCTGAATGTTGCCAATTCGCTAGCTGGGAAATATCCTGCTCTAGCTAATGTGCTGTAAAAAACAGGTGAAATGTGTCCGTTTGAAAGGAAAAATAAATCTTCTCCTATGCCATTCATGTTAAACGAAGGATCGTGTTTTAACGCGTTAAAGTATAGCGCTACAAAATAATCCGTACATCCTAATGATCCACCGGGATGACCAGATTGACAAGAATGTACCATACGTACGATATCCCGTCTAACTTGTGATGCAATTTGTTCAAGGTTGCTTATATCTGCACTCATTTTCTAGATTATGTTACTACAATTTTTGCGATAAAGTTAATGATTTTTAGAAGAATAGACTTTATTAAAAGTAAAATAGCTATTAACTAGTTTTGGCTTACAAGATTACAGAGCAAGGCAGGTAACATAGGATTTTTGTTTTCCGAAATTTTGGACACAAAAAAGCCAGCTTAATTCGTTTAAGCTGGCTTTAAATTTTTTAACCGAAAGTTACATTGATTCTGCAACAACTTCTTCCACTTCTGGAACCATGCGTTTCAATAAGCCTTCAATGCCGGCTTTCAACGTAATGGTCGAAGAAGGACATCCGCTGCATGAACCTCTCAATTCGACAGTTACTTTTCCATCTTCAAAAGATTTGTAAGCGATTGCGCCACCATCTTGCTCCACAGCAGGTCTTACATAATCATGCAAAACTTGTTGGATTTTGACTTCCGTTTCATTTCCTTCGAAATTAACTTCTTCAGAATGCTCAATAGGTTTAACAGCCAATTCAGACTCCACTGCACCTTTTACAAAATCTTTCAATAGCGGCTCAATGTCTGACCATTCTGCCTCTTCTGATTTTGTAATCGTTACAAAATTGCTTGCAAAGAAAACACCATTTACAAAATTGAATTTGAATAATTCTTTCGCAAAGGCTGATTCTTGCGCTTTTTCTTTATCTGGATAATCTAAACTCCCGTTAATCAACAACTTGTTGACCAAAAACTTCATCGTCGAAGGGTTTGGAGTAGATTCGGTATATACATTAATTGTTGCCATAGTATGCTAAATATAGAAAACAAATATACAGTATTTATGTTTTT
Source organism: Sphingobacterium hungaricum (assembly GCF_015210005.1). Lineage (GTDB taxonomy): Bacteria > Bacteroidota > Bacteroidia > Sphingobacteriales > Sphingobacteriaceae > Sphingobacterium > Sphingobacterium hungaricum. Next base: position 1,768,544 of record NZ_MU158698.1, read on the forward strand.
CTCCTCGTCATTGCTGCGTAAAAGCTTGTTGCTAAACGCCTGTATAATTACTCGGCGTAATCTGCTTGATTTCTGATTTTACTTCGTCCGAAACATTTAATTGGTCGACAAATTCTGCGATTGTCTCTTGCGTAACATGTGAATTTGTGCGCGTCAAATCTTTTAGTGCTTCGTATGGTTTTGGATAGCCTTCTCTGCGCAATATTGTTTGGATTGCTTCCGCAACAACAGCCCAGTTATTTTCTAAATCTTTCTGCAAAGCAGCTTCATTCAAAATTAACTTCCGTAAGCCTCTCAATGTAGATTTGAAAGCGATAATCGTATGTGCGAATGGAACGCCGATGTTACGAAGAACCGTGGAATCTGTTAAATCGCGCTGCAATCTTGAAATAGGCAATTTGGACGATAAATGTTCAAACAAGGCATTTGCTAAGCCAAAGTTTCCTTCAGCATTTTCGAAATCAATAGGGTTGACTTTGTGCGGCATAGCCGAAGAACCAATTTGTCCGGCAGTTATTTTTTGTTTGAAATAATCCATCGAGATATAGGTCCATACATCGCGGCATAAATCAATTAAAATTGTATTGATGCGTTTCAGCGCATCGCAGCTTGCTGCAAAGTTATCGTAATGCTCGATCTGTGTCGTTGTCTGAGAACGCGAAAGACCCAACTGGTCATTGACAAAGGAATTCCCAAAATCAACCCAATCCGTATTTGGATAGGCTACATGATGCGCATTGAAATTTCCTGTTGCTCCGCCGAATTTTGCTGAATAAGGAACTTGGTTTAACGCTTTGCGCTGAATTTCCAATCGTTCCACAAACACCTGAAATTCTTTTCCTAAGCGGGTAGGTGAAGCTGGCTGTCCGTGCGTTCTTGCCAATAATGGAATCGAAGCCCAAGAAGTAACCAGGCCTTTCAATTCATCTAGCAATTCTGTTAGCGTCGGAATATACAAATGCGTGATGGCTTCTTTCCAAGAATAAGGAATAGCCGTATTGTTAATGTCTTGAGATGTTAATCCAAAATGGATAAATTCCAAAAAGGAATCAAGACCTAAAGTTTGGAATTTGTCTTTCAGAAAATATTCAACCGCTTTGACATCATGGTTGGTTACTTTTTCTGTATCCTTAATCCATTGCGCATCGTCAAGGCTAAAATCAGTGTAGATTGCTCTTAGCTTTTCATCGAATGAAGAATCATAGGATTCTAACTGTGGAATTCCGGAAGCCGCTAATGCAATAAAATATTCGACTTCTACTAACACGCGGAATTTGATTAAGGCAAATTCGGAGAAATAGGGTGAAAGTTCTTTTGTGGCATTGTGATATCTTCCATCGACTGGAGTCACAGCCGTTAGTGGCGACAACATCATTTTTTGTAAATTTTTTTATGCAAAAGTAGCAAAACAAGTAGAGCTTAACAATTATAAAACAGGATAAAACAAAAAAGCCCGCAAATTTTGCGAGCTTTTCTGTATTTGAATGTGGTTCGGATTATTGAACGTTTTTCAATGAATCAGAGATTGAATCACCAGTTGAACGTACTGAATCAGCAACGTTTTCTAATGAATCAGCAACGTGCTCTGTAGTGTGGTCAACTTCTTTAGCTAATGAATCTGTAGTTTCACCAGTTTTAGTACCTGAGTTACAAGATGCCATAACGAAAGTTAAAGCTAAACCTAAAAATCCGAATTTTAATAAATTTTTCATTTTTCTAATTTTCTATTTAATTGAAACAAATTTGTTTATTTACTCTTTATACTTTTAAAGTAAAAAGGTAACCCAACTTTTAAATAAAATTTTAAAATATTTATTATTCTGTTAATTGTCAGTTAGTTAAATTGAATATTTATTTTAAATGAAGTGTAGGGTTTACTAAGTAGGGCAACAATTATCGCTGAAAATTTGTTATCTTACGATACTAGATCGATAAAAAATAAAACTATGTTTAAAAAAATCAAGAATATACTTAGCCTTCTAAAATCTGTTGATTTAGAACAGATTCAAAAAATATCACAAAAAATTGACCTACCCGCAGTTATGGCATCTGTTTCCAAAATGGATGATAAGCAATTGAAGATGCTTAATAAAATGCTGACGTCAGGAGGGAAGAAGCGCGAATCGCCGCCAATCAATGCCGATTTCTATGGTGTCGAAACAAAATTAAATCCTGAAGACCGCGCTTTACAATTAAAAGTCAGAGCTTTTTTAGAAGCCGAGATCAAACCTTTGGTTAATAATTACTGGTTGCATGATGAATTTCCATTTGAAATCATTCCCAAATTAGCCGAATTAAATATTTGTGGCTACACCTATGAAGGGTACGGCTGTGCGGGAGGAACATCGCTTATGGATGGCATTATTGCAGCCGAATTTGGACGCATTGACCCATCGATTGCTACATTTTTAGGTGTACAAAGCGGATTAGCGATGGGTTCTATTTATCTCTGTGGTTCGGAAGAACAGAAAGCAGAATGGTTGCCGCGCATGCAACAAATGCAGGTAATCGGGGCTTTTGGTTTGACGGAACCAGAAATCGGTTCCGGAGCGGCTGGCGGTTTGACCACAACCTGTAAGAAAACAGAACAAGGATGGGTTCTGAATGGACAGAAAAAATGGATTGGAAATTCAACATTTTCAGACATCACCATTATTTGGGCGAGAGATTTGGATGACGGAGAAGTCAAAGGTTTTATTGTGAAAAAAGAAAATCCTGGATTTGAGGTCGAAAAGATAAAAGGCAAAATGGCTTTGCGTATTGTTCAAAATGGTTTGATTACGATGAAAGACTGTGTTGTTCCTGAATCCGACCGTTTGGCTTTAGCCAACTCATTTAAAGATACAGCGAAAGTATTGCAGATGACGCGAGCAGGTGTGGCTTGGATGGCTGTTGGATGTGCGCGTGGCGCTTATGAAAATGCATTGGCGTATACACTGGAACGCAAACAATTCGGGAAACCAATCGCTTCCTTTCAGTTAATTCAAAATCATTTGGTAGAAATGTTATCCAATCTTACCGCTATGCAGACTTTGGTGTTCCGATTATCTGAAATGCAAGATGCGGATGAGCTGCGAGATGAGCACGCTTCGTTAGCTAAAGTTTTCTGTTCGTTGCGCACGCGCGATATCGTTTCTAAAGCTCGTGAAGTAATGGGCGGGAATGGTATTTTGTTAGAGTATAACGTCGCACGATTTTTGGCGGATGCGGAAGCCATCTATTCCTACGAAGGAACAAAAGAAATAAATTCATTGATTGTAGGCCGAAGCATTACTGGAATCAGCGCATTCGTTTAAGTTATTATTTCTTAGAGGTTAAAACAATTTTATATTTTGGAATGTTAATTGTAACATAAGTATATACATAAACTATCCTTTATATGAAATTAAAAATTGCCACTATTGCGTTAGGTTTGTTAGGAACAAGCATTACGCTATCACAAGCACAAATCAAGCTCAATAGTAAAACCATTGGCTCTGCCACCAAAGCCGTTCAAGCTGTCACCTTATCAAACGATGATGTGATTGCATACACTAAGGAATACATTACTTGGATGGACGAAAATAATCCGGTTGCGCCTGCGGATAATGAATTAGCACAGCGATTGACTAAGTTGACCAGCGGTTTGACAAATTACGATGGACAAACGTTGAATTTTAAAGTGTATTTAGTGCGCGATGTCAATGCTTTTGCATGTGCGGATGGTTCCGTGCGTGTATGTGCAGGCCTGATGGAAGTGATGTCGGATAATGAAGTATTAGGTGTGATTGGACATGAAATCGGGCATGTGAAAAATATGGATTCACGCGATGCCTTTAAAACAGCTTTGTTGACTTCGGCGCTGAAAGATGGCGTTTCTTCCCAAGGAGGAACCGCGGCGACTTTATCTGATTCGCAATTGGGAGAATTGGGCGAGCAAGTAGCTAACATGAGCTTTTCTAGAAAGCAAGAAAGTGTTGCTGATGACTATGGCTATAAATTTTTAAAAGATAATAATGTAAATCCTTGGTACATGTCGATGGCATTTGAACGTTTGCAAGAGCTTTCGGGTGGCGCTTCAGATGGAGGAGCAGCAAAGAAATTATTTTCTTCGCATCCGGACACTGGAAAACGTGTAACAGAGATGGCGAAGAAAGCCGAAAAAGACGGATTTACCAAACCGACTGAATAACTGGTTTTAATGCTAAAAGGAAAGGGCTGCAATTTTTTGCAGCCCTTCTTTATTTTGAGATAAATCTCTATTTCTTTTTCGCTTGTTGCTGTTGTTTCATCATGTCTTCCATACGTTGTTGGAAAGATGATTTTTTAGCAACCTTCGGATTTTTCTTGTTTGCCTCCAAAGATGCAAGGATTTTATCATCATCGATAAATTGACGGATGATAACTTGTGTCAAGAATGTGAACACCGCTCCTAACAAATAGTAGTAGTTCAAACCAGCTGGGAAACTATTTAAGACAAAGAAGAAAATCAACGGCATAAAGTAACCGATGTATTTCATTTGTCCTGTCGCTCCTGACGTACTGTTGTTGTACCAAGTTGTCAATAAAGTGGTGATTGTCATCAACACACACATCAACGAAATGTGGTCAATTCCGAAGAACGTAGGAGGGAAGGAAATCCAAGAATCGTAGGTCGATAAATCTTTTACCCACAAGAAACTTTCGCCCCTCAATTCAAATAAATTCGGGAAGAAGAAGAAGAATGCTAGCGTAAACGGCATTTGTAATAACAATGGCAGACATCCGCCGATTGGATTCACTCCAGCCTGTTTATACAATTTCATCTGCTCTTGCTGCAATAACATCGGGTTGTCATCGCCAACTTTTTCTTTTATTTGGTCAAGCTGCGGTTTCAAAACGCGCATTTTCGCCATTGATTTGTATGATTTGTACGTCAATGGGAATAATACAGCTTTCAATAAAATCGTTAAAATCAAAATAACGATTCCGTAGCTCATGTGGAATCCATCTAGAAAATCAAAAATCGGAACCGTAATGAATTTGTTAATCCATCCGATAGGTCCCCAACCCATGTTGATGATTTTGTCGTAGCCTTGGTCTTCTGCTTTTAATGTTTTGTATTTATTCGGGCCGAAAAAGAAATTCATCGCATACCGATTATCGCTTTGCGAGTTGAATGCTAAATCTGCTGTCGTTTTATAGACTTTAACAATGCTGTCTGAAGTCGTGTAGTTTACAAAAAGCTCAGGATTTGTGAACCCTTCTTTGTTGCTTAAGATGGAAGAGAAGAAATGTTGTTTGAAGGCAATCCACTCTAATTTTTCCTCTATTTTTTCCGAGTCATCTTTAGCTTCTGAAAGATGGTCTACATCGCCTTCGGACGTTTTGTAGAAAATAGTTGATTTTTCACGCTCTGATTTTACATTCTTTTCTTTTTGCAATAAAGTGGTTTCCCAATTTAATAGAATGTTTTTTTGTTTTAAATCAATTGAATTTTGGATTCCGATTGCGTCAATCGCCAAACCAACATTGTACGAATTTCCTGCTAACGTGTAGGTGTATTCGATGTATTGCGTTTCGTTGTAGTTTAAACGGGCCTTAATCGATTGTGAATCTGCTCCTGCAACACTGAAATTTCCTCCTTGAAGCTGAAAGAACATGTCATTTGTGTTCACATTCAATCCCGAAGCGTTAAATAATAAACCGAATTTATTGTTATCTCCTTCGAATAACAACAAAGGAGAACCGTCAAAATTAGTTTCATTTTTCAATTCAACCGATTTCACGCGGCCACCTTTTGAACTGATGTTCACACGAATCAATTCATTTTCAATCGTCACTATTTGCTCTTGACCAAATTTAGAAGCTCCAAAAGGCTGTGCCAATGCTGCTGAATCTGGAGTTGTGCTGCTAAGTGTAGTCGTAATCTTCGTTGTATCTAAAGGTTCTGTGACACCTTCTTTTACTCTTTTTAAAGAATCTTGTAACGCCTGTTCTTGCTTAATCTCTTGCTCAGAAGGTTTCATGAAATAAAACGAACCTGCAAAAATTGCAAAAATCAGTATTAAACCTGTTAGGGTACTTCTATCCATTTTTTATTTATTAGTATTGAATTTTCTCAATTTTATTTTAATGCTTTCTTGTTTGCCAAAGAAGCGGCTACAAAGCTAACAAAAAGTGGGTGAGGATTTGCAACTGTTGACTTTAATTCTGGATGAAATTGCCCAGCAACAAAAAACGGATGGTCTTTTAGCTCAACAATTTCCACTAATCCCGTCTTCGGATTGATGCCAGACGCAATCATTCCTGCTTCTTCGTACTGTTTTAAATAAGCATTATTGAATTCATAGCGATGTCTGTGGCGTTCTGAAATTTTGGCTTTGCCATAAATTGCATGTGCTTTGGTGCCTTTTTTAATTTCACAATCATAAGCACCCAAACGCATCGTTCCGCCCATGTTTGTAATGTTTTTTTGCTCTTCCATTAAATTGATGACCGGATGTTTTGTTTTTTCATCCATCTCAAAGCTATTTGCATTTTTTAATTTCAGCACATTTCTGCCAAATTCAATCACTGAACATTGCATTCCTAAACAAATACCGAAGAAAGGAATTTTATGTTCACGTACATATTGAATAGCCGCAAGTTTCCCTTCCAGACCACGCTCGCCAAAACCTGGAGCAACTAAAACGCCATCTAAATGTTTTAACTTATCGTGTACATGCTCAGCGTCCAAACTTTCGGCTGCGATAAATTTCAGTTTTACTTTCGTTTCATTTGCAGAACCAGCGTGAATAAAGGACTCCGTAATTGATTTGTATGCGTCAGGCAATTCAACATATTTACCAACTAAACCAATGTTTACTTCATTCGTTGGATTTTTTAATTTGCCTAAAAATGTTTTCCAGCTTTCTAAATCCGGTTCGTTTTTGGTCGATAATTTTAGTTTTGCCAGAACAGTTTTGTCCAACTGCTCTTTCAGCATATTTAATGGAACGTCATAAATAGTTGGCGCATCAATCGATTCAACAACCGCATTGATATTCACATTACAGAATAAAGCCAATTTTTTGCGGATATCCTGATTCAATTTATGTTCGGTACGGCAAACCAGAATGTCCGGCTGAATACCATATTCCAATAATGTCTTAACAGAATGTTGTGTAGGCTTGGTTTTTAATTCACCGGCTGCGGCCAAATAAGGAATTAATGTCAAATGGATTACCAACGAATCATTGCTTCCCAATTCCCAGCGCAACTGGCGTACGGCTTCGATAAACGGCAAGGACTCAATATCGCCGACTGTTCCGCCCAACTCCGTGATGACGATGTCATACTCACCTGTCTCACCCAATAATTGCATGCGGCGTTTGATTTCGTCCGTGATGTGTGGAACAACCTGCACCGTTTTGCCTAAATAAGCGCCTGCACGTTCTTGTTCGATTACTTGTTTGTAGATTCTGCCAGTGGTCACATTGTTGGCTTGCGAAGTTGCAACGTTCAAAAAACGTTCGTAATGACCTAAATCTAAGTCGGTTTCGGCGCCATCTTCCGTTACGTAACATTCGCCATGTTCATAGGGATTCAATGTTCCTGGGTCAATGTTAATGTAAGGGTCGAACTTTTGGATGGTTACTTTAAAACCACGCGCTTGAAGAAGTTTTGCTAAAGAAGCAGCAATGATGCCTTTCCCTAACGACGAAGTTACGCCGCCCGTAACAAAAATATATTTAGTCATTATTTGTGTGAATTTTCTATAGCATACCTGTAGAAATAGTGCTACAATCTCTGCTATATGTACGGGATACAAAGATAAGATTATTTTCTTACTTTTGGCAGTAAAAGTAAATTAGCAAGCAGAAGATGTTAAGCCGAAAGGTAATCTTTCGGCTATTTCAATGATTTTAAAAGTTCAATAGTTTCATTATCAAATTCTTGTTCCCCAAATAAAGAAACACCCGCTGCACCATTCGATTTTGCTAATTTAATTCCAGTTTTTAGCTCTGCTAAATCTTTGAAATCCGGCAAATACAATCCTGCATACAGAGGGAATTTATTGTTTAAAGCATCCACGCCTTCATGAACGGCTTGACCAATCCAGCTCACCGGTTCTTTATAAAAGCCATGATAAATCATTGGAAATACGCCCGACAAGTTCCAATGCGTCCAATCCTGACGGACAATTCGTTTGGCTAAATCAGGTGTTGGAAACACGGCTGCGGTGAGCGGTTTTTCGTATTCCTTTGCTACATCGGCAATGCGATTCACAATTTTATTGATTTGACGGTATCGAAATGCTTTCCATGACAAACTTTGGTCAGGGCGCTGCACTTGGTCAATATCAATTCCTGTTTCATCTAAAAATGCTTTCTTGCTGAATTTGCTATAACAAAAATCATAATCCGGAAGTTCGGATGATTGGTCCAATTGATAATTGTCCCAAAGGTTTACAGGCAGAACCACATCTGGATACCGAATGTAATCCAAATGCAAACCATCGACATCTTCTTTTTCTAGCTGTTCGCGCGCTTTGTCCTCTAAATATTTGGGCACATCGGGATGAGAGGGGCAAAGAAAACGATAGTAGCCCACGTAAGGCGGTTCAGTCGCACATGACTTTCCTGAACGACTTACCGCATAATATTCGGGATGTTTTTCCAGCAATTCTTTTTCGCCTCGGTTCATCGTCCACATCCATCGATGGGTTTCCAATCCAAATTCTTTGGCAAGCTGAAAATGTTTTGGGCTGTAATCTTCAAAAAATAATCCCCTGACTCCTGCTTCTTTAAATGTTGCGTAGCGTTTCTTCAAATCGCTTTCCGAATCCTTTTGATTCGGCCTATTCCATAGCCAATAGTCAAAAGTTAGCCGCTGTTCTTGCGGATTTGCGAAAGCTAAATTTGGCAGATTTAAAGCTAGCATGCCACCTAGGGAATTTTTTATAAAGTTTCTTCTATTGCTCATTGTTCAAAATAATTAATTGGTATTTCCTTTACTGTCAATCACAAAATGCGCATCGCTGTGCCTGTTTTTTAATGTTATTCTATAAAAATCCAACTGCTTGTCAGTCGTGATATCAACGATATAATCTGATAGCTTACTGGCGATAAACTCCTCGTAGCCGTTTAGTTTTTTTAAGTCATCTGCATATTTTTTTGTTGCATTAAAATGCAATTGCTGCAGATAATGGATATTCCATGCAAGTTTTTTGATTTCGTAGGTGGAAGGTAATTTTGCTGGCTTATCCAATGATTCAACAAACTGAACATAACCCCAACGCTCCGGATAATGCATATTGATAATGCCAATTGGCGACCAAACCCAATTATCTTCTTCTACAATTTTTCCATTTGTCTTTTTGCGTTGATAAACGCCGTTTTCAAGCGCATGTTCCCATTGAACTCTAGAGAAATTGATTTGCCAATGGCTATTCAATGGAGGCGTTTTTGATTTTCCGAAGGACAGAATCGATTCGAATGGGATTGCTATTTCGACTGACCAGTATTTGTCTTTATCTTTTGCATTATTCAATGTCCCTTCGTTGTGGACTGCTGTTTTCAAGCCCTTTAAATCCCAATGGATTAATGCTTCTCCATTAAAGCGATACGGTTTTGTCATCACCAAATCCAAAATTGTATTTAAAGGATTCACTTCAATCTCATAATAAGTTGCATGTTGGAGGAATGGTTTGATAAAGACTTCGAAATCGTTGTTTAGGTAAATAATTTCATCGTGTTTATCAATGTCAGCCCAGATATGGGGCTCTTCCAGCTCCGCGTAGATATATAGGTATTGATTGTCCCATAACATTTTCAATTTTGTCGGATAGGTTGGCTTTTGCGCTTGCGAACCACGGATATCGACAAAATCGGATGACCACGCCGCGCGTTCCCAGACTGCTTCGTCAGCTTTTCCATCTACCGTTATTCTTTCATTTACCTTTAAGGCCGAATAGGTGAGCGGTTCGCTTTGCATGGCTCTTATCTGTTCGATACTGTGCTGCGCAATGGCCTGTTGAGCCATAAAGCCACATAAAAAACAAAGTAAGGAACATGTAGATTTTGTCATACGAAATTAATATAGGGATTATTCAATAAATTTTACCGCTAAAGACGGAAAAATATTGACGATATTCGTGTAACAATTAAATCGCAATATGGAATATAGAAGAATGGGTAAAACCGGTTTGCAATTAAGCGCCTTGTCCTTTGGATCTTGGGTGACTTTCGCTCGGCAAACCGATGATGCAGCCAACGACCGATTAATGTCGATTGCATACGATGCTGGAGTAAATTTCTTTGATAATGCTGAGGTGTATTCTTCAGGAAAATCAGAAGAAATGATGGGCCGAATTTTAAAGGCAAAGGATTGGGAACGCAGTTCGTATAGCGTTTCGAGCAAAGCTTTTTTCGGATGGCGAGGGAAAGACAATAAGCCAAACCAGACGGGTCTTAGCCGGAAGCATTTGATGGAAGCGTGCGAAGAAGCTTTACAGCGTTTGCAGGTAGAATACTTGGATATTTTTTATTGCCACCGTCCGGATAAGCACGTTCCGATTGAAGAAGTTGTCCGCACAATGAATATCTTAATCCAGCAAGGGAAAATTTTTTATTGGGGAACGAGTGAATGGTCCGCTGCCGAAATCGTGGAGGCGCATTTAGTTGCGAAGCAATATGGATTGGAAGGTCCATCTGTCGAACAGCCAGAATATAATTTATTCAATCGCCAAAAGATGGAATCTGATTATCTGACGGTATTTAATAATATCGGCATGGGAACGACCATTTGGAGTCCTTTAGCTTCTGGGCTTTTGACCGGAAAATACAATCAAGGAATTCCCGAAGGTTCTCGTCTATCGCTGGAAGGCTACGAATGGCTGAAGGACAAATCCATATTGGATTCGAAAATTCAGAAAGTCATCGAGTTAGGAAAGTATGCTGCAGAATTAGAAGCAAGCCTTCCGGTCTTGGCGGTTGCTTGGTGTATTAAAAATCCAAATGTCACGACTGCGATTTTGGGAGCGACGAAGGAAAGCCAGTTAACAGAAACGCTAAAAGCGATTGACTTTTTGCCTAACTTGACGGTTGAGGTCATGGCAAAGATTGATGCGATTGTTGGGACTAAGCCCATCCTGCCGGAATATTAAGGGATAAAAGGCTATAAAACAAAAGAGGCTGATTATGAAATCAGCCTCTTTTGTTTTATGTCTAACGCAGTAAAATTATACACGTCTAGTTTTGATACGAGCTGCTTTACCAGTAAGACCACGTAGATAAAATAATTTAGCACGACGAACTTTACCGTAGCTATTTACAACAATTTTATCAATGTTTGGTGAGTTAATAGGGAAAATACGCTCAACGCCAATTCCGTTAGAAATTTTACGTACTGTAAAGGTCGCATTCACACCTGCACTATTTAATTGGATAACCACACCTTGGTAAACCTGAACACGTTCTTTGTTTCCTTCGCGAATTTTATAATGAACGCTGATGGTATCTCCTGCTTTAAAAGCGGGAATTTCATTTCTTACTACCGCTTGTTCTTCTACAAATTTTACTAAATCCATGATTTCGAGTATTATTAACGACTTTTATCCTGTAAAAATCGGAATGCAATATTACAGCTTTTTTTTGATTTAATAAAACAATTTTTCAAATATATTTTTCTCGCCGCTATTCTCTCGGAATGGATGGCATGCTTAGGATGAATATAGGGCGATTGCTGGGCAATATTCCATTCAGAAAAACGAAATTAAAAATTAATTCGCATAAAATGAGGATTTTAGTCATGAGATGAAAAATATCTCTTGACATGTATGATTATTGCCGTATATTTGTGCCACAGAAAACAAAAGGGGATACCTTTTCGGGGTGTAGCGTAGCCCGGTATCGCGCCACATTTGGGATGTGGAGGTCGTAGGTTCGAATCCTGCCACCCCGACAAAAAGCTCTAACGAAAGTTAGGGCTTTTTTTGTTTTTGGGTATTTTTGGGGAAATGTGCAAGCATGTTGGAAAAGGAGGGTAGTCAATATTAACCTATTAGATGTTATAGATTTGGGAGTTGGAGTGATAGGTTTAGGTACAACAGGGTTAGTTGCAACGGGTCTGGTTTCCAATTCTATCGGTTGGGGTATTGGTGTAGGAGTTACTCCATATTTTGTAGGACGATGGTATTTGATTTAATAAAAGACTAAGAAAATGAGATTATATTACAGAATTTGGGTCGATGCTATAGTTAAACTACGTTCTCGTCCAGAGAATGTAGGAATGTGGAAATTTTTTGCCATGGCTTTTATGTCTATGTCAATGGCAATAAATTTTATGTTTATTGAGACTATTATTGGAAGGTACATTATTCAAAGATCATTTACAGTATAGATGTAGATATTTTTCCTGGAACTATTTTAAATTCTTTTACCAGCTTTTTTATTTTATATCTGTTACCAATGCTATTGCTAAATTACTTTTTGATTTTTTATAGGAACAGGTATGAGGAACTAATTGACAAGTATGAATACCGTGATGGTAAGCTGTTTATAACCTACTTTTTATTGTCGCTGTTTGTGCCGTTATTGCTGTTGTACGTTGGGATTTTTGTGAGCAGAATATAAAAGATGCTCCATAAACAAAGAGTCTTCACAATAAAAAGTTTGCAGTGCCCCAAGAAAGTGTCTAACTTTTTGTGAGGAATGCGCTGGTTTTACAACAGAAATGCATAAGAAACAGTTTCGGCATCAGTACATGCAGGCGCAACAATTGTGGAAAGTCCAAAAACAAAACCCTGAACACAAATTCTTGCTTATGTGAGGGATATCGACGGATTTCTTATAGAGATTTGTACAGCAATGAGCTAACGAAAATGACCGAAATAATTATTTAGCTTTTCAATAAAAGTATCGAAAAATGCTTATTTTTATTTCGCCAATTAGAAATTTTTAATGTAGAATTTTAGTTTACAATAGTTCGATATATTTACTAATGGTCTCTACGCAATTCGATTGTAGGATTTATTTGGCGAAATTATGTTGAGTAAAAAGTAGTTGCCTGCAATGCATAGAAAGACATCTCAATGAATAAAATCACTGACATAAACCAAGGAGACTTACTGGCATTCAAAGCAAATGACGAAAAGTATAGAGTTTTACTTTGCACAAGTACTATTAAAGAGAAAAGTCCGCAGAGTTTTGCTTTTGCTGCTTTGACTTATAATGACAGAGAAAAACCAACTGCTGAAAAAATTCTGAGTTGTGAATTTTGGGGAATAGGGAATTCAAATAACGACTATTTTAAATATTCCGAAATTGAACTAAATCAAATGTGGAATATACATCCCGAGACAAAACCGTATTTTTTAGGCTCATATGGATTTGTAATTTGGAGAAAAGACTTTATGAAATTTAGACACAATTTTGAAGTTATTGGCGACCTGAAAATTGTTGAAAATCTTGATAAAAATGGCAATGGAGGAATGAATGTAAGTGATTGGAATCTTATTAAAGACTTTTTTACCGACAAAATAAATTCTGTTTTAACTGGTAGGGGGCAGAAGACTTTTAGGCTAAAGGCAATAATAAAGAACGAACAATAAGTGGAAAATGGTAAAGCACAAGCAGGTTACATTGTAATGCCAAAAGCGGCGCTGAACGGTTTCGATTGAGCCTTTGTGCTAAAAATCCCCGCCTTCGGCAATACCCGAAATGTTAGCTGTAAGCTTCAGAAAAACTAAATGAAACAAGAATTAGACAAAATATTTGAGTTAGAAGAACAAAAGAATTTTGATGAAGTTTATGAACTTTATCAAAATCTGTATTCAGAAAATAAATTTGAATACGAAGTTTGGAAAAATTTTTACTTTTTCTTGTGGACTGCAATTGAAGATGCTCCAAATGAATTTCAAGAAAAAATTGAAATTAGAAAATTAATGCAACAAATGTATGATGATGGCAAAAGTAAGTTTTCTGAAATAGCAGATTTTAATTTTATCGCTGGATATACAGTTTCAATATTTCCATATGAATATGGAGATTATGATGATTTAGAAAGAGAAGCTAACCAATTGCTGAAAAAAGTAACAGAACTTGAACCTGAAAACATAATATATAGGTTAGCATATTTTGGAAGCATTGAAAACGTTGACAAACAAATGTACAGAAAGTTAGAAATCGAAGCTTCACCAATAGTTTTGAAAATATTTAACGGAAAAGGAACGTTAAATAAATATGTTAAGCAAGCTCTAAATCGAATTGACAGGAAAGCCTATCGCTAACAAGGGTTTTGCTTCAGGCGGGCTGATGTGCAAACTGAGAGATGTGCGCTTCGATTGCCCCAGCATCGTTAAGCCCTGAAGTGTTGTGCAGAATTTCTAGAGCAATTAGAACAAAAAATTATGAGTTTTACAAAAATTATATTTACATCAATCTTTGTTTTTGGCATAGGCATTTTCCAGATAACAAATAATTCAAAGACAAAATCAGAATACGAAAAATCTAACGGTTCTATCGAATATCTTGGAAAAGAATTTGAAAATTTACCAAACAGACACAAAGGTGACTATAGATATTTAAAAATCACAACTTATCCATACCTTTTTGAAATTTACGAACCGAACAGCGAACCAACAGAAAAGAAGATTGACGATTTAAAACTCGGTGATGTTATCGAAATCTACTACTATGAAGTTCCGAAAACAAAAACGGAGGGAATTAATAGATTCGCCCAGTTTATCGACATGGAGGGTAAACCTTATTTCATTCGTAATGCATTTCAAAAGCAGTTAGGGTACGTGCTAATCGGACTTTGTGTGCTTTTGAACGTGTTTGGATTTATACTATTTAAAATTGGAAAAATCAATTGGTAAACTAAGCCTGTGCACGACCGAGGGGTCGATATAAAATATTTACCTTGACGCGAAAATAAACTACAGCGAACAGGGGCTTTGCAAAAGGCAAGCTGAAAGGCTAAATTGAAAGTTTGTAGTTAGTTATCCACCAAAAACGAATAAAATTCGTTTTTGTTTTGTAAGTTTAACTAATAAAAAAACGCTTTGGTTCGCCTCGGTGCAAAATCGAAACTTACCGCTTCGATTGTCCGCTACCTCGCCAATGCGCTTCCAATTACAGGCAACGGTAGGACGAGACAACAATGACATTGACGAAAGAACATTTATACTTTGAAAAATTCAGCCGACAATTGATTGGATTGACCATTTTGAAAGTTGAGTATTCTGAAATAGTATATGAGCCGACAGATCCAAAACCATATTACCCGACACAATTCACAAATCTCGACTCAGTTGACTTCTCAATTTTCTTATATACAGACAACGACAAGTTGGTTGAGTTTTATTGGGACGATAAATTTTTTCAATTTGGAATTGGCATTAAAATAAACGAGGAGACAGGCTTTTCTGGAAATATTAAATGGGACGTTTCAAGTAACGACCTTTGGAAGCAGTTTCTTGGGACGACTATTACAGACATATATATTAATTGGGAAACGGTTATGGCAAGCGAAGAAAGGTCTGGCAAGACAGAAAATTTTATTTATCCGCAGGACGTAAAAATTACTTTTTCAAACAACAAAAGTGTTTTTATCAGTGCGGCTGGTTTTTTAAATGAAGGTGACGAGGAAGTTTACGGAATGCTTGATAATTTAACGGTGACGGACAATGAAGAGCTAGCAAGACAAGTAAGAATGATAAACTAACCAATGACAAGAACGACAGCCTATAACAGCATATTTACAATAAGGGGATTTGTATTCATTATAACCATTAGTGGTAAAAAACCGTCTACGGAAAATCTGCTAAACGTTAGTGGTCAGGCTAAAAGGAGATGCATAAACGAGAAGAAATTTAATAATTATTGCAATTACTATCACTGTTTTAAACTTGCTTGGTTGTATAGGAAAGTCGAAAAAAGAGGATAGCAAACATCATAAAGATACGGTTGTGCAAGTTAGTCAATCATTAGAAACCTCAACAAGTAAATCAATGTATTTAAATCTGAATTTGGAAAAATTTAAAGAAAATTTGGGGGCAACGGCTGTTCCAATAGAACTAGAAAAATTGATCGATTTTCAAACCAATATTTCTGCTCCGGAATTTTATTCGCGGGGTTTTGCTGTGACTATAGATGACAAAGGAGAACCCAATCGTTGGAGTTACAAAAGAGGTTGCTAACGATGGCTACACAGGAGATTTTAATTTAGTCAAATTGAACGACAATATTTAATAGGATTTATCAATTCAGCATTATTAATAATATAGGTGTTGTAATCTGATAGTTTGGAGAAATGAAATTTTAGAGAATCTCAAATGAAGATTAAATGTCCAAAATGTTTACCAAAAGAGGGAGTTGAAATCCCGAATTTTACATTAAAACATAAGCAAGAAATAATTCAATTTTTGGATAATTCTCCAATGAATGCAATTAACTATATAAAAGCTGAGTTTTCAATAAATTCAACTGAAGCAAAATTTATTGTACAACATATAAATAAAATACAGAATAGATGTAATCGTTGCAACTTTAAACAATTAGATAACGAGTATGGCATTTGCCCAAAATGTAATTCTTTAAATATAAATTGGAAAAGATGAACTTTAAAACTTGTCGGAACCTGGAGAAGTCTATGGGTACGCTAGAATAAGGAAAGTGATTTAGTGTTATTAATAAGTACTATAAATCAATCAAAATTTCCAAGCCATAGAGTTAGAATAAGGTCATTAATTTTATTAAAAATCATTCGCGTCCACTAGTAGAAAAACAAAACTTGTGATGATGCAATAGTTTGTACTAGCACAAATACTTCTATCCGCATCTATCCCTTACTTTCCACCATACTTTTCTACTAGCTCTAATTTTTTTATTCGCGATTCGATCGCTCCTTCGTTTCGTTCTAAGATGGATGACAAATCTTTTATGCTCGTTCCGCTTGCATAAAGTTCTTCCAATTTTTCATCGGCCTCGGCAGTCCATGGCGTGTAAGCTTGTTTATACTTTTCTTTAAGCTTCGCCATCCGGTTCTCCTTAATTTCTTGATTTGGCTTGTTTTTTTTGCTGGGAGCTGGAGGTAAACCTTTTCTGATTTCTTTAAATTCAGCGAAGCATGCTAAAATAGATTTTTCAAAATTGTCCAGCATGTTATCGAAAATTACAAGATTGGACCTTTCAATTTCGCCAGCTCTTATCTGAGTTTCTGTAATCGATAAGTACGGACGGCCAAGCTCACTCAATTTAATCTTAAAGTAGTATTTAATATTTTTAATTGAGAATTTTTCAGTGTATAAAGCATTCTTTTTCATGACATTAGATGTGTATATAAATATAATAACAAAAAAAATTATTTTAAAAATATTTTTTAGGGTGAACTGAATTTTTCCGATTATTTTTTTTCTATTCGTAGTACTTCCACTATAACTCAATCAATGCAGTTTTATAAATAGATAAAATCTTTTATTGCAACTTTGTTGCTTTTGAATATTTTTGTCTTTACTTTTGAAAAAAACATAAAGTACAATGATTGTTATTCCAAAGAATTTTGAAGAATGGAAAATCTGCATTACCGATAAATGTAAAATTAAGTTGACAGCTGAATTTGCAGAGAACAGATTGGCTGTCTACAGCGATGAAAATATTCCTGAAACGCAGCGTTTTGTCAAGCTATACGGCATCGAACATTTGCAAAATATAAGGCGATGGCTGTCAACTATTCTTTCGGATAACATAACTATAGAAAATTGATAATGAATAAATTGGTAAAAAAGAAATTGCCGGTCACGGTATTGAGCGGATTTTTGGGAGCTGGTAAGACGACCTTACTAAATCATATTTTGCATAATAAAGAAAACCTAAAGGTGGCCGTTATTGTAAATGATATGAGCGAAGTAAACGTCGATGCGCAGACTGTTGAACGTGAGCAAGTCTTGTCGCGCACGGAGGAAAAGCTAGTGGAGATGAGCAATGGCTGTATTTGTTGCACGCTAAGGGGGGACTTAATGATCGAAGTAGAGCGGTTAGCAAGGGAAGATAGGTTTGACTACCTGTTGATTGAGAGTACAGGGATTTCCGAACCTGTTCCTGTTGCTCAGACCTTCAGTTATGTCGATCCGACTAACGATATTGATCTCTCCACATTTAGTTACATCGATACCATGGTGACCGTCGTCGATTGCTATAATTTTTTTACTGATTTTGGCAGTTCAGAAACATTGGCTGACCGAGCTCTTTCGGAGGATGAGTTGGACAACAGAGCCATCGTCAATTTGTTGACTGACCAGATTGAGTTTGCAAATGTCATTATCTTGAATAAAGTCGATTTGGTATCTGAAGAATCGCTAGGCATTCTGGAAGCTGCAATCAAAAAACTAAATCCAGGAGCAAAAACAATCCGATCTCAATTCGGTAAAGTGTTGCCGAGCGAAATTATCGGAACAGGGTTGTTTGATTTTGAGGAAGCGTCGTCATCTGCGGGCTGGATAAAAGAACTGGAAACTGAACATGTGGCTGAAACAGAAGAATATGGTATTTCGTCTTTCGTTTTCCGTTCTCAAAAACCTTTCCATCCGCAACGCTGGCATACATATTTGAATGAAAGTTATCCGCACAATATGATTCGTGCGAAAGGTCTTTTTTGGATGGCTTCCCGTCCAGATGCCGCAATCAGTTTCAGTCAAGCAGGCGGAAGTTTGCGACTAGAAAATGCGGGATCTTGGTGGTGCAGTATTCCCGAAAGCAATCGACACGAATATCCTGGTTATGGCGAAATGCAAAATGAACTTTTAAAACGCTGGCATACTGAATGGGAGGATCGAACAAACGAACTTGTGTTTATTGGACAGCACTTGGATAAGGAAACATGCAATGCGGAATTGGAGCAATGTTTATTGACGGATGAGGAAATTCATAAATGGCGCGAGACGATTTGGGAAGATAGATTTCCGAAAAATTTGTAATAATATCATATCGACGAATCTAAACGTAATTTTATTTCCCGTCCTTGTAATTTTTCGCAGTCTTTGCTTACTAACTGGAGAAATAAAGATTTTCAACATGAGCAAAACAGAA
Organism: Sphingobacterium hungaricum; assembly: GCF_015210005.1. Taxonomy (GTDB): domain Bacteria; phylum Bacteroidota; class Bacteroidia; order Sphingobacteriales; family Sphingobacteriaceae; genus Sphingobacterium; species Sphingobacterium hungaricum. The sequence goes on from NZ_MU158698.1 coordinate 1,787,575, forward strand.
AAAAAGCAAATCAAAAACAGTATCTTGATGATCGCAGGGATGCTGTGTCTATTAATTGGGTTGAACACCGTTACTGAGCTTGTTAAATATCCTGCACTAATTGTATCGCTTGCATCATTTCTCTACATGATTTTTGGTTTTGTTATGGATGCAACACATCAGCTATCTTCTGCTAAAAAGGAAAACAGTAAGTAAGAATGACAGAGAAATCCTATCTCCGAAAAATTGAAGAGCATAAAGGCATTATCCTTAAAGTGGTCAACTTGTATGCAGATGATTTGGAAGACAGAAAAGATTTGTATCAAGAGATTGTCCTGCAGAGTTGGACGGCCTATCCGCGGTTTGAAGGGAGCTCGAAGTTTTCTACTTGGCTGTACAGGATTAGCTTGAACGTCTCGCTTACCTTTCTAAACAAACGGAAAAAGGTCGAAAAAATAAAAGAAAGCTCCAATACAGAAATTTCCGTTGAACCTCAAGAGTTATCGGAGAGAGCTGATTTTCTTTACCGAGCTATCAAGCAATTAGCAGAAATTGACCGAAGTATAATTATGCTTCATCTCGATGGATTTGACAATACAGAAATCAGTGAAATAATCGGTATTTCCAAAGGAAATGCAACTGTAAAACTGCATCGCATCAAACAACAATTAACAACTATTCTAAATGGAAAATAAAATGGATTTACTAAAGGAATGGCAAAATATGTCAGCAGAAATGCTAACCACAGCACAAAGTGAAGAAGTCTCAAAATTTACACTTGATGTCCAGTCGAAAGATATTTTACAAGATCTGCTTTATAAGCTAAAATGGAAGTTTAGATGGATACGGATTATCGATCTTCCTATTCTGGTTGCAGCCGTATTTTCTGAAACAGATTTGAAGATACTCCTGCTCGCTATTTTTGCAGGCTACGAACTATTTTATTGGCTAGGCAAAAAAGAGTTTAATAAAATTAAAACCAGCGTTGATTATACCTCGAATACAAAAAATGTTTTAGAAAACAACCTGCACGCAATTTCTAAGATACTTTACTTAGAGAATGTTTGGGGCTACATCACTGCTCCGCTAGCAGCGCCAATTGGTTTTCTGTGCTACAAACTATACGTACATAAAAGTTTTGAAACCGTATTCGAACTTCCGAATATCTATTTGCACCTCTGTCTTTTGGTTCCTTTTGGTCTGCTCGTCATCGTGCTTGGAAACTTGAGGAACAGAAGCATCTTTAAAAAGCAGATAGAAAACCTGAACGAAAAAATCAAAGAACTATCGCACTAAAATAAATTTCACAAGGTATTTCATTCTATTTTAAAAAGCCTAGTTTTTGTTCTGAAACATCAAATTAGGCTTTGCTTATTAAAGCTGACCTGGTTCATTTCGAATAATTTATTCGTTGTTTCAGTTAGTTGACATCGAGTAATCGTACCTTTATCGACTTGGCAATTTCAAGAAGGAAATCTAATCAACCGATAGCAGATGGAAAAGAGAGATAGAAAGAAAATAAACATGACTTTTGATAAAGGAGTCGTTGTACCCAGTTTAATCTTTATTATTGGTGTTTGTATTTTTGCCGTTATTTTCCCAACTGCAATTAATAATTTTTTAAATCAGGTAAAAGATGTAGTCTTCGTCAATCTGAATTGGGTATATGTTTGGTGCGTGACCATTTTCGTCATCTTCTTGGTTTTCTTGATGTTTAGCCGATACGGCAAAATTAGACTTGGAAATAATGACAGCAAACCCGAACATTCTTTTTTCTCCTGGATAGCGATGCTTTTTGCTGCGGGAATGGGGATCGGTTTAATGTATTTCAGCGTAGCTGAACCGATGCAACATTATACTTCGGAAGCGTTTGCAAATAATAACTCCATCAACCGAGCGAAGAACGCACAGCTGTACACCTTTTTTCATTGGGGCATTCATGCTTGGGCTATTTATGGTTTGGTTGGCTTGACGCTTGCTTATTTTTCCTACCGGTACCGATTGCCTCTATCACTAAGAAGCTGTCTTTATCCATTGCTTAAAAATAAGATCAATGGTAAATGGGGAAGTCTAATCGATGTGTTTGCGCTTTGCAGTACATTTTTCGGAATCACGACAACCTTAGGTTTTGGCGTTGTACAGATCAATTCAGGACTTGTTAAATTAAATATTCTTCCAGAATCATCTTTTATTTACCAGGTAATCATTGTGCTGATTTTGGTTAGCTGTTCGGTGATTTCGGCTACATCTGGGGTTAATAAGGGCATTAAACTATTGAGCAACATCAATATTTTAGCCGCTGTTGCGTTAATGTTGTTCGTCCTGTTTTTAGGGCCGACTGGCTATTTGATCGGAAGTTTCACCAATGGCCTTGGAAACTATGTCAATAGCTTTTTCGACCTCACCTTCAATACGCATGTGTATGAAGAAGAAACCCTTCCATGGTTTTACAATTGGACGATTTTGTATTGGGCATGGTGGATATCTTGGTCGCCTTTTGTTGGTATTTTTATGGCGCGTATTTCAAAAGGCAGAACAATCAAGGAATTTATAGCTGCCGTTTTAATACTTCCCACGGCCTTCAATTTTATTTGGATGTCTGTATTTGGAAATAGTGCGATATGGATTGATTTGAATGAAACTGGAGGTGCGTTGAGCGATATGGTTTCCGATCCGGATTCGCTGCTTTTCCAATTCTTCGAATACTTGCCACTGACGGGATTGTTGAGCTACTTATCGATTAGCATCATTATGATCTTTTTTGTCACTTCGGCGGATTCTGGAATCATGGTGATGAATAGCATTTCTTCACAAAACGCAGCCAATCCTCCGAAATGGCAAATGGTTTTTTGGGGAACGTTGCTTGCTGTTTTAGCGTTAATGTTACTGAATGCAGGCGGTTTGCAGGCCTTGCAGACAATGACTTTATTGACCGCCCTTCCATTTGCTGTGATTATGTTGCTGTTCGCAATTTCGCTTATGAAGGCGCTGGTGATCGACCAAGATTATTACGAACGAGGCATGTCTGTATCGACCATACCTTGGTCAGGAGAGTTTTGGAAACAGCGGTTAAAGCAGATTGTCTCCTTTAAAGATAGGGATGCGGTGGATAAATTTATTATGGAAGACGTGCAGCAAGCTTTTAATGAATTAAAAGAGGAATTCGAAAACAATGGGATTTCTGTAAAAGTCAATAGGTATCAAAATCCTGTTAAGCTTGTGTTTGAAATTAAGCATGATATCGTAAATGACTTTACCTACGGAGTGAAAAGCCAAAAGCATGTGGTGTCCGAATTTTTGGTTGATGATGATAACTTACCTGAGATGCCGACTAAGAATTCCTATTATCCAAAAAGCTTTTTTGGTGATTCTCGGGAAGGCTACGATGTGCAATACTTTACCAAGAATGAATTGATTAGCGATGTGCTGAAACATTACGAACGTTTTGTGAAAATTGTTGCAGAAGAATCCAACGAAATGTTTATCAGTGCTCACTCAAATGAGATTAAAGATTGATGGAAAACAGAACGACCTATAAGTTATATAGGTCGTTAGATTAAATTTATTTTCTCTTAGAGCATTATTAATATTGGTTCCATGCTGGAGGATCAACTCCCAAAAGATTTTTTACAAAGAAATCTCTGCGTTTCTTTTCGCCGTAATCACCACCTGAAGAATGCCCCATTCCCGGAACCATTATAAATTCATGATCCTTGCCTTGTTTGATCAACTGATTGACCAATTGATAGGTGGATGCAGGATCGACATTATCATCCATTTCCCCGACAATCAACATTAATTTGCCTTCCAGACGATGTGCATTATCAACGTTTGAACATGCCGAATACTGAGGCCCGATTGGCCATCCCATCCATTGCTCATTCCACCAAATTTTATCCATGCGGTTGTCATGGCATCCACAAGAGGAAACGGCAACTTTATAAAATTCAGGATGGAATAATACCGCCCCGGTAGAAGATTGGCCTCCGGCTGATGTTCCATAAATACCAACATGCTCAAGATCCATGTAGGGATATTTTTTTGCTGCGGCATTCATCCATGCGATGCGATCCGGGAATCCTGCATCTTTTAAATTCTTCCAAGCAACATCATGGAATGCCTTTGATCGATTCGAAGTTCCCATTCCATCAATCTGAACAACAATAAATCCAAGTTCAGCCAACTCATACATTCCCGAAGGATTTGCGTAAAAAGATTTCGGAACAAATGAACTGTGCGGTCCAGCATAGATGTATTCGATTACAGGATATTTTTTAGCAGGATCAAAGTTTTTGGGACGGATAATAATTCCCCAGATATCGGTTTGACCATCACGACCAACTGAACTGAAAATCTCCGGAGCTTTCCATCCGGTTGCTTCTAGCTCTGTAATATCAGCTTTTTCTAGTTGCATCAGCAATTTTCCTTCCGCATTGCGCAGAACAGCTTCTGGCGCTTGGTCTGTCCGAGAAAACACATCAACAAACATCGAATGATTTTTATTAAAACTTGCTTGATGATTAGCCCATTCTGGCGTTAATTCTTGCCTATTTTTTCCGTCGAATCCGATGCTGTAATACCGGATCAAGTAGGGGTCTTCGGATTTCGTAGTTCCGCTCGCTTCGAAAATTATTTTTCTATCTTCTTCATTTACATGAACTACTCGACGAACGACCCAATCTCCTTTGGTAATTTGATTTTTTAAATTTCCTGTTTTTGAATCAAAAAGATAGAGGTGGTTCCAACCATCACGTTCCGAAGTCCAGATGGTTTCCGATGTCTTCTCTACATCATGTCGATATTTTTTTAGGTAATAGTCGATGAACGTAGGGCTTGTCTCGACAATAATTGGCTTTGTTTTTCCGTCAATCGCCGACAATTCCATCACAGCATAATATTGATGGCCTCTCTGGTTATATTCAAATGTGATCCCGCTATTGTCTGGGCGCCATGTCGTATGGATTAATGCGTATTGGTTATAAACTTGTGTTGGGTCGACAGCAACTGTTTTTCCGCTCTCGATATCGATAATGGTTGGGTAATGCTGTGGCAATGCATCTCCCGGTTTTACATAATCTCTAGTATGTGTTTTGGGTTGAAGCTGATCGGTCGGTGAAGATTCTATTAAAGTCAATTGCCTGACTTCCGCTTTGCGAATTTTTGACACTGCAATTTTTTTAGAATCATTTGACCAATGAATCTGCGCTGCATAATATTCTCCCGCAGTGCCATCAAATGTTAATTGCTTTTCGCTTTTATCATCCCCTTTTTTACTGAAATATACGTTGCTGTTCTTAATGTATGCCGTATGTAGCTTATCCGGAGAATCGACTGGATTTCCTCTGCTATCATCCCATCGTGTTCCCCAATAATTAGTGTTTTCTGTGTTCTTGTTGATTGTGTCGGCTAATTTTGTGAGCGTATTTGCTTTTAGGTTCCAATTCCATTTTGCATCTTGTTCCTCGAATTCAATCTCATTGGCGTTCAATACTTTCATGGCTTTTCCCCATGAATTTTCTAGCACCAAGGGCTTGGATAACAAAAGCGACATTTGTCTCGCTATTTCTTCCGCATGCACAACGGCCTTTCTTGTTGTGGCCGCATCGATCACATACAGCTCGTTTTTGTTGTCTTTTAGCTTTACACGGTAAGAAAAACTTTGGCCATCTTCAGACCATACAATCTGTTGAGGAACTTTATACACTTTCTGAGAAATAGTGGCCGTTTCTTTTGCGCGTTTGTAATCTTCCAACGTCCCTTGCGCCCGAACCGAAAACTGGAGTAGAGTCAGAAGAGCGATAGTAAATAATAATTTCATAGTTATGCTGATTGGGGTATTGTTTTTTTGTTCAGACGACTTTAAGAATCCATTTTTTTAGATTTCAAGTTGAAGACTTAAATATAGAAATAACATAAAGAAATAGCCTACGTTATTTTGGATGTTTTATTTGATTTAATTTGTTAGTAGAAAAAAGAAGGAGCAAGTACACCAATACATTGGTTTTCTTCTTAATCTTACCACTGCTTAATTTATCCTTCGGCTTTCATTTTCCAAGGCTGACTTCGATGTACGTTGCGCTTTTGTGACGCCACTGCTAAATCGGTAACTGAAGCTAAACCGAACTTGTCTTGATTCGAAATAGCCATAGCTCGATGAAGTAAAACCCGGAAAATTCTGCGTATACCTACTTTGATTTCCTTTATAAATATCGCTTACGGCTAGCCTAAGTGTTGCTTTGTCTTTGAAAATCGTTTTTTGCAAAGCTACATCCACTTGGCTAACGGGTTGGCTTATCGTGTTTGCGCCGCTCAAGCGTTTTGAGTTGTACATGGAAGTGATTTCTGCTTTAAATTGATAAGGCAAGTGAAATGATTGAACCAAACTTACACGTCCAGCTACTTGGCGTAAATTTAAATTTCTGTATTGGTCAAATGATACATCATTATGAATATAATAAAGTAGGCCGTTGAAGGTGATATCCCACCAAGGCTTTGGAGCAAAGTTTTGTGTCAAAGCTAAAGACAAGTGCTTTTGCGTTCCTAGATTTTTGCTGATAATCACAATTTTTTCTGTGTCGAGCGTATCTGTTATTTTTGCCGTGAATTGATCTGTATACGCATAATTCAGGGTGATTATAGTCGAGCTTTTTAGCGAATAAAGCATAGTTAAGCGATGCGTCAAAGACGGACTTAAGAATGGGTTTCCCTGCCAGAATGAAAGTTCATCTAACATGTAAATAAATGGGTTTAGATCTTGGTATGCAGGTCGTTCGATCCGCTTTGAGTAGCTGATAGAAAAGTTTTGATGCTCGTTTAGCCGTCTCGTTGCCGAAAGAAATGGAAATAAGTTGGTAAAACGTCTTGTTATTTTATCGCTCATTCCTTCCACACCATTCAGGTCAATTAGGGAACCCTGCGAATTCGAATGTTCTAGTCGGAGACCACCTTGCAGAGACCATTTCCCAAGAGACCTTTTGTAATCAATATATGCGCTGCTGGTATGTTCATCAAAATGAAAATTATTCGAACGCCGATTGTCTAAGCTGTCGATATCCTGATGAACATGATAAAACTGAGAACTGTTCTTTGAACCAACATGCGTGTATTTTAAACCTGTTTCCAATTTTCCTTTCCATAGATTCAATGCATAATCTAACTTAATGCCCTTCATGTCAATATCTATATCGTTAAGTGTACGATTATAGTTTTGTTGAATGATAATATCAGTATTGTCTCTATAAATATTGGATTGCAAGTTCTTGTTCCACTTGTCAAAGAGGGCATAATCTGCATCGATAGTAAAACTACGTCCAAGGGAATCTTCAAATTTATAGTTTAAATTAAAATTATAGCGCGCAGTGCTTTGTCCATAGTAATCGTTAGTAGCGTCAAGTGATTCTTCAATCGAGGTCGATGGGAGAGCGCTGATTTCGGTGTGTGTGTCGGTTATTCCTCCTCCAAAAATGAAATTGCTGCTCGCCAGAAAACTGATGGTGTTTTTGTCATTCAGGTAATAATCCATCCCTACTTGCGCATTCATTTTTTGTCTTTTATCGACGTCATCTGTATGGCTGTCATAAGATTTGCCGTTTTGCTGACGATTAGTTCCATAAATGTAATTGTAGTTTCCGAGCGTATGGCTGTAATTTCCAAAGACGTTTATGCTGTTGACTCTGTAGTTTAGTGCGATGTTCTGAAGCTGTTTTGGGCTTATTCCGTATGCGACAGTACTGCTTACATTGCCATTTAACCCCGTGGTTAGCTGTTTCTTTGTGACTATGTTGATAATGCCTGCTGAGCCACTTGCATCATGTTTGGCGGACGGACTATTAATGATTTCGATTGACTTTAAATTGTTTGATGGCAATGATTTTAAAAGATCGATAAGTTCTTTTCCAGAAAGAAAAATCTGGCGTCCGTCCAACAACACTTGGACACCGCCTTTTCCATTAAGTGAAATATTGCTTTCATTTTCAACATATACTCCTGGGGCACCCTTTAGTGCTTCTAATACAGAAACATCTTTTGCAGATATGCTGTTTTCAACTGAATATACAATGATCCCGTCTTTGACCTCGAAGTTTTTTTTCTTGCCTTCCACTCGAACACTTTCCAAAAGATTTTCGTTAACTGCAATTTTCAATATCCCCAAATCAATATTTGAAAACTCGAACATCGAAGACCGTAATGTTTCGTGTCCTATATGACTAACTTGTACAAAATACTTTCCTGGTTTTGAAAATTTCATGCTAAACTTTCCCTCGCTGTCTGAAGTCGCGCTTGATACCAACATTTGATCAAAGGAATAAAGTTGGATAGTTGCAGAAGCTACTGGTTGCATTTCGTGGTCAACGACCTTTCCAAGAATCAACTTTTCAATGTTTTGCGCTGAAGCGTAGCTACAGCAAATCATCAAGTAAATCAATGTTATTAATACAGCAATTTTCTTTGCCATATTTTGCCGTTTTGCATTGCATTGAGTTGAACTGTTTCTGAAAGTAATCAATTGGGTTAATGGTTATTTAATTTTAGGAACTAGGTTATTGTGCTTGATAATAAAATACTTACTTCGATTATTATTTGCCGTAATAATAAGTATTATAAATCAAAGTGCGCAACAAAATGCAAGGTTTTCTAAAAAAACAGATGCAATTCTAAAGCTTATAAATCTTATTGATGTAGCCGTGAAGTAATGGACTTGTTTTTATTTGCTATTAGTTAAAAGAAAATGAATCTTGGCAATGTTTGTTACAAAGTCGAATTTTATTTAAATGGAAAAATTCAAAAATTACAATGTGGGTATAAATACTTGTTTGCATCGGCATTCACTATGCTGGAAAGTTTGGCTAAAGTCCAAAAAGCAAAATGTAAACACGTATAAATACGGTTTTGACTTTTTCTATGTATTTTGAATAAAACCGAGTGAAATGTTATTTTATTGCATTAGGAGTGGGTAATTGACATCCGCCAATTGGCGTTTTTTATTGATTTTTTTATGTTTAAAAAAAAATGTTGCTTAACGACAAGAATCAACCGACATCTATTAAGTTCTACCGGCACTTTTTTTTACTAGCATTTGTAGTTTCCCGACTTCATCTCCAGATGACATTGGAAGAGTATGCAAAGCTTTAACAAATAGTTAATTACTCTATTTCTGACAATAGAAGTAAAAACGAAAAACATATACTTATAAATACATGGAAATCAAAGGGAGAAGCAGGTATATAGCACCTCGAATGGCTATACATCTAGTTGAGTCAGAAGAAGGTATTGCGGCCGGATCGGCTAAAGTCAAAACAGGTTGGTCTACGAATGGCGAACAAAATCAACCCAAAGAAAAGGAATGGGAAGCGGGTTGGAATAACAGCAAAGACTTTGACCTATAACAACCTCTACTCACATGAAAAACAAATCTAATACTATGAAACTATTTATTTCTATAATCGGTTTATTCTTCTCAATATTCCTACTCTCGTGTTCGTCAAAAGATGAAAAACAAGATGAAATTTCAAATGGCAATACCCGAATAAAAATTAAGTCGATCAATGTTGCGGAAGAAGCTGCCGTTAGTGAGCTGAATCCTATACAAGATGATGACGAGGATGGTTTGTCAAAACTTGGGTCTTCGCGCAAATCTTCGATTAACGCTCAAGCAGGCGTGTTATTGACCGACGGGTCTTCAGATTTACAAGGCAGATCCGAAGAATCCTTTGGAGAGATGGTCGCATCGACCGACTTTGATGCGCTTGTCAGTGTGGCAATCCCAATAGTGGATAGCGTGAAAAGGAGTCACTATCTTGCGTCAGCTAAAGAAGCTGTTGCATCAAAAAGGATCGTCAATAAACTTGCCGCGGATGTGCCTATAAATTCATCGATTAAATTCCGCTTGATCATTTATAACGAAAATAGAACACAGCAGCTTTTCAATAAAGTTTTATCTAGAAACGAAGAGCCGGATATAGCACTTGATATCGGAACTTTTCATTGGTTTGCGATTTCTACCCAAGAAACTGGAACCGCGCCAGACGTGAATAGTTCGGGTGTAATTAATAGAGATGATTTAGCGAATAAAGATTTTATGTTTGACAGCGGTTCGATTTCTACGGTTGAAGGAGATAACTTCTTGGAAATTATATTTTTAAGACAAATGGCTGCTGTAGACGTAAGTCTAAACACAAGAGGACTTTTTGGCCCAATGCAAGGCACGAGCTCGATATCAATTGGTAGCGGAACCGGAGCTACAGCATTTACCAGCATCATACGAACGGGCAACTTTAATATTTTTAATGGCGTTTTTTCTGATTTCTCAACCGTCAATACCAGTGTTTTAGCGAGTGCAATGTCAGTGGTAGATACGAGATGGGGTAATGCAGAGAAATTAGCAACGTTCTATACTGCTGCAAATGCTGTTGCCGTAACTATCCCTGTAAATAATTTACGTTTGAGGTTAAACAGCCTAAGCATTACGTTGGATGATAATAGTACCCGTACATTTGCCGCAAACGCATTATTGTCAATACCTCATACTACGGCATTGTCTTTAACCAAGGGAACTCGATCGAGAGCAAATGTTAGATTGATTGAGTCTGGTATTCGAGTTGGAAATTACAACTGGGCTCGGACTAACCTCATATTTGATGCTTCCAAAAATTACGGCTCAACAACTGTACCGTATGCATATACCATGAACGAAACCGATGCCTACCGTTTACGTCCAAATAATAATTATACCAGCCCTTCGGATAATGAGTATTGGTTTCATGGCGTTCCTTGGCCCACATCTACGGAATACCGAACAGTAGATGCGTGCAGACGGATCTTCCCTTCTGGTACTTGGCGATTGCCAAATGTTCCAAGTGCAGATAATCCTACAGATACGGATCATCACTTTAATGCCTTAATAAATAACCTTGTCCGAACTCCTGCAAAAAATCAGATTGGCACGACCACTGCTTATAGGTATAGCATCAGTTGGACTAGATCAACATCTCAAGCGCAAAATACTGCGTATCCTGATGCAAACTTTGTGCTGCCAGTTTATGGATATCGTACCTCAGCTGGCGTAGTAACTCAAAATCCGGCACTAGTAAGCTCATCAGGACAAATGCATTATTGGAGTAATTCATGGTTTACTGAGCAGGGGAGTACGTACCTTCACGGGCTGAGCCTTAGAGGTACGGTGACTAATGGAACGACATCTAACACCTTATCCATGTCAAGTAATCCGGCCTCAAATAGATTGCCGATCAGATGTGTAAGAAGAGTTGTGAATTAGGTAGTTATCAGCATTCTAGTTTTATCTTAACGTTTTTTAACAATCTTATCTAAACATTTTGAAGCCTGATGCGTTGTACTATCAAACAAACGAAAGGAAAAATAATATGAGTGAATTAACATGGAAAGGTCGTTGGAACGAATTGAAAGGAAAAGTTAAACAACAATATGCAGACCTTACGGATGACGACTTACTATACGCAGAGGGAAAAGAAGACGAGTTGGTAGGTAGGTTGCAAAAGAAAACTGGTAAGACTAAAGATGAAGTGAATAGCTGGTTGAACGATTTGTAGAAGTAAATCTTTTACCGGTTTTTCATCCGAAGAGAAAAGGAGTACGCGATAAGCTTATTCCTTTTCTTTTTTTTAGATAAAATGGCTGTTTGAATTTGTTCTTGTTTTTCAAACAAAATAATTGTCCAAGTGTATTATTAGGTATAAAATCGATGCTATGAATTTTGATATCATTACTTTAGAAAACCTGGATAAATCGGAAAGCTTGCCAAAGATCGTGAGCGACCAGTTCGAAGAAACTTATTTCGTGAAATTTGGCGAAGAACATGTGGGTGTGGGTTTGTATCTTCAGGACTCGGAAAATTGTGTTTTGGCGATAGTCGGCAACAGCGAGGATGAGTATAAAACTTTAGGCTCATATGGAACTAGCGACGAACATTCGAAATTGATGATACATGGTCTGAAAATTGCCTTTGAAGCCTACCTGCGATCGTTCAAAGGAGATTCAGCCATTGGGAAGATGGAGATAGATAAGGACTAAAGGCAGCATTCGCAGAAAGAACTCTTGCATTCATGCTTAGAATTAGCCGATGCTTTAAAAGATTAGGCTGTTTGTAGATAAGATATGTAGGGATAGCACAAGGAACGACCTACTGCTAAGCAAGAGTTTCCCAATTCTAAAATAGATCAAGCTAGGTCTTAAAAAGAACTCGGTTTTTCTTTGTTAGAATGACCTAATTCTAACAAAAAAAAGTTGTGTAACAAAGTTCGATTAGAGCCATTCAAGGCAGTTTCGCCAAAAAACAACAGATATTTTCATAAATCTAAAAAAGCAATTATCATATTATTAAAAATAAGGGTCAGTCGAAAGGGTAAATTTTTGTTAAATTTTAAATATTTATTTTGTTGTAATAACAAGAAATCGTATATAAAAAAGTTGGGTAGGAATGTTTAAAATACGACGCGTTTTAGGATAGTTGGAGAGGCAATCCTGAATCTCTACTAAAAGAGGATTTGCAATTCGTTGCAAAATTCGGAGTTGCTAATCCTGTTTATCCTAGTTCGATAAACACTTTCGGAAGCGATAGAACAGCGGGACGATACCTGGCAGCAAGGTGCGTTAAGGATTGAAGTGGAAATCCTGACCCTTTAGGGTAACGCCCAAATCCTTCTGAAAGAAATCATTGTTTTCATCAGAGATGGACGTTTCCATTTGCCTTGCCGATTAATGGTATACCTGCTAAGCCCATACGCTGATCTGCGAATTGTCTGTTTTTTTAAAGAATAATTAGATGCCAGTTTCCTTCGTACAATCAGTTTTCGTCAACTTCAGTATGCTATTGAAGCAAATCAAGATTCGGATTTTCCCCCATTTTGATTTTCAGCACGCCTCCGTTAACAACATCTTGAAAAGGAATGGAAACCGAATGCTGTGTTTTCCCATTCTTAGACAAGGATTGAACGTACATATTTTCCGAAGAATTGTTCTCTACCTCAATAACAAATGTTTTTCCTTTATAATATATATTGCTTAATTTGATTTCGATGCGATCAAATAGTGGACTTCCGATTTGCAATTCTGGATCGATTTGAGTCAAGCCTTTCACGTCGAACAATCCGATTCCGGCCATCACGTACCATGCTCCTAGCTGACCTTGATCTTCATCTTGGCCGTATCCATACCCATGGACACCTTCGACTCCATAAAATTCATTGCAAATCGTGCGAACCCATTTTTGGGTCAGGTATGGTTTTCCCGAGAAATTGAATAGCCAAGACACATGCAGATTGGGCTGATTCCCATGGTTGTAAAGCGCATGCACGCCAGCGAATGCATCTACGGTTTTGCCTCCTCCAAAGGTGTTTTTTTGTGAAAGCACAAATATGCTGTCCAAACGATCGTTGAAGATTTGTCTTCCAACTTTTTTCACCAATTTATTGGGCTCATGTGGTACATAAAACGTATACTGAATCGCATTGCCTTCTTGAAAACCTTCCCAAGCAGCCAAGGGGTCAAATTTTTTCAAGAACGCTCCATCCAAAGTTCGTGGCCGTATAAGCTGACTGTCGGGATCAAATAGGTTTTCCCAATTTGACGCTAATTTCGAAAGCTTGCGGTGATCCTGGTCTTTGTTCAGGTGCTTTGCAAATTGGGCAACGGCAAAGCTGCTAAACGAATATTCCATCGTATGGGAGGCGCCAAATACAGATCCTTCATCTTGTTTGGTGATAAAATAGTCGTCGCTAGGGATGTATGGACAATAACCGCGGTTTACAAAAGCTTCGACATCCAATTTGCCAGCTCCTGCAGGACGATTTTTTCCTTCGATTTCGTTCTTAAGTGCAGCTTCGTAACCCAGGTGGTAATCAAAATCTCGTATTCCGCAATTGTATGCGGCGGCAATAGCTAGGCTGGTGAAATTAGTACCCACCCCAGAAACATATTTGCTATTTGCAACACCATCGCCCAGCCATCCTGTTTCCTTATAGACTAACAATTGGCTTTGCACCCAATCGGAATAATATTCCGGATAGGCAATTGCCCATAGCTGAGTCAAATTCCAGAAAGCTCCCCAGATCGCATCCGTGTTGTAATAATGATGTTTTGGCTGTTGCTTGCTGTTGAGTGGAATGTGTCCGATTGATCCATCGTTTTTTGGATAAGCTCCATTGCGGTCGTTCGCTAAGCCGCGGCCAAGAAGCGCATGATACAGTCCTGTATAAAACTTCACTCGATCCTCATGTCGCCCACCTTCGGCTCGAATACGTCCTAGCATCTCGTTCCATGTAAGCAAAGCTTTTTCTTTTGTTTTATCGAAATTTTGAGTGGCAGCTTCAGCCTCATAATTTAGTTTTGCATTAGCGATGGATGTATAAGATTGACCTATTTTAATTGTTATTTTTTCGTTCTTGGATGTTTTATATTTTACAGCCAAGCATGCGCCGACTCCTCTTATCTCTTTCTGATGGCTGATGGATTCGCCTCTTAAAAAGGTTTTAACATCGTTCGATGGCTTACTAAGCTTAGCATAGAAAAACATCTTTACAGAAGCTTCTGGCTGATATTTTTTTACGTATTCGGGTTTTGTAATCACGAAGCCCTCAACTGTCGTTTCATCGACCATTCGAATGTAGGCATCTTCGACAGCGCCGCTTTCGCCCAATTTATTTCCGATGTCAAATAAGATATAGGACTCGTCGGATTGCGGAAATGAATAGCGCTGGTAGCCGACGCGGTCAGTCGCAGTAAGTTCAACTTTGGTGTTGTATTTGTCCAAAAGCACCGAATAGAAACCTGAAGTTGCATATTCATTTTCCTTTTTAAAAGATGATCGATACCCGTCTTCGGGATGTTCGAGCGATCCCGGGCGAGTATGCAGTTCGCCAACAATTGGCATAAGCATAATACCTCCGATTTGGAACTCATGAAAACAAGGGAATCCTTCGATCGAGGTATGATTGTCTTCATAGCCGACCGCCTCCCAGCCATTGGCGTTGCCGTAAGAACCATTCGTTGAAGGTCCTAATTTAGCCATTCCAAAAGGAACCGCAGCGGGGGTGTAGAAAAACCAACGGCTATGTACCGAACCGATATTAGGATTCACATAGTCAGATAGTCGTTTTGCTTTTGGATTCTCCTTCGCGATAAGGCTAGAGAAAAGGAGAAGAAAGATTGGAAGAATTAGTAGCGATGCGTTAATTTTTTTCATGCGAATTCCATTAATTTTATGAATGCTTTACTCAAGTTTTGCTGCGGCAATTGCTTACTTCAGCTTTTGATTTATTGAGCTATGTGTGTTTTTAAATTTTCTATATACGTTTTACCGAAGGCTTGCTGATCCTCTTGTCTTGAAAGCTGTACTTTCCAGCAAGCGTTCTAGATTAAGAAAGATCATTTGTTCAGTGGGTTAAATTTTCCTGTTTAAATTTAAATGCTATTGAACCGATGATAAATATACAAAGTAGAATCACAGACAATCCCACAGTAAAATTTGATTGATCGGTTACGAATCCTTGCAAAGGTGTAATTAGTGCTCCTCCAGAAATACCCATAATCATCAGTGCCGATATTTCGTTAGCTCGTTTTATGTCATGCTGTAAGGCTAATGAAAAAATAATAGAAAAAACATTCGCGCAAGCCAATCCAACAATGGCAATTGAAATAAGCAATCCCCAGAAAGAAGAAGAGAACATCATGGTGATAAATGCCAATGCCGCGATCCAGATGCTAGCCTTCAAAAATTTTATGGGCGAAATCTTTACAAGAAGAAATGCGCCGATGAACGTTCCGATTGTTTTTGAAATAAAATAAAAGCTTGTTCCTAATGTTGCTTCAGCCAAGGGAATAGAAAGACGGTCGACCAGTAATGGAGGAATGTTGGTATTCAGACTTACATCAATCCCCACAATCAATAGAATCACGACAATGCAGTAAACGAAGTAACTGTCTTTTAGCAATGAAAAGATATTGCGAAATGAAGTTGATGTTTGGCTTGGTTCAGCTGTTTCTTTTATTTTTAAGGAATAAAGGGCGATAATGGATATAACAGATGCGATGCAATACAAAAGAAAAGTCAATCGCCAATCTCCCAATCGACTTGCTGAAAAAGCAACTAATATGGGCCCGAGAAACGAGGATATTGCCTTAATAAATTGTCCCATTGTAAGTATGCTTGTCAGCTTTTCTTTTCTGACCAAAGAGGTCACTAAAGGATTTAATGAAACTTGCAGCATGGTATTGCCTATTCCTAAAAAGGCGAAAGAAAGAAGTATGCCGAAATAACTGTAGAATAATAAAGGAATCAGCATAGCCAAAGCGGTTGTGAAAAGTGACAACAGCACGATGTTTTTTCTTCCTAACTTACCCATTAAAATTCCTGTCGGAATGGAGCAAATGGCAAACCAAATAAAAACCATCATGGGCAACAGGCTTGCCATGCCGTCAGACAAAGCGAAATCTTCTTTTACATAATTTGTGGCAACACCGACTATGTCGACAAATCCCATAACGAAAAAGTTAAGAATCAATGGGATGAATAGTAAGATTGTGTTTCTTTCTTTTGATGTTTGCATGGTTAGCGATTCAGGTTATTGATTTATCAAATTCTTACGGATGCTTTTATGGTCATGCATTCCTTGCCTTCTGATTTTCCGTAAGGACGAATGCTGTATTCAGCAACTGCCGCCGGAATAATAAAGGTTTCAGCGTAATGGATAATCATTGGCTGAAAGGCAGCAGTCGGACTTTCTACGATGATCTCTTCGCCATCAACGAGATTCAACACATTGACACTGCTGTTTGTGAAATGCATGACGGAAGAAGTAAATCGGTGACGGCGAGTTTCAATAAATTCATTTTTATGCAAGCCTGTCCGTTCTTCGGTCCAGCCATCGCCGCTCGAGATTGCTTCGAATTGATTTACCAATTGCTGTTGCGTATAATCGGTATCACATTTCCAATTGAGCACTTGCTCTCCTCGATGTATATTAATTGGGCGGGGCTTACCATCCAATCCCAATCGCTGCCAATCCCAAAGTTTAAACGTAAATAGATTGGGCGTTGCGCTTATTTCCAAGACTACCGCATTTGTTCCTGAACAATGAATTGTGCCTGCCGGAATAAGAAAGTGGTCATGTTTTTTTGTCCTTATTTTATTGACGTATTTTTCTGCATCAAACGCCATTTTCCCTTCTTCTGCTTTGTGCAGCTCATCAATCAATAATTCCTTATCAACGTCAGTTTTTAAGCCCAGATAAACATATGCATCGTCTTTGGCTTCCATAATATAATAACTTTCATCCTGAGTATAAGCCAGTCCGAAATGATCCTTCGCATACTGAGTTGTTGGATGAACTTGAAGACTCAAATTGCCACCATCTACTGTATCCAGAAAGTCAAAACGTATTGGGAAATCTTTCCCAAAGCGCGCTTCCACAGGTTCGCCCAAAACTTGTTCGCTTCGTGTGTAAATAAGGTTGACCGATGGCATCTCGAAAATAGTTCCATCGATATCCAGAAGTAAGCTGTTCTCTTCGGGGACACAATCGAAGCCCCAGCCATAATTCGCTTTCGACGAGTCAAGTCCGAATTTAGTTTTCATCCACTGTCCGCCCCAAGGTGCCGGATCGAAAAATGGAACAACACGAAAAGGTGAACTCGACGCTTTGTCCATTGCCGCAAAAAATGTTTTGTTGTCTATCAATTTTGGCACTTGTGGGACAACTGTGTCTAACCAATAATCTACTCGCTCATAGATGCTCTGTTTATGCTTGTCAAGGACCCTCCAATCATTAAAAAGCCCACGTTTGTATTGAAGGGAAAATGGTTCCATACTATTGTTAATTCCTAATGCTGGAATCTGTTGCTTGCGCATTCGCAATTGAATTTCCCAGCGAGGCATATCCGCGTAGATAAGTAGATCGCCATCTGTCAGCAATTGAGCGCCTGGTCCTAAAACCAAAACCAAACCTTCGGTTTCATTAATGGTAGTTTGAGCGGATTTTAATTTTTCTGCATCGAAATATTCTAATAAAGAAATATTAGATAGGTATCCAAAAAGTACGTCATCAGTCATGAATCGCGACGTTAAAATTTCAACTTCTGATTCGGAAATAAATAAATTTCTTGTTTCGATGATGATGGCGGGTTCCAGCTGGGCAAACTCGTTTTTTATTTCATTATAATCGACTCCTGTATAGCCATCGATAACGATAGTCGTTTTTGTGTGAGTCAGTTTTTTGAAAAATGAATTAATGGAATTCCATCCCTCTTCGACAAAACCTTTTACTTCTACAGATGGTCTTTTTTTGTAATCACTTAACATGTTATTGGTTTAAGATTGTTTAGTCATGAATAACTATGTATATACATAATTAATTATAACAAATATAGTATTTCGATTTATAATTGGATGAAATTCATTAAATTTTTTCTTATTTTGTTTGTAAATGGAATTTAAAATAGATCATCAAAGCAGCTTACCGCTCCATAAACAAGTTGAGGCGTTACTTCGGGAATTAATAGAAGCGCCAGAATACCAGAATGGACAATATCTTCCGAAGGAAGTTGATTTGTCTGCACATTTGAAAATATCTCGCAACACATTGAGGCAGGCGATTAATACCTTGGTTACCGAAGGTCTATTGATTCGTAAAAAAGGAGTAGGAACTCAAGTTGAGAAAAAGAAGATTTTTAGCGCAGCAGGGAATTGGCTAAGTTTTTCGGAGGAAATGAGGGTTTTGGGAATAGAAATCCAGAATTTTGAGTTGCAGATTTATAGACACGAGGTATCTGCAGAAGTAGCTGCTTTTTTCGGTATCAAACCTGCAACGAAAGTAATGAGGCTGGAACGTTTGCGTGGCAAGAAAGATTTGCCTTTCGTGTATTTTATTTCCGAATTTAACCCAGCCATTGCGATTTCTGCATCTGAAAATTTTAACCGTCCACTTTACGAAATCCTTGAAATGGACTACGCTGTTGTTGCTTACACCTCAAAAGAGGAAATTAGTGCCGCTTCAGCGGATGCGTTCATTGCTTCCAAACTAGAAATAAAGCAAGGAGAACCCATTTTGATTCGGAAACGCTATGTGTATGACATCAATAACAACCCCGTTGAATACAATGTTGGCTGTTATCGCGCAGACTCATTTACTTACACAATCGAAAGCAAGCGGAATCTATAAGCTACTGATGGTATACCATGAAACAGCATTGCTTTTAATTGTACTGATTCTAGATTCTTTAGTTCTCTTTCACAAGAAAAATGTAGATTTTTCAGAATGTCTGCTGTCTCAAATCTAATATCTATAATCTCATATCTTAAAAAGCTACTCTTCCACGAGCCCAAAATGTTGTACCAGCTTATCGTATTCGGCAAGGCTTAACGTAATCATACAGCCATGGCGTAATTTTGTTGGCATGGAATATTTATCCCAATCCGCAAAAAATGTATAGCCCGAAAGTTGATACCAAGGGCCTTTTAATTCTTTGGCAACCGATAAACCATAGGAGACACCCGGATATTGTTCGTAATATAAATACCAAGCTTTTCCATCTGGAGAAGGAATTAACATGGGTGCCTCTCTGAAATTTGGACTGATTGGTGCCGACAGGTTTTCGTATGGGCCAAACAGTTTGTCTGAACTTGCTATTCTGATTGTTTTTCCGGTAACCCAGTCCAAAGTTGGATATGTTTCATCTTTAATAATTGCCCAATATTTTCCTTCCGCATTGCGTAAAAAAACATCAATTGTGCCCATCTCCCAACTGAATAGGCGATTTGGGATTTCGGAAAATGTTTTTAAGTCTTTAGAAGTTACATACAAAGTCCGTTGGCTGGCCCAATACCGCTCCGCATCCTCTTTCGTGCCGTCTAAATGTGGTGTATGCCAAGTCACTACGTAGTGTTTGCTCGCTTGGTCGTAAAAGATTTTTGGTGCCCCAATGCGTTGAAGGGGTTTATAATTAGGCGTTTTCTTTAAATCAGGAGTAAAGACACTGTGTTTGTTCCAAGCAATCAAATCATCAGAAACCCAAATGTTTATTTCTTTCGCATCATCACTTTGATTGCCTGCGATGTAATAGCGTCCATCATGTCCTTTGACAATGTCAGGATGACCTCTGTATTCGTCGAAAACTCGTTTCTTATTGTTCAGTCGCTTCCAATGCAGTCCATCTAAACTAACGGTGTAATATAGTTTTCCGTAATCTTCATGCGTCATATGCGCAAAAAGATAAGCTTCATTAACGGATTTTTCGCCGTCTTTGACTTGTCCAGGAGGATTCGGCTGTTGTGCTAAAGATGAGAGACAAA
This sequence comes from Sphingobacterium hungaricum, assembly GCF_015210005.1. Taxonomy (GTDB): domain Bacteria; phylum Bacteroidota; class Bacteroidia; order Sphingobacteriales; family Sphingobacteriaceae; genus Sphingobacterium; species Sphingobacterium hungaricum. The sequence goes on from NZ_MU158698.1 coordinate 1,807,874, forward strand.
AAGCGCTTAAGGCAATACAAAGGAATTTTTTCATAACAAGTTAATTTGAATGAAGGGGAACAATAACATTCTTTTCGTCTACACTAAATGTATACAGGCCGGTATTTTGATTACGTTCTTTAATTAATGGAACAATGCGAGTTCTTCTCGGGCTTGCTATGTCTTTGTCAAAATGTATATGATACACATAATATAGCTGGCCATTTAATCCTTCAAAGATATCCCCATGGCCGGAACCATTTTCACCAACGATGCTGCGATGAATAATCGGGCTGTCTTTTTGTTTGACCCAAGGGCCATAAGGCGAATCAGAAACTGCATAACCAACCGCATAGTCGATGTTCAAATAATGATTAGCTGAATAAAACAGATAATATTTGGAATCCAATTTTATAACTGTTGGGCCTTCCATAATCGGAGAGGATTTGTATAATGGAGTTGCTTCCCAATCTTCGGTTTGCTTAAAACATTGCTTAAGCGTTTCGGGTTTTATTTTTCCCTTTTTGAAGTCAAATTCTGCAACCCAAAGATAATTTCCATCATTAAATCGAACGTGGTATAAATAGTACTTGCCGTCATCATCTTTGTAAATATAAGAATCAATGTTTTTTTCAGAACCGTCAATAGGTTCGATTTTTTTCTGAGTGTATGGCCCTAACAACGATGGAGATTCTGCTAAAACAGTTTGTTCATTCGCCGTGTAAGTCAAGTAATAGCTGTTCCCATCTTTTAGTAATTGAGGTGCCCAAAATCCTGTTTCTCCAAAAGTTTTGTTGCCTTTGGAAAGAAGCATGTGGATTGAATCTTTTGTTCCTTTGGGTGTTGTCCAAGTTTTCAAATCTTTAGATTCTAAAACGGGAAAGCCTGTTTTTCCCCTTACCCCGATCGTCCCAGTCAAGTAATACGTATTGTCGCTGACATAGATTGTAGGATCTGCATAAAAGATTTCGCTTTTGTTTTGCGCAAACAAATTGATTGTGCTAAATAAAAGAATACAGTAGCTAATAATAAATTTCATTTTATGGTTTATTTAGTAATGAGTACAATCATGGCCATCTTAATCTGATTTCTTTCAGAATGATTGGTTAAATGGCTCTATTGTTAAACGTAAAATTAAAAGATTCCAATTTTTAAAACGTCTCAAAATTGTGTCAATCTGTTTCAAAATAGCGATTGGATATTAAGGGCGAACTAGTGTCAAATACATAATTTGAATTTGGGATTTGTCAAGTCGGTTCTGCTGTATTTCAATTCGAGTTGGTTGTTAACAAACTTCTCTATGGAATGCAAATCTTATTTTTTTCAATTAAATCTTTAATAAGAATTTTTTTTGCAAGATGAATTCTAGTTGAAGTTTCTGATTCATTATGTTTTTTCATGTTTAAAAGAGTTTCGGGGACAATAGTGATGGATTTTTGATACTAAGGTTATAAATTTCTTTAATTAAACATAAATTGGCTGAAATTCTATCAACTTTTGGGTAATTAATTTGAACAAGTTAACAAAATGTTAAATAGAACAATCGTTTGCGTTAAATTACGCAACCGATTTCGTTAAGATTACACATCTAAGCTCATAGGAATTAAAAAATCTTATATCTATAATTGTTTAATTGTTTTACCTAAAACACTAACAGACAATTAAATTATTTAACAACTAAATTCTATGACAAGAAACCTTTTTTCTGTCTTTTTCTTAATTCTGTTTCCGCTTGCTTTGTTAGGTAATGCTAATAAAAATCGAGAAGATTTTAACTACTTGATCCAGCAAGATACCCTAGAAGAAGAAATTATTGATTCTACCGCACTTGCAAAAATTAATGTCCTAAACTCGAAAGTCCTGACGATCGATAGTATAGATGTTGTTCCATTGAAGAAGAATCCATTTTTGACGATCGGCGATATGATTAAAGGTCAAGCTTCAGGAGTTTATGTTCAGCAACCTTCGGCTGAGCCGGGAACATTTCAAAACATCTTAGTTCGAGGACTTTCAGGAATACAGTTGACTAATCGGGATATCAACAACAATCGGGCGGCTGTGTATGTAAATGGTATCCCAATGAGTTTAGAAAATAGCTTTTCATACGATATACAATTGTATGATTATAACCGAATAGGCCCCGCGACAGATTATGCGTCTTCAATCGATATGTCGTCGATCGAATCCATTGAAGTCATAAAAGACCCGATACGATTGGCCGAGTTAGGCCCTTTGGCATCGAATGGAGCCATATGGATTACTACGTTTGGAGGTAAATCTGGGGATCGTGAAATCTCAGTGAATGGATACTATGGCTTTAACACGAAGCCAAGTGTTTCGCCGTATAATGCGGAATACGAAGATATGTTCCGTCAAAACTTTTATTCGCGCTATGCTTCGGATGATAATAAGCTGAAGTATCCGGGTTATCTATCTGACTCAACAAATGTTAATTATTACGGATCTTCCGATTGGCAAGATTTATATTATTCTACGGCCTCATTGTACACTGTCGACTTAAGTCTTCGTGGCGGATCTGATCGGGCAAACTTTGGTTTCCTGGGAAGCCACACAAAAAATGCAATTTCGGCAGACGACACCAACCTGAAAAGGTACAACGCGTTATTCAATGTGAATATGCTTCCTTTTGAATGGATGTCCGTTTCATCTTACATTAATGCTCGACGCATCGAACGGAACAGAAACCGAAATTTAAGAGACCGTTACGCTGAAATGGCTTATTTGCCAGACTTAAGCACACCGCTAGCTCCAAATAAAAATGCATATGCAAATTATCTTGGACTGTATGAAATGGATGCCGTTGATGACAATGTCACTAATCATCTTCAAGGAAATATCCGCCTATCTTTAGACCTTCTTCCTAACCTTAATTTCTCTACCAGTTTCGCATTAGATTACAATGAGGGCATAAGGGATTTGTTTTATCCGAGCAAATTAATGGAGACAATCAATTATATGTCCACCTATTATGGGTACACCCAACGATTTGTCTTTTCAAACAAATTATCTTATTGGAAAGAATTTAACGACAACCGTTTCACGTTATCTGTCGGTTCAGATTATTCCGAAGATTTGTATCGCTACAACTTCGCCCGCGCATACGATGGGCCAAATGATTACATCAAATTAAATGTTGTAGAAGGTAATCCGAACGAAGAGGGATATTTGGAACCAAAAGGTGGCTTACGTGTGTTGCGTTACAACAACAAGGAGCAATTTAACCTACATTCGATTTTCGGAAAAATTGGCTATTCGTATAAAGAGTTATTTGAATTTGCCGCTGTATTGCGTTGGGATGGATCTTCTACTGTACAGCGCGATAGCCGTTGGTTATTTACCCCTTCAGCTGGAGCCAAATGGAACCTAGATAAGCAACTAGATTTAGAAAATTTATTTAACATACAAGCAGGTTTTTCTCGTTTGGGTAAACCAGTGTATAGTAGCCGTTACGCTTCTGGACCTCAATACGCTTCAAGTCTTGGATGGTCACAAGATCCGACGGTTTCGTCTTATTATGGATATGCAGGCATTTCTAGAGACTATACGTATGGATGGACAGGCTATAATTTAAAATGGGCTTACAGCGATAAGTATGAAGTTACGTTCAATAATTCATTTTTTAATGAACGACTATCAACAGCGTTATCTTTTTATCAAAGAGATGATCAAGATCAGATCGTATTAATTCCAATTCCGCTAGAATACGGATATACCGGACAACATAAAAATGGTTTGGCAGTTCGTAATCAAGGAGTTGATGCAACAATAAATGGAGTTATTCTTCCGGCAGGAGAAAATAAACTTAGCTGGACTTCTTCCTTGAACATCAATTTGAATAGAAACGAATTAACTGCGTTGCCAAATGGATTAACCGAACTTCAGATGGATGGGCGATTACTTCGCGTTGGCGAATCTATTGACCAGTTTTGGTTATATCAAAATAAGGGAATCTATAATTCTTCTTCCGACATCCCAGTGAACCCTTCAACAGGTTTAGCACTAAGTAACAATGGAGTTCCTTTTGAAGTTGGTGATGCCAAATGGGTAGATCAAAATGGTGATTTCGTTATTAATGAGGAAGACAAAGTTTTGAAAGGCAGGTTTACACCAAAGTATTATGGTGGTTTTAATAATAGTTTGACCTACAAAGGTTTTGATTTAAGTTTCTCATTTACCTATGCTTTAGGCTTAGATGCAATTAATCAACGCGCATCCAACCGATACGATTTTGTGAACAATGAAGATAACAATACAATTGGAGCGGTTCGCGAAATATTTCAATGGCAACAAGACCTAGATATTAGCAAATATCCAATTTATAATGTATGGAGCGGTACGAACCCGTACAGAGAAGATCAAGATTTGTTTTTGGAGGATGCCTCTTATTTGAAGTTGAGATCAGTGTCTTTTGGTTATGATTTAAGCAGGCTGAATTATATCAAAAGTTCAATAAAAACACTTAGGAGAGCCTATGTATATGTGACAGCAAACAATGTATTTACTGTAACGAAATTTTCTGGGAACGATCCAGAACTGGTGAATTTCAATGGTATATATGATGGCTATGGACTCCCATTGACGCAGACCTACACCTTGGGAATTAAATTGGATTTATAAACAGACTCGAACAATCAGGTTATTATGTTAAAAGAAATATATATTAAATCGTGTTTACTTGTGCTTTGCGCGATCGTTCTCTTCACATCGTCGTGTAATAAAAGTTTGGATGCACCATCTGTAGAAGTTTCGCCGGAGCAAACGCATTGGAGGAGTATATCAGATACAAAAGCTGCTTTGATCGGCATGTATGGATTATTGCGGGCTGCAATGGTGGACAACAATGCGCACTGGATGTACGGTGAGCTCAGATCGGGAGATTTTAATTCCTATCGGAGACAGGATCTTTCGGCGGTGAAGGAAAGCGAATTGAATAAGTCTTATCCTGTATTGGAAAATTTATCCAATTGGAGAAGGTTCTATGCGGTGATCAATGCGACTTCGCTATTTATCGAAAAAGCTCCTCAAGTATTGGAATACGATACGCGCTACACAAAATACAATTTAGAGTTGGATGTTGCGCAAGCAAAGGCTATCCGTGCATTCACTTACTTTTATTTGGTCAGGATTTGGGGAGATGTTCCTTTAATCACGTCCTCATTTGATAATGGAAGTTTTCCTGAATTTGAACGAACAGATTACAGGAACGTACTGGCATTTGCTGAACGTGATTTGATTGATGCGGTTGAATTACTGCCATTTAGATATGGCGTTGCCCCTCAAGAATATTATGGAGAATTTTCTTCGAATTGGCAAAAAATACTTTTCAATAAAATATCTGGCTACGCTATACTATCTCATATGGCCGCTTGGCAGGGGAAATACCTAGACGTTGCATCTTACACGCAGTTTATTCTAGATAACTATACCCAATCGAATATTGCTTATTTACAAAATGCATCTCCTTCCGGAACAGGAGAGGCTGGATTGGCTGGTTATTACGGAATCTTTACGAACAATTTCAATTTCGGTCAGATTATCAATTTTAGTTCAGCCTATGAGTTCGGCGAAGCGTCCACATCGGGGCATATTGAAGAATTGACATTAGCGGCGCCTTTTATCAATAAGGCATATCCGGATATCTACGTCAGCAAAGACAGCATCAATTCCATGTTTTCGGAAAGAAATGATCGCCGATTCGGTGTTGATACGCTTTCAGGACTTTACAGAGAGAGTTATTTTAAAAATTACAACAATGAGATTCCTGTATTTAGTAAGATTAATATCATTCGGGATGGAGTGAGCGATGGAGATTATGCTGTATTCGGATCGAATTTAGTTTTTACTCGATTAGAGGAGTTAACCTTGTTGCGGGCAGAAGCATTAACCGTGCTCGGTCAGGATTTGCGCGCGATTGAGTTGTTGAATGTGATTAAAGCCATGCGTGGCACAGCTTCCTATCAAGTTTCTCAATTAACAACCAAACCTTTGCTTGAAGAAATTTTTGCAGAAAGGAGAAGAGAATTAATTGGTGAAGGCTGGAGATTTTATGATTTGATCCGGTTGAACAGAATAAAGGCGATAGATCCTAAAGTTACCCAATTGATCAATCAGGGCGGAATCCATTGGCCAATATCGAGAGAGGTGTTGAGAAATAATAAAAAAATTGTACAAAACAGTTACTGGAATTAATAGCAATCTAGATTATGAAATATTTATCATTAGTTATAGTAAGCATCAGTTGTTTTATTTTTTGTAGCTGTAATAAAGGAGATTCCTATTATTATGATTACCAAAAATCAGAACAGCTTTATGAAGGTACGATCTATTCCTATTTAATGGGTCAGCGAGGTACCTATGATTCATTAGCAGTTGTATTAGAAAGATTGCCTGACTTAAAAAGTGTACTAAATCAAAGCGATTCATCTGTTACTTTTTTTGCGATGAATAATCGCTCATTCAAATTAGCTTTAGAAAACTTGAATAATGCAAGAAAGGTTAATGGCCGTTCGCCGATTTATTTAGAAGATATCGACCTAGCCGTTCTAGACACTTTATCCTACCGCTACTTATTCAACAGCGAGCATCCAGTTTCAGATTTTGAATCTTATTTGGATGGGCAAAGCATCTACAGTTCGAAATTCAACTATGAAATGCATGTGGTCTATAAAGTATTAACCTCATCCGGTTTGGTCGGCGGCGGACAACAGCAGTTGATGTTCAGCGATACCAACGGATCGATTTACCAGCGATATTGGAATAGCACAAACACATCTACTGTTGATTTCATGACAAGAAATGGAGTGATTCATACGCTCGATGCGCGACATGAATTTGGTTTCGGGAAGCTTCTAACTTATTTATCAAACAATTAGTATGAAAAGCATGAATACAACTTATAAATCAATAATCAGGCTCTTTAGTTTGTTATTGAGTCTCTCGGTGCTTTTCACATCATGTGACTCATTAATTCCAGAAGATTTGGATGCTTTGGGCGATGATGTCATGATCACGACGACTGAGATATCTCCTTATTTGGGACGTAAAACAAGTTATGAAAACATTGTGAACGTCAGCAATACGTCGACGCTTCCATTAAATTTTAAAATCGTTGGTCCGCGCACCGCAGCAGGTCAAGAGGCTCCTGAATTATTAGAGAAATATCCGGTCAAAGTGTGGACTCAAAGTTACACGGGAGAAGAAAAAACCTTGGAAGAGATTGAAAGCAAACGGAAAATTGAGTATCGCCCTATTTTGGATATACAACAGAAAAATGGAGACATTATTTTCTGGAATGCAGGAAATTCTTCCTTTATCAAAACATTGCCTGATGAAGGTTACCTATTTGATGTGGAAATCTCAAACTCTGGTGGTCGCCGATATTCAAGGAATTTAAAATTGATGCCTAGAAAAGAAAGGGACTATGAGCCTTCTCAATACGATGACATTACTGGCCTAGCAAAAAGTGCTTTTTTGAGACCCAATAGCCTAATCAATATTTATGGAGAGCGCACAGGTTTTATAACCTACGATGTTCGCGTCTATATATTTCAGAACGATAAAATAACCTCACCTGGAAATAGTTTGGCAATTAGTGTATTGGACTCTTTAGGGCAAACTATCGATATACAAAAGTTTAAGGATAGTAATTTCAAAGATTTAGTTCACGGATTCAATCACCGCTTTGAAAACGGCAAAGTTATCTATGATGTCGTCTATCCTATGCCACTGGTTAGTTTTCCATCTCGCTACACAAATTCTACCGGCAATATGGCTCGCTTGAATTTGAGGTACAATCGAATCGGTCGGGGTGGGTTTTTACTTGAAGCGCTGCTTTCCTTTGATTTTGCAATCTATAAGGAGGGTCATTGGGAAATACAAATACGGTTTAACGGGGAGTCTCCAAAATTTGAAAACGAATAGTAATGATTAACCTTATGAGAAAAATAGTATTAATAATTATACTGTTAAATGTGTTTTCTATGGCTTTATATGCCCAAGAAATAACCATTTCTGGGACGATTAAAGATGAACTTGGAGCGGACGTTTCTGGAGCAAGTATTACCACGATTCCTTCATCAAAAGTAGTTGGGGTAACATCCAGCGCAGGAACATTTAACGTAAAAATTCCTCAAGGGACTCGAAGCTTGCGGATCAGTCACGTAAACTACAACGTAGCAAACGTCAGTATCGTTGCTGGTAAGACAACCTATGCGATTGTACTGACTGAAAATAGCCAAGAAATTGAAGAGACAGTTGTTGTTGGTTACGTGGCCCGTAAAAAGGAATCCTTGACAGGGTCAGCGGTTGTCATTAAAGCAGATGAAATCAAAGATGCACCAGCTGCAAACTTTACCGATCTTCTACAAGGACGTGTACCCGGTTTGAATGTTCAGTTAACTACCGGTACGCCAGGTGTTCGTGGAAGCATGTCCATCCGCGGGTTAAATTCCGCAAATATTTCTGGTGCAGGTCAAGATGCTTACATGACCAATACATCACCGCTATTTGTGATTGATGGTGTTCCGGTGGATGAAGGAAATAGTTTTGAGTATGGTTTCCAGACGCAAGGTCCAGGTATAAGTCCGATTTCTATGATTCCTGTGGAAGACATCGAAGACCTCACCATTTTGAAAGATGCGCAAGCTACAGCCTTATATGGAGCGAAAGGAGCGTATGGAGTAATTTTAGTCACAACCAAACGCGGAAATTCCAAAATTCCTATTGTCAGCTGGAATTCCAAATACTTTGCCAATACAATTCCAAGTCTTCGCACGGTAATGGGCGGAAAGGACGAACGCCGGATGCGCGTTTGGCAGATTCTAGCAAATGATTCAACGCTTTCAGCAGGTCAGCATTTGATTAATGAAACTCCTATGCTAGCGGATTCATTGAACCCATACTATAACAACGCCACGAATTGGCAGTCGTATTTCTACGGAAATACCTTGAATATGCAACAGGGACTAATGATAAGTGGAGGTAATCAAAGTTTCAACTACAAAATTGCTCCAGGTTATTATAAAGAAAATGGAATTATTCAGAATACTGGATTTACGCGTTACACCATGAATACCAACATGCAGTATCGTCCTAGTGATAAATTTTTGATGAGCGCGTTCATGAATGTGAATATGGTCCGAAATAGCATGGGCTCTGGAAATGCTTATCAGCAATCGGGTGTCGCAAGTGGTTCAAATACGACTTCATTGTTGCCTGCCCCGTCTATTTATTCAGGAAGTTATGAAGCGTTGTCTGCAACGAATGTTGTCAACGATAACAAATCTGGCATGGCGAACACGCAGGTTCAGCTGGAATATGAATTTATCAGGGGACTTCGTGCAAGCACGACCTTAAATTACACCTATAACATTGCTAATCAAGATCGGTTTACGCCAGAAATCTTGAACTCTGGTGAAAGCTTGCTTTATGTCTATAATGACCGAAGAAATAAAATTTACACCCGGAATATGCTTCAGTATAATAAGTCATTCGGGAACGAAAAACATTTGATTAATGCTTATGTGTTCAATGAAGCTGAGGTAATAAAGTATAGAGCAGAAGTGATGGAACTGATCGGGACAGGGAGCGACGCAATTCAATCCGCTTTAAGTTACAATACGCGTCGGACTTTAGGTGGAGTTTTGAACAACTTGAGTGATTTCCGTTCCGCGGGTTATGCAGGCCAATTGGTATATCAATACGATAGCAAATACATCGCAGAATTTTCTTATCGATTTGATGGAAGTTCCAATAGAGGTTCAGCAGGTCTTTGGTCTCAAAACCCTTCTGTTGGAGCGAGATGGAATTTTGACCGTGAAGAGTTCGTAAGTTCTTTGGGATGGTTAACCACAGGTAACATTAGAGCTTCTTGGGGTCGCAATATCGTTCCGGTAGGGACAATTTATGATGCGTATGGGAAATATGTAATGGACAACATGACTTACAATAGCCAGTCAACAGTTTCGATTGACTTAAATTCCTTGCCGAATATCAATTTACAACCTATCGTAACAACACAATTGAATTTGGGATTGGAGTTGGGATTTTTTGAGAATCGATTAACAGTAAATTATGAAAATTACTACAAGCAAGTGGATAAGGATTTAGTTGAAATTGCTTTGGCAAATATCAATGCATTCTCTAAATTAAAAACAAACGAGCAATCGCTAGTGAATAGAGGTCACGAGCTTTCGATTTTCTATAGACCTGATTTTAGAAACTCAGATTGGAAAGCTACATTTTATGCCAATGGATCATTGAACAAAGATTTCTTAACGGATTTGGCAGGAGACATTCGTCAAGAATTGAAAGAAACGAATGACGGCACGTATTCGTACATGATTTTAAAACGCCTTGGACGAAATGCACTTTCCAATGTGTTATACCATTATCAAGGTGTGTATCAAAATGATGCTGATGTGCCTGTAAATCCCGCAACAGGATTGCGCTATCGCGCCAGCAATAATTTAGGAGAAGATTATTTCTTCAGAGCAGGAGACCCAATTTTTACTGACCTAAACGGCGATTACGTTTTAGATGGGAATGATTTAGTCGTAGCTGGTAATTCACAGCCTCAATTTACTGGAGGGTTTGGAGCTACCGTGCAGTACAAAGGATGGACTTTTCAGCCAAGTTTTACGATGACTTTGAAACGGGACATTATTAATACTGCCTTAGCAGATCGTTTCCGTAATTACTATAATCCGAGCCAATCAAGTGCATTGGTGCCAATTGACGATTACGACTATCAATCGCCGACGAATACCAATGCGACCTACCCTAATCCATTTGATTTTAGACGTGCCAGCATTATTGACGGTTATCGATATAATTCGACTCTTTTCCAAGAAGACGGATCTTATCTGAAGTTTAATTCTGCAACGCTTTCTTACAATTTCAAACGTGAGAATATACAACGTCTGTATGGAATTACAGGGCTTAGGTTGTACTTAACAGCTTACAACATTTATACATTTTCTAAATATTCTGGGCCAGATCCAGAATTAGTTACCGCATTAGGTTACGATAGTTCGAAAGGATATCCTCGAGCACGTTCGTTCACATTTGGTTTAGACGTACAATTTTAATAGCGATTAAAGACATGAAAAAATTTATATACTTCATATCCACCATAGCTCTACTTTTTAGTTCCTGTGGAAAGGATTTTCTGACAGTCCGCCCAATTGAAGATTTGACGGGAAATAATTACTGGCTAACTCCTCAAGATGCGCGCATGTTTATTCAAGGCTTGTATGCTAGTTTTCGTAGCGCAACTATGGATCAAGCTTTTTTCCCCGGTACTGGCGATCTTCGTTGCGCACCAACTGTCCGTAATTCAGGATCAAACGCGGCAAGTAACTTTATGAACCACATAACATACTTAAAGAATAACGACTTGAATGGGCTTTTTAATCAATATGTTAACAAAGATCGTAACTATGGAGACAACAATGATTTTTTTGGTTTCCATAACATCAGCAATTGGAGCCGTTTTTATACCGTAATCGCTAAAGCGAATATTGCGATTTATGAAATTGATCGCTTAGAAGGAATCTTCTCAGATAGTGAGAAAAAGCAATTTATTGCCGAAGCGACTTTCATGCGCAATTTATCTTATTTTTTCTTAGTTCGCCTGTTCGGTGATGTGCCATATTATACAGAAGCTTACCATGCTCAAGCAATCGGACGTACCCCGATGTTGAAAGTTTTGGAAGACGTTTATGTCGATATGGAGTCTCAATATAAAAATTTGCCTTGGACCTATGAAGATCCAACAGAAGTTGGTAATCGAGCCATGCGCGGAGGCGCTTTGGTTTTGATGATGCACGTAAACATGTGGATTGCAGGGTTTTCGGAGAATGAAAAGAATAAATATTACGAGCGCGTCGAGATGTTAGGAAAAGAGCTGATGGAAGAAAATGGCGGAGCTTATGAATTATTATCCCTAAGAAATACAAAGCAGATTTTCAAAGGCCGAACCAAAGAAGGTTTGTTCGAGATTGTTCAGAACTACAATTATGGTGAATTATTTCACATTTCGGCAACTTATGCAGATTACGTTTTGAGAGCACCATACAAAGCATTAGTTACAGCATCGTACATACATTATGAACCCAAGTTTATGAAAACGATGTATCCAGAAGATGCGGTTGATGAACGAAAAACGTATTGGTTTCAAGAAGATATTTATGCAACCAGTAACCGATTTGTGTTTTTAAAGTATGCAAATATTTTCGTGGGAGAGGGCGAAGATGGTAATCCTGATGACAATGCAATCGTCTTCCGTTTAGCGGATGCGATTTTGCTTCGTGCAGAAGCTTTAGCCGAGCTGGACCGGGATTCAGAAGCACGCACAGTGCTAAATGTTGTCCGTGCACGGGCTGGAGCGCTTCTTATTGAATCAGTTGGTGGAGACGATTTGAAAGATGAGATTTGGTGGGAGCGAGTTAGAGAATTGCTTGGAGAGGGGCATTTCTTTTATGATCTGGTTCGTACCAAGAAAGTACTTAATTCAGATTATACTTCTGCAACGATGTCCATTACCGCATTCAATCAACGTGCCTGGACTTGGCCAATCGATCGTGCGGCATTGGTAAATAACCCATTTATGACATTAAATACGTATTGGAACAACTAAGGCCATGAATATGAAAACGCACATAATTAAAAATTTAATCTTTGTTGGTTTGCTTGGGTTTTTATTGAGCTCATGCCAAGATAAATATTTTGAAGACTCCGGCATTCACGATGCGGTCTATGATGGAACCGTTATGGATTATATAAAAAATAGACCGGATGTTTTTGATTCTTTGAACACGATCATTCAGCTTTCTGGATTAGAGTCCGTATTGGATCAGGAAGGTGTCACGTTCTTTGCTCCAGGAGATCCTTCCATTCGCAAAGCATTGTACGAATTGAATGAAAATTTATTTGCTATAGGTCGAGATACCGTGTTGACATTGGATCAGGTAGATCCTTCTGTTTGGCGCGAATATCTTTCCATGTACATTTATAATGATACGTATGTCCTGAAAGACATTCCTCAATTGGACACGCTGAATATGAACATCTTTCCAGGTCAAGGATTTATTTCTTATGGAGGGCAGAATATGAATATCGGAGTCAACTACAACGATGTTATTTCTGAAAATTCCAGCGGACAAAAGCAGGTCGTAAAATACGCTGGATATAGACAGCTGTTTCTTTCATACATCTTAGATATTAGCAATGTGGGTTCGTTTGGATCGATCATCAATGCACCTGTGGCTAGTTCTGATATCCGCACAACGAATGGAGTTATTCACGCTTTAGAATATCGGCGACACACATTTGGATTTTCGTCAGCGAATTTTATCAATTCTGCATATAGCAAAGGAATCATTTATAAATAAGTAAAATACGATGAAGAAAATTCTCAATAAGATAGGAATCGTTCCAGTAGCTTTAGGACTTATTTTTTTACAAGCATGTAACAAAGAAAATAGTTTGGGCGAAGATCCTTACGCCGGTGGCAAAGAACCTCTGGGCATCGTGTTCGAAAATCTGAATCGCCCGATGGCTAGTGTCAGACCTGGCGATGTGTTCGAAGTTAAGGTAAGAGGGCTCCAAAAGCATGAAGCAGATGTCGAAGTATTTCTTAACGAACAGTTAGCCGATGTTGTTTCGCTTTCTGATTCCACCTTGGAAGTACGTGTTCCTAGCCTTGTATCATCAGGTGGACTAAAAATTAAAATCAGAGATCAGATTTATTTTGGGCCTCGAGTGCCGATTGAAGGCAATGTTCGATTTGATTCAGATTACGGCGTGAAAAATGGATTTAACGGTTCTGTGAATTACATATTGCCTGGAACTGGAGGAAATGATTTTTGGATATTGGGGGATTTTAGCGATTTTGAAAATCAAGCGACCAATACCGTTTTCCGAAATAACATACATAAAATTACTTCCCTAGGAGAATCAGTCAAGACAGCCGTGGGTTCATTTAATGTCGAAAAGGGCACAGTAGGGGGCGTAAATACGATGGTGCCATTAGCTGATGGGAAATACATGATCGGTGGCAGTATGGTCGGCTTCAATAACAATAAAAAATCTTATTATTTAAACCGAATTACGCGATTAAATACTGACGGAAGCATTGATACAACAGTTCTTGAATTAATCAATACGACCCCAGAAAAACCATTGAACGCTTTCGATACGCTACCCGCATTTAATGCATATTTAGGTTCAACAATTAATTCTGGATTTACAATTTCTTCTGCTAATCATTTATTCGCTACTCCTGATACAGGCGTCATAGCAGTAGGAAATTTCGGGTTGCATTCATTTATTGACTACAGGTACTCATCGCGTGAATCTAAAATGTTTGTTTACACGCCAGTGAATAATATTGTGAGATTAAAATCTGACGGACGAATTGACTCTGTTTTCGGATATAATAATGCTGGCGCAAATGGATTTATTAATGGAGCCATAGAAACCAACGATGGTAAAATAGTCATCGTAGGTGCCTTTAGCAGTTTCAATGGACGACCTGCTAATCGGATTGTGGCATTCAATAAAAATGGAACTATAAATACCGCATTCAATGTCGGAACAGGTGCAAATGAAGAGATATACGCCATCACCTACAACAAATCAAGAAATAAAATTGCATTGGCCGGACGCTTTACATCGTTCAATGGCGTTGCAAAGTTTGGGGTTGTCATCTTAAATGCTGATGGGTCTGTAGATGACACGTTTACTTTGGGAGATGTGGAACAGCGAATACCTACTTATGCTTATGTTATGAATAATGGAAAGATATTGGTTTCTGGTGATTTTATCCGATACAATGGAATCCAGCGATCGAGAATATTGATTTTGGAAAATGACGGAACAGCCTTACAGCAGTACAACAATATTGGAGAATTCGCTGGAAGAATTAATTCTGTCGTCGAAACAACTTCAAGTCTAGGTCACCCAGCTCTGTTGATTGGGGGCAGTTTTAGATTGGCTGATAGTAAATCGGTAGGTAATTTATTCAAATTGGAGGTAAGAAATTAATTAAGGAATTATGAGAATGAATGTAAACAACTTCTGGAAACTTGCGCTATTAGCTATGCTAACCTTGTTTCAGTATTCATGCAATGAAGATTTTCCCAACATTTTAAAAGAAGAATACAATAATCAAGAAATCGGCTCATCGCTAAATAAAGTACTCATTGTCGTAGTGGATGGTGTTCGTGGAAATGCAATGACAGATATCGATCCTGAAAATATGCGAAAAATTGCTAGGAATTCGCTTTACAGCCATTCTTCATTGGGTGATTTTAGTTCAGGGGTCTTTACAAAAGAAAAAGGTTTAGCAAATATTTTTATGGGGGTAAATTCAGCTAAACATTTGGTAACATCTGATTTATCAACAATCAATTCGGCGAATTACGCGACTATCTTCGAACATTTAAAATCAGATTACGATGGTTTTAATTCGAATGGATATACCACTAATTCGAATGTGAACACCTACCTTTTTAAGGGGATTGATGTTAAAGAAACATTGACTTCAGATGATGAAGTGATCGCTAAATCAAAGCAAGCAATCTTAGCTGATGACACCGAAATGGTTGTGGTACATTTGTCAAATATCGAAAAAATAGGAAATGAAAATTCCTTCGAAAGTACAGATCCGGCGTATAAATCTGCAATTCTAAACTTTGATGCTCAAATGCTTGATTTGGTCAATACCTTGGAGACAAGACCTAATTATAAGAATGAAAATTGGTTAGTTGTAATCACATCTTCTATTGGCGGATCCATCGCATATGTTGACCCAGATGACCAAACTGCTTATGCGGATAATTTGAGAAATACGTTTACGTACTTTTATTCTCCAAGATTCACACGAAAGTACCAAGCACGTCCCTCAACCAATTCATTGCCTTTTGTTGGTGCGGGTCTGAGATTAATGCTGGGATCCTCTGGAAACAATGCGACCTCGGCGCGTTTGGAAGATGTTACTAAAATGAATTTTGCGCCGTCCCAAAGTTTTACAATTACATTCTTTATTAAACAAAATACAGAGAATACAGACCATAACTATCCACCAATTCTAATGAAGCGTGCAGATACGGATAGCGGAAACGGTTGGCAATTTATTATGGCTGGAGGAAATGTTCAATTTGGAGCTAACGGGAGCAGCAAAATTAGCAGCACATCGATAAAAGATGCCAAATGGCACGCAATTACAGTTGCCTTGAATAGGACCGCCAATACAGCGAAAATTTATACCGATGGTGTATTATCCAATCAAACATCCGCAGGAACAGGCGATATCTCGAATACGATTCAAATGGTTTGGGGTAAGAAGCCGGGAAATGGCTCAAATACTGGTGATTTTACAGTGTGTAATCTTCAGATTTATGATGTTGCAATGAATGATCAACAGGTTAATGAGCTTGCAGGAATTGCATTGATCAAAGCCGATAACAGTCCATTCTTCAATAATCTCTTGGGCTATTGGCCTGCTTATGATGATATCGGTACGACAACAGTTACCGACGTTACCGCTAAAACAGGAAATCTGAAAATATTCAATGAGTTAAATTGGGTGTCATTTGAACAGTTCGTTCCTTATTTCAAGCCAGATATTAACGATGGAACGTTTCGTTTGGTGCCTAATCAAGTAGACATACCATTCTTTGTTTACCAATGGTTTGGTGTGTTGCCAAGAACGAATTGGTCGTTGGATGGCCAGGCTTGGGCACCGCCATATGCTGTTTTGGAATATTAATTAATTTAAAATTATACTCGTGATGAAAAGGAATTTGTTATATATACTATCACTACTGGCAATATTGACCTCTTGTGGAAAATATGGGTATGAGTTTGATCACGGCTATCAAACTGAAGATACCACCGGTACTGGGAGAGATACTTCCATGTCGTATGTCGATATTTCGATGCTTGATAAAGCACGGATCTATCCAGGTTTAGTGGGTTCGAATGTACGGCGTATTGCAGATACAACTATTAGTCTTCCCCTTAATTTTAGGTGGATCAGATCCTATGATTTAAAAGTCAATGTGACTCCCGCACCTCTGTTCAGTACGGGGCTGTATGCTCCAGCTGGTGAGAATATTCGCATTGTAGTTCCTGCAGGAATTATTGGGCTTAGAGCTCAAATCGGTGTTCATACAGATGATTTATCAGGTAAAGATCCCTTACGTCGCCAACCTGTTATTTATACGGTGAAAGAATTAATGCCCGGCGAGAATTTTATCCGCAATCCTTTTGGAGGTCTATTGTGGATAGCGGCTTCTTTATCTAACTCTGGAGACGTGCCTATTAAAGTTTCAGGAGCAGTTAGAAGTCCCGACTTTATACATGGCGTGACTAATCAAGCAGATTGGTTAGCAGATGTGGAAGCTAGCGAAGTTCCTTGGCTCGAAGTTCGTACAAAGCGTACGATTTTTACAATACCGCGCAATCTAGTTATTCGATATAAAAACCAGCTTAAAGTTGCTGAAATTTTAGATGTTTGGAACGATATTTATGAAGAGGATTATTATGGTTGGATGGGATTATCCGAAGGAAACTCGGATGTAAAGAATGCCTATCCCGATTTGCCAGAACGTGGTATTCTAGATATTCAGCCAAGTGTTGGATATGCGCATAGTGGTTTTCCATGGGTCGCTCAGCAGGATCAGCATTGGTTTTTTATGTTCACCAATTATGATTATTTAATGGGGACATTTGGACAAGGTGAAGGTGCTTGGGGAACTTTCCACGAAATTGGCCATAATTACCAACAATCTTCAGCTTGGAGTTGGAGCGCCCTGGGTGAGACAACCAATAATCTATTCGTATTCAAAACTGCAGACCGGTATAACAACCCGAATATTGCATCGCATCCAGCATTAGAAGGAGCCTTTACACAAGCAATCGCTTACGCTTCCTCTAATTCTGCGAAAAATTTCAACTCGTTATCGGAATTAGATGAAGGAGTTCGGCCGTTTTTTAGATTGACGCCATTCTTACAGATTTTTAATAAAATTAAAGGGAAGAATGGAGAACCAGGATGGGATTTCATGACTTATGTATACACCCAGTCACGCAACTCGAATATTTCGTTAGCATTGGATCAAGCCAAAATAGATTTCTTTTACCGTTCATTGTGTGATTTTACGGGCAAAGATTATGCACGGTTTTTCAGTGCCTGGGGAATTCCGGTAAGCAATATTGCCCGCAGAGAAATGCGAACGAAATATGAGGCTATGGACCAGTCGGTTTGGACTTATAACCCGCTAACTAAAACGGGGGGTGATGGAGCGATTGGGACTAAATATGATTTAAATAGTTCTCTTTTTGCCTACAGCATTAATGTTGCTACGCAAAGTGGTGATGGGAATGGAATAGCCGCTTTAAACGATGGAAATCTTTCTACGTACTGGCATGCTTGTTATTCTAATTGTGGGAATGCGCCTACTGTTTTACCAGTGATTATTGACATCGATTTAAAAGGAATCGAAGCATTCAAAGGTTTGTATTACGCCAATAGAAATCATGCAATGACCAACAAGCGAATGAAAATTTCGATCAGTAATGACAAGACCGTTTGGACACTTTTAGAAGATCAGGACGACCTGCCCAATACAAGAGCACAACGGATAGAAATTGAATTTGACCGCCTTCGTGAAGCAAGATACGTTCGCG
This sequence comes from Sphingobacterium hungaricum, assembly GCF_015210005.1. GTDB lineage: Bacteria > Bacteroidota > Bacteroidia > Sphingobacteriales > Sphingobacteriaceae > Sphingobacterium > Sphingobacterium hungaricum. The sequence goes on from NZ_MU158698.1 coordinate 1,826,567, forward strand.
TAGAATTCCCAGAAAACAATCGGGCTGGAAATGAATTTGTGGCGTTAGGCGAGTTGGGTTTATTTTACGATAATTAATCAAGTAGCTAAGTATGAAAAAGATTTTTTTAGGCATATTGACGGTAGGATTGATCACCGTTGGTTGCACAAAATATTATAGTCCTGAACCTTATTTTGAAGAGTACGAGCAGGCACAGGAGGGTGGAATAAAAAATAAAGTTTTGATTATCACAGTGGATGGTTTAGTCGGAAGCCAAATCAAAGCCTATAAACCTACCAATATTGGGAAGCTGATGGAGAATGCTAAATATTCATACGCTGCTCAGGCAGATGCGAATACCAACGATCCGGCAAGTTTGGTCACCTTGTTTACAGGGTATACTTCAACGCAACACAAAGTGCTTTCTGAATCCTATTTACCGGATGTTAACGCTTCGAATCCACATGGAGAGAATCAATACAGCCCATCGGTAATGTATCGGATAGAGGAAAGAGATAATAAAAAAAATACAGCCGCGATTATGCGCAATGAAACGTTTACCAACATCATGTTAGGCGAAGCCGATTACTCAACCATTGCGAAATCTGATGCAGAAATCAAAACTGAAACAGTAAATTATTTAGATAAGAATAATCCTGATTTTCTAGTCATACAATTTTCTGATGTTCAAGCTGCAGGTATAGACGGAGGGTTTGTGCTTACCAATTCGAAATACAAAAATGCAGTAGACATCGTTGACGGATATATTGGAGAAATTAAAACAGCCCTTGAATCCCGCGATAACTATAATGATGAGAATTGGTTGATTATAGTTTGTTCAGCGCACGGAGGAGATGAAAATGGAAAGTTCGGCGGAATATCCAGCGACGAAATGAATACATTTAGTTTGTACTATAATAAGAACTTCAAACCGACGGAACTGACAGCTGAATCGATGACTTCTATGTACGCAAATGGATATTTTCCAGGAACGTATGCTCATTATGATGGTGGGAATGCGCGTACTTTTTCGGAAATGGGCGTGCGGGCGCAAAGTCCAGAAGGGGATGTGAGCGATGTGTTTAATCCTGCACAAACTGGCGAATTAACTTTTGAATTTAAAATGAAGCTGAGAGAGGATAATTTTTGGGCAGGATTATCCTTTACCGGTGGTTATCGAAATTATTATAATTATTTGTTAGGAAAAGACAATTCACATGGCACTGATGCGGGATGGCATTTATTTGGTTTGGACATGGAATTGCAACTTAGGTTGCAGGATGGAGCAAAAACCGAAAATATTCAGTTCGCGAGAGGGACTGATGGCAACTGGAATCATTATACATTTGTTTTTAAAGAGGCCGGAACAAGAACCAATATTGCCGTATACGTTAATGGCATGCTGAGCAAATCTGCTGATTTAAATATGCCAATTTCAGCATTTAAAAACAAAGCTCCTTTGACAGTTGGATTTAATTCCTCAGATACAAGAATGGCTTTTTTAAATGCCGATTTGGCGGATGTAAGGGTTTGGAATAAGGCGCTTACTGCTAAGCAAGTCGAAGAAATTGCATGCAAGAAAACAGTAGAAGCAGCTAATCCGCTGTCTGGGAATTTAGTGGCTTATTATGAAACTTTTGTTGATGGAAATGTTTGGAAGAATGTAGCAAATACCTCTGCCCCAGATTTAAATGTTTCTGGCAAGCCCACTTATAGTGTTGTTTCAAATTACAAGCCTTGTACATTGGCTGCATCGGAAGTATTCCTTCAAAATATAGATCTATTGCCTCAAGTTTTTTATTGGTTAGGGATGGAAACTAGCGATGATTGGAAGTTAGCAGGATCCTTGTTTTTAAATAGTTTCGAATTAGAATTTATTAAATAGATTATGAACAATATTAAATTAACTCTTCTTGCTAGTATTCTCTTCTTGTTATGTATTTCATGCGGAAAAGATACTTTAGTTTTTCCTGAAAAAGTTGATGATAATGGTTCTAAAGAGCCGATCGATGTTTTCGTTAAGCCTACTGATGTTAAAGTCGTGGGAGATTATAATCAAATCTTTATTTTTCAGTGGCCAAAGTTTAGCGATAAAATGGATAAGGTGAAAATTACGTATGAAGATGGGGCCGTAGCTAAGGAAATTTTAGTGTCTGATTTCAGCAAAAATTATGAGCTGATCACTGAAAGTCTGGGCGAGTTTGAGTTCAAATTAGTCGGTATAGCCAAGGATGGAACAGAGACAGCATCAGTTAGTAAAAAGGCTACGAACAAAGGATTATACAGCGCAGATGTAATCCGATTTCTTACCGCATCAAGCAATGGATTTAATGTAGATATCAAATGGCAAAATAGTGGAGCGAAGAACTTGAGTTTGACATTTTCTTATACTGACGCAAATGGTGCAAAAAATGAGACTATAGAGTCGATTTCTGAGAGCGATGTTTTTTCTTTTAGCGGACTTCATGGAAGCCGAGTCTCCGTTGAGTTGAAAGATGAGTTTGGAAATGTGTTGTCGAAATCGTTTACATATTCATTGTTGAGTTCTGAGCTAAATACTGCTGCAACAAAGGCGGGTTGGACAGGAGCAGTAAGCTCAAATCACGAAGGAGATGGAGGAGGAGCGGCCGCCTTGATTGACGGAAACCCTGAGACATTCTGGCATTCGCCATGGGGAGGAACTATTCTTCCTTGGCCACATTCAGCTACGATTACATTAAATAATGTAAAAAGAATTACCAAATTTGAGTTACAGCTTCGCCACAATAATGGAACCGGTGCTCCTAGAGATTTCGATTTTCAAACGAGCGCAGACGGAACGAATTTTACGACTGTAGAATCTTTCGTCAATACTTCCACTACCGCAAAAGCAGTTATTCCGTACGAACTAACAAATTCTGTAGAGACGAGATATGTGCGTCTTTTGTTCAAAACAAGCATTAATAACCTAGCTTTCGTTTCGCTGGCAGAAATTAATTTTACTGCAATACAATTGGAAGTAGATTAGTTTATTAAGAAAAGGCTAGCTTAAAATTGAAAAAGTAGGCTTCTTAAATAAAAAATCTCAAAGAGGGCTAATTGATTTAAATTAGCCATCTTTGAAATTAAAAGTGCTATTTTTTGTGCTACCTCGGCAAACTCTCTGGTCTGCGCATGCGGTATTTTGTAGCCGTAATGGCGTGCATAAACGCTTCTATATCTTGGATTTCTTGTTTTGTTAATCCGAGCGGCTTCATTAATGGGTCAGTTATCGGATACATGGGGTCTTTTGCCTTTTGTTCTGCCGTTGCCGTATTCATCTGCATTCCGCTATTGTATAAATTCAGTAAACCTGTCATGTTCCAAAATAAACCATTGTGCATCCATGGATCCGTGTTCATCACATCTCTTAAGGATGCGGTCCGGAATCGCCCTACGTCATCAATATTATGCGTGACTTCGTAACGGCCAAGGTCTTGATATTTCTTTTTGTAATAAGTTAAACCAATGTTATGAAAAGAATCATCTGTAAAAAACTGTCCACTATGGCAATTCATACAGCGAGCTTTATTCCTAAATAAATGCAATCCATTGATTTCCTGATCTGTTAACACCTTGAAATTACCATCGAGGAACTCATCGAATCGGCTTCGGCGACTTGTCAATGTCCTTTGGAACGCGGCTAATGCACGTAAAACTTCGGGCATCGAATAATATTCATCACCGAAAGCTTCCAAAAATAATTTATTGTAAGCAGGAATCGCTTTTAGTTTGGGGATCAATTTAGTAAGATCCATATTCATTTCATGGTGTGCCTCGATCGGAGCCAGTGCCTGTTCTTCTAATGAGTTTACTCGTCCATCCCAGAATAATGTTTTTCGTGCATACACATTTAATAAAGAAGGTGTATTTCTTGTTCCTTCTAAATGATCATGCCCAATTGGAACAGTTAATTTATCAGCCCAAGAAGTTTGAGGATTGTGGCAACTGCTGCATGAAATCTGATTGGAGCCAGATAAAATTGGGTCGAAAAACAAGTATTTCCCAAGAACCACATCCGGGCGCTCCATTAAGGCGAAATAATTGCTATCTGCAACGGGAAGCGAACTGAATTCTTCCCAGTTTACACCCGAATCGATCGCTGGCTTAGGCCACTGTGCCAAAGGTTGTCTATACAATGAAACAATGGAATCTAACATTGCGGTTCCCGAAAGCTTCGAATTTTCTGTGAACGAAGCCAAAAGAACAATCAACAAAACCGAAAATAACACGTATCCCTTTTTCATATTTATTAACACAAGGTTACAAAACTAGAGTATTATTTAGAATTAGTAAAAATAATTAGCTTTTTCTTCAAGTTATTCCTTACTTTTGCGAACTATTTAGAATTAGTATAAATTAAATCAACCCCAAAACTGAAATGATTTTTTATAGAATTGTTTTAACATTTCTTATCTTATTCGGCTGTGAACAGCTTTTAGCTCAACAATCCAACAGCATTACAATCAAAGGTACAGTCATTGACGAAAAGGGATTGCCTATATCACTAGCAAATATTTATTGTGAAGAAACTTTTACGTCAATTTCATCCGACGTTAAAGGTAATTTTAGTTTACAGATTCCAAAGTCGTATGATCAAGTAAACTTGCGGTTCACCTATGTGGGTTTGAAAACCGCAACTATAAACATAAAAAAGCAAAATTATACAACAGCGGTTAGTGTCACATTGCTAGAAAATAGTCTAACGCTCGATGAAATTCAAGTTAATCCCAGAAATACATCGAATAAAAATTCCATTTCTTCCATCGAATTTGATGAAGAAGCGATTGAACGCGTTCAAGCTTTTAGCTTAATGGATGTATTGAACACCCTGCCTGGTAAACAAATGACTCCTCCAAATATCAATGCCCCACAGACATTGACATTAAGAAATACTTTGACTGAAAACTCGAATACGTTTAATAATTCCTTAGGAATTCCAATTATCATCGATGGCGTTGCAATTTCCAACGATGCCAATATGCAATCTCGACCAATAGGGCAACGGGGAATGAGTGGCTCGGCATTACCAGCTCCAAATCCTGCTTTCACAGCTGACGTGGCATTTAGAGGGATAGATTTAAGAGAAATTCCTGTAGAGTCGATAGAGAAAATTGAAGTTATTCAAGGTGTTGCTTCAGCAGAGTATGGCGAGTTGACGGATGGAGCGATATTAATCGAGCGAAAAGCAGGGAAGTCGCCAATGCAATTTACAACCAATATCAATGGTGGTTCGAGTAACTACTCGTTGAACAAAGGATTTAATCTTCCAAAAAATTGGGGAGGCTTGACCACCGATCTGAATTTTGCCAATTCTAATTCTAATCCAAGAGATAAGGTGCAACAATACAACCGATACGGAGCTTCAGTTCGGTGGAATACCGTACAATTTAAAAATTTCAGAAATAAGCTGAGTATTGATTACAGTAAACGCGTTGATAATTCAAAACTTGATCCAGACGACGGTAGCCAGCGAAAGTATTATTCTCGGGAATCTAGAATGCGATTTTCCAACAATTCGTCGTTTAGAGTCAATTCAAAATTTCTTGATGATATCAATCTAACACTATCTTATTCCGAAGGAAATCAGGAGACCTATTCACAGTATTTGTTGAATCAAGCCATGAAACCCTACACAGCTAAAGATACAACTGGAATTTACGAAGGAACAGTGATCAATGGAACCTACATGGCCTACGAGGAATTGGTCGGTAACCCCGTTTCAATGAGCGGAAATTTAAGATTAACAAGCAGATTTCACCTTGGGAAAACAAACCATAATTTGTCTTATGGAGTAAATAGTAATTACTCCAATAACGGTGGAAAAGGTATTGTGTTAGATCCCGAAAGGCCAAGATTTGTTAATTTAGGTGATCAAAATTTACGTCCTTATTCCTACGAACTCATACCCGCAATGGTAAATTCTGGAGTTTATTTCATGGATAATTTTAATTATAAACTTTTTGGCAAAGCCTTCAATTCTAATTTTGGAATTCGATTTGATTCGCAAAACGGTTCGCTATCGACTCAGCCCAGATTAAATACACAGGTCATCTTAAGCAAGAATTGGAACATCGCTGTGGCATATGGAATCTCTTCAAAATCACCGACATTGGCACATCGCTATCCGCCGCCATCTTGGATTGATGTCCCCCTAATCTTTGCTGCAAATTCAAATGCGTCGCTTTATTTGGTGTATACCGAGCGCATCGAGACTGCTAACGAAAATTTAAAGCCGAGCAAATCATCACAGGCCGAATTTACGGTGAATTATAAGAATGATCTATTTAGCTCACGCATCAATGGGTATTTTAAAGACAATCGAAATGGTTTCAATACGCTTGCTGTATATAAACCTTTCACTTTGCCCACCTATACCTACCAAACTGATCCAACAACTGGCGGTATAATCTACAGTCCAACTGGACGAGATACGACGTATTACAATTATTCTTACAACAAAATGGATAATTCCATCAGCTCTTATACTTACGGGGTTGATTGGAGCATTAATTTCAAGGAAATAAAACAAATTAATACAACTGTGTCATCTAGTACATCCTATATTTTATCCAGACAGAATAATCGGGTTTTGACTATGACTAATTTGACCACTCCAATTCAGATTGGAGGCAAATACATTTCATATGCATTGTACGAGCCGTTTGCGAATGATAAAATTCATGTGCTTACCAGCAAGTTGAATACAACCACGCACATTCCAAAATTGGGTTTTGTTGTTATGACCAATACAGATGTTTTTTGGATGAACCATAGAGAATCGCAGTACTCGGAGAAATTTCAGCCTGCTATTGGATACCTCGACAATCAGATGAATCAAGTTTTATTTGCTGAAGGTGATGTCAATAATATTCCGCCGAGAGATGTGCAATTAACGGAAACTACACAGCGAATCATTTATGCAAATTTTTCAATGTCTGTTGCAAAAGAAATAAGTAAAAAAATTAGAATAGCAATAACTGCATACAATACGTGGAATCTACATCCAGAATCGTCCTATGTCAATCCTGAAAATGGTGTAGAAACAATTACTTCTTACAATAGTCCATTGAGTATAACAGGAGGAATTACAATTAAACTATAATACTATATATCATGAAATATCAAATTAAAATAGCACTTGCGGTTTTAGCAATTGTGTTTTTAGCAGGATGTAAAAAAGAGTACGAAGAGGTCAGACCTTTAAATGTGAATGTTCAATTATCGGTCGATGCGACGGATGTTTGGTTTGACGTACCTTATGAAAAAGCACAAATTAAATTAGTAAATAAGGCCAACAGCGGTGTTTATGAACTGAATGCCGATGCAAGCGGAAAGATTGTCTTGAAAGATCTTGCTCCTGGGGTTTACAGTATTAATGTCAGCTTAGAAATAACTGCAGAGGAATATACGGAACTGACTGGATTATACAGGGAAGGTGATTTCTTTTTAAATTACTCATTAACTGATAAATCCTTGTTTTCTGACGAAAATATAAATATCGAACTGATTACAAGTGAAATTGTTGGTGGTTTTGTCTTTAAGCAAATCTATTACGTGGGTTCGCATACAAGAGACGGTGCTTTAATGCGCGATCAATTTGTTGAGATTTACAATAATTCTTCAGAAACGCTTTATGCAGATAGTTTATTATTTGTGATTGCCTATGGAAAAATAAATAGAAATACAGACGCATTCTCATTGCCAAACAATCAATTCGACTGGAGCCAGTCAATTGGCATGGCCACAACAGGAAATGCCAATGAAGATTATGTTTATGCAAAAGCGATATTTATGGTTCCAAGTGACGGTACTGGAAAAAAATATCCGGTAGAGCCAGGAAAAAGCATTGTCATTGCACAAACGGCTGTTAATCATGCCGGATCGTATACAGATAATTCAGGAAACACAATTGGTGCACAGAAACCGGAATTAACTGTGGATTTGAGTAAAGCGGACTTCGAAAGTTGGTTAAGCCCATATTTGCAAAAAACACAAGGTGGAAATCCTCTTGCTTCTGACGTAGATAATCCTGGTGTTCCGAACATGGAAACGTATTTTGCGACTTCCATGCGCGACATGGTTTTAGGACCTCAAGGAAAAGACTCATACGTGTTAATGAAAGTGGATCAATCCGTAAATTTAGAGAGCCTTACTTCCTATGCGATTCCTACTACTAGAACGATAACGAGTTCTACAACACTTTATCCTCAGCTTTCAACCAAATACATTATTGACGCTGTCGAAGTTCAAGATGCCGTGCCTACTGACCGTACGCCGCGCAGATTACCTCAACGTTTTGATTCAGGAGCAATTTCTGTTTCCGGCGGACAATATTCAAGCGCTTCGGTAGTTCGCAAAACTTTAAAAGTTGTCGCTGGACGCCGTATTTTGAAGGACACCAATAACTCGACAAATGATTTTGGAGAATTGAGCAAAGCCAATCCATATAAAGGTGATGATTCGTTCCTTGACAATTAATTAAATGAAATTTCGGTTATTTTTAATCTTATTTGTATTCTTTTCTGTCTTAGCCAAAAGCCAGTACAGAAAAGATTCTGTCTATATTTTTACTCAAGATCGTATACAGATTGATAAAAAGATTTTATCGCCGACGTTTGCTGAGCTAAATAAATCGACGGCATATGGAGTTCTAGAATTGGATTACCTGTTCGAAACCGGTGGGTTAAGGAAAGCCCAACAAGCCTACGATAAGAGGTCTCCAACGTTTACAGCGAAAGGGTTTAATGAATTGGGAAAATTTAGACTGGGCGCTATATTTAAATTCAATAATTCTTTTGAAGACAGTCTCGCTAATGGTCAGAAGAATGATTTAGAAAATCTTTCGACATTTTATCCCTATGCGAACAAGGCAGGAGATTATAACCGTCAGAATTATAGCATAAGCACCTCGCTTTCTTATCGAATTTTTGACAATCTTATTCCGTTCATCAATATGGATTACCATAAGCATATGAGTGCTGGAACAGTTGACCCAAGGCTTAGTTCAAACCGATTTATTCTGAAACTAAAGCCGGGAATTTCTACGAATTTTAAGAAGCATCACCTCGGTCTGTATGGGATCTTGGGAAATGCTGATGAGCAAGTAAGTTTACAATATAAAAATGCTGAATACAAAGTGAGTTTATTGTATCCTGATCGGATTCACTACATGAATTATGGGTATGGCAATTCGGTGATCAAAGATTCTAGCAACGTCTATAAATACGATATGTACAGAGGGTTTGGGATGCAATATGCTGGAAATATTGATTCTTGGTCGGTTTTCGCTAATGGGGCGTATGAATATTACCACAATGCAAATTTTAACAATCCGAGATCGTCTTCTCGGCACACCACTCCAATCGGAGTTTTTGACTTATATACGACTTCATTTAGTGTAGATGCCCACCGCGATGGGAGGAATGGAAGGCAGCAATCAGTTTTGTTCTCTGCAGTGCATAATGAAGGGATTGATGGAAATCTTAAAACCACAGGAAGCCTGAATATTGTTAACTATAAAGTGAATACGCTCAACCTGAATGGATCTTACTATTATTTATGGGATAAGAACAAATCGTACGCAAAAGAATTAGGAATTTCATTGGCTTATTGCAAAGATTCTCGAGCTGATATTTCACAAGGCGTTTTATTAGATGTCAGCAACACGTTGGTTTCTGTTTTTCACACGCAGTATTTTCAGGGTAAATTTTCACAATCGTATCAGTTTACGTTGAATCCATATTACAGTTTTCCAAACAACACCTCCTTGTCTTTCAATCCATTATCAAGTACCCCATTTTTGCAAAATGTCATCTTTACTGATTATTATTTTGCCAAAACGAGTTTTTGGGGATTAAAGGTAGGGGGAGAGTATAAGAATACGTTGTTCGGAAATAATAATTTAGGAATTTATGCATCGATCGATTATCGAAAAGCCAACGATCTGGAATTGAGAACTGACTTGAATCCAACCTTTATTCCTAATGGTCATCGTCTGATCGGCAACATCGGTTTGAGAATGTATCTGAAGGCGAATTAGGCTTTCTCTTGTAAATAAAATTCCCTAAAACTCATGTGGTTTTAGGGAATTTTTATTGTAAAATAAACGTATAGTCTTTTAGTTTTCTTGCTTGAAAACTAGCCCGAATTTTTCAAATGTCTCATTCGCAATTGCGATAGCTTGGGAATTCGTAGCGGGGTCCGCTCCGTACCGATTAAGTACTTCAATAAATGCATTCCATCGAGTTCCAGTTTCTGCACCATAACCTGAGAAAAAGCTGAATCCTTTCGAAATACCATTTTTCTGAAGCATCTGAACAATAATTGGGCCGCCCATAATTGAGCCTTCCAATACATACAAAGCGCTTAATGCATCCAATGTGTTTTCGATTTTTGGTGTCAATGGCTGTTCGGACTTACCCAGTTCAGATCCAAGCGAATGAATATCCACAGCTAGATCCTTCGAATTTCTTCGATGCGCATAATCAGGCAAAACTTCGGGAGTCAAAAAAGGTGCTATCAGTTGTTCGATGGCTTGAAAATAAATGTGAAATTTCTTTAAAAATTGCGCATAATCTTCATCAGAACGAATGCTTTTTAATTCCCGAATCACGACAACCTCTAATTGTTGATGTGCGGATTTCGTAGCAGTTTTTATTTCTTCGTTTAACATTTTATGCGTTGATTATTTCTTGCGTATTTCTTTACGAATGTATCGAATTTTAGCGTAGTATTTTGATAGATTGAAAATAGATTTAGCAAATTCGTTTTAATTTACTAAATCCACCCTCTTATTTTCTATTAAAATTCATTTAGGCATTCTTTTCATCACGGCGTTCTTCGGCAGAACGATCTTCAGCTGCTCCAGCTTTCCAATAGGAAAATGCATAGATTTCTTTGGCTGTCCATTGCAATCCCTGGCGGAAATAATGCCGGATTTGCTTGACTGATGAAAATTCGCAGGCGACATATGCGAAGCGCGATGCGTCGGGTAGGACAATCTCTTGAACTTTAGCCGAAAGTGTTGAGCCCGATTCGGGATGCGGATTGAAAATCCACTGAACCGTAAATCCTGGATGTTTAAGTTCTTCAAGAATGTCTTCTTCCGAAGCGACTTCAACCAGACAATGCCCTTTTGCCGTTGCTGGCAAACCTTCTAATATAACCGACAAAACAGGTAAAGCGGTCGCATCGCCGACGAGCAAATACCAATCTACATCGGGAACCAATTCCGATCTTCGGATTTTCATTGCTACGCCAAGCTCATCTCCGGGAACCGCATGCAATGCCCAGCCGGATGCAGGGCCATTGTCGCCATGATTTACAAAATCAATTACGATTTGACGCTTTTCTACATCAATCGCACGATGCGTGTATGTGCGTATGCTTGGGCGCTCATGCTCGGCCGGCAACACAACTTCGCCGGTTTGCGGATCGATTGTCGATAAGCTAACCGTTTTGTGACCTGCTGGGGGAACCATGATTTTATTGTTAGCTCCTAAGCTGCAAAGTGCAAAATCTTTTGCGCCTTCACCTTGCAAAGTTACTCGGATGTAATGTGGCGTAATCAGTTTTTTGTCAACGACCTGAAAAATATGTTTTGCAATCTGTACTTTTTCCATGCTCTAGTTAATTTGAAGCGGCTGCTAAGATATCATCAATCATTCTATTGGTCGATGTTAATCCTCCACCAGATAAATACCAGATTTGAGGATCTAGATAAATGATTTTTCCGTTTTTGTAAGCATTCGTCTGCTGAATCAATTTGTTTTCAATCTCCGATTTGTTGACGGGCTGGCCAGATACTACCGCATTGCGATCGACAACAAATAAATAATCAGGATTGATTTCTGCGATAAATTCATTCGAAATCTTTTGTCCATGCGTAGCGACTTCCAAATCATCTTGCGCTGGCTTCAAACCCATTTCTGTAAAGATAAATCCAAATCGTGACCCTTTTCCATTGGCACTGAAACGGCCATTGTTGTGCATGATCACCAATGCTTTCTTATCGTTTCCTGCTAATTTCGCTTGAGCATCTGCTAATTTTGCTTTTGTAGCATCGACCTTTTCTTTAGCTTCCGCTTCTTTGTTGACCAGTTGTCCAATGAGCAAGACATTTTTCTCAAATGAATTCATGTAGTCTTTAGGATCTACACCGACGTAGATTGTAGGTGCGATTTTACTTAATTCCTCATAGTTTTTTACTTGCCGCTCAGAAATTAAAATTAAATCAGGCTGCATAGCATTGATTTTTTCAAAGTTAGGTTCCAATAAAGATCCTGCATCTGCTACCTCTGTGTTTGTTTTGTATTTCGATAGATGATCGGGCACATGGTCTTTAGGAATTCCAACAACGGGAACACCTAATTCATCCAAAGTTTCTAAAGCACCCATGTCAAAAACAACAATGTTTTTTGGATGGCTGTTGACGGTTGTTTTGCCCAATTTATGTTCTACAACTACCGTGTCTGTGCTGTCGGATCCTTCTTGTTGACTTGAATTACAGCTCGACAGGCCAATTATTGCGAAAAGCAACAAAGCGGATTGTAAGATTTTGTTCATGTTTTATAAATTTTATACTGTTCCTTAAATGTTTTATAGATTAAAATAATTACAGATTTTCTTGTTTTCTTTTTCGATAATATCAAATTCGATCCCAAAAATATCTTTTAGTTTTTCGCATTCAATGACATCATTGGTGGCTTCGTTATACTTTATTTTGCCGTCTTTCATGGCTAAAATATGGTCAGAATATTGCGCAGCAAAATTAATTTCATGGATAACGATAATAACGGTCTTGCCCAATTCGTCGACTAATCTTCGCAAGGTTTTCATAACCTTGACCGAATGTTTCATGTCCAGATTGTTAAGCGGTTCGTCCAACAGCACATACTCCGTATCTTGTGCGATAATCATCGACAGAAAAGCACGTTGCCTTTGTCCGCCGCTCAATTCATCCAAATAGTCATTTTCTAACTCTTTCAATTCCGAAAAATCCAATGCGCGGTTGACCTGTTCCCAATCGGCTTCAGTTAGCCTTCCTTTGGAATAAGGGAAACGTCCGAACGACACGAGATCTTTCACTGTAAGCTTCAAATCTAAATTATTGGATTGTTTTAGAATCGATAGTTGCTTCGCAATTTCATTGTTCTTGATGCTGCTGATGTCTCTATCCATCAAGGTCACGTTTCCTTCATCTTGCTTAAGCAAACGGGAAATAATGGACAGTAAAGTGCTTTTGCCAGCTCCGTTTGGGCCAATCAACGAGGTGATTTTCCCTTTCGGAATGGACGATGAAATCTGTTTCAAAACTTCTTTCTCGCCATATTTTTTCGATATATCCTGAAACTTAATCATATTGTTTTACGCGACCTCAATAATATAAAAAGAAAATACAAACCGCCCACAAAGTTAATGACAATACTTACGGTCGTGGAAAAGTTAAACACATGTTCCACTAAAAACTGGCCGATCAAAAGTGCCAGACAGGCGATCAAACTGCAGATCCAAACCATTTGCTTATGTTTTGTATTTGGAAATAATTCGTAGGTAAGGTTTGTAACCAAAATTCCTAGAAATGTCACCGGACCAACCAAAGCTGTTGAAACCGAAACCAGCAGGGAAATAATGATCATATAGATTTTGATCAATTTCGAATAATCCAAACCTAGATTAATCGCATGCTCTCTGCCCAAAGCAATTACATCTAAATATTTTAAATAAGGCTGACAGATCGCTAATGTTGCGATCAAAATGATAGAACCCATCAGCAAAAGGCTTTCATTCATCTTATTAAAAGAAACAAACATGTAACTCTCAATCATTGAAAACTCATTGGGATCAATAATAATCTGAACGAATTGTGCCAAGGTCTGGAACAAAGTTCCTAAGACCAAGCCCATCAAGAGCAAATAATAAATATTCTTGTTCCCTTTGGAAAAAATCAGGAAATACATGATCAGTGAAAAGCCCATCATCAGCAAAACAGCATACACGAAATTGTCTGTATGGTTGATCACTTCGAAGGTTTTGTCGCCGTAGATAAAGACAATGATGGTTTGGAATAAGATAAAAATAGACTCATAACCCATGATGGCTGGAGTCAATATTTTGTTGTTGGTGATCGTCTGAAAAAGTAGAGATGAATAGGCTACGCTAATGCCGACAACCAATAAAGTTGCCAATCGAAGCAAGCGTCTCGGGATTACATAATCCAGATTTTTTCCAGTATCATACAGCATAAAGACGATGATGATTGCCAATAAGGAAATGATAAGGATAATTAGATTTCTTCTTAGCATCATTTATTGCGTTTTAAAATCAGTAAAAAGAAAAGTATTCCTCCGATAATTCCTACCATCAAACCGATTGGAATTTCAAAAGGAAAGATTAAAATCCGTCCCAAAATATCGCATATCAATAAAAAGATAGCGCCGATCAATGCGGTATAGGGTAATGTTTTCCTTAGATTATCACCAAATGTTAAGCTAACAATGTTCGGAACGATTAATCCTAAAAATGGAATCGCACCAACGGTCACGATCGTTACGCTGACAGTTAATGAAACTGCAAACAAGCCGAGATTTACGATGGCTAAATAGGAAAGTCCGAGGTTTTTCGCAAAACTTTCGCCCATGCCCGCAATCGTAAATTGATCGGCATACAGGTAGGAGATAATCACTACCGGCAAAATAAAGTAAATGGTTTCATACTGTCCTTGCAGAACAGATGAAAAATCGCCCATTAACCAACCTTGGATATTTTGAAGAAAATTATTTTTATAAGCAAAAAAAGTGGCAATGGAGTTAAGAATCCCACCGAACATGATGCCGATCAAGGGTACGAAAACCGTGCTTCGGAATCGAATTCGCCGAACCATCAACATAAATAACAAGCTCGCAGCAAAAGTGAACAACAAAGCAAAGAACATTTTATTGGTTGTCGAAGCCGTAGGAATAAGCAACAAGCTAAATAGAATTCCTAGTTTGGCGGCTTCCAGCGAACCTGCTGTTGTCGGTGAAACAAATTTATTTTGCGTGAGTTGCTGCATAATAAATCCCGCGATACTGAGCCCGGCTCCGGTTAAGATTAAGGCAGCGGTTCTAGGAAATCGACTAATCGAAAACACCAACAGCTGGTCATCGCTCATGTCAAGAATATCCGAAAAAGCAATCTCCTTAACGCCCGTGAATAAAGATATCAGGCTAAGTAATAAAATGCTGCTAACAAGAATTATGTAGGTGATTTGCTGTTTGCGATTCTCTTTCAAACTAATTATTTTTCTGCAACAAAAGGCATTCTATACAAATGCCTTTTGGTTATTCCGCTTATTCTTTTGTTAAAAAACTGTACTCGAATTGGATTAAAATAGATAAATTATCTCAATCCATCAAATCATAAGCCCTGTATTATTTAATTTTTGAGATGGTGTCACCATTTGTATCTGGTCCAGGTGCTGGCTGTCCTTCTACTGGTCTTCCACCTTTTGTTTTGTTGATTACATACGCAACTCCGGTCTTCGGGTCAACTTTGACATGGTTCGGGTGTGAACCTGTAGCTAGGTCGGCCAATACGGCGTACGTTTTCCCATCGATAACTGTCGTTGTTCCTGTCGAGCGATTTGCCGAATAGATTTTGTTCGTTTTTTTATCGTAAGCAATTCCAATTGCACCTTCGCCTGTCGGAATGCTTTTCAATACTTCGCCTGTTTTTGAATTTAATACCGTAACAGTTCCTGATTTTTGATTTGTGACAAATAACCTTTCTCCTTCAGCAACAATATTTACAGGAGATTCTCCACCAGAAGAAAAGCTTTTTTCTACTTTTTTCGATGCCAAATCAATGACTGCAACTTCATTTGTGCCCATGTTAGTCACAAATAATTTGTCTTTTTTGTCATTAAATGCCAATCCAGTTGTAGTTTTTCCAGTGTTTTCAATGGTATGTAATACCGTATTTGTTTTTCCATCAATTACCCAAATATCACTTGGGTCGCCGACATTACTGACATAGATCAGATTTTTAGCCTCATCGACCAAAACCTCACGAACGTGTGATTTTTCAGAACCATTGCTGAACGTAGCAAGTAATTTTCCGTTTTTAAGATCGACCGCGCTTACCGAATTTGTTCTAGTATTGGTGGTGTATGCGATGTTTGTTTTATTGTTGATGCCGATTCCAAATGGTGGATTGTCTTTCAATACGATGCTGTCAACGATAGCCAAGGTTTCGGGATTGATTTTGTAAATGGCTCCACCAGGTGTCGAACGAGTTCCTGCACCTGTTACGTAAATATGGCCATCATTTGAATTGACAACAGCTTCGTAAATTCCCGAACCGGCTCTTGAAGATTTTTCTACTTGTTGCGCATGCGCTTGGTTATTTAGGCCTGCTACTGCGAAAGCGATTGAAGCTGCTAGTATCCCAGCATTTCTTCTGTTTGTATGTGCGTGTTTGATAATTGAAAAAATTTAGTGAATGATATTGTTTGATTTTTTTAAGCTTAAATTCTTTTTTGCCACCACTCGAAAAATTCAGGAAATGCTTTTTGCCAATACCAGGCGCCATGTCTTCCTTCTGGATTTATCGAGATTTCGATTGTGGGATGAATATTTTTTTCTAGTTCCGACGTAATCAATCGGATATCAGAATGCATTTTTACAACCGAACTGTCAGGTTTGATGCGGCTTTCATTTCCTCCTCCATAGAAATAATAAGCCTGCTTTTTGATCGATTTTTTATCCTGAACGTTGTGTATCGTATTCGCAATATTTCCTTCATCCAACCAAATGGATGGAGATAAAATGCCTAAGTTCGCAAATGTTTCAGGGTATAAAAGTCCAGCATAAAAAGTCAATAACCCGCCTACCGAACTTCCTGCCATTGCCGTATGTTTTTTATCAGGAAGCGTTCTGTAATTTTTGTCAACATAAGGCTTTAGCGTATTGACTATCGATGCCAAATACTGTTCACCCTTTGGGTTCGGAAAATTAATATTAGGCTTGATAAAATATTCGTCTTGACGTTGTTTAATATCTTCCGCATGAGCTATTGCGACAACAATGGCGTCATGAGATGACGCATCGATTGTTTCATCAACAGACCATTCCAAAGGGCCAATGCGACCTTTAGAAGTTGCCTCATCAAAAAGATCTTGCCCATCATGCATATAAAGTACCGGATAACGTTTCTTAGAATTTGCATAATCTTTTGGCAAATAAATCCAGACACGGCGGTTTACATCCAATTCTGGCAAGTAAAACGCACTATCTAAAACATGCACCTGCGGGCTCAACGTCGATGCTGGAAAATCATCTCGCCAGCCATCTACGGTTGCATTCAATGTCGTATCTTGAGAAATAATGGTTTTCAAAGGGCCTTCTAAATTTCCCTTCGTGGTCGAAGCAAGTGTTTTCCAATCGCCTCTCGTAAATTTAAATTCGAATAAGCCTGCTTTTACATTTTCTATAACGACTTGTTTAGATTCGTTGACCGCCGGAAATTCGCCAACCAAAATTTGTTTTGGCAACCAATTGTTGAAATTTCCAGTAATGTAAAATTGTTCGCCTGTATGATTCGTGTTCGCATTGTTGCGAATGTTTATCGTAACAGTAAAAAGATTTTGTGCGAACGAACTGATATTGTTCGTGAAAAAAACTAAAATTAATAGGGAGCTTTTGTAAAAAAGGTTTCTGTTCTGTTTCAACTTTTATAATCTTTGGTCGCTAAATTAGACAAAATCCACCTAACCCTAAAATTATTTAGAACTATTCTTAATAATATAAATGTCATTTCCTTGCGGGCTACAAAGCTTTAAATTGCTTAAAATCGTTTTCCTGATTGTTTAAATGATGATTTCACTAAGTATTTTCGAGTAACAATAACATTCATGCATAGATTTCAGGCATACTCCGATTTGTAAATTATTTGAAATTAGTCTAAATTAGCGAAAATTTTAATTTTCATTTAATGAAATTTTGTTTCCAGAGACTTTTATTTATTTGCATAATTACCGCCATCAGTTATTCCTTCGGGTATTCGCAAAGCAATTCAAACATTCGCGGTTTTGTCTTAGATGAGGAACAGAATCCAATTGTTGGAGCGACCATCACGTTAAATGAAAATCAAGCATCCACAAGCGGCGAGAATGGGTCTTTCTCATTTGCGAATGTAATTTCTGGTAAATACGAATTGACTGTTCGTGCACTAGGCTATGAAAAGGTACAAGAAAACATAAGCCTTAATTCCGGGCAGCGTTTAGAATTAACCATTACCTTGCTTAAAGAGACAAGCAAGATATCAGAAGTTACCGTTGTAGGGAAATCCCAAGTGCAGCAAGCAAAAGAACAGCGTGTTCGAGCGGTCGTGATCGATACTCGGGCAGTCGCTGCGCAAGCAACTTCCTTGACCGAACTGATGAATCAAAGTACGGGTATCCGTATCCGTCAAAGCGGGGGATTGGGAAGCCGTCCCGAACTTTCAATGAATGGTTTTCAGGGGCGTTCAATCAAATATTTCCGCGATGGCATTCCTTTAGATTATTTGGGTGATGGTTTCAATATTGGGTCCTTGCCTTTGGAAATCTTGGATCGAGTCGAAGTGTATAAAGGCGTGTTGCCTGTGTCTTTGGGCGCTGATGCATTAGGCGGAGCTGTAAATTTAGTCGGTAGGCCTATCCAACAAAGTACCCTGCATGCATCCTATGAAATTGCATCCTTCAATACCCATCGCTTATCCTTGAACGGAACGTACGTTCCTAAAAATGAACGATGGTTTGCTGGGGCTGATGTTTTCTTCAATCATTCTGATAATGATTACAAAGCTGACGTTTCCGTCCCAAATCCTGAAACCAGAAATCCTGAAATCAAAAACCTTCCTTTGTTTCACAATGCCTTCACGAATTACTATGGTGAATTTTATGCCGGTGTAATCAATCGTTCTTGGGCTGATGAACTTCGCTTAGGAGTTGCATTATTTCAGTTAAGACGCGAGCAACAGCATCCAGCTTTGATGACCGATGCGTATGGAGCTATTGAATCGAAGCAACATACCATCGCACCGACGCTGCGCTACAAAAAATCATTTTTGGATGGCCGATTGACGATTGACCAATTTGCTTCGTATAATGTCTTGAATACCCAGCGGATTGACACGTTGCGTGGTCGCTACGATTGGTATGGTAATTTTACGCCAAAGGCAGAGCCAGGTGAAAGTAGGTTGGCATCGTTGTCCGATATCCAAGAAGCTCAAACAACTGTCCGAACAAATCTTGCGTATCGATTTAACGAAAACCACCGCTTAGAATTCAATTATGTATTGACAAATGCGAATCGGAAAGGAGAGGATCCTTACGGTGCGAAATTAGCAGGAACGGATATCGATGTACTCTCCTTAGCATCCACTTATCAGAAACAGGTTTTTGGTTTATCATTGACTGATTACTTTCTCGACGGAAAACTTCAAAACGAATTGATCGGAAAATTCTATGTGTATCAAGCGGAAGGAATCCACAATACTTACAATTCGTCCGACGTTTCGGAAGCTGATCGAAGAAAGCAATCTGGAAATTATTGGGGAATCGCTGATGCAATAAAATATCAGTTAAATCCATCGAGTTTGGTTCGAGCTTCGGTCGAATGGGCTTATCGTTTGCCTGAGCGCGATGAATTGTTTGGAAATAATGTATTTGTAGTCCCTAATTTTGAATTGACACCAGAGCAAAGCTTGAATGTTAATTTGGGTTATCGATATGACAAACCTAATTTTTCGGCTGAAGCAAATACATTTTACAGAAACACCAAAGACATGATTTTGCTGGTTCCGATCCAGGCTCCAAATGCGCAATATCAAAACCTAGAAAATGTGAAAGGATATGGTTTTGAATTGGATTTTTCATATCGGTTTTGGACGAACTACAAAGCCAATGCCAACGCAACGTGGCAAGATTTGCGCTTGTTTGGAATAACGAACGCACAGAATGCTTGGCAGAATGATGCTCGTCTTAGAAACACGCCTTATTTCTTCGCAAATGCAGGATTGCAAGCCGATTATTCGGATTTAATTTCGAAGAATGACCGCTTGCTCGTTTTTCTAAACTACAATTTCCTTCGTGAATTTTACTTAGAAACTATTCCAAAAGATTTGGAAGCAGGAGGTTTTCTAGGTTTATCGGGAAGCGCAAACATTACCTCCGATTTGCTAATTCCAGATCAGCATTTGCTAAGCGTAGGTTCGACCTATCGCTTTCCTTCCAAAAAAATTACCATCGGCGCCGAGGTCAAAAATCTAATGAACAAAGATTTATTCGATTATTATCGAATCCAGCGTGCCGGACGGAGTTTTCATTTAAAATTAAGTTACAGTATCTAAAATTTAAAAATAATACCATATGAAGTCTATATTAAAATTTAGTTGTTTGGCATTATCTGCTGCAATGTTATTCGCTAGCTGTGATAATTCAGATAACCCAAACCCTGAAGTTCCAAAAGAAAGTAAATATGTGCTTATTACCATGAGCGATAATGTGCTGACAAAACCTGGTTTTGCTACCGCATTTGATGAATTGCCAACAGGAAATGTGGTTAATAATGGGTCGAATAGTTTGCAGGGAATGGGATTTGGTGGTTGGAGACCGTATCAAAATCAATTGTTAAAAATGTTCAGCACACAAACAAATGCGTTGGGTATCCAAGAATTAGCGATTAGCAATGGTAAAGTTGTGGATGGCCGATTTATTGCCTCTTTGGATAATGCCACGAACGGTTCAGGTAATTTTACAATTGTTGATGCCACGAAAGGATATTACTGGGATGGTTCAGCACCATTGAAAATTCAGCTTTTCAACCCAACTACAATGGCACGTACTAGCGACATCGATTTGACCGCTGCGGTAAATGAGCGGGGTGTAGGTGTTGCGGAAATTTTATTCCGTTCTGTCGGACAAAAATTCTTGGCGGTTAAAGGCGGAAAATTATATGCGAACATTACCTATGCGAAAACAGATGGGGCACAAAAGGGATTTTGGGACGATTATTTTCCAGATGTGTACATTGCTGTGATTGACATCGCAACAGGAAACTATGAAAAAACAATCAAAATAGAAGATACCGGTTCAATTGCCTACATCAATGACAACAACATGTATGATTTCGATACAAATGGCGATTTGTACATTGTTACTCAAGGTCGAAGCGCTTTAGGCGGAAAATCGAAGATTTCACGCATCAAAGCAAATGAAACGGTTATCGATAATACTTGGAGCTTAAACATGGATGATATATTTGCAGGTGGAAAATTTGTTTCTGTTTTTGCAAAAGATGGAAAAATCATCACGGTAATTCCAAATCAAGTTTTGACAGGCGGAGCTACTGGCAATATTAATTTTTCAGATGTATGGGATTTTTATAGCATCGACATTGCTTCGAAAAATCGAACTAAAATCTCAGGAATTCCTTCCGTAACCAATCCTGGCGCAGCGTTCTGTGCGATTGAAGTTGACGGAAAAACATTGTTGCGCGTAAATGTTGCGAATGGAACAATCAATGGCTATTATGAATTGAATGGTACTTCTGCAACTTCTTTATTCAATGTGACAGCTGGTGGCTCAGTTTCGGGATTGCATAAAGTGGAAATCAATTAGTCGAATTCTTAAAAGCATAAATTTTAAAAGGCCTGTTTGATGAACATTCGAACAGGCCTTTTTTGATGCTAGCAAATTCAGATTTCGTTAACCAAAAAAAAGCAGGCTTTAGAAAAGCCTACTTTCGTATTAAAACAAAACTGATATTATTAAACTATACG
This sequence comes from Sphingobacterium hungaricum, assembly GCF_015210005.1. Classification (GTDB taxonomy): domain Bacteria; phylum Bacteroidota; class Bacteroidia; order Sphingobacteriales; family Sphingobacteriaceae; genus Sphingobacterium; species Sphingobacterium hungaricum. Next base: position 1,848,368 of record NZ_MU158698.1, read on the forward strand.
ATTTACTTTTTGTTTTTAGCAACGACGCCTGCGTCAATATTTACGGCGTTATCCGAACGTTCTTTTCCTCGGATATGCGTTACTGAAATTGGTCCTTTTATTTTCACATTAAAATCGCTTACGGCATCTGAATCAATATGTTTAGCTTTTGATGTCAATGTCAAATCAATAGCGCCTTGGTTATAAATCAACCCTTTATCCCCAGGTTTATTGGACGAGGTAAATGCAGGAAGCTCTAATTTGTTTATTTTTAATACGATATCGGAAGCCGTTTCGCCAGTCAAATTATTCCTTGTTTCGCGTGTCCCAAAATTATAAGCTAAATTACCTACATAAGCTTTGTCTAATTGAGGCTTGCCATTCACGATAGGCACTTCGATATGTAATTTCGCACCTTCTTTTACTGACTTTAATTTATAATCTTCTTCTTGGGAGGTTTGAACTTCATCGTATCCCGTATTTTTAGTCAAGATTTGAAAACGATAGACTTCTACTGCATTTCCTTGTGGGTCAATGCTTTTGAATTTTAATTGTTCGATAGAATTGCTTTCGCCTTCTTTTTCAGAACCTTCTGCAGCAAACAATACGCGTACAAATTTAGTGTCGATTGATTTTCCTTCAGCTGTAAAAGAGCCTACAGAATTAGCTTCTTGAAGGGTAGTTTTTGTAGGTTCATTTTCTTTCGAACGGTAGTCAAAGTTGCTGGCCACAGCACCAAAAGATAAAGAAAGTGCAAGTGCTACTAAAGCAGTGTTTTTAATCATGATTTATTTTTTTTGATAAATATTCTGTTTTCTCAAACTTACTATTTATAATCATTCTAAACAATTTTTCGTGTCAGATGAATGTCTTAAAAAAGTGGGACTTAAAATTAAAATACCGGAATAAATTCCATAAAATTTTTCTATTTTTAACTTAATTTAGAATAATATACTAAAAAGTAAATTTATCTATCTTGAATACCTTGAGATTACCGTAGAAAAGCATTTTATAACATTAATACCTGCGCTATGAACACAATTGCGATTTTTTATACCGATGCCATTGGGGAAAATTTGGCAAGAATATTAATCAAGAATAAATACCAAGTCGTTACAGATCCGAATCTGATCGCTGGTCAGTCTGCGAGTTCTTTTGAAGGATTTGGCGTATTGCCGATGGATATCAATCAGATTGCTAAAAAGGCTGATTTGGTCATTTCTATGGTCTCTTCGGATGTGATTTTTGATGTAGTAATGCAGTATCTAGAAGCCTCGTTGAAAACGAAAAGACCCGCGCAATTTGTCGATATGAGTTGTAGGTCTGTTGAACAAGCTCGAAAATTAATTGCGCTTTTTGAAAAATCAAATGTGTTTTTTACGAACGCAAGTCTATTGAGAAATGCGGAAAATCTGAGCGATGATGTCTGTATTTATTTTTGCGGTGAACACAGGCATGTTTTCAAAAAAACCATTCATGACGCGTTCAAATTTGTTTACTTAGGAACAGAGCCTTTATTGGCGACCGCATTTGAGCTATGTTATTCAGGTTTTACGAAAAGTCTGATGGCCTCTTTGTTCGAGACCGCCTTCGTGTCAAACTACTATGGAATTACGGAAAGGTTGTTTTCAGAATTTAAATCGACTATGCCCGGCGCATTTTCGGACTTGGAGAAATCAGCGATAAATTACCAACGCGATATGAAGGGTAAATGTCAAGAGTTGCAATATTATAACTCGATGTTAAGCTCTGAAAACATTGAACACAGCATTGCTTCTGCAACCGAACGCATATTTAATCGCATCGTTGACAATAGATTGTTTAGAAAAATTGAATCCGCCGATGCAACATTAGTCTCACTGATCAAAAGGCTGAAATAGATTTTTAGTAACAAATTGATGCAACTAGGCTTAGTTAAATTTTGCGTGCAAAATAATACGTTTAAAAGCATAAATCGCTGGCATTTCAGGGAATTCTTGATCGATTGATTTTTTGAAATCAGCAGTAAATTTAAGGGCTGTTTCTACATTCAATTTCTCCAAGTAAGGAATTAGGGCTGAGCCCGAAATAAAATTGAACAATTCATCCTGTTGCTTCGCAATGATTGGATACATTTTTTGATAGATCGTCATCGCTACAGCTTGATGTTCGAATAAAATTTTAGCATATGCATCCATAGACAAGACAGGAGAGACGCGATTATAACCTTGCAAAGAAGATTGATAAGGCTCTTGATTGGCCAAATTAAAAAGCAATTGGTTTAGCAGGTTCTCGCTCTGCAAAGGCATCTGGATCGCAATTTGGCCATTTGGCTTTAGCCTCGAAATAATCTTTGGAATTAAAGCCTCATGATCATCAATCCATTGCAAAGAGGCATTCGCTACAATCACATCCCATTTCCTTTCTTCGTCTAGCACTGTTTCAATGCTTTTTTCTTCGAAAACAATTGTGTCTTTTTTAGGAGCTTTTGAGAGCATTTCTGCTGAATTGTCAACTCCAACTACCGTTGCTTCATCGAGCTGTTCGGCCAGGTGATTTGTTAATTCTCCGGTTCCACAGCCCAAATCGAGAACATGCATGTGCTGTCTTTTTTCTATATGACTGATTAGGTCATAAAAAGGTTGATAACGTTCGTTTTTAAACTGATTGTACACATCTGGATTCCATGCCATATCTAAAATTTAATAAAATCTCCAATTTTTAATCTATTAATTTGCTTTAAATCAAAGGAATTCTTTATCAATTCGTTTTCGATTTCATAATCATTTTGGAGGCCGAGCCAAAACTTGGGCGAATTTCCAAAGAATGCACTAAGTCTTACTGCTGTATCAGCAGAAATTCTTCTATTTCCATTGATGATTTCTGAAATTCGAGTCGGAGTAATTCCCAGTTCTTTTGAAATTTTTGCTTGAGATATGTTGAGGGGCTTAAGAAACTCTTCTTGCAATACTTCTCCTGGAGATATATTTCTTAGTTTTTTCATGTCTTACTATTTAATGATAATCTGTTATCTGTTCCTCAAGCGCATTTCCATTCTTCATTATTTAATTATTTTTCAAATTTTCCCAGCCATTTTTTAAGTATGTATCAGATACGCTAAATTCGCCGGAACCAATATCAAAATCGCATTTTGAATAAGGAACTCGATAATCTCCCCAATTACAAATCTCCGGTTTTTCTGAACCATAAAGCGTCCAAGTGCCGACAAAAGCATTATTGAAATATCCATCAGAAATCATATCGATTGCATTGTATGCTACTTGATTGTCTTTGTCAATCAAAAACAGGCTTTTTAAAGTTCCTTCAAAACTTCCCGCGTGCGGACTGCTTAGCGTTTCTTTAAAATAATAGTTTCCGGTTAGCAATCCTTGAAAAATAATGCCCTTATCTTTGTATTCATCATCCACGCCCCAATTTTCGGAGACGATTTGCTGAATCGTATCTACAATAATTTCTCCCGAAAAATCACCAATATTACCTGCGACATTTGATTTTCCTGTCACGCTGTAATGATTTGGGAAAGTCGTATTTTTTATGATCGAGGTGAATTTAATTTGTATGCGCTGATAATCATCAGTAAGAATTCCGTAAACAGTTTCTTCTTCGCTCGCCAGCCAAACAGAAGAAAAATCATACTGCTCAAATCGGCTTAACTGATTTTCGATTGATATTTTATTTCCCAATAAAATGTCTGTTCTGCAGATTTCCTGTTGGGCAAAGCCTGAATTTGCAAAAGCGAAAAGAAAAATTAGTAGGAGATGTCTCATAAATCTGTCTATTTGGATGATTTCATTGCCTTAACTTTTGAAATTGAAACATCTGAAGCAAATTGCTGATAGCGCTCGGATTCTCTAGGATATAGTGCTATTTTTCCATTTTCATCGTAATGAATTCCCCAGCCATAACGCTTAGCTAGGGCAGAAGTTCGAAGGCAAGGTTGCCCTTTAGAGAAAAATTTTTCTTTTTCCGAATCAAGATTTGCTTCCGCAATGTCGTTTTTACGAACATGCTGTTGAAACAAGAGCTCATCTGATGTGAATTGATAAGGATGATTGATCAATTGATCAAACTGAAAATTTGCGATCGTTGGTTTATCCATCTTAACGGGCGGTTTTTCTCCCTTCCCTGCAGGACAATCTTCCGAGACTTCAATCAATGTATTGAAATAATCTGTTGTATGCTTTTTCATCATTTTCAATTAAAAAATTTATGCATACATTAAATTTACGAAAAAGAATTTACAGCTCTATCGTTTAAATTATTTTCGGAGCTCCTGCTAAGGTTTCTTCATTTGCCTCGCTCGCATACTTCGAAAAGTTGGTGATGAATAACTTAGCTAATTCATTTGCCTTTCTATCATATAGATTTTTGTCGTTCCATAGCCATCTCGGATTTAATATTTCCGATGGTACATTCGGAACTGTTATTGGCATTTTTACGCCAAAATTGGGGTGCGTAACATAATTTACATGATTTAGTTCATCAGATAGGGCACTGCTAATCATTGCCCGTGTATATTTAAGGCTGATGCGATTACCGACACCATAAGGTCCGCCGATCCAACCTGTATTAATCAGCCAGACGTTGATCGATCTGTTATTTTGCAATTTTTCGCCTAATAATTCTGCATATTCAACAGGATGCAAAGGCAAAAACACTCGGCCGAAACAAGCTGAAAATGTTGTTTGCGGTTCTTTGATGCCCATTTCTGTTCCAGCAATCTTGGCCGTATACCCGCTGACAAAATGATACATTGCCTGACCTTTCGTTAATTTTGAAATCGGAGGCAGAATTCCAAACGCATCGCAAGTCAGGAAGAAAATATTCTTGGGTTCGCCTCCAAAGGATGGATTTTTTGCATTTGGAATAAAATTAATTGGATAAGCCACACGCGTGTTTTCTGTGATGCTACCATCTGCAAAATCTACGGTATTGCTGTCAGGATAAAATGTCGTGTTTTCCAGTAAAGCACCATGTTTTACCGCATTCCAAATCTCAGGTTCTTTCTCCTGTGAAAGATCGATGCATTTGGCATAACATCCGCCTTCAAAATTAAAAACCGAACAATTTGCCCAGCCATGCTCGTCATCGCCGATTAATGCTCGATTTGGATCGGTACTTAATGTGGTTTTTCCAGTTCCGCTAAGTCCAAAAAATAAAGCCACATCCTTATCTTCTCCTTCGTTTGCAGAGCAATGCATAGACAAGACTTTTTTATTGTGAGGAAGGATAAAATTCAAAACGGAAAAAATCCCCTTCTTCATTTCTCCTGTGTAAGCGCTTCCGCCAATCAAAATGATCTTTCGCGTAAAATCTACTGCCGTAAAGTTTTCATTCACTGTGCCATCGGTAAGCGGATTAGCTAGAAAACTTGGAGCCTGAAGGATTAACCATTCGGGTTCGAACTGATCAAGTTCTTCAGCCGTAGGGCGTAGAAATAAATTATGGCAGAATAAATTAGCCCATGGCGTTTCGTTAACAACACGGATAGGCAAGCGGTAGTTTAGATCTGCACATGCATAGCTATCACGAACCCAAATTTCATTTTTATCCAGGTGCTTAATAATCTTGTTGTATAATAGATCAAACACAGCAGAAGACATCGCAATATTGACATCACCCCAATCAACGGTATCTTTTGTCAATTCATCATGCACCGTAAACTTATCTTTTGGCGAACGGCCCGTGAATTTTCCGGTATGTACACAAAGCGCGCCCGTGTCATTTAAAATTCCTTGTTCTAAATCCAGTGATTTTTGGACTAATTCATCCGCTGAAAGATTCCAGTTTGCTTTAGCATTCCTTAATCCCAAGTTAGCTAAATCTGCTTGTTGCTTGTTAAGCTTTATTTCTTGCATTTGGTTCACAATTACGAATCGATTTCTTATTATCTCTTAATGCAGGGTGCTATTAAATTGGTTAAATAAGCTCGCTTCCTTTCCTTGTCAAATGTAAAAATTCCTTTGGTATTAAAGAAAATAAATTTTATAATTATTCTGTTTTGTAGCTATTATTAAAAATCTTGTACGGAATATATGTTGTTTAAAAGTTTTTTATTCTGTTTCAAGTCAATTTAAAGCGTGCTAAAAGTATTTAGCAAATGCTAAAAGGAAGACTATTTTTTAAAATTAGTTATAGAAAAAGGTAAGAACAAAATAACGCAAAAGAGAAATAGAAAAATAGGATTGTTGTACGCGCGTTACAAAAGATATTCGCAAAACCAAAAGAACACACAATTTTAAAATCGGTCAGATTGCAATTGATATTTTGAACAAATACAAAACAGAAATTTCACCACCTTCGGATTTTGTTTTCCCAATTATTGAAGATGTGGAAATGTTTGATGCCAATGAAGAATACCAAGCCCATATCATTAATGCGAAAAATATTTTGTGCGGTCAAAAATTGCGAAGATTAGGTAAGGATATGGAATTGCCTTTTGGTTTATCGTTTCATTTAAGCCGACATACATTTGCTACAAATGCGTTAAATAATGGAATGCGTATAGAATATGTCTCAAAACTTTTAGACCATTCAGACATCGGCATAACGCAGATTTACGCTAAAGTGATTAGTGAAGAATTAGACAAAGCGGTAGAACAATACGTGAATTAGTCTTTTATACATCATAATCAGCAACAATAATTTGTAATTTTACAACATATTCAGAAAGCTATGGAACAACAGTTTACAGACATTATTCTTTTAATACAACAATCTCGTAACAATGCGGTAAAAGCTGTAAATGTGGAGTTAATTAACCTATATTGGAATATCGGAGCTTACATCAAACAAAAACTTTCTGTTGCAGAATGGGGCGATAAAACCGTGGATGAATTGGCAAATTTCATTCAAAAAAACAATCCAGAATTGAAAGGTTTCAATCGTGCTAATTTGTATAGAATGATACAATTTTATGAAACTTATGCCAATGTTGAATTTGTCGCCTCAGCGGGGAGACAATCACAAAACGCTGATAATCAAAATAATGAAATTGTCGCCCCAGTGGGGACACAATTTGAATTTCAACCTCAGGATATTAGAAAAACCCTTTTGGCTCAACTAAGCTGGACACATCATCGAACAATTTTTTCACGTCGTAAAACCGAAGAAGAGCGAGAATTTTACATTCGTTTAAGTATTATAGAAAATTACAGCGTAAGAGAATTAGAACGCCAAATTAATAGTGCTGTTTTTGAGCGTACAATGATTGGAAATGCTAAACTTCCTACAGCGTTAAAAGAAATAAACTCAGATATTACCAACGCATTTAAAGACAGTTATATTTTCGATTTCTTAAACCTTCCCGAACCTTTCAACGAAAGTGATTTACAAAAAGGCTTAATCCATCAAATGAAAAATTTCATTTTAGAATTGGGTAAGGATTTTTTGTTTATCGGCGAAGAATACAAAGTTCAAGTTGGAAACTCTGATTTCTATGTCGATTTATTATTTTATCATCGAGGATTACAATGTTTGGTAGCTTTTGAATTGAAAGCTGATAAGTTTAAGCCTGAACATTTAGGTCAACTCAATTTCTATCTCGAAGCTCTAGATCGTGATGTAAAAAAAGCCAATGAAAATCCGAGTATTGGTATATTATTGTGTAAAGACAAAGACAGCGAAGTGGTAGAATATGCCTTAAGCAGAAGCCTTTCGCCCACAATGGTTGCCGAATACCAAATGCAATTACCCGACAAAAAACTGCTACAACAAAAATTACACGAGTTGTTTTTGGAGAGCAATTTGAAAGAAAAATAAAAATATTTTGCACTAAAAAAATACTTGTCAATTTTTCGGTTGTATATAGAGTGGAGCTGTTTTAATTTTGTTCAATGACGTAAAGCGAAAAAGTTATGGAACTAGATTTTGAACAAATGTATCAGATTATTTTAGATAAAGATGTTGCTTTTGAAGGCGTATTTTTTACTGCCGTAAAAACAACAGGGATATTTTGTCGCCCATCTTGTACAGCAAGAAAACCAAAGCCAGAAAATATTGAGTTTTATAAATCTACCAAAGAATGTATATTAAAAGGATATAGACCTTGTAAAGTATGCCATCCTTTGGATTTGCTAAATGAAACGCCATTTTACATTAAACAAATTTTAAGCGAACTCTCAGAAGACCCAAGTCTGAAATTTAAAGATTTCGATTTGGTTAAGCGTGGTATTGAACCCAATCAATTAAGACGTTGGTTTATGAGAAATCACGGAATTACTTTCCAAGCTTATCAGCGAATGTTTAGAATAAATTCAGCATTCAAGAAAATCCGAAAAGGAGAATCTGTAACAGATGTTGCTTTTAATTCAGGATTTGATTCATTAAGTGGATTTGGAGATTCTTTTAAACAAATTTTTGGTGTTTCTCCTAAAAATAGTAAACAACAAAATATTATTGATTTAAAAAGAATTGAAACACCTTTAGGTACAATGTATGTTTGTGCTACAGAAAAAGGGGTTTGCTTGCTTGAATTCACGGACAGAAAAATGCTCGAAACTGAATTTAAATCTCTTGCCAAATCATTAAATGCAACCATTGTTCAGGGTGATAATGCACATTTCCTTTTATTAGAAAATGAACTGAAAGAATATTTTGAAGGAAAACGAAAACAATTTACAGTCCCTTTGCATACTCCAGGCTCTGATTTTCAAAATAGTGTATGGAAAGCTCTTAAAGACATTCCGTATGGTACAACAAAATCTTATAAACAACAAGCAACTTATATTGGTAGTCCAGAATCTGTTCGAGCAGTTGCAAATGCCAATGGAATGAATATTATTTCTATAATAATTCCCTGTCATCGTGTCATTGGGGCAGACGGTAGCCTTACAGGTTATGGTGGGGGTATTTGGCGCAAAAAATGGCTTTTAGAATTAGAAAGTCAAAATTCCTAGTAAATACCTTTCAACGCTTTTTAATTTTTAATTTTCATGAAAACTGCTGTTAATAAGTGGTTTGCACTTTTTGTAGTGCTTACTGCACCCTTATTGTATGTTATTGACATTTTCATCATCAATGTTGCAATTCCGACTATCAAGGCAAATTTAAATGCTTCAGATGCGGAGATACAATTAGTCATTGCTTCGTATTTATTAGGAAGTGCTTGTTTCTTGATAACTGGAGGGCGTGCTGGTGATTTTTTAGGTAAAAAGAAAGTTTTCTTTTGGGGAATGTTGGCGTTTACAATTACATCTTGTATATGTGGTTTAAGCCAAAATGCAACACAATTAAATGTTGCTCGATTTTTTCAAGGTGTAAGTTCTGCATTTATGGTAACACAATCTATTTCATTAATTCAAGTATTGTTTACAAATAGTAAGGAAAGAGCCATAGCGATTGGTTGGTATGGTATTACATTGAGCATTGCTGCTATCATTGGACAAGTTTTAGGTGGATATTTAGCTGAAACACATTTTGTAATTGAAGGTTGGAGATTAATATTTTTCATTAATCTTCCTATTGGTATATTATCTCTATTAGCAATACATTTTTATTTGCCTGAAACACCAAAATTAGAAAAAGTAAGATTCGATTATAAGGGAGCTCTGTATTTAACCTTTGGCTTAGCTTGTATGATTTATGCTTTGACTGAGGGTAGAGAAAATGGATTTCCTTGGTGGTTTTATGCAATGACATTATTGACCATAACATTTCTATTGCGGTTTATTATTATTCAAAAAACTAAACTACTGAACAAGCAAGATCCTTTAATTGATATTTCACTGTTCAAATTAAAAGATTTCAAAATAGGGTTGTTTGCTGTATTATTTCATTTTATGCTACATACTGCATATTTATTGATTGTTGCTGTTTATTTACAAAGTGGTTTAGGAATATCAGCCTTGGCTTGCGGTATGTATTTTATTCCTCATGCTATTTTATTCATGATTTCATCAGTATTTGCAGGAAAATTACTGCCAAAATATGGAAAACGTGTTCTACAATTAGGTTTAATAATTATTTTAATATCGTTTGTTTTACAAATTATATATTTTTCCCAGAAAGACATTCCATTTGTTTCTATGTTGTTTTTAGGAATATATGGATTAGGCAATGGTTTAGTGCTTCCATTTCTATTAAATGTAGTGTTGAATAATATTGAGGAAAAAGATGCTGGTGCTGCTTCCGGAATATTTTCTACTTTTCAACAGACTGCTTCTGCGTTAGGAATCAGTATAATTGGGGGGATATTTTATTCAATACTTGAGAGCGATCATTTTAAAAATGATTATTTATTAGCCTTGCAAATAGGTTTGTCAGCAGGAGTTATTTGTCTTTTTATAGTGTGGTTCATGTTATCTAAACTGCCTAAAAATTATAAATCTGAAACAAATACTTTACATAGTATGGAGTAGGTAATAGAAAAAATATTCAAGACAGCAGAATAATAAACAAGGAAAGTAGTTGCGTTCTCTGTCGCCTTTTATGGTGTTGTTCCAAACAGGTGTCTGATTTGTGGCAAACAAAAAGCGTTCTTCAAGGTTCTCAAGTTTGTGAATTTCGCCTAATTGAGATTGCAGATATTTTGAAAGAGTTGTCGGGAAACCACGTTGCAAAATGTTTTTCGTTACACACAAAACCGGTAACAAGTCAGAATTTGTCTGATTTGTTACAAGGTTCTGAATTACAAAATTCGGATTTGTATATGAGTAGTTTGCCGTGTATTTTTTCATTCAATATTCTGTCGCCTGGTTGTGGAAGTACGGTCGGTTACGCTTGCCGCTAACGTTTTGGGTATTGCCGAAGGCAGGGAATTTTAGCAATAAGATTCAATCTAAGAACGAATGTTGAACCTTGCACAAATGTCCAATCAAAGCCGTTCATCACCGCTTTTGGCAATACACTGATAGATGTAGTAGCAATTTATTTATCTTTTATTCCTGTCATTCCTCCATATTTGTTCACAATAGTTTCGAGTTCCTTTATTGTGTATTTGATATAAGATTGGTCAGTATGGAATTCAAAATCTAAGTTATTGCTGAATTGATTTTCTTCTGAAAAAGTACCTTCAACAACGATGTGCCCGAGATCGTCGTAAGTCAAAGTTATTAAGGTGTTTTCTTCGTGATTTTTGTAAAATACTTGTCCACTTAACAAGTTATTTTTTTCCTTTAAAGAATTATAAAAAAGATAAATTTCACCAGTTGAAGTATAAAAGGAAGAATTTACTTTAAAATTTCCAGATTTGATTTCAATATTTGTTTTTACATCATACCCTCCCCAATGACTAGTTCCATTCGGAAAATCAAAAACTTGTTCTAATTCGACCTTGATATATCCATTTTCTCCTTTTAATAAAAATGATTCCATATTTTTCAGCGATGAGTTTGTCAGCTATTATCGTTAAAGTTTCTGGTATTGCCTAACGCAGGGATTTTTAGCAATAAAGTTCAATCGAAGCACTTCAGTATCGCTTTTGGCAATACCATGTTACCCGCTGGCTTTTTTTAGTTCTATTATTTCTGTTTCTAGTTTGCCTATTTCAGCGTCATTTTCTGAGACTTTATTTAGGTCAAAATTGAACTCGTCATATGTTTGAGTTAAATATCGTTCTTCTAGAATTTTCAAATATTTCAATGGGTTTATAGTTTGCTCTGTCATCAACAAATAGATAATTGAAGCAACCACAGGGATAATACTTAGTATAAATGTATATTGTTCCATTATGTTCCACGTAAAATGGAAAATAGCTACTATGAATAGAATGTAATATGCTAAAATGATGCTTCCAATTAATGTCTTTAAGTTTTGATATTTTTTCTTAGCTTTCCTTTCAAGTGGTCTTCGTTGTTTTTCAAGAGTGTCTTTTAGGTTGAGTTTTTCTTGCAATAAATCCTTTTTTGTCGCCAATAATTGTGTTTCAATATCTCTTTTGGTTTCTAACTGTTCAATAAGTTTTACGTTATTTTCTTGCTGTTGTTCTGCCTTAATTTTAAAGTGGGTTTGTTCTTCAATAAATTTCTCTAAACTATCTTCAGTAATAGCATTTAGGACATCGTTTACTGTATCATTCTTTATTTCTTCCGGCTTTCTAACTTTATTACGAAGGTCAATAATACGGGCTTTTGCTTGTTCCTCTGTTAGTTTTCCTTTATTGTAATCGTTTTGTAATTCTTCATATTTAGCACCCACATTATCATTTAGGACTTTTGAAAGAATTATTTGAGATTTTGTTATTATGTCAAATGATGTCGGCAATGATGCCTTACCAAAGCCTTTATTGAGTTTAAACCAAAATTTATTTGTAAGAAAGCTTAGATGTGTAGCCATTGGAACAAAGCCTTCATCTTTCATTAATTCATTCCAAGCGACTTTCAAAGTTGTCGAATTGCCTGTTAACAATAAGAAACCTATATTTTCAAAATTATTAGAATTAGCTTCTTTTCGGTGAATAGAGACATAATTTAAAAATCTTAAAAAAGGCTCTGCATCCTTATCAATTTCTTTGCTCACACTTTCGATTATATCTTGACTTACGATGTTATATTTGTGATTATTAGGATTGAAATAATCCCTGAAATTGTCTTCCTCTATACCGTAAGATTTGAGTAAAGTGTAGAAGTCAGATTTCTTTCCCAAAATATCAGCTGCCGATTTGCAACCGTTAATAATTGATACCATAGCCGTTACGTTTGGATATGGTCTTTCATTCCCTTCAATTAAGTGTCTTGCTTTCGTGAAGAAGCCTTCAATGTCATTTTTTACTTCCTCAAAATACTTTAATTTAATTAGCTTTTTTTGTGCTTTTTGATTTATCTCTTTAACATAATTTAAAAAGTCAGTCGCCAATTTTTGATAAAGTTCACCGTTAAAGCCCGCAATATGAAATAAAATTTCGGTATCGATAAATATGGTAAGTTCGGTTCTCCAAGTTCCTAAGTCATTAATGTTATTGTTATACTTAATTCCACTGTATAATATTACTCCTTCCCGTATTAAATTTAGTTGTTGTTTAAAATCAATATCAGCTTCTCTATTTAAAATAAATGATGTAACATACTCAACGTATTCATCTCCATTATTGACATCAAGTAGAAAACAGCAAAATGAATGTGAAATCTTTTCTTTATCCTTTTCTGAAAGTGTTACTTTTTTTTCTGTTTCTATAAACTTGAAAAGATTATCGATTATAGTCTCATTATTGGATTGGATCGTTTGTCTTTTTTGGTCAAAAGTATGCGTGTCAATATTTGAAAAATCTTTTACAAAATAAGCTCCTTGCTGTTTTTCTAAGAATGTTAGCCTGCCAAGTGATGTTCTCACGACAGCATCAGGAATTTCAAATTCAAACGTATTGTTGAGTTTAGAAGTTATTTCATTTAAGCTGAAACTATATAGATTTTCAATTTTAATTAGGTCCGCCAAGAATATAGAGATAATACCATATACGTCTTTTTCGGAATTGTATAATTCTCTAAATACTGCTAGAGATGCGAGCAGTCTGTTGTCCTCTTTTAATTGCCCCATATTTGTTAGTATTTCGGTCTTTTATTGGCGAAATAAAAATACATATTTTTAGTAACTTATATTATGAAAAACGAAATAATTAATTCGGTATTAGAATAGCGAATGTAGTTGCAACGCTATGCTGAAGACACCATCAAGGCTTGTAAACAATAATAAATTTATGCTTATTTTTTGCTTTTCAATTCCTGAATTAATTTATCCTCTTTTGGAGATTTGATTTTCAATACAGCATCTAGATCATCATTCGGAATGGTCATAGACAATACATATTGCTGTACTTTCCATTCCTCGCCAACTTTAACAAGCACGCCAGAACCTCTGCAGATTTTCATTTGCGTATCCAGCAATTCGTCAAACCAAGCGATATCGTCATGCTTTCCAAAATAAATATGTCGTTTTAACGATTTGAAATTCCAGGTTTCTTTTGAATCAAAATAGGGTTTCGCCCAAGCCATAAACGCTTTCTTATCCCAATGCTCCGTGGCATCCGTTCCGATAAAGATTGCGTCTTCGGTGTAATAGTTAAAATATTTGTCGAAGTCCGCATTGGCAACAGCCACATTGAACGAGTCGAGCAAGTTGGAGATTTCAATTTTCTCTTTTGCCGTATCTGCAAGATTGCTCGTAGATTCTGAAGTTCCTGAATTCTTAGTATCCGAACATGCCATAAACAAGGCAATCGCTAATGCACCCAAGATTGTGTTTTTGATGATTTTCATATATGATAAATTTAAAGGTTGTTTAGACTGTTTTCTCAAAACAAATACTGTTTTCGATTCCAATGTATTGTCCATAATTAGGTATGATTCGATAGCCCGATTTTTTGTACAAAGCAATGGCTTCCGGCTGTTTCTTTCCTGTCTCTAATACGCAAGATGCATAACCAAGTTCAGATGCCCAGTTCTCCAAACCTGCAAGAATTTTGCTTGCAATTCCTTTTCCTCGCTGGTAGGGAAGCACGTACATGCGTTTGACCTCCATGGCATCCTTTGAAAATTCCTTGATTGCTCCGCAACCCACTGCGGTTTCATTCTCGTAAGCAACTAGAACCTGTTTGAGAGCATCAATTTTATTAAACTGATGATAAAAATCATGCTCATCTCCATCACGTATTTTTAAATCGCTATCTAATTCTTTAACGAGGCTTCGAAAATCTCTATCCGAGGAATCGGTTTTTACTAATGAAATCATGAAATACTATTTTGACAGACTAAAATTAGGTTATTCTATCCAAATCTAGGATTATGAAGCACAAAAAAATCCCGCTTATTGCTAAGCGGGATTTTTTGCTATTCGGTGACGAATTAGAATTAAGCTCCTAATTGTACACGTTTGAATGAAGAAACTGTTAATCCTTTAGAAACACCATCTAAGAATTGAGTGATGTTTTTAGAAGAATCTTTAACAAATTCTTGGTTCAATAACGTATTGTCTTTGTAGAATTTGTTTAATTTTCCAGCAGCGATTTTCTCAACCATTTCTTCTGGTTTACCTTCTGCACGGATTTGCTCTTTCGCGATCTCTAACTCACGCTCGATTGTGCGAGAATCAACACCATCTTTATCGATAGCAACTGGATTCATTGCCGCGATTTGCATAGCAACATCTTTTCCAGCAGCTTCAACACCTTCGCCAGCAGCAGAAAGACCAACTAAAACACCTAAACGGTAGTTTGCGTGGATATAAGCTACAACTTCAGGAGCTTCAACAGTTTCGTATGTAGAAACTTCGATTTTCTCTCCGATTTTACCAGTTTGGTCGATCAATAAATCAGCGATTTTAACACCATTGATTTCTAAAGCTTTCAAATCATCTAAAGAAGCTGGTTTGTTAGCCAAAGCAGTTTCAGCGATTGATTCCGCGAAAGCGATAAAATCAGCATTTTTAGCTACGAAATCTGTTTCACAGTTTACTTCAACAACTACTCCTGATTTTTTATCCGAAGATGCTTTTGCAATGATTACTCCTTCGTTAGATTCGCGATCTTGACGACTTGCAGCTACTTTAGCACCTTTTTTACGTAAATAGTCAACGGCAGCTTCGAAGTCACCGTTAGCTTCTACTAAAGCTTTTTTACAATCCATCATACCTGCGCCTGTTTGTTGACGCAATTTGTTTACATCTGATGCAGAAATTTGTACTGACATGATATTTTTTTTTATAAAATTACTAGTTGAATGATAACAGCATGTTATTAAAATAAGGTTTTGCTGTTAAGTTTAATTAAGAAAAAAACCGGACAAACATACTGGCTTAAGGAATAATTTCCTGAAACTAGCGATGTTTATCCGGTTTGCTATAGAAAATTATTCTACGTCTTTTGATTTACGAGCGCGTCTTCCAGGATTGTTCGCATCAACTGCTTCCTCTCCGTTATCCACAGCCGCTTTAGCAGCAGCAGCTTCTTTTTCGACGTCATCTTCTTTATCACGTTTACGTTCGTCTAATCCTTCTTGGATTGCTTGTCCGATTACGTTAGCGATTAAGCTGATGGATTTAGTCGCATCATCATTCGCTGGAATAGGGAAGTCAATGTTCGTAGGGTCAGAGTTTGTATCTACCATTGCGAAAGTAGGGATGTTCAATTTCATTGCTTCAGCAACAGCGATGTGTTCTTTTTTCACATCAATGATGAATAAAGCAGCAGGTAAACGGTTTAAATCAGCGATACCTCCTAAAAGGCTTTCTAATTTAATACGCTCACGTTGAATCATCAATTTTTCTTTTTTAGATAATACATCGTAAGTTCCATCTTTTTGCATTTTGTCAATGTTTGACATTTTTTTGATGGATTTACGTACTGTAGCGAAGTTGGTAAGCATACCACCTAACCAACGCTCTGTAACGAAAGGCATGTTTGCAGCCTGTGCTTGTTGAGCAATGATTTCTTTCGCTTGTTTTTTAGTCGCTACGAATAATACTTTGCGACCAGATTTAACGATTTGTTTGATAGCTGAAGCAGCTTCGTCCAATTTCGTTAAAGTTTTATTTAAATCGATAATGTGAATGCCGTTACGTTCCATGAAAATGTACTTAGCCATTTTCGGATCCCATTTACGAGTAAGGTGACCAAAGTGCACACCTGCATCCAATAAGTCTTGATAAGTTGTTCTTGCCATTTTTTGTGCCTCCTTAGATTAACGTTTACTGAATTGGAATTTACGACGAGCTTTGCGACGTCCTGGTTTCTTACGCTCAACCATACGGTCATCACGAGTTACCAATCCTTTTGCGCGCAATGCTGGTTTAACTTCTGGGTCAAGTTCTACTAATGCTTTCGCAATAGCTAAACGAACAGCTTCCGCTTGTCCTTTGACACCACCACCTTGAACGTTAACTTTAACATCAAAATTTGCAACAGCTTCAGCAACACTTAATGATTGTGTTACGATATATTGCAAAGGCAATGTTGGAAAATATTCCTTGTAATCTTTACCGTTTACGGTAATGTTACCGCTACCAGCGCCTAAGTAGATGCGGGCAACAGCAGTTTTTCTTCTTCCTGAAGTATTAGTTGTTGACATGTCGGTTCTCCTTAAAATTTAACTGGTTTTGGATTTTGTGCCTCATGCTTGTGTTCGCCACCAGCATAAACAAAAAGATTTTTAAACAATTGACGACCTAAACGATTTTTAGGTAACATACCGCGTACCGCTTTCTCAACGATGCGCTCAGGATGTTTTGCCAATAACTCTTTTGGAGTCACGAAACGTTGACCACCTGGATAACCTGTGTAGCGAACATAAGTTTTGTCGCCCATTTTGTTTCCTGTCAATCTAATTTTGTCTGCATTGATAACGATTACATTATCACCGCAGTCTACGTGAGGGGTAAAGGAAGGCTTATTCTTTCCGCGAATAACTTTCGCGATTTCACTAGCCAAACGCCCCAAAATCTCGCCTTCAGCGTCAACAACGATCCATTCCTTGGTAACGGTGTTCTTGTTGGCAGAGACAGTTTTGTAACTTAACGTATTCACTTGCTTTTGATTAATTATTTATAAAATTATTTTATCCTACTGTACTCACTACAATTAGGACTGCAAAGGTATGAAATATATTTATTGTAAAAAAATAATATCTTCTAAAATGTTATACAGGTTTATACGTTATTTAATCGTACATCTGTGTCCTTCGCAATTTTGATTTAACAATTATTAAGGGTTGTTAAATTAAACTTAATGGAATTTTAGTCATCTTTGTTAAATTAGATGAATTGTAAACGTGAAATTCATCGAAATAAATAATTCAAAAATTCAGTTTTTTAATGAGTAAAAATAAATATTTCAGTTTAGTAGTCGCCTTTTATGTTTTCTTGCAATTAAGCAGTTTAGGTAGTGTAACAGCGCAACAGCTCGAGAAGCCTTACCATAATAAGTTAATGCAGGTAGAAGAGCGGTTGAAAACTGGGGACATTCCCAATGCATTGGCCACGCTTGATGAGATTTTGAAAGAATATCCAGATGCTTCCGAGGTTCATTATGCGAAAGCATTGATTTATGGACAAGGCCGTGATTTAGACACCGCGATTCCTTCGGCCAAGTCGGCTTATGAATTGGAGAAAACCAATTTGCTTTATTCGAATTACCTGATGGAATTGTACAAAAGTAAAGGTGATTTCGCTTCTGCCATATTGTTAGTCGATGAACTGATTGCGCTTAATCCGAGCATTTCGCAATTAAGACGTGAGAAAATCATGTTGCTCCATACCAGCAAGCAATCTGAACTTGCCTTAAAAAGTTACGATGAAGCGGTCGAAGTATTGGGAGAGTCGGATACGATCGATGTATTAAAGGCTGAAATCCTAGTCGATTTGAAGCGCTTGGATGAAGCTAAAGTTATTTTGGTGAAATGGCAGAAACAGGCATCTCCAATCCGTCAGGTATATAGCACATTGGGATACATCTATCTTCAGGAACAAAATCCTAAACAATCGGTAATCGTTTTGCAAGAGGGTCTCAAAAATTCAAAAGATGATTTGTTATACCTCGACTTAGCTGACGCAATGATGGCGAGCAAGAAAGAAGTTCAGGCATTTGATGCCTTGAAAATGGCTTTCAAATCGGATATGGTCGAATACATTGACAAACATCGGGTCATGCAATCGGTCATTAATGGACAAAATAAATTGACGCTTGACCAAAAGCAAGAGCTTGCAAATATATTGGTGCTAAAATATCCACGCATTGCCGATAGCCATGTATTCAAGGGCGATGTGCTTTGGATAAAGACGCAATTGTCGGAAGCCCGTTCGCTGTTTTTAACTGCTGTAGGGATTAATCCGAGACACGTCGATGCTTGGAGAAAGCTGATTAACGTCGAATTGTCGATGAGTGATTTTAAATCTGCTATCGCGCATGGACAAGAAGCAATGCATACAAATCCAAGCAGTGCTATTCTTACGTACTTTACAGGAATAGCCTACATGCTTGATAAAGATACGGCGCAAGCTAGAGAATACCTTGAGCAGGCATTAAATTTAAGCACCAACGAAAATGAATTTGTTCAATCGATGATTTATGGTTCATTGGGAGATTTGTACCATGAATTGAAAATGGTTTCTGCATCCGACGTGGCTTATGAAGAAGCGATTCGTTTGGATGAAGAAAATGTGTCGGCGCTGAATAATTACGCTTATTATTTGTCGTTGCGGAAACAGGATTTAGGAACAGCTGCGCAACATGCTAAGCGAGCAAATGAGATTGACCCGAATTCGGGCACTTATCAAGATACCTATGCTTGGGTGTTGTTTCAGCAAGGAAATTATCCGGAAGCGTTAGTTTGGATTGAAAAAGCAGTAAGAGGTTCAGATGTGTCGGCGGTATTGTTCGAACATTATGGAGATATTTTAATGAAAAATGGGAGAGAGAAGGACGCAATAAAGCAATGGGAAAAGGCATTGACTTTAAGCTCCGGTGATACAGAACAAAATCAAAAAATTAAATTAAAGATTAGTGAGAAAAAGTATATTGATTAAAACCGCATTATTTTCGCTGATGATTGTGCTCTTGAGCGGATGTCATTCAAAGAAAAATGCAGCATCAAGAAAAAAGAATATGTCAAAAGGTACGATAGAAAACAACAATGTCATTAAGACGTTTGAAGTAAGTAACCTGAATTATTTTACGTTTTCGGGTAAAGCTAAAGCTAAAGTTTCGTTGAATAAAGCATCTCATGATGTGACGGCAAATATTCGCATCCAAAAAGATAAAGCAATCTGGATTTCGGTGACTGCTTTATTGGGAATTGAAGTTGCGCGTGTTTTGATCACTCCGGATAGTGTCAAAATCTTGAATAAACTGCAAAGCACCTATATCAGCAAACCTTTCAGTTACATCTATAATTACACAAGCGAAGGCGTTACATTTGATATTCTGCAAGATTTATTGGTCGGAAACATTTCTTCGAATTTGTTAAGGACCGAAAATGTTCAAGTTGCTTCAAGCGAGGATGATGTACAGATTATTGGAATCAAAGATGATTTGACATTTAATTATGGCCTAAATGAAAGTCATAGGCCTTACCTGTTTAAATTGACTGAAAATGGCGTAAATCAAAATATGGAAGCAACGTATAGAAATTATACAACAGTAAATGGGCACGGATTCCCGCAAGTATTTTCGTTGCAGGCGCAAGGAGACAACATCGAAGTTAAAGCTAATTTGGAATATAGCAAGTTAGAATTTAACGAAAATGTGGAAATTCCTTTCGCAGTTCCGTCGCGATACAAAGTAATAAATTAGTGATACAAAGATATTAAATTCAGTTTTTTTACTTTCGTATTGTGTATATCCTTATTTTTGAAAGTTTTAAAACCGAAAAAGAAATTAGTGCGGTTCATGTATTTTAAAAAAATAGTAGCAAGTATAAGTTTATTGTTTCTCTGTGTCGGAATTACTTTTGCTCAAAGTAGTTTGGAATTAAAGAAACAACGAGAGAAGATAGATTCTGAAATCGCTGAACTTCAAAAAATTATTCGAGCGAAAACGCAAGAAAAATTATTATCTCAAAAGGAGGTTTCTGCATTAAGCAGGCAGTTAGACCTTCGGGAAGATAAAATCAGCACCATCAATTCAGAATTGAGGGTATTGAACAATCAGATTTCAAAAAACAACCAAGCCGTCTCCTCGCTAAAAGCTGAATTAGAGAAAATGCGTAAGGATTACGAAAAGATGATTTTGTTCGCTTTTCGCAATAAGAACGCATACAATAAGATGATGTTTATTTTTGCATCCAAAGATTTTAACCAGGGCTTTAAGCGTGTGAAGTATTTACAGCAATTCAATGATGCGCGTAAAGTTAAAGCTGGTGAAATTGAGAAAACGCAAAAAGAAATTGAGCTTAAGATTGCTCAACTGGAACGCGATAAGCAAACACAAAATGCTTTGTTGAAGGAACAACAAGCGGAACGTGCTGTAATTGCCAAAGACCGTTCGGAACATTCAAGGGAGTTAAATCAATTAGCCAAAGAAGAACGTACATTCCGAGGTCAATTGACCAAGAAACAACAGGAGCTTAAACGACTGGATGCAGCAATCAAGAATGCTGTACGCCGCGAGGTGGAAGCTGCTAGACGTGCAGAAGAGGAACGCGTTCGTCGTTTGGCTGAGGCCGAAGCGAGAAGAACAGGAAAAACGGTAGAAGAAGCTGAGAAAACAGTAGAAAAGAAAACGGGTTCTGCGGTATTAAATGCAACACCGGAAGCGACAAAACTTTCTGCAGATTTCAAAGCCAACCGAGGCGGATTGCCTTGGCCAGTTTCGCAAGGGAACATTGTTGCGCGTTATGGTATGAATACGGTGGAAAGAGGCGTGCGTGTATTCAATGATTACATCACGATTCGTACGGGCGATAGTGCTCCAGTCAAGGCTGTGTTCTCAGGGACTGTTACAGTAGCGATTATGATGGGTGGAACAGGAGCGGTTGCTGTGCAGCATGGAGAGTTCTTTACGGTGTATTCGAATTTAAAATCAATATCCGTTTCGAAGGGACAAAAAGTAAGTACAGGTCAATCAGTAGGGGTTGCGGGAGAAAATTCAGATTTAGGATTCTCCACAATTGACTTAACGATTTACCAAGGTACGAACGCTGTGAACCCTGAAATTTGGATTGGGAAATAAGAGTAATAAAAAAAATAGTTATATTTGTTAATATGTGCTTAGCAGTTTGCTAAAAGCTATAAATTTAAAAGTTATGTATACATCAGGGTTATTATTTATTGGAACTCAAGAAATTATCATCATAGTGGTATTGGTTCTATTGTTATTTGGGGGTAAAAAAATCCCTGAATTGATGCGTGGTCTAGGTCGCGGTGTGAAGGAGTTTAAAGATGGTCAACGTGAAGAGCCAGCAGAACATAACAGCAACAACAACACGACTACACCCAATAATGATACAGTTAACAATCAACGTTAATTTATCATTCTAAATGATACGAAAGTTTCATTAGGTCTAAGGACTTAATGAAACTTTTTTATTTATAGCATTTCTCAAAACCAATAGTTGGAATAATCTATGAAAAGAACATTTTTAAAAATTTTAACCGTATTATTTGTTTTAGTTGTCCAAAAAGTAAGTGCTCAGGAAATCGCCGAAGAATCTGGAAGCGGCGTTTTTCAAAGCATTATTTTGACCAATGTAGAGAAGCAAAACGAAATTATCTACAATCACCTCGATTCGATTAAACAACATGCTCAGAAAGAAATTTCATTTGATGATGAAGACGTGATGATTGTCAAACGTCTGCAAAGAATCCAAAAAACGGTTCCTTTAGAATACAATGACCAGGTGAAAGCTTATCTGGAAAAGTATGTCTCAAGAAATTACAAACCTTACATAGAGAAGCTGCTAGGTTTAAGCCAATTTTATTTTCCGATTTACGAAAAGATTTTTGCGGAAACTGGACTTCCCGATGAAGTGAAGTATTTATCAGTAGTTGAATCATCTTTAGACCCTAATTTGGTGTCGACCTCTGGAGCTGTAGGCCCATGGCAATTCATGTATCCCACGGCTAAAATATATGACCTTTCGATGAATACCTATGTCGACGAGCGTAAAGATGCGTATGCAACTTCATACGCGGTTTCAAAGTATTTGTTTGAGGCTTATGATGAGTTCAACGATTGGTTGCTGGCTTTGGCCTCATACAACTGCGGAAGAGGTTGTGTGCGCAGAGCGATTGCTCGTTCAGGAATTAATCAGCCAACTTTTTGGCAACTGTCATCTTTCTTGCCACAAGAAACGAGGAATTACATTCCGAAATTCATCGCAATGACTTATGTGCTTAATCACAGCAACGAATACAGCTTAGAAATTCCAAATTCAGAAATGGCTATGGATTACGAGGTATTGATGGTCGATAAGCCCGTAAATCTACAGCATGTTGCCTCAGCCGTTAATTTACCGCTGGATATTTTAAAGAAGTTTAATCCTTCTTACAAAAAGAATATTGTGAATGGTTCTGTGGAATTGCCTCAACGCTTGTTGTTGCCTCACGAAGGCAGTTTAAATGATTCGTTAGTTTATGCCGCATTGAATTCTCCGGCAAATCTTCCTGTAGCATTTGAATATGCTTCCATTGAGAAAACGAACCAATACACTAGCTCGACGCATAAAGTTAGAAATGGTGAAACATTGACTGCTTTAGCCGATAGATATGGCGTTTCTGTTCAAGAGCTTCGTTCTTGGAATTCATTGACATCAAAGAGCTCAATAAGCGGCAGAAATTTAGTTGTCCGCAAGCCTGAAAATACTCGATTGGCGAGTAAACCGGCGACGAGCGCGAAGTACATTACCTACGTCGTGAAAAAAGGAGATACCTTGTCAGGAATTGCCAGTAAGTATAAGGGAGCGACTGTAACGAAAATTAAGTCGGATAATAATCTGCGAAATGCAAACCTTAGAATAGGAACTAAATTGAAGATTTCAAAAAGCTAGACTTTTTCGAGCCATAAATAGGTAAAGAAGATGCTGCTTAAATCAAATAAGCAGCATCTTCTTCGTTATCGAATTCTTCAAGAACAACTTCTACATGTTCTTTTAAAATGGTTGATAATTTCAGTCCATAATAATCACTGAAAATAGGGAATTTATGATGGCTTCTGTCAATAAGGACAGCTGTGCGCATTTTCTTTAAAGGAACATCTATAAAAGCTCCTAAACCATACGCAAGCGTCCTTCCGCTATTCAATACGTCATCGACAAGAATAATCACTTTGTTTTTTACGCTTTCTATTGGTTGGTCAGTTTTTGCTTCCAAGCTTCTTTTGTTTTTCACAACAGAAACTTTTAACAAATCAATTTGCTTTTCAGGTGCAATCTCTTGCAATATTTTTTGTAGGCGCTGCGCAAAAAAATAGCCTCTTTCAGCAATCCCTACCAACGCAAATGATGGCTCATCAAAATTGTCTTCGATAATCTGATAAGCTATTCTCAAGGATTTTTGTTTAATCTGTTCTTTATTTAGAATTAACGTTTTCTTTGTCGACATACGGATTGTTTGAATTCTCGTAAAATTACTAATTCATTTTTAATTAAACCTACATGATTTCAGATTCTGAATAGCAAAATCGATTTGTTTCTGTTTTTGAATTGAATAAAATGGGCATAAAAAACGGGATTATCTTGATGGATAATCCCGCTGTATATTTTTTGAAACGATTGTTTCGCTTAGTTCAAATTATCTTTATCGTTTTTAGATATATCTGCAGTCATGATGCGGTGCTCTTCATCTAATTTCGGACGTCCGCCATTGTAGTAATATCTTTTCCAATAAGCTTCGTTCAGGTTACTTACCATTACACCTTTGCTTGATGAAGCATGTGCAAATTTGTCATCTCCTAAATAAACACCAACGTGCGTAATGCTTTTGCTTCTGATTTTGAAAAATACTAAATCTCCCGCTTGTAAATCATTTTTGCGTACTGGAGTAACATTTGTGTATTGATTTCTGCTGTTATACCCGATGGTTGTATTGAATACATTTTCGTACAAAGCCAACGAAAACTTAGAACAATCAATACCGCGTTTAGAATCACCACCTAAACGGTATGGAGTTCCTAACCATTCGTACACAAATTGATAAAGTTTCGTATTAGTTGTTGCGTTTACCGCAACGCCCATGATTTGAGAGAAGTATTCTTTTGCTAAATTATCAGGGTCAGCTGATTTTGTTTGATTATTTGTTTGTGCCTGCGACACTAGACATAAGCCTATGAAGAGCATTCCTGCCACTAGTTTCTTTGTATTCATTTAATCGCTTTTATTTACAAAAACTTAGTTCTGATTTCGACAAATTGCTCTGTTTTTTATTAGAACTGAAGCGAATGTACTACATACTGTCTAATTTTCCAAACAAAAGCTCATTTCTTTAACAAACCTTTAACATTTTTAACATTTGATTTTAACGTTTATTGACACAACCTTTCGCTGAGCAATGCTTCAAAAGATTGGTCTATATGTCAATTATTCAATCAAATCGACTATAAATTGCCAAAATTTTAAATATTTTTTATTTTTAATTCATTAATTTAATTTATTAGTCTATATTTACGGCAGAAAAGATAAATATGAATTTCAACACAATTACTATTTCTATTATTATTACTACCGGAAAAATTTCTCGGGAAGGTAATTCTAGTGTATAGTAAAAAGTACAACATAAAGAAAAGCCTTCCCGAAACGGAAGGCTTTTTTTATTTCACAATAAAAACGAACATAACAGAATGAAAGTATTAAAATTCGGAGGAACATCAGTTGGGTCAATAGAAAGCATAAATGCTGTATTGGATATTGTCCAGAAATCATACGAGGCTGGAGAAAAACCGCTTGTAGTTTTGTCGGCAATGTCGGGAATCACCAATCTCTTAACGAAAATGGCTGAAGATGCTGCTGTCGGAGTTGCTTTCGATGATGATTTGAAACAATTAGAGCTGAAACATTTTGAAGTTGTCAAGGCTTTGCTAGCTGTTAAATATCAAAATCCGGTATTCACGAAGTTAAAATTGCTGTTCAATGAGCTGGAAGAATTGCTTCAGGGAGTTTCAGCGCTTAGAGAAATCAGCGTGCAGAGCAAGGACTTAATCGTTTCTTATGGTGAGCGCTGTTCAAATTACCTGGTTTCCAAAATCATGGAACAATATATTCCTGAATCGCTATTCATCGATGCTTCTCATTATGTAAAAACAGATTCTAATTTCGGCCATGCCCATGTGCTGGAACCCTTGACTACGCAGTTGATTCAGGCTTTAGCACAATCTCATTCTGATAAATTGTTGTTCGTTACTGGATTTATCGGTTCCAACGAAAAAGGAAGAATCACAACCTTAGGGCGTGGCGGTTCGGATTATACAGCTGCTATTTTTGGTTCGGTTTTAAATGCAGAAGCAATTGAAATCTGGACGGATGTCAACGGAATGCTTACTGCGGACCCTCGCATCGTGCGCAAAGCTTTTTCTTTAGCTACGCTGACGTACACTGAAGCGATGGAGTTGTCGTATTTCGGCGCAAAAGTAATTTATCCGCCAACGATGATTCCTGCATTCTTAAAGAAAATCCCAATCGTTATCCGAAATACGTTCCAACCTGAATTTCCGGGTACGGTCATCCAGTTCGAATCTGATAAATCAGCTTATCCAATCAAAGGCATTTCATCCATCGCTGATATTTCAATCATCAATTTGAGCGGAAGCGGAATGATTGGCAAAACAGGCTTTTCAGGTCGTTTGTTTACTTTGTTAGCTCGCGAGCAAATCAATGTGATTTTAATTACCCAATCGTCTTCTGAACATAGCATCACATTTGCGGTCAATCCTGAAGACGCGAACAAAGCGTTGGAGTTGATTTCAGCAGAATTTGAATTGGAACTGGAAGCCAATAAATTATCCATTCCAGAAGTTGAAGAAAACTTATCCATCTTGGCAATCGTTGGCGAGAACATGAAGAAAACTCCTGGCATGTCAGGCCGTTTGTTTCATGCTTTGGGAAGAAATGGGATTAATGTGCGTGCAATTGCACAAGGCTCATCTGAATTCAATATTTCTGTGATTATTTCTAAAGACGATTTAAGCAAAGCCTTGAACGCTGTGCATGATGCATTTTTTGCTGAATTAAAGAAAACCTTGTACGTTTTTAGTTTGGGGACAGGAAATATTGGAAGTACTTTATTCAAGCAGTTGCACGAACAATATGATTTTTTATTGAATAACAATGACTTGGATATTCAAGTTGTCGGGATTTCCAACTCGCGAAAAATGTTATTTGATGTGCAGGGAATCGACTTGTCCAATTGGAAAAACCTATTGGATGAGCATGGGGAAGTTGCAGATTTAGCAAATTTCGTTGAAATCATGAAAATGATGAATCTGCCAAATTGTGTTTTCATCGACAACACCGCTAGTAAATTGCCTTCATCTTATTATGAAGATATTTTTAAATCGAATATCTCGATTGTTACTTGCAATAAAATTGCGAACTCTGGTCCTTACGATCAATATAAATTATTGCATGATACAGCAAGAAAACATGGTGTCGATTTTTATTATGAGACAAATGTTGGTGCCGGTCTGCCAATCGTGAGCGTGCTGAAAGACTTGATGTTAAGCGGAGATAGGTTGCTAAAAATTGAAGCGATTTTGTCCGGAACTATTTCGTACATCTTTAATAATTTTGTTGGCGAAGCATCATTTTATGATGTAGTTAAGCAAGCGCAAGAATTGGGATATACCGAGCCTGATCCTCGTGATGATTTGGGCGGAGTTGATTTTATGCGCAAGATGCTGATTCTTGCTCGTGATGCAGGAATTCAGATTGAAGCTTCTGATGTAGATTTAGGAAATATTTTGCCGGAATCATGTTTGAAAGCAGAATCAGTCGAATCGTTTTATGAGGAATTGCTGAAAGCGAATGGGTATTTTGATGAACTGAAGAATAAGGCACAAAGCGAAAATAAGGTCATTCGATACATCGGGAAATTAGAAAATGGAAAAGTTTCCATTGTATTGGAGTTTGTAGATGATAAGCATCCATTTTATGCATTGTCAGGTTCGGATAATATCATTTCATTCACAACAGAACGTTACAAAGAACGTCCGTTGGTCGTGAAAGGTCCTGGTGCTGGTGCAGAAGTTACTGCCGGTGGCGTGTTTGCAGATTTAGTAAATGTTGGTGCATAATAGTATTTATAATGGAATTACAGAAGAGAAAGAATCAATTGGATTTTTCTAAAATAGAAAATGAGATCCGTGTTTTTGCGCCAGCAACGGTTGCTAACATGATTTGCGGATTTGACATATTGGGTTTTGCCGTCGATGCACCCGGAGATGAAGTTGCGATGTATAGAACTACAGAGCCTGGCGTTCGGATTCGTTCAATCCAAGGAGATGACGGACGACTGCCTTTAGATCCAGACAAAAATACGGTCAGCGCTTGTGTCAAAATGTTGCTTCAGCATTTAGGTATAGAAAATGAATTCGGTGTGGAGATTGAATTGATTAAGCACATGCCAATAGGAAGTGGTTTAGGTTCCAGCTCGGCAAGCACAGTAGCTGGTTTATTTGCAATCAATAATCTTTTGGGAAATCCATTAAGCAAAGAGGAATTGCTTCCGTTTTGCGTGGAAGGCGAGCGTTTGGCTTGTGGCCACGGTCATGCTGACAATGTTGCTCCTGCTTTGTTTGGAGGAATTACCTTGATCCGTGGCTATGAACCCCTGGATGTGATTAAATTGCCTGTTCCGAATGATTTGTACGCTGGTGTTGTATTTCCAAAAGTTGATGTACCCACGCGTGATGCACGGCAATTGATCAAAGGGAAAGTGGCACTGAAAGATGCGGTCACTCAGTGGGGCAATATCGCTGGTTTAATTGCAGGATTGTACGAAAGCGATTATGACTTGATCAGCCGTTCAATGAAAGATGTATTGATTGAGCCCACGCGAGCAATCTTGATTCCTGAATTTTATGAAATGAAACAAATGGCGATGGATCTAGGAGCTTTAAGTTTTGGGATTTCTGGTTCTGGCCCATCTGTCGTTGCGATCACAAAAGACGAATCTATCGCCAAACAAATTACTGAGAAAATTAGCGCCCACCTAACGGCAAAAGAAATTGAAAGTTTACATTATGTGTCTGCTGTCAATACTGTAGGACCAAAAATAATCAACTAAAGCCATATGAAATTTTACAGTACCAACAATAAAAATCTACGCATCAATTTTGAAGAGGCAGTTTTTAATTCCTTGCCCCAAGACAAAGGTTTGTATATGCCCGAATATGTTCCGAAGCTAGATCCTTTTTTTATCAAGAATATTCAAAACTATTCGTTCCAAGAAATTGCTTTTACCATTGCGAAATCTTTTTTACAAGATGACATTCCAGAACAGGATTTGAAGAAAATCATCAACGAATCGGTTAATTTCGATGCTCCGGTAAAATTCCTTTCTGCCGATACCGCAGTTCTGGAATTATTTCATGGCCCATCGTATGCATTTAAAGATTTCGGCGCACGGTTTATGAGCCGAATCATGGGTTATTTCTCGAAAGAAAATGATGCACTTTTGGATGTGCTTGTTGCTACTTCCGGCGATACGGGAGGAGCTGTAGCATTGGGATTCTTAGGCATTGCTGGAACGAGAGTAACCATTCTGTATCCAAAAGGAAAAGTATCTAAAGTTCAAGAAGAACAATTGACGACAAATGGCCAAAATATTCGCGCTTTGGAAGTTGAAGGAACTTTTGACGATTGCCAAGCTTTGGTGAAGCAAGCATTCAATGACCCAGAATTACAGCAAAAATTAAGGTTGACTTCGGCGAATTCGATTAATATTGCACGATTAATTCCACAAACCTTCTATTATTTTTGGGCTTATGCCCAAGCTAAATCTCAAGGAATTCACGAGGTTGTTTTTACCGTTCCCTCCGGAAATTTTGGAAATATCGGTGCAGGACTGTTAGCTTACAAGATGGGTTTGCCCGTTAAGCATTTCGTTGCAGGGACAAATGTTAACGATACGGTACCGCGATTTTTAACTTCTGGAAATTATGAACCTAAATCTTCTACGCAAACATTGAGCAACGCGATGGATGTTGGTGACCCAAGCAATTGGGTTCGGATATTGGATTTGTTCGATAAAAATTTGGATGAGTTAAAGAGTATAGTGACGGCATACAGTTATTCGGACGAGCAAACGAAACAAGCAATGGATGAACTCTATGAGAAATTCAATTACATCGCGTGTCCGCATACAGCGATTGCTTATGTAGCTTCGCAAGACTATAAAAAGGATTTTCCTGGAGAATATGCATCCATCTTTTTGTCGACAGCGCATGCTTGCAAATTTCCTGACGCGATAGATGAAGCGGTTTTTTCTAAAATTGAATTGCCTGCTGATGCTAAAAATGACCAGAAAAAAGAAAAACTAGCAACTAATCTAGAAGTGGATTATGCTAGTTTCAAATCGTATCTTTTAAGTTAAATGCAAAGTCCCAAGATTTCAGATTCTTGGGACTTTGTTTTTTATTTTGTCACTGGAAGCTTAATGTCAATTTTGACAACCTCTCCAACTCCTTTTTTGATTAGATTGTAGTCTTCTCGGTTAATTTCAAAACTGCCTAAAAACTCGCCTGTATTTCCTTTTTCAGTAAATGTGAACGGAATTTTAACAGGTTTAGTTACGTCTTTTATTTTCAGGTTTCCTTCAACAACATAACCTGAAGCAGTTTTTGCAAAACTTTTTGAATTGAATGTGATGGATGGGTATTTCTCAACATCAAAAAAATCATCTGCTTTTGCATGCTTGGTTTTCATTCCCATTCCTAAATCAAGTGTATTTACATCTACTTGAACCTGAATGTTCGATTGGGCAAGATTTTTTGGGTCAAAAGAAACTTTTCCTTTCAATCCTCCTATTGTTCCTTTTGCTTTGCTCGTGTCAAACGCAAGAACATAGTCATTCTGTGAGATTTTCCATTCAGCATATAGGTTCACCGCATATGCAGATGTGAACAGGATAAAAATACTAAATAGAAGAATTTTTAATGTTTTCATTTTGATTTAATTAATGTTTATAGATATGTAAAATCGTTATGTAAATCTCGTTAATAATTTGATATTATTTTGTAAAAAATTTTAAACAAATTTTGTCAAACCTTAATGGTCTTTGAACTGAAGATGTTCCATTTCTTTGTTAAATAATCTTGCTTCGTTTACCATTTTAAAGCCGACCTGAATATAGAGTTTCTTTGCATTTGGATTTGATTTTTCGACCAGAAGGCCCAAAACTTGATTTTGATTGACCGCAAATTCTTGAATGCTAAAATTTAATAGGCTACGGCCAATTCCTTTTCCTTGTGCCTGTGGAAATACCGAAAGGGTATCAATGTAGATTTCTCCAGCCGATGTTTCATCTTCGAATTGTAGTTCACGCTTGAATTTTTCCGATAAATAATTTTTTATCGGCTCTCTAAGCTTGCTTAAATCCTTTCCATCATATAAAGTAATTTGACCTAAAATCTGCTTGTTCTCTTCCGCAACGTAACTGTTCTCATAGCTGTATTGGTTATTTTCTAAAGAAATAAAATGCATTAAAAAATCTTTCGCGTGCAGAGGATTTTTATCTCCAATAAAATAATAGACAATTTCATCCATTGCCAAAAGCATCAAATCAGCAAGTGCTGAAGCGTCGTTTTTAGTAGCTTTTCTTAGCGTAATCATAATGCCTAAATGTACAAAAAGCAGAATTGACTTTATAAATCTGGGGGTATAAATAATCAAAATAAACGTGTCCAATTTTTACCCACGTTTTTAAAACGTGTCCGTTTTTTGAATTTTTTTGGACACGTTATTTATTTTTTATAAATTGGTGCAAAGTTTTTAAGGCACAATGGATTAATTAAAAATCGAATTAAGATGGTAATAAATGTAAGGAAAGCATATAACAGCTTACCAAAACTTCCGCCAAAACATTCTTTGATTGAATCAATTGCTATTTTGAAACAAGAGAGCAAGTCGGCTGTTGCGTTGGCTGAATTAAAAGGTTTAGCAAGAACATTGCCGAATCAGAATATTCTAATCAATGCAATCGTGCTCAAAGAAGCTCAAGCGAGTTCGGAAATTGAGAATGTAATCACTACGCAAGATAAGCTTTACCAAGCCTTGTATGCAAAATCTGATAAACCAGATGTTGCGACGAAAGAAGTGTTGCGATATCGAGAAGCCTTGTTGATGGGAACCAAGTTGATTAAACAAAAGGAATTTCTGAACACAAATGGCATAATCGAAATACAAAAAGAGCTGGAGGAAAATGATGCGGGTTTGCGAAAATTGCCAGGAACTTCGCTTGTCAACGAATTTACAAACGAAGTGATTTACACGCCACCAGATAATTTTGATGTGATTAATGCTTTGATGAAAAATTTAGAAGATTTCATCAATATCGATGACGATACTTCGCCCTTGATAAAATTGGCCATTCAGCATTATCAATTTGAAAGCATCCATCCATTCTATGATGGAAATGGACGGACAGGAAGAATTATCAATGTGCTGTATTTGATTTTGAATAATTTATTAAACGAGCCCATTTTATATTTAAGTTCCTACATAATTCAAAATAAAGCAGATTACTATCGCTTGCTTCAAGAAGTTCGGACGAAAAAAAACTGGGAAGGCTGGATTTTATTTATTTTAAAAGGGATTGAACAGACAGCTACCGAGACAATTGAGACCATCAATAAAATCAATAGCTTGTTTTTAAAAAATCAAAAATTGGTTCAAGAAAAATTGTCCAGAATATACTCAAAGGATTTGATTGAACAATTGTTTATTCATCCTTATTGCAAGATAGAATTCTTGGTCGATTCGCTGAAAATTAATAGAAAGACAGCTTCCAATTATTTGAAAAGTTTGGTTGATGTGGGAATTCTTGAGCCGGAAACAATAGGTAAAGAAGTTATTTACATGAATGTGGAGCTCTATAATCTATTAAAAAGAGGCTCAAAATAAACGTGTCCACTATTTACCCATTAAATAAAAACGTGTCCAATTTTTTAATGTTTTTGGACGCGTTTTATAAACATGTCCAAAAATTGGACATGTTTATCCTTCGAATAAATGCATAAAAAAAGACCATCGAGCGATGGTCTTTTTCTTATTGTGATTGAAAATTATTTATCTAATTTTTCGAATTTATCGTAATCAATTTTCTTTGATTTCAATTTCACTGTTTGTTTCAAGTTATCAAAAACTTTTAATGCTTTTGCTTCTTCAAATAAACGGTTTGCTTGTTCGCGGTCTTGCAACAATTGAACAGCATATTGATTCAACTGCTCATCAGTTGGCTCATCGTTCATGTTGTACATTTTGATTTGAGAATAAATACGCTCTTTAGCTAGGTTAACAACTTCGTCGTATTTAACTTCTAAGTTGTTGCCAGTAATGATGCGGTTCTCGATAATCGTCCATTTCAAATTATTGATAAAATCTGCGAATCCTTCTTCTAACTCTTCGTCAGTGATTTTTGGATTTGTAGCTTTCAACCATCTTTTTAAGAATTCGTCAGGGAATTTTACATCTACTTTTTCCATTCCAAAAGTATAAATGTCATTTCTTAATTTCTGGTCAGAATTTTGTTTGAACAGATTTTCAACTTCTTCAGTAACTTTTTTAGTGAATTCTTCTTCAGAAGTTACTTCCCCTGCTGGGAATAGCTTATCGAAAAACTCTTGATTGATTTCAGACTCTTCCAAACGGTTGATGTTTTTGACCGTTAAGTCAAATTTGGTAACATCTAAGTTTTCAGCTTCTTCTTCAGTAATTCCTAAAATGCGAGCAAGGTCAGCAACTTTGAATGCTTTTTTTACGTCGATTTTAACAGTGTCATCGCTTTTCAAGCCTATCAAAGATTTTTTGATTTTAGCATCTTCGATTAAATCTGTACGAACTGAAGTTGTTTTTTCAATACCATCTTCTTTATCTTGTTTCAGCGTAGCATATAACACATCTCCTTCTTCTGAAGTTTCAGGATTTGTCATTTTGCCATAACTGCGACGTAAGTTTTTTACACGCTCTTCTAAAGTTTTAGCATCCGCTTTGATATCGTATGCCGTAAATTCAGTTTCTGCTGAAAAAGGAACTTCAAATTCTGGAGCAATACCAATTTCATATTTAAAATTGAATGTATCTGCATAATCCCAGTTGTATGTAGAAGCGTCAGTTTCGTTATCGATAGGCAAAGGCTGACCTAAAACTTCTAATTTATTTTCTCCAATATAAGACGCGATTTTATCATTCACGATCTTATTGATTTCATCGAATAAGATTGATTTACCATAGGTTCTTCTGATATGACCTACAGGCACCATTCCAGGTCTGAAACCAGGTAATTTCGCTTTTTTAGCTTGATCTTTGATGATAAGATCAACTTGTGGGTTATAATCTTCAGGAGCTAAATCAACGGTGATTACCGCGTTTACGTCATCGATGTTTTGGTGTGTAATATTCATACTCTCTTTTTAGTAATATCGCATTTATAAAAAAAAACCTCCCGATGTTCTGTTCGGGAGGAAATCAAGTGCGGAAGAAGGGACTCGAACCCCCACGCCTCGCGGCGCCAGATCCTAAGTCTGGTGCGGCTACCAATTACGCCACTTCCGCAGTTAGGATTTTTATTGAGCCACAAAGATAGAAACCTTATGCATATCTTCCAAAATTTTTTTTCATAAAATGTAAATTACTTTTGATTAAAAGTATTGTCAAGAAAAGTGTTGATATTTTATGGCTTGACAATTAGCTGTTTGTGGATTTTTGATGATTAGCGATATCATTTATTAGTCTTAATGAGCGTATCTCAAATACATTGATTGACCTTGAGTAGCCACCAATTAAAAGAAAATAATAAAAAATATCATTTTTTTCTTGGAGGATTATTTATTTATTCATTACTTTGAAAAACAAAGTACTTTATATGAATCCAAACGATTTAACTAAAGAAATTCAACAGATTCGTTCCTTAATGGAGCGTTCTTCCAAATTTATTTCCATCAGTGGACTTTCGAGTGTGCTGATTGGAACCTATGCATTAATAGGTGCGGGGATTGCTTATGTATTGGTTTATGGATTCGATAGTGAATTTTCGTATCGCGACCATTACATTACAGATAATGGCCTCTTGCTTAAATTGTTTTTGGTTGCATTGTTGGTGTTGATAGTGTCATTGGCAACAGGCATTATCATGGCTAAGCGCAAAGCGAAAAAATTAAAACAGCCGATTTGGAATGCGACTAGCAAATCTTTGCTATACGCAGTTTCTATACCCTTAATAACAGGCGGGATTTTAGCGATGATTTTTATCTCGAAAGAATATTACATCCTTATCGCATCAACGTTGTTGGTGTTTTATGGTCTTGCTCTGTGCGCAGGTTCTGTTTTTACATTTCCTGAAATACGCTGGTTAGGGATTTTTGAAATCATATTGGGATTGTTAGCTTTGCAGTTTCCAGGCTATGGATTGTGGTTTTGGGTTGCAGGATTTGGGTTCTTGCATATCATTTATGGAATTATTGTACATAATAAATACGGCTCGTGAGTTTAGATTTATCGTTATATGATAAGATTTTAGAGAATAGAATACGGCTACAAATTATGGGAGTTTTGGTGGCAAATGAATCCTATGATTTTAATTCGCTGAAGGAATTGCTTGAAGCGACCGATGGCAATCTGGCTTCAAATCTGAAGACTTTGGAGAAGGAAAGCTACATTTCTGTCGAAAAGTCATTCATTGGGCGTAAGCCCAATACCAAATATTTAGTCACAAAAAAAGGCAAAAAGGCATTTGAAAACCACATTACTTCATTAGAAAATTTAATTAAACAACAATACAAATAAATTTTTTTTACCCAATTACTTTGAAAAACAAAGTACTTTTAATAAACAAAAAAATGGAAAATAGACCACAAACATTCTTAGAATCAGTCACCAATTCGGTGTTCTTGAAATTAGCGATTATGCTAATTCTCACGCTTCTATTATTAATCCCAATGAATTTGGTGAATGATTTGATTCGCGAGCGAAATGCTAGAAATAAAGAAGTTAGCAAAGAAATAACATCCAAATGGGGCGGGAATCAAGTCATTTCGAGTCCTGTAATTGCTATACCGTACAAAGTATTTGTTAATAAGCAATTGCCAAATGATAAGAACGAATATTATACAGTCGTTGAAGAAGATAAGGAGTGGATTTTTCTTTTGCCTGACCATGTGCAGATAAAAAGCCATGTCAATCCTGATATGCGAAAAAGAGGGATTTATGAATCGGTTGTCTACACTTCGGATATCAAATTAACCGGCGATTTCCCCGAAATTGATTTAAGCAAACTGAAAATCAAACATGATAACATCGACTGGGGAAATGCAAAAATGGTTTTCGGTATTACCGACTTGAAAGGACTTTCGGAATCTCCAGAAGTTCAGTACGGAACAGATTCATTTGTTATGAATACCAATCTATCGGAATTAAATTTATTTGAAAGTAACCTAATCACCGATTTGGCACTGACCGATGCGTCGAGTACAAAGAAAAGCTTTTCGATTGACCTGAAAATTAGAGGTTCGCAATCGTTGAATTTCTTTCCTTTAGCAAATCAAACAACAATTCAAGTCGATGGAAAATGGAATCACCCAAGTTTTAATGGTGGGTATCTTCCCGATGAACGATTGGTTGAAAAAGACACGTTTTCAGGAACTTGGAATATCCCTGTTTTCAGCCGGAAATTTTCACAGCAGTGGAATGGAAGCGCTTCGCGTTTATATGATACATTTGTCGATTCTGACCAAAATTTGACCGATTTTCCAGAGCCAAAGACGACGACTTCAAGCTCGGTTAGTTCGAGCGATTTTGTGAGCATTGATTTTCTTCCAGATGTAGATAATTACCAAAAAACTACACGCGTGGCGAAATATGGAATTTTAATCATTTTGTTAACCTTCGTGTCGTTATTGTTCACGGAACTCTTGAAAAAACAACGCATTCATTTAATTCAATATGTTTTAATCGGCGCAGCCATGGTCTTGTTTTATTCCCTTTTATTATCGATTTCAGAACACTTAGGTTTCAACTGGGCATATGCTATCGCGGCCGTTGCAACGGTTATATTGATTGCTTCGTTCATTGGCTCCATCACCAAAAATTCAAAAACAGCACTGGTGTTTGCCGGTATTCTTTCTGGATTCTATGGATTTATCTACATGTTATTACAGCTTCGTGATTTTTCATTGATTGTCGGAACCATTGGTGTCTTTATTATTCTAGCTGTGTTAATGCGTTTGTCGACGAAAGTCAATTGGT
This sequence comes from Sphingobacterium hungaricum, assembly GCF_015210005.1. Lineage (GTDB taxonomy): Bacteria > Bacteroidota > Bacteroidia > Sphingobacteriales > Sphingobacteriaceae > Sphingobacterium > Sphingobacterium hungaricum. Next base: position 1,885,153 of record NZ_MU158698.1, read on the forward strand.
ATCAGTTTGAACAGAAATAATAAATAGGATGATGGTGATGAGAAGGTCGTTGATTTTTTGCTTGATTTATTTAACCGCAATCTGGATAATCTGGAGGGCTTAATTTTAGAATGGGATTAACTTTTGTAAATTGCACTACTTAATTTATTAATTTATGAAACGAATAACCTTAGTTTCGGTAGCTATTCTAAGTAGTATGATTAGTCATGCACAACAAAACCCCGTAATGAAAACAAACAAGAGCGTGGAATCATCCGATAGTCAACGGCCATTATCTCCTCAACAACTTTGGGAATTAGGGCGTGTTTCAGCTGAAGGCTTGAGCGCAGATGGAAAAACTCTTATTTATGGAGTGTCGAATTTTAATTTAGATGAAAATAAATCAGAGAAAAACCTGTTTTTATTATCGCTATCCGATAAGAAGGTCACCCAATTTACGCAAGACGCAGGCTCGGAATCTGTTATTCGAATCGACGCAAACGGAGATATCATCTATACCTTGAAAGGCCAGCTCTATGTGAAAAATGCGAACGGTGGAGAGGCAAAACAATTGACCAATGTGGAAGGTGGATTAGAGAATGTGAAGTTTTCGCCTGACGGAAAGCATATTTTATTCAGCAAAGCTGTATTGCTAAAAAAATACCACAGTGTGGATAAATATGCCGATTTGCCAAAATCGAATGTTTTCGTGTATGATAATTTGGATTATCGCCATTGGGATTCATTTAATCATGGGAAATTCAACCATCCGTTTATCGCTTCGTATACTGAAGGTCAACTTGGTGAAGCCATTGATTTGTTAAAGGATGAGCCCTTCTATAGTCCTCAAGCACCTTTCGGGGGAGCTGAAGATTTTACTTGGACTCCAGACGGAAAAGCTGTTCTGTATGTCAGCAAAAAGAAATTCGGCAATGAATACGCAGTAAGTACCAACACCGATATCTATCGCTATGAGATTGCCACCGGCAAGACCACAAACCTGACAGAAGGCATGTTGGGATATGATACAAACCCGACGTACAGTCCTGACGGAAATCGCTTAAGCTGGCTGAGCATGAAAACCGATGGATTCGAAGCGGATAAAAATGACATCATTGTTTTTGATAAATCGTCAACGCAACGATTAAATTTAACTAGCCATTGGGACGGAACAGTTGGTTCGTTTAAATGGAGTAAAGACAATCGAAAAATTTATTTTACCGCTGCGGTAAAAGGAACGGTACAGTTATTTGCCGTCGCGGTTCCGTCGAATTTCAACTTGAAATCGTTGCCAATTATTGAGCAGATTTCCGAAGGACAATTTGATATCACAGGAATTGTGGGCGAAACCAAAGACGGTTTGGTCGTCACTTCAACGAGCATGACTCGCGCAACTGAAGTTTATTTTTATGATTTCAAATCCAAAAACAGAAGCCCATTAACAACTGTAAATGATAAGGCCTATGCTGGAATTATTGAGAATAAAGTGGAAGGCCGATTTACAAAAGCAACCGATGGACAAGATTTGTTTTCGTGGATAATTTATCCGCCGAATTTTGACCCAACTAAAAAATATCCTACTTTATTGTATTGTCAAGGCGGTCCGCAATCAGCGGTTACACAAACCTATTCGCTTCGCTGGAATATGCAATTGATTGCTTCGCAAGGTTATATTGTTGTTGCTGTGAACCGTAGAGGAATGCCGGGTTGGGGAGTGAAATGGAATGCAGATATTTCAAAAGATTGGGGTGGACAAGCAATTCAAGATTACCTATCTGCCATCGATGATATTTCAAAAGAGTCTTACGTGGATAAAGATAGAAGAGGAGCGGTAGGGGCGAGCTACGGCGGTTATTCTGTATTTATGCTGGCTGGTGTTCATGAAGGAAGATTCAAATCGTTTATTTCACATTGTGGATTGTTCGACATGACTTCGTGGTATGGCACGACGGAAGAATTATTCTTTGCCAACCATGATTTGGGCGGTGCTTATTGGGATTCGGCGAATAAAAAAACATATACTGATTTCAATCCGATAACGCACATAGACAAATGGAATACGCCAATCTTGATTTTCCAAGGCGGAAAAGATTATCGCGTTCCAATCGAACAAGGTTTGGAAGCATTTCAAGCGGCGCAGTTAAAAGGCATCAAAAGCAGATTGGTTTATTTACCGGATGAAAATCACCATGTTCTTTCAGGCCAAAATGCACAAGTTTGGCAACGTGAATTCTTCACTTGGCTGTCAGAGACTTTGTAAAGTAAAAAGTAAAAAGTAAAAGGTAAAAATTAAAAAAACGCAGGGCTGATTACGGTCCTGCGTTTTTTGTGAGCATAGCTTCAGATGTAAATTTAACTTCAAATTTATAACTCTTAAACATAAAAAAATGAAGGATTTTTAAGTCCTGCATTTTTTTATGTAAAAGCTTACTATCGCTCTATGTTTTATTATTTTTACTTTTGAATTTTTACTTATTTCGTGTCTTTCTTTCCGAAGATACTCAAGCGTATATAGCGTCCTGGTCTTTCCTTCACATCTTTGATTAGGTTATCCAGACTCTCGGAAGCATTGTTCAAATTGTTGTACAATTTTTCATCATTCAGCAACAAACTAATTGAGCCGTCGCCATTGTTGATTTTATCCGTAATTGCCTGAACATCCAACATCGCTTGATTCGCGTTGTCGATAGTCGCTTTGATTTCGGTTTTCGATAAATCGTCTGATAGATTATCCAGATTCGCTAAAATGCGATTAATCTGTTTGTTGTTTTCAGAAAAGTTATTGGTGATTGATTCTAAGTTCATCATGATTTTTGATAAACGAAGACGTTCAGAGCCGACTAGACCTTCGACATCTTTCGTGATTTTTTCAACATTGTTCAGCGAAATTGCAATACTGTGTAAACTAGTCTTGAAATCGCGCTGGAACTCATCATCAAGTGCTGTATTCACGGCGCTTAAAACAGAGTCTAATTTTTCAACAAGGTTTTCAACCTTCTTCTGCAAAGGCTCAACTTTCTCCATTAAATTCGCCTGAACATCCGACAAAAGCGGGTCTCCGCTATTGGCAATGGTCTTGCTATTCCCCAAATCAAAAACAATTGCTTTGCTACCCAATAAATCGGCACTTACAATTCTAGCTACGGTATTGGAAGGAATATCGTACTCTTTTTTAATTCTGAATTCCGTTCGGATTTTTCCATTATCCAATAGATTCATTTTCGAAACCCGTCCGATTTGGTAACCATTAACGACCACAGGCTTCGAAACCGTTAATCCATCAACATTGTCATAATCTGTGTAATATTCTTTTTCGCTACTGAAAACATCATTTCCTTTAAGGAAACTGTAACCAAGAAATAAGATGGCTATCGCAATAGCTGTCAGTGCGCCTACTTTCGTTTCGTTTGAAATCTTCAAAATATATTCTTCTAGTTTTTTCGTGAGTGTACTATGCCTTTAACAGACAAAAGTTAAAAATGTTTATTTGCCACTTGAAGTTTTATATGTTTTAATTGCTTCATATAAATTATTGACAATTTCCTTTTGCCCATTCGAAGATAACATATATTCTTCTTCATCCGGACTACTAATAAAACCTATTTCGGTTAACACGGCTGGCATTCCCGCATAAGCCAATACAGCTAATGATTGCTCTTGCACACCGCGATTTCCACGGTTTGATTTTACATACTCATTTTGCATATAAGTCGCCAATTTAATACTTTGATTTCTAAATTGACGTTTTAATAATGAAAAAACAATATAACTGGACGGGTCATTCGGGTCGAAACCACCGTAGTTTTCTTTGTAATTCTCCTCCAGCAAGATATCGGCATTTTCACGGATGGCTACATCTTGTTGCCCAAGACGGCTGTAACCACAAACAAATGTTTCCGTACCTTTTACGCTTGGATTTCTCTTCACCTGATTGACATATCTTCCTTTGCTATTTTTCACACGAATATCTGAATCCGCTGAGTTTGCATGGATAGAGATAAATAAATCCGCGTGGTTTTTATTCGCCACATCTGTTCGAACGTGAAAATCAACATCGACGTCTGTCGTTCTGGTTAACAATACCTTCGTGTTAGGCAAATCTTTTTCCAATTGGGTTCTGAGTTTAAGGGCGACATCGAGGACAATATCTTTCTCTAATGATTGCCTTCCTCTGGCTCCAGGTTTATTTCCTCCATGCCCTGGGTCAATGACAACGATAAAAGATTTTTGATTTGAATCATCCACTTTTGACGGTAAGTCGGATAGATTCGGATTGGAATTTGTTTTTTTAGTTATGAATGATGTTAAGAAAATCAGAGAGGGAATAACTGTCAGAATTACCAATAAATTTTTAACATTTTTTTTCAACTTCATCTTGTATATTTTTAAATATTTTATGCGTTTAACTGTATAATAATAAATTTAGTTAAATATATGCGCTATTCTCGAAAACTTAATTTTTTGTGTTGTTTTTTGACTATTTTTGCCAGCAACAGTTTAAAATTTAGCACAAAAATAACATTCATATTTCATTTTGAAGGCTTTAACTTGCATTTTAATTAATTTCATTCTTGTTTTCGGGAGTGTTAATTATTTATTGGCACAAGAAACCCCACCTACAAAATCTACTACTATCTACGCTGTAGACAGCTCTTTAATTGTATCGGACAGTACAAAAAACTTGACTGACACGACCAGAAACCAGTTTAAAGAAACTACCGGACAAGATACGATAAAGATGAAAAATGAAAGCGGAATTGAAACGGTAGTTACAATTCTGGCGAATGATTCCTCTTGGCGAGAAGTGAAAAAAAATATTCTTCACTTGTTCGGTGGCGCTAAAGTCAAATACGAAGATTTTGAATTATCTGCCGATTATATCCGTTTGGACCAAAATACCAATGTTTTATTCGCCCGTGGAATAATCGACCACAATGAAAAATACATTGGCCGGCCTGTGGTCATTATGCCTGGTGAGTCTCCGATTGCCGTAGATTCCTTGCTCTATAATTATAAGACCAGAATTCCGAAAACATACGGTGTCATGACCGAAGTTGATGGTGGTTTTATTCAGGCAAGGGAGGTGAAGCGGAATATCTATGATGAAATGTCGCTTTACCAAGGCCTTTATAGTACCTGTGATTTACCCTATCCGCATACGCATTTTGGTATACAAATTACAAAAGGCTTGGTCGCCAAGAATCAGATTATCGCTGGCCCTTCCTATTTAGTTGTTCAAAATATTCCTATAAAATTTTTGATTATTCCTTTTGGATTCTTTCCAAAGCAGGATAAAAAATCGTCTGGTTTCTTATTTCCATCGTTTGGTGAAGATGCTTCGCGCGGTTTCGCGATGCGCGATATCGGTTGGTATTTGACATTCAATGATTATTGGGACACCGAATTGCGAGGAAGTTTATATTCCAAAGGTTCATGGGAAGCTTCCGTGCGGACGCAGTACATGGTAAATTATAAATACAATGGTGGTTTTAATTTACGGTATGCATGGACATTGATGGGCGTTGAAGGAACGGAAGATTACGGCCCAAGGAAAGATTTTAATGTGACTTGGAATCATACCCAACGTCAGGAAGCAAATCCCGGAACTTCGTTTTCTGCTTCGGTAAATTTCGGAACAAGTTCATACATGCAGAATACAGGAGCGAATGGTACATATAGTTATGACCAATTGATTCAGAATAACATGTCTTCTTCGATTGCATACGGAAAGGTATTTGCTGACGGGAAAGTGAATTTTACATCTAATTTAAGTCACCGCCAAGATATCAATACAGGTAAAGTTGATTTGGAACTGCCTTCATTCAGTTTGAACGTTTCGACTTTTAATCCATTCAAAAGCAAGAATAGCATTGATGAAAAATGGTATGAGCGAATTACGGTCGGATATAGTTTGCAGGGAAGAAATTCAATTTCAACTGGAGATTCGACCTTATTTAGCAAAGAATCATTGAGTAAATTTTCCAATGGATTCCAACACAGCATTCCAATCAGTTTGAACTTAAATGCGTTCAAATATTTTCAATTCAACACATCTGTGAATTATACAGAACGTTGGTATCTTCAAACTACTCGAAACCGCCTAGAGAATACTGTTGAAGGATTTGAAACGGTAAGAGATACAGTTCAGGGTTTTGCGCGAGCATATGATTACTCGATTTCTACAGGACTATCGACGAAAGTGTACGGACATTTCAAAAAGAAGATTGGTAATATCCAAGAGATGCGCCACGTCATCACGCCATCGGTCAACTTAAATTACCGTCCTGATTTTTCCGACCCGATGTATGGTTTTTATCGGGATTACGTAGACCAAAATGGTGCACTGACTAGTTATTCTATTTTCCAAGAAGGAATTTACGGGTCGCCGTCAGCCGGAAAATCGATGGGTATAGGTTTCTCGGTTGATAATAATTTGGAAGCCAAAATTAAAAGTAAAAATGATACCTCTGAATCAGGAATCAAGAAAGTTCCTATACTTCAAGGTCTGACATTTAGCGGTAATTACAACGTTGCTGCGGATTCAATGAAATTGTCCAATATATCCTTTTCAGGACGGACAACGATTTTCAACGAGAAGATTAATTTGAACTTTAACGGTTCATTTGACCCTTATTCTTTAGATGAAGAGGGTAGACGTATCAACCGCTACGCGATTAAAGATGGCAATTTAGCTAGGTTGACAAATTTTGGTTTATCATTTGACTATAGCTTTAATCCAAATGCCAACAAAAGCCGAAGCGGAAATATTGACTCGCTAAGAAACAGCATGCCGAATATGACGAAAGAGCAAGCGGATGCCTTAGCCAGAATAAGTACCGACCCCAATGCATTCGTTGATTTCAATATTCCATGGAATTTAAATGGTTCCTTTAGTTTTCAATATTCTAAAACAGGTCTGACTTCGAGCATTACCAGTACGGTGAATGTGAGCGGTGATGTGAACGTGACGCCGAAGTGGAAAATTCAATTTAATTCGGGATACGATTTTAGAGCTCAGGAAGTTTCATTAACCCGATTCAGCATCTATCGCGATTTGCACTGTTGGGATATGTCATTTAGCTGGGTTCCATTTGGCCAATACCAAAGTTATAACGTGACCATTCGTGCGAAAGCTTCGGTTTTGCAAGATTTAAAGCTGACCAAACAAAACACACATTACGTCTACTAAATTCGATTAATTTCTTACATTTAGGCATGAATGCTGAAATTATAACCATTGGTGATGAAATCCTGCTAGGACAAATTATTGATACAAATTCTGCCTGGATTGCTCAGGAATTTGCGAAAATTCAAATCGCTGTTACCAAAATTACGTCAATTTCAGATGAAAAAGCAGCCATACAGCATCATCTCGGTTTAGCGGATTCGAATGTAGTTATCGTGACCGGTGGTCTAGGCCCAACTAAAGATGACAAGACCAAAGAAAGCATCGCCGAATTTTTCGGAACAGAATTGGTTCGGAACGAAGAAGTCTTAGCACATATCCAAAATCTGTTTATTAAGCTGGGTTACGAAAATATGCCTGCGGCGAATTATCAGCAAGCGGATGTTCTGGCCAATGCGGATATTTTATTCAATGATGTCGGCACCGCCGCCGGAATGTGGGTCGAACATCAAGGGAAAATATTCATCTTTTTGCCTGGCGTTCCATTTGAAATGATGCATTTGGTATCCAATAAAGTTCTTCCTAAATTTTCTGAAATTCGGACAACCACCTATATCTATAATCGGTATTTATTGACTATCGGTCTTGGAGAATCTCATTTGGCAGAACAAATTGCAGATATTGAGAATGCTCTACCGGCTCATATTAAATTGGCTTATCTGCCGAAAATCGGTTTGTTGCGACTGCGCTTAAGTGCCAGTGGAACAGATGAAAAAATCTTGCAATCAGACGTTGATGCTTTTTTAGAAAGAATTGCGACCCGCTTAGAGAAATATGTTGTCGCTTACGAAGATATTTCTATTGAAGAGGCATTTATTCAGGAATTCAGCAAAAATAACCTGAAATTTTCTACCGCTGAAAGTTGTACGGGCGGAGGCTTAGCTTCTCGAATTACTCAATATGCTGGGTCGAGTTCGATTTATCAAGGTTCTGTTGTGGCGTATTCCAATGAATCCAAAATGAAGCTTTTAAATGTGCAGAAAGCGACTTTAGATAATTTTGGAGCAGTCAGCGAAGAAACTGTTTTGGAAATGGCTGCAGGTGCTAGAAAAATATTTGAAACGGATTATGCAATAGCGACAAGCGGTATTGCGGGACCTAGTGGCGGAACTCCTGAAAAGCCTGTCGGTACGGTATGGATTGCTATCGCAGGAAAGAATTCGACCATCAGCAAGAAGTATAATTTTAAGAACAATCGGACAATCAATATCGAGCGGACAATCGCAAATGCTTGGCTCTTGTTATGGAAATTGTATAAGGAAGAAAATTGATGTTTTATCGAAATTTTATTTCATTAAAATGTTATTTAACAAAATAATTTTTTGTTTATCAATTATTAATGCATAATATAGTATTTTAGTAACATATTAAAATAATTTAAAAAATGGCTATATACAAACTCTTACTTCCTAAGATGGGTGAAAGCGTATCAGAAGCAACTTTAACAAATTGGCTTAAGGAAGTTGGTGATTCGATTCAGGAAGACGAGGCTGTCGTAGAAATTGCAACAGATAAGGTTGATTCAGACGTTCCTTCTCCAGTAAAAGGAATTTTGAAAGAAAAATTATTCGACGTCAATTCGGTTGTACAAGTAGGCGAAGTAATTGCCCTAGTCGAAATCGAAGGCGAAGAGCAACAATCCGCCACAGATACAAAAGAAGAAGTTGAAGTCCAGCAAGAAGAGGCTCCATCTGAGTTTGTCGATGTAGAAAACACAACAATTCCAGGTGTTGATTTACTTGAAGAAAAATCAGCAAGCAAATCTGAAGACTATAACCAATCGTCTAAATTCTTTTCTCCGCTAGTTAAAAAAATTGCAGAAGAAGAAGGAATCAGTGTTCAGGAATTGGAGACTATTAAAGGTTCTGGGATTGAAGGCCGCGTTACGAAAGATAATGTTTTGGCTTATTTAGGGAATAGAACATCGCAACCATCAATTAAGAAGGAAGAAACCGCGACTCCAGTGAGTTCGATTCCAACTCCTCCTCCTGTTAAAAGTGCGCCGGTGTCTGTCGTGAAAAGCATGCATGGAGATGAAATTATTGAGATGGATAGAATGCGTCGGTTGATTGCTGACCACATGGTTCAAAGTGTCCAAACTTCGCCACATGTATTCTCTGTGGTGGAAGCAGATGTCACTAACTTGGTGAATTGGCGCAACAAAGTGAAAGACGATTTTAAGAAACGTGAAGGAGAAAATATAACATTTACCCCTTTATTTATCGAAGCCATTAGCAAAGCCATCAAAGATTTTCCGATGGTCAATGTGTCCATTGATGGGTATAATATTATCAAACGCAAGAATATCAATATCGGAATGGCGGCAGCGCTTCCTTCCGGAAATTTAATTGTTCCTGTTATTAAAAGTGCGGACCAACTGAGTTTAGTTGGAATTAGCAAATCGGTGAATGATTTGGCCCAACGTGCGAGAGCAAACAAGTTGAAGCCAGACGATACGCAGGGCGGCACATTCACGTTTACAAACATCGGTGCATTTGGAAATATTTTTGGGATGCCGATTATTAATCAGCCGCAGGCGGCAATTATGGCTGTAGGAACAATCAAGAAGAAACCGGCAGTTTTAGAAACTGAGCAAGGCGATGTGATTGCGATACGTCACTTTATGTATATTTCGATGTCTTATGACCATCGGGTAATCGATGGTGCTTTAGGAGGAACATTTATCCGAAGAGTTGCAGATTATTTAGAAAACTGGGATGTAAATCGAGTGATTTAATTCATGATAAAAAGAGAGAGGGTTTTGCTTAGCAAAACCCTCTCTCTTTTTATGCGATAACGTACTTCTTGATTTTGTTTTGGTATCTAAAATATAAGAGGATTGACGAGGTCAATAATCCTAAGGTCAATCCATACCAGATACCTTTAACGCCCATATCCAATGTAATTCCCATCAGATAAGCACTAGGAAGCCCAATCACCCAATAAGCAAAAAATGTAATTATTGTAGGTACATTCACATCGCCCATGCCTCGCAGAACGCCTAAACCAACTACTTGAGTTCCGTCAAATAATTGAAACAATCCAGCTATCACTAGAAGCTGTGTAGCTAATCCAATTACGACAACATCTGTCGTGATAATTAATGGCAACTGATGATTTGCTATCGCAAATATCAAAGCAGTCATCACCATAAATCCAATCACGATGTGATAAGATACCTTAGCAAATTTCTGCAAGCGATAGAAATTGGAATTTCCGAAGCTATTGCCGACTTTAATAGTCGCAGCCGAAGCAATACCGCTAGCCATCATGTAGGTCATGGCCGCCAATGTAATCGCGACTTGATGTGCTGCTTGTTCGATTGCGCCAATTTTTCCAGCGATTAATGCTGCTCCTGCAAATGCGCCAATTTCAAAAACATATTGCATAGCAACCGGAGCTCCAATTTTTAGAATCGCTTTGATTCTCGAGAAATCAATAAAGCGAAAACTGAAATATTTGATGTAAGGTTTGAAATTAACCGATTTCAAAACATAAAAACTCATCGCCAGCATCATTAAGACGCGGTCGGCTAAGGTCGCAATTCCTACTCCGGCAACACCCATTGGCTTGATGCCAAACATCCCTTTTACTAAAATTACGGCTATAATTACGTTAATGACATTTCCCCAAATCGTAATCGACATGGCTTGTTTTGTAAATCCCAATCCTTCGGCAAACTGCTTGAACGTATTGAATAACATCAGCGGCAAAATGGATAAGCTTAGAATAAGCAGATAAGGTTTTGCAACTTCAACAACTTGCGGGTCCTGGTCAGCGTGCGTCATGGCAAACATAGAACCGAAATAGACAAAGCAGAATAGCAAAATTCCTGAAATGAAATTTAACCAAAAGCTATTGGACAATAATTTTGCGCATTCTTCCTTGTTCGAGCGTCCGTTTTCTTGCGCAATCAAAGGCGTTAATCCATAAGAAATCCCTAAGCCGATAACCAAAACGATCATAAAAACAGAATGCACGAGGGAAACAGCCGCCAAAGGAATAGTTCCTGCGAAATGGCCGACAATAATGGTGTCAGCAGTTTGCACTAGAGTATGGCCTAATTGAGAAATAACAATCGGTCCTGCTAAGGCAAACGTATTCCAATAGTAAGCTTTATTTGCTTTGTAAAATTTAAACATTTTTAATTCAATGGCGACAAATGTACGAAGTTTTTTATCAGTGAATTGTCTGAATCCGGAAAGACGATTCTAATTTGTGTCTAAATAATTACATGCTTTGTTTGTTCTAAAAAAAATTAACCTTTACCTTAGCCCTATTCAATTTAAATTAATAGAAATGAATTTAGCATTTTTAAATATTGGTACACAAGAGATGATGTTAATCGTTATCGTCATCTTGTTGTTGTTTGGAGGAAAGAAATTACCTGAATTGGCTCGCGGTCTTGGGAAAGGTATCAGAGAATTTAAAGATGCATCTGAAGGAATCAAGCGAGAAATCTCAGACCAAATCAACAACTTCGAAAAGGATTTAGACGTGAAGGCTGAAGACAAGCCTTCGACAACGCAAGTAGCGCAAGTTACTGAAGAGGTTAAGGACAACGTGGATGGAGAGGCAACAGATGAAACGTCAACAGAAACGGCAGCAACGGATAAGCCACAATTTACTGCACCAGAAGGAACCTATCAGCATCAGCCAGGAAGAGAACCTGATTACGGACAAGATAATTATTATCAGTATGGATATAATGACCATTTCGCAGGAGAGAAACCTGAAGAAGTGGCTGCTCAAGCTGAAGAATCTAACGATACGCCTGAATCAACGGATTCTGGGGAATCAAAAGACACATCAGTTAAGGCGTAAATTTCCAATTTACTTTGTATGACTTACAGCTGTTGAATTTCAACAGCTTTTTATTTGCATAAAATTTCGTTATGAACCACATTGCCATATTAGCTAAAGAATTAACTATTTCTGAAAAGCAAGTCCAGAATACGCTGGAATTATTGAAAGAAGGCGGAACCGTTCCATTCATCGCTCGCTACCGAAAAGAAGTAACTGGAAGTCTCGACGAAATCCAAGTGACGGCTATTCGTGACCGAATCAAACAGCTCGAAGATTTGGATAAACGTAAGGAAGCCATTCTGAAATCCATATTGGAGCAAGGAAAATTGACGCCAGATTTGGAAAAAAAGATTCAAGAGGTAGACTCGATGGCAAGGTTGGAAGATATTTACCTACCCTACAAACCAAAGCGCAGAACCAGAGCAAGCATAGCTCGAGAGAAAGGATTGCAAGGTTTGGCTGATGAATTGTTGGCGCAAAAAGTTTCTGACGTTGAGTCGGTTTCGTTAAATTATGTCAACGAAGAAAAGGCTGTTAAATCTTCTGAAGAAGCGTTGGCTGGAGCCCGAGATATTCTGGCTGAGACAATCGTTGAAGATGCAAAAGTGAGGGAAGTGTCCAGAAAATTTTTTTACAATGATGGGAAATTTGTCAGCAAAGTTGTTCCTGGAAAAGAAGAGGCTGCTATAAAATATAAAGATTACTACGATTGGACAGAGTCGCTGAAATCTGCACCATCGCATCGCGTTTTAGCGATGAGAAGAGGGGAGAAGGAAGAATTGCTGTACATGAGTATCGAAGTGGATGAGGATTTGATTTTGCCAAAAATCGAAAGCCAATTTATTATTGCGAAGAATGAAGCAGCGAATCAAGTTAGGCTTGCCATCATGGATGGGTATAAACGTTTGTTGAAACCCTCGATGGAAACTGAAATTCGTGTTTTGACCCGTCAAAAAGCGGATGAGGAGGCAATTCGAGTTTTCGCTGAAAATGCCAGACAGCTTTTGCTTGCTGCGCCGTTGGGTCAGAAGCGGTTAATTGCCATTGACCCTGGATTCCGCACGGGTTGCAAAACAGTTGTGTTGGATGAGCAAGGCACATTAGTCGAGAATTTAACGATTTATCCACACAATGGTTCCAATGGTTCAGCTGAGGCTGCTCATAAAATTTCTGAATTAGTCAAAAAGCATGCGATTGAAGCTATTGCGATTGGAAACGGAACTGCTGGACGCGAAACGGAAGAATTTATCCGAAAACTCAACTTGGCTAGCGTTACCGTTGTGATGGTGAATGAGAGCGGTGCTTCCATTTATTCGGCTTCCGAAGTTGCGCGCGAGGAATTTCCAGATTATGATTTGACCGTGCGTGGTGCTATTTCCATCGGCCGGCGATTGATGGATCCTTTAGCAGAGTTAGTAAAAATTGATCCAAAATCGATTGGTGTTGGACAATACCAACACGATGTGGATCAAAATAAATTGCAGACTTCGCTAGATGATACTGTGATTTCTTGTGTCAATACTGTTGGTGTAGAATTAAACACCGCTTCAAAACAGATTTTGGCCTATGTTTCAGGTTTGGGACCTGCGCTGGCGCAACAAATTGTTAATTATCGCACAGAAAATGGTGCGTTCACTTCTCGCAAGGAACTGAAGAAAGTTCCTCGCTTGGGCGACAAAGCATTTGAACAAGCAGCGGGCTTTTTGCGTATCCGCAATGCGAAAAACCCACTTGACCGCTCTGCCGTTCATCCGGAGCGGTATGCTTTGGTTGAGCGAATGGCAAAAGATATTAATGCCAAAATCGAAGATTTAATGAGCGACGATGCATTGCGTAAGAATCTTGTCTTGAATAAGTACACCAGCGAAGATGTAGGTTTGCCAACACTTCACGATATCCTTAAAGAATTAGCTAAGCCAGGCTTAGACCCCCGCGAACAATTCGAGTCCTTTGCATTCGCCGAAGGCGTGAATAAAATTTCAGATCTAAGAATAGGAATGAAACTGCCAGGCATCGTGACTAACATCACGAAATTCGGTGCATTTGTTGATATCGGCGTGCATCAAGATGGGTTGGTTCATTTAAGCCAGTTAGCTAATCGCTATATTTCCGACCCAAGCGAGGTAGTCAAAGTTCAGCAAAAGGTTGAAGTCACGGTCACTGAAGTCGACGAACAGCGAAACCGGATTGCCCTTTCGATGAAAACAGCAGAGGCATCTCCGAAAACGCAAAGAAGCCAAAGGCCTATTAAAAAAGAAGAAAGTAAAACTGATTTAGCTGATAAATTGGCGGCTTTGGCCAGCAAATTCAAATAATAGAACAAGCAAAAATAACACAAAAGCCAGGAAATCTTCTGGCTTTTGTGTTATTCAATTCTTTTTAATTTGACTTCATCGGTCGTCGGAATATTGAGTGGCACTCGTTCTAGCGTTACAAAGCTACTGTCAAGGCCAAATCCCTTTTCTTCAGACAAGCTGAATTTTTTAAGCGTTTTATAGATTTCCAAAATTATTTTTTCATGCCATTTCAAATCTTTTGTTTTTGAAATCACTTTCTCTAACACAACAAAATTGAAATCGCCTGTAATATTATGTTTCTTCAAGGTTTTATAGCTGCTGATTATGCTCACTTCATTATTGGCAACCATATCCTCAACAACTTTACGGAACAGTAAACTAATACGTTGCTCTTCCCTAAAACCGAGTTTAAAATCTATGCGGATTACTTTTCCTGGAATCAGTTGCTGCACGACATATTCCCTTGTGTGCGGATGGTCCATCACGTCTACGTGAACAAACCAATAAATATCAGCACGTTTGGGTTTCTTATTCAGGATAGAATACATTACTTTCGATTCAATCTCATTTTTATTATTCGCACTGGTCAAATAAACCAAATGCGATGCGAAAGGAGCAACCGATTCATCTTCGCTCAGTTCCGAAAGAATGGGGTAATATTTTCTGATATCAACAAATTTGACAAAGCTGTTTTTGATTTTGCGAGCGCCGTACCAAGAAAACATCACAATAAATATGGTCGTCGCCAAAAGCAATGTCAACCATCCACCCTCATGAATTTTTAATGCATTTCCGGCAAGGAAAACGAATTCAATTCCTAAATATAAAATTAGAAATAGAGCGATAAAAATTGGTTTTACGCGTTTTCTGCTCAAATAAAAACCCATCAAAACTGTTGTGGTAATAAAAGTCAGGTTAATAGCCAGTCCGTAGGCAGCCTCCATCTGGTCGGAATGTTGGAACACAGCGATAATCAGCATACAGCCTGCATACAGAATAAAGTTGATGGAAGGTACATACAATTGACCTCGGTGGTCGCTCGGATAGCGGATAGAGACCTTCGGCCAAATATTCAAGCGAACGGCTTCTGAAATTAATGTAAACGAGCCCGAAATCATTGCTTGACTGGCAATAATCGCGGCGATGGTAGCGATTACAATTCCATAAGGAACAAACCATCCCGGCATAATGGCATAAAAGGGATTTAATTCACCTATTTGAGAACCTGTATTTTCCAACAGCCACGCACCTTGTCCAAAATAATTTAAGACTAAAGTTATTTTAACGAAAATCCAGCTTATGCGAATATTTGATTTACCACAGTGTCCCATGTCCGAATACAGGGCCTCAGCCCCTGTCGTACAAAGAAAGACAGCACCTACGATAAACAAAGCATTTGGACTATCGATTAGCGTTTTTACAGCATAATATGGGTTCAGCGCTTTCAGTACCTCCGGTGAGTGGCCAACATACATTAATCCTAAAACACCAATTGTCGAAAACCAAATAAGCATTAAGGGACCAAAAACTTTCCCAACGATTGACGTTCCGAAACGTTGGATAAAAAACAAAATACTGATAATCAGAACAACAATTGGGATTGTTGGAACTCCAGGATGACGGATTGCGATACCTTCCACTGCCGAAGATATGGTAATAGCAGGCGTAATCATTCCGTCAGCTAATAAAGTACTTGCGCCAATAATGGCAGGAATAATCAGCCATTTTGCTTTGCGCCGTACTAAAGAATACAGGGAAAGAATACCGCCTTCGCCATTGTTGTCGGCGTTCAAGGTGATGATAACGTATTTTACAGTTGTTTGAAGGGTTAATGTCCAGAAGATACAGGATAAGCTACCAAGAATCAAATCGTGGTCGATAGCTCCTGTGCTGAAGATGGCTTTGAAAACATATAGAGGTGATGTTCCAATATCGCCAAAAATAATACCTAAACTTATCAGCAAACCTGCTGAACTGAGTGTCTGTACGGAGGATTTATGCTCGGATGACATACAATAAAATTATGTGCAAATATACCTTAAAAAGAATGCCAATATCAAAAAAAAGTTTGCCAACGTAAATTCTTGTTAAAAATTGTTAAATGGAAAAATAAATTTTCGAATTATTAACCATTAGATTGTAAAAAGAATTACTTTTGTATGTAGGAATTGTGGGTTATTTAACATACTTTTGATTAAACCAATAACCAGATTTAACAGTCTTATAAAGTAAATGAAAAGAAATTACAGAATCGTACACTATGTTATCTTGACTATCATGCTCGCCATGAGTGGTAAAGGCATGTTGTATGCTTCGAATTTTTCTGCTTTGTCTACATCAAAAACTACTGTCAATATCATTAATGAGGAAGAGGAAGAGAAAGCGGTTTCCAATGTGAAAGTCTTTTTTAATCCGATTGCTCAGCAAATTTCAGTTTCACTAAAAGTGAACAAGCAAAATAATACGACCATTAAAGTGATGGATGCATTGGGCAATGAAGTATTGAGCTTAATGAACGGTACTTTGGAAGTCGGTAACCAAAACCTGAACTTCGAAACGAATGATAAGTTAACAGCAGGATTTTATTTTGTTCGTGTATCTGTCGGAACAGAAACCGTAGTTAAACGTATTTCTGTACGATAATTCTTTATTCCTTTTTAAAAAAGGAGATTTCAGATTTAATTTTTTAGAACAGTGTTGGATGGATTATTATTCTTCGTCAATCCACAAACCATCATCTTGGATAATTCCAATCAATTCATCAAGCGCTTTAGCTGATGTAACATTTCGTTTCACAACTTCTTTACCTCGGTATAGCGTGATTTTATCTGGCCCAGCACCAACGTATCCGTAATCAGCATCTGCCATTTCTCCAGGTCCATTCACAATGCAACCCATAATTGCAATTTTAAGGCCTTTTAAATGGTTTGTACGGCTGCGAATCATTTGCGTTGTCTCTTGCAGGTCAAACAATGTTCTTCCACAGCTAGGGCAAGAAATGTATTCAGTTTTTGATATGCGCGAACGGGTAGCCTGTAAAATGCCGAAGGATAGCGAAGCGATGTTTTCAATCGGCGTAGCTGGAGTATCAATCCAAATGCCATCTCCCAAACCATCAATCAATAGCGCACCAAAATCTGTTGCGGTATACAATTGGATTTTCGAAATTGGCTCTTCGGGGTTCATAATGTCATTCGGTCCTGAAAAATCCTGTGGGAAGTAACTTCTTTTGATAATTACTGGATTTGTCAATCCAATGCTTTGAATATTGTTGAAAAACTGACGTTGCTCAGCCATGCCATGCTCGTGAGTGGTTTCTAAAATAAACACTAGGTTGTCATTCACTAGTAATTCTTCAAAATCAGAAGTTGACAAATCTTCATTTGAAATATGTACTAAGTTTATAAACGAATCTTTGACTTCAGACTGATTGTATTCTTTTAAAGTGTAGACTGGGTGTGCGTTTGTTTTATTCGCAAGCGTCAGCCAAGTTGAATAGTTATACAAAACTTTTAAGTTGCCCGGCAACGTAAAAGATGGCAATTCATCACCGAAAAATGCAAAATCAATGGACTGGTCGCCCATGTGATATTTATCATTCAGAACATCATATCGATAACCAACATGTGTTAAAATGCTAGCATCTTTCAAATTTTGACGCGATAAATCAACAATAATGCGAGGAACTAACGAACCGCCGACAAATGCATTCACTTCCGTCGAATCAAAAGGCTTGGTTTCTGTATTTCCAGAAAGATTAAGAATCTCTCTTGCTGGGTTTTGCTCAAGCTGGTTTGCACGTTTGGAATACCGGTTAACCAAAGCGATTGCTACTGGAGCTTCAAATTCAGGTTCTTCCGTTAAGGAAACTCGAACGGTGTCGCCCAAGCCATCTTCCAATAAAGTTCCGATACCAACAGCTGATTTTATGCGTCCGTCTTCTCCATCTCCTGCTTCGGTTACTCCCAAATGCAAAGGATAATTCATGTTTTCGGCGAACATTTTTTCGACCAGCAATCGGTAAGCCTGAACCATCACCTGAGGATTGGACGATTTCATAGAAACCACCAAATTATAATAATTCAAATCTTCGCAAATGCGAATAAATTCCAAAGCCGATTCCACCATTCCTTCTGGCGTATCGCCATATTGGCTCATGATGCGGTCGGATAAAGACCCGTGATTGGTTCCGATTCGGATAGCAGTTCCGTATTCTTTGCAAATCTTCACTAACGGTGAGAATTTAGAATAAATGCGGTCGAGTTCGGCTTGATAAGATGCTTCTGTGTAGGCTAGTTGGTCGAATTTCTTTTTGTCAGCATAGTTCCCGGGATTGATACGTACTTTTTCTACAATCCGTGCAGCGACCTCCGCTGCATTTGGGGTGAAATGGATATCGGCAACAAGCGGTACATCATATCCTCTCGCTAACAATCCTTTTTTGATATTGGCTAAATTCTCTGCTTCTTTGATGCTCGGTGCAGTAATTCGCACGTATTCACAACCTGCGTCAACCATTCGGATGGTTTGTTCGATTGAACCCAAAGTGTCCATCGTATCGATGGTTGTCATACTTTGGATACGGATTGGGTGATGTGCGCCCATAGGCACATTGCCAATCGTAACCTCGCGGGTTAAAAAGCGTGAATAAGTTGTTTTTGAGTTACAATAACCACCTTGCAATAGTATTGAATTAGTTGCATCCATATCTATTGCAAAGTTAGTTATTTTATAGAATTAATACCTTGTTACCTCGAATGAATTCGCAGCGCCTGTCAAATCGATTTCATAGCGATTGGTTGCTTCATCGAAATTTGATGTTTTGTACACGTCGCCCTCTTGAATATCAAATCCTGAGATTTTTTTGCTGGACAAGATGCTTTCTTGTGTGTACGAGCAAGCTGCATCTTTAGGTAGTTTTAAGTAAATCTTCGAAGCTGCTGTCGCAATTTCAATTTTCGTTACGCCGTTCAAAGGTTCGCCTAACGTTAATTTCATGTTTGCTGCCCCAGAATTTATATTCATGTTGCTGATTTTATACCCGCTTAAATCGCAAGTGAAATTGGCAGCGCCAATGTTGAATTCCAAATCCCAAATCGGGTTTTTATGCAAGGTGAAATAGGTTGTGTTCGTCCTGTTCTTCGATTTTCCGAAAGATTTCGAATTCACTATCAGCGTTTTTTGCTCATTATCTTTTTTGGTTGTGTTGAGTTCAATGCCCATTTTATCATTGATGCTCCAAGCTACGAATAAGTTAGCAGAATCTTTCTGCTCGAAAACATAATTTCCGCTGCCTCCGTTGAAAATCAATTTTGCTTTTTCATCATTTTCATAAATGGATTCGACACGCTGAACCATATCTTCATCCTTGTTGTCATTTATAGATATATTTTCAGAAAATAAATCTTGTGATGAATAGGAGTCTCTAGGCGTAGTCAATCCTTTTATCAATAAAACCGAACAAATAACTACATTGACTCCAATGGTGATGTATCCACCATAAGGTTTGTTCTGAACGATTAGATTGATACCTAAAGCAATAATCAGCAATGGAATTAATTTTATGATTGCCCAAAAATTGAAATCGATGATATCGAAATTATGAAGCAATACGACTAATCCTATAAACACTAACCAAATTCCCGAAATTATTGTGTTACTTTTCATATGTTAAATTACAAGTTGAATATTAAATACTATTCAAAAGTAGTATTCAAATGTATGGCAATTTATTTATTTTAGGTCATGTTCTTCAATTATTCGGTGAATACTATACTTTTGTCGGTGAATGAATTGCTTTTTTTGTATTTTCATCGCAAATATCCAAACAATTTTAATGCTTGGAGGTTTAGAAAATAGCTTTAAAAATTCTAAAAGTTAATCTTAAGGAAATAGAATATGATGATAACTAGTCTGGGTGAATATGTCTTGCTTTTAAAGAAGGTTTTCAAGAAGCCGGAAAAATGGAAAGTGTACAGAAAGGAGATTATTCATGAGATGGAAGATATTGGAGTGGGGTCGCTGGGCTTAATTGTTATTATTTCGACATTTATCGGAGCTGTAATGACGATGCAAATTGCTTTTCAATTGGTTTCCGATTTAATTCCTTCATCCGTTATTGGGCAGATTAACCGAGATTCAAATATTCTTGAACTTGGGCCGACTATTTCAGCATTGGTGTTAATGGGAAAAGTAGGTTCATCTATTTCCTCTCAAATTGGTTCCATGCGTGTGACAGAACAAATCGATGCGTTGGAAATTATGGGAATAAATGCCGCTGGATATTTAATCTTACCTAAAATTATTGCAGGAATCGTAATGGTTCCGGTTTTAGTAACAATAGCGATTGGCTGTGCAATTTTCGGCGGTTTGGTTGGTGGTTCATTATCTGGAGCAGTTTCCGCACAAGAATATATTGAGGGTATCCGTAGCGGATTTATTGGCTTCACGATTGCAGTAGCTTTGGTGAAAGCTTTCGTATTTGGTTTTATCATCACGACAGTTCCTGCCTACAAAGGTTTCTATGTGAGCGGAGGAGCTTTAGAAGTTGGTCAAGCAGGTACAAAAGCGGTAGTAATAGGTTGTATTTCGATATTAGCAAGTGATTATGTGATTACTGCATTAATGTTATAAAAATGATTGAAGTTCAAAATTTAGATAAATCCTTCGGGAGTAATCACGTTTTAAAAGACATTGATGTCATATTCGAACCTGGTAAAGTAAACTTGATTATTGGAGGTTCGGGTTCCGGGAAAAGTACGTTGTTAAAATGCATCGTCGGTCTTCATGAGCCCGATGCAGGAAAAGTGTTTTTTGACAAGCAAGATTTCACGCATCTGGATTTCGAAGAGCGTATTCCAATCCGTCGGGAAATCGGTATGCTGTTTCAAAATTCAGCTTTGTTCGATTCCATGACGGTTGAACAAAACATAACTTTTACACTGGATTTATTTACTGAAGATTCTAAGCAGGAAAAAATAGATAGAGCAAATTTCTGTCTAGAGCGCGTGAATTTAGCGGGCAAAAATCAGTTGTATCCAGCGGAATTATCTGGAGGAATGAAGAAACGTGTGGGTATCGCGCGAGCAATCAGCATGAATCCAAAATACTTATTCTGTGATGAACCGAATTCTGGATTAGACCCAGCAACGTCGATATTGATTGATGAATTGATTCAAGACCTGACCGACGAATTCAAATGTACAACGGTTGTCGTTACGCATGATATGAACTCGGTGATGGGCATCGGACAATACATTATGTTTTTGCATAAAGGCCAAAAGTTCTGGGAAGGCTCCAACCAGGACATGATGAACTCAGATGTTAAAGAATTAAATGATTTCGTATTTGCTAGTCCCTTAATGCAAGCTGCGAAAAAGGTTTTGGTGTAGTACTCCTTCTTGTTTTTTGTTATCTTATTAGCTAACTTTATGATGTTAGATTTTAAGGATTCTTATGAACAGTGACTTTGTAAGGGAAATCTTTTATTATGAAAACTATTATCTGGATTTTTTCAATTCATTGAATCCGGAGGTCAAAAAGAAATTTAACTGGACATTGCAATTAATTTCTACTTTAGAAAGAATTCCAGAAAAGTATTTCAAGCACTTGACAGACTCTTCTGGGATTTATGAAATTAGGGTTGAAGTTGGTTCAAATTGTTACCGGGTTTTTAGTTTTTTTGATAAAGGGAAGTTAATCATTCTCCTAAATGGTTTTCATAAGAAATCCACAAAAACTCCTTTAAAGGAACTGGAATTAGCAGAAAAACTCAAAATAAGATACTTCAATGAGCAAAAAAACAGGAAATGAAAAATTGACTTCTTTTGCAACGCATTTAGATGAGCAATATGGAGTTAGGGGTAGCCTTGCTAGAGAGCAGTATGAATCTGAATTTGATGCGTTTAAGCTAGGTGCAATGATTCAAGAATTGCGAGTTGAACAAGGATTAACACAAGAACAACTTGCGCAAAAATGCGGAACTACGAAAACCTACATATCACGCATAGAAAATAATGCGAGTGATATTAGGCTCTCTACGTTGATGCGAATAATTAACCAGGGCTTCGGAAGACATTTGAAGCTTAATATTTCCGTAGTAGACCAATAGCTGACAGCTATTTTTTTTAATTACCTTTGCAAGAGTTATTGAGGTGAATTTGGCTGTCGAATAATTTATTTGATTGACGGATTCGAATTACTTTGTTGGTAAGTAGAAGCCTAAGATTTATTCTTGAACAGAAGAATTTTGATTAACACATTTCATTTTTTCTGTTTTTAGGAAATCATTTGCATTTATTTCCATACTCAACCTTTACATATTATAATAAAAAACATTTTGTCGACACAAATACAACTTCTTACCCCACAGCATTGGAAAGATTATGAATTAATCGATTGTGGAAATTTTGAAAAACTTGAACGCTTCGGTGATGTCATATTAATCCGTCCTGAACCGCAAGCCGTTTGGCCTAAAACGCTTTCAGAGGCTGAATGGAATAAACGATACCATATAAAATTTAAAGGACGCTCTGCAACTACAGGTGAATGGGCAAAGAAAGACCCGCATGCTAAAGACCGCTGGCACATTTCTTATAAAAACAACGATGCTGCCATCAAATTTCGATTGGGATTAACGTCATTCAAACATGTCGGAATATTTCCTGAACAAGCGGTGAATTGGGATTATATTACAGAAAGCATAAAATCATTTTCTAACCCGAAACCTAAAGTATTAAATCTTTTTGCCTACACAGGCGGTGCATCTTTGATTGCAAAAGGGGCAGGTGCGGATACGACACACGTAGACTCGATTAAACAAGTTGTGACTTGGGCAAATGAAAATCAGGAAATCTCTGGGCTTACTGATATTCGCTGGGTTGTTGAAGATGCTTTGAAATTTGTTAAAAGAGAATTAAAGCGCGGAAATACCTACAACGGAATTATTTTGGACCCGCCAGCCTATGGGCACGGACCGAAAGGGGAGAAATGGAAGTTAGAAGACCACATATTAGAAATGATGCAAGATGTGGTTCAGCTGCTAGACCCAAAAGAACATTTCTTGATTTTGAATACCTATTCCTTAGGGTTTTCGTCCATTATTGTAGAGAATTTGATTAAATCGTCTTTTCCTAAAGTAGAAAATTTAGAAGTAGGGGAGTTGTATCTGCAAGCTACAGCTGGTCCAAAACTACCATTGGGTGTTTTTGGGAAATTCAGGAAGTTTTCAAAGTAAAAGCTTTTTAAATTAAAAAGTAAAAAGTAAAAATTCAAAAACCGTTCTTGGTTTATACAATGGCTAGTATGCGTGATTGCAGACTAGCCATTTTTTTGAAGTCCAGTTAGAGATAAGTTTATTTAATGCGTCAACTCTGCGAAACTCAGTGCCTCCTCTGTGGAACTTTGCGGTTAGCCTTCTAAAAAACAAAGGACGCAGAAGACACGGAGAAAACGCAGAATACACGGAGGTTGTTAAAACGCCAACTCTGCGAAACTCAGTGCCTCCTCCGTGGGACTTTGCGGTCAGCCTTTCTAAAAAGCAAAGGACGCAGAAGACACAGAGAAGACGCAAAAGACACAGAGTTTATTTAATGCCTCAGCTCTGCGAAACTCAGTGCCTCCTCTGTGGAACTTTGCGGTTAGCCTTTCTAAAAAACAAAGGACGCAGAAGACATGGAAAAAACGCAGAATATACTGAGGTTGTTTAAAACGCCAACTCTGCGAAACTCAGCGCCTCCTCTGTGGAACTTTGCGTCCAACCTTTTTAAGGTTAAAAGTAAAAATTCGAAAATATGGAAAGCGTTTGACAAGATAAGAGACCGCAGAAGACACAGAGAAGACGCAGAATACACGGAGGTTGTTTAAAACGCCAACTCTGCGAAACTCAGCGCCTCCTCCGTGGGACTTTGCGATCAGCCTTTCTAAAAAATAA
>NZ_MU158698.1:1909478-2087351 GCF_015210005.1 Sphingobacterium hungaricum
CCTCTGTGGAACTTTGCGGTTAGCTTTAAAAAACGAAGACCGCAGAAGAAACATAAGGTTGTTAGTTATAAAAGAAAAAATTGTCTTTCAACAATGCTTCCCCCTTTGAGGGTTAGGGGATTTTATCTACTCAAAAATTACCGTCTTATTCCCATTCAGCATGACCCTGTCTTCGGTCAACAATTTTAATGCATGGCTTAAAACAGCTTTTTCAATTTCTTTTCCTGCGGTTACCATTTCGGTCAAATCATATCCATGATGAATAGATTTTGTGCGTTGCACAATAATTGGACCTTCGTCCAAATCATTCGTCACAAAATGTGCTGTCGCGCCAATGATTTTGACGCCTCGGTTTTGCGCTTGGCGATACGGATTCGCACCAATAAAAGCAGGGAGAAAGGAATGGTGGATATTTATCACTTTATCCTTAAATTTCCCAACAAACTCCGGCGAAAGAATACGCATGAATTTGGCAAGAATGATAAAGTCAGCATCATAATGCGTTAACAGGTCTGAAATTCCATGTTCAAAATCACTTTTCGATTTTTCTTCATGCGACACATAATGAAAAGGAATTTCAAATTTTTCCGTAAAAGTCCCTAGAGATTCATAATTGCCGATGACCGCCAAAACATCCGCATGCAGGGTATCAAAATAATTTCTAACCAGAATGTCAGCTAAACAATGATGTTCTTTGGTAACCAATAAAACTATTTTTTTGCGATTCGCGGGGTTGATTTTTACGCTTGCATTGTAGGGCAAAGTCTTCGTCAATTCCTGTTGCAGGATATCCGCATGTTCAGGAATTCCAGAACAGACTACACGCACGAAAAACTTGTTGTTCGCTTCGTCGACATATTCGCGCATGGTCACAATATTCAATTTTTGCTGTGCTAAAACATTCGAAATTCTCGCGACAAGGCCCACCTCATCTGCACATTGAATCAATACTAAAGTCTGTTGCTGCATGAATCTTAAACCGCTTCTTTTGCTAATTGTTCCTCTAAATCCACTTCGTAACGCAGGTTGTTGACGATATGTTTCTGTCGATCCGGTGTGTTTTTGCCCATATAATATTCCAAAAGTTGCGGTAATTTATTGTCTTTTGAGAGAATAACGGGGTCTAAGCGAATGTCTTTTCCAATAAACAATCCGAATTCTGAAGGCGAAATTTCGCCCAAACCTTTGAATCGTGTGATTTCAGGTTTAGCGCCTAATTTTGCAATTGCACGCTGTCTTTCTTCGTCGGAATAGCAATAAATTGTTTCTTTCTTATTTCGTACCCGAAATAATGGCGTTTGCAAAATGGATACGTGGCCAGATTTCACCAAATCAGGGAAATATTGCAGAAAAAATGTCAATAGGAGCAAACGAATGTGCATGCCATCGACATCGGCATCGGTCGCGACGACGATGTTGTTGTAACGCAAACCATCCAAGCCGTCTTCGATATTTAATGCATGTTGCAATAAATTGAATTCTTCGTTCTCATAAACCACTTTTTTAGACATGCCATACGAATTCAATGGCTTTCCTTTCAAACTAAAAACCGCCTGTGTTTGGACGTCTCGTGATTTGGTAATTGAACCGCTGGCAGAATCACCTTCGGTAATAAATAAGGTCGTTTCTAAGTTACGCTCGTTCTTGTCGCTAAAATGGATTTTGCAATCTCTTAATTTGCGGTTGTGGACAGATGCTTTTTTCGCACGTTCATTCGCTAATTTTTTGATTCCAGCGATGTCTTTACGTTCGCGTTCCGACTGCAGAATTCTTTTTTGCAAAGCATCCGCCGTTTCAGGGTTTTTATGCAAATAATCATCCAATGCTTTCTTTACAAAATCATTGATAAAGGTTCTGACGGTTGGTCCATCCGGACCAACGCTTTGAGAACCTAGTTTTGTTTTCGTTTGCGATTCAAAAACAGGTTCTTGCACTTTGATTGCGATTGCTCCGATAATCGACGAGCGCACATCTGAAGCATCAAAATCCTTTTTATAATATTCCCGAATGGTTTTTACCACCGCTTCGCGGAATGCTGCCTGATGCGTTCCTCCTTGGGTCGTATGCTGTCCATTCACGAATGAATAATATTCTTCCCCATATTGTTGGCCGTGCGTGATCGCCATTTCAATATCTTCACCACGGAGATGAATAATGGGATAGCGCATGGCTTCTGTATCAATATTACGTTCTAATAGGTCTTTTAGGCCATTTTCAGAAATAAATTTCTGGCCGTTGAAATTGACCGTTAATCCAGCATTCAAGAAAACATAATTCCAGATCATGTTTTCTACAAATTCCATCCGATATTTATAATGGCTAAAAATCGTATTGTCGGGGTAAAACGTAACGCTTGTTCCGTTTCGCTGCGTGGTTTCTTTCTGTTCGTCATTGACCAATTCGCCTTTGTTGAACAAAGCAATCCGAGTGACGCCCTGACGGTAAGATTGTACGGTAAATTGTTCGGAAAGTGCATTTACAGCTTTTGTACCCACACCATTTAAACCAACAGATTTCTGGAATGCTTTACTGTCGTACTTTCCGCCGGTATTGATTTTAGAAACAACATCTACAACCGACCCGATAGGGATCCCGCGTCCGTAATCCCGTACAGACACTTTATTTTCATTGACCGTAATGTCAATGGTTTTTCCAGCGCCCATAACGAATTCATCGATACAATTATCAACGACCTCTTTCAATAAAACATATATTCCATCGTCATAAGCCGAACCGTCGCCCAGTTTTCCAATGTACATGCCAGGTCTCAGACGGATATGTTCTTTCCAATCGAGGGATCGTATGCTGTCTTCGTTATATGTTGTCATAAAGTTCTTGTAATGCTAACAAAAATAGTAAAATGAAAGGGAATTCACATGAAAACCAGTGTAAAACTAAAAAGTCGACAGAATTGCCGACTTTTTAGTTTTTTGTGAACGATGATTATCTGCCGAAATCATCTTGTACACGTACAATATCATCTTCATCAGAAGGATTTGAACCATCAGTATGTTGCCAGATTTCAGCAACGACACCATAATTTGTCAATCCAACTAAACGGTGACGCTGTCCTTGGCTCAAACGAATGGTTTCGCCCTCTTTTAAAATCTTTAATTCATGTTCTTCGTCAGTTGGGCTTGTAACTACGCCAACTTCTCCTTGAATCACGCGCCAGATTTCCGCTCTGCGGTGATGGTACTGCCATGATAATCTTTTGTTCGGTCCAACAATTAAAATCTTAGGGCTTAATTTTCCGGAAATTTTTAGATCTTGAACATCCAATCCCTCGAAATATGCATTCGCAAATTCTTGAGCTTGATCTTCATTGATTACAAAAAAACCGCCCCAAGGTCTTGTCTGATCGATGTTGTCAATCCCAAAACCTTTTTCTTTTAATTTTACTTCAACTTGGCTGAAAAGCTCGCTTTTATCAATGTATGTCATGGTTAGAAAAATTGCATTTATTTGTGTGAAGATAAAATTTTTCCATAAATAAACCTAAAAATATTAAAATACTTTCTTTCGATTTCCGTTTCGCCCATCAGTTCAATCCTAATAATATCGTATCTTTGTATTTTTAATTTCAAACAAAAATACATGAGCAGTTTACCTATTGATTTACAAAATAAGGCCTTTATGCAGGCCGTATCGTTTGTAAATCAAACCAATCAGCATTTATTTCTAACAGGTAAAGCTGGTACTGGGAAAACTACATTCTTAAAATACATCCGCGAGAAATCCTATAAAAAAATGGCGATTGCCGCACCGACAGGTGTTGCGGCGATGAATGCGGGCGGAACGACTTTGCATGCCTTATTTTGGTTGCCTTTCGGTGTGTTTATCGAAAATTATGAATTGAAATGGAACGAGCAGGACAGCCATATCTACAACAAAAGCCGTCTGTTTTCGACCATTAAATTGACCAAACAACGCCGTGCATTATTGCAAGAACTGGAGTTGCTAGTCATCGACGAAGTGTCAATGGTGCGAGCCGATACCTTGGACGCAATCGACGTCATCCTAAAATCTGTTCGTCGCGATATGCGTCCGTTCGGTGGATTGCAAGTTTTATTTATCGGTGATCTTTATCAATTGCCTCCAGTCGTTCGTGAGCATGAATGGCAAATCCTGAAAGACGAATACAGCAGCATGTTTTTTTTCGATGCAAAAGTATTGAGAAACAATCCTCCAGTATTATTGGAATTAGCGAAAATATACCGCCAGAAAGATGTTGATTTTATCCATCTGCTGAATGCGATTCGCAATAACAACTGCAGCGTTGGAGATTTGGAATCTCTGAATAGTCATTACAATCCAGATTTTGATCCAAAAGAAGATGAACAGTTTATTACCTTAACTTCTCATAATCGTTTGGCTGACGAAATCAATCAAGAAAAACTCCAAAAACTACCTGGAAACTTACAGCAGTTGAAAGCTGTGGTCAAAGATGATTTTCAACGAGGGTCTTTCCCTGCGGACGAAAATCTAGCCTTAAAAATCGGCGCTCAGGTCATGTTTATCAAAAATGATGTCGGCGAGGACCGTAAATATTTCAATGGAAAGATAGGTGTAGTAAAAGAATTGCTTCTGGACAAGCACCAGATTGTTGTTTCGTTTCCGAATGGCTCGGAAGATGTCGTCGTCAAACGGGAGACTTGGGAAAACATCAAATATTCGTACGATAAAGGCGAAGATAAAATCGATTCTGAAGTGATGGGGACTTTCTCGCAATTTCCTTTGCGTTTGGCTTGGGCGATTACGATTCATAAAAGTCAGGGTCTGACATTTGAAAAAGCAATTATTGATGCCGGAACTTCCTTTGCTCCAGGACAGGTCTACGTCGCTTTAAGTAGAATGACCGGCTTAGAAGGCTTGGTTTTGAAATCCAGAATCCCTAGCCATTCCATTCGCACGGACTTTCAAGTTGTCGAATTTATGCAACGCACGCAGGATGAAGAACAATTAAATTCTTTACTGGAAGAAAGCCAGCGAAATTATTTAGCTCAGATTTTAATAAATAGTTTTAAATGGCATCAGTTAGTGCAAGAAGCAAGTGATTTAAAAGTCGCATTAGCCGATCGGAATATTGATCATAAGCAAGTGGCCATTGAATTTTTCGATCAATTATGTACTGATTTGGAAAATCAAGAATTGGTGGCGAATAAGTTTATTACCCAATTGCATAAAATGCTTCAAAATAAATCCGCCATTGATTACACATCGATTTGTGATCGCACAACTTCTGCAGTTTCTTGGTTTTTGCCAAAATTAGATCAGGAAATTATTGATAAAACAAGCAAGCATATACACGAATTTGAGCTTAAAAAGCGGACAAAAAAATACATAACCGAACTCAAATCGCTATTGTTGACTTTTAAAAGAAAGCAAGAGCAAATCAAGCATTGTGAAACAATTGCCAAAACATTGACCAAAAAAGATGACTTGGCCATTGCTGCTGAAAATTTATTGAAAGCCGAAAAGACAATCGATAAAACGTTGGTGGCATCCTCTGAGCTGGATAAAAAAGATACCAAAACAATGACATTGGAATTGTTTCATGACGGTTTGACCATTGAAGAAATAGCGAAAAAGCGGGATATGGTTGTCGGAACAATCTATGGGCACCTTATTCACTTTGTGGGAACGGAAGTTGAAGCTGCGGATTTAATTGATGCAGCGAAGCTGAATGAATTGACAAAAGTAATCCGTGAGAACCCAAATAAATCTTCATCCGAATTGAAAATGATATTAGGGCCGAAGTTTGATTATCCTGACATCAAGCTAGGTCAGCGTGTCGTGGAATTGGAAAATGCCTAAATTCCTATAATTTTCTTGTCTATATTATTGATTTACTTATCTTTGCATTCATTTGAAACTTCAGCATTCTATATCTAGATTTTTAATCTACTTTGCGATTTACAGCCTTGCATTAGCAGGCATCGCCTATTTATTGGCAAAATGGCTCGCTCCGGCGCAGCTATTAAGCCCAAATTTTTGGTTGATGTTTGTGTTTATCTTTTTTCTGACCGTTATTGCTTACGTTTTATCGGTTTTTGGCCTGAGCAAAAACCCAGAAGTGGGCACAATGACCATTCTCGGAGGCATGCTAATTAAGATGTTGTTCGCTTTGAGTTTGTTCATTTTTATACGTTTTAAATCGGATGAAAATCTGCTCGTTTTGGGCCTGAATTTTTTTTCTATATATTTATTGTTCACAGTCTTTGAAGTTATATCTTTGTTGCGTATCTTGCGCCACCAAATAAAAAGGTAAAAAACATAGCATACATGGAATTTAGCCACATTTTGACATCAGTAAGAATTAGAATAGTTGCCTTAATCGCTGTTTTATTCACTTGTTTTTCCGCTGTTGCCCAAAATTCGGAGCACAATCACCCTTCAAATGTGGAGGATATTGAGGCTTCATCTGACGCACATCACGCCGAAGAAAAGAAGGGATTTGACATCACAACATTTATTTTTCACCACATCGGCGACTCACACGAGTTTACTTTTTGGGGCGGTGATGCCGAAGGAAAATCAAATTGGGTGGGTATTTATCTTCCTGTTATTTTATTTACCGATAATGGTCTTGTTACATTCTCTTCAAGTGAATTTGAAAGAAATGATGCAGGAACAAAAATCGTTGAGAAAAAAGGTCAGAACTTTGTGAAGTACCATGGTAAAATTTATTATGCTACAGCAGATGCAAATGACCACGGTGCGTACATTGCTTATGATGAAGAACACCACGCTACCAATAAACGTCCTTTAGATTTTTCAATCACTAAAAACGTATTCAGTCTTTTATTAGGATTCGTTATCTTAATTGTTGTTTTCTTTTCTGTTGCAAAAGGATACAAGAAAAATGAAGGTAAAGCACCAAGAGGAATTCAATCTTTCTTTGAGCCGATCATCATTTTTGTAAGAGACGAAATTGCAATCCCTAACTTGGGTCACAAATACGAACGTTACATGCCTTACTTATTAACTGTATTCTTTTTTATATGGTTTATGAATATGTTGGGCTTGATTCCGTTTTTCCCAGGATCGGCAAACGTAACGGGTAATATTGCGATTACTGCGGTACTAGCGGTGATTACTTTATTGATTACGTTGTTTAGCGGAAATAAGTATTACTGGGGACACATTTTCAATCCTCCAGTGCCTTGGTGGTTAAAACCTTTGTTAATCCCTGTAGAGATTGTAGGTGTTTTTACAAAACCAATCGCATTAGCTATTCGTTTGTTTGCAAACATTACGGCAGGACACATTTTAATTTTATCATTATTATGTTTGCCATTTATTTTCAATGCGCATTCAGTTGCTGCTGGATCGGTAGTTTTTACCTTATTCATCAGTTTGATTGAATTATTGGTGGCATTTATACAAGCATTTATTTTTACGATACTTTCAGCGCTATTTATTGGAATGGCGGTCGAAGAGCATCACGATCATTAATTAAGAACAATTTTGTTAACTAAATATATATTAAAATGACAGGTACATTAGCTGCAATTGGCGCAGGTTTAGCTGCGATTGGTGCTGGAATTGGTATTGGTAAAATCGGTGGTTCTGCAATGGAATCTATCGCACGTCAACCAGAAGCTGCATCAAAAATTCAAACTGCTATGTTAATCGCTGCTGCTTTTATCGAGGCGGTTGCATTATTCGCAGTAGTTGTTTCTTTAATCGCGTAATTAAACGTAATTAAGAACAAAGAATTATAAAGAATCTATACTCGGGTTTGCCGTTTGTAGATTCTTTATTAACTATTTAGTTTCAAAGAACAAAGATTTTAAATTAATATAGAGTATGGATTTATTAATTCCTGAAATTGGCCTGGTATTTTGGCACACGGTAACCTTCTTGATTTTGTTGTTTTTATTGACAAAATTTGCTTGGAAACCTATTATGAAAGGCATCAAAGATCGTGAGACAACGATTGAAAATGCATTAGAAGCTGCGGAAAAAGCTAAATTAGAAATGCTTCGTTTAACGAACGAGAATGAGCAATTGTTAAAAGAAGCTCGTGCGGAACGTGACGAAATTTTAAAAGAAGCAAAGAAATTAAAAGATACTATCGTTTCTGATGCGAAAGTTGAAGCACAGGAAACTGGCAAGAAAATGATCGAGCAAGCTCGCAAAGAAATTGACGATCAAAAAATCAAAGCTTTAGTTGAAGTGAAAAATCAAGTTTCTGCATTATCTTTGGAAATTGCTCGCAAAGTATTAACGAAAGAGTTTGAAGATCAGAATGCACAAGAAGAGCTAGTTTCTGACTTGTTGAAGGATGTGAAGTTAAACTAATTGATTACGATTTAAAAAAGAACTATGTCTGTATTTACAGTTGCTTCCCGTTATGCAAAGTCATTAATTGATCTATCTATTGAAAGAGATAATCTTGATGTAGTCAAAACAGATGTGGAGCAATTTTTGGGCGTACTAAACGAGAATCCTGAATTGTGCGCGGTACTTAGAAATCCAATCATTAAATTGGATAAAAAGAGAAATATCTTAGCAGCTATTTTCAAGGATAAAATAGATCCTGCCATATCTTCTTTCTTTAATATCTTAATTAATAAAGGCAGAGCAGGCATTTTAGAAGATATCGCAAAAGAATTCTTGCGCGAATACAATGAGGTAAAAGGCATTGTGAAAGCTAGAGTTATTTCTGCATCCGCGTTAACGGAAGAGCATCTTGCTGAGTTGAAATCAATTATTTCAAAAGAAATCAATGCTGATGTGATCTTGACAAACGTTGTCGATCCTTCGATTATTGGTGGATTTGTGATCAATGTTGGTGACAAGCAGATTGATGCGAGTATTGCAGGAAAATTAAATAAATTAGAAAAGTATTTTACAAGTCAAGGCGTATAACC
Organism: Sphingobacterium hungaricum; assembly: GCF_015210005.1. Classification (GTDB taxonomy): domain Bacteria; phylum Bacteroidota; class Bacteroidia; order Sphingobacteriales; family Sphingobacteriaceae; genus Sphingobacterium; species Sphingobacterium hungaricum. The sequence continues at coordinate 1,918,358 of NZ_MU158698.1, forward strand.
TTGATCGAAAATAGTAGATTCAAAAACCCCTTATAAAAATTACAATGATAGAGGTAAGACCAGATGAAGTTTCGGCAATTTTAAGAGAACAATTGTCAGGCTTTAAATCAGAAGCCGAACTAGAAGAAGTAGGTACTGTACTCCAAGTGGGTGACGGTATTGCTCGTATTTACGGCTTAACGAAAGTACAGTCCGGTGAGTTGGTTGAGTTTGAAAGCGGATTGCAAGGTATCGTATTGAACTTAGAAGAGGACAATGTGGGTGTGGTACTTTTAGGATCTTCTGACGAAATTAAAGAAGGTGACACAATCAAACGCACAAACAGAATTGCTTCTATTAAAGTAGGAGAAGGTATGTTGGGTCGTGTGGTTAACACATTAGGCCAACCAATCGATGGTAAAGGACCAATTGTTGGTGAGACGTACGAAATGCCTATTGAGCGTAAAGCGCCAGGAGTTATTTTCCGTCAGCCCGTAACTGAGCCTTTGCAAACAGGTATAAAAGCAATTGATGCGATGATTCCAGTAGGTCGTGGACAACGTGAGTTGGTAATCGGTGACCGTCAGACAGGTAAAACTGCGGTTTGTATCGATACGATTTTAAATCAAAAAGAATTTTATGATGCAGGCGAGCCTGTATTCTGTATTTATGTTGCGGTAGGTCAAAAGAACTCTACAGTAGCGAATATCGTTAAAACATTAGAAGATCGCGGTGCAATGGCTTATACTGTTGTTGTTGCGGCTTCTGCAGCTGATCCAGCGCCAATGCAGTTTTATGCACCAATGGCAGGAGCAGCAATCGGCGAGTTTTTCCGTGACACAGGTCGTCCGGCATTGATCGTTTATGATGATTTATCAAAACAAGCTGTAGCTTACCGTGAGGTGTCGTTATTATTACGTCGTCCTCCTGGTCGTGAGGCTTACCCTGGAGACGTTTTCTACTTGCACAGCCGTTTGTTAGAAAGAGCTGCGAAAATCAATTCATCTGATAAAATTGCGCAAGGAATGAATGATTTACCAGAATCAATCAAGCATTTGGTAAAAGGTGGCGGTTCGTTAACGGCATTGCCGATTATTGAAACTCAAGCTGGTGACGTTTCTGCTTATATTCCAACAAACGTAATTTCGATTACGGATGGTCAGATTTTTTTGGAGTCTAACTTATTCAACGCAGGTATCCGTCCAGCGATCAACGTTGGTATTTCGGTATCGCGTGTAGGAGGTAATGCACAGATCAAGTCGATGAAGAAAGTTGCTGGTACATTGAAATTGGATCAAGCTCAGTTCCGCGAGTTAGAGGCTTTCTCTAAATTCGGTTCTGACTTAGATGCAGCTACGAAAGCAGTTTTGGATAAAGGTATCCGTAACGTGGAAATCTTGAAACAAGGACAATATTCTCCAGTTTCTGTTGAAAAACAAGTTGCGATCATTTATGCAGGTACAAAAGGTTTGTTCCGTACAGTTCCTGTAAATAAAGTTCAAGCATTCGAAGACGAATATTTAACACAATTGGAGCAACGTCATCCGGAAGTTTTAGCAGCGCTTAAAGCTGGTAAATTCACTGATGAATTGACAGGCGTGTTAGAAACTGTAGCTAAAGAATTAGTAGGAAAATATTAGATTAGATTTGAGAGCATAGATATGAGACTATAGATATGAGAGCATAGATTCGAGATTAAGCGTAATGAAATCTCAAATCTTCAGTCTCATATCTCCAATCTCATGTCTCATATCTCATATCTTAAAACAGATTCAGAGAATAGATTATAAGATTGAATGACGTCAAGGTCTCAAATCTGACATCTCAAATCTCACATCTAACAAAAACATGGCAAATTTAAAAGAAGTAAGAAATAGAATAGTATCTGTAAGCTCTACGCAACAGATTACAAAAGCCATGAAAATGGTTTCTGCAGCAAAATTGAAGCGTGCTACAAATGCTATTGTACAATTACGTCCATATGCGAATAAATTAAGGGACATCCTAGCGCAGGTTTCTGCATCTGTTGAAGGAAGTGAATCGCCTTTTACAGAAGATCGTATCCCTACGAAAGTGTTGATTATTGTTGTCTCTTCAAATAGAGGATTGGCGGGCGCATTTAATGCTAATGCAATCAAAGCGACAAATAATTTAATTGCCAACAAATATGCTGATCAATTTGCACGTGGTGACGTTAGTTTGATCGCTATCGGTAAAAAAGGACAAGATTTCTTTGAACGCCGCAATTTCAATGTTATTGGAAATAATACCGAATTATTTGCTAACCTTAATTTTGAGAATGTTTCTAAAATTACAGAATATGTAATGGAGGAGTTTAAAGAAGGAAACATTGATCGTGTGGAAGTTGTTTACAACCAATTCAGAAATGCAGCGATTCAGATCTTAACCACAGAGCAGATTCTTCCATTATTACCAGAAGAGAAGCCTGAAGATGCAAAAGTTTCTGAAACTGACTACATCATCGAGCCTTCGAAAGAAAAGATCATTGAAGAATTGATTCCTAAAGCAATCAAAACGCAGTTATACAAAGCAGTTTTGGACTCACATGCTTCTGAGCATGGTGCTCGGATGACGGCGATGGATAAAGCAACTGAAAATGCTGGTGATTTATTGAAAGCATTGAAATTGTCTTACAACCAAGCGCGTCAAGCAGCGATTACAACCGAATTAACGGAAATCGTTTCGGGTGCAGCAGCGTTGTCCAACGGATAATTAAGAACATTAAGATAGTGAGGAGGCTTTTAAAGCCTCCTTTTTTTTGTTCAAAATATTAATTTTTGACATTTTTTTAACGGAAGCAACATTGTGGCATATTAAAAATCTAGTTAATTTTAAATCAAGTTTTAATATTTTATCACATATCGTATGGCAAAGAAATTATTCGTTTCGAATTCGGAAGAATCTTCGCGTATGTTTAAAAATGATTTTCTAGAATCATTGACAAAAATTCATTATGCAGTTCCATTGGTGTTCTGGATTCCTGTAATCATCTATTTTATTTGGAAAGCGTTAGTACCTGGCGAACTTTCTGGAGGCAAAGTATTTCTTTATTTTGTGTATGGTTTGGCATTCTGGACCTTGGCAGAATATGTATTGCATCGCTGGGTATTTCATTTTGAGCCGAAGTCAAAGTTTGGACAGCGTGTGCATTTTATCTTTCATGGAGTGCATCACGATTTTCCCAAAGACCGTTTGCGTTTAGTTATGCCTTTGTCGGCAAGCATTCCAATGGCGGCGATTATTTATTTTATCTTCTATTTGTTTTTTCAAGAGTATACGCTTGCTGCATTTTTTGCGGGATTTTTAGGAGGCTATCTGATTTATGATGAGTCGCATTACGCCATGCATCATGCAAATTTTAAATCCGGACTGTTCAAAAAAATAAAAGATCACCACATGTTGCATCATTATCAAGATCCAGAACATGGTTTTGGAGTCAGTTCTTACCTCTGGGATGTTATTTTCAATTCTGGTTTTGCGAAGAATAAGACAAGAAAGGACTCAAATAAGCTGAAGAATGTAGAAAATGGAGAAACGAATTAGTCTCTCCATTTTTTATTGCAATAACTTCGACGCAAAGCTGTACCGAATGTCGTCGGAAACAAGTTGCCTTCTTTAATTTTCCCACGCTTTGTATAATGCAATCTAGACTGAAGCTGGTTGGTGACTTATTCGAAAAAGCGCGATCAATATCGCCTTACTAAGCTCGATTTAAATATAGTCAAACAGACACCAAATTTTTTTTGCCTATTATTTTCAGTAAATTTACTGCATGAGCAACAATGATATCATGAAAAAACTCCGTGTCGCTATGAAATTTACTGACGAAGATATCGTTGGTGTGTTGGCGTTAGTGGATTTTAAAGTTTCGAAAACAGAACTTAGTGCGATATTTCGGAAAGAAGATCATCCTAATTTTAAACCATGTGGTGACCAATTGCTCCGCAATTTTCTTAATGGATTGATTATTTACAAGCGAGGACCAAGAAATAATAAATAAGGAGTACTATCTAATTATTTACATTATTGATTTAACGGGCTATCATTCGTTTCAATGATTTGAATTCTTGCCGTTTGATATCTTTCAAAGGGGGGGATGTCAACGTTTGAAAGATTGAGAATTGTAGCCCAAATAGCTAGACTGTAGCGGATTACAAATCCGCTTTTATCATTAATTCAGGATACCCCTTCGGAACATCCTGAATAGCATAAATTCTTGTTGCTAGATATCTTCCGAAATAAGATGTCAACGTTTGAATGATTGAGAATTGTATCCCCAATGGCTAGACTATAGCGGATTACAAATCCGCTTTTATCATTAATTCAGGATGCCCTTTCGGAACATCCTGAATAGCGTAGTACCTTATTCCTTACTCTTTATTCCTTAATCCCTACCGCTACCATCGAATCAATGCCGATCCCCAAGTAAATCCCGCACCAAATGCAGCCAGACAGACTAAGTCGCCGTCTTTGATTTTGCCTTGTTCCCAAGCTTCGCATAAAGCAATCGGAACAGAAGCAGCCGTCGTATTTCCGTATTTTTGAATGTTATTAAATACCTTGTCATCCGACAGGCCCAATGTTTTTTGGATAAACTGCGAGATTCGTAGGTTAGCCTGGTGTGGAATTAACATATCGATATCTTCGGTTTTTAAGTCATTTTTTGATAAAGCTTCACCGATCACTTCAGGAAATTTGACAACCGCTTTTTTAAATACAGCTTGTCCATCCATTACTGGAAATGCAGTTCCGTCTTCTAGCATTTCGGGAGTCATTAACATGCCACCTAACTCCTGATTAGGCCATGTCGGTGGATTTTCGGTCCATATTCCTCCAGACGCTCCGGGATAATACATCGCTAATTTTTCTGCATCAGCACCATCTGAATGCAAATGTGTGCTTAAGATGCCTTTTCCAGCTTCAGTGGTTGGCTGTAAGACAATAGCTCCAGCGCCATCACCGAAAATGACCGACACTGCTCTTCCACGTGTAGAAAAATCCAGCGCAAAAGAGTGTTTTTCCGAACCTACAACCAAAATATTCTTATACATGCCTGTTTTGATAAACTGATCGGCAACCGATAATGCGTAAACAAATCCAGAACATTGATTTCGGATATCCAACGCACCGATCTCCTTCATACCCATCTCTCTTTGTAACAATACGCCACAGCCCGGAAAATAATAATCTGGGGACAAAGTCGCGAACACAACAAAGTCTATTTCTTCAGCAGTAGTATTTGCACGCTCAATAGCAATTTTGGCAGCCTCTACGGCCATGGTGGTCGTAGTTTCGCCTATACGGTCGGCATAACGTCTTTCTTTAATTCCGGTACGCTCTTGAATCCATTCGTCACTTGTTTCCATAAAACGGGTTAAGTCATTGTTCGTGTAGACATTTTTTGGAACATAATATCCTAAACCCGCAATTTTAGATTGAAACATAATTTTTAGTTTTGATTAAAAAATATTGTATTTAAAGCAATATTACGCTTTTTTTGAAAAATAAACTATTTTTGTCTAATGAGTGTAGAGACGGAACAAGAAACCTTCACGTTAGAGGAAATATTGGCTTCAGTAAAAGAATCCAACAGGTTGATTTTGTGGAATGATGACATCAATACGTTTGACCATGTGATTTATTGCATGATGCATTATTTGCAATATTCTGAATCCGAAGCAGAACGCATCGCCTGGCGTGTTCACAACGAAGGGAAATGTGCGATTTTAGAAGGCTCTTACACCGAAATGGAAATCTATCGAAAAATCTTAAAAACCGAAGGCCTAACAGTTTCTGTCGAATAATTTAAGGTAATAATGCAGTTACGATACATCATATAAGCTTTAATTTATTCACTTTTGCATGTAATCATTTATATTTTCACATGCTAAACAGAAATTTTCTTAGCTTATTCCTATTCCTTCTTCCATTTTTTGCATTAGCTCAAAAGGCTCAAATCCGTGGGTTGGTCGTTGTTGATTCATCCAAACAACCTATTGCGGGGGCTACCGTGGCGTTGTTGACGCAAAACACGCAAGCGTACATTCGTGGACAACAAACAAATGAGAAAGGCGAGTTCGTATTTGACGAAGTAGACGCTTCGACTTATACCTTGAGAATTTCCTATACTGGATTAGAAAATTACCTGAAAGAAAATCTAGTGATTACTGCGGGAAATAATGTCAACTTGGGAACTCTGGAATTAACAGAAGCCAGTCAGACGATTTCTGAAGTTGTAGTTGAAGGGAGAATGCCTGATATGCAACTGGATATTGATAAGAAAGTTTTTGATGTAAGCCAAAGTTTGGTCAGCGTTGGAGGAACAGCTTCCGATGTTTTGGCGAATGTGCCTACGATCCAAGTGGATTCTGATGGTTCTGTATCCTTGAGAGGTTCGAGCAATGTGCGTATTTTGATTGATGGAAAAGAATCAGCAATGGCTGGATCGGACATCAATAGTTTTCTGCAATCCATGCCTGCCAATTCAATTTCTAAAGTAGAGGTAATCACAAATCCTTCTTCAAAATACGATGCTGAAGGACAATCCGGAATTATTAATATTGTACTTAAGAAAGATGCAAGAATCGGACTAAATGGTTCTGTGACTGCTTCTGCAGCGACTTACAATAACTACATGGCCGGCGTAAATCTAAACTACCGCGACAATAAATTCAATTATTTCGGAGGATATAATTTTAACCGTAGAAATAATGTCGGCAGCAGCCGAAATGATAATGTTGTCCTAATCGATGGACAAATTTCTGACGATAGTCAGCGTACAATAAGCAATTCGGAGAATACACGATTAAACCATAGCCATACGTTTAGATTTGGTGCAGATTTTTATGCAACTGAAAAAACGACCTTGAGTTTAGGGTCAAATATTAGTATCCGTAAAAACGATCGCCTTTCCGATATAGATTTTGACTATTTCAATATTCCTGAATTCGGAAGCAATTCATCGAGAACTTCTCAGCAATATGAAGACGATTTAGGATATGACATTACTTTTGATTTTAAAAGAGAATTAAAAAAAGAAGGTGAGGAATTAACAGCAAACGTAACTTTTGGGTCGGATACTGAAGATGGAACCAATGAGTTCTCACAAACTTACGCGAGCACCCGCAAAGATTTAAACCGAAACAATACCACCACAGAAAATGGTAAAAATTGGAATCTGCAATTGGATTATGTGTTGCCATTAGGAGAGAATCACAAGTTCGAAACTGGTTATCGCTCCATTATCCGCAATACCGAAGATACTCAGTTTTCTTTACTTCAAGATACCATCACAGGAGTTTTCAATCCTGATTACCGCGTGAGCAATGATTTTGATTTAAAAAGCAGCGTACATGCGGTGTATGCGAATTACCAAAGACAATTAAGCGATCGAATCGGTATGCAAATTGGATTGAGGGCTGAACAGGCTTACTTAAATTCTATCTACTATAGCAAGAATCCAGACGCAGCACCTGGAACAGCAGAAATTAGAGCAGAACAAGACTATTTCCGAATTTATCCAACTGCATTTTTGACCTACAGAGTTGGCGAAAAAACGGATAAAATTCAATTGAGTTATTCCCGCCGTGTGCAAAGACCGAGAGGATGGCAGGTTAATCCATTTTTAGATTTATCCGACGAAACGAATTACCGTCAAGGTAATCCAAATTTATTGCCTGAAGATATTCATTCCTTTGAGTTGAGTTTTGCTAAATTCTACGAGAAATGGAATTTCATTAGCTCTGCTTACTACCGCAAGGTTTTTGATATGGTTCAGCCTTTTCAATACGATATTGATTTAATTGAAGACATCATCGGAACACCAGTAGGAAACGAAACCTATATGAAATGGGAGAATGTAGGAAAGCAAGATGCGATGGGTTTTGAGTTAATCTCTAAAGTGAATTTATTTAAGTGGTGGGATGTTACTGCCAATGCAAATTTATTTTACAACAACACGCAACCATACGATCAGTTTCCTACGAACAGTGCGGAAAACTTTAGCTGGAACGGTAACTTAAGTACCAATATCAAATTTACAAAAACTACTTCTGCTCAAGTTAGAGGAGATTACCGCGCACCGCAAAATTCATTGCAAGGCAAAATGTATGCAATGAGCGGCTTGGATATCGCATTGCGCCAAGATGTATTGAAAGGTAAAGGAAGCATTATGTTTAATGTACGCGATGTATTCAATACACGTATGTTCAAATTTGAGAGCAATCTGCCAACTCGCTATACAATTTCTGAAAACCGCTGGATGCCTCGCATGTTCACGCTTTCATTTTCTTACCGATTTGGTATTCAAGATTTATCAAAAAATCGCAAAGAGAATAATGCGATGCCTGAAGATATGGGCGGCGAGCAATTCTAAATTGTCGCGGTTCGAATAAATGATTAATTTTTGATATTCAATTTTAAAATTGCTAATTTCACTAAATAGAAACTTAAACAACCTTAATAAACAGTTAACATGAAAAAACAATTTATAGGTGCTATAGTTGGATTTGCTGTGCTAAGCACAGTAGCTTGCAGCACGCAATCACCTAAAAACGCTTCAGCAGATGCTTCTGTACCCGCTTATGAGCTTTTGGATTTACCGAAAGTTAATTTGAAATCTTTTAGAAAAAATGCTGTAGGAGCTTATGTCATTTTTGATGGAACTTCTTTAGAAGGATGGCGTGGATACAACAAAGATCATATTCCTAGCAAATGGGCGATTGACAATGGTACATTGAAATTCTCTAAAAAACCTGCTGGCGTACAAAATGCAGAAGGTGGTGATTTGATTTTTGCTCACGATTTCAAAAATTTTGAGTTAGAATTCGAATGGAAGATTTCAGAAGTTGGAAATTCAGGTGTTTTCTTTTTAGCGAAAGAAGTGAAAGACCAGGCAATCTACGTTTCTAGTCCTGAGTATCAGTTGTTAGATAACGAAAGACATCCTGACGCAAAACAAGGTGTTGATGGAAACAGAAAATCTGGATCTTTATACGATATGATTCCTGCGAAGCCTCAAAATGCATTTCCGGCAGGAGAGTGGAACCGTGCGAAAATTGTTGTAAACAAAGGAAAAGTTACACATTATCAAAATGATGAGAAAGTTGTTGAATACACGTTGTGGACTCCAGAATGGACTCAACTATTGGACGCAAGTAAATTTAGCAAAGAAAAATGGCCTTTAGCTTATGAGTTATTGAACAACGTAGGTGGTAAGTCTAAATCTGGTGTGATTGGTTTCCAAGATCACGGTGATGATATCTGGTTAAGAAACGTTACTGTAAAGGTATTGTAATTCTCAATTCCAGCAAAAGCAAAAGCCCCAAATTCAATTAAGAATTTGGGGCTTTTTATTGTGATTAATTAGTAACCTGGATTCTGCTCTAAGCTTGGATTGATAGCAATCTGAGATGGAGGAATTGGGTATAGAAATTGATTTTCATTGCTCACCCAAGGCAACACTTCTAAAGCCAATCCTGTCCGGCAGAAATCAAACCATGTCTCTCCTTCAAACAAAAGTTCAAGCTCTTTTTCCAATTGAACTTTCTTTACAAAATCATTCACGCTCGTAAACGAACCAATTGCATCAGGCGTTAATCCCGCACGTTCTTGAACAGCTTTCAATGAATTGTAAGCTTCAGTGGATACGCTGTTGCTTACACGAGCTGCAGCTTCTGCATGGATTAAGTAGATTTCAGAAAGACGGATCAAAGGCAAGTTTTGGATTGCTGGATTGAAGTTTGGAAATTTGCCCATAATGATTCTATCTGTCGAATTGACCGTAGCCTGAACCAGTGTCGCATCTTTTCTCTTATCTTCATCTGCATACAATGTATTGATTCTGTTTTCTGGTTTTACATAGAACAATAAACTCGCATTGGCATTACTCACTGCCGCTAATGGATTTGTTGCTTGATTATCAAATTGTAATTCAAAAATAGATTCTGTTGTGTTTTCTGCTGACCATATTGACCCATAATCACCAACTAAAGAATAATCTGTAAGGGCTAAAATTTCTTCAGAATATTCCAAAGCTTTACTATAATCATTGGTAATCGATGCATGATAAAGATGTACTTTCGCCAGCAAAGCCTTAGCGGTATTTACGTGTGCGCGACCTTTTGTCGTAGGAACATCTGCATAGCTAGCGGGCAAAGTTTCTTCGGCTTCCGTTAAATCTTTGATGATTTGATCATAGATAACAGCAGGAGCTGCTTGATCGACAACAGGGTTTTCTGTTTCTTCAGTAGGCTCTAATTTTAATGGAACATTTCCGAAAGCACGGACCAAGTAAAAATAACTCAGCGCGCGTACGAATTTGGCTTCACCAACAAATTCGTTTCCTTTTTGCTCGGAAATCAAGCTTGCATCCATCTCTGGAACATGTTTGATAATGTTGTTCGCCGAATTGATGGTCGCATAGATTCCTTGCCACGAATTGGTAGTCCATGCATTGGCAGCTACTAGCGAATCAGTTGCGAATAATTCATACTCTGGGAAACTTCCGGTATGCGAAACGTGACCGGCAGAAAATTCAGGAATAATGACCATTGTCTGCCCATAGGTAAACGAACTTAATAACGTTCTGTACATACCGTTCACTGCCGCCGTAGCATTGGTCTCAGAATTAAAAAAATCATCTGCTCCAACCTGACTTAATGGATCGCGATCTAAAAATTTCTCACAAGAAAAACAAGTGAAGAGCAGCAATGATGCGAAAAATATATTTAGTTTTTTGTTCATTTTATTTCAATTTTTAGGTTAGAAAGAAAGATTGACTCCAGCTGTGAAAATTCGTGGCTGCGGATAACTTCCGTAATCATATCCGTAAATTAAACCTGTATTAGCTCCTCCATGACTCGAACTTACTTCTGGGTCATATCCTTTATATTTGGTGAATACAAACGCATTTTGTACCGTTGCATACACTCTTAGCTTGCTTACTTTAATATTTTGAGTGAATGCTTCTGGGAACGTGTATCCTAAGGTAATGTTACGAAGGCGGAAGAATGATCCATCTTGTACGAATCGATCTGAAATTGCGCCATTGTCAAAACTTCCTGGAGTTGGTCTAGGCATGCTAGTAATGTCTCCTGGTTGACGCCATCTATCCACCCAATCCACTAAACCGTTGTTGGACGGGCTGTAGCCTTCTAATCCTGTAGCAAGGTTGTAATTGAAAACATCATTTCCATAAGTGAATTGTCCCATAATGCTCAAATCGACATTTTTGTATTCAAACGTATTGGTAATTCCACCGAAGAAATCTGGATTCGGGTCACCGATAACTTGACGATCAGCCTGATCGGTAGGTGCAGTCGGGTTTCCATTCGCATCTTCAAAATCGATCAATCCAGTTTGAGGATTCACGCCGATCATTTTCCACCCGTAGAATGTTCCTAAAGGCAATCCAACTTCTGCAATGTTCAATTCGCCTACACCGCCAAGTATGCGTTGGTTATTTGGCAGAGCCAATACCTTGTTGCGGTTGAAAGTCATGTTCAAGGATGTTGACCATTTGAATTCGCCAACAAAATTTCTTGTGGTCAATTCAAATTCAAAACCTTTATTTTCAATATCTCCAGAATTGGTAAATTGATTCACAAAACCCGTTGAAGTTTCGATAGGAACTGCTAACAATAAATCAGATGTTTTCTTGTAATAGTAATCGGCTAAAATGGAGATTCTGTTGTTGAACAAACCCAAATCCAATCCGATATTAGACTGATTCGTTGTTTCCCATTTCAAATCTTTATTTCCTAAAGTCGCTGGAATAAAGCCTGGTTGTCCAATGTAATTTTGACCACTTGAATACAGTGTGCTTCTCGCATAGTTACCAATACTTTGATTTCCGGTGATACCCCAACTTGCACGGATTTTTAAGTCCGAAATAATAGAATTATCTGTCAGAAAATCTTCTTCCGAAACTCTCCATGCCGCCGCAAAAGATGGGAATGATGCCCAACGGTTATTTTCACCAAAGCGAGATGAACCATCAGTCCGATAATTCGCTGTTAATATGTATTTGCTTTTATAGTTGTAATTGATTCGAGCAAATGCGGAGGCAATTGCCCATTCTTCAGGAAATGAATTTGCTCCCGTAATGACACCACCTGCAGAAATGTACTCAATATCATTGGATGAAAAGTTAGATCGAGCAGCATCTACAAATTCCAAACGTGATCCTTGAACAGAAACGCCTCCTAATGCGTTAAAGTAGTGGTCGCCGAATGTATTGTCATAGGTTAATGTTGTTTCATTGATCCATAATTGGTCGCGTGTATTGCGTCGCAAACCAATACCGCCCGAACTTGCAAACGAACGGATGCCATTTGGAGGCATAAAAAATGTTTCATCGATAAAGCTCACATCCGCTCCAAAGCTTGTTTTCAATGCTAGTGTCGGAATGAATTTATATTCTGCACTCACATTTGCCAACGCTCTGAATGTTTCCGCATTGTTTGTTGGAAGTTCCAACATAGCCACAGGATTTTCCTTTGTCAAACTGACCATGTCATAAGAATAATTTCCTGAAGCATCGTACACAGGAATATTTGGCGCCATAAAAATCCCTCCTTTTGTAGGGCCTTCTTTGGAGTTTTCTTCCTGCACGCGATCATTTACTGCTCGTGTTAAATTGATTGAGGTATTAAATTTAAGTTTTTCACTGTGTTGGTGATCCAAGTTGATGCGTGCGCTAATCCGGTTGAAGTTCGAATTTAGCAAGACACCGCCTTGTTGCATATAACCGATGGATGTATAATATTGCGTTTTTTCACTTCCGCCACTTGCTGACAATTCGTAGCTGCGCGTCGGCGCGGTTCTGAAAATAGCATCTTGCCAATCCGTATTCACATTCGGATTGGAGAAAATTTGTTCAGGAACAACGCCTGCAGGATTGCTTTCTGACCAATACTTGTAATAATCTTGCATGTAACTTTGGTATTGTTCCGTATTCATCATATCATAATAACGCTCTTTGGGAACTTGAGAAAAACCTTCATACATGTTGAAATTGAACGAGCTTGTTCCAGCTTGTCCTTTTCGAGTGGCAATCAAGACAACTCCATTCGCTGCTCTCGATCCATAAATAGAAGAAGAGGCTGCATCTTTTAAGATTTCGACTGACTGGACATCTGCTGGATTGATCGAAGCCAAAACGTTAATTCCTTGTGTTCCTCCACCGAAATTAAAATTAGAACCACCCGTGAAATTTGTCGTGCTATTCACTGGAATTCCATCCACAACATACAATGGATCCGAACTTGCATTGATTGATGTCGTACCGCGCACCCGAATATTCAATCCACCACCTGGTGATCCAGATTTTTGAGTTACCTGAACACCACCTGCTTTTCCTTGAATCGCTTGCGTAATACTTGGAAGAACTTCATTTTCTATTTCGTCCGAGCCGATGCTCGATACCGAACTAGCTAAAGTCGCCCGGCTCATTGTTCCATATCCGACAGCCACAACATCCACTGAAGAAATTGTGTTTGTCGCCTGAACCATCGTTACGTTAATGCTTTTTCGTTCGCCGACCGATTCTTCAACATTGCTATAGCCAACAGAGCTGAAAACCAAAACTGCTGATGGGGATGCTTTGATAGCAAATTTACCTTGCTCATCCGTACTGATAACTTGGTTGGTTCCTTGAACAGTCACCGTAACCCCAGGAATCGGGCCCGTATCATCAACCACCAAACCCGTAATGCTTCCAGCATTCGCTGTGTCTATTTGACCAGTCACGACTCGCGTTGAATCTGTTCCAACTGTAGCCACTTGCGTGGAATCCGTAGTTGTCGCCGCATTGGTAGAATCTACTTGAGCAACTTCGACTTTCGGTGCTTCGCCGACTTTGAATAAGGTCAGATTAAATGTTGAAAGTCCAGCAAATGGAAATTCGCGAGTTTCGTAGCCTTCCAAAGAAAACACGATCGTCTGATCAGAAAGGCCGGCTATTGCGTAATAACCTGAAGAATCCGTTTTAAGTGTTTCCGTACTTCCTTTGATCTGAACGGTTACATTCTGCAATGCAACTTTTGTTGTATCCAAAACATGACCAACGACTTTAATGGTGTCTTGGTAAATATTTTTTGTAGCAAAAGTTGGTTTAAGTGTGTTGTGAACGGAGTGTGTCATCGTCTTCGAAAGAAGAGCTGAACTTTTAGATGCGGCATATGTGTAAGTAGAGACACAGAGGGAGAACAGCGCAATAAAAGTGAGTAAGAAATTGATTTTTTTCATCCTTATTTTTTGAGATTTTATTAATTAAATTATCATTGGATTTGTATTCGTCTTCTAATCGAAGTAAAAAAAATACTGTATCTTTTGGAAGTGATTTAAATATGCCATGTCGTTCTTCGTAAATAGTTTTAGCTAAGGAGCTACCTATTTAACATATAGTTTACCAATATGTTTTAAACGTTTAAAAACTTTGTAATATTATTAATACAATCAACTTATTTTCTGCAAGTTGCTTTAAAAAATATTTTTTTTATTTGATTCAATAACTTTTGGAGAAGCCGATTTTGTCTTTTTTATCAGCCTAAGGATATTTTAAGCCAATTTTTGAAGAAATGCATTTGCCTGCAAGTTTTTATGGTTTCGTTAAGTAAATTCCAGATTATTTATTTGCAATTTCAAAGAATGTTAGGTTTTTCGATGAAATAGTGTTTGATTTTTTTTGAAAATAAGTATATTTTATTCCTAAAATAGATTCAGCTCTTGCAGAAAGAAAAGACAGCAACGGTATGATTTCTAAATAAATTTTCCTACTTTTTACGCTATCAAATAAAAACGCAGTGACTTTACAAGACTTTAAAAATACGCTGGGGGACAGCGCTCCCAAACCAGAACTATCCATCCTGCTTCAATCCTTGTGGTTTGACGCGAATAACGATTGGCGTACCGCACATGACTTGGTGGATTCATTGGGAGGAAAAGATGCCGCTCATGTACATGCCTACCTTCATCGCGTTGAGGGAGATTTGTTCAATGCACGTTATTGGTATGGGCAAGCCCAAGAACCGGTTTGTACATCGGATCTGAGTGAAGAATGGGAGAGTTTGGTCAACAAGTTTATAAAATAAGTTGAAGCAATTTCCGGCAGAAGCCAAATTCATTTATCCTTGGCGCAGCTACCAAAAGCGTGTGCTAGATGAGTTGTCTACACACCTAAGCGATGAGCATTTACACGTTATAGCGCCTCCGGGTTCCGGCAAAACGGTGCTTGGTTTGGAAGTTATGCTTCGCATCAATAAGCCTACGCTTATTCTATCACCTACCTTAGCAATTCGGGATCAATGGATACAGAGGTTATGTCAGCTTTTTCTGCAAACGGATCATCCGCCAGAATGGATTTCCACGGATATTCGAAATCCAAAATTGCTAACGATTGTTACTTACCAAGGCCTTCATGCAGCCTGCAACAGCCAGCGGCATAAACTTGAAGTTGCTTACGATGATGAAACTGATGTAAAAATTAGATCGAAATCTAATTTTTTAAATCTGGATAACATTGCCAAAAAGCTCAAAGACCAAGGCGTTGAAACATTCATTGCGGACGAAGCACATCATTTGAAAAACGAATGGTGGAAGACATTGATTCATCTTAAAAATACATTAAAACCTCATGTAGTTGGGTTGACGGCCACGCCGCCATATGATGTCAGTGAAAAAGAATGGTTTCGCTACATGGAACTCAATGGCACGATCGATGCAGAAATTACCGTCCCAGAACTTATCTTGGAAGGTGATTTGTGCGCGCATCAGGATTTTGTTTATTTTTCCGAACCTACAGACGAAGAGGCTGTTTCGATAAAAAAATGGAGAGAAAAGGGTACGCGGCTTTTTAACGTGCTAAAGAATGATCCGCATTTAGTTGAAGCTTTTTGCTCGCACCCGCTTTGGGTAGATCCACAAGATCAGCTCGTGTGGATCAGCAACAACCTGTCGGTCTACTTAGCCAGTTTGGTTTTTCTAAAGGAGAATGGATTTGAAATAGAAGTTAAACATGTTGCTTTTGTAGGCGCTAAAGCTCAAAAGTCTGAGGATGATTTCCCGGCATTATCGATTGAGCTGTTTGAACAAGTTTTGCTATTCTATTTGTTCGATCCTAACTGCTATTTTCAGGATAAATATCCCGATAAGCATGAGGAATACCGCAATAAGCTACAGCACGCTGGAGTTTTGGATAAGAAAAAAGTAAGCTTTGATTTTTCCTCCTCGATCTCAAAAGTATTGGGCTTTAGTTTGGGGAAATTAGAGTCCATCCAGCAACTTGTTGCATTTGAAAACAAACAATTGGGTTCAGACTTGCGGATGGTTATTCTAAGTGATTATGTTCGAAAGGAATTTCTAGTCAAATCTTCTGAAAATGATTTGGAAATAAATAAAATGGGCGTTCTCCCCATTTTTGAAAAATTGAGGAGAGCACATGGAAGTTCCATTAAACTAGCTGTATTGACAGGCTCTATCGTGATAATTCCTTTGGATGCGTATCAACTATTTTTAGCTAGATTTCCAACGAATACGAACGAAAACACCTCTGTTCAGTCCCTTCTTTACGATTCCGGTTATGTGCTGGTTTCGCAGAGCGAACATTTATCGCATGGGTTAGTTCATGCAATTACTGATTTATTTCAAGAAGGATTGATCGAAGTACTGATTGGAACAAAATCACTGCTAGGAGAGGGCTGGGATGCACCTGCTATAAACAGTTTGATTCTGGCTAGTTTTGTCGGGTCTTACGTCTCTTCCAACCAAATGCGAGGCAGAGCAATTCGTTCATTGATCAGTAATTCAAAAAAGACGAGCTCGATTTGGCACCTGGCTTCTTTTGATGGAACCGATGCAATGGGCGGTGATGATGTGAGCTTGTTGCAGCGAAGGTTTAAAAGCTATGTTGGGATTTCAGAGCGACATCCTGGAAATATAGAGAATGGACTTTCGAGACTTAATTTGCCGTTAGAAAATTTGACTCACGAAGAAATTTTATTTCAGAACCAACAAACACTTGAAACTGCTTCGCAACGTGATTTGCTTATTGATAAGTGGAACGCTGCTATCCCTAACGGAATACAATTGGTCGAAGAATTGAAGGTTCCCTATTTTGAAAAAGGGAAATATGAACTAAAAAAATCTGCCCAACTGAGAAAAAGTGTGGAGTATACGCTGGTGACTTTGCTATCAAGCATTCTGTTTTTTCTAGAATCTTCCGCACAGGTAGTCAGCAATGCCTTGCGGTTTGTAAGTCCGAATCAGCATTCAGCAATTTACATGGGTTTATTTATCGTCGGCATGTCCTTTTTTGGATGGCGTTCTTTCAAAGCCATTCGATTGTACATTTCCTACCGTGATTTGACGAAGGATATTTTTGAAATTGCGAATGCATTATTGGCAACGGTTTGCAAAGTGAATATTTTTGCAACTCCAAAAAGCCAATTAAACGTATTGACCTATGCTAACAATGAAGGATCGGTCTATTGCCATTTGGAAGGAGGAACAACCTACGAGAAAAACCTGTTCATCCAACTGATTCAAGAGATTATCGATCCCATAGATAATCCTCGATACATCATCATCCGAAAGAGCTCTTTATTTTCTCTTGTCAAGCAATATGATTTTCATGCCGTTCCAGAACTGCTTGGACGCAAAAAAGCGTTGGCAGAAGAATTCGCTAAAAACTGGAATGATATGGTTGGAGATTGTTACCTGATTTACGGCAAGTCTGATGAAGGCGTCAAATTGGTTTTAAAGGCTAAAGTGAAAAGTTTATCCGCTCAATTTTCTGAGGAAATGGCGATTCAGCACGTCAATATTTGGCGATAAATTAGTTTGTTTTATTTTCCTTTTCTTTGCTATTCCACAACCAGAGTTTGCGCCAAAATTCGCCAAATGTATTAAATTCCTGACGATACACCAAACCAACTGCACTTATGTAATCATCATAAGGATTTAAAAAATTCCGCGTATTTAATCGATTATATGCCCTAAAACGCAAACTTCCATCCCGGCGGATATTGTAAGTCAGTTCAGCGTCGGTCGCTACACGATCGGAAAAAATGCTTAAATCGTTCAACTGCAAATTGCTTCGGTCAGTGATTCCTCCGGTGAAGATCAGTCGGTCGTTAAAGAAACGAAAGGAGGCCGAGGCATCGTTCAATGAGCGAATATTCAAGTCGAAGAAATTCATATTCAGCGACTGTGAAATAATGGAATTCAATTGGTTAAATGCGATTTCGGTTCCTGCAGATAAAAGCGTGTTGTTGACTTCACGTCCAATTTCGCTCGTTGAGCTAGGTGTGAAGCTTCGTCTCAAAATCAAGCTCAAAGCCTGTTGATTGACATTGTTTGCATCGCTCAAAAAACCTTGCAACTCATCAACAATGTAGGGGTCTTGAGGGAAATTCAATCCAAACGTTACATCGGGCTGCGATATCGTTCCTTTGATAATCATGTCGGCTTGCGCCAAAACACGTTGGTCATTTCCAGTTCTACCAGCAGCATTGTACAGCGGTGAAATGGAGGTTCGTTGCTGATACATGGCAATCATGTTGATAACAGCTTCGCTTGGATTTCCTGCCCAGCGGATGGTACCTCCTTGTTTGATGTCGAAATATTTATTGATAAAATCTTGCGCTGTGAAATGGAATTTTCCTGAATTGATGCTGTAATCCCCAAACATTTCAAAATCTCCCAAGCTGGAAATCTTTAGTGATATTTCACCAGTTCCATTCCCTTTCAAAGACCCGAGATTAGTAGCTAGATTGACTTCTGCTTCAGGCGTCAGTTCCAAATCCATATTCATCGTTAATCCTCGAAATGCAAATTTCTTTTCGTTCAGTTTACGCCGGCTTTCATTTGGATTGATGAAATAAATAAAATCATTGTCGGCAATGGTCATCGCAGAATTGAAAGGAATATTCAGCACCGTATGTTCATTCGATTTAGCATCGATGTCAATATTAATAGCTGAAGTCGGCCCTACAAAAGCAAATTGACCAGTCGCAAACGCGGTTCCGTAATATAAGTTATTGTCTTTAAAACTTGTATTCATAATCTGGAAATTGTTTGCCTGTAAGTTGACGTCAATGTAGGGGTCGGATAATTTCTGGAGATTCACAATTCCATTGGCTTGCGCTTCGCTTCTGTTGATGTCTCTGATTTTTAAATTGGTCAACAAAATCGAATTGTTGTCCAGCAAGGTATTTTGATTCTCAATGCTGTATCGAGTCCTCAAATAATTTATGATGAATGAAGCATTTGGAATGGAAGCAGAACCGCTAAATCTCGGATTATTGTAATTTCCGCGAATGGTTAGATCTGCATTTGCCTTTCCTTGGATTTCTGAAACTAAAGCTTTTAAAAATGGCTGAAACAAGACCAAATCAATCTCTTTTAATTTAGCTTTTAAATTAATGGCATCTTGCTTAGCGTTTAAGTTATACGTTCCCGAAACATTCAACCCTCGTTGCAAGTCGTCTAACAAGTCCAGTTTTAGCGTCGCAATATTCGTCTGCGGTTCAAAATCCGCTACTAGATTTAATTTGCCTACCGGAATTTGGTTATAAATAATCGTTGATGTTTGAAGGTTGGACGAGAAAAACGGGTTTTTGAAGACTGAATTGATGGTTAGATTACCATTCATTTCGCCTTGCAGATGGATGCCCAATGGATTGGTCAAGCCATTCAGTGCAGATAATCCAAATCGGTTAAAATCAATGCTGAGCTGGTCGTCATCATTCGACAGCACACCATTAATTTTGACTTGCTGATCTAAATGGCTCAACACTAAATTATTTAAATAAAATTTTCCTTTGGAAACACGCAATTCGGAATCTTCATTGAGTTGCCAGAATTCATGGTTGATTTTGATGGACGATTCCTTGAAATGAATGTATGCAGGCTTGTTGTGCGCAAAATGAATATCGCCATTTAATTTCAACTGATTGGAAAGGCTGTCTTCAGAAAGCTGAATTGCAAATTGTAGGCTGTCATTTGCCAAAATAGTGGAAATCTCGATGTTGTTGATGTAGGTGCTGTCGGTATAT
Organism: Sphingobacterium hungaricum; assembly: GCF_015210005.1. Lineage (GTDB taxonomy): Bacteria > Bacteroidota > Bacteroidia > Sphingobacteriales > Sphingobacteriaceae > Sphingobacterium > Sphingobacterium hungaricum. The sequence continues at coordinate 1,938,412 of NZ_MU158698.1, forward strand.
TTGATTTGATCCGCCAACACAGCTATCGATAAGGCCGTATCATCTGCATTTTCATCGATGCTTAGATTTTTGACGGAAATACCTTTGTAAGTTACAGAAGGACTGAAAGCAGAAAATTGCGCTTTGTACGATTGCGTCGAAAAATTTGCCTTTAGGGTAGCACCATCTTCTAAACTCAATGATGGATCAAAAAACGCAGAAATCGGTTTAAACGATTTTATGGAAAGATTTAAATTGAAATTTTGCTGATTGTAAGGCTTCAGTTCAAGGCCGATTGCAGGTGCGTAACGCATCGCCAGCGATTCAAAATAAGGTCTGATGGTATTCAAATCAATGTTTCCTAAAATTTCAATCGTGGCAACGTCCGAATTTAAACTCAACAAACGGCTATTCTCATTTCCTTCGGCTTTCAGGTCCACGAAATCGATATCAAATTCTCCTCGTGACGATTGCAGATGAATATTTTTAGCTGAAAAATTACCCTGTAAATCGTTCAAATTGGACCCTGTGATGTCTGTTTTGAAACTGGTGTTTTTCAGAATGATGCTGTCTTTTTGAAATAAATTTAAGGCATGCAGATTAGCGAAATTTAAGTCCGCATCTAGGTTGTAACGAGCTTCCGGAGCTGACCAGTCAATATCAGTCGCATAGGTTACGTTCAAATTTTGGTCCTGAATCGAACCATTTAATTCAAGCTGTTGCTCGATCAGACTGCCATTAAATTGTATGCTGTCGTAGCTGTAATTCTTGAAATTGGTTTGCGTCAATAAAGCATCAGCCGTGAGGTTCATTTTTTCAAGATCTAAATCTGTTCCGTCGAAATTTATTGCCAAACCCGTGGTCGAAAGGTCGGAAAGATTAATTAGTTTTCCGGCATCGAATGATTCAGACGAAACCGTCCCTTTGTACTTTAGTTGCTCGCCTATTTCCAAATTTGAACTTAAGCGAATATCTCCAAGATCCGATTCGAGAAATCCATCCAACACAAAATTGGAGTACAGACCCTTGAATGTTCCTACATAATTCACCTGTCCAAATTTTTGGATCTGCTCAGGCAATTTGAATGATTTTAAATTCCCTAACTCAGGAACGATTTTTTCTATTTCTTCAATCGTCGATTGTAAGGAACCGATAGAAACGTCAAACTGCGTTTTGTTAATATCGGGTAAGCCTTTGATCGTGAAATCTGCTAAAATTTTTGTTGATTTTAACATGCTCAATGAAACGTCTCTTGCCAGAATATTGGAAACAGTTCCAGATAAATTGGCGGAAATTACATCCGTCCTAAAACGAACAAGTTTCATGTCTGGCGCAAAAAATTCGATGTCTCGAGAATCTACGGTAGAATTTTCTAATGTAGAATTCATTTTGACTTTGTCAATGAAATCTTCGAAATCTTTAAAACTATGGTATTGCATGCGCACATAGCGACTTAGCTTAGAATAATTCGTTTGCAACAGCATGGCGTCCAATTCAATTTCTCGATTAGAAATGGAAGATTGAGCCGTAAGTTCCTTTAAATGAAATCCTGATTTTTCTTTAAAATGCAATTTTTCCGCAGAAAAATTAACCCCTGAGCTATCCATCTTGATATCATCCAGAACTCCAGAAAATTCGGTCAATTCGATGTCCGAGAAATTGATGCCACGAGTTTTATACTCAGATTGATGATTGACAAATTTAAAATGGTTGTTTTTGAATTCGATGCGGTCTAGATTGATTTCCAGTTTTTTCTTTTCGGGTTTTTCTTCCTTTTCGCTTGACGTGAAATAATCGATTAAAAATTTAAAATTTGAACTGTCTTTATAGAGTTGATAATCAATGAATGCATCCGTCAGCTTGAGTTCTTCTACGCTGATTTTATTGTTGAAAAACTGAGTAAATACCAAGTTAGCTTCTACATTTTCTGTGTAAAGAATGCGATTTCCATGTTTATCTTTTATGGAGAACTTGTTTAGTTCCAGAGAAGTGAATGGTTTGAAATATACATTCTCCAGGCTGATATCTGCGTCTAACTGCTGGCTTAAATAGGCGGAAACTTTTTTGGCTAAAAACGTCTGTACGGAGGCAAATTGAAGAGAAAATAACGCAATTGCGATTAGCAAAAGGATGCTAAGCAATGTAATGGACGCTATTTTTAGTATTTTTTTGATACTTTTGTTTATAACTTTTTAAATTCTGAAATGGCAATTATTCTTGGTATCGAATCCTCCTGTGACGAAACTTCTGCTTCTATATGCATAGATGGAGAGATTAAGTCGAATATTATTGCAGGTCAAGCTGTACATGCAAAATATGGTGGTGTCGTACCTGAATTAGCCTCGCGTGCACATCAGCAGAATATAATTCCTACGGTTGATCAAGCCATTCAAGCAGCAAAAATACACAAAAATGCGATAGATGCGGTGGCTTTTACGCGCGGACCGGGACTTCTTGGTGCATTATTGGTCGGAACATCGTTTGCGAAATCATTTGCTTTGGCTAGAAATATTCCATTAATCGAGGTCAATCACATGCAGGCACATATTTTGGCGCACTTTATCGATGACCCTAAACCCGCTTTTCCTTTTCTATGTTTGACAGTTTCTGGTGGACATACGCAAATCGTGTTGGTTAAGGATTATTTTGAAATGGAGCTTTTGGGAGAGACTTTGGATGATGCAGCAGGGGAGGCCTTCGATAAAACCGCGAAGATTTTGAATCTTCCATACCCCGGAGGGCCATTGATTGATAAATATGCTCAGTTGGGAGACCCAAATAAATTTAAGCTTCCCGAACCACAGATTGCTGATTTAAATTTTAGTTTTTCAGGACTGAAAACAGCGATTTTGTATTTAATTCAAGACGAAGTAAGGAAAAACCCTGATTTCTTGGAAGAAAACCTGAACGATGTTTGCGCATCTGTACAACAACGGATTGTGACGATTCTCTTGAATAAATTAAAAAAGGCCGCTCAGCAAACAGGCGTTTCAAACTTAGCTATCGCCGGTGGCGTTTCTGCGAATTCAGGATTACGCAGCGGTTTGCAAGCATTGGGAGAAAGACAGGGCTGGAATGTATTTATCCCAAAATTTGAATATTGTACGGATAATGCAGCGATGATTGCCATTGCCGGTTATCAGAAATACCTTGTCAACGATTTTGTGGGTCAAGACATTACACCTCTTGCAAGAATGCATGTGTAGTTACGGTCTCCCTAAGCCCCGAAGGGGAAAATAGCTTTCAATAAAAAATGGCTAGTCTGCAATCACGCATACTAGCCATCGTATAAACTCAGAAAGGCTTTTTACTTTTGAATTTTGAATTTTTACTTTGAAAACCCTAAATTATTTCCGCATCAATAATCTGAATCTCCGCATTCCCTTTTAAAGGCTCGGTATTGAATTTCATTTTGCCTTTCAGTTTGATGGGTTCTTCGGTGAACTTAATTGTCCCTTTTTTCATAAAGATCTCCACCATTGGCGGGATTCCATTTGTACCACAAAATTGACATTGCATTACAGGCAATACGGATAACATAAATGTGCTATGGTTTCTTCCGCTATTCAGCGGAACAATGTATCCAGGAAGTTCTACAGTTTTGTTTTCTAACGCTTTCAAAGGCGCTGGAAAAGTCGGCGTATAAATCTTTTTATTTCCTTGCGTAGTCACTTTATACATCAATTTATCAATTGCTTCCCAAGTGCTGTTCATCATCGGTGTGTGATCGGGAACATTCATTTCCGGGTATTGACCGATTTGCGCCTTGCTTACGCCGATTGTTGTGCAGCCAAAAAATAAAAATAAGATTATATATTTCATTTTATTTATCATTTAATATAGTTGAAATGTTCGTGTTGTATGCTTTAAACGCTGGAATTACGGATGCAATAAGTCCCACTAAGATAGCAAAAAGGATCAATATCCACTCTTTTGGCAGGATATTGAATACTTCAATAAAATCAGCGCTTTGGCTGGTTTGTTGCGTAATAAAATACAAAGCCAAATGCCCTAGAAGTAAACCCAAAATACCGCCGATCAACGTAATCACTAATCCTTCGACAATAACAAGTGTGAAAAGTTTATTTTTGCTTGCGCCCATCGAACGCATAATTGCCAAATCATATTTGCGTTGTTTTAGCGCGTTGTATAGACTGATGAAAATACTTAAGCCAGCGATAAACATGATTACGTAGGCTAAGATCTCTAATGAATCAATTCCGACACCAATCAATGAGAACAAGCGAGTTGTTTCAATTGCAGGAGAAGCGGCCTGCATATTTGTAGTCTGATTGACCAATTTTGGAATGACGCTGATCGCTGCAGGAGAACGATAACGCACCAAAAGAGCGGTGATTTCTAAGCCTTGATCTTTTACCATGTCTTGACCGATCGATTTGATAAAAACATCATTTCTGCCAGCTATGGCTTCTTCTCTCGAAACAACTTCTTCCTCATGAGCATGACCTTCATGATTTTCGTTTGTTGTTGCAAGCGTGTCTTTAGTTGCGCTCTCATGACTGTGGTCATGATCAGTATGCTCATCGTGATCATGAGATTCAGTTTCATGATTATGGACGCTGTCCGAATGGTTATGTCCATGATGTTCATCAGTCTGCTGAGAACCATGGTCGTGTTCATGGTCGTGTGCGTGGTCAGCATGTTCTTCATGATCATGTTCTTCATGATGAATCCCATGTACATCCCAAACACTTTCCAGATTGCAGAGGATTAAGTTGTCTACGATTGAATTAGATTTCTCTAAAATGCCAACAACCACAAAAGGGTGATCATCGTGAACATGTCCTTCGGCAGATAATCCATGAGCGCCGTGAATTTCATCGCCGATTTTTAGCTGATGTTTGCTAGCAGTTTCGCTACCAACGATCGCTTGGAAGCTTTTGTTCCAAATTTTTCCTTCACGAATCGTTAAACCATACAATTCTAAATAACTGCTATCTGTTCCGATAATGCGGTGTCCCTTATAATTATCTCCCAAGGAAATAGGAACAGCCAATTCGATCAAAGGGTTATTTGCAATCTCTAGGGCTTCTGTTAAAGGGATATTCCCAGTTGGATTGTCTACATGATATAAAGAAGACAGAATCAATTGCAACGGGCTTCCTTTTGCACCGATGACTAAATCAATATCCTTGCTGTTATTATCCAATTGCTTTTCGATGGAATCACTGCTCACATACAGCACCGTCAAAATCGCGATTCCGAAAGCAGTAAGCAGTATGCTTAAAAAGGTATTTCCTTTTTGTTGGGATAAGTTTTTCCAGACTAATTGTAAACTGTTCATTTTTTGCTGATTTTACAATTGATAGGTATGAGAGAAATGATCTTTGATTCGTTTATCATGCGTTGCAATGAGCAAGGTCGATTGGTATGAATTTGCAATAGCAAATAACAAATCCAATACCCGCTGGGTGTTGCTGTCATCCAATGCGGCTGTCGGTTCGTCTGCAATCAATAAAGCAGGTTTGTTGATAATCGCTCTAGCAATCGCAGCGCGCTGTAATTGGCCACGGCTGATTTCGTTTGGATAACTGTTGGCTTTCTCGTCCATTTCCAGCATCGCTAATAATTCATGAATGGCTGGCACATCAACTTTGTTATTTGCTAAACTTTGCGCCAATTTGATATTTTCCAGAATAGTGAAATTACGAAGCAAATGAGCTTCTTGAAAAATAAAGCCAATATGTTTTGCACGGTAGCTATCAAGTGCACTACCACTCAACTTGTACAAATCTTGTCCATTCAAGAAAACAGTTCCGGAACTCGGTTTAGAGAATCCGGCTAATAAATTTAATAAGGTTGTTTTTCCTTTTCCTGAATCTCCAAGCAACAGCGTATGCTGCAATTGCTCCATGTGAAGATTCTGAAATCGCATAGGTGTGCTGTTTGGATATTGGAATACTAGTTCGTGTGTGGATAATACGTCCATTTCGGAGTTGTTTCTAATAAAGTTGCAAAATAAAACATATTATTCTCTTAAACTAATGTATACATATGGATAAATTTTTTTTAACAAAAAAAATACATCAGGCCATCTGTTAACAATTCGGTAACACTATACTAATGCATTGATAATCCTTTGGTAACATTCACCTAATACTACCCTCATAATTTTGCAACATACATTTAACATAGTATGATTCAATTTTACAAATCATTTATTCTTTGTCTCGTGTTATTTACCGCGAGCATCAATTTAGTTTTTTCACAAAGTGTTATTATAAAAGGAAAAGTTTTAGATATAGATACCTATCAACCTATTGCTGGAGCAACAATCAAATTAGCCAATTCGGCTCTCGCAACGACGACTGATACCAATGGAGAATTTGACTTAAAAATCCAAGAAGTTGGAGAAGAATTCGGAATCGTTGCATCATATGTTGGCTATAAAGCAGAATCTACTTTAGTCAAAACTACCGGAGGCGGAACAAAGCAAGTAAGCATCCTATTAATCAACGAAAATTCGACAATCGATGAAGTAGTTGTTACAAGACGCAGAGTGCAAGCTAGCGAATTAGCTTTATTGGAAGAACGCCGATTAGCGACATTAACCGTAGAGAAAATCGGAGCACAGGAATTATCGAGAAAAGGCGTGGGCGATGTTGCTACCGCGGTAACCAAAATGTCTGGAATTTCAAAAGAAGACGGAAGCAGCCAAGTATTTGTAAGAGGATTGGGCGACCGATACAATTCTACTGCGTTAAATGGATTGCCGATTCCTTCAAACGATCCTGAAAAGAAAAACATTGATTTAGACTTATTTTCTACAGATATCGTCGAATATATTTCCGTAGATAAAGTCTATAATGCGTCGATGGCAGGAGATTTCGCTGGGGGTAATGTGGATATTTATTCAAAGAATTACAGCGGAGACGGATTATTTTCTGTTCAAATTGGGACGAGTATAAATACGAACTCAATCAACCAGTTTGATAACTTTTACTTAAATCAAGGGCATAATTTATTTGGGTTTTCTCCCTATCAAGTTCCTGCAAATGCATTGACCTCATATGATTTTCAGAACAGTTTAAATCCTAAAAAAGTTTCTCCTTTAGCGGGAAACTTAGGTCTGCAAGTGGGCAAATCCTATACATTTAACGATGACAGCCGATTAAATCTTTTTGCGACAGGTAATTTTTCTAGCGGGTATGAATACCAAGAAGGGATAAATAAGGAGATTGATGCGCAGGGAGATAATGTTAACGATTTGACCTATAGACGATCTACTTACAAAACGAATACAACAGGTTTGTTCAACGCAAATTATACATTAAAGCCTAATCAGACGATTGCTTACAATTTTATGTTTGTCAATAGTTCTTATCAAGCTAGGAATGTCTTTGAAGGAAAGAAACGTGATCAAGCGGATGACTACAATGGCTTACTTCAGCGTGGAACGTATGTCCAGAATAAGTTGTTCGTTAATCAGTTATTAGGAAATCACAAAATTAATGATCGAATTGATTTGAATTGGGGAGCTTCCTTTGACGTTGTTCAAAGCGATATGCCAGATCGGACTTGGTTCAACTTAAAATATGACCCAAATGTAGACGGGTATACAGTTATCGGAAACGCAAGTAACCACCGCTATTATCAAAGTTTGATAGAGGATGAAATTGCAGTCAATTTAGCAGCGAAATATAAAATTGGGGATGTTGATAAACCAAAAGGCTTATTTACTCTTGGATATAGTGGAAAATTCAAAAAAAGAAACTTTGAAGCTATCCAATTCAATTTTACAATTAACGGAAATAATTTTTCTACAGTTGTTGATCCAAATAACTTAGACGGTTTCTTCAATCAACCGAATTACGAATCTGATTTTTTCAACATTTCTGCATTTTCTCAAAATACGCCTCAAACATACAATGGCGATCAAAAAATACACTCCGTTTTTGGGAATTTAGAATATAATTTGTCAGAAAAATTAACTTCAGTATTGGGAATCCGCTACGATAAGCTTTCTCAGATGGTAAGCTGGAGAACTCAATTGGACGGAAACGGTGGGACGAATACGTTTAGCAGAAACGAATTTTTACCTAGTTTAAATTTAAAATATGCGGTCAACGAAAAGCAAAACTTACGCTTAGGAGCCAGTAAAACATATACATTACCACAATTTAAAGAACGCGCACCTTTCTTATTTGAGGATGATGATTTGATTGTGAAATACGGTAATCAATACTTGTACCCTTCGCAAGACTATAATTTGGATTTAAAATGGGAGTTCTTTCCAAAAGCATCTGAACTGGTTTCAGTTACATTGTTTGGGAAGTACATTGTCGATCCAATTAATGAAACTTTCGTCGCTTCCTCTTCCAATGATATTTCTTATGTAAACATCGGTGATCATGGAACTGTCTATGGAGTTGAGTTTGAACTAAAGAAGGACTTATTGAAGTTCAATAATGATAATGATGTCCTATCTGGAGGTTTAAACTTCGCCTACATGAGAACTAATCAAGAATTAGATTCAGAAAAGGTAGCGAGAGAAACGAATTTTACAATTAACCTAACAGATAATACTTCTAGTTTCACTGGCGCTTCTGATTTACTGATTAACGGCGATTTAAGTTATTCAAAAAACTGGGAGAGTGGTGCAAACGTAATGGCGACAGCTGTATACTCTTACTATTCTGATAAGATTTATGCGCTTGGATCGTATGGAAAAGGAAATTTGATTGACAAAGGTGTGGGTATGTTAGACATCGTGTTACGAAGCAAAATCACAAAAAAATTCGGCATCAATTTTACCGCGAAAAATATTTTAAATCCAGAATTCAAAAGAATTCAAGCAAACGAAAATGGAGATTTTCCAGTGTTGACCTACAAAAGAGGTGCATTTTTTAATCTTGGCTTGAACTATAATTTTTAAAACAAGAAGAAGACTTTATTTCAATCATCAAAATAATCTAATAAAAACAAAATGAAAAATTCAATTAAAAAAACTTTGGGAATGGCTGTGTTATCAATGGCTGTTTTGGCATCATCTTGTACGGATTCGGGTACAGATCCAATCATCGAAGAGCCTACATCTACGTTTGTTTTAAATCCTTCTGATTTAAAAGGTAACATCAATGACGGAGAAGTTGTTTTGGAACCAGGAACTTATAAATTAACGGGTAAACTTCAAGTAAATAACGGAGCTAAATTGCGCATCAAAGCGGGTGCTAAGATTGAAGCAACTGCAGTAGCAGGAGCGACGGGAGAATCAATTCGTTATATTGCTGTTTCACAAGGTGCACAGATTTTTGTAGAAGGAACGTCTACAAATCCTGTGATTATGACTGCTGATGTAAAAGCTCCTGAATCTTGGGGTGGTTTAGTAATTTGTGGAAAGGCTCCAATCAACAAAGGTACTACAGGAGTTGCAGAGGTGTCTGATCTTACTTATGGTGGAACAGTTGCTGATGATAACTCTGGTTCGATTAAATACTTGCGTATTGAGTATTCTGGTTACAGATATAGTTCTACAAAGGAATTTAACGGTTTGTCATTATTTGGTGTAGGTAATGGAACTACAATTGAATATGTTCAAGCTTATGAAGGTTCTGATGATGGATTTGAATGGTTTGGTGGAACTGTAAATGCTAAATATTTAGTAGTTAACAATGCTGCTTCTGCGGTAGGTGATGATATGTTTGACTGGACTGAAGGCTGGGTTGGAACTGGCGAATATTGGTACGGTGTTAAGAAAAATGCAGGAAATAGAGGTATTGAAGCGGATAACAATTCAGATAATCAAACAGCGGCTCCATACTCTAATCCAACAATTAGAAACATCACATTAATCGGTAATTTGGATACAGATCCAGAGCCTCAAGGGATTAAGCTTAGAGTTGGTACAAAAGGTATCTTAGATAACGTTGTATTAAGCAAATGGAAAGTTGGTATTGATGTTGAAAATGATGTTACATTAGTGAATGTTGCTGCTGGAAGTTTAAAAGTAACGAACGTAAGATTTGATCAAGTAACAACAAAAGCAACAGGTAAAACTTCTGCTGGTGTTACTACAGATTTAGCTGCTGTATACACGGAAAATGCTTCAGCAACAGGTGCAGGTAATGGAGCTGGTGTTCCAACTTGGACTGCTGGTTGGACTGTAGGTTTGTAATTTTAAAAAAAATATATACTGTGAAAGCCGCTCTGCAAAGAGCGGCTTTTTTTTTGTTTCAAATATTTCTGCAAAATCGTGATGGTTATGATTCTACTAATCAAATCTGATTTAAGTCTTGATAACAAACCCTGCCCGAAAATTTGCCGATAGGCACAAGTTAAGTTATCGTTTTGGGCGATATAAGAAAGCAGAGACTGATTTTTTCAGCCTCTGCTTAGCTTTTTAATATCCAGTATTTTGTTGATTTCCAATTTCAGGATTAGCATTTATTTCTGCTAAAGGAATTGGAAGGATTGTTTTAAAGAAGGTTCTATCGATTGTTTTTTCGCGATGGATTGTTGAAATATCTCCGAACTCATCATTGAATTCAATTGTTTTATTCCATCTGATCATATCAAAATAGCGATGTCCTTCAGTAAATAATTCTTTGCTTCTTTCATTCGCAATCATATCCAAGCTAACGGTAGCGGTTGTTGCAGGAGCTAAAGAAACTGCTCTTTTTCTGATGGCATTAAGATAGGTGACCGTTTTTGTTAAGTCAACGCTTGGTTGCCTGAACGCCGCTTCCGCTGCAATTAAATAGATTTCTGAAAGCCGGACTACTTTAATATTCACGGCTGTACTATTGGTCGTTTTTTTGTCTCCGGCCAAAGCTGTACTTCCGCTGTATTTATAGCTTGCTCCCAGACGAGTTGAAGAGGTTTCATCAGCGGCCATAACGCCCATGCGCACATCAACTGAAACTTCATTTAATCGAGCAAGATAGTAATCGCTTGCCGTGAAATTTCCTAAAAAACTTGAACTTCCATGCGCTCTGCGTCGATAATATGCACCTAAAGAAGTCGTGTTTAAATCACCCTCATTGGCATAAATGCCTAACTCAAAGATTGATTCTGTTCCAAATTCAGATGCCCAAGATGAAACCCAATTATCATTGCTGTACAGCGTGTATAGATTCGAATTGATTACTTCTTCAGCAGCTGATAGGGCACTTGGAAAATCTTCCATGTATAAGTAGACCCTAGCTTGGATGGCCTTATTGGCATAATAGTTTAGAAATCCTCTTGACGAAGTCAATGTGGCCGCGTTCGTTGGTTTAACGATTAACGTTTCTGCATCTTTTAAGTCTTTCAGAATTTGAGTGTAATTTTCCTCAACGGTATTGCGAAGCAAATTATCTTCAGCATTTAGCAAACTCAATGTAATGGGTACACCGTAAGAAGATTTGTTTTCATTATATGGCTCGCCATAAAGTCGAACTAAATCAAAATAAATTAAAGCTCTGGCGGTAAGCGCTTGCCCGACGAAATTGTCAAAGTTTTCTGTACTTCCGGCTGCCTTGATTTTTTCAATTGAAGCTAATAAATTATTGATATCGGCTAGACAGTGGTATCCCTGCGACCAAATAGAAGAATAGCTATTCGATGATTCGCTATGGTTAAACACGTAAAGATAATCATATCCTCTACCTTGAGCAATGATGGTGATATCGCCACCTTTCGTATCTCCGTATAATGGAAAATTTCGTCCATAATAATCTCCGCTGCTCATTTTTCTCATGATGCCTCGCATAATCACCTGTGCATCCGCAGCAGTCTGTATAGCAGTTTCCGCATCACCTGAATTCGTTGGTGGATAATCTAAAAAATCCTTGCATGATGTAAAACAAAATGCAATGAATATGCATGACGTATATAGTATATTTTTCATCATTTTATATTTTAAATTAAAAACTAAAGTCAATTCCGAACGTGTAGGTTTTAGCAATAGGAATTTCCCATCCTCTAGTGCTGTATTGATTTACTTCCGGGTCAGCTATTTTATATTTGCTGAAAGTCAATAAATTGCTTCCGTTAAAGAAAATGGAAGCGTTGCTAATCCTTATTCTGTTTAATATCTCGTTAGGAATTCGATACGTTAATGACACGTTTTTTAATCTCAAGAAACTTGCATCGTACAAATGCCTGCTGCTTATTTGATTCACATCTTCTAAATCACGTCCAGAAACGACAGGTAATGTGCCTGTTGGATTTGAAGGTGACCATGATTCATCAATGAAATATTGTGAATGAATTCTTTCCCAATAATAACCGTCATCCGCCACATCCTTGATTGCTGCATCGTATAGCTTTCCTCCAATTTTGTAGTTGAAATTTAAGGCTAGCGAAAAGCTTTTGTAATCTAGATTGGAATTAATACCACCATAAAAATTTGGAATCCCGTCGCCGATTATTTTGCGCTGCGCTTTGGTATAATCATATGTAGCCCCTCTGCCATTAAATTCAAAATCTCCTCCTGGACTATTGCTGTCATTTACATACCAGACGTTCCTACCATTTGTTTGGTCAGTTCCTGCCCATTCCAAACCGTAAAAAGCCAATGTTGATTCCCCTTCTCTGTAAATAAATCGCGTTCTAGCGTCGCCTCCTGTTGGGTCGTTCCAAATAATATCTTCGCCATCATTTAATGAGATGACTTTCGACCTTATGGTTGAACCATTGATGCTTAAAGTCCATTTTAAATTTTCATTTTTGATGATGTCAGAACCTAATTAAAGTTCAATGCCTTTGTTGTTTATCGATCCAACATTTTTAACTGAAGTGCTGAAACCTGTTATCATAGATTGAGGTACATTCTGGATTAAATCTTTGGATGTCCGGTTGTAAAACTCCACAGTACCGAATAATTTGTTGTCAAACAATCCAAATTCTAAAGCCAAGTTTGTTGTGTAATTCAACTCCCATTTTAAATTTGGATTAGGTGAATTGGATAATCCTCCGCCGGCTTGTTCCATGTATTTGTTGGAATAGGTAACCAAAGGTCGCCATGCGAAATTATCTGTTGGCAATGTTCCGTTCACACCGTAAGAAGCTCTAAGCCGCAATGCGTTTATTTCGGGAACTTGTTGTATAAACGATTCGTTGGCTAGATTCCAAGCTCCGGCCAATGACCAGAAATTGCCCCATCGCACGTCCGGCCCTAGTTTTGAAGAACCATCTCTTCTGAAAGATGCTGATGCGAAATATTTTTCATCGAAATTATATTCTGCTCTTGATAAAACTGACAGCATACTATTTCCCCAGCTGTAGGCAGTTGCATCTAATTTTCCAGCCGTAGCAACGGTATGAAGGCCTGAGCTAGGTAAATCTGTTCCCGAAGATCTCATGTAGTCGATGGTGTTTTTCTCAGCTTCGAAACCGGCTAAAAGGTTCAAATTATGCAAACCAAATGTTTTAGCAAAGTTTGCCGTTGTGGATGAAACATACCGCTCATAATTGGTCGACATCTCGTTGACCGAGCCATTCGTAGTTGCTCCCGTATAATGTTTGGCGCTGTAATAGAGATGGTCTCTTGTTTCTGTATTGTCGTATGAGAAAATCGTTTTCACGTTTAACTCTGGGAGGATATTGATTTTTAGTGAAGGAACCGCTTGTATTCTTCGCGTTTTCGAAGAGTTTTCCCATTCATTGTTGTAATAGACTTGGTTTTGTGCGAAACTTCCGTATCGGGCAGTCCACACCTCTCCAGTTTTGTAATCTGTTGGCCAATAGAGCGGCCAGAACAAATTGCGGCTTTGGTATAAATAACTTGTGCTCGTGTTTCGTGTATCGTTTAGTCCATTTAAGCCCGTTTGCGCTAAATTGACGTTTGCATTAAATTCGGCGATAGTTCCTATCCTTTGCGTAAAGTTAATTCGCCCATTGATACGGTCATAATCGTTTAAAACAGCCCTGCTTTTATCTTTGGTATACCCTATGGAGCTGAAATAATTTGAATTTTCTGTCGCGCCGCTAAGTGAAATGTCATTGTTGTTAAAAATTCCAGTCCTGAACAACACTTTATCCCAATCGTAGTATCTTCCATCCCGGTTTTCGACCCCATCAGTTTTTCCGGTAATCGTTACGTTTTCCCACATCGACGTGCCTGTCGTAGAAAATTCGTAGCCATGTATTCCAAAACCATAGGATGTGGTAGGTGCGCCGGTGCTCCAATTGAGTGAGTTCAATCTTCGCAAAGTATTTTGGTTGGCCAATTCTGGAGTTTGACCAGCTGCAATTCTAGAATCGTATAAAATGCTGTAGAGCATATTTACTTGTTCTTGAACAGATCCTTTTTCATAATTATCCGTTGCCCAGTCAGGACTGATTGCGAGAGAACTTTTGAAATTGATTTTTGGACTTCCTGATTTTCCCTTCTTCGTCGTGATGATAACGACTCCATTTGCCGCACGTGAACCGTACAAAGAAGATGCTGCGGCATCTTTTAATACCGTAATCGATTCGATGTCATTTGGGTTTAATGTACTCATTACATTGTTGCTATTTGCTAGATAGCCAGATAATTGAGATACATCCCCCGATACTACAGGGACTCCATCGATAACATACAAAGGTTCATTTGAAGCATTCATTGACCCAATTCCTCGAATCCTTATGGATGGAGTTGCTCCAGCTTGCCCCGAGGTAGTCGAAACCTGCAATCCAGGAATGCGGCCGGCCAAAGCCTTTTCAAAAGAGGTAATCGGTTGCTTCTCCAGGTCCTCTGCCTTTACCGTCGAAGCCGAACCAGTAAATGTACCTTTGGTCGAGGTACCATAGGCGACAACAATAACTTCATCAATAGATGCATCGTCCGCTAATAAAGTTACATTAATTGTTTTCCGCTGGCTAACAGCAATTTCTTGGGATTGATAGCCAATTGCGGAAATCAAAAGAGTCGCATTTTGATCAGCGTTTAATGTAAATAAGCCGCTCTGATTTGTTGTTCCGCCAGAATTTGACCCCTTTACTCGGATGGATATTCCCGGCAGGGCATTTCCATTCGAATCGGTGATTTTGCCGGCTATCGAAATTTGTTGCGCGTTGACGACTTGAAAAGTACTGCAAGCCATCACACATAAAGTTGTGATTAATTGATGTTTCATACTTTGGTGGTTAATAAAAAAAGTTTTGTATAAGGTTAATTTATAATTCTTGTATTCCTATTCCAGCTTTTTCAGAAAGAACGCATTCCCCATTTTTCACGGTCATTCCTGTATAAATATCATTTCCAATCAATAAAGCTCCATCCAAATCTGCCCAATCGACCAAAGGCGCCAATTGAGCTGCGGCAGAAATTGCACATGAGGTTTCGGTCATGCAACCCAGCATCACTTTCATGTCCAGCGAGCGCGCTAACTCAGCCATCTGTTTCGCCTCGCGCATACCTGTGCATTTCATCAGTTTAATATTAATTCCGGTATAAACTCCCCTCAGAGCTGGAACATCCTTCAATCGCTGACAAGCTTCGTCTGCGATTGTCGGAATCGGAGAATGTGCGGTCAGCCAAGCATTATCGTCAACTTGTTCTTTCGGCATCGGCTGTTCTAAGAAAACAACATTTTTTTCTGCCAGCCAGTGTGCCATCTCCAGCGCTTGTTCTTTATTTTTCCAACCTTGGTTGATGTCTGCACATAAAGGAACATCTGTTTCCGAACGGATGGTTTCAATAATCATTTTATCTGTATCCAATCCTAATTTGACTTTCAGGATTTTAAATTCGTTTGCTTCTTTTACCTTTTTGCGAATCATTTCTTCCGAATCGATACCAATCGTGAAGGAAGTAGGAGGGATGCCTTTCGGATTTAATCCCCAGATTTTGTAGAATGGCTGTTGCATGATTTTTCCTAATAAATCATGAAGAGCAATGTCAACGGCGGCTTTTGCTGCGGTATTTTTATCGGCTAAGCCGTCGATGTAGTGCAACAAGTCTGCTGTTTCAAAAGGAGAATTAAAATTCGATAAGTCGATTAGATTTAAGAAATTGATAACACTTTCTTGCGACTCTCCTAGATAGGGGGGCATGCTGGCTTCGCCATAGCCAGTGATTCCTTCAAATTCTAGCTTTGTTAAAATAACCGGCGTCGTTGTACGGCTGAAGGAGGCGACCGTAAAAACATGGCGCATTTCTAAGGTATAAGGGCGATAGCTTAATTTAAATTTTCCGAAACTTCTGGTTACCCAATTATTCATGTTCTGTTCTTAGTTTGTGTAGTAGTTGCTTTTAGCGATTTCTTGGATTTGCGAGTCACCAGAACCCAAATATCTTCTGGCTGCCACGACTGTTCTGGTCTGGAAATCGTCATAGTTTTTTGCGTCTCTGAGCATGCTGTTGATTCTGACCGTTCCTGCGGCGTGGATAAATTCTCCATTTCCAAGATAGAGCGCGACGTGGGTGACTCTTGGGTTTTCTCTTGTGCCTTTGCTCATCGCAAAGAATAAAAGGTCAGCAGGTTTGAGATTTTTCAATGCTTTTGCTGAATCAAAATCTCCATTCTCATCCAGAATATCAATTTTTTCTCCGGCTAATACTTGCTGTGAGGCATCTCTAGGAATAATGTAGCCGTTCATAAAATAGGATGTTTTGGTAAAACCGCTGCAATCCACTCCTTTGACCGAAGTTCCTCCCCACAAATAAGGAAGACCCATCATGGTTTTTGCACTTGCCAGAATGTTATCCGCAGTTGGGTTTCTCGAGGACAGCCATTCGTCAAAAGGTTCTACTTCAGAAGCTGGAATATAGGCCTTGCGGTTGTCTGGGTAAGAAACCTGCACATAATCGCCAGCTCTTTTGTCAAGAGCCAGGATATCGCCATACACTAAATCCGTAACTCGTAAGCTATTTACTGCCGCTTGGGAAAGCGACTTTCCAAACTCTTCGGTATAAATTACTTTTTCTCTTTTGTTCCATAATTCAAAATCTTGCTGATTCATCGGGCTGATAGATGAAGTCGGAACCCAAGCGATGTATCCTTCTGGAGTTCGGACACGAAAATCACCGCCAGATTTCTGTAAAATATCTACTCGAGTGCCCAATAAAACTTGCGTAGCCATTTCTGCTGAATGGCTTGGCTGTGTTCTCAAATTAGCGACCGACAAATTCACGACACCTATTTTTGTATCTCCGACGGTTTCATCCGGCAATTGAATAAATTCCACCTCGATTCCTTGTTGCTTAAACTCTTTTTGCAGGTATTCCGTGGCAATTGATTCTGTGGTTTGTATGCTATATTTTTTTTGGATAATATCTGCGTGTTTTAGCTCAATTAACTTCGTTCTTTTATCGGGAGCATAGATTTTTCTTGCACTTTCAATAGACTGAACAATCTTTCTGTATGTCGAGGAATCCTGTTGGGAATAACAGCTGTGGTTTATGGTCAAAAAAAGCACAACAACGGGCAGAATTTTTTTGTAAAGGGTCATTTTGATTAAATATTTATTCTAATTTAACATTAATGAGTCAAATTCGCAATTTATTTTACATGTTCTTAATACAAACGTGAAAAAAAACGCATATCAAGATTTCATGGTAATTTTGTATACTTGTTTTATGAATACGGATAACACAAATTCCAGGAGGAATTTTATTAAGCAAAGTATACTTGGAGCGACAGCGATTGGTTCTATTTCGGCGATGACCGCTTCCAAGCCGGCGGCTGTGAAGGGAAAGCCTATTGTAATTTCGACATGGGATTTCGGTATAGCTGCCAACAAAGAAGCTTGGAAAGTTTTAAGTGCGAATGGACGTGCGCTGGATGCGGTAGAGCAAGGCGTTAAAGTTGCAGAAGCCGATTTAAATAATCCGACGGTTGGCAAAGGCGGTTATCCTGACAGAGATGGATTTGTGACCTTGGACGCTTGTATTATGGACGAGTTTGGAAATTGTGGCTCTGTCGCTTTTCTGCAAAATATCGCACATCCGATTTCAGTAGCTAGAATGGTTATGGAAAAAACACCACATGTGATGCTGGTCGGTGATGGTGCTTTGCAATTTGCTTTGCAAAATGGTTTTTCGGAAGATAATTTATTGATTCCATCATCCGAAAAAGCATGGAAAGAATGGTTAAAGGAGAAGAATTATAAACCTGTCATGAATATTGAAAACAAATCGTTTTCTACAGAGCGCTTGCCGGGAAATCAATACAATCATGATACCATTGGCATGCTTGCCTTAGATGCTGCAGGAAATCTTTCTGGTGCGTGTACGACAAGCGGAATGGCGTTTAAAATGCACGGTCGCGTCGGGGATAGCCCGATTATTGGAGCCGGACTGTATGTGGATAACGAAATCGGCGGTGCGACTTCGACAGGAGTGGGAGAGGAAGTAATTCGCACGGTTGGAAGTTTTCTTGTGGTTGAATTAATGCGTCAGGGCTATTCGCCAGAAGCGGCTTGTAAAGAGGCTGTGAATAGGATTATCAAAAAGAAGCCGGAGACGGCAAAGGAAATTCAAGTCGGATTTTTGGCTCTGAATAAAAACGGCGAATACGGTTCATACGCATTGCAAAAGGGATTTAGTTATGCGCTTTGCAATTCTGAAAAACAAGATTTATTAGTAAAGGGAAAACATATTTACCAATAATTATTTAAAATATGACAATTACGAGTTAGTTTTGAAGTTTTATCTACTTAAATTTAAACTATGAAAGCAACATTTGGAGGTGGGTGCTTCTGGTGTACAGAAGTAATTTTTCAGCAAGTAGAAGGTGTAACTTCTGTTTTGCCGGGATACATGGGCGGAACAAGAGAAAATCCTACATACGAACAGGTTTGTTCGGGAGCTACCGGGCATGTAGAGGTGATTGATATTGAGTACGATGAAGAGAAAGTAAGTTTTCGAGAATTGCTTTCGATATTCTTCAAGACGCATAATCCAACAACTTTAAATCGACAGGGAGCTGACGTTGGAACGCAATATCGTTCTGTTATTTTTTACCATAATGAGGAACAGCGTTTGTTAGCCGATGAGTTTATTACAATGTTGGAAGAGGCTGAAATTTATGAAGAGAATATCGTAACGGCTGTGGAACCTGCCGATAAATTTTGGGAAGCTGAAGATTATCACGTCAACTATTTCAATCGAAATCCCCAAAATCAATATTGTGCAGCTGTTGTTGCTCCGAAACTGAATAAGTTTTTAAAGGATTATAAGAAATAAAAATATACTTGTAACTTTATTTAAACCTCATGAAATTTTCTTGAGGTTTTTTTGTTCTTTTACTTTCGGTTAGGTAGGATATAAGAATTCAAAAATGAAGAACTAGAAAACTTTCTTTCTCAATTTCATTTTGATTTTAATGCCACGAATACACGAAGGATTTTTACAACTATTTGTGTTTTTCGTGGTTTTTTAACACAGAAAGTCTTTCCACAATTTTTTAATTTTTACTTTTTAATTTTAACTTATTTTGTCAAAAAATAATCGAAAGCCGCTTTGCTGATTTCAGCAATGATTTTGTCATTCGTCTCTTCGTTTTCCAATGAATTATTCACAAAAATGCTGATTGCTAAGTGTTTTTTGTTCGGAAGCTCAATGATTCCCACATCGTTTAAAGCTCCAGCCAATCCATATGAAGTTACCGCAGAAGTTCCGGTTTTATGATAAACAACAGTGTTTTTTGGCAACAAACCTTTGATGCGGTTAAGTCCTGTGCTCGTTTCTTTCATGATTTTCCAAAGAAACGATTGGTAGTCATTTGCCAATAAAGGTTGCGTAAAAGATTTTTGAAGTAAATTATTCATGTCATTAGGGGATGAATAATTCAAATATTGAATGTTCCAATCTGAACCCATAGTTTCTTCGTCGGCTACAATTTTAAGATTTTCAATCCCTAAATTTTCAAAATATTGCTCCGCAACGTCAGGACCACCGATCCATCGCAACAAAATATCGCATGCGTTGTTGTCACTCCGCGAAACCATGACGCTCAGCAGCTCGTCCATTGTCACCGCACTATTTCCGTTAGGATATTTATCGCGTAAAGGGCTCCATGTATTTTCTAGCAAATCGGCTTTTGTCACCAATAATGTATGGTTTAAAGGGATATTTTCCTTCTGCATTTTGTCCAAAACAACCAATGCAATCGGATATTTAAAAACGCTTTGCATCGCGTAAAATTTGTCGCCATGGTGGTTGATTTTTTCGCCGCTTTCAAGATGGAAAATCGAAACCCCCACTTGCGCTTTTTTATCACGAAGTATGTTTTCTATGCTTGTTTCTAAGTTTTGAGAAAATGATTTTCCAAAGAATAAAACGAGGATAATGGCTACAATGTATTTCATGTTTTTTTAAATTTTAAAATAAT
This sequence comes from Sphingobacterium hungaricum, assembly GCF_015210005.1. Classification (GTDB taxonomy): domain Bacteria; phylum Bacteroidota; class Bacteroidia; order Sphingobacteriales; family Sphingobacteriaceae; genus Sphingobacterium; species Sphingobacterium hungaricum. The sequence goes on from NZ_MU158698.1 coordinate 1,958,652, forward strand.
CCCAATTGACCGTTGTCATCAATCTGAACATCATCAGGATTGGTGATTTCCAGTTTGATATCATCTTTTTTAGGCTCAGATTCAGTCTTTTTATCTTCAGCCTTTTCTTCTGCGATAGTTTTCGTTTCCTTTTCGTCTACCGGCGCTGGCTCTTGGATTTCTTCAACTGCCGGAACAGGATTTTTACTTGCCACAGAAGCTAAATCCTTGTCTTCTGAAATTAATTTAACCTTACTAACCGTGTGAAGGGAAAGGCGATTGCCTTGTGCTTTCATGCCTTTCACATCGATAAGCTCGTTTAAATTTTGGTCGACATTTTCTTTTGTTTGCGATTTGCCTTTCAGCAAATCAATGTTTACGATCGGCTCATCCGCATTCGTAATAACCAGCAATTTGGAACCTTCTTCCTCATTGATAAAATTCACGCGCTTTCCTATCGGCTGATCGTCAAACTTAAAACGTTTCACATAATATGTGCCTGATTTTCCGTCTTGATGGATTACGCTATAAATCTGCTCTGGATAATATTTTTCTAAACGAATCATTTTTTCATCAAAATGATTGTTTAAGTCAAAAGATGAAAGTTCGTAGGTTCCATCTTTCAATACGATTAATAACTTATCGTCTCCATCAAACTCTCCAAGAAATTTGCCACGCTCGTCAACGTTTAAGCGTTTCAGGATATCATCATACCATATTTTCCTGCCGGAAAGTGTAGACACGCCCGCGCTTTTAAATGTGACTTTTTTGATCGGATATTTTGTCACGATATTTCCTTGAGAACCTCGGCCTTTAATTGCGATTTCTGCAAAATCTTGGTCAAAAGCGAGCTTGCGGAGTTTCGCATGAGGTTTCAGCTGAATATTAACGATTTCCGCTTCGCCATTCGGATTCGCTGTAAAATAAATGACTTTAGATCCTTTGCCGCCTTTCGTCAAATCATATTCTTTGTCGCGGGTAATTCCCGTCACCGCGAATCGTTTGATGTAGGCAGTTCCAGAAGCACCATCTTTGTAAATGGCATTATATACAGTTCGCTCGTCACCTTTTTTGAATACCGCAACATGAATAATGTCTTTTCCAACAAACACCTTATCCTGAATCTTGACAACGGTAAATTTACCATCGCTTCTGAAAGCAATGATATCATCGATATCCGAACAATCTGAAACAAATTCATCTTTCTTGATTCCAGTTCCGATAAATCCGTCCACGCGGTTCACATATAATTTGGCATTTGCTAAAGCAACCTGGGTAGCTTCGACTTTGTCGAATAATCGCAATTCTGTCTTACGTTCGCGGCCTTTCGCATATTTTCCGCGTAAATATTCAAACCATTCGATCGTATATTCGGTTAGCTGACGAAGATTTTTCTTAACAACTTTAATCTCGTCTTCCAAGGCTTTCATTTGTTCATCCGCTTTCTTTACGTCGAATCGCGTGATGCTGCTCATTGGTTTGTCAATCAATCGTTTGTAATCTTCCGGCAAGATCGGACGATAAAACTGTTCGAAAAAAGGTTCGAACAAATGATTTAGGACTACAACAACAGTTTCAAAATCACCTGCATTTTCATAATCTTCATGTTTGTACATGCCTTCTTGAATGAAAATCTTAAGCAAAGAACTAAAGAAAATCTTCTCTTGCAATTCATGCAATCGAATTTCTAATTCTTGTTTAAGCAACGCTTTGGTGAATTTGGTGTTTTCGATCAGAATATCATTGACCGACATAAAGTACGGCTTGTTATTCTTGATGACACAGGTATTCGGTGAAATGGACGATTCACAAGCCGTGAATGCATATAAAGCGTCAATCGTCACATCCGGAGAAATTCCTGGCGCGAGATGCACCATAATCTCTACGTGTTCCGCGGTATTATCTTCTATTTTTTTGATTTTGATTTTGCCCTTGTCGTTTGCTGCGACGACAGAGTCGATTAAACCGCCAGTAGTTGTACCAAAAGGAATTTCGGTGATGGCTAAGGTTTTCTTATCGCGCTCTTCGATTTTTGCGCGAACGCGAATTTTTCCGCCTCGCTGTCCTTCATTATAATTCGACACATCGGCCATGCCGCCTGTCGGAAAATCAGGCAATAGGTTTGGACGTTCGCCTTTCAGAACCTGAATTGAACCCTCAATGAGTTCAATAAAATTATGGGGCATAATTTTAGTCGCTAGACCCACGGCAATTCCTTCAGCGCCTTGCGCAAGCAATAGGGGGAATTTAACGGGCAACGTAACAGGTTCTTTGTTCCGACCATCATAACTTAATTGCCATTCCGTTGTGTCCGCATTGAAAACAACATCTAAAGCGAATTTTGATAAACGCCCTTCGATGTAACGAGGAGCTGCCGCAGAATCACCAGTAATTGGGTCTCCCCAGTTTCCTTGGCAATCGATCAGCAAATCTTTCTGACCGATCTGAACCATGGCGTCGCCGATTGAAGCATCGCCATGCGGATGATATTTCATCGTATTACCAATGACATTCGCCGCTTTGTTGTAGCGTCCGTCATCCATTTCCTTCAGCGAATGAAGAATACGGCGTTGAACAGGCTTAAATCCATCATTGATATGGGGAACGGCGCGATCTAGAATTACGTAGGAAGCGTAATCCAGAAACCAGTTTTCGTACAATCCCGATAGTGGAATGGTATTGCTGGTTTGTTCGTTCTCTTGTGGTATTAAATTATTTTGGTTGTCGTCAGTGTAATTCGTTTCGTCGCTCATTTACTGCAAGGCTGTATTAATTTACCTAAAAAAGGGTTGATCGCTCAACCCTTGTAAATTTACAAAAAGCATTTTGAATTTGAGGAATGCAAGAGCTATGTTAAGCTAAAAGTCTTCTATAGAAATTTGACTGAATTTTATGTGCAATATATTCACATGTCAGTTATTTTTTTATAACTTTAAGTTAATTAATGTATTTACGATGAAAATTATTGTTGTTATTCTAGGTTTATTGTTTTCCCCTTCTTTTCAAGAAAGCGACGAAACATTAGTACGAAATTTCCTGATTAGTATTGAAAAAGGAAGTAATGAAGAAGTCGTCGACAAGTATTTGATTTTAACTGAAACCAGTGATTCACTGCAGATAGCAGATAGGAAAGAGTATTTAAATTTAGTCCTTGACGATCTAAGAGATACTTTGAAAATTAAACCAATTGAACATATAAAAATAACTCGAGTAACTGATTATTTCGATTATGATATTGATACTGATGAGTCAGGTTTTGATCATTTAATGATTGTTTCTTACAAGAACGAAAAATTATTGAGCGTACTCACTCACAATAATAAAATTAAGTCTTTCACGGGGATGCGAAAGGGTGAAACGGAAACCTTCTTTTTTTATTAAAATCTTAGTCGTTGAATTTTCGAAAATTAACTTTCAGTCAAGAAAGGTCATTTGAGTTCTGTAAGATTTTTGATATTCGACAATCAAAATCTTCTAAGAGGTAATTTGATATTTATTTGATCAACAGTTTTTTTTGCATAAAGCATGGGTTAAGATTTTTTTATTGATAGGTTAAGTCTTTAGTTTTTGTATCTTTAAAATTCAACGATTTGAACTTATTCCAACGATTTATGAAAGTTTTTAGACCCTTTATCTCTTGTTTGTTTTTCCTTGTTTCCTTCACGGCTGTAGCTCAGCAGATTACTTACAAGGAAGTTAAAGATATTCCTTACTATCCCAATTCATCCGATTCGTATATCAATGAAAAATGTAAACTGGATATTTATTACCCAGAGAATAAAAAATCAAAAGCTACAGTCATTTGGTTCCATGGGGGAGGCTTAACAGGAGGGGCGAAGGAACTTCCAGAATATCTGAAAAATAAGGAGCTCACCATTATTGGAGTTGGCTACCGTTTCTCGCCGAAAGTCAAAGTTGCGACCATTGTCGAAGATGCTGCGCAAGCGATTGCTTGGGCTTTCCAAAATATTGAGAACTACGCTGGTAGCAAAGACAAAATCATTTTAAGCGGGCATTCTGCTGGAGCTTATTTGGTCAATATGGTAGGTTTAAATCCAGCATATTTACAGAAGCACCAGATTTCGAACCAAGATGCTTTGGGGATTATTTCGTTAAGCAGTCAGGCAATTACGCATTTTACTGCCCGCAATGAAGTTGGGCTGAAAGAAACCCAACCGACGATAGATTCGTTAGCTCCGCTGTATTGGGTTACGAAAGATGCATCGCCAATCCTGCTGATTACTGGTGATCGGGAATTGGAAATGGTTGGGCGTTATGAAGAAAATGCGTATCTCGCACGCATGTTGAAATTAGTTGGCCATACAGATGTGACTTTGCTGGAATTGGACGGTTATGGACATAATATGACTTATCCTGCTTTTCCTTTATTGGTTAAGGAGATTGATAGGCTTTTGGCGAAATAAATGAGCTTTGGTTGCACTAACTTGACTTATTAACAAATTGCGCTATAAGAACCAGTAAATTTAACTTGAAAAGCAAGCAATGCTCAAATACGCAATCATCCTATTTCTTGTATTCAACGTAGCTCTTAAAGGTATTGGTCAGACTGTTTATACTACACCTTCTGGCAAGAAATACCATACCGCTACTTGCCATCATATAAAGAATGTCTCGCATAAAAGGACATTAGTAGATGCAGAAAAATTGGGGTTCACACCATGTTCCCAATGCAACCCTAAACAGCAAGAACAAGCAGGATTTGTATCGACGCCTAGCAGTGGCGGGCTCGGAATTAAACGAGGGGAAGCAAGGGGAATAAAGTCAATTGCTACCCAATGCAAAGCGATTGCAAAGTCAACAGGTAAGCGATGCAAGCACATGACCAAAAATGTGAATGGCTATTGTGCACAACACGAACAATAATGTCACTGTAAGACTTCCATAACGTTTGCAACGCATTTGACAAAAAAATCCCCCTAGATTTGCTAGAGGGATAGATAATTATTTGTTTTAAAATTATGTAATCTCGTCTGTACGCGTATGCTTATGCTTGAATAAGAATGAGAATAAGAACGCGATAATTAAGGAGTAGAAAGCAAAGCAAAGCCAAATTTCAGTCCACATCATGTTTCCATTTGGATCGGTTAAGAAATGTTCAATGGCATAACCAGAAGCATAACTTCCCAATATCGCACCAAAACCATTGGTCATCATCATAAACATTCCCTGAGCGGATGAGCGGATAGCAGGGGAGGTATTTGTTTCTACGAATAAAGAACCTGAAATATTAAAGAAGTCGAAAGCCATTCCGTAAATAATACACGACATAATAATCATCCATAATCCTCCTGCAGGATCGGAATAAGCCAATAATCCGAAGCGCAACACCCAAGCCAGCATGCTGATCAGCATCACTTGTTTAATGCCGAATTTCTTTAAAAAGAATGGGATGGCTAAGATAAATAAGGTCTCAGAAATCTGTGATATCGACATCACGATGGTTGAATTCTTAACGATCAATGAGTCTGCATATTCTGGGTACTCTCCAAAATGCGATAGAAAAGTGTCGCCATACATGTTCGTTAATTGCAGCGCAGCACCTAAAAACATGGAGAATACAAAGAAAAGCGCCATTTTGTAATCAGAAAAAAGCTTGAACGCTTTCAGTCCGATCGCTTCCGAGAAGCTTTTGCTCTTATCGCTGATCCGCATTGGCGGACTTGCGGGCAAGGTTAAAGCATAAGCGCCTAATGCAAATGCACCAATGGCCGCAATGTAAAATTGACCTTCCGTCGCTTTATTTCCGGATAGATTTGTAATCCACATCGCTGCAATAAAACCTACCGTTCCCCAAACACGTATCGGAGGATAATATTTTACGACATCTAAATTGTTTTTCTGCAAGACAGAATATGCAATGGCGTTGGATAGCGCAATGGTTGGCATATAGCAAAACATGGCGGCTAGCATAATCCAGAAAAACAGATTAGGATCCGTCACTTGGGTAAGATAAACTAATGCAACCCCATATAACAAATGAAGCAAGGCGTACAGACGCTCGGCATTAATCCATTTATCGGCAATAATTCCCGACAACGTCGGCATCACTAACGACGCCAATCCCATCGTCGAAAAAATAGCTCCAAATTCGGTAGCAGTACCAATTTTATTTTCAAACCAATAAACACCAATGGTAATGAGCCATGCACCCCAAACAAAAAATTGCAAGAAGCTCATGATGGTCAGACGTAGCTGTATAGACATAAAGTATGTTAGGTAATAATATTATAATTTGCGTCTTTCGATTTCATCGCGGATTTTGGCAGCGGCTTCATATTGCTCGTTTTCCAATGCCTTGTCCAATGTTTTTTCAAGTTGGTCGTTCGTAAGTGATGTATAAGCAGACGTTTCTTTTTGCTTTTCTACCGGTTTTTCTTTTTGCGGTTCGTCCTGAATATTTTTTAATTCAATATTCTCAATGTTTTCCAAGAAGGCAAAATCATTGCTCTCGATTACAATGCCTGCGGCATCCATAATAAAGTCATAGGTGTAAATCGGGCAACCAAATCGGATGCCTAAAGCAACGGCATCAGATGTTCTTGCGTCGATTTCTGTCGTTTTCTCCGTTGTTTTGCACAACAATTTCGCGAAGAAAATTCCGTCCACTAAATTGTAAATCAATACTTCTTCCAGACGAATGCTAAATTCATCAGCAAAAGATTTAAACAAATCGTGGGTGAGCGGGCGGCTAGTACTTACTTTTTCTATCTCAATAGCAATGGCTTGCGCTTCAAAACCACCGATGATAATTGGCAATCTTCTATTTCCATCCACTTCTCCTAGAACCAGGGCATAAGCGCCCGACTGTGTTTGGCTGTAGGATATTCCAACGATATTTAGCTTAATTTTCTTCATTCTTAACGACCTTAAGATAGTACAAATATGTAAATATTAAAGCCAAAAAAAAAGTGGCCTACCATTTTTTTAAAAATTAAGGCCACTTCTGGATTCACTGTTTAGTTTAATTCTTTTAACTATTCTTAAATTTCTTTAAAGCTTCTGTTAATTTTGGAACCACCTCAAATGCGTCACCTACGATTCCATAATCTGCCACTTTGAAGAACGGCGCTTCTGGGTCTTTGTTGATGACAACAATCGTTTTCGATGAACTTACACCCGCTAAATGCTGGATTGCGCCAGAAATACCGATTGCAATGTATAAGTTAGGGCTGACCACGATGCCGGTTTGGCCTACGTGTTCAGAATGTGGCCTCCAATCAGCATCGGATACGGGTTTTGAACAAGCTGTAGCAGCGCCCAAAACCTCCGCTAATTCCTCAATAATTCCCCAGTTTTCCGGACCCTTTAATCCGCGACCAGCAGAAACTACGATTTCAGCCTCCGGCAAAGAAATTTTATCAGTAGCACGAACAATCTCTTTGACAATCACCGAAAAATCATCCTGATTTAAACTAGGCGTAAACGATTCAATCGTTGCTGAACCGCCAGTTTCTTTAACCTCATACGAATTCGGATTCACAGCAATGACTTTCACCGCTGTGGTTAATTCTTCGGTGGCGAACGCTTTGCTCGAGAAAGCAGATTTTTTTAGCTTAAATGTATCGCCCGAAATTTCAGGTAACTCAATCGCGCCATCTGCTAAAGCTGCATTCAATTTTGTTGCGATGCGTGGTGCCAATCCTTTTCCGCTAAAGGAATTGGATAAGACAACAACTTTTGCTTGTTCTGATTTTGCAGCTTCCGCTAGGATAGAACCGTATGCTTTATTAACAAAGTTTTTTAACTGTTCGTTCTGAACATTCAACACTTTGGATGCTCCATAGTTGCCTAATTTGGACAAATTCTCATCAGCGACTTGACCGATTGAAATTGCAGTTAGCGAATCACCCGTCTGGTCGGCGATTGCTTTTGCATAAGAAACTACTTCGAAGGCTGATTTTTTGAAATCACCTTCAATATTTTCGACATATACTAGAATTGACATATTTCTTGCTGATTATAATTAAATAACTTTTGCCTTGCTGTGTAATAAATTGACCAATTCGTCTACATTGCCAGCATCGACTAATGTAACTGCTCCGCGCGGAGTCGGTGATTCGTAACCTGTGATTTTAGATAAAACTGTAACGTCTATCGGCTCGATTACATTCAATGGTTTTGTTCTCGCGCTCATAATCCCTCTCATGTTCGGAATCTTTGGCTCTGCCACACCTTCGGCAGTTCCTACAACAACTGGAAGTGAAGTGCTCACGACTTCTTTTCCGCCTTCTATTTCTCTTTCAATCGTCGCCTCGTTATTATTTATTGTTAATTTTTTAGCAATAGAAACCGAAGGAAGATTTAATAATTCTGCAACAATCGCAGTAACTTGAGTACCGTTGTAATCAATGGACTCTCGGCCTGTCAAAATCAAATCGACAGGATTTTCTTTCACGTAGTTTGCAATTTGATTGGCTACGAACCAAGCATCTCTCGGCGCAGCATTAATTCGTACGGCTTCATCAGCACCAACTGCCAAAGCTTTTCTTATAGTTGGTTCTGTACTTTGGTCGCCTACGTTAATCACCGTTACAGATGCGTTTCCGCCTTCAGCTAGTTCCACAGCTTTTGCCAATGCAATTTCGTCATATGGATTAATAATGTACTGAATTCCATTCGAATTGAATGCGGTGTTGTTATCTGTAAACGTTATTTTAGAAGTAGTGTCTGGGACATTACTTATACATACAAGTATTTTCATAATTATTAGCGTTTTAAACAAACCTACTATTTTTAAAATTTATTTCAAAAAAAATTACCTTAAACAAACCAATCAAGCCTATTGATTTATTTTTGCCGAATTTTTAATAAATAGTGTTGTCTGTTTTTGTTTTGATAAATAAACGTTATTAATGCGCTCTTGTTTTAAATTATTTTCAAATATCGTCGCTTGTGCAAATTGGTCAACACACTGTCATTTTCTATGCTAGCATAGTAAATTGGTTGTTTTGGAATATTTTCTTTCGTGGCTGATGGTTTAAACTTATTTTTGAAGCTAAATAGATTATTGATGAATAGGATTGAAGAAATACATAAGTTTTTAGAAGAAACACCCAATGACCCGTTTTTACATTACGCACTGACGATGGAATACGTTAAGCTTGAAGAATTGGATACAGCAAGAGATTTGTTTCAAAAACTAGTGGATGAATATGGAGATTATGTAGGCACGTATTATCATTTTGGAAAGTTGCTCGAGAAAGTAAATGAAAAGGATTATGCCTTAACTATTTATCAAAAAGGAATAGAAATAGCTCGCAGCAAGCGGAATTTTCATGCGCTGAATGAATTGCAAGGCGCTTACAATTTAGCCTCTGGATTGGATGAAGATGATGACTATTAATCGCTAATCCTGCACTGTAAGGTCAATCGTGGTATCTTTTTTGTATCCTTAGTGTATATCATTTTATAATGCGCATACAACTAATAGTCATATCCCTTCTTTTATTTACGTTCACTGGATGTTTAAATAACAAGTCTAATGTCAACCAAAAGGATGCATATGAGGATAATGCGTTTAAAACTGTAAATCTTATCGGCACTTATGAAGGAAGCCTTCCCTGTGCTGATTGCGATGCGATAACAACATTATTGACCTTAAACCAAGATAAAACATACATAATGACTTATGTTTATTCTGGGAAAAGTGCCGAAACGTTTGAGAAAAAGGGCAATTGGAAGGTGGATAAAGGAATCTTGATTTTGGATGGAGAAGATTATTTCTATAAAATTGGTAATAATTTCATTACACAACTAGATTTGTCGGGGAAAGAAATTTCTGGGCCATTAGCAGAAAAATACCAGCTAAAGAAACTATAGAAAAAAAGAGAAGTTGCCTTCTCTTTTTTTCGTTATATGCTATATCTATTTAGAACAAAGTTCTTTTAATTTCTGAACAACAAAATCAATCTCTTCTTTTGTATTGTTCTTGCTGAAGGAGAAACGAACCGATGGACGTTTTGGGTCAGCCCCGATACCCGATAACACATGTGAACCGATATCTGAACCCGAACTGCAAGCGCTTCCGCCTGAAGCCGAAATTCCATTGATATCTAGATTGAACAGCAGCATATCTGAAATATTTGTACAAGGAAGGGAAACGTTCAAAACGGTATATAACGATTTGCTAGCTTCTGTTACACCATTAAATCGAACATCAGGAATCTCATTTAGCAAAGATTCTTTCATATAGTCTTTTAAACTTTGAATGTAATTTTGGTGCTCTTCCATTTCTTCGTAAGAAATTTCTAAGGCTTTCGCCAGACCAACGATTCCGTACACATTTTCAGTTCCTCCGCGCATATTTCGTTCCTGAGCACCTCCATAAATCATCGGTTTGATTTTATTTTTGCCATTCACATATAAAAATCCGACACCTTTTGGCCCGTGAAATTTATGGCCTGCACCAGTGATGAAATCTATTTTTAGAGTGGATAAATCATGCGGATAATGTCCCATTGTTTGCACCGTGTCCGAATGAAATATGGCATTGTATTGTTGACAAAGTTCAGATACTTTCTGCAAATCCGTGATGTTCCCCAGCTCATTATTTGCATGCATAATGGAAACCAATGTTCTTGGGTTTTTAGCAAGTAATTCTTCCAAATGCACCAAATCAATATTTCCTTCGGCATCTACATTCAGAATATCCAAATGGATTTTCCCCAATTTTTCCATTTCCTCTAAAGTATGCAAAACAGCGTGATGCTCAATCGGAGAAGTGATGGCATGAGAAAGTTTAAAATCCTCAATCGAACGGACAATTGCCATGTTGTCGGCTTCTGTTCCTCCAGATGTGAAGAATATCTCTGAAGGCGACGCATGCAATAAATTAGCAATTGTTTTACGCGCTCGCTCGACGATAGATTTAACTTGTCTACCGTGACCGTGGATGGAGGAAGGGTTTCCGAAATTATTCTGTAAAGCGTCTACCATGACCTCGATGACACGTGGGTCAATAGGGGTAGTCGCTGCATTGTCTAAATATACTTGCATGGCTACAAAATTAAAGAAAGATTATGATAATATTATCTTCGAATTATTTTTTGTCGAATTATCAATCCTGCTGATAATAAAGAGATTATGGTAAAAATATAGACTATTAAATCACCCGATTTTGTATAAAATGTCAAATTTTCATTCAGATTGATTTCGTGGGCAAGTGCTGTTGGAACCCACCATTGTGTTTTCGCCACAACATCGCCTCGCTGATTAATAAAAGCTGAAATTCCGGTGTTTGCAGAACGGACGACCCATCTGCGATTTTCTATCGCTCTAAGTTTTGCATACTGCAAATGCTGGTCTTTTCCAGACGTGTTTCCCCACCAGCCGTCATTCGTGACAACAGCGATAAACTGCGCGCCTTTTTTGACATACTGCGCAACATAATCACCCCAAATGGATTCGTAGCAAATCACTGGCGCTACGCCGATTCCGCTTTGCGCATAAAATACTGAAGGTTCATCCTGACTTCCATAACCACCTGTCGTTCCGCCAAAGTGTTTGAATAAAGGTTTTAGGAAAGACAAGGCTTCGCCGAATGGCATCTGCTCCACACCTGGAACAAGTTTGGATTTATGGTAAAACTGCAGTTTCGTAGAGTTATCAATTAAAACCGCCGCATTAAAATTATCAACGAAGACATCCCCATAAGGTCTGGCTGTTTTCGTTTGTGGATTATCATAAATCTGTATGCTTTCTATTCCGGATAATACGCTGCCATTGCGAAAGCTATCCAAAAAATTAACGACCTTGTTGTATGAAGGATGGCTTCTGAAATCTTCTTCATTAATCCAGCTTGAGGAAGAAATTGCAGTTTCAGGCCATAAGAAGAATTCGGTATTTGGTTTCGCAACTGATTTCGACAATTGAATCAACAAATCCAATTGTTCTTCAGCTGGCATGGAAGTGAATTTTTCTGTCGGGTCAATATTGGGTTGCACCGTCACCACTTCCGATGGATTGATGTGTTCTTCATAGGTTGAATATTGAAGAATAGAAATAAATGCCGGAAGAACAACAGCCGATGCAAAAGCAATTGTCAATTTCGTATTGCTAATAGCCGACACTTTGTTTTTCTTCTGCCAATACAGTAAAAATCCTAACACGTTACAAGTCCAAATCCAAAGCGTTCCACCATACACACCTGTATACTCATACCATTGAACTAATTGATGCGTATTCGCAAATCCATTGCCTAACGTCATCCATGGAAAAGCTAAATCCCAAGATTGGTGCAAACATTCATACGCAACCCAAAAGGCAACTAAGCCAACAAAACTAAGTGCAATGCCTTGGCTTTTGCGAAGCTGATAATATAATCGAAATGCAGTAGCCATCAATAAAGGAGCTAGGGCATAAGGAATCAACGAAATCAACAAGGATGGAATTGTTGGAAGAAAAGCATTCATGGAATTAAAGACCCAATAAATGCTCGCGGTATTCCAAACCAATCCAGCTACGAACGTGACTAAAAATATTTTAGCACCTTTTTTATTATAATTTCCACGAATGATATTTTCGACGGAAACCAACAAAGGGACAAAAGCGATTAACAATAAAATCCCTGTAAAAGGCATCGGTGGCCATGCTAACCAAAGTAAAAAGGCACTTAAAAGTGCCAATAAATAATTTGTTCTCACTAATCCTATAATTGGTCTAATAAATCCGATTTCTTGTTTTCATATTCCGCCTGAGTAATGAGCTGTTTGTCATACAATGTTTTTAGCTTTTTCAGCTTCACGGTAATCTCATCGTCTTCCTCTTTAACAGGAGCAGGAGCTGGCGCAGGAGGAATTATTGCCGGCGCGGGCGGAGTTGAAGAATAGCTCGGTGTCGAAGCCTGGAAACTTTCTTCCGACTTGTTCGCTAAGCGTTCGTTCAAAGTTTCTGGTCTTTTTGTTTCTTCATCAAAAAAACTAACACGCTTGATTTGCTCAGGTTCAGTCGCTGGAACAACCGGAGTTGGGGTAGTAGGAGCAGGAGGAGTTGGAGTTGCCTGAAAAGCTGGCTTTTCGGGAGCTTTGATGCCTTCCTTCGCATTGGTTTCTTTTTTCTCCAATGACTCTTTAATCAATTGATATAATTTACGCGCCTGAACTTTAGGAATGTAGTCGATGGTCAAATTTTCCCCCGTAAATGGAATGACCGTAACTTTCGACCCAAAGATTTCTTCTTTAAATGCAATGTCTTTAATATCCGTCCAAGAAAAAATCTCAAAGTTCGTGGCTAAACCCAACTTGGTAAATTCGCACAAAAAGATGCGTTTATTGCTGACCGTGATGCTATCTGGAAGAATAGTCACAGCTGGTTTCTTTTGCAGAGCAATGTAATTGAGCGACTCGCCCGATGTTAGCATGTCAACAATCTTCGCGTAAATCTTTTCGACTACTTTGGAATCTTGTCCATCCTGAATAAATTTATCTATACTCATTTTATGTGTCTTAAAAATGTGTTTCTATTTGTAAATATAGTAATAGTTAACGATGATGTGGAAAAGGATAAAGATTATCCGAATGATAGATTCACACGTTTACCAAGTCCAAATTCGAATATTCTATATAAAGTGGAAAGTTGTATATCGCACTGACCATTTTCTATTCTTGAAATATAACTTTTTTTAGTTCCGATTTTTTCTGCTAATTCTTGTTGAGTCATGTTTGCTTCTTTACGCGCCTCTTTTAGTAGCTCACTTATTATAAAATATTGTGACTTTTCTTCAAACTCGTCTCGTTTTGCTTCGCCAATTTTTCCGTATTTGATGTCTAATAGCTCGTCAAAGTTTCTCGCATCTTTAATCTTGTCTTTCATATCCTGTATTTTTAGATTTGAAGTAGTCTTGTTTCAATTTTATGGCAATTTCAATTTCAGACTTAGGCGTTTTCTGGGTCTTTTTCTGAAATCCATTAAATAGAATAACTAAGTTTCCTTTATCAAAACAGCAAAATATTCTATAAATATTGCTCTCAAATTCAATTCTTATTTCATAAATTCCATCTGTGCCAGTTAAGTGCTTGAGGAATTTTTTTGGAACCACCTGAACCGTTCTGATTATTTTAAAAACATATTCTATTTTTTCCTGCACTTTACTAGACTGTTCTAGGTAAAAGTCTAGAAAAAAATGTTCATAGAATATGATTTTTCTTTCAGGATTCATTGCATAAAGTTAACTTAAAAGTTATCAAATTGCAAAAAACATAATCACTTATTTATCATTCCAAACCTGCTACGCAAAATACAAATTCGCCTTTTAACGTGTTAGATTCAAAATGTTGCTTTAATTCGACCAATGTTCCCCGCACATTTTCTTCGAAGAGCTTACTTAATTCTCTGGAAATCGAAGCTTGGCGGTCTTCACCAAAGTAAGTGATAAATTCCTCCAACGTTTTAAGAACGCGATGCGGTGACTCGTAGAATATCATTGTCCGCTTTTCTTCAGCCAATAGTTTCATTCGCGTTTGTCTTCCTTTTTTAACAGGAAGAAATCCTTCGAAACAAAATCGGTCATTCGGCAAGCCGGAATTTACCAATGCCGGAACAAATGCTGTAGCTCCGGGCAAACATTGCACTTCGTAACCCGCTTTTATTGCTTCGCGAACCAATAAAAAGCCAGGGTCAGAAATTGCAGGCGTGCCTGCATCTGAAATTAACGCAACTTGTTTTCCTTCGCCCAGAAATTTAATAATTTCTGTAACTGCTTTGTGTTCATTGTGCTGATGGTGAGCGAAAACTTTTTTGTCAATGCCAAAATGTTTTAACAATGGCGCACTAGTGCGTGTGTCTTCAGCCAAGATGACATCCGACTCCTTCAACACTCTTATCGCGCGAAAAGTCATGTCTTCTAAATTACCGATTGGCGTAGGGACTAAATAAAGCATGCACAAAGGTAGGAGAATTAACGATTATTCTGAAACCTCCTCATAATCTTCTGCCTTTGGGATTGCCTCCACATAAGCATGCCAGTTTTCTGGGATTGTAACCAACTTTCGTTTTTCAATATCCAGCCAAGCGCCATCGACAGTGACCACAGCAGATTTTACGCCATCTTCCTTGTAAATGATGTGACGGAATGAAAACCGAGAATTTGTGCGATTATACTTTGTTATTTCTACTGTGACGGTAATGAATTCGTCAAGTTTTATTTCTCTAAAGTAAATCAGCTCTTCTCGGAAGAGGATTGGGCCAATGTTATTCAAAGCAAACTCTTCTAGGGATAAACCTGTTTTCTTTAACATATTGCTTCGCGCCTGCGCGCAAAAATCAGCGTAAGCCGAATGCCTTAAATGTCTATTCGCATCAATTTGAGCCCAAAGTACTTGGCCTTCATAAAAAACATTTTCCATATTATAGTTCGGATTGTATCAATCTGTTAATCTGTTCGATTTGTTCTGTACTCAATTTTACATCAGATGCGTGTGCATTAGAAATCGCCTGTTCAGCATTTCTTGCGCCAGCCAATGCGATTGTAATTCCAGGATGGTCAATCGTCCATCGCAAAACCAATTGTGATAAGGTAATTCCATGCTCATCCGCAATCGGTTTTATTTTTTTCAAAAATGCATTTGTTCTTTCAATGCTTTCAGGTTTAAAATATTTATACGTAGCGCGATGGTCGCCTTCAGCGAATTGCTGACCATTTTTAATTTTACCTGTTAGCAGTCCGCGTTCCATCGGACTATAAGCCAAGACGCCAATATTATTTGCTTGACAAAATGGAATGTTTTCCAAATCATTATCTCGATTGACCATCGAAAAAGGAATTTGGTTCGAAATAATCGGACAAACTCTTTCTGCTTCAACCAACTGACCTGCGGTATAGTTACAAACGCCTGCGTATCGGATTTTACCGTCTTTAACTAATTGTGCAACAGCTTCAAAACTTTCCTCAATCGGCGTAGTCGTATCTGGCCAATGAATCTGATACAAATCGATGTAGTCTGTTTTCAATCGTTTCAATGATTGCTCGCATTCATAAATAATGGATTCTTTGGAAGCTAGACGATACAAAGTGATGTCTTTACCACTATTGTCTTTGCTTGGTCCCACCAATTCGCCTTGATTCACATCCCAGCGCATTCCAAATTTAGTTAAGATTTGTATTTTATCTCTCGAATGCCCTGCTATCGCTTCAGCAACAATTTCCTCACTAGTGCCTTGTCCATAAACTGGAGCAGTATCTATCGAACTTACTCCCAAATCCAAACTGGCTTGTATGGCTTGAATGGCCTCATTCCGGTCTGTGCTTCCCCACATCCAGCCCCCAGCGGCCCATGCTCCAAATGTAATTGCAGAAACCTTAAGTTCTGAATTACCTAAATATCGATATTCCATACCTTCTTGTTTTTTTATATAAATGTATTAAAAGTTATTTTCGGATTGGTAATAATTAAATCAAAATGTAAAATGGATAAGATTTTAGCTAATCTTATTATAGATGTATAATTTTTCAAAGGGTCGTCCCGCTGGGACTTTAATGACTATATTTCTAGTTTTTACCAAAAGTAAGTCCCTCTGGGACTTATTGCTTATAATTAATCTGTTGCGCTATTTTTGACATTTTTATCTAACAAATCATTAAGGAATTGCCTCTGATAGAAGTTCGTCTCGGACGTTTAGAGTTCGATTAACCTTCTGTTCTATTGTTGAAATTTTCCTCAACAAATCCCGTAGGGATTGCCTTTTGGTAAAAATTGGTAAAATCAACAGAAGTCCTGTAAGGACGACCCTATTTAAAATCATAAAATTCAAAAAGATAATCAGAATTGCATTGAATTTAATAGATGAACAATAATTCAAAATATCCGCCAGAATGCAATTTCTCCGATTGCATTATTATATGTATATCTTAATAATTTCTATTTGACAAAATTTTTAACAAAAGAACTTCTAAATTAAAATGGATAAAGGATACAAATTCTATAAAAATAAATTTATGTATAATTTTTCAGAGGGTCGTCCCTCTGGGACTTCAATGCCAATATTTTCAATTTTTACCAAAAGTTAGTCCCGCTGGGACTTATTGCTTACAATTAATCTGTTGTTCGGGATGCAGTTTGTTAGAATTTCGATGGGAACTTAATGCTTAAAACTAATCTTCCTATCTAATTTCGACATTTTTTCTAAAAAATCCCGTAGGGATTGCCTTTTGGTAGAAAATTGGTAAAATCAATAGAAGTCCAGTAGGGACGACCCTTATTTAAAATCATAAAATTCAAAAAGATAATCAGAATTGTAATCTATTTTATAGTTGAGCATCAATTCAAAATATTCGTCTTTAAATGAACGCTTGCGATGATGAGTTTCCTGATTTAGAATGTATTTAATGACCCTATCCCGTTGAGAGCGCGAATTAGAAAATGCACCATATCCTTCTTGCCATCGAAATCTTCCTTTTATAAATCGATTATCATTTATCCATTTAGAGGATGTTGATTTTAGATCGCGTACAATATCTGATATCCTTTTGGAACGAGGAAGTTCAAAAAACACATGAACATGGTCAAGCCATCCCCCAATTGCCATCACATAGATATCATCGTTCTTTAAAATCCCATACATATATTTAAATAATTGATCTCGGAAATGATCTAGAATAATATTCTCTCGACCCTTTACAGCAAAAACGCAGTGAATGTTTATTTGCGAATATGTGTTTGACATTGGTGTTATTTATCATTGAGATGCTTTCTTAAAATTAATAAAGATTTCATAAAATTGAAAGTTTATTCAAAATGCAATACCTCCGATTGCATTATTATATCATAAGTAGATTTTACTAATTTCTATTTGACAAAATTTTTAACAATTGTACTTTTAAATTAAAATGTAAAGGATACAAATTCTATAAAAATAAATTTATGTGTAATTTTTCAGAGGGTCGTCCCGCTGGGACTTTAATGCCTATATTTTTAGTTTTTACCAAAAGTTAGTCCCGCTGGGACTTATTGCCTACAATAAATCTGTTGTTCTATTTTTGACATTTTTTTCTAACAAATGATGTTCGGGATACCGTTTGTTAGAATTTCGATGGGAACATATTGTTTATAATTAATCTGTTGTTCTATTTTTGATATTTTTGTCTAACAAATCATGTTCGGGATGCCGTTTGTTAGAATTTTCGATGGGAACATATTGCTTATAATTAATCTTCTGTTCTATTTTTGATATTTTGTTCAAGTAAATCCTTTTGAAATTGTTGTTTGGTATAAATTCCTCTCTGAAACTTTATTGCTTATCATTTTCCTAAATCTTGCTCAACAAATCCCGTAGGGATTGCCTTTTGGTAAAAATTGGTAAAATCAACAGAAGTCCTGTAAGGACGACCCTATTTAAAATCATAAAATTCAAAAAGATAATCAGAATTGCATTGAATTTAAAAGATGAACAATAATTCAAAATATCCGCCAGAATGCAATTTCTCCGATTGCATTATTCTATCATAAGTAGATTTTACTAATTTCTATTTGACAAAATTTTTAACAATTGTACTTTTAAATTAAAATGTAAAGGATACAGATTCGATAATAATAAATTTATTTGTAATTTTTCAAAGGGTCGTCCCGCTGGGACTTTAATGCCTATATTTTTAGTTTTTAACAAAAGTTAGTCCCGCTGGGACTTATTGCTTACAATAAATCTGTTGCGCTATTTTTGACATTTTTATCTAACAAATCATGTTCGGGATACAGTTTGTTAGAATTTCGATTGGAACTTATTGCTTATAATTAATCTTCTGTTCTATTTTTGATATTTTGTTCAATAAATCCTTTTGAAATTGTTGTTTGGTATAAATTCCTCTCTGAAACTTTATTGCTTATAATTTTCCTGCATCTTGCTCAACAAATCCCGTAGGGATTGCCTTTTGGTAAAAATTGGTAAAATCGATAGAAGTCCCGTAGGGACGACCCTATTTAAAATCATAAAATTTAAAAAGATAATCAGAATTGCATTGAATTTGATAGATGAACAATAATTCAAAATATCCGCCAGAATGTAATTCTCCAACTGTATTATTATATCATATGTAGATCTTTCTAATTTCTATTTGACAAAATTTTTAACAAAAGAACTTCTAAATTAAAATGGATAAAGGATACAAATTCTATAAAAATAAATTTATGTATAATTTTTCAGAGGGTCGTCCCTATGGGACTTTAATGCCTATATTTTTAGTTTTTACCAAAAGTTCGTCCCGCTTGGACTAAATATGATATGGTGTTAATGTTTCTAACATTATGTTGTAGCCTTACGAATTTCCCTTAATAATCACTTAATGATATCATAATCAGTTTATTATTTCCTGCATCAAAAATTTATTGCCAACTCAAAAAACGGGTCAAATTGGGTTTGACTTTTTAACTAGCCTATTCTATTCAAATAAAATTCTTCGAGTGAAATCCAGGCGCAATCTTTTTACGTATATCATTTGAAAAGACCGAAAAATTTAGTTCAAAGCATGGCATTTTTTTACAGAAGGTTTTTACTCCTATTCGTTCTCCTCCTAGCGCTTGCAGGAAGGGTTTCAACCTACGCTATGCCTTTTCAGAAAATATCCCAAGAATTTTTCCATGTTGATATAGAACAGAATTCAGAATCTTCAGAGAATCCAAATCCATCGGAGGAAAAAAGCAAGATGTCTGATTTTTTATTTGCGGACTTATACAACTTTGGTTTTGTCGATGACAATGGCAATAAGAGCCATTTTTTATCCCCAAATTTCAATTTAATGCATTCCTATCTGCAAACTCCTGAACAGCCACCTAAATAAAAACGGCTTTCTATTCTTTAAAAAAACACCATTTCTTACATAATTAAAAATAAAACTATGATTAAATTTAAACACCTTATGATGGCGACGCTTTGCGCTATTGTAATCCCATTATTATTCTCGGCCTGCAAAAAAGACAAGGAAAATGACCTAGAAATGTTAACTCCGGGTCCTGATTTAAACTTTTACGCGCTTACTGCCGATAACAAGCTTTTATTGATTAACGCGAAAAATCCTTCCTCCGCCATGGAAACTGCATCCATTTTTGGCTTGCAAACTGGCGAGAATATCTTAGGAATTGATTTTCGCCCAGCGACAGGACAGCTCTACGGAGTCGGAAGCAGTAGCCGCATCTATGTGATTGACCCTAAATCCGGAGCAGCAAGGTCCATTTCGGCAGCAGCATTCACGCCTGAATTAAGTGGAACGTCTGTAGGATTTGATTTTAACCCAACGGTCGATCGGATCCGTTTGGTAAGCGATGCAGGTCAAAATTTGCGGTTAAACCCAGAAACCGGAACTGTTGCTGCTACAGACTTGAACATTAATGGCGTTACCAATGCCAAAGTAACTTCCGTTGCTTATACCCAAAATAAGGCTGGCGCTACAGCTACCGTTTTGTATGACATTGATGCAACGACTGACAAACTTTACAAACAAGACCCACCGAATGATGGTAAACTGGTTGAAGTTGGAAGTTTGGGCCACGATGTCGAAGAAGCTGGTGGTTTTGATATCAATCCGGATGGAACTGCTGCGCTTGCAGCTTTAAGCGTTGCAGGTAAGCAAGCTTTGTACGCCATAGATATCAACTCAGGTAAAGCGGCAAAAATCGGAAATTTGCCGGCAAATGTAACTGGCTTGGCTATTCCAACGGAACCCGTTGCTTATGCTGTTTCGACTACGAATGAATTATTGATCTTTAACCCGATGGCTGCTACGCCGATGATTAGCGTTAAAGCCATTTCAGGAATTCAAACTGGCGAAAGTATTTTAGGAATAGATTTCCGTCCGCTAAATGGACAACTTTATGCTTTAGGCAGCACAAGTCGTATTTATACAATTAATGCTTCTTCTGGTGTGGCTGCTGCTGTTGGAACTGCTCCGCTTGCGACATTGTTGAACGGTACACAATTTGGCTTCGATTTTAATCCAACGGTCGATCGCATTCGAATTGTTAGCAATTTGGGTCAAAACCTTAGAGTAAATCCAGCTGATGGAACGTTAACCGTTGATGGCAATATAACACTGGCGACTGCAAACGTAAGTGGCGCAGCTTACACCAATAATTTTGCTGGTGCAACCACTACAGTTTTATACGATATAGATTCAGCTGGCGATAGATTATATAAACAAGATCCACCAAATAACGGAACCTTAGTTGATGTTGGCGCATTAGGCATCAATGTAGAATCAAACAACGGGTTTGATATCGGTGGTACAAGTGGCTTAGCTTATGGCTTATTTACTGTAGGCGGAGTACAAAAAATATATAGTGTAAACTTAACAACTGGCGCTGCTACTGCTGGTCCAACTGTTGCTAATCCAGCAAGAGGTTTTGCCTTGGGATTGGGCTTTTAAGAAACACGCAAAAAAAAATTGAGGCTGTTTATTGGTAGATTTTCCATTAAACTTGTCGAATCGAGCTTGTCGAAACGCAATAGAATCAATTGATAAAAGCTTTCGACAGGCTTAGTATAACGATGATTTCTAGAGCTTTTCTTTCTATCGTAAAAGACCTCATAGCGTTTTTGTAGTCATCACCCAATTCAAGAGGCTGTATCAAAAGTAAAATTGAAGTTGGCTTTACAAAATAAAATTTGGCCATCAGATTAAGGTGACTGTTTACAAAGAAAAAACGGGCAATTTTCACATCGAAAATTGCCCGTTTTACTAACTTTAATCATTTGCTCAAAACTTAATTTGGCAAAAGATGTTCAAAATTGATTTATGATACAGCCTCATTGTTTATAAGCATTGGCTTTAGTCAATTCATCTGCTTTTATGCGCAAGGTGATAAATAAACCTTCCTTAACATTTAAATAACATTCCAGTAATCTTTAGCTAAAGTTCAGTTAATAGGTTTGCATAAATTATTAAGCAAATTCTAAAAATGAAACATTACCTGTTGATTCTACTATTGCTTATAAGCAGCAGCTTATTTGCACAGAACACCATTTTAAAAGGCAAAATTCTCGACGGTTCGGATAAATTTTCGCTTCCAGGGGCGACGTTGAAAATCGACGAAGGTAATCGCTATACGATTTCAGACGCAACTGGTAATTTCGAATTCTTAAATATTCCAGAAGGAACATATACGTTGCATGTGGATTATTTAGGTTATTCACACTATACACAAAAAGTAACGGTAAGCAGAAGCAACAACAGACCTGTTGAAATTATCTTATCTCCAGCGAGCAATGACCTAGAAGAAGTTCAGGTTATTGGCGATATCGCTAAAGGTCAGGCTAAAGCGTTGAACCAACAACGCAATAACAGCAACATCAGCAACATTATTTCTTCAGACCAAGTAGGCCGTTTTCCGGACCAGAATATTGGCGATGCATTAAAGCGCGTTCCCGGCATTACGATGCAGAATGACCAAGGTGAGGCGCGTAACATTATTATTCGAGGACTTTCTCCGGAATTGAATTCGGTTTCCCTAAACGGCGACCGCATTCCATCTGCCGAAGGCGACAACAGAAATGTACAGATGGATTTGATTCCTTCAGAAATGATTTCTTCTATCGAAGTCAATAAAACATTAACTCCAGATATGGATGCGGATGCGATTGGTGGTTCGGTTAATTTAGTAACACGGGCAACTCCGAACCAACAACGTATCTCAGCTACTTTGAGCGGTGGCTATGCGCCGATTCGTGGCAAAGGGCTTTACAACGGCGCCTTTATTTATGGAAATCGCTTTGCTGAAAACAAAATCGGTTTGGTGTTGAGCGGTACAATTCAATCACAAAACTTTGGTTCGGATAATATTGAAGCCGTTTGGAAACGAAATGATGATGGTTCAGCTTTTGTTGAAGAAATGGATATTCGCAAATACGACGTGCAACGTATACGTCGCAGTTTTTCATTATCTACGGATTATGAAATCAATTTAAGAAACCGCTTAGAATTCAACGCTATCTACAACTGGCGCGATGACCGCGAGAACAGATACCGTTTGCGCTACACGGATTTGGAATGGGATGATGCAGAAAACGGGTATGTTGGAAGTATCCGCAGACAAACGAAAGGCGGTATCGATAACAGCACAAATAACAATACGCGTCTGGAAAGACAAGAGGTCTACAATTTCTCACTAAAAGGGGAGCACCTATTGTCATCAAAATTTGATATGGATTGGGCAGCGAGCTATTCTAAAGCTTCCGAGAAACGTCCGAATGAGCGCTACATCGAGTATGAACAAGAAGATGTTGTTTTAGGCCAGAATTTGAGCAACACCCACCTTCCGCTTATTTTGGATAACTATACAAATTATGCTGACTTCGAATTGAGAGAGATTTCTGAGAACAATGATTATACTTCGGAAGACGAATTTGGTTTCAAATTAAATTTCCGCTTTCCATTATCTGTTATTGATGGGCAGAAAGGACGCTTCCGTTTTGGTACTCGTTTCAGAGCGAAGCAAAAGGAGCGCAATAACATGTGGTACGAATATTCTCCAGTAGGTGATTTTGGTAATTTGGCTTCAGTTCCTAACGTGACTTGGCCAAATAATTTCAGCCAAGGGTCGCAATACAACCCAGGAGCTTTTGTCGATAAGGCATATTTGGGTGGATTGGATTTGACAAACACATCACAATTTGAAAGCGAAGCAATTCCTTCAGAATACTTGACGCTTAATTACAAAGCGAAAGAATACATTACAGCAGGATATGTTCGCTGGGACCAAAACTTTTCAGAGAAAACTTCCATGATTTTGGGTGCGCGTGTGGAACATACTAAAATCGACTACACTGGAAATTACATCGAAGATGAAGATGATTTAGTTGGTGAGGTGAATAATAAAAATGATTACATCAATATCTTGCCTAGTATCAGTTTCAAACATGATGTAACTAAAAACTTTATCTTAAGAGCTGCGGTTACGACTTCATTAGCACGTCCAAATTATTATGCATTGGCTCCGTTTGTAAGCTCGATGCCTAGTGACCAAGCTTTGTCGGCTGGTAATCCAAACTTAAAAGCAACGTATGCAACAAATGTTGATTTTATGCTGGAAAATTATTTCCAAAATGTTGGTTTATTCTCCGCAGGAGTGTTCTATAAAAACCTGCAGAATTTTATTTACAAATACAGTGACATCAATTACAATGCGGAGAAGTTTGCGAATGACTTTCCAGACATCAACAATCCTATTCCGACAGGAGACGTTTGGGAATTCGACCAGTTCCGTAATGGGGACAAAGTAGATGTGTACGGATTGGAAGTTGCTTTCCAACGTCAGCTGGATTTCTTGCCAGGAAAATTCCTGAAAGGTTTTGGTATTTACACAAACTATACCTTCACTGCTTCTAAAGCGAAAGGAATTACGAATGATGATGGTGAAGAACGCGATGGTTTAGGTTTGCCTCGTACGGCTCCACACATGTTCAACGGGTCTATTTCTTGGGAGAACAACAAATTTTCGGCACGTATCTCTGGTAACTTTACTTCTGCATACTTGGATGAAATCGGAGCGGATGATTTTACAGACAGCTACTACGACAAACAATTTTTCTTGGACGCAAATGCCTCTTATAAAATCACGAAACAGTTGCGCATATTTGCTGAAGCAAATAATTTGACGAATCAACCGTTACGTTATTATCAAGGCGATGTGAATCGCATGATGCAACTGGAATATTACCAACCTCGTTATACATTAGGACTTAAATTTGATTTATAATACATAACCATGAATTACTCACTCACTAAAAATTCAGCATCCGTACTTGTCGCAGGCTTAATTGTTGCGCTAGGTTTGCAAGGATGCGATAGCAAATTGGCTCCGGTAGCCAAAGATGCACTGCCTCCAACCATCGTGACGGAAGCTTTGCCCAATGATACCGATGACCCTGCGATTTGGATTAATCCAAATGATTCAACAGAAGTATTGATTGTCGGAACAGACAAGCATGAAAAAACTGGTGGATTGTATGTCTTTAATTTAGAAGGAAAGATTGTCAACAAGGTAACACCTTTGGACCGCCCCAACAATGTGGATATTGCTTATGGCTTACTGATTGACGGCGTTAAGACGGATATTGCGGTAACGACCGAACGAGGAACCAATAAAATCAGGATTTACGCATTGCCATCCATGAAAGAAATTGATAATGGTGGCATTGAAGTATTTGTTGGCGAAACTGAACGTCAGCCAATGGGGATTTCCTTGTACACGCAAAAAGATAGTTTAGGAAATAAAATTTATGCAATCGTTGGCCGTAAGAATGGCCCGGTTGATGGCTATTTATTTCAATATGAATTGACAGGAAATCAAGGCGCTGTGGAAGCGAAATTGGTTCGTCAATTTGGAAAATACAGCCAAAAGAAAGAAATCGAAGCCATCGCTGTTGATAATGAATTGGGCTTTGTGTATTACTCTGACGAGAATGTCGGCATGCGCAAATATTATGCTGACCCAGCCAAAGGCAATGAAGAATTGGCTTTCTTTGGACAGAAAGA
Organism: Sphingobacterium hungaricum; assembly: GCF_015210005.1. Classification (GTDB taxonomy): domain Bacteria; phylum Bacteroidota; class Bacteroidia; order Sphingobacteriales; family Sphingobacteriaceae; genus Sphingobacterium; species Sphingobacterium hungaricum. The sequence continues at coordinate 1,984,105 of NZ_MU158698.1, forward strand.
TTTTAAATCGGATAATGAAGGGATTGCTATTTATAAATCAACGGATTCTACAGGGTATATTTTTGTTTCCAACCAACAAGATAACTCGGTGAATGTGTATCCTCGCGAAGGCGATGCAGAAAACCCGAACTCGTACACGTTAATTAAACGCATCCCGATTTCAACGATTGAATGTGATGGAATGGATGCGACTTCCGCTAACCTTGGTCCTAAATTTCCGAAGGGAATGTTAGTTGCGATGAGCAACGGTATGGTTTTCCATTATTATGATTTTAGAGAGCTGGAAGAGCTGATTAAAAAGTAACAAGCGGTAGGCGGTAGGCTTTAAGCTTTAGGCTGATAGAAAAAAGTAAAATGCGTGATGCCGATAAGGCTCACGCATTTTACTTTTTATGTGTTTGCGTTTAACCTGAATTAATTTGGAGCAGAATACCCGTAAGCTCTTTTAATCTCGTCAAACGTTCCGCCACTTTCACGTAGAAAAGTCAGGTTATAGCCTTCAGCACCGAATTCGGAAATCACTAATTCTATCCGGTCTCCGTTTGCCAATATGCTTTCGATTTGGAAATAATCCATGCCAAATTCTCCGCCATCATCTACGCTCCAGGTACTTATCTCATCGTATAATGCTGGGAATTCTTTAATCAATATTTTATCTGGAGAACTATAGACTAGAATCGCTAGGGCAGAATCTTGCTCCACTTCAAATTCAATTAGTTTAATCAAGGTATTATTTGGTAGAAAGGCAATGGTCTTTTGATTTTTAACTTTACGCTGATATTTTGCGGGCAAGTTCAATTCTTCTTTTTGAGTGTTTTTATTTTCTAAATCAAAAGGAATTATCGAGCGTTTTGATAAAAAGGATGGATTGACAAGCAAAGCAAAATCACTTTGGGAGCTATTTTTTTCCAATGAAAAATAATGTCCTGCGACATAATCAAAATTAGCTTCGGTTTGCCTTCCGTTATCGAGCACTTCATTTTGCTTTTGAAAATGAGCGTACTTCGCTTTTACTAACTGATTGGCAATGATTGCTTCGGTTAAATATGCTGGATGTTGAATCGAATCATCCGTGTCCAAAAGAATCACAGCGTTTTTGGCTTCATTTAAGAATCCAAATTCTAGAAGTTCTTCTCTAGAATTTGCAAGCGTATCTGGCTTAGTCAGTTCATTCTCCACAGATTTGTTTTTAGTTTGTTGCTGACAAGAAATCAGCAAAACCATTAGTCCGCCAAACAGATAATTCAACTTATTCATAGACCAAAAATACAATTTTGAATTTCTTTTTATGGATTTTGAATAAATAGTTCATCATGATAGAAAGCGCTAGTTTATACACCTTAAATATCATTATCATGAGTTCAAAATTGAATATTTTCGAGAAAGAATGGCTGGATGTCGTTTTTGAATCTAGAAACAAAGAGTATGGCGCATACGAATTGCGCAAAATGAGTTCGACGGCCACAAACAAAGCTATGGTCACTGTTTTTTTTGTTGTTTTGCTGTCCGTAGTTGGAAAATTCGCTTATGACCAGCGACCGAAAGAGGCTTTTCAAAGCACCATAGTTGATTTGACGCCCGTTACGCCTGAAAATTTGATTGAAAAAGAGGAGATAGAGGAAATCATTGAGCCTTTGCCTGTTGAGAAACAAGCACCACAGCAAATCGCTCAAGACCCACCGGCGATGGAATTAGTCCGTTTTCCGGATGTGGATATCGTAGATAAGAATAAGGTGACTGAAGAACTTGTTACGCAAGATGACCTGAAAGGGGATAAAACACCGGCTCGCATCACTTTAAAATCTGTAAAAGGCGGAGCGTACGTCGCTCAGGGAGAATTTGGTCCTACCAAAAAGCTGGGAGAAATTACCGGAACAGCAAATGGTGATATTAACGGGACAAAAGGAGACGAAATTTTCTCTAGCGTCGAAATTATGCCACAACCAGTAGGAGGTATGCCGGCTTTTATTCAGTGGGTTTCTAGAAACTATCAGTATCCGCAATCAGCTATCGATAACGGTGTGAAAGGTGTTGTTCAGGTTAGTTTTGTTGTCGAGAAGGACGGCACGTTGACAGATATCCAAGTGAAAAGTGATATCGGCTACGGAAGCGGAGAAGAGGCTGTCAAGTTGCTGAAAAAAGCCAAAAAGTGGAAGCATGGTATCCAAAACGGAGTTCCCGTTCGGGTTTCTTATACGATGCCGATTCGATTGAGTACGATATAAGGCATCTTGCTAGATAAGAGAATTAAATGCCTGCCGTAGCTACAAGCCAAATATTTTATATTGTTTTAAAATAAATTGTTGCGTACCTACGGCACGCTGATTTTACTGCACATTCTTCTCCTACAAACATTTTGGCTACAAATATTTTGGCTACCAATATTTTGCTCCTACGGAGCAATCTCATCTCTAATAGTTATTTCATGTGCCGTAGGCACAACCGCTTTATAGAGAAAATTCCAGCATAATTTGTTGTGCCGTAAGTACTACCCATTTCTGATAGGGTGCGTACCTACGGCACGCAATTATCAATGAAATTACAAGACTACAAAGCGGTAACTCCTACGGAGCAATAGCTATTTCATTTAGCCAATATGAAAATCTCTCTATGCTAGAATGTTAAATTCTGCACCCAAAACTTTGGAAAGTCAGTGACAGCAAAGAGCTGATTGCTCCGTAGAAAAAAGAAGTAAAGCGAAGATTATAGCCTCGTTAGAGGCTAAATGTTTGTAGAAATAATTAAGGGAATTAGATGCGTGCCGTAGGTACGCAACCAAATCATAAAGATTTTAAACGGTTTTAAAATAAATCTTTGCTTACTGCTTTTTGCTGAATTGAACTTATTCCTGCTGTAACCAATTAAATTTTTCGTCTTTCCAAAAGATAAATCCACCGCCACAAGATTCCGGAGCATGTACGAAAATCGCATTGTAGGTCAGATATACTTTCTCTTCTTCGGGAACATCTTCAAGACTTCGAAAATCATCTTCATAATTTGACCATAACACTTCGCCAGCTTTTACCTTCTCAAAGTCGCCAATCCAGCTATAATCGGATTCAAATTCACCATCTTCGCCAAGGATATGGACATTCTTTCCATTTTTAGAGAAGTCGATGAGACTTAATTTAACGGAATCTTGTCGCTGAATCAAAATCGCTACGTCTTGAATCCCATCTCCAAAAAAGTCTCCTTCCAAATAATAAGGCTTATGTTTGCTGTACACCTGGAAATCTCTTAATTCAGGAAACTCATGGACTAATGTTTTAAATTCATCAAGTTTTTGAATCGCTAGTTGATTCGAATCGACATCAGCAAGAATGGGTTCTTCTTGCTTCGCAATGGAATCAGCAAGAACAACAGATTTATTCGCGTCTACTTCTTTAGAGCTGGTCGTACAGCTCATTATTCCCAAACTCGCAATTAGTAGTATACCTATTTTAATCATTGATAAAGAATTTACAAAACCTAACCAACGTGGACAGATTTTTTAATTTATAATACAGACGCTAAAACTTCATGTTCTGAATTCGGATAGCGTTTAAGATGGCTAATAAAGCAACACCAACATCTGCAAAAACTGCTTCCCACATATTGGCAATTCCGCCAGCGCCCAAAATTAACACAATCACTTTAACTATAAAAGCCAAAGAAATATTTTGAATCACAATCTTTTTAGTCTCTTTTCCAATCCGAATCGCCATCGGTATTTTCAATGGATTGTCATCTTGAATCACCACATCCGCCACTTCAATCGTCGCATCCGAACCCAAACCACCCATCGCAATGCCGACATCGCTCAGCGCAACAACCGGTGCATCATTGACACCGTCACCAACAAATGCGACAGAGCCATTCTGCAATTTGATTTCTTTGACTTTGCTGACTTTATCTTCTGGCAACAAATCGCCATAGGCATTATCCAAGCTTAATTGCCGAGCGACTTCATTGACCACCGTTGATTTATCACCGCTCAACATCGTACATTTCACGCCCAATTGATGCAATTCTTCAATCGCAGAATTAGAGCTTTCTTTGATGCGGTCGGCAATGCTCATGTAACCCGCAAATTTTCCGTCATAAGCAATCGCAATGACCGTATTGACCAGCTTATTGATGTCAACAGAATAGGAAATTGCAAAAGAGTCCATTAGTTTAAAATTCCCAACTAACAGTTCTTTTCCATTGATTTGCGCTTTTAATCCATTGCCTGGAATTTCTTCTACCTGTTCTAAATGAATAGCGGAGTCCACTTCACCGACATAGTGATGTATAGCTGTCGCAATGGGATGCGTGCTTTTGCTTTCCAATGCATTGACATAGCTTAAGATTTCTTTCTGATTCACATCAGACTCAAATAGAACTTCTTGGACTTCAAAAACGCCTTCGGTCAACGTGCCGGTTTTGTCCATCACGACATTCTTAATCTTCGCCAAAATGTCTAGAAAATTACTTCCTTTGACTAGGATTCCATGTTTACTGCCGGCTCCGATTCCGCCAAAATAACCTAAAGGAATGCTAATCACCAACGCACAAGGACATGAAATTACTAAAAATACCAAAGCACGATATAGCCATTCGCTAAACAGGTAATCAGAAACAAAAAAGTAGGGAAGGAGGCAGATTAAGATAGCCAGCAAAACGACTATCGGTGTATAGACTTTTGCAAATTTGCGGATAAATAATTCCGTAGGCGCTTTTTGAGCGGTCGCTTCTTGCACCAATTCCAATATGCGCGAGAGCTTGCTGTCTTTGTAGGCAGTTGTCACAATGACGTCGGACACGGAATTCAGATTTATCATTCCCGCCAAAACTTTTTCGCCTTTGATTTTTGTGTCCGGCTTGCTTTCTCCCGTCAAAGCTGATGTATTAAAACTGCCTTTATCGGAAACTAATTCTCCATCCAAAGCCAGCTTTTCTCCAGGTTTTAATTGGATAACCTCGCCGATACCCACTTGTTCGGCTTTGACCGTTTGAGTCGCATTGTTTTTCAGTATCGTCACTTGGTCTGGACGCTGGTCAAGCAATGACTTGATGTTGCTCTTTGCGCGTTTTACTGCTAGGGTTTGGAACAGTTCGCCAATTGAATAAAACAGCATGACGGCGACTGCTTCGGGATATTCGCCGATGGCGAATGCACCAATCGTGGCGATGCCCATCAAGAAAAATTCAGAAAAAACTTCGCCTTTTCGGATGCTATGCCAAGCTTCTTTTAAAACCGGAAATCCTACCGGAATGTAAGCGATAATATAAAATCCAATTCGTAACCAACCTGTAAACCAATTTTGAGGAACCCAATTGTCGAGACTGATGGCTATCATCAATAATACAAATGACAGAATAGAAGGAACAAATAATTGAAATGTGCTTTTGCCCGAGACGTCATGCGTATGCTCATCATTCGAATGCGAATGGTCTGAAGAACAGCAAGAATCCGAAGATGTGCTTAGCTGTTGGATAGGTTTATCTCTCGTGTAGGTTTGATTTACAATTTCATTAGGTTCCTCTGCCATAATGCGCGATGATGTGAAAATCCAGCTAAATTTGGTCGATGGGTTTTCTTTTGTCTGATTTTATCTGTTTGAAATAACTTGGTGTCAGTCCGGTCACTTTTTTAAATTGATTGCTCAAATGCGCCACGCTCGAATAGCGCAACAAATTAGCAATTTCGCTTAACGTCAATTCATTATACACAATCAATTCTTTCACCCGTTCAATCTTCTGAGCAATAAAGAATTTCTCGATTGATTTGCCTTCAACTTCTGAAAATAAATTGGATAAATAGGAATAATCATGCTGTAGCTTGTCGCTCAGGTAATCCGAAATATTGATGTTTAAATCCAATTTATCTTCATAAATCAACGCAATCAACAGGGATTTTATCTGTTCGATGGTCACGCTTCGCTTATCATCCATCAACTCAAAACCAACGGCAGATAAACTTTCTCTCAAGCTTTCGCGCTGTGGCAAGGTGAGTTCATTGTCCATCTCAACTTCTCCCAAACGGATTGTTGTATAGGCAATTTTTTCCTTTTTTAGGATTTCTTCAACCACCAAAATACAGCGGTTGCATACCATGTTTTTAATATACACATTGGACATACATAAAGGTAGCTAAAATTCAGATAGCATGTGGATGCCTTATATCATCCGATTTTAATAATTCAAAAAGTCGAAATTATGAGAAAGAATATCTTCTTTTAGTTTGATTTCCAATCGGTCGAAGTCTTCTTTTCGAACAACTTCCAAGAAATTTCCTTTGCTTAACAGAATGATTTCGTCGCAGGTGTCTTTCAGCGTGGAAAAAATATGCGAAGCAATCAAAATGGTTTTTGATTTCGCTTTCAACTGCAAAATAAGGTCTGTTAGCACAATGTTGCTCTGCAAATCCAATCCATTAAAAGGTTCGTCCAAAATAAACCAATCGTTATTTTGCGCAAGCACAGCAGTCAAAGCCAATTTCTTTTTCATTCCGGTAGAATATTGGCTGGCAAATTCTTTTAACGGGAGCTGAAACAGATTGAATTTTTCGGCAGAATCGATTTTCCATTTTCGGGCTTCCGCAAGTAACAAAACGTATTCTTCTCCTGTGACTTTTGGCAAGAAAAAAGGTTCGGAAGCTAAATATCCTAAATAGTTTTTCAGCGGAGCTGGATGTTCTTCTATCGCGCCCGAATAATTCTCCAAACCCGCAATGCATCGGAACAAACTCGTTTTGCCAGCGCCATTTTCCCCAACAATTCCATACACTTTACCGTCTTCAAACTGAAAGTTTAAGCTATGCAAGACTTGCTTCGCACCAAATGAAAGAGAAAGGTTTTTTAATTCAATCATAGTATTGATTTCAGATTTTGACTTGCTTTATTGAAATAATAAGGAAATAAGAAAAAGGCCAACGGCAACAACACAATTCCGATACAGAATAAGAGGTATTCAGGAATTTGAATCGCTCGTGGAAAAACGGCGTATTTAACCGTGATAAAAAACGAGATGGCGATACAGCAAATCAGCAAAACGCATAGGCTGAAAATACCATAGCTCGGATAACGGATAATCAGCGCCAATAACATCGGAAAAACAATAGCGGATAATTGAATGCAGGCTCTTTTTAATTTAAACAATAAAAAGTCTTTTGGTTTCATGCTGTAATTCCAGACATAAAATTCCGATTCTGTCAAATCGTAATTTCGAATCTGAGAAAGGCCCGCTAAGGCCATGCACACTAAGCCAAGGTTAAAATTATCAAAAGACAAACCGATGCTGAAGAGGATATACAAAATAAGTAAGGTCGCCCAGTTATTCCTAAATCCGATAATAAATTCAAAAGGTTTCTTCTTAAAAGGAGTGGGAATGGCCTTTTGATTAAATGCCTTTATCTTCAGAAACAGCATCAAAACCGACAAGATTAGAAAACCCGTAGCAACCAAAAACTCAGCATGAATCACTAATAAAATCAGAAACGGACTAGCAAAAAGCAGGTTTTCAATCGCTCGGATTTTATAGTATTCCTTAGTGGGGAATGCGGTTTTTAAAAATTCATTTCGATTATGATTGCTTAAGAAACCCATTATCTGCAAACCAATCAGCGCAACAGCGTAAGGTGCATAAATTGGATAAACAGTAAACAAATAATTCAAGAGAATCAACAACCCAAGTAGGATTAGTCCTGCAAAAAACACAGGAACTCCAGTCTCCTGAATCTGTCGCGACCATAATTGAAATTGTAAGTTTAAATAATATTTCATCGGGTATGAAAGTAACAAATAAGGCGCAAAAAAATTGCGCCTTATTGTTATTTATTTTCTGAAGAATCATCTTGTTTTGGAGGTTGTTCTTGTTCCAAATCTTTGTGCGGATTTGCTTCTTCCACAATGATGACGACCTCTTTTTCCTTTTCTTCTTCTGTATCTTCTTTCTTCTTTGGTTTAGGTTTTGGAGGCCTAACAATTCCCCATTTCATCAACAATTCCTGCGTTGCGTTGCGTTTCAAGTGCTGTTTTTCAGGTTCTCCAATCAAGAATCCAAAAGCTTCCATGCTTGGAATAGAATCAAAAATTACTTTTATTGTCGCTGTTAATGGCAATGCCAAAATCAAACCGGACAAGCCGAATAGCATACCACCCAACAAAATGGAAATAATAGCCATCAATGGATTGATGCTCACTTTGCTTCCGACAATGTTTGGCGTAATAATATTTCCTTCCAAAAATTGAACCACTTGAAACCAGGCGACAACACCCAAAGCATACCATGCGCTATCTTTAACAGCGAGTGCAAATAAGGCCGGCAATATTGAACCAATGGCAATTCCTATATAAGGCAGAAGCATCAGCAACGAAGCTAATGTTCCAAAAAACCAAGCATAATCGATTCCCAAAGCCATTAAACCAGCAGTGTTTAAAACGGCAACGATACCCATTACGGTTACGAGTCCCAATAAATAACTTTGAACGACTTCGTAAATGCGATTTAATGTGCTATCAACTTTGGATTGTGGAGAGGATTTAAATGCCTTAAAGAAAAATTCTCTGAAGAAATCTCGGTAATACAATAGAAAGAAAGCAAATAAGGGAACTAATACAACTCCAGCTAATGTACTTCCGATCGAACCAAATGTGGTCGATACAACCGAACCTGCATTTTCCAAAGCCTTATTGCTCTGCTCGCGCATTTTGTCCATCATCTCCGTCCGCTCAATACCAAACTGCGTTTGCAGCCAAGTTTGTAGTCCTTCAAAAACAGAAAGTACTTTCTCCTTGATCGAAACCGCATCTTTGCCGATAATTATACTCTGATGAACGATAAACCACATAATTGCAGAAATAATTGCAATGGCAATCAACACACAAAGGATAGCAGAAAAAGCGCGTCCAAACCGTAACCTCTCAAAAAAACGAGCTAAAGGGTACAACATTATCGAAATTAAAATTGCGAATAATAATGGAACAAGTACGCTTTGTGTAGCATACATGAGCAACAGAATCAAGACTAAAGCTAACAGGCTAGAAGCTAGGTCGATAGCGTAAGGTTTTTTAATAGGTTTTATTTCCATCTATTGATTAAATTTAATGCTTAACAGTTATTTTGCTGTTTTGTTTTTGGCTTGCCAATAAAACATATATAGTAATGCCATGGCAATGATTATAGAACTTCCATACATAATCATTGGAATCCGAGTGATAACATCATGATAAATATAGCCAGAAAAAAGCGCTCCTAAACCAATTCCTGCTTCCAATGCAATATAAACGGTCGCAACAGCCTTGCCCCTGAATTGTGGCAAGCTCAAATCGATTGTCCAAGCGTTTAGCGCCGGCGATAAAATACCTGTCCCGATTCCATAAACCGATGCGCCAATCAACAATCCATTGACGCTCTCCTGATACCCGACAATAAAAATAGCAAATGCGGTAATCACGATGCCGACGGCAATGACTTTGATGCGCCCATATTTGTCGGATACTTTTCCAGAGAAAAATCGAATCGCGATGGATGAAATGGTGTACGCTGTAAAAAACAATCCTTTGTTTTGAATGCCTAAATGTTCGCTCCAATCGGGAATCAACGTTAGGATAACCCCATAACCCACATAGGTCAAAAAGGTCACAATGGCTGAAGGAATCGCTCGGAAATCAATAATGTCGTAACGCGATATTTTCAGCATGCGTTTGTTGAATTTCTGTTTGGTCGGCAAGGTTTCTTTCATGTTGAGCACAATCACTATCGACAACAAAGCCAGAAACGATGAACTGTAAAACATAGTATTGATGTCCGCGAGTTGCACAATGGTACTTCCTAATGCTGGGCCTAAAGCTCCGCCAATGCTAAAACACAAACCATGCATGCCCAGGGCTTCTCCCCAACGCTCTCTCGGTATGATATCTGCGACATAGGCTGATGTTGCCGTTGGTTTAAATCCAGTTGAAAATCCATGAATCAATCGCAATAGAAAAAATCCGGATACGCTGGTTAGAATCGGATATAGCAAGCCACAGATGACACAGACCAGCGACCCGACCGCCATGACTGGCACGCGTCCCCAATTGTCTGTCAGTTTTCCGCTGAATGGCCTTGAAATTCCTGCCGTAAGCGTGAATAAGGCAATGATTAATCCTTTGTGTTCGGCTCCGCCTAATGAAGTTAAGTAGTTCGGGAGCTCGGGAATCATCATATTAAAACTCGACGAGAATAATAGTGAACTTAAGCAGAGCAATGCGAATTGCAATGTATATATGGAGGGTTTTTTCTCTGACATGATTATACCGGCCAAAGGTAAACTAATTTAAAGACTATTTAAATTTTGCGTTGATAAAGCCGTTTTACTATTTTTTACTGAGCTGTTGTCTAGCGATTTCCGAACAAAAAACGGTCGTGGCGACTGCAACATTTAGCGATTCTGCATTTCCCATTCGGGGAATGGTCACTGCCTCGTCGAGCAAAGCCTGAATCGACTCGCTGATTCCGTTTCCTTCGTTTCCTAGGATAATCAATCCTGAATTGCCGAAATCTGTTTCGTAAATATTTTTGCCATTCAACAAAGCGCCAAACTTTTTGCCTTGATACTGTTGAAGAAAGATATCGATTTCGGTATACTGAATCTGAACGCGAGCCAGACTGCCCATCGTCGCCTGAACGACTTTTGGGTTATAGGCATCTACCGTGTCGGATGAGCAAATGATTGTATGGATGCCAAACCATTCGGCCGTGCGGATTATCGTTCCCAAGTTTCCCGGGTCTTGAATGTTGTCTAAGACAATAACATGTTCATGGGTGCTTTCATTTAGAACTTGCAGGTTTTCTTCTGGAATTTTGACCAGCGCAAGCACGCCTTGAGGATTGGTCAATTGGGTGATTTTTGCAAATTCTGCCGAACTGATTTGTTCGGATTTTATATTTTGGGGTATTTTACCCAATTTTGCCGAAGCGTCTTCGGTCATGTAAAGTTGCTGGATGAGATAGGTAGAATCTAAAAATTCCTGAACCGACTTAATGCCTTCGACAATGAACAAATTATGTTCTTTACGAAATTTTTTGTTTTTTAATGAATTTATAAGACTAATTTGTGCTTTTGACAACATTTTTGAATGATTAATCGCCGTTTACTATTTTCTTTTGCCAAGATAACGCTTTTGTGTTTATTTTTCATTTCCTGCCGTTCGGCAAAATATGTAGACGACCAACAAGCTTTGGTTACCAAAATTGAACTCGACGGCATTTCTCCTGAATTGAAAGAAAGTGCTTCGGCTTATATTTCGAACGAAATTCGTCCGAATTCTCCCTTGAACTTAACGATTTACAACCTATTTAATACAAAAGACGGGGCTTACAAAACAACGAATCTACGAAGCGTGGGCGAAGCGCCAAGGTTACTTGATTCGGCTCTTGTGGATTTATCTGCGACGCAAATTCAAGCGTATTTAAAAACTAAAGGTTATTTTGAAGCTGAAGTCACTCCTCAAATTCAGGTTAGGCGCAAAAAGGCGCGCATTAATTTTGTCACGGATTTAAAAACACCTTATATCTTGAGGAATGTGTCGTACGACATTGAAGACCCTGCCGTTCGAAATATTTATGAGCAACAGGTTTTGCCTACGACGCAAGTTAAATCTTCTCAGAAATACGATGCTACGAATCTATACTTAGAGCGTGAAAATGTATACAATGCGTTGCGAAATAGAGGGTATTATCAGTATGTGCGTCAATTTATGACTGTCGCGGTCGATACAAATCAATTAGACCATCAAGCAGATTTAGCTTTGCAGATTCAAAATCGCGAAGATTCTTCTGCACATCGAGTGTACACAATCGATAGTGTGTACGTTAAAATTGTAAGTCCAAATGAAGAGCTAAAGAAACCATCGTCGGCGCAATTGGATAGTGCGAGGTCGATTGTTTATGAGGATGAAACACAGAAATTTCGTCTGCGCTCCATTTCAAGGTACATGTTTGTGCGTTCGGACGACTTATACAATCAGCGGGATGAAAATCTTTCGTATGACCGCTTGTATGAAATGAATACCTTTCGTTCAATTAAAATCTCCTACACGCCAGTCGACAGCAACAAATTAAATGTGCAGTATGAATTGACACCGAGGTCGGTCATGAGCAATCAGATTGAAGGAGAGTTTACCTTTTCGTCAGGCATGAGCGGTTTTAATATCGGCGATACCTATTCGCACCGCAATATTTTTGGCGGAGCCGAATTATTGGAAGTCAAGATGCGCTATGGGGTATTGTTCGACCCTCGTTTGCCGGGCAATCTTTCTCAAAAAATATTTAACAATGATTTTCAAGTTGGTGTGAATTTGGTCGTTCCTCGGTTGATGGTTCCTTTTGGAGTTCGGAGCGTAGGCCGATATGGTCTTCCACGGACGACGTTTTCGTCCAGCTTGCAGATTTTTGACCAAGATAATACCTATTCCAACCGCTACTTAATCAATTCCTTAAATTATTTCTGGTATCAATCCGAAAATATCACCCATAGTTATACACCCATTTTATTGGAGTATCGATTGGGAAGGCTGAATCCAACTTTTGCTCAGAATCTAATTGATGAGGGTTATTTGTTGTATGTGGAAAGCAACAATCGGGAATATTTCGGTTTGGGTTCACAATACGCTTATACCTTAAATGCGCCTAAATTATTAAAGAAGGAAGATTTTAATTATTTGCGCTTGGGGGTTGATGTGAGCGGGAATATTTTGGGCTTATTGAGCTCAACTTTTGATTTCAAAAAAAATGAAGCCGGCGAACGCTTGCTATTTAATGTACCTTATTTGCAATACATCAAAGGGGAAGTCGATTATCGTTGGTACAAACACTTCGGTGGCAACAAGCAATTGGTTTTGCGATTTAATACCGGTGTTGCGGTTCCTTATGGCAATAATTCGAGCCTCTTGATTTTTGAGAAAAGTTTTTTCGCTGGAGGGATGAATGGAATCCGTGCTTGGCAAGCCAGAACGTTGGGACCAGGTGGCTACAATAGGGAAGGCTTGTCCGAAAGCTTGCGCTTAAATTTGCGTAACCTCGACCAGTTGGGCGAAGTGAAGATTGAGGGAAATGCAGAATATCGTTTCCGTTTGTTAAATAACTTTCTGGGAGCAAAGCTGAATGGAGCAACTTTCGTGGACATGGGGAATATTTGGCGTTTGCGCCCGAATGAACTTAACCCTGATGGAGAATTTAAAGCTGACCGATTCTTGTCGCAAATTGCGATAGGTACGGGTTTTGGTTTGCGGATTGATATGGATTATTTTGTTATTCGCTTGGATGCGGGATTGAAAGTCAAAGACCCACAATTTACAGGTTCTGACCAATGGGTAATCCGTCATCTATTTAATTCGAAATCGTTTAGAGACGATTATTACCTGACGCACAAACCTGACCGTTACAATTTCTTTCAATATAATTTTGGAGTCGGCTTGCCTTTCTAAAAGAAATTCTTGAACCCGATAAACAAGCTTTCCAGCAATTGGGAAATATTCAATCCTTTTGAATAATGAAAGTATCCATACACAATCACTAAGACAACGATGGTGGTCAAGAAACGCTTGAACATATAAGCAATCAATAAAATAACTGCGGGAATCAGAATTAAAGCCAATGCCGAAATCTTGTAAGGGGTCAAACCTTTGTCGGTTTTTCGAACAAAATAGTAGCGCGCGATTTCCTTATCTTGATTTTTGTGTTTAAGCAAAACAAATGTCGACGACTCGACCGAATGGTTGTATACCGAAACCCCATCTTCAAACTGCAAATCTTGCTGGAATCCATTGATTATAAACCTGAAATTTCCATGGATGACGTTGTCAACTTTTTCGGTTGAATCAACTGCAATAATGGCGAGTTTTCCATTCTGCGACAGATTCTCTTTTACCAAAAAATCCTTAATCTGCTGATGCTGTGCACTAGTAAATAAAGGAATCATAAACAAGCAGAAGAAAATCAGTTTTTGCATCGTAATCTCAATAGTTAATGCAATGTTACTAAAATTTGAAGATTTCAGTAGCGATTCTTAATTATTTAGGATACTTAATTATCTTTGTCTTCTAAAAAAATACAAATATGTTGCAAGTTAGTTATATCCGAGAGCACAAGGATTATGTTTTGGAGCGTTTAGCGGTCAAGAATTTTACTGATGTTGCGTTAATTGATTCGATTATTGAGTTGGACGATGAGCGCAAAAGAATTCAGAATGAATCTGATGCTATTGCTTCTGAAGCAAATGCTTCGGCAAAAATGATTGGAGATTTGATGCGCCAAGGAAAGAAGGAAGAAGCAGAAGAAATCAAATCCAAATCATCGGTATATAAAGAGCAAGTGCGCGAATTGACCGATAGATTGAGCGAAGTAGAAAAAGAACTGCTTTCCAAAATCGTATTGGTTCCGAACCTACCGCATGTTTCAGTTCCTTTAGGAAAAACGCCAGATGACAATGAAGTGGTGTTGACACACGGTGAAATTCCGGTTTTCGATACGCAAGCGATTCCGCATTGGGAATTGCTGACCAAATACGATATTGTTGATTTGGAATTGGGGGTTAAAGTAACAGGAGCTGGTTTTCCGGTGTATAAAGGAAAAGGTGCACGTTTGCAAAGGGCATTAATCAATTTCTTTTTGGACCAAGCTGGAGAGCAGGGTTACCAAGAATTGGAAGTGCCGATTATGGTGAATGAGGATTCTGCGTTCGCTACTGGCCAGTTGCCTGACAAAGAAGGACAGATGTACTATGTGACGAATGATGATTTATATTTGATTCCAACGGCAGAAGTTCCGGTAACAAATCTATATCGCGATGTCATTGTGAAACAAGAGCAATTTCCGATTCAGCATTGTGCCTATACACCTTGTTTCCGTCGTGAAGCAGGTTCTTATGGAGCGCATGTCCGTGGATTAAATCGTCTTCACCAATTTGACAAAGTCGAATTGGTTCAGCTTGTACAGCCTGAAAAATCGTATGAAGTGATTGAAGAGATGAGTAGCTATATCCAAGGTCTGTTGCAAAAGCTAGAATTGCCATACCGTGTATTGCGTTTGTGCGGTGGCGATATGAGTTTTACTTCTGCGCTGACTTACGATATGGAAGTCTATAGCGCCGCGCAAGAGCGCTGGTTAGAGGTTTCTTCGGTTTCAAATTTTGAAACGTATCAATCCAATCGCTTGAAAGTCCGCTATAAAAACGACGAAGGCAAAATGACTTTGGCGCATACCTTAAATGGTTCTGCATTGGCATTGCCAAGAATCGTCGCTTCTATTTTGGAAAATAACCAAACAGCAAACGGAATTCGCATTCCAAAAGTTTTGGTTCCTTATACTGGATTTGAGGTAATAAATTAAAAATTAAAAAGTAAAAATTTAAAAGCCTGCTAACGTCTTAATGGACTGCCCCCAAAAAGTTATACACTTTCTGGGGGCTTTTTTTGTCAAATATCTCATATCTCATATCTCATATCTCAAATCTCATATCTAATGTCTGAAATCTCATATCTCACATCTAATCACCCCTTCCTCGGTTCCATTCTGACAAGATATTGATCATTATCATCATCGAACAAAATCTGAACGACCCAATTTTCTTCTTTTGCGATCTTGATCAATTCATTCTGATCAATATAAAGCCAATTGAAGGGTTTGCCCAGTGTGCCTTTGTATTCATATTGGAAATGTATTTCGCCAAAATAATGATGGGGGTAGGGGATGCGGTACTCTTCGTATAAATAGGAAATATTCGACGAGTCGAATATCAATTGCCCTTTATCGGACAGTAAAGTTTTAGAATGGTTAAGCAGTTTTCTGAATCCATCTAAGTTTTCAGCGATACCAATCCCATTCATTAAAAACAGCAAGGTATCGTATTGTTTGTTTTCCAGTTGATAAAAATCTTCTTCAATGACCTGTTTTACGCCTCTTTTCTTCATCACCTCACAGCTTGTCGCAGATATTTCTAAGGCATCCACATCAAAATTTTTGCTTTGCAAATACAGCGCATGGCTACCTACGCCCGCTCCCACATCCAGCACTTTGCCATCACAAAGGCTTAAAGCAATAAATTCCAGTTCTGGAAAATCCTCTTCATCCCGAAAGAAAACCTCCACAGGCATTTCTTCAATATCTCCGTAACTGCTATGCAACAACAAAGGTTCCTTCAACTCACCTAATTGATGGAAATCATACAATGCTTCTCCGTAAACGTCTCTTTCCATTTAATCAATCATTAAAAATCGCTTCGCCATTCGTATTTCTTCTTCTTCACCAGTGTGCTTATTCGGCTCGTCTGACAACTTGATTACTGGCGTCCATTGCCCTTCATCTGGAAATGCTTCCGTCATTTTCAATACAATATTCATTCGGCTCAAGCCGACATCATTGGTGAAATCTGTTCCTATACCGAATGAAAAACCAATTTTACCTCGGCAGAAATTCACAATCTTTTCCACTTTCTCATAATCCAATCCATCCGAAAAAATAATGGTTTTTGTCAATGGATTTATGCCTTTGCTTTCGTAATGAGCAATCGTCTTTTGCGCAAATTCGATAGCATCACCACTATCATGGCGTACGCCATCAAATAGCTTTGATAATTTTTTATCAAACTGCTGGAAGAAAACTTCTGTCGTATACGTGTCTGATAAAGCAATTCCTAAATCACCACGATACACATCAGACCAATGTTCGAGGCCCAAGAGGTTAGCCATCTTGTATCCATATTTTGCCGCATGGAACATAAACCACTCGTGGGCATGCGTTCCAATGGGTTTTGTTTCATATTTCATTGCAAAATGCACATTACTCGTTCCGATAAACGTATTAGATGGATGGTTTTTCAATGCCTGAATAACTAAATCATGCACTTTGTAGGAATGCCTTCTTCTGGTTCCGAAATCAGCAATCGTAATGGCTAGTTTATCATACTTATCCATTTTTTGATCGACGATATTCTTTACTTCACTGTCATCAACCCGTTTTTCTTCTAGCAATTCATAATGCAGTTCGCATATCAACGCCATAATCGGAACTTCCCACAAGATGGTTCTATACCAAAACCCTTCGATTTTGACCGAAAGTTCATCCCCATGCTGTTCGATAGAAACTTCTTTTGGATTATAGCGATAGCCTTGCAGAAAGTCAAAATAGGCGGGGTCTATGTATGGACAGGTCTCTTGGAAATAGGATTTTTCTTCGTCAGATAATTTCAATGTCGCCATTTCATTGACCGCAGTTCTTAATCTATCGGCAAAACCTTCTGGAAATTTATGTTTTCCGCGATTGATAAACTGATATCTCGCTTTAGCTTTTGGAAATAACTTAACCACGGCAAATTGCATCGTGAATTTGTAAAAGTCATTGTCTAGTATCGATACTAATTTTGCCATAGATTTATCTTATTAGCTACAATAGAGTGGCGAACTTGCATTTATTCGCCAGCAAAAATAACAAATAAAAAAAAGCGGGCTAAAAAATCAGCCCGCCAATTTGTTACAATTATAAGAAAAATTTTATCTGCTTCCTCTACCAGAACTTCTTTCAGAAGAACCGCTGCGCTGTGAAGAACCTTCACTTCCTCTAGCAGAACTAGAACCTCCAGAAGATCTGCTGCTCACGGATGAACCAGAGCTGCTGCGTTCTGTTGCTGGTGCACTTTGTCTTGCTGTACTAGAGCTTGACGAAGTACTGCGTTGCGCTGCAGGAGCACTTTGTCTAGTGTTTACTGTTCCAGAACCAGAGGATGCACTTCTGCTTGTCGGCTGTGTTGCTCGCGTATTACTCGATTGCGATGCAGCATTTGTCGAACGATTCTGTGCTCCGGATTGAACTTGAGAACTTCCTTGTCTCTCTGCGCTACGTGTAGCAGCAGGAGTTTGTCTAGTTCCAGTTGTTGTTCCTGTCGAACGATTCACTCTCGACGATTGTCCAGCTCTGTTGTTCGTAGACGAATTTGACTGACCAGATCCTGTCGAGCGAGTCGAACGAGATGAGTTGACAGCTTCATTGTTGCGAGTCGACGTTGAACCTTGAGATCTGCCTTCAGCTTGACTATTCGAACGTGTAGTTACACGTGAAGAGTTTGAACTGTTAGTTCCGCTTCTATCTGTGGTCGAGCGATTTGTACCTGTCGATACATTTCCACGACCTGTAGTTCCTGTCGAACGAGTTGTTGTTCCGCTGTTCGCTCTTGTATTGTCTCTGCCAACTGTTGCATTCGAACGGTTGCTCGTGTTTCTTGAACTAGTTGTGCTCGTATTTGAGCGCACGCTTCTGTTCGCGTTGTTGTTGTCTTCAGGACGGTAAATGGATACACTGCGGTTACTTACACGAGTTGCACCAGGGCGACCTGAATTTTCAATATTTCTTACTGATACCGAACGGCCAATTGAACGTTCAACATCGCGGCGGCTAGGGCCACCATAATATTTGTTGTTATTAACAATATACGTGTTGTTAATGATCGTCGTGCGGTTGTACACGTTGCGGCTACCGTATGACCAATGGTTATAGATATTGCGGTCATAAATCCTACGATTAGGTAAAAATAACCACATATTCATTGGAAGTGCTACAGAAATCGATACGCCCATTCTGTTGCGAGGTGCCATTGGAGCCCATCCATAATATCCGTTTCCAGAACGCCAATCTACCCAAGCTGGTCCCCATTCGTATCCCGGAATCCATCCCCAACCGTTTCTGTTGGAGTAAACCCAGTTTCCATAATGGAAGGGAGCCCATCCCCAGTTGTAATTCGATACCCAAGTATTGCCGTATTGGGTCATTGCCCAATAGCCATTGGTTCCGTAAGGACGGAAGTTGCGGTCTACATCCGGATACCAGATGTCACCGTAGTTCGGGTCAATGTCCCAATATCCATATGGAGATAACTCATCATAGAATAGATCTAATGAAACCTGGCCGTATCCCTGTGCAGAAGCTTTGTTCGCACTGAATAAATTCATCGTTCCGAAAAGGACGAAGAATAGAATGAGTGATTTGTAGACTTTTTTCATGACCGTATATTTTAAATTATTACTAAATTCTTTTCCTGTTTTTATTCTATGACTTTAAAATATGTACCATGGTTTAATTAATTATTTTTTCAATTTCTAAATCTTTATTGAAAATCATTTGTTAGTTAAAAAAATGCGAGTGCAATAAATTAAAGAATTGTGGAAACAAAAAGTTGTACATTTGTGCATTATTTTTTTTAATAAGGATTTAAAGTCCATAACTTCAACTTTTTGATGAGAAATAAGTTTGAAAATCTCTTAATAGAATTTGCTCGAATACATCGATTTAATGTTCGTTTTTTCAAGGAATTATTTACGCCGCCGTATGAAGTAAAAGAAATTATCAGACAATGTTATGAGATTGGATGGAAATCTTTTCCATTGATCAGCTTAACAGGTTTTATTGTCGGATTCGTTTTTACAAAACAGTCGAGACCTTCATTGGAAGAGTTTGGAGCGGCATCGATGCTTCCTGCATTAATTTCAATTGCGATTGTACGTGCGTTGGCGCCTTTGGTGACAGCATTGATTGCCTCAGGAAAAGTCGGCTCGCAAATCGGTGCGGAATTAAGTTCGATGAACGTAACGGAGCAGATTGATGCGATGGAAGTTTCCGGAACCAACCCTTACAAGTATCTTATTGTCAGTCGAGTAATTGCAACCACGTTTATGATTCCGGTTTTAACATTTTATGTGGCGGGAATCGGATTATTTGGTGGATATTTAAGTATTATTTCAAAAGATCAGCTAAGCATGCTTAGCTTTTTTACACAGGTATTCGAATCGATTAAATTTATTGATCTCTTTGCGATGGTCTTTCGATCCATAGTATTTGGATTTACGATTGGAATGGTCAGCTGCTATGTGGGTTATTTTTCGAGTAAAGGAACTGAAGGTGTTGGTAAAGCAGCCAATTCTGCGGTAGTTGCTTCGATGTTTATCGTGTTTATTGAGGAGTTATTAATTGTACAGATCATGGCTTTATTAAGTTAATATGAAAAAGCAAGTTTTTGATATCAATTATGATGATTGTGTTGTCGATGTCCAAAATGTCTATAAATCATTTGGAGAGCGCGATATTTTAAAAGGAGTTGATCTAAAATTATACAACGGGGAAAACCTAGTTGTACTTGGACGTTCGGGTACAGGTAAATCCGTGTTGATTAAACTGATTTCGGGTTTATTAAAACCAGATTCGGGCGAAATCGATGTGTTGGGCGAGCGCGTGAATGATTTAGATGACCGCGAATTGCAAAAGTTGCGTTTGCGCATTGGATTTTCATTTCAGAACAGTGCTTTGTACGATAGTATGACCGTTCGCGAAAATCTTGAATTTCCATTGGTGCGCAATAAGCGAAATCTATCCCGTGCGGAGATTGATAAAGCTGTGGAAAGCGTGCTTGAAGGGGTGGGATTGTCTTACGCCATCAATCAAATGCCTTCGGAATTATCTGGAGGACAAAGAAAGCGTATCGGTATTGCAAGAACATTGATTTTGCAACCAGACATCATGATGTATGATGAGCCGACTGCAGGTTTGGATCCCTTGACTTGTTTGGAAATCAATGAATTGATTAATCAGGTTCAGGAACAATATAAAACGTCATCGATTGTGATTACACACGATTTGGCTTGTGCTAAAATGGTAGGTGATCGAATTGTGATGTTATTGGATGGCAAGTTTGAAAGAGAAGGAAGTTTTGATAAAATATTTGATACAGAAGATGAGCGTGTCAGACCATTTTATGATTATAATTTTATTGTTTAATTAAGTTTATGAGTACACAAGATAATAAAAGATCGATTACAGTCGGGTTATTTGTTTTAATTGGATTGGTGATTTTAGTTGCCGGAATCTTAGTATTGGGCGGACAACAGGGGAAGTTTAGAAAGAATTTGGTCGTGACCACCTATTTTGAAGATGTCAAAGGATTAAAAGTTGGAAACAACGTTTGGTTCTCTGGTGTGAAAGTGGGAACAATTAAAGAAATTACATTTCAAAGTATTGAAAATGTGAAAGTTATTATGCATATCGATGAGCGTTCAAGCGAATATATCCGTAAAGATGTAATCGCGAAATTGGGAACGGACGGTTTAATCGGTAACGCCATCATTAGTTTAGTTGGCGGAACGCATGATGCACCTCCGATTATGGATGGAGATATTGTTGTTTCCGAAAAAGGAACAGATACCGAAGCATTAATGGCTACGTTGCAGAAGAACAACGAAAACTTAGTGGATATCACGAAGAACTTTGCGATTCTATCAAAAGATTTAGTTGACGGAAAAGGACTTGTGGGCGCTTTGTTGTCGGATTCTTCAATGACCATGTCAATCAAACAATCTTTAATCACCTTAAATACGGTAATGTCAGATGCGAACAAAGCTTCAGCTAATTTAGCTTTGTTGTCGAGCAAATTGAATAGCAATCAAGGATTAATCCATGATTTAACAACCGATACCGAAGTGTTCAATAGCTTGCGTAGCAGTGCTGCACAATTGCAAGGCGTTACACAAAGCGCATCGGCATTGATGGAAAATTTAAATGAAACGACTGCACGCTTGAACGATAAGAACAATGCCGTTGGTGCATTGACCAATGACCCAGAAGTAGCGGATGATATTCGCCAAGTCATTAACAACTTAAATTCAAGTACCCAAAAATTAGATCAAAACATGGAAGCTTTGAAACATAATTTCTTATTTAGAGGTTATTTCAAAAAGCAGGAAAAAAACGCCGCGAAAAACAACACGGTTGTTACTGATACCGCTCGTTAATTTCCTAAATCCTGTAAATTCTAATTCGGATAGGCTATCTTTGCCGCAAAGCATGGAGTTGATAACAGAGAAAGATATTATTTTTGAAGACAATCATTTAATCGCCGTCAATAAGCGAGGTGGTGATATTGTTCAGGTCGATACAACAGGTGATACCTCGCTAGAAGAAATGACGAAGGCGTTTTTGGTGACCAAATACCAAAAACCGAATGATGCATTTATCGGAGTTATCCATCGCCTTGACCGGCCAGTGAGCGGTCTGATTTTATTCGCTAAAACCAGCAAAGGGCTGGATCGGATGAATCGCCTTTTTCATGATCGAAAGATAGAGAAAACCTACTTAGCTTTAGTAAAAAACAAACCAAATCAGGCTCAGGGAAAATTATCAAACTGGCTTTTGAGAGATCGAAAGAAGATGATTACTAAAGCTTACGACCGCGAGGTCAAGGGCGGAAGTTATGCTGAGCTGGATTACAAATTGATCGGATCGCTCGATGGTTTTTATTTGCTTGAGGTAAAGCCTTTAACCGGTCGTACGCATCAAATCCGTGCGCAACTTTCCTATATGGGCTGTCCAATCGTCGGAGACAATAAGTATGGTTATCCGCGCGGAAGTTTAAGACGGACAATCTGTCTGCATTCTCGTTCTTTGGAGTTTGAACACCCGATTAAGAATGAAAATGTAATTATCAAAGCAGGTCTTCCGGATGATGGATTCTGGAACAAATTCAATGTTCTTCTGAAATAGGGCAGAATAGATTTTTTCGATGCTTTTATTATTCGTATTTTTGTAACACACTAAATAGCATGTCTTTTGCTATTTGAAAAATGGGTTAACTATGCATTCAGTTTTTAAGAAGTTTTTTCTTTTTATTGTTCTTTTTTCTTCGTTGTCTATGCTTTCCATTGAGAGCCAAGCGCAATGTGCAATGTGTTCGTTAAATGCCGAAAACAGTACGATTGAAGGCAATACACAAGGAAAAGGATTAAATGATGGCATTTTATTTTTGCTAGCAATGCCTTTTATTATTGGAGCAGGTGTGGGTCTTGTTTGGTATAAATATTATCGCAAACCATCTAAGCCAACTAATCCGCTGCTGTAATTATCTGAACTGAACAATTACTTATGGCTACTTCAAAATTTTACGCATTAACCCATTCTAAATGCCCGCGCTGTCACGTTGGCAAAATGTTTGAAGGTCCTGTTTATGGATTGAAAAAACAAAAAATGAATGAAACCTGCCCGCATTGCGGATTTAAATTCGAAATCGAGCCAGGATACTTTTATGCAGCGATGTACGTTAGTTACGTTTTTTCGGTAGCTCAAATTGTTACCTTAGGATTGGCAACAGCTTATTTTACCCAAAGCGAATCGCCTTTTCTCTACTTAGGCGTTTTATTTTTTACGATACTGGTATTCGCCCCCTTCAATTATCGGTTTGGACGATTGATTCTTTTGCATTACTTATCTCCGAAAGTAAAATATTCTCCCAAATATGAGGAGCAAATCAAAGAATCCGAAGATCAACCTACTTCTTAGGAAGGTATTTCATCACACTGTCGAATAAAAAAATCTTTTCTGCGAAATGTTGCTGAATGTAGGCCTGAAGCTCTGCTACATGATTGGCTTTGATGTCATCAATAGATTCTTCTGTTGGAACTTGGAATTGAATGCAGAATGTATTTCCTGGGTGTGGAGAATCGAGCATTTCTAATACATGATAAGGATAATTGCTCGCCGACAAAAGCTCATTTTCAATATAGGAAACGATTGAATTGTCTAGATTCTCTTCAAGAATAACAGAAATATTGTATAAAAACATGCCTCAAAATTACTTCTTTTATCCCTATTTTTCGGTTGTGATTTTGTAATTTTAATCTTCTGCCCCTGTAAAAATAAAGTTGCAGTGCTAATTTTATGTTAAATATTTTGAATATTTGAAATTGTATAAATATAATCTATCGATGTTGAGGGATTTCGGGTTTTTGTTGGTTGTCGCTTTTGTTTTTCTTATGGTTTCCTGTGATTCGGTTTCCAAGAAAAATGAAGTAATTCCTATTGAAGATTTTTTTGCAAAGTCGGATAAATCAAATTTTAAGATTTCTCCAAACGGGGATAAAATTGCTTATTTAGGCCTTCACGACCATTGTAAAAACATTTTTATATTAGATTTAATCAATAAAGACTCATCGAAACAACTGACTTACCAGTCGGATATGAACGTTCAGTATTATTTCTGGGCGGATGATCAGACGATTGTTTTCTCCAATACCCAAAATCAAGATGATAGCCTTAGGCTATACACGATTGATGTTGAAACCGAAAGAAGGCAAGCCCTTTTAAAAACTGCAAACTATAAATTACGCTGGTTATATCCGAATAAATCATTTAATGGAGGATTGTTAGCGACAACAAATGAACGCGATTCTTCGGTATTTGATCTTTATCGCGTGTATCTGGATGGACGACCAAAGGAAATGGTTGACAAAAACCCAGGAAATATCATCAATTGGTTTGCATCAGCAGATGGGCAAGTTCGATTGGCCTTGACCAGTGATAGTGTGCAAGAAACCCTTTTGTACAGGCCTTCTGAGGACCAAGTATTCAAGCAAGTGTATAAAAGCGGTTTTGAAACGTCCGTTATTCCGCTAGGATATTATAAAAATTCTACGACGCACATCTATGCATTATCGAACATTGGCCGCGATAAATTGTCGTTGGTTGAATTTAACACAAGCACAGGAGAAGAGATCAAAGAGATTTTCAAATCTCCGAATGTGGATGTGAATAAAGAAGGATATTCAGCGCTGCTGAATGAAATGATGTACGCTTCGAGTACGGTTGACCGTAAAAAGCTGCATTTTTTCAATGATTCTTATAAAAAAGCATACGATCAGATTAAGATAAAATTCCCAAATACAAGTATTGACTTTTTGGATGTGGATTCTTCGCTGAGTCATTTCGTGTTTAAGAATACGATTGATGTCCAGCCGAATGATGTATACTATTACAATTCCAAAACCAACGATATTCAGCTGTTAGCCGAATCGAATCAAAAATTCGAAGAAAATCAGTTGCAACCGATGGAATCCATCGTGTTCAACGCTAGGGATAATAAGGAAATCCATGGATACATCACCTATCCGCCAAATAAACGGAAGAATTGTCCAGTTGTGGTATTGGTTCATGACGGGCCTTCGAAGCGCGATTTTTGGGAATACAATACGGAAGTTCAATTTTTGGCAAATCGGGGATATGCTGTTTTTCAGGTGAATTACAGAGGCTCTACTGGATATGGAAAGGAATTTTGGTCAAGCGGATTTAAGCAATGGGGTGGCAAGATTCAGGAAGATATAACTGATGGAGTAACTTGGTTGATCCATGAAGGTATTGCAGACAAAGAACGCATTGCCATCATGGGAAGCGGTTTTGGCGGTTATTCGGCCTTGCATGCAGCCTGTTTTAATTCAACGCTGTATTCCTGCGCGATTTCTTCTTCGGGATTCACGAATCTATTTACCTATTTCAAAGAAATTCCTCCGTACTTAAAACCCTATGTGCAGATGTATTATCAGATTATAGGGAACCCAGAAACGGAATCTGAGCTTTTTAAATCCATTTCTCCACTATTCCATGCCGATCAGGTCACTATGCCTTTGTTGATTTTTCAAGGAGGACGGGACAAATACAGCTCCGCAACGGATGTCGACCAGTTTGTTCAGAAACTAAAGCAGAGTAAAGTAAATGTTCAATATATTTACAATGAAGAGGAAGGACGGCGATTTAAAAACGAAGAAAATTTAATAGCCTATTATCAAGAAATCGAACAGTTTCTTTCTGAAAACTTAAAATAGCTTCACTGTGGCAAAAGTAGATGTTAGATACAGAAAGAATTTCGGGCTTCTGATTGCTTTCTTAATTGTGGTCACTTTGCTTTACGTGGTCACTGTTTTGCTTGGCAGAAATTTGATGACCAATTTCGTTGAAGCTGAATTTAACAACCGAAAAGCCGAAGTCTTTGACGAAACCATTAAGCCCTTTAATGATTTCTTCTACTCAAAAATTCCTGAAGTTTCTTATTATCAAGGTTTTTTGGATGTAAACCAAGCTTCAGGCATCTCCAACACCATTCTGCGAAAGAACCCATTCATCGAGAAAATAGTTTTCTACGATATTCTATTTACCAATAATCGATTGCTGAGTCCAGGAATTAGTTTTAATAATCTTTTATTCCACCCCAAATCAACCTACACATTTAATCTGGATCCAGAGAATAAGCTAGTTAAAACCAAATTGAATGCAGAATTGACGAAACAATATGCCGATGACTTCAATAACATGGCGATTAAGGTCGTTAGTTTTTTAGACCGAGTGAATTACAGCAGTAGAATCAGCGATGCGGATTTGTATAAGGTTTATTATTCGGTCAATCCGGGCAAGATTACCTATTTGAATATTCCAAGAAAATCCGATTTGCTTTCTTATAAGAATTTAATGGAAGACCCGCATGCGCCGTTAGTCGAATACGAGCAAGATTGGTTTATTTTTCTTGTCGACCCTCAAAAACTGGCGGTGGTCAATCGCTTTACGAATCTTTATGAATCCATAGAAATTATACCAGTAGTCAATTCGAGTTTGAATGATGATGCGAATAGTATCATAACCGAATTTCCACTTCCGGGTGCACTATCTGACTACAAACTGTCCTTTAAAACTACAGTTTCACATTTGACCAAAGAAATTAACCGACGATTTATTCCTGTTGTATTTGGTGTGTCAGTTTTGTATATTGTATTGTTGATGATTGCCTATTTGATTAACAGAAATATATTGATAAACAGCAAGTTGTATAGGTTGCAGTATGATTTTATCAATAACCTGACGCATGAATTTAAGACTCCCGTGAGCGTAATTAAGATCGCAGGAAATAATATTCAGAGTGCCGACAGGTTGTCTGATGAGGAGCGTCAAATGTATGGCAGGATTTTAGACCAGGAAGCAGATAAGTTAAATAATTTGATGAACAAATTGTTGTCATTTTCACAGATTGAAAACAAGTCCATCAAATTTAAAGCGGAACGAATTGATCTAAACGATTTCTTTGATTCAATATTTAGCGCGATAAAACTTAAGTATCCTGACTTGCAATTGGATTACTCGGTGAATGTCGAAAAAGATTTGTACGCGGATCCTGTATTGTTGTCTTCTGTTTTTCAGAATTTAATCGACAATGCATACAAGTATTCGGAGCCTGACAAGAAATTTCTTAGTGTCAAGGCACAACAAAACAAAAAAAATATTGTTATTACTTTTGAAGATAAAGGAATTGGAATAAATAAGGTTGAATTTAACAAAATATTTAAGAAATTCTATAGAGTGAAAAACCAGTTTAATCAGCAGGGAAGTATAGGTCTAGGATTAGCTTTCTGTAAAGAGGTAACTGAATTTATGGGAGGAGAGATTAAAGTGGTCAGTAAACAACACGAAGGAACAACCTTTACTTTGATTTTCCCAGTGTAACTAAACATGCATTATGAATAAAAAAGATATAACTATAGCTGTTATTGAGGATGATGAAAATTTAAGATTTTTAATCAGTCACCGTTTGAAAACTGAAGAATATGAAGTCATTCAATCGGGCAACGGCTTAGAGGGCGAAAAATTAATATTAAAGAGAAAACCAGATATCGTTCTTTTAGACTGGATGTTGCCAGGAAAAGAAGGGATTGAGGTCTGTCAGTCTTTGCGCGACGCAGAGTTTGAGAATGTCATTATTATGATTACGGCTAAATCTCAGGACGTGGACAAAATCGACGCTTACAGTTTAGGCGTAACCGATTACATCACAAAACCGTTCAATATGGACGTGTTGGTGGCTATGATTGAAAATAAAGTACGCTATTTCATTCCGAAAGGAAATACCGATGTTTATAATTTTGGAGATACAGAACATCATCCATACATTCATTCGCTCGTCAGAGCAGGAAAGAAAATTGAGCTTACCATTTTGGAAAACCGGATTCTCTTGCATTTCTTGCAAAATAAAGGCAGAGATGTCACTCGGGAAGAGCTAATGGAAGTGGTTTGGGGATACAGTTCCAACGTCAATACGCGCACCTTGGATATGCATGTGGTCCGTTTGCGGAAGAAAATTGAGACCAATCCGGACAAGCCACATTTCTTGCAAACCGTTAGAGGTTTGGGCTACAAATTTATAGAAGACGAAGTAGTAAAAGAGAACGATTAATATTTGGAAATCTGATTGTTCTTAATTATCTTCGTGATAATCAGCAAGACCATATTGTCCTAATGGATAATGTGGTCTTGTCTTTTTTTTTATTTATAAACTAATAATGAGATTAAATTAATATGGCTAAAGTAACTTATTACACAGAGGAAGGCTTAGCGAAGCTAAAGGAGGAACTTCACCATCTGAAAACTGAGGGAAGAACTAACATTTCAAACGCTATTGCGGAAGCGAGAGACAAAGGAGATTTGTCGGAGAACGCAGAATATGATGCGGCCAAAGATGCTCAGGGACATCATGAAGCTAAGATTGCTAAACTTGAAGAAGTTTTGGCGACTGCTCGTTTGATTGACGAATCTAAGCTAGATACGTCCAAGGTTTTGGCTTTATCTATCGTAAAAATTAAAAATTTAAAAACGGGCGCAGCGATGACGTATCAATTGGTTTCAGAAACGGAAGCGGACCTTAAAGCAGGGAAGATTTCTGTTAACTCGCCGATTGCCCAGGGTTTGTTAGGCAAATCTGTAGGCGACGTTGCCGAGGTTGAAGTTCCGGCTGGAGTTATCCAATTAGAAATTTTAGATATCTCCCGCTAAAAAAATATAGGTTATGTGCGGGTTCAGCCATAACCGCACAATATACTTTTAGACACCCAATTCGTAAAGCGGATTGGGTGTTTTTTTACACGGCTTTTGTTCATTTCAAAAACTATTCTGTAGGTTCATTTGTAGTATGCTTATCAGAATAATAAATGCTGTCACTCAGATGACCGTCTAGTATAGCTGATTTTTTATATCTTTGTTTTTATACATAATTGAAAGTAGAATATGTCTACCATTTTTTCGAAAATTGTAGCTGGTGAAATTCCAGCTTATAAAGTAGCCGAAAGTATCGATTTTTTAGCTTTTTTGGATGTCAATCCGCTGGCTTTCGGTCATGTCTTAGTCATTCCAAAAAAAGAAACTGATTATATTTTTGATATTGCCGACGATGAATACATGGGACTATGGGTTTTTGCCAAAATAGTTGCCCAAGGAATCAAACAAGTAGTGCCCTGTAAAAAAATAGGAGTTGCTGTAGTAGGTTTAGAAGTCAATCACGCACATATTCATTTAATTCCAATCAACAATGTGAGCGACATGAGCTTTGAGCGGGCTAAACTCAAATTTTCTGATGAAGAAATGTCTAAAATAGCCGAAGAAATCAGAGAAGCTATAGCAAATGTTACCAACGCATAGTGACATTTATTTTTTAGTTAAATCTATGCACATCTCATTATAAAATTATTTAAATTAGCTATCATCAAAAAATGATATTAGCTGGTCTGAATGTTGGCGTTTCAATATTTAGGCGTAAAGAAACTATATATGCAAGACTTTTTGTTGTCCTTTCAACAATTACTAGACCCAGAATACCTTCTTAGCCATGGCGGATTCTATATCGTATGCTTGATTGTATTTGCCGAAACCGGCTTGTTTTTCGGATTTTTTCTTCCTGGTGATTATTTATTGTTTTTAGCCGGATTGTTCTGTGCTTTAGATAAAATCGATGTGGATATCGTCACTTTATTTTTTGGAATATTAATATCAGGGATTCTCGGCAACTTTGCCGGATATTGGTTTGGATATCGAGCCGGGCCCATGCTCTTCAAACGAAAGGATTCTGTTTTATTCAAACGGAAATACGTCGTTATGGCTGAAGAGTTTTATCAAAAATATGGAGGCACAGCATTAATAATTGGACGCTTTGTTCCAATAATTCGTACATTTGCGCCGATATTTGCAGGAGTTGTGCAACTTAACTTTAGAAAGTTTGTCATCTTCAATGTTGCCGGAGCCCTATTATGGGTTGGCTTGTTGGTCTTGACTGGCTACTATTTAGGCATTAAATTCCCTGCAATTATTAATTACGTAGAATATATCATTATCGGCTTGATCGTCATCGCGTTCTTACCTATAGTAATTGCGCTGCTGAAAAGATGGCTAAAAGATAAAAAAGCAAAAAAACAAACAAACGAACAGTAACATATAATGAGTACACAACACCCTTGGCATCAAGTTTCACCTGGAGAGGATTTGCCTAATTCTGTCAATGCAATTATTGAAATCCCTAAAGGATCAAAAGCAAAATATGAAATTGACAAAGACAGCGGATTAATCAAATTAGATCGCGTTTTATTTTCTTCAGTGATGTATCCTGCGAATTATGGATTTATTCCTCAAACGTATTGCGATGACAAAGATCCTTTGGATATCTTGGTTATCTGTTCGGTCGACGTGTATCCAATGAGCTTGATTGAAGCCAAAGTAATCGGTGTTATGCACATGATTGACAATGGCGAGCAAGATGATAAAATCATTGCGGTAGCAAAAAATGATATGTCTGTCAACTACATCAACGATCTTTCGGAATTGCCTCCGCATACTATGAAAGAGATTGTACGTTTTTTCAAAGATTACAAAGCTTTGGAAGAAAAAAATGTAACAATTGAAAATTTATATGGTAGATCTTACGCACAAAAGATTATCTTAGAGAGTGTAGAATTATACAACAAAGAAATTCGATCATCACATGCCTAATTAATGGGAACTGATATTTTTTGGACGGTTTTTTTAGTGCTAGCGAATGGCTTTTTCGTTTCGGCAGAGTATGCTATTGCGAAAATCCGTGCTTCTCAAATTGAATTGCATGCCAAGTCAGGAAGCAAAGCCGCTAAAATCGCCAAAAACATCACCGAAAATCTGGATGGATACCTAGCTGCAAGCCAGCTAGGTATTACGATTGCTTCTTTGGCACTCGGCTGGATTGGAGGTCCTATGATGGTGAATGGTGTGAAAGAATTATTCGAGTTGTTGAGTCTAGACGTTTCCATCTCATTTACGCATTATTTCGGAATTTTCTTAGCATTCACATTTATTGCGGTATTGCATATCGTTTTAGGCGAGTTAGTGCCCAAAGCTGTGGCGATTCAAAAGCCTGTTTCCACAACCATGCGAGTGGCTGTGCCTCTACAGTTTTTTTATTACCTGACCCGTCCGATTATTTGGATTTTAAATGGCTTAGCTAATTTTTTCCTTCGTTTGATGGGATTCAAAGCCGCTGGCATTGAAGCTGACCATTCTTCCGAAGAATTGCAGTATTTATTGGAACGAGGAAAGGAAAGCGGTGCATTGAACAATTCAGAACATGAATTGATCAAGAACGTCTTCGATTTTAATGAACGCATCGTGAAAAACATCATGGTGCCGAGAACAAAGATTGTAGCTGTAGAATTGGATGATTCGCCTGAGGAATTTATCAACATGGTCATGGAAGAAGGCTATTCCCGAATTCCGATTTATGATGATAACATTGACCAGATTGTAGGTGTTGTTCATACAAAAGATATTTTGCCTATTGTTGCCAAAGGCAATGAAGTTGTGCTTAAGAATATCATGCGTAAGCCATACTTCATTCCTGAAACAAAAAAAATCAATGATTTGATGGCTGAATTTCAGCAAAAGCGCATTCAAATTGCATTTGTGCTAGATGAATTTGGTGGAACGGCTGGTATGGTTACGCTAGAGGATATTGTCGAAGAATTGGTTGGAGAAATCCAAGATGAATACGATGAAGAAACACCTTTGGTAGAACGCATCTCGGAGACAGAATATTTAGTTGATGCTGGCGCAAGTGTGCATGATGTCAACGAATTTCTTCCTTTGGAACTTCCTGAAAGCTCAGATTACGATACCATTGCAGGCTTAGTCAGTCATGTATTTGATAAGATACCTGATGTTGGGGAACAGAAAATCGAATTGGGTTACAATTTTATTATTCTGAAGAAAACCCAGCAGAACATCGAATTTGTCAAATTGGAGTTGGTCGAAACGGCTGATGACGAAGAAGACGATGATTAATCTTTAATTCCATTTCGTGCATTTATTTTACACGCCCCTTTTAAAACCTGAAAATAAAGAATTCTTTCTCGACGAAAATGAAAGCAAACATGCTATCCGTGTGTTGCGTCTATCGAAAGGAAGTGCGGTTGTTTTAATAGATGGAGTAGGAGGTTTGTACCAAGCTGAAATATTGGATGCAAATCCAAAACGCACTATTTTAACGATTACCCAAGTACAGAGCGAATACCAAAAGAGTTCATACGCGCTGCATATCGCCATGGCGCCTACCAAAAATATGGATCGCGTCGAGTGGTTTTTGGAAAAGGCGACAGAAATAGGTCTTCAGGAATTCACGCCGATTATTTCTTCTCGTTCAGAACGCAAAGATGTGAAGATTGAACGTCTCGAAAAAGTTGCGGTCTCCGCGATGAAGCAATCGTTGAAAGCCTATTTGCCTAAAATAAATCCTGCAGTAACGTTCAAGCAATTTTTTCAGCAAGATTTGTCAACCTATCAGACTAAAGCAATTGCGCACTGCGAAGATGGCGAGAAAGTCTATTTAGCGGAAGCCAGCCAACCGAAACAACAGTGTCTTATTCTGATTGGTCCAGAAGGTGATTTTTCGTCAGAAGAAATCGATTTGGCTTTACAAAATGGCTTTACCGCATTAAGCTTAGGCAACTCGCGCTTAAGAACTGAAACTGCGGCTCTAATGGCCTGCGCAGAAGTATCTTTGCTAAATAGATAATTCCCCCTAACCCCCGAAGGGGGAATAATAGCACCGCCGTTCGATATCTTCCGCAGCGCGATGTCGAACTTAGAATAAATCGGGATTTGTAATCCCGAACAAATTGAGCGGATTACAAATCCGCTTTTATCAGAGATTCAGGATGCCCCTTTGGAACATCCTGAATAGCACAAACAAAAATGGCCAGTCTGCATTTACGCCTACCAGCCACTTTATAAGACCCAGAAAGGTTTTTTACTTTTTACTTTGAAAACCTCTGTTCGATATCTTCCGCAGGGCGATGTCGAACTCATAAATAAACTGGGATTTGCAATCCCGAACCCAGCACAAAGATTTTAAGAGTAGAACGGATTGCAAATCCGCTTTTATCAGAGATTCAGGATGCTCCTTCGGAACATCCTGAATAGCGCAAACAAAAATGGCCAGTCTGCATTTAAGCATACCAGCCACTTTATAAGACCCAGAACGGTTTTTTACTTTTGAATTTTTACTTTTTACTTTGAAAACCGCTGTTCGATATCTTCCGCAGGGCGATGTCGAACTCGTAAATAAATCGGGATTTGTAATCCCGAACACTTGAGCGGATTGCAAATCCGCTTTTATCAGAGATTCAGGATGCTCCTTCGGAACATCCTGAATAGCGCAAACAAAAATGGCCAGTTTGCATTTACGCCAACCAGCCACTTTATAAAACCCAGAAAGGTTTTTTTACTTTTTACTTTTTACTTTTTACTTTGAAACCTCCATCAAATCCACTACCTCATTAACATTCAAATCAATTAAAGCATCATAATCCAAAGTATTTTCTAGGATTTCTTTTTGCTGTTCTTCCGAAAAGATACGCGCAAGATTTGTTTTATATTTTGCGATTAATTTTGGAATACCCTCATCACGGCGGCGGCGATGGCCAATTGGATATTCTACAACAACTTCTTGCAATACCGTTCCGTCCGTTAACTCAACAGTCAATGCATTGGCAATCGAGCGCTTTTCTGGATCATGGTAATCTACCGTAAATTGTGGGTCTTCCACGCAGACAATCTTATCGCGCAACGCATCGATGCGCGGGTCTTGAGCGATGGAGTCTTCGTAATCTAAGGCAGTCAATCGACCGAAAATCAACGGAACCGCTACCATGTATTGAATACAATGATCGCGATCGGCAGGATTATGCAGGGGGCCTTTTTTGTCGATGATGCGGATCGCCGCTTCATGCGTGCGAATGGTAATTTTGGCAATATCGTCAGAAGATTTTCCTACTTGCTGTAGCAATTCGTGCAAAGTCATTGCGGCTTCTACCGCAGTTTGCGAATGGAATTCAGCGGGGAATGATATTTTAAACAATACATTTTCCATCACATACGAACCATACGCTCGTTGGAATTCAAATTTCTTGCCTTTAAACGACACGTCGTAGAATCCCCAAACCGGTGCAGTTAAGACGGATGGATAACCCATTTCACCTTTTTGAGCGATTAGCGCAAGACGCACTGCTCTAGAAGTCGCATCACCCGCTGCCCAAGATTTGCGGCTGCCTGTATTTGGTGAATGGCGATAGGTTCGCAACGCTTGTCCGTCGACAAAAGCCAGCGAAACCGCATTGATCAATTCATCTCGGGTAAGTCCCAATAATTTCCCAACTACGGCTGTAGAAGCAACTTTTACAAGGATAACATGGTCGAGCCCAACTTTGTTAAAGGAATTCTCCAATGCTAAGACACCTTGGATTTCATGTGCCAAAACCATTGCTTCCAGAACAGTTCTCATTTTTAAAGGCTGTTTGCCTTCGGCAATAAAGGTTCGGCTTAACCAATCTGCTGTGGCTAAGATGCCACCGAGATTATCTGAAGGATGTCCCCATTCTGCAGCCAACCAAGTGTCGTTAAAATCCAGCCAGCGAATCATTGCGCCAATGTTAAACGCACCTTGAACCGGATCCAACTGGTAATTAGTTCCCGGAACTTTTGTTCCATTTGGAACAGTCGTTCCCGGCACGATCGGTCCCAGCAATTTAGTGCATGCAGGATAAGTTAAAGCCT
This sequence comes from Sphingobacterium hungaricum, assembly GCF_015210005.1. Taxonomy (GTDB): domain Bacteria; phylum Bacteroidota; class Bacteroidia; order Sphingobacteriales; family Sphingobacteriaceae; genus Sphingobacterium; species Sphingobacterium hungaricum. Next base: position 2,018,797 of record NZ_MU158698.1, read on the forward strand.
CAAAACCACAACCTAGCGTGTCTAGGAAACAGTAGTGAGCAGTTTTCCATGCCAAGTCATTTTCAATTTTATAATTTAATGCATAATCCACGATATCAGTCAATACCTGATCGGGCTGTGTTCTTTCGTTTGAAATTGTTGTACTCATTTAGTAAGTATATAGATATTAGTATATAGTATTTAGATGTTAGTATATAGATATTAGTATATAGTAGTTAGATAGTAGCAGTGTGAAGATTCCGTCATTTGATACAATTATTAGTCAATTGATAGGTCTATATACTAAATACTATCTACTAAATACTACAAACTACCTCATATCTACTTCAACAAAAGCCCTATTTTCTGGGCCGGTATAATTTGCGCTTGGGCGGATGATTTTGCCGTCTTGTCGTTGTTCGATAACGTGTGCACCCCAGCCTGTAACTCTGGATAGGACAAACAGCGGTGTGAACATGGATGTCGGAATGCCCATTAAATGGTAGGAGACTGCCGAAAACCAATCCAGATTTGGGAACATTTTCTTTTCTTCCCACATAATGGTTTCGATGCGTTCCGCAATGGAGAAGAGCGTCATATCACCGGCTTCTTCGGAAAGATCTTTGGCAATTTGCTTGATTACCTGATTCCGAGGATCGGAAATGGTATACACGGGATGGCCAAAACCAATAATTACTTCTTTATTCGCCAAACGTTTGCGGATATCGGCCTCCGCCTCATCAGCATTCGCGTAGCGGCTCTGAATTTCGAAAGCTACTTCATTCGCTCCGCCATGTTTCGGTCCGCGTAAGGCTCCGATTGCGCCTGTAATGCTCGAATAAATATCCGAACCTGTACCAGCAATCACGCGCGCAGTGAAGGTGGAAGCGTTAAATTCATGCTCTGCGTACAAGTTAAGGGAAATTTGCATCGCTCTAACCCAAGATGCAGCAGGTGCTTTGCCATGCAATAGATGCAGAAAATGCCCACCTAGGGTTTCTTCGTCAGTTTCCACAGCAATTACTTGTCCGTTGTTGCTGAAATGATGCCAGAACAACAATCCAGAGGTCATGCTGCTCATCAAGCGATCGATGATGTTACGTGCTTCAGCGACGGGATGGCTTTCCTTCTCAGGAAAAATTGTTCCGAAAACAGAAACATAGGTACGTAATACGTCCATTGGATGCGAAGCAATCGGCAACAACGATAAGGTGTCCTGAAGAATATTAGGCAATCCCCGTTGGGCTTTTAGCTTTTCGACATAAGCCGTTAACTGCGCCTGCTTAGGAAGGCTGCCATAAATTAATAGATAAGCCACTTCTTCGAAAGAAGCTTGATTGGCCAATTCTAAAATGTCGTATCCTCTATAATGAAGATCATTTCCGCTTTTTCCAACACTGCATAATGCGGTATTTCCGGCAGGAACGCCCGACAGCGCGACACTTTTCTTGGGTTTGAACCCATTTTCTTGCTGTTCTGTCATCTTATTTTTTATTAAATAATTGATCTAATTTATTTTCATACGCATAGTAATCGATGCTTTTGTATAACTCTTCGCGCGTCTGCATGCTCTGGATAACCTCGGATTGGGATCCGTCCATGCGGATATGCTGGTAGACATTCAATGCGGCTTTGTTCGCTGCGCGGAATGCCGACAGGGGATACAAGACCATGGAAACATCGACGCTTCTTAATTCTTCCGTTGTATACAATGGCGTCTGTCCGAATTCAGTGATGTTCGCCAGGATAGGCAATTGCGTAGCATCCGAAAATTTTTGATAATCTTCCAAGTTCCTGACCGCTTCGGCAAATATAAAATCCGCTCCAGCATCGCGGTAAGCTGTGGCTCTTTCCAAGGCTTTGTCCAAACCCTCGGAAGCCAAGGCATCCGTGCGAGCACCGATTACAAACTGTTCGTCTGTACGCGCATCGACAGCTGCCTTAATGCGGTCGACCATTTCTTCCGTGGATACCAATTCTTTTCCCGGACGATGTCCACAGCGCTTGGCACCGACCTGATCTTCGATATGTATGGCGCCAGCTCCCGCTTTAATCACGGAACGGATCGTGCGCGCGACATTGAAGGCTGATGGGCCAAAACCGGTATCGATATCGACAAGAAGTGGAAGGGAACACACATTTGTGATGCGTTCGATGTCTATCAAAACATCTTCTAAGGTCGTAATTCCGAGATCTGGAATTCCTAATGATCCGGCAGCAACGCCGCCTCCAGAGAGATAAATGGCTTTGAATCCCGATTGTTCGGCCAACAGCGCATGGTTCGCATTGATGGTGCCAACGATTTGTAATGGTTTTTCGGATTGAATAGCTTCTCGAAACCGAAGACCTGCAGATGATGTCATACTTAATTTTTTAGCTCTGTTTGGAAATTATTTTCCAATGTTTATAATCCTATCAGTGGATATGGCTTGGAAGTGTGTTGCCGATATCCAGTTTTCTAAATTAGTAAAAAATATTATGTCAGCATAAAAAACGATCTACATTTTTTATGAATGTCAATGAATCCTGTACAGAAAGATTTTGGAAGTTCTTCTCAGCTATTTCTTTGGAAGATAGGGATAGTAGCGGATGTAATCGACTAGCAATTCCGCTGGCAGGCTACCTTCATCGATGCCTTTGGACCCGCCCCAATTGCCACCGATGGCGAGGTTAATGATAAAATAAAATTCTTGATCAAATGGCCATTCTTCTGAGCCTGTATGTGGATTTTGATAGGTGAAGAATAATTCATCATCGATGTAACCATTGATGTATTCAGGCGTCCAATCCACGCGATAGGTATGGAAAGCGCTTGTTGCGGTAGGGATTAATTTGCTTGCTGTTTTATGATTTCCTTTCATGCCATTAAATGCTTGCATATGCATGGTCGTATGCATGACATTTGGGTCAAATCCGACATGTTCCATGATGTCGATTTCGCCAGATTTTGGCCAGCCACCATACACGGATTTGCTGGGCATCATCCAGACTGCAGGCCAAGTGCCGCGCTGCGTAGGAACTTTCGCACGTACTTCCATACGTCCATACAGAAAATCACCTTTGCCTTTTGAATGGATTTTGGTAGAATGAAAGGCCGCTTTGCCTTGCTGTTCTTTTGTTGCGGTTATTTTTAGGAAGCCATTCTCGATCGAAACGTTCTTTTGATCCTGCACATAATATTGCTTTTCGTTGTTTCCCCAGCCATTTTCACCCATGCCGATATCAAATTGCCATTTGCTGCTATCTGGCATGCCGTCAGAATTAAATTCATCTGACCAAGCTGGCTTGTTGGAAAAGGGTTCTCCAGAAAGCTGCTTCGCGGAGCGACAGCTCAATAAAAACAAAACGCTTAGTAATAAGTAGGCAGTAGATTTCATAACGAAAAGTTTTAGTGCTGTATCGGCTTATTGTTAAGCTAGTAAGTTACAAAAAAAAATGGGGAAGGAAGCAAACTCCAACTTCATCTATAATTGCTGTGCTGATGAAGGAAACAGACTAAGCGAAATGGGGAAATTAGTTAGCCGTTGTCATAGTTAGGCTTAGGCCGAAGTCAATCGTAGTATTCATTAACAAAAGCTTAATTCGGATTTCCCGTTGGATTCATTTATTTTTGGTTGTCGGGACATTTAACATACATCACCTAAACAGCGCATGAAAAAGCAATTTTCTCTAATCGGTCTATTTTATTTCTTCTTCCAACTCGCTTGTTTTGGACAGCATCAATCCTTGCCAACTTATCTGAATTTTCAAACGGTAGAAGAGATGTATGCCTATTTTACATTCGCCCCTGGCAAAAAAATAGTATCTGGGCATCGGGGAACAACAGAAAATGGTTTGCCGGAAAATTCAATCCCAGGTTTTGAAGCTGTCTTAGCGGAAACGCCAGCGATATTCGAAATTGACCCACGGCTCACCAAAGACGGCGTGGCTGTGCTCATACATGATGCGACATTGGATCGCACCACTACGGGAACCGGGAAAGTGGCCGATTATACATGGGAAGAATTAAAGAAACTTTATTTGAAAGATGCGCAAGGAAATGTGACTAGTTATCGCATCAATACGCTGGACGAAGTGATTGCATGGGCAAAAGGCAAAACCATTCTAAACTTGGATAAGAAAGATTTGCCGATGGAGATGACGGCCGAAATTATTCGAAAGCACAATGCCTATACTTGGGTTTGGGCGACGGTGCATACGACAGAGCAAGCTAAATTTTATCTGTCTAAAAATCCAAAGCACTATTTATCGATACATATCAAAGATCAAGTAGCTTTAGAAAAGTTTAAGGAGGCTGGATTGCCTTATGACCGAATGATAGCATACATAGGTCCCGAAATCAAAGCAGCGAACAAAGAAATGTATGCCTTTTTAAACGAAAAAGGAGTGATGTGCATGATCTCATCTGCGCCAACTTATGATAAGCTGTCGACGAAGGAAGAGCGCGCTGAAAAGTACCGGGCTGTATTTTCGGATGGCGCATCCATCTTGGAATCTGATTTTCCGATTGAAGTCGCGAAATCCATTCGCTAGGCGAATAGAAATTAGCGTTCGTGAACTCATCGATTAGATATTTTAATAATAAGTTAAATAAATCATAGTTTTCTCTTATCGGTATTCTTTTAATCAGTTTATATAATTATTTTTGATTGATTATTATTAACCAAATGAAGAGTAAACATTCTGTTGCCCTAATTTTTTTCTTTGTCTACCTGCTTATTGCGCCAATATGCATTGCGCAACCTAAGATCTATACATCCGCGAAACCTGATTGGTTAAGGGAAATCACCAAAAGCCCTGTCGTACCTGATTTTGATGAAATCAGTCTGGGTTATTATTTCGAAAAATTTGATTATCAGATCAATCTGAAAGAACAAACTCGTTATGTTCAGAATATCAAAGTCCTGATTGACAACAGCGGCGCTGAAAATGCCGGGCAGATCAACATTGATTTTGATCCACAATACCAAAAGCTCTATATCCACGAAGTCAAGATTATTCGGGGCAATGAGACCATCGACCAATTGAATTTGGCAAACTTCAAAGTCATTGCTTCAGAAACAGAACGATCGCGCTTTCTCTACAATGGAACCTATTCGGCCTATCTTATTCTGGATGATTTGCGAAAAGATGATAAAATAATCTTGTCCTATTCGTTGAAAGGCTTTAATCCTGTTTTTGCGGGCAAATTTTTTGATTCGTTTTATTTGCAATACTACGAGCCAGTCGGGCTGATGCATGTGAGCTATGTCGTTCCTCAATCGCAGACCCTTAATATCCGCTCGCATGCTGGCGCTGCAGATCCAATAAAACAAGTGAAAAATGGCTATTCCTACTACTCTTGGGAAGAAACGAACCTGCCGGGATATGATTACGAAGAATATGAGCCTGCTTGGTACGAGACGCATCAATGGATCGAATGTTCGGAATACAAGGATTGGAAAGAAGTTGGCCTGTGGGCCAAATCGGTGAATGAAATTCCTTCGATCGAAGCAAATTCGCCCCTGCGGAAATATGCTGACGAGATCTGGAGCGAATCCAATAAAAACGTAACGCGCTATGCTAAGTTAGCAACGGATTTTGTGCAGAATGATATTCGATACATGGGCGTGGAGCTGGGAGAATATTCCCATCGGGCGAATAATCCAAATAAAGTGTTTAATCAGCGTTATGGCGACTGCAAGGATAAATCGGTATTGCTCGTTACCTTATTAAGAGATAAAGACATCGACGCTTCCTTAGTCTTAGCGCACACTACAAAAGGCCACGATCTCGACAATCGATTGCCATCGGCAGGTGCATTCAATCACATGGTCGTACAGCTTACGATCAATGGGCACAGACAATTCATCGATCCGACCATTAGCAATCAATCCGGAGAGTTTAAATCGCGCTTTTTCCCTTACTATGAAAAAATGCTGGTGCTGAACAGTCCAGATGTTTTGGTCGATGCACCGCTAAATTCGGATGGGTTTGCGAACATTGTGGAAACATTTGCTTTGCAAAAAGACGGTTCGGCAACCTTGGAAGTCTACACGCTTTATACTGGTTTTAGGGCGGATAATCTGCGTTCTTACTTCGCGAGCAATGCCAAAAAGCAGATTCAAAAAGATTACTTAGACTATTATAGCGAAAGCTATAAATCCATTGTCGAGGAAAAACCTTTGCGATTTGTCGACAATCGAGGAGACAATAGCATCGAAGTCTATGAATACTATACCATTGAGGATTTTGTCAACGTCGAAGATGGTACGAATAAAAAATACCTTGCTTTTTACGCGAGTTCGATTTCAGAAAAGTTTCCCGAAATAAAACCCGATCGGAAAGCGCCTATTGCCATGGGATATCCAAGCAAGATGAGCTATTCGGTTATTCTGGCAAATCCTGATCGAATATCCATCGACCTGGATCCTGAGTTTCATAATTTCCATAGCGATGCCTATTCTTTCGTCAAGAATATTAATTTCGATTTAGATACCATGCGTATTCATTACGATATTGAAATTCGAGAGCCTTTTGTCAAGCAAGACGATTTGAAAGAATATTATTCGAACTTTAAAGACCGAGATAAATTCTTGTACACGTCCTTTTACCTGAATGAAAATGGTTCGATTGGAGGCAATCAATTTGCTACTGGATCTGCAAATGCTTGGGCTGTTTTGTATGCTATTGCAGTAGTCATCGGAATGGTCTTTTTCTATATCCGCTACAACAAAACAAAGCCTTCATCCATTATCCCCTTGACAGATGGACCTGCTTACGCAAGTTTAAGGGGATGGTTGATTGTTTTGGCAATTGCTATCGCTATTTCTATTATTCGGTTAGTCGTTGAGCTATTTACGACAGGTTTCTTTTCAAATAGCTTATGGGATGCTTATCTGTATCTGGAGAATGTTTCAAAAGCTTCGTATTGGGCGGTGTTAATCTTTGAACTTACAGGCAATGTCATCCTTATCGCGAGCTTTGTCTATTGCATGTACTTGCTATTGAACAGAAGAGATCTGTTTCCAGCGACTTTTCTTTATCTAACGATTCTTCTTTTTCTATTTCTTGTGCTAGATATTGCTTTCGTGAGGATATTTTTGCCGATTTTACCTTTCGACCCCACTGCCATTGGCGGATTCGCCTTTCCAATCATCTGGGGGTTATATGTTTATAACTCGGAAAGAGTAAAAGATACTTTTGTCGTACCGTATTATCCTGTGGAAGAAAATAAGGGACTTGAAGCGAATGCGGCTGAAGAATCTCCTAACTATTCCGATAGCGACCAAGCGGGCGAATCTAGTGGAATAGAAAAGGAGTAGCTGTATGTGGAACTAAGAAAACTAAAGGATAATTTTTAAGGGAACGTCGATGAATTCCTTTAATTACAATTTGCTTTCTTTTTTTACTTTGCGTTTGACAGTAGTTGGTTTAAGCAATTGTTTCGCTTCGTATTGACGTTCTAGGTACATGATGATTTCGCTGGCGATATCCTTTCCTGTAGCGACTTCAATGCCTGCTAAACCCGGAGATGAGTTCACTTCCAAAATCAATGGTCCGCGTGCCGATGGCAATAAATCTACACCCGCTACCGTTAATCCCATTGCTTTCGCGGCAGAGATAGCGGTCTCACGTTGCTGACGTGTTAATCGGACAATTTCAGCTGTTCCTCCGCGATGTAAGTTCGAACGGAATTCGCCTTCTTTCGCTGTACGTTTCATTGCACCAACGACTTTACCATCCACAACAAATGCACGGATATCTGTTCCTTTGGCTTCCTTGATGTATTCTTGAATTAGGATATTATTTCCTAAACCATAAAAAGCTTCGATTACGGATGATGCGGCTTTTTTTGTCTCCGCCAACACGACACCTATACCTTGCGTGCCTTCTAGTAATTTAATAACTAGGGGAGCGCCGCCAACCATGCGGATCAAATCATCCACATCCGATGCAGAACGTGCGAAACCAGTAATCGGCAAGCCTAAGCCCGCTCCAGAAAGAATTTGCATGCAGCGCAGTTTGTCGCGCGAGCGTGTGATGGCCGGACTTGGATTTGCTGAAATCACATCCATTACTTCGAACTGGCGAACGATTGCCGATCCATAAAACGTCACCGAAGAACCGATACGAGGAATGATGGCATCAATGTCTGCAATATCTTGCCCTTTGTAATGAATGCTGGGTTTGCCTTGCTGGATACCCACATAGCATTTCCCATGATCGATAACTACACATTCATGACCACGCTTTATTGCTGATTCGACCAATCTTTTGGTCGAATAAAGATTTTTATTTGTTGAAAGTACTGCGATTTTCAAAACGAAACTTTTTTAATGTGTAAACAATGGGAATACAGAATAGTTTTAGATGCTGTTCTTTGCTAAAGACTTTTTGGAGACATCCACCAAAAATTTTCCCGTAATAAAATTCCTGCCCAATAACATGGGGTAGGACATGGAAGAACGGTCGCGAAACGAGAGCTTGATGTCGTATAAGCAATCGAATAATCGAATTTTTGTTAAAAATATATAGCGGGTTTCGGCATGTCCGAACGAACTTTTAACGATGCGCTCGCGATGAACCGGAAACGTTACTTTAATGGTTTCCTCAGCTTCAGGATCAGGGCGGATATGGCTACTGATGTGCAAGTGTCCGTCTTGATTAAAAATCTCGTAATCCTCACAATGCAATACGGAAGTTTCGGCACCTGTATCGGTTTTTGCTTCGATATTGTACAATCCCAACTCAGGCAAGTCGACAATTTCTGTTCTTCCGATAATGCGCTTGTCTTTCATTATGCGATTTTAGTTGTAGGTATATTCTCCGTAAGCTGATTGAATAGTGACTTGTTTTGTTTCGCTGGCTTCCACTCGGCCAACGATTTGTGCCGGAACTCCAAAAGATTCAGAAATTGCAATAATAGCTGGCGCAATGCTTTCGTCTACATACAGTTCCATGCGATGTCCCATGTTGAACACTTTATACATTTCTTCCCAAGGTGTTTGGGATTCTTGCTGAATCAGTTCAAATAGGGGAGGAATAGGAAAAAGATTGTCTTTAATCACATGCACTTTATCTACAAAATGCAAAACTTTCGTTTGTGCACCACCTGAACAGTGAACCATCCCATCAATTTGCGAACGGTATTTGTCCAAAATGGTTTTGATAATAGGCGCATAGGTGCGAGTTGGCGATAGAACCAACTTTCCGGCCGTCAATTCACCATGTCCTTCAATGGAAATTTTATCATCCAGTTTTTTCGTTCCCGAAAAAACAAGGTCATAAGGAACAGCAGGATCATAACTCTCTGGGAATTTTTCAGCAACAGTTTTTGAAAAAACATCATGGCGAGCCGAAGTCAATCCATTCGAACCCATACCGCCATTGTATTCTTTCTCATACGTAGCTTGCCCATAAGAAGCCAAACCAACGACTACATTGCCTGCTTTGATGCGGTGATTTGAAATCACATCTTCGCGCTTCATGCGGCAAGTCACCGTGCTATCGACAATAATCGTGCGCACAAGATCGCCCACATCAGCCGTTTCACCTCCGGTGGAATAAATACCAATGCCCAGATCGCGCAATTCTTTTAGAATATCTTCGGTACCGTTAATGATTTCAGCCAAAACTTCGCCCGGAATCAAGTTTTTATTGCGCCCAATTGTTGACGACAATAAGATTTGGTCAATCGCGCCAACGCACAGTAAATCATCCAGGTTCATAATAATCGCATCTTGCGCAATGCCACGCCAAACGGATAAATCACCTGTTTCTTTCCAGTACGAATAGGCCAAAGACGATTTTGTCCCTGCTCCATCTGCATGCATAATGTTGCAATAACTTTCGTCTCCTCCTAAGATATCGGGAATGATTTTGCAGAATGCTTGTGGAAATATCCCTTTGTCGATATTCTTAATGGCATTATGCACATCTTCTTTCCCAGCCGATACGCCTCGTTGATTGTATTTTAAATCTGACATTGTGATGCAAAAATAGGGTTATTAAAGGTAAAATAAAAAGTTAAAATCAAAAAGAGGATAATGGCTAGGGTTTTGATAAAGAAAGGAGCTTTAGGGCTATTGATTAACCATTCTGGCGTTTTTACATTAGCTGAGCTTGAACGTTAGCTTTTGAATTTAAGATGTAAAAATGAGGGTTAGTTAGACAGGTTTAATTTTTAAATTTGAATTCAGGATATAGGTAAGCCGATTAATTATCTTTCCTTCTTTAAAAAAGCCATCGACAAATTATAAATTCCCGTCGACGACTGATCAATCGTCGCCAACAAATCATAAAAAGTCGTCAACGAATGAACAATCGTCGTCAACAAATCATAAAAAGTCGTCAACAAATCATAAGAAGTCGTCAACAAATCATAAGAAGTCGTCAACAAATCATAAAAAGTCGACGACAAATCATAAAAAGTCGACGACAAATCATAAAAAGTCGTCAACAAATCATGAAAAGTCGACGACGAATGATAAAAAGTCGGCAAAGAATCATGAAAAGTCGACGACGAATTATAAAAAGTTTTTGCCTTTAAATCCCTCTTTTTCTGACAATTTATCTGCTTTAATATCTGTTAATATATTAATTTTCAGTTATTTACGACTTTGGTTAAAGTTTTAGCTATCTGAATAGACTTCCAATGATAAAACTTTAATTGTCATTGATTTGTCATAAGTTATTTTTTATTTTTTTAATTAAATAATTTCTTTTTTAAATTTGATATAACAAAATCCACACACCCCTATGGATTTGTTGTCTACAGTTTGAATATGAAAAATTTTAAATAATTAAATTATGAACAAATGCAAACCTCTTCAAGATTACAAAGAATTATCCTTTGTAAAATTTGGTGCTTTCGCTACGCGAATTGCTACCAATATGCGTAAGCATGATATCTTTAAGGATGGACTGCCTACGATTGATTTGTTGGATGAGCAATTATTGGTCTTTATGCCCATGTCAGATGTGCAGCGATTGGATAGCTTGCAATCTACCTAGCGCGATAATTTAAAAACGGAAATGGTAGTTAATTTGGATGATCTTAATAGCCTAACTGACTATGTAGCCAAAGGACGCAAAGAAATTATTCTTTTGGCAGGCTTTAATCCGTCCAAAGAAGAAAATTCATCATTGCCTCCTGTCCAAGAAATTACCGGCCTTACCGTCAATTATACCACAGCGTTAGGTATATTTAAAATTGGCGTGAAGAGGCAGGAACAAGCTTATGAATATATTTTTAAATGGGTATTCGAAAACCCTGTTGATTTAGTAGAAGTAGTTTGGAATGAATACACTTCTCATAAAGCAAATTTCGAAGTGAATGTCGGGCGTACTTCGGGTACGATATGGTTTATGGTAGAACTTAGAGATAAAGAAGGTGATGTAGCTCAGACGCCTATTTACTCTAAAGTGATTGCAAAATTAGGATTGTAGACAGCTTTCATAAGTAACAAAGTGAACCAAGGTAATCGCCGAAAGGCAAAGATTGCCTTGGTATTTTTTTTAGTTTCATTTTGTAATCCGTATTCTCTCGCCAATTTTAAGCAACCATTATTGCAACTTGATTGTTAAGTATACGTACTAGTGAGTATCAGGTTGTTTTTAGTTAATTTTCTAAAAGCTTTTCTATTTAATCACCTTCCAGCTTTCGCATAGTTTGCTAAAGGAGTAGGTTGCATTAGCGGGGCTTGTGCTTGGGAGCGATTGATAGTTCACATGAGGTAGGCGAGTGAAATATTTGTCGTGTAGCTTTTCTGCTTTTTGGCCATTAAAGAATACCTGTTTAATATCTTTGTCGACAATCAATTTTTCGAGCTCATTCGGAACTTCTTGCAAGATAGCATGGTCCATACTTCCTTTTCGCGTAGCGGAAGCACAGACATCCCAAACGGCAAGCTGATGGTCAAGGATCAATTTCTTCCGAACCAAATAATTGTTGGATAGCGGTTCTTCGAAAATTGTGAATAGCACTTTCCAAAATCGATTTTGAGGGTGCGCGTAATATTGATTCAATAGTATCGATTGATCTCCAGGCAGGCTGCCTAAGATTAATGTATGCGCATTTTCGGATACGATAGGGTCAAATGACTTTTTTAGCATGGTTTACTGTAAGAGATTTTAAGCTGTATTTCCCTAACAGATAGCAAAAGAAAAGCCAAGATTTCTCTTGGCTTCCACTCTATATTGCTATTTTCTTAATGTTTGAAATGGCGCACACCAGTCGTTACCATCGCAATGCCTTTTTCGTTAGCCATATCGATAGACAATTGATCTTTGATCGATCCGCCTGGTTGCAACACAGCAACGATACCTGCTTCAGATGCAATTTCAACGCAATCTGGAAAAGGGAAAAATGCGTCGGACGCCATGGAACTGCCTTTTAAGTCAAATCCAAATTCATTTGCTTTTTGGATCGCTTGTTTCAATGCATCCACGCGGGAAGTTTGACCCACACCCGAAGTGATCAAGGTGCCATTCTTAGCAAAAACGATTGTGTTTGATTTTGTGTGTTTCACAATTTTATTCGCAAAGTACAAGTCTTCTAGTTGTTCTGCCGTAGGAGCTACTGTGGTTACAGCAGTCATTTCTGCAGGGCCTTCGACTGTGCTGTCCTTATCTTGTAGGATGACCCCATTCAATAAAGTCTTGAAATGTTCGGTAGGCAAGCTTACTTCTTTGCGCACTAAAATAATGCGATTTTTCTTAGCCGTTAACACCGCAATTGCTTCCTCAGAATACGAAGGAGCGATCAAGACTTCGAAAAATAAGTTGTTGATTTCGGTAGCTGTCGCAGCATCTACTTCTCTGTTGGTGATTAAAACACCGCCAAAAGCCGAAACAGGATCACATGCTAAAGCCGCTTCCCAAGCTTCTTTGACTGTAGCTCTCGACGCTACGCCGCAAGCATTGGTATGTTTTAAGATCGCAAATGTTGGCTCTTCGAATTCATCAATGATCGCAACCGCTGCATCCACATCTACTAAATTATTATACGATAATTCTTTACCATTTAACTTCGTGAACATCGCTTCTAAGTCGCCAAAGAAGACTCCTTTTTGATGCGGGTTTTCTCCGTAACGCAAAGTTTGCGCTTGCTGAACTGACTGCTTAAATACCGGCAAGCTTTGGTCTTGGTTAAAGTAATTAAAGATCGCTGTATCGTAATGTGAAGAGGTATTGAATGCTTTCTTCGCAAATTCCTTACGTTGCTCCAAAGAAGTTGTTCCTTCTTGATTCGCTAACATTTCTTCCAAGACAGCGTAATCATTTTTCGAAGAAAGAATAACGACGTCATTGAAGTTTTTGGCCGCTGCGCGAATTAAAGAAATACCACCGATATCAATTTTCTCGATAATATCTTCTTCAGATGCGCCAGAAGCAACAGTTTCTTCAAAAGGATATAAATCCACAATCACTAAATCAATTTCTGGGATTTCATATTGCGCTAATTGTTGTTGATCGCTTTCCAAAGGTCTGCGCGCTAATATTCCGCCAAAAACTTTCGGGTGCAAGGTTTTCACGCGTCCACCTAAGATAGAAGGGTAGCTGGTTAAATCTTCGACTGGAACGACATCGATGTTCAGGTCACGGATAAAAGCTTCTGTACCTCCGGTAGAATAGAAAGTAACACCATACTTGTTGAGTAATTGAATGAGAGGCGCTAAGTTATCTTTGTAATAAACAGAAACTAGAGCATTTTTAATCTTAACAGGGTGATTCATTGTGTGTTTTTTGGAATGGCAAAGATAGCCAATATAAGGGGTTTTGAAAATTTTTTTATGAGTAAATAATTGCGCAGCAAGCTTAAACGAAACACTGCAAAAATTTATTCGCACAAAGACGGGTCAATCTTTTTGTCAATAATTTTGGCTTAGCCAAAATATATCCCTAAATTGAGTAATGCAATATAAACCAAACAGGCTAATCGGAATTTTTCTTCTATTCGTTCTTTCTTACGCGACTGCGCAAGAAAACATTGGACAACGCGAGAAGGTAAAAATTACATCACCCCTAATCGATCAACAAGATCAGGTTACGTTCAATCTGTTCGCGCCAGAGGCGAAGGAAGTTTTTGTTCAAGGAAATTGGAATGATAAAAAGCAAGAAATGAAAAAAGTGGATGGTGTTTGGACATTGACGACTGAAGCGTTGCAATCGGATCTGTACTTATATTCTTTTATTGTGGATCAGGTGAAAATTCAAGATCCCTTGAATATTTATCAGATGCGCGATGTCAACACCAATTTCAGTTATTTTATTACGGGCGGCAATCAATCCAAAGCTTACACCATTAATGATGTGGCGCACGGAACGGTCAGCAAGCGCTGGTACGCTTCGCCGACATTGGGGACCACCCGAAGAATGACGGTCTATACGCCTCCTAATTATGAAGAAGGAAAGCAGAAATACCCAGTGTTGTATCTTTTGCATGGAATGGGAGGGGACGAAGAAGCTTGGGAAACTTTAGGCAGAGCGACGCAGATTCTCGATAATTTAATTGCCGAAGGCAAAGTCAAGCCAATGATCGTTGTCATGCCGAATGGACATACCAGCAACCAAGCCGCCCCAGGAGAATCCGCAAAAGGATTGTATCCGGTTGAATTTATGTTGCCAGATGTCGGCACAAGCGATATGGAACGTTCGTTTATCGATATTATTCAGTTTGTTGAATCCAATTACCGCGTGAAGAAAGAAAAAGCCTCTCGTGCCATTGCCGGATTGTCTATGGGCGGTTCGCATACCTTGTTTATTTCTTCTTACCTAAATAATTATTTCGATTATGTAGGCTTGTTTTCAGCAGCTTTTCGATTGAGAGCAAATAACGAATCACCGGTGTATACGGAGTTTGAATCGAATTTAGAAAGACAGAAGAAAAACGGCTATAAATTGTATTGGATAGGAATGGGGAAGACGGATTTTCTGTATAAGATCGGGGAAGACTACCGCAAGAAGTTGGATGCGATCCAAATGCCTTACACGTATCGGGAATCAGAAGGAGGGCATACTTGGTCCAATTGGCGTTTGTACCTGACGGAATTTTTACCTCAGCTGTTCTAAAACAAAAAGAAGTACAATGTTTAGTTGTACTTCTTCAATAAGTTTTCGATTACTTTAGGGAAATGCAAATGTTCAAGTTGCTGTCCTTTGAACTTAATGATTTCCAGCGTATCGCCTTTTTCTATCCTAAAACGTGATTGATGGATCACTTCGCCTTCGTCGAATTTTTCATTGACGAAATGGATGGTGATTCCATGTTCTTCCTCATTCGCGGCAATAACAGCTTGATGAACACGGTCGCCGTACATGCCTTTGCCACCATATTTTGGCAATAAAGAAGGATGGATATTGATTATTTTATTAGGGAATGCCTGTAAAAGATTTTCCGGAACGAGCAGTAAAAATCCCGCCAAAACGACTAGGTCGATCTCCGATCTTTTTAAGAGCTGGACGATTTCATCGGTTTGATAAAATTCGTGGCGGTCAAATACATGAGTAGGAATTTCGAAATTGTCTGCACGCTGTAAGACGTACGACTCTGGATTGTTACTTAAAACTAAGCTAACTTCGGAGTCGTCAGAATATTTAAAATGCTCCATTATTTTTTGTGCATTTGAACCTGAACCCGAAGCAAAAATAGCGATGCGTTTCTTCACTAGATTTTTAATTTATTGATTTGATGCTGCTGAATAGACCAAATATAGATTATTTTTTTGTAAAAATAGAGTGATATTAACCAACAATTAATAGCTTCGGCCAAATTGTTCGTAATTTGTTGATTCTAAAATATTCTTCTATGCTAAAAATCATGCAGTTTGCTTTTGTTCTCATGTTTCCATTCCTCAGCCTGTCCGTCCATGCTCAACAAGCTCCGGATACGATTCCTTCTTTTCAAAGGTTTGTCAGCTATGAGACAGATTCCATCGTTGTCAATTCGGATAACCTTCCAGATTCGGGCTATATAGTCTTCAATTTTTATGATGCGGGTTGTGGGCATTGTCAGGAACTTGGAGAAAGCATTGCAAAAAACTTTTCGTCCTATGCCGAAAACAGCACGTTTTACTTTATTTCGATGAATGCCAAAGAGTATGTTGATGGATTTATCAATACGTATACGCCCTCGTTGAAAAACCAGAAAAATGTGATTTTCTTGCATGATCGAGGCACGGAATTTTTTGAACGATTTGATCCATCGCATTATCCGTCAACCTATATTTACGACGCCAAAACAAGGAAATTAATCCATTATTTCGCTGGAGAGACAAATGCGAAGAAGTTTATTCCGTATCTGAAATAAGTTATTTTGTAGTCAATGCTTTATGTAGGATTTCTGTCCCTATTTTGCTGACATTGATTGCAGAATTCGATAAAATAACAACTGCAGTTTTGCTGTCAGGTGCTAAAGCGATAAATGAAGAACTGCCAGCAGTCCCACCCGTATGCTGAAAAGACAAAATCCCGTCCAGCAAGCTCATGTGCCAAGCTAAACCAATATCCGTGTTCGGAGGAATGAAAAAAGTAAATTGCCTAGTCAAGGCCATTGCTTTTTCAAGATCCGTTTCTGGCATCACAAACTGAGCTTGTGCATAAATCAATAAATCCGCCAACGTAGATTTTAATGCGCCGGCAGCAGCCATAGAGGTGAACGACCATTGTGGAACTTCTTGTCCATCTGCTGCATATACTTTAATCAGCGTCTGCGTTTTAGGATTGATTTTATCGACGGTATTCAGCATGGCTAATGGTGTGGTGATCACGTCAGCCAACGATTTTTGAAAAGGCTTTTTAGTAATTGTTGCAATTAGTTCACCCAAAAGGCCAAAACCTAAATTGCTGTATTCATATTCAACGGCTGGTTCTCTAGTCGCTTTGTAATTTTTAAGAAATGCATACAAAGCTTTTTGGTCATAATGTGCATAAGGATCAGCTTCATTGAATTTCGGGTCTGTATTCCAGTTCGAAGGCAAACGAGGCAAGCCTGACGTATGATTTGCTAATGTTTTGAACGTGATTTTTTGAATATCCGGATTGGAAGCAACAGAATCGGGCAAGAATTTAGCGATTGAATCATCCAAAGAAATAATTTGACGATCGACTAAATCTGCCAAAAGCGTTGCCGTGAATGTTTTTGTGATCGATCCTATTTCGTAGAGCGTAGTTTCAGTAGGCAACGTTGCATTTCCTGCTTCAGTTTCTCCATAGAAAAAATGATTGCTTTGGTTATTGTGGATAATTCCGATTGCTAAGCTCTGCGCATTTTTTTGCTTCGCAAAACTATTCGCTATCGAATCCACATAAAAATCCAAAGGCTTGTCTTTGGTCGCTTTGCTGATTACGGTCTGTTTTTGTTCTTCGGGTTTCGCTTTGGCCTCATAAGGTTTGATAAACAGCGTGGTGTAATGCAACGAACTGTCGACGGCCAAGATCAAATTGAAGCTTTGTTCAGCAATATCTACTTTGTATTGTGCCGCACCATTTTTAAATTCGGTCAAAGTTCCTTGGCTGATTCTTCCCAAGGTTTGCAATTGTGTAAAGATGGAGGTCAGCTGCGGTTTGGAAATCTGTTTTTGGAAATCTGTTGACGCCAAATTGTAAATGGAATCATACAATTGCGTATTATAGAAAAATTCAAATTTATTATAAACAGCTTTATTTTCCAATTCTGCTTGCGATTGCGCATGTGCGTTGCCAATCAGAACAAAACTAACGACGGCCAAAAGATACTTTAACATGCAACAAAAATACAGATTCCTATTTACAAACCAATAGTTTGACGCAAACGCGTGTATCCAGATTTACTGATATTGACTTTGTCGCCAGTCAGTAGGGTAGCGATGTACGAATCTTTCTCCATCGGCTCGATTTTCGCAAGCTGGTCGACTTTGATAATAAAGGAGCGATGGACGCGGATAAACTGTTTTGGATCCAGCTGTTTCTCAAACGAGCTCATTGTTTTATTCTTTAGGAACAGCCCGTCTTTGGTGTGGATTTTCACATAATCATCGTATGCTTCCAAATAAATAATCTGTTGAACGGGAATGATCTTGATCTGAGAGCCGTTTTTGACAACGACACGTTCCAAAGATTCTTCTTCAAGTGTTTCTTGCAATTGCTTTGTCGGACTTTTAACAGGACTATTCGATTCAAAAGTATTCTTGAACTTCTCGAAAGCTTGATTGAACCGGTCGATATTGATTGGCTTTAACAAATAATCCACGGCATTTTTTTCAAATGCTTTAATAGCAAATTCATCAAATGCAGTTGTAAAAATAACTTGCGGGCGATCATCTAACAGTTCAAGCATTTCAAAACCATTTAATTTTGGCATCTGAACATCTAAAAAGATCAAATCCGGCTTATGTTGCTGAATGGCTTTTACGCCTTCAAAGCCATCATTGCATTCAGCTAGAATAACAACGTCATTGCGTTCGTTCAAATATTCAATCAGTATAGATCGCGCCAATGGCTCATCATCAATTAGAATAATCTTTATCATATTGTGGAATTCTTAAAGTTGCAGTAAAAATAGAATCTTTTGCTTTAGCTTGTAGCAAATTACTTTGCCCGTAGAGAAGAAATAATCTTCGCTGAATGCTTGAAATACCAAATCCAGTGCCTTTTTTATTTTCAAACTGATCGATTTCGAAAGGATTCTCGATCTGTATATGCAACAGGTTTTGGATTGAATAGATGCGAAGGTTGATTGCTACATCGCCAGTAATGTTGTACAATCCATATTTGATCGCGTTCTCTAGCAAAGGCTGTACAATCATCGAGGGCACATAGCTGGTCAAACAGCTTTCGTCGATGTCAAAATTTGTTTGAAGCCGATGCCCAAATCGTACTTTTTCAATTTCGAGGTATAATTTTAAATGATTGAGCTCGTCGCTCAATGGAATAAATTGCTTGTCGTCTTTGCGCATCGTGCCGCGCAAAAAGTCAGAAAGCTGAAAAGTCATTTTTCGAGCTTCGCTCGGTTTGCTGCCGATCAATGCGATAATGGAATTTAAGCTATTGAACAAAAAATGCGGCTGCAATTGCTGGCGCATATTGTAGAGCTCGGCATCGCGCAGCATGCGTTCCGAAGCTTCTTTTCTTTTTTTATTGTCTTGATATTCTTCCTGGATATTCCAGAAGATGGTAATAATCATGATGCAGGCAAGCAAAAGAAAATTGATAATGATGCGAAAGGGAAGGCCTTTGTAAACATATAATATCTCGCTTGCATCAAAAAATCCGAATAGGATAAAGATGCTGATCACGACGCTCATCAATGTCAATACAATTCCTAGCGTAATTAATTTCCAGTACTGATTGTTTTTTGGCAAATAATAATGCAGCGTGCTGTAGATTAAATAACAGCAGCCAGTGATACAAAGTGCACTGATTCCAGCATCGTAAAGCGCAATTTCTTTTGGGATGGATGTCCATCGCAAAAGAAAATAGATAACGCTAAAGTAGAAAGCGCAAATAACCCAGGATGAAATATGGGTAAATTGTTTTTTCGATTTTATGGATTTTGAGGTAGATGCCATCTATGCGATTAACTATTTCTTATGGTTACACTTCCAAAAATCGATGTTCCCGTGATGTACAATTTTTTGTTGTTTTCCATTGTGATTTCAAACGGAATACGTCTGTCGTCCAAATCTCCGATAATCGATGAAACATTTGCTGACGCAATCCAGTTTGTAGGGATAATGATTTTTGTGCTTCCGAACAATTGGAAGATATCCAACACAACTGGTTGGTTAATGTCTGCCTGCAACAAGTTGATTTGGCTGCTTCCAAAAATATTTGTCACTGTTCCGCCAAGGAAATTTTTAGTTAAGATCACTTTCTTCGTGTCCGCAAAAATGGTGTTCAGCTGAATATGGTTGTCATATTGAAAACTATATTGTCCTTGTTTCTTATTGTATGCATTCGAAAATTTGGGTTGAGCCTCTTCCTGTGAAGAGGCACTTGTTCCTTCAGTAGTTGATTTTTGCGAAAAAGTAAAATCTTCGTCCACGCGCTTGTCCCAATCAAATGTATCGTCCTTGTCGTCCTGATCATCTTGCGGAGGCATTGGAGGTGTATATGGCAATGCACGGTTTCTTTTGATCAGGTAAATTCCCAAAAGAATGATGGCTGCCGGGATAATGAATTTTCCTACAGGGAGATTCAGCATATCTTTGATTAAGAAAATACTACCGACCGCAATTAAAATTACCGATGACTTCTTTTCAAAGCGTGAGTTAACTCCGATCACCAAACCGATGACGATCAGGATCATTTCCCATCCGAATAACCATCCTGGGAAAAAATTGCCCCAATTCATGGTTTTGAATAAAAGCGCTAAACCCAATAAAACGATTACGGTTCCAACAATGTTGGTCGTGTTGTTGTTTTTGTGAGGAGGCGTTGTCTCGTTCCAGTTTTTAGTATTCTTTTTCATTGTTTCATTTGTTTGATGCTCAAATGTACATAGACAATGCATCTGAATTTGCCACAAAATAGGTGTTTTACTTCAAATTTTCGGTCAAACAAACGTTTTTGTCGGTGAAAATTCCTGAGCATTTGAAAAAGATTAAAAAATTTATCAATAATATTTGGGCTATTGTAATTAATTATTATATATTTATTGCTGAAAATAGAAGATTAAACTTAAATACGAACAAATCTAATGGGAGATTTTGATAACAAAGAACGTGAAGAGGTATTTTCAAAAAAGGTGAGAGCAGGGAAACGTACCTATTTTTTTGATGTAAAAGCAACTCGTTCTAATGACTACTACGTAACCATTACAGAAAGCAAAAAACGCTTTGAAGATGGCCAATTTATCAAACATAAAATTTTCTTATACAAAGAAGACTTTGAAAAATTTGCTGAAGGTTTAACAGATGTTGTAGAATACATCAAATCGAATCAAGAAGTTATCGAAAAAAGATACGAACCTAATTTAGAGGATGCATCTTTTGATAATAATGGAGAGCTAATTCAAAAAGATAATTTTTCATTTTAAATTATCGTTTTCTAAAATATACCGGAGCCACTTTACAAAGTGGCTTTTTCATGTTTGTATTGCATGAATTAATCTTAAATCAGTATTTTCGTGTCTGTAAACTCATATCAATCCATGAATAAATTAACTATATTTCTATCTTTTTCGTGTGCGCTGTTTATTTCTAGTCCCAGCATTGCGCAGCAGAAAAAGTTAAATTTCGAACAATCTTGGGGAAGAGAAGCTTCTATCACTAACCCGATCAATCAATACCGTGGCTGGGCCGATAATGAACATTACATTGTCTATGATGTCGCTCAGCGCAAAAACATCCAAGTTTCTGTCAAATCTGGCGCGTCAACAGATTATTCGGCTCCGCCGAAATCGGATGTCGAAGTTTTTGTAAGAGACAATGATGTGTTTATACAATACGGACAGCAAGCGGCAAAGCAGCTGACGAGCTCTCCCGAAATCGAAGAACAAAACCCGACATTATCGCCAGATGGAAATTTTGTCGCTTTTACCCGCAAAGGTGATTTGTATAGCATTCCAGCTGTTGGCGGTCAGGAAATCCGCTACACGACGGATGGAACTGATGTCATCTACAATGGTTATTCTTCATGGGTTTATTACGAAGAAATTTTAGGCCGTGCAACTAACTACAAAGCGTTTTGGTGGTCACCTGATAGCAAGAATATTGCTTTTATGCGTTTTGATGACACGAAGGTGCCGATGTTTCCAATCTATGTTTCTAAAGGACAGGATGGCTATTTGGAACAAACCCGTTATCCAAAAGCCGGCGAGCAAAACCCAGGCGTGCGAGTCGGTTTTGTGAAAACAGAAGGTTCTCCAGTCACTTGGGCTGATTTCAACGAACAAGATGACCAATACTTTGGACAACCCTACTGGAGTTTTAATAGCCAGTCCATAATGGTACAATGGATGAACAGAGATCAGACGAATTTGAAATTCTATGCGGTAAATCCAGTCAACGGTTCGAAATCTGAAATTTATGATGAAAAGCAAAACAGCTGGATCAGTTTGGATCAAGATGAGCGCATTACTTATTTGGCAGACAACAAACATTATATTTTAAAATCCGACAAAACAGGCTGGGCACATTATTACCTATATACATTAGATGGTAAATTGGTAAACGCAATGACGGACGGCGCTTGGCAAGTTTCAGGACTGCAATACATCGATGAGAAAGATAAGGTCTTGTATTTTACGGCGAGAAAAGACAATTCGGCAACGGTTGATTTATACCGCGTGAATTTTAATGGCAAGAACCTAAAAAGATTGACTTTCGGGGATTATACGCATACCGTTTCTGTTTCTCCTAACGGAAAGTATTTTATTACAAACTATTCAAACGTTTCTACGCCAAATCGCGTCGCGCTTTTAGATAACAATGGAAAATTGATTAAAGATCTTGTTGACAGCAAATCAGCAGATTTTGATAAATATGCAGTTGGTAAAACCGAATATTTCACTATTCCTTCGGAAGATGGAAAATACAGTTTGCCTGTCATCATCACTTATCCTATTGATTTTGACGAGTCAAAAGTTTATCCTGTCGTAATGAGCATTTACGGTGGCCCGGATGCGGGTTCAGTTCGCAACACGTGGAAAGGAACTAGAAATCAATATTGGGCATCCGAAGGTGTTATTCAGATTGAATGCGATCACCGTGCGTCAGGCCATTTTGGAAAAGAAGGCGTTGCTTTGATGCACCGCAATTTAGGTCATTGGGAAATGATTGATTACAACACGATCGCCAAATGGTTCAAAGCAAAACCTTGGGTTGCTAAAGATAAATTGTTGATTACTGGACATAGCTATGGCGGATACATGACATGCCTTGCGCTGACCAAAGGATCTGAATATTTTGATTTTGGAATTGCAGGTGCGCCTGTGACGAGCTGGGAATTGTATGACACGCATTATACGGAGCGTTTTATGGATACACCTCAAGATAATCCAGAAGGATATAAAAATGGATCAATTCTTTCCTATGTCAATAATTACAAGGGAGTATTGAGAATTATGCATGGCGATTTGGATGATAACGTACATATGCAAAATACCATTCAGTTGGTCGATGCATTGACTGATCGCGATGTGCCATTTGAACTGATGATCTATCCAGGAAGCCGTCATGGATTTAATCGTTTTAAATCAGCTTATGATTTTAAAGAACGTGTACGGTTTTACTATCAATATTTATTGGAAAAACCTGTTCCTCAGGATTTTAATTAAAATTTTGCTTACCCATCCGTTTCTAGCCGAATTGGATGGGTAATTTTTATTTACTATATTGTATAAATCTTTGAACTATAGCAAAAAATATTTCATATTTGCATAAATTTCGACGATTATAATGATACAGTTTTTAAAGCAATGTACTTTTTCAGTTAATGATGTTTTCCAGAAAGCATTCAGCATATTGACTAGTCATTATTTTTCGGTTTTAGGGCTTTTCTTGCTGCTATTTATTACCTCTAATTTTTCGACAACCTTAGCTTTTTATATTCAGGATTACAGTTTTTTCTTAAGCTGTCTGATGTTTATTGCCTTTGTGGTGCTCTATTTTGGAATTCAATTAACCTTGTTTAAATACATTTTACGGATAATTGATTCTGATAATAAAGTGAAAATATCATCGATCATTCCCACATTTTTGGAAATTTCGAATTATTTTGGAGGGATGTTGTTAGGTGCCGTTCTTTCGCCTCTGCTGATTATCCTGGCTTTGGCATTGATTTGTTTTCCACTAATCTATTTGGATAGTGATTTGGTATATAAACTGCCGAATATTGTGTTGTCGATTGGACTTGTTTTAATCGTTCCGTTTTTGTTGCGCATTGCATTTTTTCCTTTCTTTATTTTAGATCGGAATGTAAGTTCTTACCGTTCGTTAAGGCTTAGTTTTGCATTGACACGTGGCAACATGACTAAAATTTTATTGATTTTGGCTGTATTCGGACTTATGCATTTATTGCAAACCTATTTAACTTATAAATCATATTATTTTATGTCGATAGGGCTTAGTGTGTTGAATTCGTTTTTCGTACAGCCCTTAGTCAGTGTGGTCATGGCTGTTGCATACAAAGACATGATGGCCGATTACAAAGGGGGAGATAATCCTTCTGTTTTAGAAAATATCATATAAACGTTATTTTGAATAAAAAAAATATTGCCATTTTAGGTTCGACGGGAAGTATAGGAACGCAAGCTTTAGATGTTGTTCGTGCGTTTCCAGAATCTTTTGAAGTGGCGGTGCTTGCCTGTAGAGGAAATGCAGATTTACTGATTCAGCAAGCCATAGAATTTAAGCCTAAACAAGTGGTGATTCTTCAAGAGGAATCATACGCTGTGGTAAAAGAATCTCTTAAGAATCAAGCTATAGAAGTGTTATCTGGCGAACAAGCACTTTGTGAAGTCGTCACGCTGGATGAAATTGACGTGGTACTCAATGCGATTGTTGGTGCTGCTGGGTTAAAACCTACGGTGAAAGCCATTGAACACGGAAAGGACATTGCGCTAGCAAATAAAGAAACATTGGTTGTTGCAGGGCAATTGATTATGGATCTTGCGAAAAAACACAATGTCAAAATTCTACCAGTCGATTCGGAACATTCAGCTATATTTCAGTGCTTAACAGGAGAAGAAGAAAATCCTATCGAAAAGATTTATCTGACAGCTTCAGGAGGGCCATTTCGTGGAAAGGATGCAGAATTTTTAAAAGGCATCAGCAAAGAACAGGCGCTAAAGCATCCGAATTGGGCCATGGGAGCAAAGATCACAATTGATTCGGCATCACTGATGAACAAGGGTTTGGAAGTGATCGAAGCAAAATGGCTGTTTGATTTGGAAGTTGAGCAAATTGATGTCATCGTTCATCCTCAGTCTATCGTCCATTCTTTGGTTCAGTTCCAAGATGGATCGATCAAAGCACAATTGGGTCTTCCAGACATGAAATTGCCTATCCAATATGCGTTGACTTATCCAAAGCGTTTTAAAAATCAGTTTGAGCGATTCGATTTTATGAATTACCCAAACCTAACGTTTGAAAAACCAGATTTGGGGACGTTCAGAAATTTAGAATTAGCATATACGGCTTTAAAGAATGGAGGAAATCAGCCTTGTATTCTAAATGCAGCCAATGAAATTGCAGTCGCCGCATTTTTAAACGACGAGATTTCCTTTTTGGGAATGAGCGAACTGATTGAGGAGACAATCTGTCATGTAGCCTACAAGAATAATCCGACTTTGACGGATTGTTTTGAATCTGATGCAGAAAGTAGAAGAGTGGCACAAGATTTAACACATAAAATACATAAAAGGAAATTATATTAAATGGGAGTTTTGATCATGATAGGACAAGTTTTATTAGGCTTGTCTCTTTTAATAGTTTTACACGAATTAGGACACTTCTTAGCGGCACGCGCGTTTGGAATTAAAGTCGAGAAATTTTACTTGTTCTTTGATGCTTGGGGCGTGAAACTATTTAGTTTCAATTATAAAGGCTGTGAATATGGAATTGGTTGGTTGCCATTAGGCGGTTATGTAAAAATCGCTGGGATGATCGATGAGTCCATGGATACCGAACAATTGAAGAATGAACCTCAAGATTGGGATTATCGATCCAAACCTGCTTGGCAACGTCTGATTGTTATGCTTGGAGGTGTTATCGTAAATATTATTGTAGGGATTTTTATCTTTTGGATGCTGACATTCAAAATGGGAGAGACCGATCTTGACAATACCAAATTGGTGAACGGTGTCGTTCCAGGAATTATTGGTAAAGAAGTTGGAATTCAGACCGGTGACCGGATCGTTGCCATCAATGGCAAACCAGCGGTTAATTTTTTCCAAGATATCGCCGCAAATTCTGAAGTGTTGATGGGTGATGCGGTTTTATCTATCGATCGCAAAGGTGAAAAAGTAGATATTAAAATGCCGGCTGATGTGTTGAATAAAGTAGCTGATCATAAAGCTTCCGAGTTTGTACAGCCGAGATCGAAAATGACTGCTGTTAACATGGTACAAGAAGACTCAGAAGCAGAGAAAATGGGAATGTTGGTTGGTGACTCGATTGTGAGCGTGAATGGACATCCGATTGTGTTTTTTGACGAATTCAAATCGGCCGTCGATACATTGGCCAATAAAGCTGTTGTTATCAATGTCATCCGTGATGGAAGCCCTAAAACATTAACTGGTAAAGTTTCAGCCGAAAAGACAGTTGGATTTAGCCATAAGGCTGATCTTACCTTGCCGATTGTACGTAAGGAATATACATTAGCCCAGTCTTTCCCTATTGGTGCCGCTAAAGCATTTACAGTCATTACGGACAACATCAAAGGTTTTGGTAAAATATTCAAAGGTGAAGTGAGAGCAGACAAAGCATTGGCTGGTCCAGTTGGAATTGCTACGATGTTCGGTACAGAAGTGGATTGGGTTCGGTTTTGGTCGTTAGTAGGAATGTTATCGATGGCACTAGCCTTTATGAACTTATTGCCGATTCCAGCGTTGGATGGTGGACATGTTATTTTCTTAACGATTGAGATTATCCAAGGAAAGCCTTTAAGCGACAATTTCTTAGAAAAAGCCCAAATGGTTGGCTTCTTTATCTTGATTGGCTTGATGATTTTCGTTTTTGGAAGTGATATTATGAAACTGGTTAATTAAGCAGGTAGATGAAAGACGGAAAAACTAGGGCAGATGTGAAGCCTGGAATACTGGTGAATATCGTGCTAAAAAAAGATCAACGTTCTGGAATATTGACGGAAGGTATTGTAAAAGATTTACTTACATCGGCTTCGTTTCATCATCGAGGAATTAAAGTACGTTTGACTGATGGGCAGATCGGACGCGTACAGGAAATTTTGGAAGAAGATTAATTGAAAAAATGTTTTAATGCTTTTATAATTATTGCTAACTTTGTCTTTTGTGAAAACAATAGAAATTCCCATCGTTAGAACACCTCAAAATTTCAATTTTTTTATTGATCAATATAAAGAGAATTTAGCCCATTTTGGGCTTTTTTTGTATAGCAAAATAAATACACACACAGAAAAATATAAGTAAGCACAATGACCAACTATAGCAAATTACCAGCAGTATTAGTTTTGGAAGATGGTACCGTTTACCATGGCAAAGCTGCCGGTAAAATTGGAACTACAACCGGAGAGATTTGTTTTAATACTGGAACTACCGGTTATCAAGAGATTTTTACAGATCCTTCTTATTTCGGACAAATCATGGTAACCACCAATGCGCATATAGGTAATTATGGCATTGATCAGGACGACGAAGAATCTAATAAAATTCAGATTGCTGGTTTAGTTTGTAAAAACTACAACATCAATTACAGCCGCAAAATGGCAGATACTTCGATTCAGAATTACTTTGAACAAGGAAATCTGATTGGTATTTCTGATATCGATACGCGTTCTTTAGTTCGTCACATTCGTGACAAAGGAGCGATGAATGCAATTATCTCTTCAGAAAATTTAGATGTAGAAGAATTAAAAGCACAATTGGCTCAAGTACCTTCAATGGACGGCTTGGAATTGTCTTCTTCAGTAACGACGACTGAACCTTATTTCTATGGTGACGAAGGCGCTCCTACGAGAATTGCGGTTTTGGATTTAGGAATTAAGAAAAACATCTTGCGCAATTTTGATTCACGTCAGGTGTATGCAAAAATCTTTCCAGCTAAATCAACTTTTGCTCAAATGGAAGAATGGAATCCAGATGGCTATTTTATTTCCAACGGCCCTGGCGATCCGGCAGCAATGGATTATGCGATTGACACGGTGAAACAAATCTTAGATGCAGAAAAACCGATGTTCGGAATTTGTTTAGGTCATCAAATTTTGGCGTTGGCGAATGGAATCCGCACGAGCAAAATGTTCAACGGACATCGCGGTATTAACCATCCTGTTAAGAATATTATCAAAAATCATTGCGAGATTACTTCTCAAAACCACGGTTTTGGTGTGATTAGAGAAGATATTGAAAGTTCTCCAGTTATCGAAGTAACGCATATCAACTTAAATGATAATTCGATTGAAGGTATTCGTGTGAAAGACAAGAAAGCATTTTCTGTTCAGTATCACCCTGAATCTTCACCTGGCCCTCATGATTCGCGCTATTTGTTCGATGACTTTGTAGCCATGATAAAAGAATAATTTAAAAGCCCGTTAATTCGGGTTTTTTTATGCCTTTCAATTTGATAAGGTTGATGACTTAATAATTCGGTAACGGTAAATTTATTAATTTAATGAAAATAATGGACATATTTTTTCCTATTTTTGAAATTAATAGAAAAAGAATTATATTAGTGTAATTTTTACACTAAGCTTAGAATTAAAATAGATATAAATCCTAATAAAGAAATGAGTTTAATTATTGATGTACATGCGCGCCAGATTTTGGATTCGCGCGGAAATCCTACGATTGAAGTAGATGTGACTACACAAAATGGTTTTGTTGGTCGTGCTGCTGTTCCTTCCGGTGCTTCTACTGGAGTTCATGAAGCTGTTGAATTACGTGACGGTGATAAGAAAAAATATTTGGGCAAAGGTGTTTTAAAAGCTGTAGAGCATGTAAACACAAAAATTGCAAAAGCTTTAGAAGGAATTGATGTTTTCGAACAAAATGCAATTGATCAGATTATGATCGATCTTGATGGTTCTGAAAACAAAGGTAAATTAGGTGCTAATGCTATTTTGGGTGTTTCTTTAGCTGTTGCTAAAGCGGCTGCTCAAGAAAGCCGTCAGCCTTTATACCGTTACATTGGCGGTGTAAACGCGAACACGCTTCCTATCCCGATGATGAACATCATCAACGGTGGATCTCACTCTGATGCTCCGATCGCTTTCCAAGAGTTTATGATTATGCCAATCGGCGCACCTTCGTTCTCAGAAGCTTTACGTTGGGGAACAGAAGTTTTTCATAGCTTAAAAAGCATTTTGCACGACAGAAATCTTTCTACAGCAGTAGGAGATGAAGGTGGTTTCGCTCCGACATTTGAAGGTACTGAAGATGCGATTGAAACAATTCTTTCGGCAATCAAAAAGGCAGGTTACAAACCAGGTAAAGAAATTTGTTTGGCTTTAGACTGTGCTGCTTCTGAGTTTTTCAAAAACGGAAAATACGATTACAAAAAATTCGAAGGCGATAAAGGCGCGGTATTGAATAGTGAAGAACAAGCGATGTATTTGGCTGAATTGACTAAAAAATACCCAATTATTTCAATCGAAGACGGAATGGGCGAAGACGATTGGAAAGGCTGGAAAGTCTTGACTGATCTAGTGGGTGACCACGTTCAGTTGGTAGGAGATGATTTGTTTGTTACAAACACAAAACGTCTTCAACAAGGTATTGATACGCACACAGCTAATTCAATTTTGGTAAAAGTAAACCAAATCGGTTCATTAACTGAAACAATCAATGCCGTTACTTTGGCTCAAACAAACGGCTATACGTCTGTAATGTCTCACCGTTCTGGAGAGACTGAAGATACAACGATTGCTGATTTGGCGGTAGCGTTGAACTGTGGACAGATTAAAACTGGTTCGGCTTCTCGTTCAGACAGGATCGCAAAATACAATCAATTGTTGCGTATCGAAGAAGAATTAGGTGCTAACGCTCGTTTTATTGGAAAGGATTTCAAATTCGCTCCAAAAAAGAAGTAAGAACTAATTAAAAAATAATTCAATTTGTGGACAGCAGTAAATTTATTTACTGCTGTTTTTTGTTACCTATAGCAGGTCTTAAAAATTATTGATACATTTAATCAATGTTTCGCTGTAATTAGTAATTTTGTGTATGGAAAAATTTATTTCGATAATACGTAATAAGTATTTATTGGCTGGAGTAGCATTTTTGATTTGGATGAGTTTTTTTGACCGGTACGATTTTGCAACGCAATTCAGTTACCAGCAACAAAAAAATAACCTGATCCAAGAAAAAGAATATTACGAAAAGGAAGTTACTTCGATTGAGCAATCGATTAAGGATGTTCAATTCAATCAGAACGAAATCCAACGCATCGCTCGCGAGAAATACAAAATGAAAAAAGACAAAGAAGATATCTACGTCATTACCGAAATCGAAGAACCTAAGAAGTAATTTTTTATTTTAATGTAGTGAATTTTCAGAAATCCACTACATCAATTTTCTAAGTTTAGAGGTTGCTAAACCTCAGAAATCGCATTTATGATATCATACTGAGTGATGATATTAATTTTACCATACTCATCTTCTACCAACACCGCTTGCGTATCTTTATTGATTAAAGAAGAAATTTTATCAATCGACGTGTTTAAATCGACAAAAGGAAATGGTTTGCTTGCAATTTCCTCTACGCTTGAAGACTTGAGCGAAGGATTCTCTAACAATGCCGACAAGATATCCGATTCGGTTACTTTCCCGATGACCATGCCTTGTTGCGTAACTGGAATTTGAGAAATATTTAATGTCTTCATCATATTAAATGTTTCCATCACCGATTGTTGCGTATCAGCTGTAACAATTCCTTGTTCGCCTCTTTTCTTCAGAATGGATTTTGCCGTAAGTTTCTCGTCTTTTAAGAATCCGCGCTCTCTCAGCCAGTCTTCGTTATACATTTTTCCCATGTAGCGAGAACCGTGGTCATGGAAAATAACGACCACAACATCACTTTCTTTCAGCGAATTGCCTAGTTGTAAAAGTCCTGCAATCGCCGCTCCAGCAGAATTTCCTGCAAAGATGCCTTCCTTACGTGCCAGCTCACGCGTCATCAAAGCAGCATCTTTATCAGTCACCTTTTCGAACAGATCAATCAAATCAAAATTGACGTTTTCTGGAAGAAAATCTTCCCCAATCCCTTCGGTAATGTAGGGGTAGATCTCATTTTTGTCGAATTCACCTGTTTCTTTGTATTTTTTAAATACTGAGCCATAGGTGTCAATTCCCCAGACTTTGATGTCTGGATTCTGCTCGCGCAAATATTTCGCTGTTCCAGAAATCGTTCCTCCAGTACCCACGCCGACTACTAAATGCGTGATTTTTCCTTCGGTCTGTTCCCAGATTTCAGGGCCAGTTTGCTCGTAATGTGCTTTCGAATTCGATGGGTTATCGTATTGATTTGCCTTCCATGCATTCGGAACTTCCTTTTGCAAACGCGAAGAAACCGAATAATAGGAGCGGGGATCTTCAGGATCAACATTGGTCGGACAGACGATAACTTCCGCACCAAATGCGCGCAAAGCATCAATCTTTTCTTTCGACTGCTTATCGGTCGTCGTAAAAATACAACGGTAACCTTTGACGACCGCCGCGATGGCTAATCCCATACCTGTATTTCCTGAAGTACCTTCGATAATGGTGCCTCCAGGTTTTAGCAATCCCGCTTTTTCAGCATCTTCAATCATCTGAATCGCCATGCGGTCCTTGATTGAATTTCCAGGGTTGGTTGTTTCTATTTTAGCTAAAATAGTACCTTTTAGCTGACCCGTTATTTTATTTAATCGAACTAAAGGCGTGTTTCCTATAGTTTCTAAAATGGAATTATACCACATGGACTTCGTTTAGTTTGTTTCGAATAAAGATACTGATTTTAAAATTGAAGATGTTTCACCGTCAAGCCATTATTCTTCAATTGTTTCAGCGAATCAATTCCTATCGCAATATGTGCTTCCACATATTTTGCAGTAACCGTAACATCCGATGCGGCAGTTTTTACACCTTCAGGAATCATTGGTTGATCAGAAACCAATAGCAAAGCCCCTGTCGGAATTTTATTTGCAAAGCCTACACTAAATATCGTTGCAGTTTCCATATCGACACACATTGCGCGAATCGATTTCAAGTACTTTTTAAAGTTCTTATCATGCTCCCAGACACGTCTGTTTGTTGTGTAGACCGTTCCAGTCCAATAATCTCTCGAATGGTCACGTATACTTGTCGAAATCGCTTTTTGCAAAGCAAATGCTGGCAAAGCTGGAACTTCTGGCGGAAAATAATCATTCGATGTTCCTTCACCACGGATTGCAGCGATCGGCAAAACCAAATCACCGATGTTGTTCTTTTTCTTCAATCCGCCTGCTTTTCCTAAAAACAAGACAGCTTTTGGATTGATTGCAGATAGCAAATCCATAATCGTCGCCGCCATTGGGCTTCCCATCCCGAAATTGATAATTGTAATACCGTCTGCTGTACATGTCTGCATCGGCTTGTCCAATCCTAAGATTGGAGCATTGTCATTTAATCCTGAAAATAGCTCAATGTATTTCGAAAAATTGGTCAATAAAATGTATTCTCCAAATTCTTCCAATGGTCTCCCTGTATAACGTGGCAACCAGTTATTGACAATGTCTTTTTTGCTTTTTAAGCCGGGTGTAATCGGGCTTTCCTCTATTTTTTTACTCTTCATATATTCTTGTTCTAATAGCAAAAATCCCTCGACTAGGCGAGGGATTTAATTATGCTGCTTTTAATTTTTTTATATCAGACTTTGCAAGTTTCTGTTTGGCATAATCGAGCGTGATGACGAGCTCCTTGTCCTTGCTGTTTGCTTTCGCAGTCGGCGTTTCGAACATCGCATCGAGCATGATGGCCTCACAAATACTTCGCAAGCCTCGGGCACCTAATTTAAATTCCCATGCTTTGTCAACAATAAATTCAAAAACTTCTTGATCGAAAGATAATGCAATCCCTTCATATTCAAAAAGTTTGACATACTGTTTGATTAATGCATTTTTTGGTTCTGTCAAGATACTCAATAAAGTTTCTTTATCCAAAGGATTCAAATAAGTTAATACGGGCAACCTTCCGATTAATTCTGGTATTAAACCAAAATTCTTTAAATCTTGAGGTGTGATGTATTTGTATAGATTGTTTAAATCAATATCTTCTTCATCGTCCTTCATGCGGTATCCGACAGTCTGTGTTCTTAAACGGTTGGCAATCTTTTTCTGGATACCATCAAATGCGCCACCGCAAATAAACAAAATGTTGCTGGTGTTGACAGAAATCATTTTTTGGTCCGGATGTTTGCGGCCACCTTGAGGGGGTACGTTGACATTCGTTCCTTCTAAAATTTTCAATAAAGCTTGTTGCACACCTTCACCTGACACATCGCGAGTAATCGATGGGTTGTCGCTTTTGCGAGCAATCTTGTCAATCTCGTCAATGTAAATAATGCCACGTTCCGCTGCCGCAACATCGTAATCAGCCGCTTGTAAAAGGCGAGTCAAGATACTTTCCACGTCTTCTCCCACATAACCGGCTTCTGTCAAAACAGTCGCATCGACGATGCTGAATGGGACGTTTAATATCTTGGCAACAGTTTTCGCTAACAACGTTTTTCCTGTTCCCGTCTCGCCGACAATGATCAGATTGGATTTTTCAATTTCAATCTCATCCTTATCAACTTTCTGGTTCAATCGCTTGTAGTGATTGTATACCGCGACAGAAATTACCTTTTTTGCATCATCTTGTCCAATTACATATTGGTCAAGATGTTGTTTGATTTCGACTGGGCGAATTAATTCCAGAGTCGTCTGTAACGTTTTGTTCTTCCGCTGCTTTAATTCTTCCGCAAGGATTTCACCTGCTTGCGAAACGCAACGGTCACAAATGTGCGCGCCATCGCCCGCAATAAGCATTTGTGCATCGCTTTTGCTAATTCCGCAAAAAGAACAGCGAATATCCTTGTTGTTGGTTTTGCTCATCGACTATTTTGTTTCTTTTTTAGGTAATAATACCTCATCAATCATTCCAAATTCTTTAGCTTCATCCGCACGCATCCAATAATCACGGTCTGAAGATTTCTCTACCCATTCGTAAGTCTGCCCAGAATGCTCCGCAATAATCGTGTACAATTCGCTTTTCAATTTCAACATTTCACGAAGGTTGATTTCCATATCGGAAGCAACTCCTTGCGCACCGCCCGAAGGTTGGTGAATCATCACTCTGGAGTGACGCAATGCTGCGCGTTTTCCTTTTGCGCCAGCAACTAACAAGACAGCGCCCATTGAAGCGGCGATTCCTGTACAGATAGTCGCTACGTCAGGGCTGATGTATTGCATCGTGTCGTAAATTCCTAAACCTGCATATACACTTCCTCCTGGAGAATTGATGTAAATCTGAATATCACGTTGTGCATCGGTCGACTGCAAGAATAATAATTGCGCCTGAACGATGTTTGCAACTTGGTCATTGATTCCGTCACCTAAGAAAATAATGCGGTCCATCATCAAACGAGAGAACACATCCATTTGAGCAACATTCAATGAACGTTCTTCAATAATATATGGAGTTAAATTTGTCGGGATGCTTTGTTGTGCACGTGAAATATAACCATCCACATGTTGACTTCCAATGCGGTGATGTTTAATAGCGTATTTTCTAAATTCGTTTTTATCTATATTCATGATTTAAAAATTTTAAATGTAAACTAAATCTTTATGAAAATTTGTACTCGGGCAAATCTTCTAAAAATATAAAATTATTTGTTTCAAAGTTTATCTTACAATAATAATGCTGCAATCCATTACTGACTAAAAGTAAGGGAATTTTGTGAATACTGTTGTAATTGGCAATTTGATGAAACGTTTTTTCGGTAATTTTGACAGACGGCGCTTTAAATTCTGCCAAAATAATTTTTTCACCTAAATTATTATACAGGATCAAATCGCTTCTTTTCTGCAGCGTGTTGAGCTTTAATCCGCCTTCGATTTTCATCAATGATTTTGGATATTTTTTCTCAACAAACAAAAAATTTATCCAGTGTTGGCGAACCCATTCTTCTGGGGTAAGCAAAATTTTCTTTTTCCTCAATTCGTCAAATATGTACACCTGACCATCTTCTTTGTAGAGCTTAGCAGGATAGTTGGGGAGTTTAAGAGGAATTGGCTCAAACATGTTCAAAATTAATAAAAATTAATGGCTTATCCATGGGGCTGAAGCAGGATGAAAATTGTAATTTCGTATTCTATGGATTTAAATACTTTATTGGCAGATATTAAAAAGAAAAAGGGCTTAAAACCTGTGTATTTGTTGCACGGCGAAGAACCTTACTTTATTGATTTAATCAGCGATGCGGTTGAAAATACCTTGTTGGATGAAGCTCAAAAAGGATTTGACCAAAGTATATTGTATGGAAAAGAAACTGATTTTTCTACGATTGTAAATGCCGCAAAGCGCTATCCAATGATGAGCGATTATCAGGTCATCATCGTTAAAGAAGCCCAAAATTTGAAATGGAAGGATGACGAGCTGTTTTTGCATTATTTAGAAAATCCAACGCCATCTACCATTTTAGTCGTTTGCCATAAATATGGAAAATTCGATAAGCGTAAGAAATCATACAAGGCAGCTGATAAAGCAGGTGTGGTCTTTGAATCATCGAAGCTATATGAAGATAAAATCGGCGCATGGATTACTGGGCAGTTTAATTTTTTAGGAAGGAAAATACATCCTCAGGCATCAGCGATGATGGCCGAATATTTAGGAACTGATTTGTCGAAGGTAGCGAATGAGATTGAAAAATTGGTTTTGAATGTTCCTAAAGAAATTGAAATAGGTGCTGCCGATATTGAGAAGAACATTGGTATAAGTAAGGATTTCAATGTGTTTGAACTGAATACCGCCTTGTCGAAAAGGCAAGCGTTTAAAGCGTACCAAATTGTTGATTATTTCGATGCGAACCCTAAAGCAAATCCGCTAGTAGTGGTTTTCGGAACTTTGGCGGGATATTTTACAAAAGTGTTGAAATACCATTATCTACCTGATAAATCGCCAGCTGTAGCCGCAAAAGAATTGGGCGTTCATCCATTTTTTATTAAAGAATATGAGCTTGCTGCGCGAAATTACAATAGAAAGAAAACCATGAATACCATCCATCTATTGAAAGTTTATGACTTAAAATCAAAAGGGATGCATGTTGGCCCTAACACTGTGCCTGGAGATTTATTAAAAGAGTTGATCTTTAAAATATTGAACTGATTGAGCTAATCAGTTCAATACAATAAAAAAACCTTAGTATTTTTCTGTTGATTTATTCGTTTAGCATCATTATCTGCTTGCTGTTTTTGAATGGATTAAACCTTTTTGTTACGAAGTAAATTTGAGCATCGCCAAATAACCAAGTTTTTAACTAAACTAAAAGTAGAATTAATTTAGTTTAGTTTTAATTGTAGTGTTTTGTAATTAAATTCTATGTATTATTAATTTATTATTGTATTTATTCATTATTAAAAAGCTGTAAATTTTAAGATTATACTATTTTTTATAAAAAAGTTTTAATAATTTTAATCATACAAAAACTATTAAATTATGTCAAACTACATTAAAACTGTACAGAGTACCATTAAATACTGGTACGTACCGGCGATTATTGGGGTACTTTTAATTGCTTTAGGGATTTACTCGATGACTACACCTCTAGAAACTTACGTTGCGTTGGCAATATTCTTTAGTGTAGTCTTTTTCATTTCTGGGATTTTGCAGATTGTTTTTGCGATTTCCAATAAGGATCAGATTGATGGCTGGGGTTGGCAATTGGCAGCGGGGATTTTGTACACCATTGTCGGTTTTTATTTAATGATTTATCCTCAAATTACCATGGCGACGCTACCGTTCGTGGTAGGATTCTACGTGATGTTTCATTCGATTTATCAAATCGCATTTTCGATTGATTTGAATAAATTGAAAGTGAAAAATTGGTGGGCCGTTTTGATATGGGGTATTTTAGGCTTGATTTTATCTTTCCTATTGTTAATTAATCCAATGGTTTCTGGGCTATCATTAGTCTATGCGATTAGTTTGGCGATAGTTATTGCTGGAATTGCAAGCATTACGGTTGCATTCTCATTGAATAGCGTTCGCAAGAAATTTAAAAGTATTCCAGAAGATTTAAGACAACGCACCAGTTCTCTAAATCAGGAATACGATCAACATTTAAAATAATAATGTTTTTCTTATAGTTGGGTTGTTGGTTTAGGTTTGTATGTCATTTCATATAAATCAAATCCATCAGCCCAATAATTTTTAACAATGCGCTGCACAACAAAATCATGCTTCTCATAGAATTGAAAGGCCGTTTGTGATGTCCTAACAGTAATCAAATCTATAGCTGGATTATCGCGTAGAATCGAGAGCCGGTGATTTAGTAACTTGGATCCAAATCCTTTTCCCTGCGCATCAGCATCAACAAAATCCCAGCTTAACTTTCCTCTTTTTGGTTCGTAATTAATTCCCGAAGCGGCTTTAATTTCCCCATGATATTCCAAGACAAAATAGTCCTCTATTTCATTTTCTAAATAGTAGATTAAATCATCGATTTCGCTTACCGCGAAATACGCAGGAACATTGGATTTCATGCAATGGATTACGGATTCTTTGTCCTTTGTTTGATATGCACGGATGATAGCAGTCATATGAAAATATTCTAAAAAATAAACCCTGCAAACATTCATTTGCAGGGTTTAAAAATAATGAATTAGTTGCGCTACTTAATGCGCACTCAAACTTTTCTTTTTCTCTTCGTCAAATCCTGCTTCTAGTTCAGCCAATTTCTTTTTACCATATGCAACGCGTGTAATTACGACGAACAAAACAGGTACGATAAAAATCGCTAATAAGGTTGCAGCAGTCATTCCGCCGAAAACTGTCCAGCCAATTGTTTGGCGTGATGCAGCACCCGCTCCTGTAGAAAGCATAAGTGGAATAATTCCTAATATAAAGGCAAGGGATGTCATGATAATCGGTCTCAATCTCAATTTTACGGCATCTAATGTTGCTTCATACAGATTCATTCCGATATCTACGCGTTCCTTCGCAAATTCAACAATCAAAATCGCATTTTTTGCGGCCAAACCGATAATCGTGACCAAACCAATCTGCGCGAAAATATTATTGTCCAATCTTGGAATCAGAATCAATGTCAAAATCGCACCGAATACGCCTAGCGGAACGGATAATAAAATAGAAAATGGAACTGACCAACTCTCGTACAAAGAGGCTAGGAGTAGGAATACGAATAATATACACAATCCGAAAATCATGATCGTCTGGCTTCCCGACTCTTTTTCCTGAAGAGAAAGTCCTGAAAAAGCGTATGAATAGCCTTCTGGTAAAACTTCTGCTGCGACTTCTTCCAATGCATTTAACGCATCACCAGAACTATATCCCGGTGCGGCATCTCCACTTACTTCAATCGAACGGAAGATATTAAAGTGATTGACAAATGATGGAGCCTTAATCAATTCATAAGAAACAAGTGGTGCCAAAGGAACTGCATTTCCTGCAGCATTCGTTACATACAGCTTGTCAATATCTTCAATTTGCATCCGATACATTGTGTCAGCTTGGGAAACGACACGGTAATTACGGCCGTATTTCGTAAAGTCGTTGATATACGTACTTCCTAAATATGCTGAAATCGTACTGTAAATATTGGACACCGGAACACCCATACGTTTCGCCTGTTCTCGATCCACCTTCAGTTTATAGTTTGGCGAGTTGGTGTTGAATAGGGTATAGGAACGGCCTACTTCAGGACGCTCATTTACTGCCGCTATGTATTTCTGCGTAACGGCCGCAAATTCTTGGATATCCACTGATGTCTGATCTTGAATTTGCAACGAGAATCCTCCGGAAGAACCCAATCCAGGAATTGCTGGAGGCGTAACGGCTAAGACAACCGCTTTGTTGTAATTGCTGAAATCACGCATAATTCCGTTGACGATATCTCGATTTGATCGGGTACGTTCGCCCCAAGGAATCAAGGAAACAAACATGGAACCTCCGTTTGGTTTTGGAGCACGGTTCAAGATGTTATTTCCAGAAATCTGAGTAATGTATTTAATTTCAGGATAGGTGCTTTGGAGCGAATCGGCAATTTCTTTCAGAACCTCATCCGTTCTCGCGCTTGATGATCCTTCCGGCAGGTTGATACCGACAGTAAACACGCCATTATCTTCTGCAGGAATAAATCCGGTTGGTTTTGAAGTAAACATCCAGCCCGTTCCAATGAAAATACAGAGTAAAATCACCAACACCAAAGGAGCTGCTTTAATGGATTTTTGTACACCTTTCGAATAACCTTGAGTTACTTTATCGAACCATACATTGAATTTATAAAAAAGCTTATTCAATCCTTTAGAATCCTTATTGACTTCCGAAGGCCGAAGCATAATCGAACATAAAGCCGGTGTCAATGAAAGGGCAATAAAGGCAGACAGCATCACCGAAACTGCAATCGTTATCGCAAATTGCTGATACAACAAACCAACCATTCCGGGAATAAACCCTACCGGAACAAATACAGCGGCCAAAATTAAGGCAATTGCAATTACCGGCGCTGTAATATCCTTCATCGCTTTAATGGTTGCTTCTTTCGCACTCAACTTCTCATGATCAATGTAATGCTGGACGGCCTCGACGACGACGATCGCATCATCGACCACAATCCCGATGGCGAGTACAAAGGCCAACATCGTCAGGTTATTGATTGAAAACCCGAATAAATTAAAGAAGATAAACGTTCCGATAATCGAAACTGGAATTGCAAGCAAAGGGATTAAAGTTGCTCTCCATGACTGCAAGAAGAAAAATACAACCAGCGTTACTAAAATTAAAGCTTCAACTAAGGTGTGAATTACGGCATTGATGGATGCATGGACAACCGAAACTGTCTCATAACTCACGACATAATCCACATCGTAAGGAAATGATTTTTTCAATTCTTCCAACGACGCATAAATTCCATCGGCCGTTTCTACCGCATTTCCGCCAGGTGTTTGATAAATCATCATCCCGGAAGAAGTTTGTCCATTTACTTTGGTAAATGTTGTGTAGTTGAATTGACCTAATTCTACACGAGCAACGTCTTTTAACAGTACATTCGAGCCGTCCGTATTCGTTTTGACAATAATGTCTTCGAAATCCTGAACTTCCGACAGGTCACTGTCCGTAATAATCGGGTATTCAAAAACCTGCGTAGATTCTTGAGGACGTCCACCGACACTACCACCCGGCATTCTTGAATTTTGTTCTTGAATAGCTGTACTGATTACAGCAGGTGTTAGATTTAAATTTGCTAATTTATTAGCATCAAGCCAAATACGCATGGAGAAAGGTTGGCCAAAAGCCATAACATCACCCACACCTTTGACACGCATAATCTCATCTTTCAAATAGAGATTGGTGTAATTTGCTAAAAAATTATTGTTACGCGTTCCATTAGGCGAAATCAGCGAAACCATCATCAAAACGTCCGAGTTGGCTTTCCGAGTAACAACTCCTAAACGCTTAACCGCTTCTGGTAATACGGGTTCAGCAATTCCAACTCTGTTCTGAACGTCTAAGGTTGCAATATCGATATCTGTACCAACTTCAAACGTGACCGTGATTCGAGACGAACCATCTGATGTACTCGTAGACTGCAAATAAAGCATGCCCGGAGTACCATTAATCTGACTTTCAATCGGTGTCGTTACCGTTTGCTCAACGGTCTGTGCATCTGCTCCAGTATAGGTCGCGCTCACAGAAACTGTCGGTGGTGCAATATTTGGATACTGACTGATCGGTAAAGTGTATATGGAAATCCCTCCGATGATACATATCAAAATCGATATGACCATGGCCGTTACGGGTCGCTTGATAAAAACTTCTGAAATCATTTATTGTGATTTAAATTGAGCGTTAAATTTTTAGTTCTTTTTTGTGCTTACTTTTCCGCCTTCAACGATGCTATTTGCACCATCAACGATAACCACATCTCCAGCATTTAATCCAGAGGTAATAACCACTTTGTCTTCGAATTTACTTCCTAATTTCACTTCTTTGAACACAGCCGTACTGCTATCGCTGATAGTGAAGACGTTGTAAACACCTAACTGTTCAACAACAGCTTTGTAAGGAACAATTAATTCTTCAGCATCTGAAAGCGTCGAAATATTTAATAACAGATTCATCCCCACGCGAAGTTTTTGTTGGTTGTTATTGAATGTTGCCCTAACTTTAAGCGTTCCCGTATTGCGGTCAACAGCGCGATCCATGGTTGAAATAAATCCAGGTTCGTCATACGATGTTCCGTTTGGCAAAGTGACTTTGATTGCGTTTGTTGCTTTGTTTTTTTGAAGATCGACAATTCTGTCAATTTCTTTTTCATTGATCTGGAACTCGACTGCAATTGGATTTGTCGAAGAAATCGTATTCAACAAAGTTGTCCCTGCCGAAACCAAAGCGCCATTACGAACCATCGAAATACCGACAGTTCCAGCAAACGGTGCTGTAATGACCGAACGGTTTAAGTTGGTTGTGGCAGTGCTCAATGCTGCGCGAGCACCTTGAACCTGCGCTTGCTGATTGTTTAAATCTGTTTCCGCATAATCCACTGTTTGCTTCGCAATAGCATCTTTCGCTTGCAACGTTTTATAACGCTCCACATCTTTCTTCACGCGCTCATAGTTCGATTCTGCGATATTTAAATTGGCTTTTGCCTGATCTACCTCTGCGACGTAGCGCGTTCTGTCGATTTCATATAAACGCTGTCCTTTACTGACGGATGCACCATCACTGACATAAATGTTGGTGATGTATCCCGAAACTTCTGCTCTAAGTTCGGTTTCGTTCAGAGCAACAACCGTTGCCGGGAAATTTCGGATGGCAGTCACAATTTCAGATCCAACGACCGAAGTCGTTACAGGAACAATCTTTTCTTGGGGACCAGCCTGATTAGTATTATTTTTATTACCACATGCATGCAGAAAGAATGCAAATACAGTAAGTGAAGCGGCGAAAGATATAGTGGATTTCATGTTATAAAAATAATTTGATTATTGAATAGGTATAATTCCCAAAGCTTTTTGAACATCTATTTTACTAGATAATACAGCAAACAAGGCGTTTAAATAATTGAGTTGACTGGTTCTTAAATCTGTTTCCGCAGTCATTAGATCCAAATAGGTTTTAATGCCGGAATCATATTGTAGTTTTAATGTATTGTAGACTTCTTCGGATAGGAGCACATTGTCTTTGGAATTTTTCCATTCGATGATGTTCGCTTTATAACTTGCCATCGCTGCCGAATATTCCGTATTGATAACGTTATTAAGTTCCTTCATGTCCCAATCCAATTGCGTTTCCATTAACTCGGATCTGCGAACTTCCTGAATGCGTTTCATTCCTTGGAAAATTGGCATCGTTAACGAAAGGCCAACGCTTGAGCTTGGTAAATTATTTGTATACAATTGAGTAAAGCTGTTGTTGACGTAGTTGAAATTATAATTGCCATAAGCACTCAGCGTAGGTAAAAAAGTCCATTTGTGGTATTGTGTATTTAATTGCTGAATAGACTGTAGTGTTTCCAATTGTTTAAATTCAATTCTCGTTTTTGGGTCGATGGTCGTCACGGTATCCATAAAAATTTTCGATTCCATGTCTTCATCGTTGTACGACAAATCCAATGGGTATTTATTGGAGATACCAAGCAATTGTTTCAAATAGTCGTATTTGTATTTTCTGATTTCAACGGTCTGTTTAAGTTCTGCTTTGCTGTTATTAAGCGAAATTTGTGCACGTTTAAAATCCGTCTTATCGACCATACCGACCTCATACTGTACATGCGAATCATTGTACTGTTTCTGCAAGCGAATGATGTTCTCTTCGATAATAACAATTTGTTTTTCTGTAGTCAATATATCGTAGTAAGCTTTGCTCACATCGACTACCGTATTGATTTTTGAGGTTTCAGTCGTTTGTTTGTATTGCTCGCGGATAAATTTTGAAGCTCTTGATGCCTGTAGCAATGAAGGATCGAAAATGGTTTGGTTCGCTTGAAACAACAAGGAACTTGAATTTTCTTGTCCCATTTGAATGGCATTTCCCCCGACAATCGACGTCGGAACGATTA
The DNA here is from genome assembly GCF_015210005.1 of Sphingobacterium hungaricum. Lineage (GTDB taxonomy): Bacteria > Bacteroidota > Bacteroidia > Sphingobacteriales > Sphingobacteriaceae > Sphingobacterium > Sphingobacterium hungaricum. Next base: position 2,061,669 of record NZ_MU158698.1, read on the forward strand.
GGAAATGATTTAAACTCCCCGTTCCGTTGACCTGAGGATACCATCCTGAAATAGCAGAGGCGATTTCGCGCTCTCCGATTTCCTCGCCGATATATGCTTTCTTTATGCTGATCGTGTTCTTTAATGCAAAATCTAATAATTCTTCCAAATTTGCATTTGGTGATAAATTAATGGTAGAATCTTGCGATAACCCCTTGGTTACCCAAGAAGCCGTGAAGAGCATGGCTAGTCCTAAAACTTTAAAGGTTAATCTCATTCTTAGTGTGTTATTTTTTTACGCCGGTCCAGATAATGTCAATAATCTCTGTTAAATACTGCTCCTTATATTCCACTTTTCCATAAAGCACTTTCTTCGCGAAAGAGACAAGTCCACCAATGCATGCAGAACTTAGAATGTGGACATTCTTGTCTTTTAATTGGCCGGAATGAATTCCTTCCATTAAAAAATCATAAATTTTATTGTCGTGGCACAAGTATTTTGATTTCTCATCGTAAGAATGGTCGTTATATGGCGAAGAATAAAACTGCTCCATAAAACTGAACATATCGACATTTTTGAGATAAAAATCAGTGAATCGTTGAAAAATTATAAAGAAATGGCTTTTATAAGAGTCATTTTTATCAATTGTTTCGAAAATATAATTGTAAAGCTCGTTTTTGCAGTGGTAATAAATCTCTTGGATAAGGTTGTCCTTAGAAGGGAAATAATGGTAAATGGTACCAATGGAAACGTTCGATTTTTTAGCAATCATACTCATGGCTGTGCCATGAAACCCGTTCTCGTGAATAAGTGTTAATGTGGCGGAAAAAATTCCTTCTCGTTTATCTATCAATTGAACGTTCATTCTAGTAGCAAATGTATCAATTAATCCGATGCCCTTTTGTCAAAAAGTTGTTATACGAGAAAATTTTTTAATCGGAATATGCTAGTTTATTGGCTCAAAAATCAAGAAAAATGAATTTTATTACAAATAATTAAAAATAATTAAAAAATTATTTGCAAAGTGTAGGAAATACACTTATCTTTGTGGTATCATAATTTAGGTTTATAATTGGTTAGTAAAGGTTTTCATTCTCCCCGTTTGAAAACCTTTTTTTATGCCTATTATTGACAGTTTTCAAGCTGTTTATTCACGTCATCTACACTCACTTTTGTTTCACTGTTTCCAAATTCCGTCGTGATGTAGGTAATCAGGTAAGCAATATCTATTGGAGTTAAGGTAGGATTTTCAGGCATTTTGCTGTTGTAAGCTATTCCATGAACATGAATCGTGGTATCGATGCCATATTTTATGTAGCAAGCCAGTTTATCTTGATGTTCTTTATAAAATAGCGTATCGTCCAGCGGAGGATAGAGTTTGCCAAGGCCTTTGCCATCTGCTCCATGACAGTTTTGGCAATGTGTCGCAAACAGCTTTCGTCCGTTAGCAACGTATTGCGCTTTCTCAACACTTTCTTTTGATTGGCAATTGCTAAATGCAATTACCAATCCCAATATTGCGAATAGGCTAGTCGATAATTTGAAACTTGGCATTACTCATATTCCTTAAGCAAGGTCTCCACATCGTTGAAAAGCAATTGAACCTGCTCGTCGTCTGTACCGTCGTACGCTGCGCGGATTCGTTTGTCATGGTCTACCAAGACTAAATATCCCTGATGGTCATAACCTCCCGGAACATTTTTGTCTTCTTTGGCGTAGACAAAATAATTGTCCGCCATTTTATAAATCGATGCTTTGTCGCCGGTTACAAATTGCCATTGTTCTGAATCAACACCTAATTTGTTTGCATAACTTTTTAAAACCGATGGGCTATCGTATTTAAAGTCTATGCTGTGCGACAGAAATGCGATGCGAGGATCGCCTTTATATTTTTCATAAAACTTCAACAGATTGCGTTGCATCGTTGGACAGATGGTCGGACAATGCGTGAAAAAGAAATTACTGATATAAATTTTGTTTTCAAACACTTTATTAGTGATGATCACGCTATCCTGATTCAGAAATTCATAATTTGGAATCGTATGATAAATCGTATCGACTATAGTTTTGCCATCGACAACTTTTTCTTCCGCTTCGCGGTTACCGTAAATGGGTAATTTTTTCTTTTCTGTTTGGCAAGCCAATAAAGAAAGCCCGACCAGAAAAGAAAAAATAAAATGGATTCTTATCATTTTCTGAATGGGCTAAGTTTTGTTTCAGATTCTTTTGAAACATCATCAAACTGTTTTTTCATGGCCGTAACGTTATCAACTTCTGCTTGTTGATAAGCCACATCCGTGCTATCCAAGCTGTAATCTTTCATCCAGATCATCATGTTATCCGTCGCAGCTTCTAAATTAACTTTTAATGAAGTCAATTCCGTTCTTGTAGTTGTTGTATCCAATTCTGGATTAGCGACTTTTATTGCGTTCAGATTTAACAAAATTGAATCGATTTCAATAGTTGCTTTATCAAACGAAGAAATTTGAGGCATGATTTCATCGTGGATGGCGATGGCTTGGTCTGCCAATTTCTTGTCTTCTGCTTCTTTTTTATTCTGGCAAGAAACCAAAACTCCTGCTAAAAGTACGGGCACTAAATATATTTTTTTCATGTTCAATTGAATATAAATGTTATAAATTATGATTATCCTTTTTTTGTTCGGTCAATAATGTAATTCAAATCTCGAATGTAAACTTCGTTCGTTGCTTGGGCACACAAAACTCCCTTAAGGTCATAAACATCTGTCTGAAATGTTTTGATCACTTTTCCACGGGTCTTAATGATCTCCAAAGCTTCATCTATTTCTTCGGGAATCAAGCGTATGGAAATTTTTAATTTGTTAGTCCCAGGTTTTAAGAAAGAGATTTGAGACGATTTTAGCCATGCTACGGTTTTTGACAAACCCTTGGCTTGGAAAATCTGATCCAATAAAATGGAATGCAAAGGGTCCAACGATGAAAAGATGGTGCCGCCAAAAATAGTTTTATTGGCATTGATGTTCAGAAAACTTTTAGAAATGGTTACATCGATTCCCATAAAATCCGGATGAATTTTATTTACCCAGATTCGTTGAAAGAAAAAGGGGGGATATGTCCTCAAAATCCATTTGAGTTGCTTGGGCGTAAATTTCATGGTACAAAAATAAGACTTATCCTTTTCAGGTCTAAGAAATTTCTAGTATTGACAAAAAATTAAGTGATTGAAATGATTTTTGCGGAAAATTCTGCTTCTAAATGATGCGAAGCATCAAATAGTCCGATTAACGGTCTGGACATTTTTTGCAACGTTTGCCCTTCTTAAATTTCTTGCAACATTTTTTAAAGTCGCAGTTACTGAACTCAGAATAGGGGTTTAAGCCTTTTGTTTGTTCAAAAGGGCTAACAGAAACGCTGTTGTTAATGATGTGTAATTCGTAAAGCATTGCTGCCACAAATATAGAAATAAAATTTTATTTAAATTGATTCTAAATTACATTCACTCGCAAATCATTTGCTATGCTATCGGTAATGCTATGCAATACGACCGGATCGTCGGTGTTATTGCGTATAACTAAATCACAGCTCTCGCGAAACGGCAATAAATATTCATTATAAGAAGGCACAACATGGTTCACCCATTTATACATCACATCATCTTCATCATAACCTCGTTCGATTAAATCACGCTTTAAACGTCTTTTTAATGCAATCGATTCGTCTGCATCCATAAAGATTTTGTAATCCAGAAGTTCATTGATTTCCGAGTAATGAAAAATGAACAACCCTTCAACCACCAAAATTCTAGCTGGTTTTATTTCCAACAGTTTAGGCGTAAGTTCAGGATTATTGAAGGTGTATTCTTGCTTATAAATAGTGTTGCCGTCAAATAGGCTTTTTATGTCCTTGAAAAAAGAATCCCTATCGATTGATGTTGGAATATCAAAATTGTACAAGCGATTTTCTTCCTGAGTTTTGGTATTGGCAGGAATGTAATAATCATCTTGAGAAATTAAGGTAATTTCTTCTTCGGAAAAATGATTCAAAAAGTTTTTTAGAAAAAATGTCTTTCCAGAACCGCTGCTGCCAGCGATTCCTATAACATATGGTTTCTGCATGCTACTCAAAATTTAATGGGACTCCGTAAGTAATTTCAACCAAAAAACGCCTGTCATGCACGCCAATATAGGACGCAGCCGACTTAGACAACACAACGATGGCATCTTGTGTATCGACGTTATCAGAAAATTTACCTACAACTTTTGCATAAGTTACATTATTCGTAATGGGGTTTGTGATTTTAAGGATTGTGCCTATTGGTGCGGATTTGTGCAAAGCCAAATTGCTTTTTCCATCTGATTCCAGATTATCCATCCAGATACCAACGCCTTTTTCTTTCTTCTCGCGAATACCGTATTTATTTGCTTCAAACGCGCTTAAATCTACCGTTGGTTGCTCGATTGGAACGGGTAGGGGAATAATTTCGATTGGTTCTGGTTCTGGCTCAGGAATATTTCCGTTTGGAATTTTTAAAAGCATGCCATCTCGCAGGCTGTCAGAAGTTAAATTATTTGCTCGTTTTAAGTCAGGAACATTAGTTCCGAATTTTTTCGCAATGGAATACAAAGTTTCACTTTTGCTTACTTTATATTCTGTAAAAATGTCTTGAGGCCTGATTTCCTGAGCTGGTTTTGACGCTTGGTTTGGGTTGATCAATATAGGTGCTGTGGATGTAGCTTTTCTGCCTGTCGGAACTTTAACGGTGTCGCCAAGTTTCAAGTTCTTTTTGTTATTGGCATCCATAACTGTTTTAACCGGAACATTATATTGTCTGCCTAATTGATAGTAAGTGTCATTTCGAACAACTTTATGGATGATGTAAACTTCTCCATTAATAATTTCTGTTCCAACGGAATCCGGAACAAGCGTAAGTGTCGTTGATTTCGCTTGTAATTCAGTTGAAAATAACATTCCAAAAAATAAGAACGCTATTACTTGCTGTGGAATAGATAATTTCAATACGCTAAAATTCATAATAATTTGCAATTATACTAAATACGAAACAATTTCTTGTTTATTATATGACATTAGAAAGATTTGGTTGCCTACCTGAAAATAAGGTTGGGGGATTTGTTTTTCTAAATCTTCAAGTATGACCTCCGAAACTAAAATTTGGTTTAAATCACTAATGCATAATTTTAAATTGTATCCTTTGTGCTGCTTCTGGTGAAAGCACCATAGGTATAAGTCATCAAGTTTACTCATCCAAAGACTTCCGTCATAATCGATTTTATCTAAAACAGCAGGTTTTTGAAATTCGATGGCATAAGGATAAGCGATGTTGTTTGTGGGTCTCGTTAGCTGCGGAACTGCTGCTTGTTGGATTTTCTGGCCGCTTTCCAGTTGGATATATTCGTCCATGCCAGAGGCAAAAAGGCGGTGTTTGACTTTCAGCACCGAAGTATAAACATCCAATAAACTATATTCGTAGGATCTTAAGATTTCTTGTTTTGTAACAAAATCTAAAATCAGCAGGCCTTCTTTTGTTGGCGTGTTTTCCCCGATTTTCTTAAAAATAAGGTATGTGGATTGTATAGAATCCAAAGTCCAGTCTTTTTCCAGCAAGGGATAATCGAGTAGGATGGGATTGCCGTTGAATGCTATGACAGAAATAAACACATCCGTAGAATCTGGTTCACGGGTTTCTACCGCTATGTATTTTTGTTGATTATCGACCTCTATCTTCCAAATAATCGCTGGAAATTTTCTTTGAAAAGCTTTATTAATCGTATATTTAGTCATTCTCAAAACTACGTTTTGGCAGATTATCTATTAAAATATGAACAAAATTACGAAATCAATTTGGCCCTTTCTCCTCTTTTTTCTTGTTATAACATTTAATGGCTATGCGCAGAAAATTTATAAGGTGGAATTGCAAGACGAGATTGGCCCAAATGCTTGGCGTACAATTAAGAAAGCATATGAAGGCGCGGTAGAGGCAAAGGCCGATTATTTTCTAATCGATTTGAATACATTTGGCGGTGCTGTAAATTTTGCAGATTCCATCCGTTCGCAGTTGTTGGATTCCAAAATTCAGACGATTGTATATGTCAATAACAATGCGGCGTCTGCTGGAGCATTGATTGCATTAGCATCAGACAAAATTTACATGCACAACGGTGGGAGTATAGGCGCGGCAAGTGTGGTCAATGGTTCTGGAGAGATCATGCCAGAGAAATACCAGTCGTATATGCGAGGATTGATGCGCGCTACGGCGGAAGCCAAAGGGCGTGATCCTAAAATAGCTGAAGCTTTTGTAGATCCAGAAATCTCTTTGCCAACTTATAAGGAAGATGGAAAGCTATTGACTTTTACTGCAACAGAAGCCGTCAATGCTGGAGTCGCTGTCGCTGCGGTTGCCAATGAAAATGCAATTTATACAAATTTAAAGATTGAAAATCCGACAGTTGTTCAGCACGAAATCACGTTTATCGATTCGCTCATTGCCTTGTTAATCAATCCGATTGTGAGCGGACTATTGATTTTGGGGATTATTGGTGGCATCTATATGGAGTTGCAGACACCGGGAATTGGTTTCGCTTTAGTCGTCGCGCTGGTTTGTGGAGCCCTGTTTTTCGCGCCGTTGTACCTTCAGGGTTTGGCCGATAATTGGGAAATTGCGCTGTTTGTGATAGGCGTTATTTTGCTCGCCCTCGAAATTTTCGTGATTCCCGGATTCGGCCTGCCCGGAATTTTAGGAATTATTTTTATGTTATGTGGTTTGGCATTCTCAATGGTGTCAAATGATTATTTGGATTTTAAATTTACTCAACCTGGTTTATTAATGAACTCGTTTTTAATTGTTGTAGGCGCTATGGTGCTTACTGTTGTCTTAATGGTCTTATTTGGCAAGGATCTATTGAAATCCTCAGCCTTCAAAAAACTTGTTCTTCAAGATGAACAAACCGCCGAAACCGGGTATACATCATCTGTTCCAAAATTGAATCTGATCAATCGAAATGGGATTGCGAAAACTGTGCTTCGTCCTGCCGGAAAGATTGAAATTGACGATGTTTGGTACGATGCCGTGGCCTTAGACGGCTTCATTGACGTAGGTGAAGAAATCTATGTCGAGAAACACGAAAACTACAACCTGTTCGTCAGAAGAGTAGCAGAAAAGAAAGCTTAACGTCTTGACCCGCTTTAGGCGTTAGGCTTTAAGCGATAAGCCGACTTTCCTTAGATAAGATCGATTGTTTCACATGTACTTTAACTAACGTAAACACCCTCACATAACCGCTATACTTTTTTACTTTTGAATTTTTACTTTTGAATTTTTTACGTTTTACTTCAAAAAAAATCGGGCGGAATAAAATTCCGCCCGATTTTTTTTGGACTGTAGTTACCTTAGAATTTTGCCCCTAAAGTCAATACTGCATTAGTACGATTTACGGTAATATCTGCTACCGGACTTGCCGTTCCCCAGAATTCTTGATCGTAAACATAAGGACTTTCGCTATATTTCAATATCGAATGCTGAACCGCTAAATCTAAATAAAGTGAACTATTTAATTTAACGCCAAGTCCCAAACTACCATTGTAATTCGAGTTATCCGCATTTTTATAAGGGGTGCCAAAATAATTAACACCCGCACGTCCGCTCAAAAAGGAATTAATAAGGACTTCGCCACCCAATCGCGCATTAATAGCCGCTTTGTAGGTTTCTTTAATGCCATTATTAGTATCGTCGATATACCTAGTATATGCATTATCCATATACATTCCGTCAATTTCGCGGTAACGAGTAGAACTGTAATCAACAAATTCAGCATCAGCTGTAATTAATCCTCTGCTGAAAAATTTCGTTGCTCCTAAACTAAATTTGAACGGTGTTCTGACATTATAGTCAGTCGGGTCAATTGGATCTATTACTAATCTGTTATAACCAAATCTTGTGTCTGTATTCTCGTCATCATAGAAACTAGTTTCTTTATACGTATACAGATGATCGCTTATCGTCATCCAGGTCGGAGTCTGAATAGTGACACCAATATTCCAGTCTTCTTTTGGTTTATAGATAAAACCTAATTTAAAATCAAATCCAGAACCTCTGCTAGAATATCCATAATTGTCAACTAAATCATAACTCGCATCTAAGTACTGGTTTGCGTCATTTGTTGGGTCCAAGAATACAGAATTTGGATTATTTGCAGCTACCGCGGCAGCATCTTTTGTCCATCCATATTCGCCAAAATGCTTGCTAGCATCATAGCGCAATGAAGTAAATCCAAAGCTAACACCTACGTAGAATTTGTTGCTGTAATTACCGCCGAATGATAAATTCGTTCTTGAATTATAACCTGTTTCTACCAATTCGTTTTGCTGATACTTTGCATCACCCTCTCTAGTGATTGGGAAAAAACCTTTGCTAGCATCTCCATAAGGCTCTACCAAATACGTGTCTTGAAAATCTTCTTGCCAAGTCGCATCTTGATACATCAAGTCTGTGTAAGACTGAACGATGGTACTGTTCGAATTTGTACCTCCATAAAACAGGTGATTCGTAAAGTTATTGGTTTTATTATAGGAAACACCCACGTTAAAATTCAACCAGCCTTTGTCTAAATTACCGCCATTTCTGTAAGTAGGCATGTGCAAAACAATACCTGCATTATCCACACCGAAATTATTTTTCGATTGTGAATTTGTTTCTCCAAAGTAAGAACCTTTATTTTTAGTGTTTAGATAACTTCCAGTCACAGAAAAATCTGATTGACCAAAGAAACCCAATCCTGCGGGGTTGCCAGAGATGGAACTGATATCACCACCCAAAGCTGTCTGAGCACCTCCAAGTCCTTTGAATCGTGCTGTTCCATTATTGAATTCCTGAGAAATAATCAGCGCGTCTTTAACAGATTGAGCTTGAGTTAAAATTGTTCCTACGGATAATAATGTTGTTAGTAAAGTAACTTTTTTTATCATAAGTTTATAGTAATTGCAAAAAAATAGCCAATAGATATTTTTATTGGCTATTCTATATGTTCTAACGAATTATCTTCTACCTCCTGATCGAGATGAACCACCGCCACCTCCAGAGCCGCCACGTGAAGAACCACCGCCACCACCGCTTGACATCGATCCACCTGAGCTTCCTCTGCTCATTGAGCTACTGCTTGGTTGAGGAGTAGAACGTGTAGGCGCGCTGCTGCGTGACGATCCAACATTTGAAGATGATGGAGCTGAACGCGTAGTGTTTCCTTGCGTAGAGCGTGAAGAAGTTGATACTCCTTGAGTTGAACGAGTTCTGCTAGAAGAGTTAATCGTTCCACGTTGAGTACTTGATCCAGTTCCTACTGAAGTTCTGCTGCCTGATCTGCTAGATGAACCCACTGAAGTTCTGCTTCCGTTCACCGAAGAACCCACTGCAGTTCTAGTTCCCACTGAAGTTCTAGTACCGCTTCTGTCCGAAGAACCAACCGAAGTTCTCGTTCCGCTTCTTGATGTTGTTCCTACAGCTGTTCTTGAACCGCTTCTTGATGAAACTGCAGAACGTCCGCCAGTGCTTGTGATACGTCCGCTAGCGTCTCTTGTAATTGCCGAACGGTTAGAACTTGAACCTGATCTGCTCGATGCAGAACGTACATTGTAGTTATCTCTTGAACGCATCGTGCTGCTTCGGTTAGATGCTACACGGCCTGGTCTGTAGCCTCCATTGTAGTAACCTCCGCCATAACCGTATCCGTAATAAGGGTGACCCCATCCATTATAGAATGAATTGAAGCCCCAGTAATTGTATGGGTTGTAATAACCGAATCCGTATGGGTAACCGAATCCCATGCCGAATCCCATTCCCCAGCCGCCGCCCCAGCCCCAGCTAGACCAACCGAATCCCATGCCTGCGTATCCGAACCAAGGGTCGAACCATGGATCATAATACATCATGCCTGGACTTGCGTAGTAAAAGCGATTGATGCGGTCAGCATATTCTAAATCGTCATATTCATCTTCGTAATATGCTTCATCCGAATATTCATCCGCATAGTATTCGCTAATACCTGTATCTAATAATTGGTCTTCATCAGCGTCAACCACTGCTTGCTCATCTGAGTAATAATAATCAGGACTTTGGTAAGCTACGCTCGCCGTATTCCGATTATTATATACATCATCTCTATAAGTCACTTGACGACTTGTAGAACAAGAACTTAGTATCAGCGATGCCGCTAACAAAAATCCTCCATATATAACATTGTTCTTTTTCATAATATTCACAGCCTTAAAAATTCGATTATACAGTCTTATTTTCTATCTTAGACGCACAATTTATCTCAGGGTTTAATCCGCCTACTCAAAAATACGAATAAATATTTTAGACCGTAGAAAAATGGGATTAACAAGAGAAAAAATTGATGAATTGTTACATTAATTGAAGTAGTATATAATGAGTAAAGGAATAACAAGCCGTGCGGAGGATTACTCGCAGTGGTACAATGATTTGGTGATCAAGGCAGATTTGGCAGAATATTCTGCAGTAAGAGGTTGCATGGTGATCAAACCGTATGGATATGCAATATGGGAACGCATGCAAGCCATCTTGGATAAGCGTTTTAAAGAGACGGGTCATAGCAATGCGTATTTTCCTTTATTTATTCCCAAATCATTCTTCTCAAAAGAAGCTTCTCACGTAGAAGGTTTCGCAACAGAATGTGCAGTAGTGACTCATTACCGATTGAAAAATGACGGAAATGGAAATATTGTAGTTGACGAAGATGCAAAGCTGGAGGAAGAATTGATTGTTCGCCCGACTTCGGAAACCATTATCTGGAATACATACAGAGGGTGGATTGAATCCTATCGCGACCTTCCGATTTTGGTAAATCAATGGGCGAATGTCGTTCGTTGGGAAATGCGTACACGCTTATTTTTGCGCACGGCTGAATTTTTATGGCAAGAAGGCCATACAGCACACGCGACTCAACAAGAAGCAATCGAAGAAACTGAACGCATGTTGGATGTGTATGCTGATTTTGCTGAAAATACAATGGCGGTTCCGGTTATCCGTGGTCGCAAAACAGAAAACGAGCGCTTTGCAGGTGCTTTGGATACGTATTGTATAGAAGCGCTGATGCAAGACGGTAAAGCATTGCAGGCTGGAACTTCTCATTTCTTGGGACAAAATTTTGCGAAAGCTTTTGATGTGAAGTTTACATCGAAAGAAGGTAAACTAGAACATGTCTGGGCGACTTCTTGGGGAGTATCTACTCGCTTAATGGGTGCTTTGATTATGGCTCACTCGGATGACCAAGGTTTGGTATTGCCTCCAAAATTAGCCCCAATTCAGGTAGTGATTGTTCCTATTTATAAGACTGATGAAGAAAAGGCAAATTTGGATGCTTTTGTCGATAGCTTAACAAAAGAGTTTAAAACGAAAGATATTTCCTTTAAATACGATGACCGCGATACACAGCGTCCTGGTTTTAAATTTGCAGAATGGGAATTGAAAGGTGTTCCATTGCGCGTAGCTATTGGCGCTCGCGATATGCAAAACGGAACGGTGGAGCTGGCTCGTCGCGATATCCAGACGAAAGAAACTGTTTCGCAAGACGGATTGGCTGACCACATCGAAGCGTTATTGAATGAAATTCAAGATTCTATTCATCAAAAGGCATTAAATTACAGAGATAGCCACATTACGGAAGTGAATTCTTATGAAGAATTCAAAGAAGTATTGGAAAATAAAGGAGGCTTTATTTCTTGTCACTGGGACGGAACCGTAGAAACTGAAAAACGTGTCAAAGAAGAAACGAAAGCGACCATTCGTTGTATTCCTTTGGATGTGAAGGAAGAAGAAGGCGTGTGTATCTTTACAGGAAAACCTTCGAACAAACGAGTTTTATTTGCTAAAGCTTATTAAAATACAATGAAGCACATTTTAATCTTAGGCTGTGGTTGGGTTGGCGAGTTCGCCGCAAAAGCTTGGCATAAACAGGGATATAAAATTTGGGCTTCGACAACAACTTTGGAAAAACATCATCGTCTTTCAGACGAAGGTGTTTTTTCTTTTATGCTCGATTTTGATTCGGATGAAAATCCGCCTGCTGGTTTTCCGGAATATTTCGATGCCATTCTGGTCAGTGTTCCAGCTTCGAAAAAGAATTCGGTAGATGATATTCGCAATCGGTTTTATCATGTCAAAAATTTCGTAACTCCCCTTAAATATTCCAAACTGATTTATTTGTCATCCATTGGGATTTATCCCAATCAGACGAAAACTGTTTCAGAATTTACCTACAACGAATCGCAATTAGACCCGAAGCTTTTAGTAGCGGAACAAATAATTTTGACCTTGTCAAATTCTTATCTATTTCGATTGGGTGGATTATTCGGTTTGAATCGGATATTTGCAAAATATTTCGAAAATAAAGTATGCACCTCTGGGGATGAGATTGCTAATTTCATTCACCTTGAGGATGTGTTTGGCCTGCTTCATCTGGCATTTGAAATCCCGATGCGTGAGCGCATATACAATGCTGTTGCGCCCGAACATCCATTGAAAAAGGAGGTCATTCTTGCCTCGGCAAAAAAATACAATTTTGAACTTCCTTCAGCATTTGAAAATATCAGCTCGTTCAAGAAAAATGTATCTGGAACTTTACTTCAAAATGATTTGAATTATACTTTTAAATACCCTTCTCCGTTAGATTTTTGATAGCTTTACATTTTATCGAAAAAAATAGACAGAAACATGAGTTATAAATTTGCTACGAAAGCAATCCATGCTGGACAACAAGCAGACCCAACAACGGGAGCCGTAATGACTCCAATTTATCAAACTTCTACTTACCAGCAAAGTTCTCCAGGCGAGCACAAAGGTTACGAATATTCAAGAGGAACAAATCCAACGCGCAAAGCTTTGGAAGATTGTTTGGCCGCTTTAGAAAACGGTCAATATGGTTTAGCATTTTCTAGCGGCATGGCTGCTACGGATTGTGTCTTGCGTTTATTGAAGCCGGGCGATGAAGTGTTGACTGGCGATGATTTGTATGGTGGTTCGTATCGTATTTTCACGAAGGTGTATGAGCAATATGGCATTACATTTAAATTTGTCAACACCTCTGATTTAGCAGAAGTTGAAGCGGGAATAAATGAACGCACCAAATTAATCTGGATAGAAACTCCAACAAATCCAACTTTGAAAATCGCTGATTTGGAAGAAATCGGTAAGATTGCGAAGCAACATCAAGTGCTTTATGCTGTAGACAATACATTCGCTTCTCCATATTTGCAAAATCCATTGGACTTAGGTGCTGATTTAGTGATGCATTCGGCAACGAAATACATCAATGGACATTCGGACGTCGTGATGGGCGCGTTGATTGTGAATGATGAAGAATTGTACAAAAAACTTTGGTTTTTCTACAATGCAGTAGGAGGGACTCCAGGACCACAAGATGCATTTCTTGCTTTAAGAGGAATTAAAACCTTGCATTTGCGCATGAAAGCGCATTCGGAAAACGGACGTATTGTAGCTGAATATTTAAAAAACCATCCAAAAATCGAAAAAATTTATTGGCCAGGTTTTGAAGACCATCCGGGTCATGAAATCGCGAAAAAGCAGATGCGTGATTTCGGCGGAATGATTTCAGTTGTTTTGAAGGATGCGGATTTAAAAGAAACGTTTAGAATTTCTTCTCAGTTCAAGGTATTTACTTTGGCGGAATCTTTGGGAGGTGTTGAATCGCTGATTAACCATCCGGCAACGATGACGCACGGTTCTATTCCAAAAGAGACTAGAGAGAAAGTAGGTGTGGTCGACAATTTAATCCGTATTTCTGTAGGTATTGAAGATGCGGAAGATTTAATCGCTGATTTGGAACAAGCTTTAAGATAGTTTGAGTGGAAATTCGAACTTAAATCGGGTTCAATTTTTCACAATTCATATCTTTTTTTTACTTTTACATTTTAATTTAAATAAACATGGAAAATACAGTGGCGCAAAGACAGCCTAAAAAAACAGATAATAACGCCAATAAAACGGAATATTATGTGACATTATCGATTGCAATCGTAATTGGTTTAGTAGGAGTTTTTATTCGTTTTGTACCTGATGTTGTTCCTTCTTTGAGCCAATCAACGTCGTTGTTCTCTTGGATTGCCAACATTGCTATTTTAATTGCTTCATTTATTGCATTTAAAACTGTGTTTGCTATTTTAGGTTTCGGAAAGAAATAAGGATAGAACTTTCTAAGTTTTATTTTTTACACACATACCAAAAGGCTAGATTATCGTAAAAGATAGTTTAGCCTTTTTTTTATGAGCTAGATTTTCTCAGTCACTGCCTCAATTTTTTTTGCAACGACCGCGTTAGGGATAGAAGTGGAAAGCCCACAGCGACGTGCAACGGCGCGAGGACTTGGAACGGATAGCCCGACCTTTTAGGGGAACGCCCAAGAAAACTTATTGATTTTCTGGATGCCAAAAAAAATGCCGGAATGAACATCCCGGCATATCTATTTAATTTGTTTTTTTGCTTAGTTGAATAGCGACCAAGTGCTCCAAGGAATTCTTGATAAAATCAAAATCAATCCCAAAACGTAAAAAATCAAAACCGTTTGGTTTGCTTTTTTCGCGTCAGCTAATTTTTTTGCTTTCGAATAACCAACTGTGATTAATACAATCGCAAGAATATTGATTAATGGATGCTCCAAAAAGTATAACCGTGCAACGCTGTTGCTCATGTTTCCAGCGTCTAAGCTTTGAAACCCAAGTGGCGATGTGAAATACAAGACCAAACCAATAACCAATTGAAGGTGTGCAGAAATTAATCCAATCAACGCAATTTTACGGTTGTAAGGTTTGTTGCCTAGATAATTAACAAGGGTAATGACAATAGCAATGATTAATGCCAAAAGCAAGATAACCGCTAAAGTTGAGTGTAAATGTTTCATTCCTACTAACATAAAGTTTTTATATTTTTTCTAATTCTACAAAGGTACTATTTTGAAAGGCGTTTGTCGCCTAAATCTTTAAATTCTGATTTCTGTTTGAAATTCGGGAAAGTTTTCTCCATGCTCAACGTATAGCCCACATCGAAAAACAGTCGGACATCTTGCATAATTCCTTCAAAATCCCAATGCTCGTCCAATTCGTCCATAACGGTATGGTAACGTCCAGCCAATGCTTCTTTGCGTACTTCAAGTGCTGTTGTATCTGTAGAAATGTAATTTCCACCGCTTCCCATATATAGTCCTGGAATTCCTTTTTTGACAAAATTGAAATGGTCAGAACGGTAGAAACCACCGGATGAAGGATTTTTATCGCCTACAACCGTGCGGTTGAATTTTGCAGCAGATTTTGCCGCATAATCTTCTAACTCGGTTTGTCCAATTCCCACAACGGAAACGGCATCCATAGCGCCAACCGGATTGAACGAATCCATGTTCAGATTCGCAACGGTTTTGTTTAATGGATAGATTGGGTTTTCTGCGTAATACGCAGAACCTAATAATCCTTCTTCTTCAGCAGTAACCGCGAGAAAAACGATTGTACGCTCCGGTTTTACTTTTGCAACCTGAAATGCCTTTGCAATTTCAAACAACGCCGCAACCCCAGTCGCATTATCGATTGCGCCATTGAAAATCGAATCGCCATCCGTCGATTCGCCAATTCCTAAATGGTCCCAATGCGCAGTATAGATAATCACTTCATCAGGTCGTTTCGAACCTTCAATTTTTCCGATCACATTGTTGGATTTGGACTTTCTAAAAGTTGTAGCCAACTTAACCGATGTAGAAACCTTTAAATCGACAGGTTTAAAACCTGGCTTCTTCGCGTCTTCCATTACTTTCGGATCGATACCAGCCAATTTAAATAAGTCTAATGCAGTTTGATTAGTTATCCAGCCTTGAAAATCTACTTGCTGCGCCCCTTCTTTTCCGATCAATTCCAATTGAGGGCCAGACCAGCCTGACCGGACAACATTCCATCCATAACTTGCGGCAGCAGTTTCGTGGATCAACAAAATTCCCGTAGCGCCTTGTTTCGCCGCTTCTTCAAATTTGTATTTCCAGCGGCCGTAGTACGTCATGGTATCGGCTTTGAATAAAGTTTTGTCGTAGCGTCCAGGGTCGGAAACCATCACCACGACAGTTTTGCCTTTTACATCCAAACCTTCATAATCGTTCCAATTGTATTCTGTCGCAACAATACCAAAGCCAGCAAAAACCAAATCCGTGCTACTGACATCGATCTTATCTTGCAATTTGGATGTTCCGATCACGTAATCATTCAGGTATGAACTTTTTAATTCTCCATTTGCACCTTTAAAAACCAATGTTTTTTCGACAGGTTCTGAATCGATTTCGACCATCGGAACTTCTTGGAAATAGGAATCTCCATTCCCTGGCTTTAAACCAATATTTTTGAATTCTTTTTCAATAAACTCTACCGTTAAGGTGTCGCCTTTGGTAAAAGGTTTTCTTCCTAAGAACTCATCTGACGATAATGTAGTGATGTAATCTTTATAAGTCTCAGCATTAATGGAAGCCATTGCTGCAGAATCTAATTTGCCGCTGTCGAATTCCGTGGCTTTATCGGATTGGCAAGATGCTATCGCGACAGCGACCAACGGAAAAATAAATTTTATTTTATTCATGTTTAGGTGTGTTAACTCGTTTCTATTGTATCTTTTAATTCATAAACTTCTGCAATCGGATGAAAGAGATAGATTTTATTTGTTTTGAGCTCAACGCAGCGGTAGCGTTTTCTGACTTTTTCTTTTTTCTGAAATACCCGTCCGTTTTTCATTGAAAATAAATCTTCTTCGGCCAAAGTTTCTACAGTCACCATATTGCTGACTTTGTCATAATCGCGCAAAGCACGGTATAGATTTAAATCCGTACAGCTAGAGGCGGCAGGATTGTCCATGTATTTGACAATTGCGAGCAAGATGGAGTTTGGAAAGATGTTTAACTTCAAGAAAGGCTTCATCAGCGATTTGAAATTGTTTTTCCATTCGGATCCATGAGGCTTAACCTTATTTTTATATTGCTGAAAAGTTTTTAGGTGCGCAAATTCATGAATGGTCGTAACTAAAAACGCATAATGATTTAAATCATGATTGATTGAAATTTTATGCGGATTCTGTTTGAAAGGAGCCTGGTAATCGCCAAATTTCGTTGACCGGCTTTTTGCCACTTTGAACTGACAGCCTGTGTCGTTGATCCACGCTGAAATAATAGGTGCAGCCCCTTCCGGAATGTATTTGCTTAATTGTTTAGTAAAATCAGGCATTAGAACAAACTTATTATTTTTAGATGAGATTTGCTAATCGTTGCATGTTTTCTTCTGCTTTCACACTGATAAATCAGTATCTTTGGTTTATCAAAAATACGAAAAGCGTGAGAAAATTTCTTTTCATTTTATATCTATTTTTTTTATTGCATGCGCAAGCTTTTAGTCAAGAATTAAATGCCCGCGTAGAGCTTAATGCGCCGCAGATTCAAAATGTCAACAAGCGCGTAGTCGATTTGTTGCAGAAAGTTATTCAGGACTTTTTAAATAACCAATCTTGGACAAACGTTACAATCACGCCTCAGGAACGGATTGATTGCAATTTCATCATTACGATTTATGAATATGATGGATCAAAGGAATTTAAGGCCGATGCGCAGGTGATGTCTTCAAGACCGGTTTATGGAACAAATTACAATTCGCCGATTTTAGTATTTAGGGATAAGACATTTAATTTTTCGTATGTGGAGGGTGAACAGCTGGATTTTAGCGATACGCAAAACCTGAATAACTTAACCGCTTTGCTTGGCTTCTATGCTAATGTAATTGTTGGAATGGACATGGATACATTTAAATTGAACGGAGGAACGGCTGCTTTTTCGAATGCCCGAAACATTGTGAATTATTCGCAAAGCGCAACGCAAGTGGGTTGGAAGGCGATGGAGTCTATGGATAACCGCTATTGGTTAATCACCAATCTTTTGGATAGAAAATTTAATGCATACCGGGAATTCGCTTATCAATACCATATCAATGGCTTGGATCAAATGGCTTCGAACGATTTGCAGGCGCGCCAGAACATGAGCAAGTTGATTCCTAAATTGAAAGAAGTCGATCGATTCGGTGCTGGCAATATTTTGACTCCGGCGTTTTATGCGGCGAAAGCCAATGAATTCGTCGGTGTGTTCAGCCGTTTGCCGGGAAATGAAAGCGTAGTGCTTTATAATTTGTTGGCTGAATTGGATCCGAGCAATATCAGTAAATACGAAGCCTTAAAGAGAAGTTAATTTATGTTGTCACGATTAGTTATAAAAAATTATGCCCTGATTGATTCGTTGGATATTTCTTTCGCCAAGGGATTAAACATCATCACCGGAGAAACTGGTGCTGGGAAATCCATTATTATGGGTGCTTTAGGGTTGATTTTGGGAAATAGGGTAGAAGGGAAGCCTTTTTATTCGGAAGGGAGGAAATGCATTATCGAAGGTTTTTTTGGTATTCAATCTTATTCTTTAGCACC
Source organism: Sphingobacterium hungaricum (assembly GCF_015210005.1). GTDB lineage: Bacteria > Bacteroidota > Bacteroidia > Sphingobacteriales > Sphingobacteriaceae > Sphingobacterium > Sphingobacterium hungaricum. The sequence goes on from NZ_MU158698.1 coordinate 2,080,159, forward strand.
CTTCTTCGAAGAAAATGATTTGGATTACGAAGAAGAAACGATTATTCGACGCGAAATCAGTGCTGACGGAAAATCAAGAGCATTTGTGAATGATACGCCTGTTACGCTTCAAGTTTTAAAATCCCTAGGAGAAAAACTGATAGACATTCATTCGCAGCATGCAACATTGCAAATCAATACAGAAGAGTTTCAATTATTTGTTTTGGACAGCTTGGCGAATAACCAAAGCAACCTGATAACGTTTAGAAATTCGCTGCTTAGCTATAAAAAATCAGTCAATCGATTGGCTGAAACCAAAGAGGAAATCAATAAAGCTGCCGCTGAGCTGGATTACAATCGCTTCATCTTTGACGAGCTGGAAAAATTTAACCTGAAAGCAGATGAGCAAGCTCAACTGGAGTTGGAACAAACTCAATTGGAAAATGCGGAGGAAATTAAAAAAGCATTGTTAGCTTCGACATATGCTCTAGAAGATAGCGAAATAAATGTTTTGTTTCAGTTAAAAGATGCAATAAGCAACTTAAATCAAATTAGCAATTATCTTCCTGCGATAGGTGATTTAACGAACCGTCTTCAGAGTGCGACCATAGAAATTAAGGACATTGTAGAAGAATTGAGCACAATCGAGCAAGATGTTGTTTTGGATGAATCGCGCTTAGCTGAAGTCAATGAACGGTTAAGCGAATTGTATTCGCTTCAGAAAAAACACCGATTGGAATCGGTGGAGCAGCTAGTCGAACTGAGGGATTCTGTCGAACAGAAAATTTTGGCGGTAAGCAATCAAGAAGAACACGTTGCTGAATTGGAAAGGGAGATGAATGCTCGATATGAATTGACCAGAGAAATTGCTGAAGTTATTTCTGCGAATCGGAAGAAAATTGCAGTTCAAATGCAAGAAGAGGTCGAACAGCGATTGGCACAGGTTGGAATGACACAAGCTAAATTGTCCATCGAGCTGACCAAACTAGCTAAATTTAATCAAAACGGTATTGACCAGGTGCAGTATTTGTTTTCAGCGAATAAAGGACAGGCTTTAAATCCAATCCATAAAGTAGCTTCAGGTGGAGAGCTTTCACGTGTGATGCTGGCGATAAAATCTTTGGTTGTTAAAAGTTCTGCTTTACCTACGATTATATTTGATGAAATCGATACAGGTGTTTCAGGAGAAGTGGCGTTGAAAGTAGGCGATTTAATGGAGCAATTGGCCGAAGATATGCAGGTCATTGCGATCACGCACCTACCTCAGATTGCTTCCAAAGGCACAAGTCATTTTAAAGTGTTTAAAAGGGAGAAAGGGAATATCACAGAAACCAATATTAGCTTGATGAATAGCGAAGAGCGTATTCAAGAAATTGCAGAAATGCTAAGCGGGGCTAATCCAGGAGAAACTGCGGTTGAGCATGCTAAGAAATTGTTGATAAACTAAAAAGGCTTCGAAAAATTCGAAGCCTTTCATTTTTTTATATAAAATTAGTTGCCTATGGCAGCATCTGTTAATACAATTTTAACTTTAAGAGCAGCAGGAGGAGTAATTTGTGGAGTTGTTCCAACTTCATCTGCAAAGATTGTAACGCTTCCAACCGAATAGTTCGCTCTAAAATTGTAATTGGAAATTGTAGCAGGTATATTTTGATACACACCAGAATTCAAATACGTGATAGAAACATTCACGTGTCCGTCTTCGAAATACACATCATCTAAATCACCAATTGGAATTGTATACGAATATGTATCACCTGACAAACTCCAGTTGTTCGGATTGATATCATATACATAACTTACCCCCGGTAAGAAGTTTTCATTTGTAATATATTCTTTTGTACAAGAATTGAAACTCAAAAGTGAAGCACCACCAATGGCTAAGGCTAATAAAAATTTTTTCATGAGATTATAGTTTTGCGTTAATGTTAATTATTTTTTAATACTTTATTACTCTTAAGACAATAGATAGGCTTAAAAGTTTAGTTGAAGCAAAAATTTTGCCACAAACGGTTTAAATAAGTTATTTTATTTCTAGCCGTGAGCTGGAGTCACATTTGTCAAGCGCACTGAAGCGGATTGCTTTAAACGAAAAGAGCACCTATTGCAATAATAGGTGCTCTCTGATGATTTTATATAAAGGATATTAATCTTTCTTTTTATCTTCCGACACATCGGTTTCTACAGAGGTATCTTCCGCTTTTTTAGATACTGCCGATACCACAATTTCTTGCTTCTCTTCATCAAAATCTACAGATAGAGTTGTTTCAGATTTCACATCGCTTTTCAATAATTCCTCAGCGATCGGATCTTCCAAATATTTCTGTATCGCACGTTTTAATGGACGAGCACCGAAATTAGTATCGTAACCTTTTTCAGCTATGTAATTTTTAGCTTTCTCAGTTAATTCGATTGTATGTCCTAAACTCTCAATTCTGTTGAATAAAGATTTCAATTCGATATCAATAATTTTGAAAATATTCTCTTTCGTTAACGAGTTGAATACAATCACATCATCAATACGGTTCAAGAATTCTGGAGCAAAAGCACGTTTCAACGCCGTTTCGATAACACCTCTTGAATGTTTATCGGCTTGATTTTCTTTGGCTGCAGTTGAGAATCCAACTCCTTGTCCAAATTCTTTCAATTGGCGTGCTCCGATATTTGAAGTCATAATGATGATCGTATTTCTAAAATCAACACGACGACCCAAACTATCCGTTAATTGTCCTTCATCTAAAACTTGCAACAATAAGTTGAAGACATCTGGATGCGCTTTTTCAATCTCATCTAACAGGATAACCGCATAAGGTTTGCGTCTGACTTTCTCAGTCAATTGTCCGCCTTCTTCATATCCCACATATCCCGGAGGCGCTCCAACCAAACGAGAAACCGCAAATTTTTCCATGTACTCACTCATGTCAATCTGAATCAAGGATTCTTCTGAATTGAACATAAAACGAGCTAATTCTTTCGCCAATTCTGTTTTACCAACTCCCGTAGGACCTAGAAAAACAAAAGAACCGATTGGTTTTTTAGGGTCCTTTAATCCTGCGCGTGTACGTTGGATAGCTTTAACCAATTTTTGAACTGCATCATCTTGTCCGATAATTCTTCCTTTCATAGAATCACCCATGTTCAATAATTTTTGGCTGTCGGTTTGGCTGACACGTTGAACCGGAATTCCCGTCATCATGGAAACAACTTCAGCAACATTGTCTTCCGTTACTAAATAACGTTTTGTTTTTGTTTCTGCTTCCCAAACTGTTTTTTCGCGCTCTAATTCTTCAATTAGTTTTTTCTCCGTATCACGTAATTTCGCAGCTTCCTCATATTTTTGAGAACGAACAACTTTGTTTTTCTCTATTTTGACATTTTCGATTTTCTCTTCAATATCAATTATAGTTTGAGGTACGTGAATGTTATTCAAGTGTACGCGAGAACCTGCTTCATCCAATGCGTCAATCGCTTTGTCTGGTAAGAACCGGTCAGTGATATAGCGCGTGGTTAAAGCCACACAAGCTTCGATTGCATCGTCGGTATAATTTACGTTGTGATGCTCTTCGTATTTGTCTTTGATTCGGTTAAGGATTTCAATGGTCTCATCATGACTTGCTGGCTCAACCTGAACTTTCTGAAAACGACGATCTAAAGCACCATCTTTTTCAATGTACTGACGATACTCGTCTAATGTAGTCGCTCCGATACATTGGATTTCTCCTCTTGCCAAAGCGGGCTTAAACATATTCGAAGCGTCTAAAGAACCTGAAGCTCCTCCAGCACCAACAATGGTATGGATTTCATCTATGAATAAAATCACATCAGGTGATTTTTCCAATTCATTCATGACAGCTTTCATGCGTTCTTCGAATTGTCCGCGATACTTCGTTCCTGCAACCAAAGATGCTAAATCCAAAGTCACGACACGTTTGTTGAATAATACGCGCGAAACTTTGCGTTGCACAATGCGCAATGCCAATCCTTCAGCGATAGCGGATTTACCAACTCCCGGCTCGCCTATTAAAATAGGGTTGTTTTTCTTCCGGCGTGATAAAATCTGCGAAACGCGTTCAATTTCTTTTTCACGTCCAACAATTGGATCCAATTTACCATCTTCAGCCGCTTTTGTTAAATCGCGTCCAAAATTATCCAATACCGGAGTTTTAGATTTAATATCTGAAACCTTTTTCGGTGCAGTAAATTGTTGGTCATCTTCTGCATAATCGTCATCACCTGTTGATGAACCTGCAGCTTCGTCCGTTATTGACGTTTTGTTTTGTTCGACTTCGTTTTTAAATAAATCGTAAGACACACTATATTGTTGTAGAATCTGCGAGGCGATGTTTTCTTCATCTCGTAAGATTGCTAATAACAAATGCTCAGTTCCAATAATATCGCTTTTGAAAATTTTAGCCTCTAAATAGGTTATTTTTAAAACTTTTTCAGCTTGTTTTGTCAATGGCATGTTGCCTATAGGTGCTCTCGAAATGGATGAGCCTTTTACAGCATCTTCTACAGATTGACGTATAGCTCCTGTATCCACCCCAATATTTCTTAAAATTTTTATTGCTACTCCGTCTCCTTCTCTTATTAACCCCAATAAAAGATGTTCCGTACCTATATAGTCGTGGCGAAGACGTAAAGCTTCTTCCCGGCTATACGATATGACATCTTTTACGCGTGGTGAAAATTTTGCTTCCATTTAGTTACCTTTCTATTTTTAATGTGGATGATATAAATGTATAAAAATATATTTTTACAATCATTTATTATTTATAATAATTATCAACAACTAAGCCATGTCCTTAAAAGTACTAAAATGTCAGTTGTTCATATCATTTTATCTATCTTTGTGATAGAAAAATTACATATTTAACATAATGTCTGAAGAAAAAATTATCTTTTCCATGGCGGGTGTGAATAAGATTTACCCACCACAAAAACAGGTTCTTAAAAACATATACCTATCCTTCTTTTATGGAGCAAAAATCGGAGTCATTGGTTTAAATGGTTCCGGAAAATCATCTTTATTGAAAATCATTGGTGGTTTAGATAAATCGTATCAGGGTGAAGTCGTTTTTTCACCAGGTTATTCTGTTGGTTATTTGGCACAGGAGCCGATTTTAGACCCTGAAAAAACAGTTAAGGAAATTGTTGAAGAGGGTGTAGCTGAAACAACAGCTATATTAAAGGAGTACGAAGAAATCAATGAAAAATTTGGACTTCCAGAGGTGTATGAGGATGCGGATGAGATGGACAAATTGCTGGCTAGACAAGGCGAATTGCAGGATAAAATTGATGCGACCAATGCTTGGGAATTGGATGCTAAGTTAGAACGAGCAATGGACGCTTTACGCTGCCCAGAGCCGGACGCGCTAATTGCCAATTTGTCAGGGGGAGAGCGCCGCCGTGTGGCAATGTGTCGTTTGCTTTTGCAAGAGCCGGATGTTTTATTGCTGGATGAACCGACTAACCACTTGGACGCTGAATCTATCGACTGGTTAGAACAACATTTGCAACAGTATAAAGGTACCGTGATTGCGGTTACCCACGATCGTTATTTCTTAGATAACGTAGCTGGGTGGATTTTGGAATTGGATAGAGGAGAAGGAATTCCTTGGAAAGGAAATTATTCTTCTTGGTTAGACCAGAAATCAAAACGTTTAGCTCAGGAAGAGAAACAGGAAACAAAACGTCAAAAAACATTAGAGCGCGAGTTGGAATGGGTGAAGATGGCGCCAAAAGCGCGTCATGCAAAATCCAAAGCTCGTTTGCATAATTATGATAAACTGGCTTCGGAGGAAACGAAAGAGCGCGAAGAAAAATTGGAGTTATTTATTCCGCCAGGACCTCGATTGGGAAATGTCGTGATTGAAGCGAATAGTATTTCTAAAAGTTACGGCGATCGTATTTTGTTTGAAAACTTGAGTTTTTCCTTACCGCCTGCCGGAATAGTTGGGATTATCGGACCAAATGGTGCGGGTAAAACGACTTTGTTCCGTTTGATCACGGGACAAGAACAGCCAGACACAGGAGATTTTAAAGTAGGCGAGACCGTAGTTCTGGGGTATGTCGATCAGAATCACGATGATTTAGATGCGGAGAAATCTGTTTGGGAGAATATAACTGAAGGAAACGACAATATTTTGCTAGGCAATAAACCGATCAATTCTAGAGCTTACGTTTCTAAATTCAATTTTAATGGAGCCGATCAGCAAAAGAAAGTTGGGATTTTATCAGGTGGAGAAAGAAATCGCGTGCATTTGGCCATTACATTAAAGAAGAGTTCGAACGTCTTGTTATTGGATGAGCCGACCAATGATATTGATGTGAATACATTGCGGGCTTTAGAAGAGGGTTTAGAAAACTTTGGGGGCTGTGCAGTGGTTATTTCCCACGACCGTTGGTTTCTGGATCGTATATGTACACATATCTTGGCTTTTGAAGGTGATTCGCAAGTCTACTTTTTTGAAGGTAATTATTCGGAGTACGAAGAAAACCGGAAAAAAAGGCTGGGTGATGTCGCTCCTAAGCGAATTAAGTACAAGAAACTGGTGAAATAAAATATTTTTAAATAGCTTCTATATACTAGATAAGGATAGGGTTTGCAGAGCAAACTCTATTTTTTTTGCTTTTAATCTCATCAAAAGACTAATTGTAATAAATCTTAGAATTAAAAAGCAAGGTTTTTTACTTATCCAAAAACGACTATTTTTTTCTTCTAAATAAGGTTTTGTTTGCTGATATTATTCATAGATAAATTTATTGTTCACACAATGAATAGTTTAGCGTTAATATTAAATTAATATTTGCTTCGTATCTATTTAATTTTCTACTTTTGCACCACTCCGCAAGGGAGGGACAGCATTGAAAAGCAAGGAAATCGGGAGAAATAGCCAGAAGCTAGCGATAGCGGAAAGCAAGCCCAAAACGTTCCAAACAAAATAAAACAAAAAAAGTTTTGGAGGTTCGGAAAAGATTTCTACCTTTGCAGTCCCAACGGAAACGAAGGGGACAAGATCTGAAGGGATCTTGGGAATAAAAACGAAAAGATCAAGCTGGCAGCAGCGAGGTTATATAAGCAGAAGCGCGAAGCGGATGCGATAGAAGTTCTTTAAGAAAATGATCATGTAAACGCAGCGAGTAGCTTGAGAGAGCGAAAGTTCGCAAGGAAGATTTTTTCTTCCAAAAAACAAACTTAAGCTAAGCAAATC
>NZ_MU158698.1:2091336-2573985 GCF_015210005.1 Sphingobacterium hungaricum
ATATAGACAAGATAAGGCTGGAGCCAATAAGTCTAACTACTAACATCTAGCTACTAGCTACTAATAAAGATATTCAGGTGCCTATATCGGCGGTGTCTACCTCTTCCCATTCCGAACAGAGCAGTCAAGCCCGCCAGAGCCGATGGTATTGCCGTAACAGGTGGGAGAGTAGGTCGGTGCCTTTTTTTACACAGAAGCCCTTGCTGGAAACAGTCAAGGGCTTTTTGCTATAACAGAGTTTTTTTGAGGGAGCAAGGAATAAAGAATAAGGAGCAAGGAATCCTTGGGATACTTTATAATGCTCATTCTTCGATAAATAATAATCCGATAACAGTCTCTAGTTTTTCTTACCTTTGTAAACTCATGGGTACATTATTAGACAGTGGCATAAAGCCCTATAATCATTACGGAGCTTATTTAAAAGAGAAATACGCTGGACAGAAAGTTTTCAAGGTCATCGTTGATGGCAATTTTACCTGTCCTAATCGTGATGGAAGTAAGGGTTTTGGCGGTTGTACTTATTGTAATGTAGATTCCTTTACACCAGATAGCGCACGTAAATTGCCCACTATTCGTGAGCAAGTCGAAGAAGGTATTGAGCGTGCAAGGAACAGCTACAAGGCTGAAAAATTTGTTATTTATTTCCAACCAAACACAAACACATACGCACCCGCTCATGCGTTGAAGATGATGTACGATGAAGCGCTGAGCATTTGTCCTGAACACACTGTGGGATTGTCTGTTGGTACGCGCCCAGACTGTCTCGATGCTGAGAAAATTGCGCTTCTGGAAAGTTATACTGACCGTTACGATGTAGATTTAGAGATGGGGATGGAATCCATTTATAATGACACGCTTGATCAGATTAATCGCGGTTGTTCGCATGATGAATTTGTTGCTATTATGAACCAATTGCAAAATTCTCCTTTAGAACTTTGTGTGCATACAATTTTTGGTTTTCCATGGGAAACCGAAGAAATGATGTTGCGTTATGCTGATGAAATTAATCGCTTTCCTCAAATAAAATTCGTCAAGTTGCATCATCTACATATTGTAGAGGGTTCTATCATGGGCGTAAAATATAAGCGCGAACCTTTTCCATTATTCAGCATGGAATCGTACACCGAATTTTTATCCAAATTTATTCCTCGATTGAGAGAAGATATCGTTATTCAACGAATTTTTGGATTGGCAGATAAAGAATTGTTGATTGCTCCGAATTGGGGACTTCCGAAATCGGGTATCCAATCGTATATAGATAAGGGATTGGAACTAAGAGGGGTGAAACAAGGAAGTTTTTACACCGAAATTTCGGTGTAAAAACAACAAAATTTATTTTTGGATGATTGATTTTAAATCAGCAGGAGAATAAGCGATTGACTTCAATGTTTTATTATCTTCTTTTCTAAAAACCAAAAACAATCCGTCAATTTCTCTATAATAAGATTCTACTCCTTTTTGTAAGTAATGCTCTTGCGTTGCAATTGCTTCTTGCTCCGTCTTGCAAGCTTTGCTCATATTCGAACGCTGTACTTCTTCAAACAAGTCATTAAACTTATCTTTCAATCCAAATTCCAAAACCGCACCTGAAAGTACATATTGAATATCACATAAGGCGTCAGCTACTTCTACCAAATCATTCGCTTGGATAGCTTCCTCTAATTCTTTCAATTCTTCAGCGATCAACGAAACCCTAAGTTTGCATCGTGCTTCTGAAGGAATAGTAGGTTCATCTAATATTGGATGCTGAAAAGTTTTGTGAAATTCAGCTACTGAAGTTAAAGTTTTTGGATCAGTCATTTGATTAATAGATTCTTATTTAATAAAATGTTTTAATTGTACAAGTTCACGTTCTTCAAGGTATCTCCAACGGCCTCTTGGTAGGTCTTTCTTTGTTAAGTTGGCATACACGACGCGATCTAACTTAACGACATCATAGCCTAAAGATTCGAAGATACGTCTTACGATGCGATTTTTGCCAGAATGGATTTGGATACCTACTTCGCGTTTGCTTCCGCCAGCTACGTAACTGATATCATCTGGTTTAATCAGACCGTCTTCCAATTCGATACCGAATTGAATTTTATTGAAATCTCCTTGCGAAAGGCTTTTGTCAAGCTCCACATTGTAGATTTTGCTGATGTTATTTCTTGGATGCGATAATTTTTCAGCTAAATTTCCATCATTAGTTAATAACAACAAGCCCGTTGTGTTTCTGTCTAACCTTCCTACAGGATAGATACGCTCTTTAGTGGCTTTAGCAACTAACTGCATAACTGTTTTGCGTTCCAATGGATCGTCAGTTGTTGTGATGTAATCTTTTGGTTTGTTTAAAAGAACGTACACCATTTTTTCGCGTTTAAGACGTTCGTCATTGTAACGGATCTCATCTTTCGCTGGGTCTACTTTGGTTCCCAATTCGGTCACAGCTTCGCCATTAACCGATATCACTCCCGCAGCGATCAGTTCATCCGCTTTACGGCGAGAACAAATACCTGCATTAGAAATGTATCTATTCAGACGAATTAATCCATCATCATTAGCCGTAGCCGATGCCGGATTTCTAGTTTGAGTAAATCTTCTTTTGGGACTGAATTTTTTATTTTCTGCTGTCGATTCGTCTACTTTCCGTCCAACCTTCTCGCCTTCAAATTTTCTTGGCGATCTAGTTTTGTCAAAAGGTTTGCGGTCTCCAGGTTTGTCGTCAAATTTCCTTGGTGATCTGTTTTTGTCGAAAGGTTTACGATCTCCAGGTTTGTCATCAAATTTCTTGAATGATTTATTTTTGTCAAATCTTTTGCCTTCGCTAGAAGTATCGTCTGATCGTCTACCCGATCTGCTTTTTTCAAAAGGAGGTTTTTGTCCAGATTCACTTTTTGATCGACGTTCAAATTTAGCAAAAGGAGATTTTTCGGATTTCTCCGTTTTGTCAAATTTTGATTTTGAGAAAGGTCGCTCTGAGTTGGATGATTTTGAATAGGATTTCTTGTCCGAAAAATCAGATTTTCCGCTGGATGATGAATTCGATTGCCTATCTCGTCCACCTTTTGATTTGAAGTTTTCTGAGTTGCTTCTAGATTTTTTGGAGTTGTCCTCGCGACTGTTCCTGTTGTTGCTGAATGGCATGATTATTAAAAATTAAGCTACAAAGGTACTGATTTTATATGGATGCGTAAAATATAATAATCGCTACTAAATATGTAATTTTCAATATACTATTTTAGCTTTTCAAGCGTTATATATTGGCTGAGAAATGCTAACTATTTGTTTCATAACATTATAGTTTGTATCTTTGCCAACTTATAATTGGACCAAGCTATTTTTGACAGTTTTTTGTGTCAGCGAAAAATAGCATTAAGGGATTGAATGATAAAAAAAAGAGTACTATGTAGTAGTATAATTTTGACAGTCATGTTGCTATCAAAGTTATACTCTAACCCCCAGCCGGAAGCTATAAATGATCCGCTAAGAGATGCATTAAAAGCCTCCATGGAGAAGAAGATGATCGAGGATCTCACTTCGCCAGAAAAATTAAAGGAAGTTTATATGAACTCCATAAGCTTCGCTGATGAAGCGCTTCCTGTAGAAAAACCTTCTGTAAAGGGCAAATTGGAAAAATACCTTGCTCGTTTTTCTTTTAAAAAGCAACAATCTTACGGATTACATCAAAAGGCCGATCAACATCTTCCACAAATCGCTAAAATTTTGAAATCTTATGGGATACCGGAGGATTTTAAATACATTCCTTTAGTGGAAAGTGGTATGGATCCTGGTGTTAAGTCTGTAAAAGGTGCGGGTGGCTATTGGCAATTTATGCCACAAACTGCTCGGTTGTATGGTTTAAAAGTAAGCGGCAATGTTGACGAACGTCGTAATTTGACTAAATCCACTCACGCAGCTGCGAAATACCTGAAATCATTGTATAGTGAATTTGGAGATTGGACATTAGTTGCTGCAGCCTACAATGTCGGTGGTGGAAGTTTGAAAAGTTCGATGCGTCGCCAAGGTATTGACAACTACTATGAGTTGAAATTGAATTCCGAAACAGGTTCTTATGTCTACAAATTAGTTTCTATCAAAGAAGTAATCGAAAATCCTAATTACTATGGATACAATAGATATGCTTCTATCGATGATCGAATTAGTTCAGGATCGTAAGAAATACGTTTCTTAAAACTAAAAGAGGTCTTATTTGAAAAAATAAGACCTCTTTTTTATTCTGGAGGTTTTCAATTGCTTCTACAACCTGTTAGTTTTTCCAACCACCGCCTAAGGACCTATATAAATCCACGTAGGCATTTAGTTGTCTTTGTTTCAAATCCACTAAGTCTAAATCACTTTGCAAGGCATTGCTTTGTGCAGTGATGACCTCAAGGTATGTGGCATAACCACTTCTGAATAACAAGGACGCATTATTCACCGCAAGCTGCGAATTCTCCACACGTTGCTGTGCAAAGTTTAGCTGTTCTTTCTGCTTTTCGATAATAATGATCGCATCCGAAATTTCATTTACTGCACCTCTGACGGTTTGCTGAAAAAATAGCTCCGTTTTTTCTCGTTCCAATTTGGCAACTTCAAAATTATTTTTCAATCGTCCGTTTTGAAAGATTGGCGCTGTTAAGTCTCCGGCAAATCCACCTAGAAGAGCTCCCGGAATGTTAAACCAGTTTTTTGGCAACATGGAATTGACACCAAAAGCGCCTCCTAAAGAAAGTTGAGGATATCTTAAGATTTGATTGATGTTTACTTCAGCATTTGCAGCAATTAAATCCAATTCCGCAGAGCGAATATCCGGACGGTTTCTGATGATGTCCAATGGAGAGCCTAAAGAAATTTCTTGCGTCGTAAACATCATTGTATCTATATACTGGCTACGTGTCACATTATTTGGAAACTCGCCTGTCAGCACTTGAATTGCATTTTCCTGAATAGCAACCTCTTTTTCTAGTTCTGGGATTAATGATGCTGCGATCAATCGCTGTGATTCGGTTTGCTGGATAGCTAAAGCCGTAATTTCTCCCGCTTCAAACTGCAATCGAATCATTCTCAATGTACTGTCATTCAAAATTAAATTCCTCTTGGCCACTTCGATCTGTGCATCCAGCATTTGAAGATTAAAATATCCTTTCGCAATGTCCGAAATTATTTTTGTCTGGATGGCATTTTTCGACTCATACGTATTTAGAAAATCAGCTTTCAACTGATCCTTTTGATTTGCAATTTTGCCCCAGATATCCAGTTCCCAGCTGAAATCAAATCCAGTCGCGAATTGAGAAGTATACATAAAAAAGTTATCGGGCGCTTCTTTGCCATCGGCATACCATTTGGACGAAGGATTTCCATAAAAATCTTTTGAACGAAATGTTTGGCTTGCTGACGCAAGATTTCCATTCACCGAAGGTAAATAGTCTAATTTATTTCTTCTCAAATTGCGATTCGCGATTTCGATATTCGTCAATGCTGTGCGCATATCAAAATTGTTTTTCAAACCGCTATCGATTAATTCAATTAAAATTGGGTCATGGAAAAACTCTCTCCATGATACATGGCTAAAACTTAACGTATCCTCATTGTACTTCTGCGTTTCTCCTCGAAACTCCGTTGGAAGACCTGTCGAAGGCTGCTGATATTTCTGGCCTACCTTACATCCAGCAAGCGATAGAAATACTGCAAGCATAAGAAACGCGTGTGAATATGTATTGAAAACTGTTTTCATATTAAGATTCTGATTTAAATTTATTTCTAACTTTTTCATCCAAAGTTTTGAAAACGATAAATAATACCGGAATAATAAAAATTCCAAAAATAACACCAAAGAACATTCCTCCAGCAGCACTAAAGCTGATCGAATGGTTACCGATTGCGGAAGGACCAACAGACCACATCAATGGAATCAATCCCACAATAAATGCCAATGAAGTCATCAAAATCGGACGTAGCCTAAGTTTCGCACCCATCAATGCGGCATCATAAATGGATAATCCTTTGTCGCGCTGCTGTACGGCAAATTCAACAATCAGAATGGCATTCTTGGCGAGCAATCCGATGAGCATAATTAATCCAACTTGTACATAAATGTTGTTCTCTAGGCCAACAATCATAATGGTTCCGAACACGCCGATCAAACCAACCGGAACTGATAACAAGACTGCCAATGGCAGGATATAACTTTCATATTGCGCAGCAAGAAGAAAATAAATAAACAGAAAGCTCAATCCAAAAATCAGTAAGGTCTGCGAACTGGATTGGCTCTCTTCGTAACTCATACCAGTCCATTCATAGCCGTAGTTTCCTGGCAATTCTTCATCTGCGAATTTCGCAATGGCTTCCATCGCATCACCTGTACTGTAACCTTCTGCTGGCGTTGCATTAACGGCAATCGCATTGTACAGGTTGTATCGTGTGATGGTTTCTGGCCCAACAACTTTTTTAAGCGAAAGAATTGTTCCGACAGGAACCATGTTTCCTGAGCTGTTTCTGACGAAAATAGAATTCAACGATTCGGGATCTGCACGGAAATCAAAATCCGATTGTACATACACCCGATAACTTCGACCGAAACGATTGAAATCTCCACCGCGAACACGCGCAAAATACATGCGTATGGTATTCATCATTTCTTTAATATCTACACCCAAGCTCTTTGCTTTGACCGCATCAATTTCCACTTCGTACTGAGGGAAATTTGATTTAAAGGATGTATAAGCTTGCTGAATTTCCGGCAGGTCATTTAATTTATTGATGAATGTGTCTGCAATGACGTCAAAATCGCGAATATCACCTCCTAAACGATCCTGCAGTACCATTTCAATACCAGCAAAATCACCAAATCCTTGAACAGTCGGTCTCGGGAAAACTTTGAATGAAGCTTCGTTAATGACCGAAAGATCTTTGGCGATCGTGTCCATAAAAGCATTGATGTCTTTTATTTTTGTACGTTCGGCATGCGGTTTTAAATTGATGTATCCTGCTGCAAACGCCGGACTGGCATTCCCATCCAAGGCATTGAATCCAGAAACGGTAGACATACCTGCGATATCCTCACGCTTGTTGATGATTTCCTCAGCACGTTTTAAAACTTCTGTTGTACGCGCTAAAGATGCCCCTGGTGGCATAGCCAATGAAAAGGTGACGAAACTATCATCTTCAGTCGGGATAAAACTTTTAGGTGTATTTACAAATAACAGCACTCCGAGTCCGGTAATTACCGCTAATCCGATCCATGCAACTTTTTGATGCGCGATCAAATACTTTACCGAAGCAATGTATTTCGCGGTCAAGCGATCGAATGAACTGTTGAAGGCTTTGAAAAAGCGTCGGCTGTATTTTTGGACTTTGTTTAATTTCTCTTCTTCTTCAATTGTTTTTTCATCAATCGGTTTCAACAACAAGGCACATAGGGCAGGGCTCAAGGTCAGTGCATTCAATGCAGAGATTAAGATGGCTGTCGCCAATGTATAAGCAAACTGTCTATAGAAGACTCCGGCAGGACCTTCCATAAATCCTACTGGTAAAAATACGGCAGCCATGACCATCGTAATGGAAAGGATTGCTGAAGTAATTTCAGACATGGTGACTAAGGTTGCTTCTTTGGCTTTCATGCCCGTAGCATGCATTTTCTCATGAATCGCCTCGACGACGACAATCGCGTCATCGACGACAATACCGATTGCGAGCACCAGTGCAAACATGGTGAGCACGTTGAGCGAAAATCCAAATAGGGTCAAAAAGAAAAACGTTCCGATCAAGGATACAGGAATTGCAATCGCTGGAATCAGGGTTGATCTGAAATCTTGTAAGAAGATAAAGACGATTATAAAAACCAAGATAAATGCCTCAAATAAGGTATGTTTCACCTGATTGATCGATTCATCGATCTGGTCACGTACGGAATAGGAAACTTCATGATGAATCCCTTCGGGAAACGACCTAGCGAGTTCATCCAATACTTTGCGTACTTCAATGTCAATCTCATGCGCATTCGAACCACTCGTTTGCGTCATGTTCAAGGTAAGGCCTGGATGCCCATTGACTTTATTATCCGAACCTAAATTCGTTGCTCCGAATTCTACCCGAGCAATATCTTTCAAATAAAGAACAGAACCGTCTCGATTGGTTTTGATGACCAAGTTGTTAAATTCTTCAGGCTGTGAAAAACGTCCTTTATGCTTAATAACCGTTTCGAATACTTCATCCGATGTTTCACCAAATTTACCGGGAGCAATCTCAAAATTTTGCTCGTTAAGCGATTTGATTACATCCTGAGGAACTAAATTATACAAGGCCATTTTATCTGGATTAAACCAGATACGCATAGAATAATCCCTTGCTCCAATACGCGAAACTTGTGCAACACCATCGACACGCAATAGTGGACGAATTAGATTGATCTGCGCAAAAGCCTGTAAAAATGTTTCATCGTAAATGCTGTCTTTGTGATCCGAATACAGATTGATCGTCATGATGACACCACTTTGCCGCGGTTGTACCGTGATACCATTTTCTACCACTTCCGATGGAATATTGCTCGTCGCCTTGGATATCCGAGTCTGCACGTTCACCGATGCAATATCGGGATTGGTACCTGATTTAAAGAAAACCTGAACTGTACCTGAACCTGAATTACTGGAGGATGAGCGGATGTAGGTCATGTTTTCTACACCATTAATCGCTTCCTCAACAGGAAGCAATACACTTTCGGCTACTGTTTCTGCATTCGCCCCTGGATAACTTAATGAAACGACGACACTAGGTGGCGCGATTTCAGGAAATCGGGATACGGGCAATAATTTTAATCCGACGAGTCCTAAGATGACCAACAGAATGGATATAACTGTGGCTAGAACCGGTCTATTGATGAATGTTTTTAACATTAGTTTTGGTTGAAATGATACAATAGTTTACTAAGCATTAAAAACCTTAATGCTCAATAAACGTCATTGACTTGATTTTTTAGTGGTTTTGCTCGATTGGCAAAATGGTAGATCCGTCGGTGATTTTATCAAAACCACTTAGTACAACACGGTCTCCAGCTGAAATTCCTTGCGAAACGATGTATTTGTCTTTACTCGAACCAGAAATAGTAACTGTCCGTCGCTCGACTTTGTTATTGTCATTCAGGACATAAACAAATGTTTTATCTTGCAGTTCGCTGGTAGCAACCTGCGGAATCTGCAATACATCTTTTTTGACTTCTTCGACTTTCAGTGTACCTGTACTTCCGGTACGCAAAATGTTGTCGTCATTTGGAAAAGAAGCGCGTAGAGAAATGGCTCCTGTCGTGCGGTCGACCTGACCACTTACGGCATCCACTTTTCCTTTTTTAGAATATTCTTCGCCATCGGCTAAAATCAATGAGACATCAGGAAATGTAAGGCTGTTGTTTGAGCTGTATTTAATTCCCGCTGCGCTGTCTTCTTTGGCTTTCATTTTTGTGAAATACAAGAAATCAGACTCATTGATTGAGAAATAAACATATACTGTTTGCACATCAGAGAGAACGGTCATCGGTTCAGAATCTCCTTTAGATACTAAATTTCCAACGCGTTTTGGAATCCGGCCGATGTATCCATTCGCTGGTGCGTTGATGATCGTAAACTCTTTATTGATCTGCGCACTTCGGACGGCAGCACCTGCTTGATCCAATGAAGCTTTTGCAACATCGTAATCAGACATCGCTGATTTCAATCGGACTTCAGAGATGACATCATTTTCTACCAGTGGTTTTAATCGCTCTACTTCCAATTGCGCATTTTCTAATTTGGCCTTCGCGACATTTTGCGTAGCAACCATGTTATTCAATACTTCCTGATAGGCTGATGCATCTATTTTAAATAATTTTTGACCTTTTTGGACGTAAGCACCTTCATCGACATAAATTTCTTGAAGAATACCTTCGGCCTGAGATCTAATTTCAACATTTACTTTACCTTCAATAGTACCTATATAATCTTTGATTGTACTCGCATTACTTTTTTCTACGGTGTATATGGGTAATGCAATGGGCTTGTTTTCGCTTTCGTTTTCTTCGGATCTGCTTGATTGACAGCTAACTGTTGCGAGTGATGCTAAAATAGTTAAGCTGCCTAAGAACATACGTACTCTTGATAAATTCATAGACTTTTTTAAACAATTATTATTTTGCAACTTTAGTGTTACAAAACGGTTTAGTTCATTAACGCCAAATATCGGTATATTGATTTGTCTTTAACAGAAATTAACACATAAATTAGCATTTATTAACTTTTTTGATGAATTCAAAAAAAGGGAATTCATCAAACAACAAATCAAAATTACTGTTATACTATAAAATTAACTAATTGGAAATAATGGAGATAGTACGTAATATTATTGAGTTTCTAGGTCATTGGTATTGGATACCGGTCATACTCTTGTATTTAGGTGTTATTGTCACAATTTTGGCGGAAAACGGAAATCCTACGAAAGCGATGGCTTGGATTTTGGTCATTGTCTTCTTGCCAATTATCGGTCTTGTTCTTTACTACCTCTTCGGACAAGAATTTACTCGGATTAAAAAACTCAAGAAAATTAATCTGCAAGAAGAAAAGCGCTTGGAAAAAGAATGGGTTAAGCTCGATGCGCAAATGAATAACAACATCAATTTGCTCTATTCTGATATCGGCGACTTATCTCGAGTGTATACCTTCCTAAAAAACGAACGCCTTTCTTCGCCTTCATTGAACAACGAATTAAAACTATTAGTTAATGGGGAAGAGAAATTCAAGTACTTTTTAGAAGCGTTAGAAAGTGCCAAACATCATATCCATTTGGAATATTATATTTTCGAGCCGGATAACATCGGACTGAAAGTGCTGAATATTTTGGAACGCAAAGCCTGTGAAGGACTGCATGTCCGCTTGATTGTCGATAGTTTTGGTTCCCCAAAATTGGTTGGTTATATGGAACGGATGATTAAAAAGGGCAAAAGCAAAATCGAATTTTATGCCTTCCTTCCGGTTACTTTTTCTTCCTTAGCTAACAGCAATTATCGAAACCACCGTAAAATTGCAGTTGTCGATGCGAAAATAGGATTTATCGGAGGAATAAATATTTCCGACAGGTACATCAATTCTGCTAGCTCTGATGGATATTGGAGAGATACCTCTGTAATGGTTAAAGGCGATTCCATAAATATGATGCAGGTGAATTTTTGGAATTCATGGAATATGACTGAATGCGAACCATTTGACCTGCGAGACGGTTATTTAGCAGAGACATCAAAAGATATTCAGAATAAATCAGCGGTAGCTTATGTTCCCAGCAACCCTGGTTCGCTTGGGCCTTTTAATTTGGAAGCGATGCTGATTGCCCTTGGCGAAGCCAACAAAAAGATTCAATTGACAACTCCATATTTTATTCCTCCGGATCAGCTGTCTTCAGCTTTAAAAGTTGCAGCAGCATCAGGTGTAGAAGTGGAACTTTTAATGCCTAAAAAGGGAGATTCATTTTTAGTACAACACGCTTCTTTTTCGTATATCAACGAGATGTTAAAGCGTGGCGTCAAAGTGTACTTATATACCAAAGGTTTTGTGCATGCGAAAACTGTGTCGATTGATAATCAATTGTCATTTATCGGAACAGTCAATCTGGACACGAGGAGTTTTCATATCAATTTTGAAATCAATGCGGTTATTTCCGATGAGCAGTTGAGCCAGGATATGGAAAAGCAGTTTGAGATTGACAAATCGAATGCACATTTGGTCACTTTAAAAGAATGGGAAAATCGCAAAAGATGGAAAAAAGGATTTGATTCCATTTGTCGTCTGTTAGCGCCGTTGTTGTAATAAAGTTTGTTAAAAAGGCATTCAAAATCATTTCAAGTAAATAAAATTGAATATATTTAGCTTCTTGATAAATAACGTTAGATGAAGAAGCATATTTTTAGTTTATATTTCCTATTATTTTTATTTGCATTACCGCCAGCACAAGCACAACAAACCCCAGCAATTCCAATCAACACGGTTGTAGAAAAGGTTCAAAAATTTTTCACGGTGTATCCGGTTGAAAAGATTTCTGTTCATTTCGATAAACCTTATTATGCGATAGGAGACACCTTGTGGTTTAAAACATACTTAGGTCGAAATCTTGTCGAATATGACCCGAGCAAAATCGCTTATGTCGAAGTCTTGAATAGCAAGGATTCATTGATTCAAGTCATGCGGGTTCCGCTAAAAGATGGAGCGGGCAATGGTCATCTTGTGTTGGACCCTCAATTTTTATCTCAAGACAATTACCGTTTTCGGGCATACACAAAATGGATGGCTAATTTTGACCAAGGATTTTTCTTCAACAAAATCATTCCGGTAGGCGATGCGATCAATAAAAAACTAAGCACAAATATCACCTTCGAAGCCGATGGCAGCAACCGAACAAAAGCCTTGCTTCAATTCCGCGATCGCACGGGAACTTTGCTGAGCAGGAAGAAAATTACTTGGGAAGCGAATGATGGTTGGGACGCATTTGATAAAGGGAAAGGTGAAACGGACGATATGGGACGTTTGACGGTTTCGCTGAATTCAAAAAATAAAGAATTGTTGACCAAAGGTCGTTTGGTCGTTAAGATCGAAAACGATAAGCTTTCGCCAAATCTTGTAGGTGATTTCTCGTTGTCAAACGCGTTGGTCGAGACCGATGTGCAGTTTTTTCCAGAAGGCGGTGATTTAATCTCGGGAATAGCAAAGAATGTTGCCTTTAAAGCCGTCAGTTCGAATGGTAAAGGGTTAGCAGCGAAGGGTAAAATCATCAATAGCAAAAAGGAGACGGTTGCTGAATTCGCCGACTTGGGATTAGGAATGGGCGTTTTCTCGATGATGCCAATCAGCGGAGAAACGTATAAAGCTGTTGTTTCATTCGAAAATGGTCAAGAGAAGACAGTCGATTTGCCTGCTGTTGTGGATAAAGCAGTAAATCTGATTGCGCCAAAACAAGACGATACATCGATATTGGTCGGTGTTGTGACGAATGAAAGTCATTTTGCGACAGTGCAAAACCAACCTTTCTATATTCTTGCGCAATCTAATGGACACTTGGTCTATGGTGCTCAGGCAAGTTTGAAAAACACGTCCATGTTAATCAAAATTCCTAAAGAAGGTCTTCCAAATGGAATTGTCCAAATCACATTAATGACTGCTGATGGAAAGCCTGTCAGCGAAAGATTGGTGTTTTTGGAGAATGAAAAACTGTTGGATATTCAGGTGAAATCGGATAAAGATAATTACGCTAGAAAAGATGCAGTCAACTTAAACATTGCCGTCAATAAAGGTGCTGAACAAATTCCAGGAACGTATTCGGTTTCGGTAATTGATGAATCTAAAGTTCCTTATGACGATGATAATGACAATTCGATCGTCAGTGCTTTATTATTAACATCAGATATCAAAGGTTACATTGAAAAACCAAATTATTATTTCAATACGAAACATGAAAATCGATTAGATGCATTGGATGCTTTGCTGATGACGCAAGGTTTTAGACGTTTTGCCTATGCCGATTTGATTGCCGAGAAATTGCCAGAAATCAATTTTCTTCCAGAGCAAGGCATTTCCCTTTCGGGAACATTGCGCTTAAATACCGGAAGAACATTTCCGAATGGGGGATTATTGCTATCAGTTCCTGCCCGTGCTTTGCGAAAAGATGTGTACACGGACGCAAACGGACGTTTTACTTTCGACAATTTAGTTTTCCCAGATTCGTCTAAAGTAACGATCAGCGCGCGTGGAAATGACAACTTCAGGTCTTTGGTGATTAATATGGACCAGACATTTTTCCCAGCTATCGATCAGAAAAATCCTTATGCAGCGAATAATATTCAAAACATTGACCAGGATTTAACGGCGTATTTGACGAACAGCAAAAATGAATTCAGGACTTCCATTCTGATTGATGAAGTATTGGTGACAGCTCCAGTTGTGAAGCAAGTGACGAGTAAAGACTTCTCTGCGCTTTCTGGCCTTTCCATGGCCGACCATCGCATTGACGCTTCACGTTTGAGTGGCTGTAATATTCTGACCATGTGTTTGAATACGATGCTGACAGGAATTGTCTATGACACGCAGACATTGAAATATTATGTATCCAGAAATTATAACCAAGGTAGCCGTGTTCCAGTTCAGTTCTTTTTGAACGGAATGCCAATTGATGAGCCTTCTCTAAATTCAATACAGACAGCGGATATCGAAGCCATAGAAATTTTCTTACGAGATGATTTGGGAACAGTAAGCAGAACTTATCAGAATGATGGGGTCGTTTCCATTATGACTAAAAAGGAAAAGAAACAACCGAGAATGTCATTGGCTGAAATCGAAAGCCTGCTTCCGAAATCGAATGTGATTGATATGTTCCCATTGGGTTATGTGAAAGAGCGTATATTCTATTATCCAAAATATACAGAAGCCAATAAAAATGTCAATGATTACAGGACAACAATTTTTTGGAATCCAGAAATCCAATTGAACGAACAGGGTGAAGCAACTGTTAATTTTTATAATGCAGATGGAACTGGGAAATACAAAGTCGTTGTAGAAGGAATGGATCAAACCGGAAATATCGGACGGACTATTTACTATTACAATGTGAATTAGCAAATTAAAAAGTAAAAATTAAAAAAGCCGAAGGAAAGATTTTTCTTCGGCTTTTTTATGGACTACCATTTTGATAATGATTTTTACCTCGAATGATGTTTGGCTTTAGCCAGATATTAAAAAAGTCGTAAAGAATATTTTCTCTACGACTTTTTTAATGCGGCATTAATCGTTTAAATTTACGAAACTACTTCTTCGTTGTGTTTCTTAACAACTTCTCTTTTTCCTGTATCCGTATCAATTTCAACTTCCGTTTGCTTAACCAAAACAGCGAAAGAAGAAGGACGAACGCCTCTGCCATATTTCACAGCGTATTCTTTCGTGAATTCAGCACCGAAATATAGTATGGCAGCCGAATAATAAATCCAGCTTAATAAAATGATAATTGTTCCAGCAGCTCCGTAGGAGCTAGCTGTTGCGTTGTTGCTTAAATAATAGGAAATCCCGTATTTACCCAGCATAAATAATAGGGCGGTGAAAATTGCACCGCCTAAAATATCTTTAAAACGAACGCGCGCGTCGGGCAGAAAGGCAAAAATAAACCCGAATAACGTAGCGATTACAGCGAAAGTAATGATCGAATTAACCCAATCGATCATTTCGATATTCAAACCGTCAAAAATCTGAAGAATCTGATCCGTTAATGCGCCGATAATACTACTCACGACCAATGAAACCATTAATACGAAAGCTAAGCCCAAAATCATCGAAAAAGAGATTAAGCGATTTACAATCAGCTTTAACCAGCCTTTTTTAGGTTTTGGTTTCACGCGCCAAATGGAATTGATGGAGGTTTGTATATCGATAAAAATCGTTGTGGATGTGATCACTAAAGTTGTCACACCGACAATAATACCGATGTTGGATTTATTTTCAAACGATATTTGCTGAATCGCTGATTCCAGCATCGTCGCGATATCTTTTCCAAACAAACTTGTCAGCTCTTCCATGACCTCCGTCTGTGCGCCGTCAGGGCCGTCCAAATGATTCCCGTAGAAGAAACCTAATGCCCAGATTAAGATAAGTAAAATTGGACCAATCGAGAAAACGGTATAGTAGGCTAGAGAAGCACTCATTCGCATACATCCGTCATCTAGGAATCCCATAATGGCATCCCACAATAACTTTCCAAATCCTTTAACTTTTTCTATGAGCGTCGGTTTCTCCATCGTTTATTCGTATAATTTATTAATTTTTGCTTCTTCTTTCTGCAAAATAACTTTACGCTTCAAGCTCAGTTTTGGTGTCAATTCGCCATTGTTGATTGTCCATTCTTTCGGCAACAGTTCAAATTTTTTGACCTGTTCCCAATGTCCGAAATTTGCATTCGCTTCATCGACGATGCTTTTGTACTTTTCAAGGACTTGCTCGTTTTTCACCAAGTCTTCTTGTGAAGAATAATTGATGCCTTTATGTTTGGCCCATTTTTCCAATTCTTCAAAAGCAGGAACGATCAATGCGGCAGGGAATCGCTGGTTCTCACCAATAACCATAACCTGTCCTATAAACGTAGATTCCATGAATTTGTTTTCTAAAGGTTGCGGAGCAACATATTTGCCGCCCGCAGTTTTGAACATTTCTTTCTTGCGATCGGTAATTTTTAAGAAATTATCTTTCGATAATTCACCGATATCGCCCGTTCTGAAATATCCTTCTTCATCAAAAGCTTCTTTGGTTGCTTCTTCATTTCTGTAATATTGAGAAAAGATACTCGGACCTTTGACTAATATTTCTCCATCGGAAGCAATCTTGACTTTCAAGTTGTCCAATACTGGCCCAACTGTTCCAAAACGAACTCCCTCGTCATCCCATCGATTTACTGCGATTACTGGAGAAGTCTCGGTCAAACCATATCCTTCTAGCACCTTGATTCCAGCTGCCCAAAATACACGCGCTAAACGCTCTTGCAATGCCGCGCCTCCAGAAACGATCAACTTAATATTTCCACCCAAAGCTTCGACCCATTTGCTGAAAATCAATTTTCTGGCGATTCCTAATTTGAAATTATAGAACGCAGAATTTTTTGTTGGTTCTTGGTATTTATGTCCCAGATCCAATGCCCAGAAGAACAATGATTTTTTGATTCCGGTTAAATCTTTGCCTTTGGCAACCACTTTGTCATAAACTTTTTCCAGGACGCGAGGAACTGTTGTAAACGCATCTGGTTTTACCTCATTGATGTCGACCACAATATTATCCAAGTTCTCGGCATAATAAATCTGAACACCTTTCGAAAAGTACATATAAACCACCATACGCTCAAAAATGTGGCACAATGGCAAAAAGCTTAATGCTTTCTTGTATTCTGGCTTCATCAGGTGATTACAAGCTGTAACATTACTGATTAAATTTTTATGCGATAAATAGACGCCCTTAGGTTTTCCTGTTGTTCCAGAAGTATAGATTAACGTCAATAAATCATCTTCATGAACAGCGTCATTGAATGGTTTTAGGTCGATGTCTTGCTGTTTGCCTAAATCCAATACCTCTTTGTAAGATGATCTTCCGTTAACTTCATCGAATGTAAAGGCTTCCAATTGCAAATTGTTCTCTTTGCAGGCTACATCTGCCTTATCAGACAATTCTTGATTGCTGACAAATAAGATTTTTACCTCAGCATCATTGATGATGTAGGACAGATCTTGATTGGATAGCGTAGGATAGAGCGGAACTAGTGCGACGCCAAGCTGATTACAAGCAAAATCGATGAAATTCCATTCAGGCCGATTTCCGGACATGATGGCCACACGGTCGCCTTTTTTAATGCCTTTGGCCAGCAATCCTTTACTTAAATTATTAACTATTTCAATAAATTCATCTGTAGAGTATGTTTGCCAGCTATCGCCTTTTCGACCAGCGACCATAATATCTTTATTAAAGTCTTCGCGATATTTCGTAATGACATCGAATAATCGAGTTAATTTTTCCATAGAAATTGCAGTTTATAAAACGGTTATCATTAATATTTTGTATTCGCAGTTTCCAGCAATATACTAAATTTTGCTCGGAAATTTTCGAGCTTGTTCAATTTTTAATTCTCATGTAAATATACCTATTATCTTTTTTTAGCGTTAAAAATAGTATTACATTTGGAATTTAATTTTACAATTTAGAACATGACTCAGAAAATTACGTTGACTTTTTTATTTGCCATAGCGCTTTTTTCAATTCAAACTGCTCAGGCACAATTAACTTCGCAACATGCAATCGGCGCAAGATTTGGAA
Source organism: Sphingobacterium hungaricum (assembly GCF_015210005.1). GTDB lineage: Bacteria > Bacteroidota > Bacteroidia > Sphingobacteriales > Sphingobacteriaceae > Sphingobacterium > Sphingobacterium hungaricum. The sequence continues at coordinate 2,109,162 of NZ_MU158698.1, forward strand.
GTGCTACAGGAATAACTTATCGCTATACACTAAGTGAAGATAGAGCAGCGCAAGCCATCATGAGCTGGCAAAGTGGTTCACAAGCTAGTCGTTTCCGATTAGTTGGGTTGTATGAATTCCATAAACCCATTACAGGCGATTTTTCTTGGTTCTATGGTTTTGGAGGAAGTGTTGGAAGTTATACTAGAAAATCATATTCAGAAACGATTACCGAAGGAAACACAAGCAGCACAACTACGTATCCAAAAAAATCGGAATTGGCTTTAAGTATTGATGGTATTGTGGGTGTGGAATACAATATTCCAACAACTCCGCTGGCTGTATCTTTGGACGTAAAACCTTACTTCGATTTTATTCAGGAAAGCAGTATTCGACTATTTGATCCTTTCGGATTTTCTATCCGTTATCAATTTTAAAATAATTAGGCGTATAAACAAAGAGGCGATAATTTTCATTATCGCCTCTTTGTTTTTATAAAGATAACCAAATGGAACCCAATCGAAGCTGTTCTTCTGATCGATTTTCCAAGGGCTGAATAATGTAAGCCTTTTTATCACTGTATCCGATTGTGACTGGAATAGTTTTTAATAGTCCGTCGCGAGCAACTAATACATCGATCACATCCCCTGCATGACTGTCATGAATAATATGCTCCAGTTCTCTTCCATTCGGATCCAAACGGTAACCGTTGACGCCGATGATTTCATCATTGACATTCAATCCCGCATGCCAAGCGCCCGAATCGCGATCCACTCCTTTGATAAGTATGCGCGTATCATTGTTGGCTGTTTTAATGCCTAACGACAGGGATTGATTGTGTTCGTTTAAATCTACCAATTCGTAACCCATCGGATTAAAATAATTGTTGTAGTCTAATTCTTCTAACGTATAGACTGCTCCAAAAATTTCGGACAGCGATACGCCAGTGACTTCTTCAGCCAAGAGCTGAAATTCTTTTTCTTCAAAACCTCTTCCTTCGATTAGGTAGAAATGCGTGTAAGCTGCTTTCAATACGTCATCCAAACGGTAAACTCCATTCGTTTCACGAATGATTTTGGTATCCAATGCAACTGCTAGCATAGCGCCTTTGTTGTAGTAAGAAATGCTTGTATTTGCTGAGTTCTCGTCAGGACGATATTGCTTGATCCAGGTATCAAAACTTGCCAAGCCGACCGATTGGTATTCAAATCCAGGTCGGTTATAGACCGTATTGAATTCTAGAGCCAACATTTGAAGATAATCTTTTTCATCCCTAAACCCACAGCGGCGAGTAATCAGATTGTCGTAATAGGCCGTGAATCCTTCAATGATCCATAATAAAGAAGTATAATTTTCTTCATCGTAATTAAATGGTCCCAATGGTTTTGGCCGTAAACGTTTCACTAACCATAAATGGAAATATTCGTGGGCAACCAAACTCAAGTAATTTTTGTAGAATACATCTTGATTGTATCCCGAACGCGTGGCGCCTAAAACTGTTGAATTTAAATGCTCTAACCCACCAGAACCGATTTGGTAGTTATGCGTAATGAACACATAGAAATCATTTGGATTCGATCCCCAAATTCGGGTTTCTTCTTCTACGATTTTTGTGACATCTGCTGCGATGCGGTCTTTGTCGTAGTTTCCCGAACCAACCATGGCAAATTCGTGATGTACATTAGCGGCATCAAATGACCAAACATCTTGATTCCCGATTTCAAATGGCGCATCATACAGAATATCGAAATTTGCTGCATAATATGTAAAAAGATCCGATTCAGATTTCTGTAGTCCGGTTGAAATCTTTGTCCATGTTTTTGGTAAGTCAATAGTAATTGTTGCTTCCTGATGAATATGGCCAGCTACGTGCAGAAATGTTGCCGCAGGACTTAAAAACGCATGCGAATCATCGATGTGGTTTGTTCGAACCGATGTTTCGAATCCATAAATCGAGTAGCTAACGACTAGATCTTCACCAGAATGATTTATTCGCCAAGTATTTTTGTTGATTTTTTGAAAATCCAATTGATCGTCAGATGCGGATTTCGCAACAAACTGTTCTACATGCCGGGCATATTCGCGAACCAAATATGATCCGGGCGTCCAAACAGGCATTTTAACATCTATATACTCTTGGTTTCGAAATCCTTTGATGGTCATTTTCACGTTCACATAATGTGCTTGAGGTTCAATAAAGGATAGGTGAAAATGTATAGATGATTCTTCTGTCATACGGGTTTGGATAAAATAAACTAATAATTAAAGGTACATAATTTTAGCCAGAAAGCCCGAATATCGGGCTTTCTTTTATGCTATTTTTTCGTAGACTTCGAAGGAATATGCAAAAGCATGTTTCTCGTCGGGCTCGTGGGATTCTTCACTGACTAGCTTCCATTCCTCCAGTGGAAACGTGGGAAAGAATGCATCGCCGGCAATCGTCGTATGTACTCGTGTGAGGTAAATCGTCTGTGCCAAAGGCAATGCTTGTTTATAGATTTCAGCGCCCCCGATAATAAAAATCTCGCGCTCATCTCGACAATACAACAATACTTCTTCTACACTATTTGCAACATCCACATCTTCCGCTTTGAAATCCTGATTTCGGGTGATGACGATGTTGCGTCGGTTAGGTAGAGCTTTTCCGATCGAATCAAAGGTTTTTCTGCCCATGACTATGGAATGATCAGTCGTTATTTTTTTAAAATATTTAAAATCATTTGGCAGATGCCAAAGCATTTGATTGTTCTTGCCAATGGCATTGTTTTCTGCTGCCGCAACAATTAAACTAATTTTTAGCGTACTCATAGAAATTTTAAAAGGTAATTATGCGGTCGCGTTATACAGCAACAGGCGCTTTGATATGCGGGTGAAATTCGTAGTTTGTCAATTCGAAATCTTCAAATTTGAAATCAAAAATATTCTTAACATCAGGATTGATATGCAGCTGAGGCAAAGGTTTTGGGTCGCGGCTCAATTGCGTTTCTGTTTGTTCAAAATGATTGCTGTAAATATGTGCATCGCCTAAAGTATGTACAAAATCTGCGGCTTCCATATCACAAACCTGCGCAACCATCATTGTCAACAAAGCATACGATGCAATATTGAAAGGTACGCCCAAGAAAATATCTGCGCTGCGTTGATACAATTGACAAGACAATTGAGGCTTCATCAACCCTTTTTCAGGTTGTGCTGGCGCAACATAAAATTGGAAGAATGCATGGCAAGGAGGCAAAGCCATATTTTCAATTTCTGCAACATTCCAAGCCGAAACGATAATACGTCTCGAATCAGGAGAATTTTTTAGCTGATGAATAATTTTTTCAATTTGATCGATATGTCCGCCATCAGGTGTTGGCCATGATCTCCATTGAGAACCATAGACAGGGCCTAGGTTTCCATCCTCATCTGCCCATTCATCCCAGATACTGACACCGTTTTCTTTTAGGTATTGAATATTTGTTTCTCCTTTCAAAAACCAGATTAACTCATGAATAATCGAACGCAGATGTAATTTTTTGGTCGTTACTAATGGGAAACCTTCTTTTAAATTAAATCGCATTTGGTATCCAAACACACTTTTTGTGCCTGTTCCTGTCCGATCCGTTTTGGTTACGCCATCCGCATACACATGTTTCAGTAAATCTAAATATTGCTTCATGAAAGGAATTTCTTTTTACGAAGATAAGCGTTTTTGAATCATTGAAATCTCACAATTTTTCAACAACTCACATTTAGGAAGATTTTGTGTATTTTTGCCACTTGTTATGAATACGAAAAAAGTTGCTTTTTATACTTTAGGCTGTAAGCTGAATTTTTCAGAAACTTCTTCCATCGGGAGGATTTTTCAAAATGCAGGTTACGAAACCACAAACTTCAATTCGGAAGCGGATGTGTATGTAATCAATACCTGTTCGGTGACGGATAATGCGGACAAGAAATGCCGCAAGGTTGTGAAGGAAGCATTAAAGCATTCTCCCAATGCATACATCACGATTGTTGGTTGTTATGCGCAATTGAAACCCAAAGAGATTTCTGAAATCCCTGGTGTGGATATGGTGCTGGGTGCGGCGGAGAAATTCAACATCATCGAACATATTGATGATCTAACAAAAAACAAAAAAGCAATCGTGCATAATGCGCCAATTGAAGAAACGAATCAATTTGTTTCGGCATTTTCAATCGGCGACCGCACACGTACGTTCTTGAAGGTGCAAGACGGCTGTGATTATTCTTGTACTTTTTGTACGATTCCTTTGGCGCGCGGAGCGAGCCGTTCGGGTAAGATCGAAGACATCGTTCGTCAAGCAGAAGAAATTGCGAATTCAGGCGTAAAAGAAATTGTGTTGACTGGCGTCAATATCGGAGATTTCGGTATTCGAGATGGCAAACGCAAAGATAAGTTTTTGGATTTGGTGAAAGCATTGGACGAAGTCGAAGGCATTGACCGCATTCGGATTTCATCCATCGAGCCGAATTTATTAGCAAACGAAATCATTGAGTTCGTTGCGCAGTCCAAACGTTTTGTCCCACATTTCCACATGCCTCTGCAAGCTGGAAACAATAAAGTGTTGGCACAAATGCGTCGCCGCTATAAACGCGAATTGTACGCGGAGCGTGTTGCAAAAATTAAATCCTTAATGCCCGATTGTTGCATTGGCGTGGATGTTATTGTTGGATTTCCTGGCGAAACGCGCGAAGAGTTTTTGGATACGTATAACTTCTTGAACGAATTGGATATTTCCTATCTGCACGTATTCACCTATTCAGAGCGTGAAAATACAATTGCTGCGCAAATGGAAGGTGCTATTCCGGGAGCTCAGCGTTCAGACCGCAGTAAAATGTTGCATATTCTTTCCGAGAAAAAAAGACGTGCATTTTATGATTCTCAATTGCAAGCTACAGGGGAAGTATTGTTCGAAGGCGATATTAAAGATGGTTACATGCATGGATTTTCCAAAAACTATGTGAAAGTTCGTGCGCTTTATGATCCTTTGTTAGTGAATGAAATTATCCTAGTTAAATTCACTTCCATATCCGAAAATGGCGATGTGGATTGTGAGGAAATTGCCGAAGTATTGGTTCATTAAGATAGTTGATTTATAACTTTTTAGCTAAGCAATTCTGATTTTTTAGGTTTGTTTAGCCATACAATCACGGCTAATATAAAAATCACCCCAATCCATTGCCAAAGGCTTACATATTCGTGTAAGATAAAATAAGACATGCTGATTGCTACCGGCAATTCAACAGCCGTCAGAATATTCCCGATTGAAAATCCTGTTTTTGGCATTCCATAAGCATATAGGAGTGGGGGAATAACTGTTCCAAAAATGCTTAGCAATAATCCATAAGGTAGAATTCCGGTAAACACTTCTTTGCTAAATAAGCTGATTGGCTGTAAAATGCTCATGACCAAAATAAAAGCACCTGTAATCATAATCGCACTTTTTTGGATAGGAGGGTAGTCATTTCCAACGCGGCCGTTGACAATTAAAAAGATCGAATAAGCAGTCGCCGCCAACATCCCGTATACAATTCCAGGAATGGAAAGATTTCCATCTTGGTTTTCTAATAATCCTGTCGCTAGCAAAGTTCCTCCTAAGATGAAAACCACGGCAATTAGTTGCTTGACCGAAGGTTTGTTTTTGAAGAATATAAATTCTATCAACATCCCAATCCAGATATATTGCATCAATAGAATAATCGCGATCGATGCGGGAACTAGTTGCACGCATTGGTAATACAATATGCTGACAGCTCCTGTTGAAAACCCGCTGATCAGAATTTTCAGCTTCGATGATTTGCTTGGGTATTTCTGGAGTTTGTTCGGTTTGAATAGTTTTAAAGAAAGATAAATCATCCATAATATGGCCATTCCCAACAGCGCCTGAACGCCTACGACTTCGCCTAAATTGAAATTTGCTTCATACGCCTTTTTGACGAAAGTCGAAAGAATTCCAAAACTCGCAGCACCGATAAAAACAGCTATTCCACCTTTTAACTTTTCCATACGGCGCGAAATTAAATAACAATTGTGGAAAAGTATCGCTTTACTTATTGTTCTTGGAAAATTATTTTTGGAAAGCTATGAGGAATTTAACAACAAATAGTCTGAAATCTTTCGCAATCATTGTACTGGTTTCTCTTGTGCTTAGCTCTTGCGGTGCTCGAAAGAAAACGACCGTATTGCATGGCAAAGGCTCATCGCCTTCAGGAAAAGTCTATTCGGATGCTTCCTCAGCAAGAGGAGCTTCTGGAAAAGGAAATACATTAGCCAATTATGCAGAAATATTAGGGGTCAGTGAAAGAAGCTTGAACAATAAAGAATTGTATAATTTTATTGACGAATGGATTGGAAGTCCTCATCGCATGGGAGGTTTGCAAAAAAATGGGATTGACTGTTCTGCTTTTGTCGGCATTCTGTATTCGAAAGTCTATAATGAAAATCTCCCTAGAACATCGCGAGATATGGCTGAACATGTGAAACGGAAATATGAGAACCAATTGAAGGAAGGTGATTTGGTCTTCTTTTCATTTGGTGGCCGAAACATAGACCATGTCGGTGTTTATTTGCAAAACAATAAGTTTGTTCATGTCTCAACCAAACGAGGCGTGATCATTTCGGATATCAAAGATACTTGGTACTACAAATATTTTACAAGAGCAGGAACGCCCAAGGGTTAATTTCTTGATATCTACATGACGATTCATTCAAAATCTATTGCCTTTTTAGCATACAATTGCGTACTTTTGTCCGCATAAGTTAATATCATGAACGATTCGTCAAAAAAGATTTTTTTAGCCCTTTGTATTATTGTTCCCTTCTTTATCTATTGTGGCTATTACTATTCGGCGATGATTAAAAACGCACCTTTTCGCTTTTCGGATTTTGAATCCATCGAGATTACGTATGGTTATCCTCAGGAAATGCTGAATAGCTACAATTCCAAGACACAAGATTACCAATATGTCACTTCCGATGATAAGGTGGTTAAAGAAAAACTGAAACTTCGTGACGATGATTTGTTGTACTTACATAGAAAGGCACAAACTTTGGGTTTTTTCAATGTAGACGACGACATGACAACGGTCAATGCAGATCTAGATCCTAACCGTCAGATCCCTCGTTACATTCTGAAATACACCTACAAAGACAAATCAAAACAAGTGACTTTCGATGCGGATTATCCAGGCGTCGTAAAAATGAAAGAAGCTACAAAAACAACCATCGATGAGGTTCTGCGCATAATTGCAGAAGCTAAAGCTAGGTAATTGCTGATCGATTCTACACGGTTTGTTAATATTCTAATAACGTTTTCATAATAACCAAGGGTGTAAATTTTTAGTAATTTTGCTGAAAATATCAACCCTATATGAAAAGTTTATTAATCAGCATTGGTCTCCTATTTACTTGCTCAGCGAGTCTATATGCACAAGATCAAGTCTCCGGAATTATTTTTATTGACCAGAATAAAAATGGAAAATTGGATCGGAATGAAAAAGGTCTTGAAAATGTAAGCGTAAGCAATGGCCGTGAAGTTGTTGCAACGGATAGCAAAGGAAAATACACACTTCCTGTTTCCAATGACAACATCATTTTTGTAATTAAGCCAGCAGGTTTCACATTTCCGCTAGATCAGCATAATCTTCCTCAATATTATTACATCCACAAACCACAAGGATCTCCTGAATTAAAATATGCAGGCACAGCTCCAACCGGAAAAATTCCAAAACAATTAAACTTTCCGTTGTTAGAATCCCCTGAAGGAAATGATTTTACAGCTTTTGTTTTTGGCGATCCTCAAGCCTATACTGTTGAAGAATTGGATTTCTTTAAAAAAGGAATTATCGACGACATCCAAGATAAAAAGCAAGCCATTTTCGGAATTAGTTTGGGTGATTTAGTTGGAGACGACTTAACCTTGCACCAACCTTATAAAGAAGCAATCTCTACAATGGGTTTGCCATGGTGGAACGTCATGGGAAATCATGACATGAACTACGACGTGACAAGCGACAGTCTTTCTGATGAAGGTTTTGAACGTGCTTTTGGTCCGAATAACTATGCGTTTAATTATGGAAATGCACATTTTATTGTTTTAGATAACATCATTTATCCAAATCCTGCGACTGGAAAAGGATATACAGGAGGCTTTCGTGAAGATCAATTTCAGTTTATAAAAAATGATTTGGCACAAGTGCCGAAAGATAAATTGATTATTTTGGCCTACCATATTCCAATTGTTGGTTTAGGTTTTGATGAAGAGCAAGCGAAGAGATTGTTTGATTTATTGGCAGAATATCCAAATACATTTTCAATGTCGGCGCACACCCATTTTCAGACGCAATTGTTTGCTGGAAATCAATCCGGAAGATCGGCTGAAGAACCACATCATGAATACAATGTAGGTACCACATCTGGTGATTGGTATTCTGGCAGTTTAAATGAGCAAGGAATTCCTGCTTCGACCATGCGTGACGGTACGCCAAAAGGGTATGCTCTATTGCACGTAAAAGGAAATAAATACACATTCGATTATCAAGTTGCTGGAAAAGATAAGGCGTATCAAATCTCTGTAATTTCTCCAGATGTGGTATCAGAAAAATACAGCAGAAGATTTACGGTATACGCTAATTTCTTTATCGGACGTTCTACCGATGTAGTCGAGTACAGAATTGATGGTGAAAAATGGAAAAAAGCAGTTTATGCAGAAGAAATCGATCCTGACTTTTCGAACAAAGTATATAAATATGATTTTGCGACAGAATTTGTTGCAGGACGCAGACCTTCAAGCCCTGTTCTTTCTTCTCACTTATGGAAATTTCCTCTGTCTAAATTATCAGCAGGAAAACACAGCATAGAGGTCAGAGCGGTTGATATGTTCGGACGTGAACATGTTGCGAAGAAAGAAATCGAAGTTGTAAATAAGTAATTATTTAATAGAAACTTAAGGACTAGCTAATATTACTCGCTTAGATTTGTATTGAGTAATTTTTTAGTAATGTTTCGATTCTGTTGGGAAACACGATCAGATGAATTTAATTTTGGTAGAAAAAGATTGCGCCCTGCAATCTTTTTTTTATGTACAGCAATTTGGTTTTAATCGAATTCAGCTGTTTTATCACGCTTTTGTTTTTAAGATGTATTGCGCTCCTTTATTAATTTCCGTATCTTCGTAGCAATGGAAAATTTTATCGTTTCAGCTCGTAAATATAGACCCGTCACATTTGATTCTGTGGTTGGACAGTCGCACATTACAAGCACGTTAAAAAATGCCATTCACAACAATCAGTTAGCCCAAGCATTTCTTTTTTGCGGTCCGCGCGGAGTTGGTAAGACGACTTGTGCTCGTATTCTAGCGAAAACCATCAATTGCGAAAATATTTCTGACGGTGTTGAGGCCTGTGGCCAATGCCAGAGCTGTATTTCTTTCCAGAATGGAAATTCCTTCAGCATTCATGAATTAGATGCGGCATCAAATAATTCGGTTGATGATATCCGCTCATTGATTGAGCAGGTCCGCATACCGCCTCAAGTCGGGAAATATAAAATTTATATTATCGATGAGGTGCACATGCTGTCGCAACAAGCTTTTAATGCCTTTTTGAAGACATTAGAAGAACCGCCTTCCTATGCTATTTTTATTTTGGCAACAACTGAAAAGCATAAAATTCTTCCGACAATTTTATCACGTTGTCAGATATTCGATTTTAATCGGATTCGGGTTGAAGACATGGCTAGTCATTTGGCATCCATTGCGAAGCAAGAAGAAATTCAATACGACAATGATGGATTGCATATCATTGCTCAAAAAGCAGATGGGGGATTGCGCGACGCGCTTTCCATGTTTGACCAGATTGTTAGTTTTTCGAATAAGCACATTACCTATCAAGCGGTTATTGATAATCTAAATATCCTTGATTACGATTATTATTTTAAGGTTGTCGATTCCATTGACAGTCAGAATACCGCGGATGTTTTGTTGATTTTCGATCATATATTGAATCATGGATTTGATGGAGGACATTTTATTCATGGATTATCCTCGCATTTGCGGAATTTATTGGTTGCCAAAGAACCATCGACAATTAAGTTGTTGGAGGTAAGCGAGACGATTAAGCAAAAATATTTGGAACAAGCGAAGAAAATAAGTTCAAGTGTATTGCTTTCGGCACTGAATATTGCAAATCAGTGTGAAATCAATTATCGAACAAGCAAGAATCAACGTTTGCAGGTCGAATTGGCTTTGCTCAAAATGTGCCATATTCACGCTGTCATCCAGCTCCAAAAATTAAATGCAGGCACATCATCGACTACCGATGATGTAAAAAAAAAACGACCTGAAACAATAATCCCGACTCAAGCCGTTAATACAAAACCCGTCGAATCTTCGACTCAGGCAAAAGCTCCGGAAATTGCAAAAACAGTAGCACCAATAGCGCCAAAAGTTGAGGCAACCGCAACAAGTACGCCAGCCGAACCTGTTAAAACAGAAAAAAAAGGCTGGGGCCAAGTCACCTTATCGCCATCATTAGCGTTGCCTAATCTGCAAACAATTTTTGAGGATAAGAAAGAAGAGAAATCGGAAGAAATCGAATTGATTGAAGGAAGCGAATTTTCCGAAATTACATTCGAGCAGTTTCTCAGTAAATGGCATGATTTCGCCAAACGCGTAAAAGCCGAAAGCAAAATTACCTTATTTACCATCATGACATCCAACGCGCCAAGATTATCAGGGAATAAAATTGAGGTGGACGTAGAGAATATGGTTCAGATGGATGAACTTAAATTGGGTAAAATAGATATATTGAATTTCCTAAGACAAGAACTTAAGAACTTTGCACTGGATTTGGAAGGCATTTCAGTCGAGCAAGAGAAAGTTCGCAAGCCTTACACATCCCAGGAAAAATACCAAGCGATGGTAGAGAAAAACCCATCATTAGAAACATTACGAAGAAAATTCAACTTAGGCCTAAGCTAGTTGACACACCATATTTATAGCAGTAAACAGACAACATGCAAAATTTTCAGCGCAGAGATCAATCTGACAAAAGAGAAACAAACCAAATGGTATTCGGCATACGTGCCGTAATTGAGGCCATTGATAGCGGAAAAGAGATTGAATCCATTTTTGTACAGAGAGGATTAAGCGGTAGTTTATTATTGGAACTGAAATCCTTATTGAAAGAGCATAATTTATCCTTTCAGCAAGTTCCAATTGAAAAATTAAACCGCATTACGCGAAAAAATCACCAGGGAGTAATCGCTGTTATTTCGCCAATTACTTACGAACGTGTTGAAGATATCTTGCCGTTGATTTATGAGAAAGGTGAAACGCCATTGTTTCTGATGCTGGATGGAATTACCGATGTGCGCAACATGGGCGCGATTGCCCGTACCGCAGAATGTGCAGGAGTTCATGCAATTATCGTACCTCGAAAAGGTTCTGCCGAAATAAATCCCGATGCGATTAAGACCTCCGCTGGAGCATTGTTTAAAATTCCTGTTTGCCGTGAGGATTCATTGGGCAAAACTGGCCGTTTTTTAATTGAATCTGGTGTACAACTAGTTGTCGCAACGGAAAAGACGACAGATTCCATTTATGATGTGGATTATACAGTTCCTTCATGCCTCATTATGGGAGCTGAAGATACCGGTGTTTCCGATGATTTAATTCGCATAGCCGATAAATTGGCAAAAATTCCAATGTTAGGAACAATCGGTTCGTTGAATGTTTCGGTATCAGCTGGAGTAATCGTCTATGAGGCGATTAGACAGCGGTCTAAATAAAATTGGATGCCGAACAAGAAGCTAAACCGTCAGCTTAGGGTTTATCGCTATGTGTTTTACAAAGAAACATTAGTTAATCCAAAAGAACAATTTTGGTCCTTTCTTGGTGCTTTTGTCGGAATTGGAATCATTGCTTACATTCAATCATTAAGCCTTCCGAATCTAGAAAATCTATTTTTGATAGGTTCATTTGGAGCGTCAAGTGTTTTAATATATGGCGCAATTCAAAGTCCGCTCGCACAACCCAGAAATTTAATAGGAGGGCATGTAGTTTCTGCACTTGTCGGAGTGACTGTGGCCAAACTATTTCCGGATATTCTATGGATTACCGCACCTATGGCTGTTGCATTTTCCATTGTCTTTATGCAGATTACCAAAACCTTGCATCCGCCAGGTGGAGCGACCGCATTAATTGCAGTCAGCGGTGGGACAAAAATAGCTAGCTTGGGCTATTGGTATGTGTTGAGCCCTGTTCTTTCGGGAGCGTTGATTCTGTTTGTTGTTGCTTTAATTTTCAATAACATCACCAAAAACCGACATTATCCCGTAAAGGAATCTCGTTTGCGCAGGTCTAGAAGAATTCAGTTACGAATGAAGAATAGTCAGTAGAGATTGGTTTTAGACCATTTATAAAAAAAATGGTATTCATTTGGCTTTAGCCAAATTTTATTCCCCATTTTTTGAATTTTTACTTTTGAATTTTGAATTAATAAAAAAAAGCCAGGTTTGAATTTCAAACCTGGCTTTCTTTATTATGCGAATGTACGATTAGTACTTGCTTTTTGATTCTCTACGTTTTCCGGAGAAATCTCTAAATCCACCTCCGCTGTTTCCACCTTCACGACGATCTCTGCGCTCGCCACCGAAACCTCCGCGACGTTCACCGCTTCCGCTTCCTTGACGACGATCACCTCTTGGACGGTCAGATCGGCCTCCGAATCCACCGCGATCTCCGCCGCGTGAGCGACCACCACCATCTGCACTATTTCTATCTCTGTCACCAGAAACTTCAATACGTACTTGACGGCCGTTGAAATCTACAGATTTGAATCCTTCAAAAACTTTCTCTACTTCAGCATCTTCTACTTCGAAGAATGTAAATACACCTTTCATGTCAATTTTACCAATTGATTTTCCAGTGATTTTAGCATTGTTACAGATAAATCCTAACATGTCTCCACGGGATAATTCATCCACAGAACCTAAGTTCATAAACAAGCGAGTGAAACCTTTAGATCCTTGACGACGATCTCCGCGATCACCTCTTTCTCCACGTTCACCTCTATCGCCACGATCGTTAGCATCGATGTTTAAATCAGGAGCATTTTGGTAATATTCTAAGAATCTATTGAATTCTAAAGATGCAAAACGCGTGATGATATCTTCTTTGCTTAACTCAGCTAAGTTTTCCATGATGCCTGGTAAAAATGGTGCAATCTGCGCCTCGTTTACTTCAACACTTTGGATTTTGTTAACGATACTGAATAATTGTTTTTCACACACTTCAGTTCCTTGAGGAACTTGTTTGCGTTCAAATGGTTTGCCAATTACCTTTTCTAACTGACGGATTTTGCTTTGTTCTTTAATGTTTACTAAAGAGATAGAAATCCCTGTTTTACCAGCTCTTGCTGTACGACCCGAACGGTGCGTATAGTTTTCGATTTCATCTGGTAAAGAAAAGTTAATTACGTGGGTAACATCATTCACATCAATACCACGGGCAGCCACGTCCGTTGCAATTAATAACTGTAAATTGCGTTCACGGTAACGTTTCATCACTTTATCACGTTGTTGTTGTGATAAATCACCGTGTAATGAGTCTGCATTATAACCGTCTTTGATTAATGCTTCAGCAATTTCTTGCGTTTCGATTTTCGTACGGCAAAAAACGATACCAAAGATTTCAGGATTGGAATCTACGATGCGTTTGAATGCTGCGTATTTATCTCTTGCACGAATCAAATAATAATGGTGTTCGATGTTTGCGTTTCCAGTATTTTTTGTTCCTACTGTCAATTCAACAGGATCAGTCATGTACTTTTGCGCGATACGACGCACTTCTCTTGGCATGGTTGCCGAGAAAAGCCATGTTTTTTTATCATCTGGAGTTTCAGATAAAATAGTGTTGATGTCTTCTTGGAAGCCCATGTTCAACATTTCATCTGCCTCATCTAAGACAACATATTTAACTTGAGAAAAATCAATGGCGTTACGTCCAATGATGTCTAGCATACGACCTGGAGTCGCTACTACAATTTGCACACCACGTCTGATCTGACGTAGTTGGTCGCTGATATTTGCACCTCCATATACAGCTACAACATTCACGTTGTCGATGTATTTAGCATACTTTTCAATGTCTTTTGCAATTTGCAAACATAATTCACGTGTTGGACATAAGACCAACGCTTGTGGATGTTTTTGAGAAAAGTCTAATTGCTCTAATAATGGAAGACCAAATGCCGCTGTCTTGCCTGTGCCGGTTTGGGCTAATCCGACAAAATCATCGTTGCCAGTCAATAGTACAGGAATGGCTTTTTCCTGAATCGAAGAAGGTTTCTCGAAACCTAACTCTGTGATGGCATTAACAACTTCATGACGGATTCCCAGTTCTAAAAATGGGTTCATGAAATAAAATATACAATAGGCACAATTGCCTAAGGCGTTGCAAAGGTAAGTACAATAATTGGAAAATCATAATAATCAATTAATTATATTTTATTTCCGCGTTTACGCCTTTTAAAGTCATATATTCAGGTCTTTATCAAAAATAAAATAAATTTCTAATGAAGAAAATTGTCCTTTTTATTGTTTTCATCGCTTTCAGTTCCGCAGTATTTTGTCAAGAAAAACCAAATTCAAAACTATTTTTGGAACAATTTAAAGACTTGAAAGGCCTTTATTTTGAAGGAAAAATTATTGCCGGAGGCAAAGAAGGAGATGGGTTTACTGGAGAAAAACTAATCATGCAGGTTTTGTCTTACGAAGACCGCCAGGTCAAAATCCCTTTTTTTGTTGGTGAAAATAAATCCAGAACTTGGATCCTGAGCTATTCAAATAATGTATTGGAATTAAAGCACGATCATCGGCATGAGGATGGCACTCGGGACGAAATCACCTATTATGGCGGAACAGCTACTAATTCCGGTAGTCCAACTATTCAAATGTTTCCAGCAGATGGAGAAACTTGTCAGCTGATTGACTACGCTTGCCAGAATGTGTGGTGGATAACAATGGATGGTAAAAAGTTTTCGTATAATTTAAGAAGGATAGGTTCTGATCGACTATTTACTGTAGAATTTGATTTAACTAAAGCGATTGAAAGCGATTACAAGCCTTGGTAGCTTGTTGCTTTTATTCCAATATAAATAAAATGAAGTTGCTTCAATGCTATCGACTCGTGAGAAAATAATAAAAAAAATAGGGCTTATTGCTAAGCCCTATTTTAAAATTATGTTTTAGTACCTACTAAAATAATGTGAATTCTACACGGCGGTTTTGTTGACGGCCTTCAGCAGTTGCATTTGTTGCAATTGGTTGGTTTGGACCGTAACCTGTAGCTTCGATTCTTGAAGCGTTAGCGCCTTTCGATACTAAGTATGCTTTTACCGATTCAGCTCTTTCTTTCGATAATCTTAAGTTCAACTGTAATGAACCAGTGTTATCAGTGTGTCCAGCTAATTTTAAGCTGAAGTTTTTCTCAATTAAAAGTTCGGCAACTCTGTTAAGAGATGGGTATGAACTTGGACGGATTGTAGATTTTGATAAATCGAATTCTAAGTTTTTGATCGCTTCGTCAACTACTTTTTTGTCTTCTTCAGTAATTACGATTTTCTCGATAACTTTTGTTTCGTTTTTCATTTCTGGCAAAGGACATCCAGCACCATCAACTTTAACACCAGCAGGCGTGTTTGGACATTTGTCAAATTTATTGGCAACACCATCACCGTCGTCATCTTTTAATTCTTCATTAACTTTAAGCAAATCTGCCGCTAACAATAAATTAGCTGCAGCTAGTGCATCACGATCTGCTTTAAGATCATCGTATTTTTTGTTGACATCAGAAACTAAAGTAGCAACTGGGTTAGAGTTGTTCAATGCTGGTTTCGACCCATTACCTAAAGCAATTTCTAGACCTGCATGCGCATAAGAGAATAAATCGCTTTTGTATTGACCACCTGTAACACCGTCAAAATCTTGGTTAGCCCAATTTAATTGGTAACCTAAATCTAAGTTGATTCCTTTTGCGACAGCAAACTTAAATCCGAAGTCAGCAGGAACGTATAATTTTGTTTGAGATTCTGCTGTGCTTTCAGTTGTACCAACAGTTGTCATTGTTTCGAAATTCATTGCTCCTAAACCAACCGCAAAGTAAGGTTTGATGAAGCTGTTGAAAAATCTCCAGTTTGTGTTAGCCAAAGTCCATTCTCCGGAAATCGCTGCTGACCAAGGCATTTTAGTGTCGAATTTACTGACATCGGTAGCTGCCGCTGATTCATTGATTCCAGAAACCTTTCCGCCAAAGTATTGAGCTTTCAATCCGAAAGAAGGCGAAATTTGCTTTTTGATATAAGCACTGTATCCCAACGTGTGCTCTAATTTGTCAAACCCATCGCGGTTGAAGCCGAATATGTTTGATTGATTTAATAGACCTGCATTCAAACCCACAGACCAAGTTCTGTATTGAGTTTCAGCACCAAACGGTGTTGTGCCTTCAACAGATCCTGTTTTAGTCGATTGTGCAAAGGATGAGGTTGCAATAAATCCAGCTGCAGCTAAAACTGCAATTTTTTTTAAGTCAAATTTTTTCATAAAAATCAATTATGTTGTTTTTGTAGTTAACATCAAGGTCGACGCAAAAGTTTTGCCAAAAAATGGATTTAAATTCGAGGCTTACATAATGTATTGGTTATTAAGTGAATAAAATTTCATCATCCAGCTGTATCGCCGTATTTTATTTTGTAACCGGAAGCACTTTCGCAAAAAACTTTGGAATATTGATTTGATAGGCCATATTTTTAACGATATTTTCATCCAGCATTTTGCGGAAAATACTTTTCTTACTTTTCGTAATCAATATGACTTCAATGCCCTCGTCGATGATTACATTGACGATCGAATTGGAGATTGTATCGCTTTGGTGAATATAGTAAGATTTTGGTTTGATCACGTATGAAATATTATCAATTCCAGTTTCTTTTGCAATCCGATCAATCCAATTTTTAAACTTATCATCGATATCTTGAATTGGCGAATCGTCCGCATTGATATGTATCAATACAAGCTCGTAATCAATTCCGAATAGGGGAAGGGCTTGTTTTAAGACATCAATCTCCGCGTCTTTAAAATTGCAAAGCAAACCGACTTTGTCTTTTTTGACATGTTCAACACTGATCGGTAGCGCCAAAACAGGTGTTCTCGTGTTTAATAACACGTTGTAGGTATTGCTTCCGATAAAAATAGACTCTAAGCCCGATGAGCCTTTTGTTCCCATAATGATCGCATCATACTTTGTGCTTGCGGTTTGTCGGCTTATTTCCTCAAATAGATTTCCATCGCTAAAGAAGAAATTGGTAATCAGTGAAGGATATTTTTCATGCAGGACTTTCGTTAATTTTGTTAATTCTCTTTTGGCAAGGCCAATTTGAGGGTCAACTAGTTCATCTCCAGATAAGGCATTGGCATAAATATGATCATGACCTTTAAATATATGAATCAAATCCAATTCGTGCCCGCTTTCATTCGCAATCTCTGCCGCATAAGCCAAAGCTTTTGTCGAGTTTTCAGAAAAATCAATGGGTATTAATAGCTTTTTCATGTTAATTTATTTTGTCAAAAAATGTTGGAACTTTTATGTCTAATGCTATTTCTTTAGAAATAGAAGGTTTAAAAATACGGTCGAAAAATGATTTTCTTGTTTTATTAACCAGTATAAGGTCTAAATTGTTTTTAGAAATCATCAGATTCACAACTTCCGAAATAGAATCCATTTCGACATCATCTTTAGAAATATGGTCACTCAATGTTATTACATGTTTAACGCCATCTATTTCTCGGATATTGTATGACCACGATTCCAGTCGCTCATTCACTTCAGAAGCAACATCATCTTCTTTATAAACATGTATAAGGTATAGTTCTTCAATGTCTCCAATCAAATGAATATACTCAATCAAAGTTTCTATTTCATCCGTTTTGAAATTTGTCAATAAGCCTATTTTACGGAAGTTAAATTCTTCGTGTCCATTCGGAATTGCAATAACAGGAATCGGTGATTTCGAACTGATTGCCGAAGTGTTGCTGCCGTAAACGATTGATTTTTTTTCTGAATCGCCCGTTGTTCCCATCACGATTAGCTCGTACCCATCTTGATCGGCTATTTTAGGTAGTTTCTCTTGCAATAATCCGCGGCTGCAAGTGCTATTGATTTCAACTGAAGGAAATAAATTATTTAATTGCTTTTTTATTTCGACCATTGTTAAGTCAGCTTGCAGCAATTGTCCCTTCTCATCTTCGTCGCTTTCTGTTTCTTCATTGAATCCTGCTGAAGCAGAAGTATAAAAATGGTATAAATGAATTCCCAGGTTTTTCTCAATGGCTAAATTACAGGCGAATTTAGCGGCGTAAAAAGCATCGTCTGAAAAATCTGTTGGTACTAAAATATTTTTATGCATATCCTATCTATGTGGCAAATGAATTCCAATTTACAAAATTTTTATGGATTCTTGGTCTTAAGCGGTGTAATTCTCTTATTTAATCAGCTATTTTGAGTAAGTTTGCATAAAAGAATAGCATAATAATTTTCATGACTAATAGAGAAATCCGCGATGCATATTTAAACTTTTTTAAAAGCAAAGCACATCAAATAGTTCCTTCCGCACCTGTTGTAATTAAGAATGATCCGACGTTAATGTTCACTAATGCCGGGATGAATCAATTTAAAGAATTATTTCTAGGACAAACCGCCATAACCTATTCAAGAGTCGCTGATACCCAACGTTGTTTGCGTGTTTCAGGTAAGCATAATGACTTGGAAGAAGTCGGTATTGATACGTATCACCACACTTTATTTGAGATGCTGGGGAATTGGTCGTTTGGTGATTACTTTAAAAAGGAAGCGATTGAATGGGCTTGGGAATTATTGACCGAAGTCTATAAATTGGATAAAAATCGCTTGTATGTGACTATTTTTGAAGGTGATGCAACAGAAAGTCTGCAACGTGATGACGAAGCTTATGATCACTGGAAAAAATGGATTGCCGAAGACAGGATTCTATTAGGAAATAAAAAAGATAATTTCTGGGAAATGGGTGAAACAGGTCCTTGCGGTCCTTGCAGTGAAATCCATTACGATATGCGTTCCGAACAAGAGCGATTAAATCAGCCTGGACAGGAATTGGTGAATGCAGATCATCCACAAGTTATTGAGGTTTGGAATCTTGTATTCATGCAATTCAATCGCCTAAAAAGCGGCGATTTAGAATTCTTGC
Organism: Sphingobacterium hungaricum; assembly: GCF_015210005.1. Classification (GTDB taxonomy): domain Bacteria; phylum Bacteroidota; class Bacteroidia; order Sphingobacteriales; family Sphingobacteriaceae; genus Sphingobacterium; species Sphingobacterium hungaricum. Next base: position 2,128,425 of record NZ_MU158698.1, read on the forward strand.
CGGCGAAGCATGTGGACACCGGAATGGGATTCGAACGGTTGGTTCGTGCCATCCAAAATAAAACATCAAATTACGATACGGATGTCTTTCAGCCTTTGATTAATTTTATTTCAGAAAAATCAGGAATACCTTACGGAGAAGCAGAGACAACTGACATTGCGATGCGCGTCATCAGTGACCATATTCGCGCTGTAAGTTTTGCAATCGCTGACGGACAATTGCCATCTAATAATAAAGCGGGCTATGTGATTCGTCGAATCCTTCGCCGTGCTGTTCGCTATGCGTATACTTTTTTAGGATTTAAAAATCCATTTTTCAATGAGCTCGTTCCATTATTGGCGCAACAGTTTGAAGGCGTTTTTGATGAATTGATCCAGCAGCAGAGCTTTGTTCAAAAAGTGATTTTGGAAGAAGAAGTTTCTTTCCTTCGCACGTTGACGACAGGAATTTCAAGGTTCGAATCGTATGTAGTAGATAAAGAGGCCATCGATGGTCAGTTCGCTTTTGAATTGTTTGATACTTACGGATTCCCGATTGACTTAACACAGCTTCTGGCTAGAGAAAAGAATTTGGATGTGGATATGGTTGCTTTTCAAGAAGCATTGCAGAGCCAAAAAGAACGTTCTCGCTCAGCTACAGCAGTAGATACGGGAGATTGGGTGCTAGTTCATGGAAATGAAGAGTCCGAATTTTTAGGGTATGACTTTTTGGAAACTGACTGCCAGATCATCCAATACCGCAAAGTAACTTCTAAAGGCAAAGATCAATATCAATTAGTTCTGTCTCAAACTCCTTTTTATGCAGAAGGTGGCGGGCAGGTTGGCGATACAGGATATTTGCTTCAGAAAGAAACTAACGAAAAGATTTTTGTGGTTGACACCAAAAAGGAAAATGGACTGATTGTTCATTTTACAAATGATCTGCCAACGAATATCCAAGCAACTTTTCATGCGGTCGTTGATAAACAGAAAAGATTGGATACCGAAAATAACCACTCTGCAACGCACTTATTGCATGCTGCTTTGAAACAAGTTTTGGGTGACCATGTCAATCAAAAAGGTTCCTTAGTTTCTCCTGATATTTTACGTTTTGATGTTTCGCATTTTTCGAAAATCACGTATGAAGAAATTAAGGAAGTAGAAGACATTGTCAATGCCAAAATCAGGGAGAATATTCCTTTGACCGAACAAAGGCACGTGCCATTGCAACAAGCATTGGATTCAGGAGTGAACGCCTTATTCGGTGAAAAATATGGAGATTTTGTTCGTGTGGTGACTTTCGACCGTAACTTTTCGAATGAACTATGTGGCGGTACGCATGTTAAAGCTACCGGACAGATTGGTTTCTTTAAAATTATCTCCGAATCTGCTGTTGCGGCCGGTGTGCGGAGAATTGAAGCAATCACGGGTACAAAATCCGCTGCGGTAATCCGGGAGAAATTTGAATTGTTCAACAAGCTTCAAGAGTTGCTTAAAAATCCAAAAGATTTTGTAGCAACATTCTCTGGCTTAATTGAAGAAAATGCTGATCTCAAAAAAGAAATCCAGAATAATATCTTAGAGAAGTCATTGGCTTTGAAACAGAAATTGGAAGATAAATTCGAAACAATTAATGGCATAAATTTCTTAGCGGTAGAAGTTGACCTTCCCAATTCGGAAGCCGTCAAAACGTTGGCTTATGCTTTGAAAGGATCTGTGCCAAATCTATTCTTAGTCGTTGCTACCAATAACGATGACAAGCCTAATCTAACCGTTGTCGTCTCCGAAGAATTGGTGAAATCGCATAATCTTAATGCGAGCACGATCGTCAAGGATTTAGCAAAGGATATCCAAGGCGGTGGAGGCGGTCAGCCGACATTTGCAACTGCTGGTGGAAAAAATAGTACGGGCTTGCAATCTGCTATTGCGCGAGCAAAAGAATTTTTGAATTAATAAAACAAACTATGAACAATCCTTATAATAGGTTTATTTTTATTCTTTTAAGTGCACTTTTTTTTAGTTGCCAAAACAAGGATAGTATTTCTATTTCTGGAACGATAGAGAATCCAGGAAATATAAAAGTCGTGGCTTTTTATGAAGGAGATATAAAATTGGATTCCGTTTTTCTTGGGGATGGCAATCGGTTCAAATTTGAGCGATTATCGAGCCAAGGCAGGTTGTTGTCGCTAGAAGTAGGCAAAAACAAATATCCAATTATTTTGGAACCAGGTGCTGAAGTTAACTTTACCACAGATTTACAAAATCCAGAACAGTACAGCATTGAAGGCTCACAGCTTTCTTCTGATTTGAAGGAGTTTGCTCCTTATACTTCCCGCAAGAAGTTTGTTGAAGATTCATTGCAGTCCGAATTTGCTAAAAAATCCAATAACAAAACTTCGGATCAGATTGATGAATTGCGTGTGGAATTTTTAGGTAAATTTAGATCTGAATTAAACCAATACACGCAACAAGCGGTAGACTTTGCCTCAAAGCATCCAAACCTCGCAGGGTTTTATGCGATGAGTACCTTAGATCCTGAGCTTGCTGAAAATGAAATTATCGCTTATAGCGACCAGATTAAAGATGAGTTTCCTGATAATCGCTACGTTATCCAATTTAAGGAAGAAGCCGCAAAATTGAAAGTGTTGGCGATTGGACAACCCGCACCGGAATTTGAATCGTTTACACCTGATAATAAGGTGGTGAAGCTTTCAGATTTTAAAGGGAAATATACGCTGATCGACTTTTGGGCTTCTTGGTGTGTTCCTTGCCGTCAAGAAAATCCGAATATCGTACGGTTGTATAATCAATATAAAGATAAAGGATTTACAGTTTTTGGTGTTTCTTTGGATAATAATCCGGGATCATGGATGCGCGCAATCAAAGACGATCAATTGGATTGGACTCAAGTTTCTGATTTGCAGGCTTGGAGTTCGGATTTGGTCATTAAGTATAGGTTGAAAGCGATTCCAGCTTCGTACATTGTTGATAAAGATGGGATTATAATAGGGAAAAATCTTCGAGGCAAGGAGCTTGAAAATTTTCTTTCTGAGCATATTCTTTAGCGGTGAATTATCGCTGATTAATATTATATTAATTACGGTTAACAATTTGATAACATTTGATTAACCTTACCTTACCATTAAGTTCATATTTTAGTAAAAATTTTACTTATGAGTACCAACCAGAAAATACTTGTTATTGACGATGAACAAGACATTGTAGAATTAATCAGCTATAATTTAACCAAAGAAGGTTATCAGGTGTTTACTGCGTCCAATGGGAAAGAGGGAATTAAGGTTGCTAAAGAAGTTAACCCTGATTTAATCATACTTGATGTGATGATGCCCGAAATGGATGGTATAGAAGCATGTCGATTGATGCGTTCGCTTCCTGAATTCAAGCATACGTTCATGGTTTTTCTTACCGCAAGAAGCGAAGAATACTCTGAAATTGCTGGATTTAATGTTGGTGCAGATGATTACATTGCCAAACCCATTAAGCCTCGTGCCTTGATGAGCCGTATTAACGCTATATTAAGAAGAAATTCTTCTGACTCAGCACATGAAGTTACAGATAAGTTAGAGATTTTGGATTTAGTTATCGACCGTGATTCATTTCTGGTTTACCGTGGAGAAGAAAAAATTACTTTAGCGAAAAAAGAGTTTGAACTATTGTATTTATTGGCTTCAAAGCCAAATAAAGTATTTACTAGAGAAAAAATATTGAAGAGCATTTGGGAAGATTCTGTCGTAGTTACTAATCGTACTATTGATGTTCATATTCGAAAACTCAGAGAAAAAATTGGCGACAACTATGTCGCAACGGTAAAAGGAGTAGGTTACAAGTTTTATCACTAACAAAATACCAGCAAGAAAATTGCTGGTATTTTTTTTTGTTAAGATTGCAATCGATTGCGTGAAATATTATTTTATATTTGTCATGTTTTAAGATCAATTATATATGTGTGGAATAGTAGGTTACACGGGATATCGTCAAGCATATCCAATCGTTTTAGAAGGTCTAAAAAAGCTAGAGTATCGAGGATATGATAGTGCGGGTATCGCATTGCATAAAGGCGACTCCTTAGCTGTTTATAAAAAAGAAGGAAAGGTTTCTGTTCTAGAAAACTTTGCTTCGATTTATGATAAAACCTCAAACATTGGAATCGGACATACACGTTGGGCTACGCATGGTGAACCTTCTGACCGCAATTCACACCCTCATGTTTCTGCGTCAGGAAATCTTGCCATGATCCACAATGGAATTATTGAAAATTATGGGCAATTGAAAAGCGAATTGCTGGACAAAGGCTATACTTTTCTAAGTGATACCGATTCAGAAGTCTTGCTTAATTTCATCGAATACATTAAAACGAATAATGAGTGTACGCTGGAAGAAGCGATGCGGATTGCTTTGAAAAGAGTGAGTGGCGCTTATGTGATTTTATTGATTGACCAAGATTATCCAGATACAATTTTTGCGGCCCGCAAGGGAAGTCCTTTGGTAATCGGTATTGGTAAAGGTGAACATTTCTTAGGATCTGATGCATCACCAATGCTGGAATTCACGAAAGAAGTGGTTTACATTAATGATTACGAATTAGCGATTGTTAGGCCGGATGAATTGATTTTGAAGAATCTAGGGAATGAACGCATAACTCCGTATGTTCAAAAACTTGATATTGAATTAGCGGCTATTGAAAAAGGAGGGTTCGATCATTTTATGCTTAAAGAAATCTTCGAACAGCCAAAAACGATTTTTGATTCGTTACGAGGCCGTTTGGATTTAGATAAATCGTCAGTTACCTTAAGCGGTATTGAGGCAATAGAAGATAAAATCAAACAAGCTCGCAGGATTATTATTGTCGCTTGTGGTACCAGCTGGCATGCGGGCTTAATGGCCGAATATGTGATTGAAGAATTATGTAGAATCAATGTAGAAGTGGAATATGCTTCTGAGTTCCGTTACAGAAACCCAATCATTACGAAAGAAGATGTCATTATTGCGATTTCGCAAAGTGGGGAGACTGCAGATACCTTAGTGGCACTTGAGAATGCAAAAGAGCAAGGAGCTACGATCTTTGGATTAGTCAATGTTGTTGGTTCATCAATTGCTCGTATTTCACATGCTGGTGCGTATACGCATGCTGGACCTGAAATCGGTGTGGCGAGTACAAAAGCTTATACAGCGCAATTGGCAGTGCTTCAATTGATCGCATTGAAGATTGCAAAGATTAAAGGAACGATTTCGGATGAGCGTTTCAATACATTGCTTTTGGATTTGGCAGAAGTGCCAGAGAAAGTAGATTTTATTTTAAATAATCAAGTAGAAAATATCCAGCGCATAGCTTCTAAATATAGCGGTGCACAAGATGCCTTATTTTTAGGAAGAGGATTTAATTTTCCAACAGCTTTGGAAGGGGCGTTGAAGCTAAAAGAAATATCGTACATTCATGCGGAAGGTTATCCTGCAGCAGAAATGAAACATGGTCCTATTGCTTTGGTCGATGAAAATTTACCTGTGATTTTTGTGGCAACTAAAGATAGCTATCACGATAAAATCATCAGTAACATGCAGGAAATCAAAGCAAGAAAAGGTAAAGTAATCGCTATTGTTTCTGAAGGTGACGAAATTGCAAGCTCTTTAGCCGATGATTTTATTGTTGTTCCTAATTGTAATGAAGTTATTGCACCTTTATTGGCGGTTATCCCGCTTCAATTATTATCGTACTACATTGGTATTGAACGAGGAGTGGATGTAGACAAACCTAGAAATTTAGCAAAATCTGTTACTGTTGAATAGGCTATGAGTCGAATAAAAAGAGACAAAATTGAAGCAATTGGGTATGGATTCGTTCCCGCTGAATTTCTTTCAGCCGGTGAAACTGAATACGATGCGCGTTTTCTTCAAAATCCAAAAAAGCATTATTACCGGAATTTATCCGAAGATGAAATTGCGAAATTGGAGAAGAATAATAACCATTCGAGCAATTGGAAAGATGTATTCGTTACGAATAAGTTTCATCCCGAATTAATTGAAAATTCAAAATTCTACGGATTGATCCATATCGGTGATATGGATGCCATTTATTTGGAATACCGCGACCTCAAATTAACTTCGGGGATTTACAATTCTCAGATTATAAGTTCAGACATTGGGGACTATGTAGCGATACACAATGTGCGCTACCTTTCTCATTTCATTATTGGCAACGAAGTGATGTTGATGAATATCAACGAAATGGAAACCAGTAATTCAGCCAAGTTTGGCAATGGAATGGTTAAGGTCGGTGAGATTGAAGAGCGCCGCGTCCAGCTTGAATTGCGTAATGAAAATGGCGGTCGGAAGATTGTTCCTTTTGACGGTATGCAGGCTGCGGATGCCTATCTATGGACGCAATACATAGGCGATCACGAGTTACAGCAACGATTTTTAGATATTACTGAAAATGAGTTCTCGAGGAAACGAGGCTTTTATAGCACGATCGGCGACCGATGTGTGATTAAAAACTCAGGAATCCTGAAAGATGTGAAAATTGGCGACGATGCGTACATCAAAGGAGTCAATAAGATTAAGAACGTGACGGTGAACTCGACAGAGAAGGCCTATACACAGATTGGTGAAGGATGTGAATTGGTCAATGGAATTATTGGTTATGGATGCCGGGTTTTTTATGGCGTCAAAGCTGTACGTTTCTTTTTGTCTTCATTCTCTCAATTGAAGTACGGCGCTCGCTTAATCAATTCGTTCTTGGGAGACAATTCCACAATCTCTTGTTGTGAAGTTTTAAATTCATTGATTTTTCCGGCTCACGAACAGCACCATAACAATTCGTTCTTGTGTGCTTCAATGATTAAAGGGCAGAGCAACATGGCTGCGGGCGCTACTGTAGGTTCAAATCATAATTCTCGCGCTGCAGATGGCGAAATTGTTGCCGGGAGAGGGTTTTGGCCAGGATTATGCGTTAGCTTAAAACACAATTCCCGTTTCGCATCCTACACACTTATTGTGAAAGGCGATTTCTTGCACGAATTGGATGTCCGCATTCCGTTCTCATTGGTAAGCTTGGATGTGGCCAACGACGAATTAATTGTTGTTCCGGGCTATTGGTTTTTATACAATATGTATGCGCTTATGCGCAATACCAATAAATTTCTGTCAAGAGATAAGCGTCAGTTAAAGCATCAATATTTAGAATACGAAATCTTGGCTCCGGACACGGTCAATGAACTTTTTTCTTCATTAACCGAAATTGAAGTTGCAGTAGGGCGCAGTTTTCACCCGAATGAGCTTAATCAGGAAATCCTAAAAGTTCACGGTAAGCAGATTTTAGATTCCAATACATCTTTAGTTGGACAGGAAATTCTATTGCTGGATACTGAATTTTCAAAAAGAAAAGTTAAACTTATTAAGGTTAGAGAAGGCTATTCTATTTTGAAACAGATGATTATTTATTATTCGTCTGTACAGATTATCGACTATCTAAAGACTCATTCTTATGCCGAGTTGCAAATCTTAATCGAAAATATCAAGTATCAGAAACGTTCGGTTTTTGAAAATGTAGGAAGCCAATTAATTCGAAAGAATGACCTGAAAAATCTGTTGGATCGCATTAAATCAAAGGAAATCAATTCTTGGAAATTTGTCCATAAAACGTATCACTATTTAAGCGACGCTTACCCAATCCATAAATTGGAACATGCGATTATTTCGCTACAGGAAATTTCGGAAGTTCCTTATACGAACTGGAATCAAGATTTTCTTCATACGATTTTCGATGATTGCGAAAGCACAAAAGAATGGATCTTAAGCGAAATTTATAAATCCAGAGAAAAAGATTATGTGAATCCATTCAAAGCGATGGTTTATGAGTCTTACGAAGAAATGGAAATCGTTATCGGTAAACTCGAGGATAATGCTTTTATCAACCAACAAAGACAAGAGCTGGAAGATTTTAAGCGAGACTTACAGATTATCAAAGAAAAATTAATTTAAAATACAGCATCAAACCGTTTGAAAGAAATTCCAAGCGGTTTTTTGTTTTAATTGTGCTGGCGCAACGCATTTTCTCAACAAAAATATGCAAGCCTACTTTCCATTTTAATGAGCAATCGCTCAAAATTTAAATAAAATAATTACCTTTAACGTTAGGCAAAATAGAATTGAAAACAATAATTGCGCCTTTGCATACTCATTGACCTTAAGTCAGTATAGGCTTTAGGACAAGAATATGCCTTTTATTCAAAATCAATATCCTCATGTTAAACAAAACACGCATTAGTTCAAGTATGATGATTATTGCTGCTTTGAGTTTCAGCTCATGTGCAGACAATAAAGAAAACAAAGAAGCGGAAGAAGTTCATAATCCGGCTTCGCAGACGATTCCTGAAGAATCCAAAGACTTGTTGGGTCGTTGGGATTTGACGGTAGACAAAGAAGGTAAATCAACTCCATCTTGGTTAGAAATCAAACTATCTGGATTTTCTACGTTGGTAGGAGCATTTGTTGGCGACAGCGGTAGCCAACGTCCCGTTTCGCATATTAAGCTGGAAAATGGCAAATTCTCTTTCGCGATTCCCACACAATGGGAAGACGGCGGTGGCGAAGTGTTGGTTGAAGGTGAACTAGCTGGAGAAGGTCTTAAAGGAACGATTACATCGAATAAAGGCGTGAAATCTGCCTTTACTGGCGAAAGAGCTCCTTATTTAGTAAGAACCAGTGATGCAACATGGGGCGAGGCAATTGAGCTTTTCAATGGCAAAGATTTAACAGGCTGGAAAAATACAAGCGATCAAGAAAACTGGAAGGTGGTTGATGGCATTCTGGTGAATGAAAAAGCCGGGGGGAATTTGATTACAGACCAAAAATTTGAAGATTTCAAGCTGATTGCTGAATTTAAATATCCTGAAGGCAGCAATGGTGGTATTTATTTAAGAGGTCGCTACGAACTGCAGATCGAAGATAGTCCATTGGACAAACACCCAGGCAGTTTGTATTTCGGAGGAATATACGGTTTCCTTTCGCCAAACCAGATGGCTACTTTAGGCCCGAATATATGGCAGAAATATGAAATTACGCTGATAGGCCGTTTGGTAACGATTGTTTCTAATGGCAAAACAATCATTAGCGAACAAGAAATTCCAGGAATTACAGGCGGTGCTTTAGATAGTAAAGAAGGCGAACCAGGCCCAATTTATTTACAAGGTGACCATGGCCCGATAGAATTCAGAAAATTGACCATTATTCCTGCAAAGAATTAATATCCCTTTCATAAAATGAATCATAAAAAAATGGCTTTCTCAATTGAGGAGGCCATTTTTTTACGATTGGTTGGAAATCTTTAATTTTATTCTTTATTGCGCTAGCTTTCAAACGCTTTAAATATCAAACTAGAAAGTTTTTTTTACTTTTTACTTATTAATTTTTACTTAAAAAAACCAAACTACATTCTTACATGTTATTTATATATGAGAACAGGTGTAAGCATAATCTTATTAATAATGATAACAATGGCAAGTCAAGCGCAAAATGCGCTGGAGCAAGACCCGAATTTAGAGGTCGTAGCGGAATTTGGTAAATCGCAACCTATTGGAGTTAGTGTTTCTTCGGATAATCGGGTGTTTGTCTCTTTTCCAAGGCGAGAACCCTATTTAATGGGGCTATCGGAAATTGTTAATGGCGAACGGGTCGCCTATCCAAATCACAGCTGGAATGCAAAAGAAGGTAAGGCAGGTTCGTATTTTGTAAATGTTCAGGATCTTTTTGTGGACAATAATGACCAGCTCTGGGTTTTAGATTCAAAACCAGCCTCTGCAAATTCGGTTTTTGGGAAGGATGGAAGTGAAGAATCAAAAGAAGGGCAGTTTAAATTATTTCAAATTGATTTGAAAACGAATAAAATAGTTAATCAATTTGATTTTAAAGATTTGGATAAATCCAAATCAGCGTTAAACGATATGCGCATCGATACCGATAAAAAGCTTGCCTATTTATCTGATCCGGGCTTGGCGTCGATTGTGATATTGGATTTGACAGACGGTTCTTCGCGTTCTGTTTTGGCGAATACGGAATATACGCTTGCAAAGGATAGTGTGGTGCTTTCCTACGAAGGAAAAGATATGCGCGATGAAAATGGAAAACCGTTTAAATCCAATATTAATGGCATTGCCTTAACCAAAGACAATCAATATTTTTATTTCAAACCTATTAATGAAACACATCTTTATCGGATAAAGACCAGTTATTTAGCCGATAAAGCAATAACTGAAGCCGAGTTAGCAAAGCAAGTTGAAGATGTTTGGGAGACAGTGATTACGCATGGTCTCGTAGCCGATAAGCTAGGGAATATTTACTTAACTTCTTCATTGGATTATTCAATCAAAAAATTAAGTCCTGACGGAAAACTAACTACCGTGGTTCAGGATCCAAGATTGATTTGGCCGGATTCTTTAGGGATTGGATCAGATGGTTATCTTTATTTCTCATGTGCACAGGTAAATCGCTTGCCACAGTGGAATGGAAACCTGGATATGGCCGAATATCCTTATCGAGTCTATAAAGTCAAAATACTTTAAAACATGATCCTCGTCATTCGCTGACGGGGATTTTTTTTGCTAATAGTTTTCCTTGGAGATGTGATTATACACCGATCATCACAATCACAATATCCTCATTTTGATAGGATGGGTAATAATGGCTAATCGCTCCTGAATATTTGTAGTCATCTAGCAAACGGTAGATCTCTTGCTTTAGAATCCCTTTGCCACGTCCATGAATAAATTTGATTTCTGTGTATTCCCAATAAATCGCGGCATCCAAAGTTTCGCGCAAGCGATCCAAAGACTCCAAGAGCAATTCGTCCGAGTCATATTGATCGTAATCCGTCAAAAAACTATCCGCGTGCAAATCCACTGTTAGCGGAGGTTTTGGGAGTTTTCTATTCATGTTTTTCAATTTTTATCGTTATGTTTAACATCTCGATTAATACGAAGATGAAAAATTACTTATTTAGCATTTACCTACTATTTTCCGTTCCGTCAGCCCTTATTGCGCAGCAAGATTCAATTATGCTGGATAAAATATATGAAGAATCACTGTATCGTGGCGAAGCTTATACAAATCTACATTATTTAACGAAAAAAATAGGTCATCGGATTGCAGGATCTGCGCAAGCAGAAGAAGCTGTTAATTGGTCGAAGGGGTTAATGGAGAAATTGCCTTTTGACCGCGTGTATTTGCAAGAAGTAACTGTTCCTTATTGGGATAGGGGAGAAAAGGAAGTTGCAAAAATTGTAGGATCTAATGAATCGTTAGCCGTTTTGGCTTTGGGAGGTTCTGTTGCTACGCCAAAAGACGGAATAACCGCCGAAGTCTTGGAAATTGAGAACCTCAGTGATTTAGAAAAACATGGAGAGAACGTTGCTGGGAAAATTGTTTTTGTAAACAAGCCTTGGGATGAGTCGATTGTAGAGACAGGCGTGGCGTATGGACTGAATAGCAGCCAACGAAGCCGAGGGCCATCACAAGCTGCAAAATTTGGTGCGGTTGCTTATTTTTTCCGTTCCTTGTCATCTTCTCCCGATGATGCCTATCCGCACACTGGTGGAACTGGATATACCAAAGGCATAGATAGTATTCCTGCGGCTGCAATTTCAGCAGTAAGCGCAACGAAATTAAGCACTACATTAAAAGCGAATCCAAAATTAAAAGTCTATTTCAAACAGAATTCTGCGTGGAAAGGTTTGGTGGAAACCCATAACGTCATTGCTGAGTGGAAAGGAACTGACAAGCCAACTGATATCATCACGATAGGAGGGCATATCGATTCTTGGGACGTAGGCGAAGGCGCGCATGACAACGGTACAGGCACGATGGGTACCTTGGATGCAATGCGAACATTGATGGTGTTAGGTTACAAACCCAAACACAGCATTCGATTGGTGTTTTATATGAATGAAGAAAATGGCGTTCAAGGCGCTATAAAGTATGGGGAAGAAGCGAGCCAGAAAAAAGAACATATTGTTGCGGCCATAGAAAGTGATGCGGGTGGTTTCGCCCCGCGTGGATTTGATATCAAAGCTTCGAAAGAAAAAGTAAGTTGGATCCAGAATAACTGGAAGCCTTTGTTCGAACAGAAATTTTGGGTGTCTCGGTTTTTAGAGGGAAGTCCGGGGGTAGATTCAGGAGTCTGGGGACGTCAATTTCCAAATACGATCATGTTTAATTTTAGGCCTGATCCGCATCGTTATTTTGATTTGCACCATACGGAGAAAGATGTTTTTGAAGCTGTCGATCGCCGTGAATTGCAATCAGGTGTCGCTGCTATTGCATCGCTGCTCTATCTGCTCGATCAGCATATGGAAGAAATTCAGTAAATAAAACGGAGCAAAAATTTTGCTCCGTTTTTGTTCGATTAGTAGTTGTATTTTTCTACCGACTTGATTTGATTATTCCCTTCGGTAAAAACCAATGTTGGTTGGTAAGTTTCTGCAACTTCTTCCGATAAATGGATAAAGGCAAGGATATGGACTGTATCGCCTACTTTTGCATGCAACGCTGCTCCACCGTTCATACATACTTCGCCACTTCCGCGTTTTCCAGGAATAACGTAAGTCATAATCCGGCTTCCTGAAACCGCATTATTGATGTATACTTGTTCGTATTTTTTGATTCCGGCAGCGTCTAATAAGTCTGCATCGATCGTAATCGAACCATTGTAAGCTACATTTGCTTCCGTTACTTTAACGGTATGTATCTTTGATTTTAAAATGATTAATTCCATTCTTGTTATATTATTTTACTTCTTTCTTTATTTTCTAATCCTATAATTTCGGCATCTTGAATTGAATGTTTTGTCAAGAATTCAATTTCCTGCCCGTCTTGAATCAACACATGTTTGTCATGGTGAATATGATACGTAAACTGAAATTCCCGGCTCAAATCAAATGTACCTACCGGAGTTGCCAATACTCCATAATCAATATTTCCATTGGAATTGTATCGATAAATTTCATACACAGAATCGACCTGTTTAATCTCCATCCAAACTCCTTCGCCGATTCCACCAAGCCACTGCACATTCATCGGAAGATGTTCATGCCTCGGCAATTCGCTTATTTTTCCCGGTTTTGAATCGTCAGGTAGCAATTTCGCTAAATCTGAATAAAAATTATCCTTTAGCTGTGCCATCTGAAACTTCAGCGATGCGAATCGATTCATCTTGATTTTAGTCAAAACACCCTTAGCGTAACAATAAACGTACCGATGTTCGACACCATTCACCACATTGCTTGTAGGGCTAGGTTTTAACGATTCTGGATAAAGAATATTGCGCTTGCGCGAATCATCTTCCGACAAACCCGCAACCATGATTTGCGCTACATAACGCGAGCAGCTGTTGTTCTTGTTTGCTAAAGCTCCGTATAGAATCGGGCCTTTATTCACAATTTCTTCAGCGAATCGAACGCTTTTATCGAAATTAACCTGATAGGTTTGAGAGCAATACAGACGTCCGCCACCATGTGTAGCTTCTTCTTTCTCCGAAAGCTCATGAAGGATTTCTTCAAAATTCAGGATTTCATCCCCTTCGATAATCGCTCTTGTCTGCAGGATTAACCTCGGGTCAAATTTGGATGAGCGCGCGCGCCCGTAACCGCGAGGAGCAATGTATCGCCCGAAGTCGAAATACCGAAGTTCACCCGTATCTTTTTTAGCCAACACAATCGCTGCATGACCGACTTTGAAGTTTAGGTTTTTAATAATGCCAAGCGATTTTAATAAGGAATACCATTGTTCATCACCTCGAGCAGTTTGGTCTGGCCAAGCGATGGGTATGGCGATATCTTCGTAGTTTATTTTGTACATCCCTTATTGGCTTGCAATTTTTTGATTTGTGAAAATGGAGCTTCCGAATGAAGCATTCGTTTCCCCGGCATACAGCTTACTGATGTAACGGCTTCCATGGTCTGGGAATAGCAACACAACTAAATCATTTGGCTGAAAATCCATGTCCTCAACATATTTATCCAAAGCCGCGATAACTGCGGCGCTAGAAAAACCAGTTAACAATCCCGAATCTTTTCGGTAAGAAACAGCGCGGTCAGCGCTTTCCTGATAACCTATCTGAAAAATTTTGTCAACGTATTTTCCATCAAAAGAGCCAGGAACAAATGTTCTGCCAATGCCTTCAATCGGTTCCATTTTGGTATTGTCATCCGGAACTTCGCCGTATTCAAGGAAATGCGACAGAATAGAACCAGAAGGTTCTACGCCCCATATTTTGATGTCTTTATTTTGTTCTTTTAAATAACGTCCAACGCCAGAAATCGTTCCGCCAGTACCTACACCAACGATAAAATGTGTGATTTTTCCTTTGGTTTGTTCCCAAATTTCAGGGCCAGTCGTTAGGTAATGTGCTTTAATATTACCTGAATTATAATATTGATTGGTGAAATATGCATTCGGATGATTAGACGCATATGACTGTGCTTTAAACTGTGTGGAATAGAAATCATGCAATCCATTGGAGTTTTCACAAATTTCCACGCGCGCACCCGCACTTTCAAGCATGGCGATTTTTTCATCCGAACAGGTTTGTGAAACAAAGATTGTGCTTTTAAAACCTAGCTCATTTGCAATCATGGCAATGCCCAAGCCGGTATTACCGCTGCTAGCCTCGACAAATTCACCGCCTTTTTTAATTTTATTTTTGGCGATGGCGTCCTGAATCATGTATAGCGCAGGTCGGTCTTTAGAAGACATTCCAGGGTTATGAAACTCTTCTTTAATATAAATATTGGTCTTGTTTTCGGTAGATAAATATCCGCATTTACGCAGCGGTGTATTTCCTATTAATTCATGTATCAATGCCTTCTTTATCTTACTAATTATGGATTTCCTATTTCTTTTTCAATATTTTATCTTAAAGATAGTCAAAATCATAGTAATCTCAGTATACAAATAACGCTCATATAATACTTTATCTTATCCTAAAGAATGTTAAATGTTTGTAAATCCTATTAGTATGTTGGCTTTTTCATGCTGTTAATCCATTTGTTTTTAGAGGATTACTAGATTATAAAAAATCTAGCAATGTTATTCACGCTCTAAAATTTATTATTTTTTTATAGCTGAAAGGCCACTTAGGCACAGCAAATTTTTATACGAATTCGTTTCGTTTGTATCGAAAAATATGATTTTAGGTGAAAATTTTGATGAAAATTCAATTTTGAATTAAAAATAGCTTAATTTAATCTATTAAATTGGTGGATTTTATCGTAATGGTTTAAAAATATATTATTGTTACCCTGTTTTCCGATGGCTATTTTGTGCTTTAGTTGAAATGGATTTAATCTTTGAAAGATAATCCAGCATCGCTTAGGTTTTTGTAGAAAATGGGCAGGCTGGATTTGCCTATGCCATGAAGTTTCAATATTTCTTTTTCTGAATAAGTTGCTAATTTCTCAACAGAGTCAATGGCTTCGGAAGCCAAAGCTCTTCGTACGGGCGCACTAAATGCAGAAAGAAATCCAGTGGTGGGTTTGCTGTTTTTCTCGCAGGTTGGGCATGTGTTGCAATCGGAAGCTTTATAAAAAACATATCCTTCTGGGCAAGTTCTTTTCGTCTTTAATGCTGTCATAGGCCAAATTGTTTAAAATGATGTGCAAAATGTTTATCATGAACAATTTTCCATTCGTCATACGTCAGTTCGCCAAGAGTTGGATGCATGGTCTTCGCATCTGGATTTTCGTCAAAGAAGAGTTTAAAACGTTCTAATTCTAAAATCAAGCGTTCTTTAACTGTTTCTAAATCAGGAAAACGAAGAGGAGGGAGCTCATCATTAAGCATTGGCGCTTTTATGCCCATCGGAAATTCGTTATCTGTGTAAACCAAATACTGTTTCATCGATTCGGCCTTTTCCTCTGGGATGTATAGCTTAGCCTTTAGCTTTCCATTCGAAAATAGAACTGTCGCTGACAAATGTTCTAACATATGCTGAGCAGTCATTCTGCCAAAATTTGGAGCGGTATCAGCATGTAATCCCGCTAACTTCTCATTTAGCAAATCTTTGTTGTTTACATCTATAGCCATATTGTTTTCTATTTTCTATCGAAGATATTGATTTTTATTTAAAGAATAAATAAGGGACGAAAAACACAATGACGATATTTATTAAGCTGATAATGCTTAACCAAACATTGTTTTTGATGTTGGCTTTTTTATAATAAGCGAATAAGGAATACATCAAGCTAAAAATAACGAATACCGCGATTAAGAAAATTAGATTTTTATGCAGAAACATCAATATGTTCGAGAGCGTTTCCGATTGGAAAAATTGAATGTTCAAAAAAATCAGCATATAGAGAATTAGAATGTCAATATTGATAATCAGAAAAATTCGAATCAGTTTGCTCATTTGGAAAGGTATTTACAGCTTTATTATTTATCGTTGCAAGATAGAAATTATCGATAAGGAAGGCAACAATTAAATAAGCGCATAAAATCACGCGCATACAAAAGCAATTTTTTATTTTAGCTGTTTCTAAAAGGATTGCCGAAGATAGATTAACGAAAAAGTTTTCTGGCAAATGAATAAATAAAAAATGGACAAAAAAATCAATGGTATTCAGTTGGAAATTTGTGCGAATTCTTTGGCGTCAGCACTAATTGCTCAAGAAGCAGGAGCAAGCCGGATTGAATTGTGTACAAATTTGGAGAACGGTGGTACTACTCCCTCATATGGGCAGATCAAACTGGTTAAGGAAAAACTGCACATAGGGGTGAACGTACTGATTCGTCCGCGCGGAGGCGACTTTGTGTATGATGAGTCTGAATGGGAAGCGATTAAAGAAGATGTTTTATTCTGTAAAGAGCTGAAATGTGAATCAATTGTTTTTGGAGCTTTGTTGCCTGACGGGAATGTTGATTTGGAAAAGATGGAAGAAATTATTTCATTGGCTTCGCCAATGAAAGTCGTTTTCCATCGCGCTTTTGATAAATGCCTGGATGCAGAGAAAGCGCTTGAAGAAGTTATTTCTTTGGGCTGTATTCGGATTTTGACTTCCGGCCTTGCAGATACTGCTTTAGAAGGTAAAAATAGGCTACAGACTTTGCAGCAGCAATCGAATGGACGTATTGAAATTATGCCCGGAGCAGGGGTGAACAATGAAAATATTTTAGAAATCTTACATCATACGGGTTGTACAAGTATTCATGCTTCCGCAAAAGAAACAATTTCTTCTTCGATGACTTATGATCAACCTCATGTTTCCGATATGAATGAAACGACTTTTAGGACATCCAAGAAAAAAGTAGAAGAGCTGGTTCATTTGTTGAAAAATTCTTAATGATCTCTGTCAGCATATATCTGGTCGTTATTTACATAGATTGTTTTTACAGATTTATTTTTAGAAAGCTTTGCATTTTCTTGGACATAGCGAATTAGGCGCTTGCTTTGGCGTCCCATAAATCTACTCCAATAAACAACTACTACGTAGTCGTAGTCATCCGGGCTAACTATTTTCGATGTTGATACCTTATTAAAGAATGTTAAATGCGTTTTTAAAGTCAGCGTAGAATCTAACGGAGCTTGGATTTTAGGCATGAATGTTTCGAAATTCCCATTTCTATTCCATTTTAGGTTTGGAAATCCTCCAGCATAACAATTGATTTGATAAGAAACTAAATCGCCTTTTTCGTCATAATACAGTGCTTGTAACGGCTGTGATCGATCGCTAACATAAGAATGATGATTTTCGACTTCAAGCGTGTCTATATTTTTTAGGAATGAAAAGTAAGAACTATCCAGCGTAAATACATCTTCCTGTGGAATATTGTAGTCCTTAGCCCAAGCGATTAATTCTTTTTCTGTAAAATGTTTTGAGTTTTTAACACCATACATGGATATTAAAATCTTACTGCAACTGGAAAATAGCAACAACGATATTGATAAGCAAATTGCAATTTTTAGATTTTTCATAATTTAATAATTTGATATGCAATGATATTGAATTACTAAATATGCAAGACTTAAATTTTGTTAATGATTCTTAAAGATTGTTAAAATAGTGTGCACAAAAAAAAGACCGCATATTGCGGTCTTTTAAACTCTTAAAGAAGAATAAATTACTTAGCTGATGTCAAAGAATTTAAAACAGCATCGTTTTTCGTGATTTGGCTATGTTTAGCCATTTTCGAACGATCACCTAATTCAATATTACGGCCTAATTTCAAAAATTGAACTTCAACTTTAGCCACATTTTTGTTTCTTCTATCTTTTCTTTTTAAACGAGTAACACCCATGATTTTAATTTTTTACTTGTAAATAAAACGAGGTCGGAAGCGGATTCGAACCGCTGTAGGAGGTTTTGCAGACCTCTGCCTAGCCACTCGGCCATCCGACCCTTATTCCCATAAAGGAATGCAAAAATAATCTTTCTAAATGATATATACAACCTAATGTTTATAAATAATTGAAATAAGGTTTTTTAGCAGCCATCATATATTCTTCAGTCGAAAATGTAAATTAATTTAACCAATATTTTTATAAATTTAATTTATTAATGTGATTGATAATCAATTGATTAATTTATTTAACTTATTCATTTTATAGTTTGGTCTGAATGTTGCATGATATCATCCAAAGATTAAACAAAATTTAAAATTACTATTATGAAAAAAGTTTTACTATCATTAGGAGCAGCATTATTTTTAGCTGCAGGAGCGCAAGCTCAAGTAAGTTACGGTTTAAAAGCTGGTGTTAACTTAGGTAAATTTTCAAATGTTTCAGATGCGGCAAAAGATTATCAGGTTATGAATCCTTCGTTCTATGTGACAGGTTTCGCTGATTTACCTGTAGCGTCAAATTTTTCCATTCAACCTGGAGTCTCTTTACAAGGTAAAGGTTCGAAATTTAATTATGATGGAGATGGCTTAGATGGGAAGTCTACTACAAATGTTATGTCAGTTGAGATTCCAGTTAATGCTGTTTATTATATTCCTGCAGGAGCTGGAAATGTTTATTTGGGTTTAGGTCCATATATTGGATTCAATGTTTCAGGGAAGACTAAAACGAGCGGGTCGATTGGTGATTGGGGTGTTGAAGGGGAAAATGATATTAAATTTTCTGGAGATAATAAGAATATGAACCTGATTGATGCTGGTGCTAACTTTATGGCTGGCTACAAGGTTAACAATGGTTTATTGATTAACGCGGGTTACGGATTAGGATTAACGAATTTGAATCCATCTGACAACAGCGATAATAATTACTCAAGCCGTACATTGAACTTCGGAATTGGTTTCCAATTCTAAGAAAGGCTAATATGATTTTTAAAAGGACTCTTCGGAGTCCTTTTTTTGTTTTCGGATTTTTCATGCTCGCAAAATGCTCCGCTTTTTATATAGGTTGCTGTAATGCCGTAAATTCAAAAAAAATATTTTATTTATTATTAATTAATTAATAGTTGTGATGATAAATATTATAAAAAATTATGAAAAAAGTTTTACTATCACTAAGTGTTGGCCTGCTATTGGCCATTGGGGCGAATGCTCAAGTAAGTTATGGTTTAAAGGCTGGTGTAAACTTAGGTAAATTTAGTGGAAACTACAGTGATAATCAAAAAATGATTACATCTTTCCATGTAACTGGTTTCGCTGATCTTCCGATAGCTAATAATTTCTCTATTCAACCTGGAGTTTCTCTACAAGGTAAAGGCAGTAGTTATTCAGCCACAACTTGGGGCGGAGTTGTTGAAACCTTTAATGTTGATAGAAATTTAATGTCAGTTGAAATCCCTGTAAATGCAGTTTACTATATTCCGGCAGGAAATGGAAACGTATTTATAGGTGCGGGACCATACATTGGATTTAATATTTCGGGTAAGCAAAAAATGCCAGATGATTTATCCGATACAGAAATTAAGACTGATATTAAGTTTTCAGGAGATGATAAGGATATGAACCTGATCGATGCTGGTGCTAACTTTATGGCTGGTTACAAATTTAACAATGGTTTGTTAATAAACGCAGGTTACGGATTGGGATTAACGAATTTAAATCCTTCAGACAATAGCGATAATAATTACTCAAGCCGTACATTGAACTTCGGTATTGGCTTCCAATTCTAAGAAAGCATAAAATTATCTTTAAAAGGACTTTTCGGAGTCCTTTTTTATTTACAAATCGCAAACTTCCCGGCTCAAATTAAATTATTTCCATAAAACAACAGTACATTTGTTTACAAAGAATACTAAACTAATCTAATGGAAAGATTTATTCGATTGCCTTTTTATGTAAAATTCGCTTGCGTTCTAATCAGTATCATCGCTTTGGGATACTTGATGAGCATAGGACAAACGATTATTGTTCCTTTTATTTTAGGGAGCCTGATCGCTTTATTGTTAACGCCTGTGAGTAATTTTTTTGAACGAAAGCTGAAATTTCCGCGCACGCTTGCCGCAATCGTTGCATTGCTCTTGTTTTTTGGAATTATAGGTGGTTTATTTACCTTGCTTGGGTCTCAGCTGACCATGCTGAAAAATGACTGGCCTGCTTTTGAAAAACAGATAATGGATGGATTTCACGATACTCAAGATTGGATTCAATCACGATTTGGAATTGCCTATCATGAACAGATAGCCTATATAAATACAACAGCCGCAAAATCCGTTAGCCAAGGAACGGCGATCGTGGGCATCGCTTTACTGTCTATCTCTTCTCTATTTATTTTATTTGTTTTTACATTTTTATATGCTTTCTTTATTTTGATTTACAGAGGACATATCGTTCGTTTTTTATTATTATTGAATAAAGAAAAAGACCACAGCATTGTTTGGGATATCGTACATCAGGTACAATATGTCGTTAAAAAGTACATTATCGGTTTGTTTATCCAAATGTTCTTGGTCGCTACGCTAACCTTTATTGCATTGTCAATAATCGGAGTAAAATACAGCTTGCTGCTTTCTATCATTACGGGTGTGTTTAATATTCTTCCTTACATCGGCATTTTTATTTCCGTCCTGATAATTTCTTTAATCACCCTGGCGACATCTTCATTGACCAATGTGGTATTTGTCGTCATCGCATTAATTGTCATTCATTTAATTGATAGCAATTTTATTGTCCCAAAAATTGTTGGATCCAAAGTGCAGGTAAATTCATTGTTTGCCATGATGGCGATTATTGTTGGAGAAATGCTTTGGGGAATATCAGGCATGTTCTTAGCGATTCCGATTCTGGCTGTATTGAAAATTATTTTCGACCGGATTACAGAATTGAAGGCCTGGGGATTTCTGTTAGGAGAGGAGGATAAGAAGGATGCTCCTTATAAAAATTTGCTGGAGCTCTTGACCAAACGGAAATGATGGTTTAGGAAATTGACGACCTAGAACATCAATAAAAAAGGCTTTTAAAATAAATTAAAAGCCTTTTTGTTTTCAAATTGATACTTCTATCACACTTTGATTTCAACTTCAACACCTGAAGGTAATTCAAGTTTCATTAAAGCGTCAACAGTCTTCGAGTTAGAAGAGTAGATATCCAATAAACGTTTGTACGCACATAATTGAAATTGCTCACGCGCTTTCTTGTTTACGTGTGGTGAACGTAATACGGTGTAAATTTTCTTCTCAGAAGGCAATGGAATAGGTCCACTAACTACTGCACCCGTAGGTTTTACAGTTTTTACGATTTTCTCAGCTGATTTGTCAACTAAATTGTAATCGTAAGATTTCAATTTGATTCTGATTCTTTGGCTCATGTTATTTATTTAATTATAATAGCCTTCCGTTAGAGCTATTCACAACGGAAGACTGGATTTGTTTTTTATACTTTACCTTTTGCTTTAGCGATAACGTCTTCTTGAACGTTACGAGGTGCTTCAGCATAATGATCAAACTCCATTGTCGAAGTTGCACGGCCTGAAGTGATCGTACGTAATTGTGTTACGTAACCAAACATTTCAGAAAGTGGAACCAATGCTTTGATTACTTGAGCTCCGTTACGAGAATCAAGACCTTGCATCAAACCACGACGACGGTTTAAGTCACCCATTACATCACCCATGTTTTCTTCTGGTGTAAGCACTTCTACCTTCATGATTGGCTCCATTAATACTGGATTACATTTAGGCAATGCTTCGCGGTATGCCATACGAGCAGCTAATTCGAAAGATAATGAATCTGAATCGACTGCGTGGAATGATCCGTCAATTAAACGAACTTTCATTCCTGATAATGGATAACCAGCTAAAACACCATTGTTCATTGAACCTTCAAAACCTTTACCAACTGAAGGGATGTACTCTTTAGGAATAGATCCACCGACAATTTCGTTTACGAATTGAAGAGGTGATTTTGTTAAATCGTAATCAGCATCTGCTGGAGAAATAACAACTTTGATGTCTGCAAATTTACCACGACCACCTGATTGTTTTTTGTAAACTTCACGGTGTTCTGTAGTTCCTGTGATAGACTCCTTGTATGCTACTTGAGGAGCTCCTTGGTTAACTTCTACTTTGAACTCACGACGTAAACGGTCGATTAAGATTTCTAAGTGAAGCTCGCCCATTCCTGAAATTACTGTTTGACCAGTTTCTTCATCTGATTTTACAACGAATGTAGGATCTTCTTCTGATAATTTACCTAAAGCAATACCTAATTTATCTACGTCAGCTTGAGTTTTAGGCTCAATTGCTAAACCGATAACTGGCTCTGGGAAATTCATGGATTCTAAAACGATAGGGTTTTTTTCATCACATAAAGTATCTCCAGTTTTGATATCTTTAAATCCAACTACTGCACCAATATCTCCAGCCTCGATGAAAGGGATAGGATTTTGTTTGTTAGCGTGCATTTGGAAGATACGAGAAATACGTTCTTTATTTCCTGAACGTGTGTTCAATACGTAAGAACCTGCATCTAATTTACCTGAGTAAGCACGGATAAAACACAAACGACCTACAAAAGGGTCAGTAGCGATTTTAAATCCTAAAGCTGCAAATGGCTCTTTTACATCTGGTTTACGGATGATTTCAGCACCAGTGTCAGGGTTAGTACCTTTAACACCTTCTGAATCCATTGGAGAAGGCAATAATTCCATTACCAAATCCAACATTGTTTGTACACCTTTATTTTTGAAAGAAGAACCACAAACCATAGGAACGATTGAGTTATCCAAAACTGCTTTACGCAAAGCATCAAGGATTTCGCGCTCTGTTAAAGAATCTGGATCATCAAAGAATTTCTCCATTAATGATTCGTCATAACCAGCTACTGCTTCTAATAATTTCTCGCGGTATTCAGCTACTTCTTCTAACATATCTTCTGGAATAGGAACTTCTGTAAAAGTCATTCCTTTATCTTCTTCATTCCAAACGATACCTCTGTTATTGATTAAATCAACAACACCTTTGAACGAATCTTCAGCACCGATAGGCAATTGCAAAGCAACTGCATCAGAACCTAACATTTCTTTAACTTGTTTAACAACTTTCAAGAAGTCAGCGCCAGAACGGTCCATTTTGTTAACGAAACCTAAGCGAGGAACATTGTAGTTGTCAGCTAGGCGCCAGTTAGTCTCTGACTGAGGCTCAACACCATCAACTGCAGAAAATAAGAATACTAATCCGTCTAATACGCGTAATGAACGATTTACCTCAACCGTGAAATCCACGTGTCCAGGAGTATCGATTACGTTAACTTGGTATTTGTTGTTACGGTAGTTCCAGAAAACAGTTGTAGCAGCAGAAGTAATCGTGATACCACGTTCTGCTTCTTGCTCCATCCAGTCCATCGTAGAAGCTCCTTCGTGAACCTCACCAATTTTGTGATTAACACCTGAATAGTATAAAATACGCTCAGTTGTTGTTGTTTTACCAGCATCGATATGCGCTGCGATACCGATATTTCTAGTGAATTTTAAGTCTCTTGACATACTATTTTTAAGCAATTAGCCAAAATTGGCTTTGTTTTAAAGTTTTTTTAAATAAATATACCGACTTAGTGGAAAGAAATAATCTAGCCTCTAGCGTCGGTATAGTCATTTTATTTGTTCACGATTAGAATCTGAAGTGAGAGAACGCTTTGTTAGCTTCCGCCATTTTATGCGTATCTTCTTTCTTCTTAACAGCAGCACCTTCACCTTTAGAAGCTGAAATGATTTCTCCTGCTAATTTCTCGAACATAGTTTTTTCTCCACGTCTGCGTGAATATGAAATTAACCATTTCATACCTAAAGCAATTTTACGCTCAGGACGTACTTCCATTGGAACTTGAAAGTTAGCACCACCAACACGACGAGATTTAACCTCTACAGCTGGCATTACATTATTCAAAGCTTTTTTCCAAGTTTCGATACCGTTTTCGCTTGTTTTTTGCTCTACTAATTCAATCGCATTGTAAAAAATATCATAAGCTGTAGATTTTTTACCATCATACATCATGTTATTTACAAAACGTGTTACCTGAGTGTCGTTAAACTTTGGATCAGGTAAAATGATTCTCTTTTTTGGTTTTGATTTTCTCATTTCTCTTTCCTCCGTTTACTTATTTCTTTTTACCTTTTGCTGGAGCTGCAGCTGCTTGTCCTGGTTTAGGACGCTTAGTTCCATATTTCGAACGACGTTGGTTACGACCAGCTACACCTGAAGTATCTAATGCACCACGGATAATGTGGTAACGAACTCCTGGTAAATCTTTCACACGACCACCACGAATCAATACGATCGAGTGCTCTTGTAAGTTGTGACCTTCACCTGGGATATACGCATTCACCTCTTTACCGTTTGTTAAACGTACACGAGCTACTTTACGCATTGCTGAGTTTGGTTTTTTAGGGGTAGTAGTATATACACGTGTACATACACCTCTTCGCTGTGGACATGAGTCCAACGCTGGTGACTTACTCTTATCAACCAGAGCTACTCTACCTTTTCTAACTAATTGTTGAATAGTAGGCATTTACCTGTTTTGTTTTTTAATTTATGTAAATTAATTTTTGAACCGCAAAGATAGTAAGAATATTTTGAATAATAAATAGTTAGCTATAAAATGTTTTTCGATTTCGAATTATTTTACAAAGCAAATTAGACGCTAGATTTGCTAATCTTCGGTTAAACTGCGCCAAGCTCAAGATTTTGAATGTCTAATTGCTGTCAAAGATTTTAAAATTAATTAATTCCTGATATTATTAGCTATATTTAATTAACGTAAAATATATACATAAATCCTCAAAATCATGAGCTATCTAACTTCCATTCAAAAGCTCTTTTTATATTATAAAAAATTAGCGGATAACACACTTGTTCAACTGAACGATGAACAATTATTTTGGCAATACAATACAGAAAGCAATAGCATTGCTGTTTTGCTGCAGCATGTCTCAGGAAATATGCTTTCTAGGTTTACAGATTTCCTGTCAACCGACGGCGAGAAGGACTGGCGCGACCGAGATGCGGAATTTGAAATGAAAGATCGGGACAGTTCGCGCATTATTGCCAAATGGGAAAACTCTTGGGAAGTTTTATTCGAAAATCTGGCACAATTGAAAGATGAAGATCTAGAAAAGATCGTTTACATACGCAATGAAGGGCATACAGTGACCGAAGCGATCAATCGGCAATTGATGCATTATCCTTACCATATCGGGCAGATCGTGATGCTGGGCAAAATGCTCACGGCTGCGAATTGGCGGACGCTTTCCATTCCAAAAGGTGCTTCAAAGAATTATAACGATGAAAAATTTGCGCAAGAGCCCCATTTTGCTTTATTTACCGATGAAATGCTTCGGCATTTGGACGGTTAGCTAAACAAACAGCCTTTGAAATTTTTCAAAGGCTGTTTTTATTTTCTTAACTACGAGCTTGGGTATCTCTTAAAAGCCCTAACGATTACCTTCCCATCTACAACATAACTAAGCTTCAGGATTTTTTCATTCAAAGTCAAGATAGTAAACTCAACATCTTCATAGTCGTTAGTTACCTCATTGTATTGAAAATCTTCAATCGTTAATTTATTGTTGATCTCATCTAACTCAAAGTCAAATGTTTTTGATGAGGTTGTATAGTTGCACATTGGAGCATTGTAATATTCGATTAATTCGCCATTTGCTTGAAAAGTGAATTTATGATACAATACACAAGCATCTTCAATTCTTTGAAAGGATTCAAATGTTGAATTTTCCGGATTGACTTCAGGATTTGGATCGTTCGTGTCTATTTGCCAAGAATTCAATAAATGAGTATTATCAATAAGATTTATTTCAGATTTACTGCAAGCAGACAAAACAGACAATACCGCAATGAAAATAAGATTCAGCGCCAGTTTCATAATTTGTCGTTTTAAATTTTAACTGAAACGATTAAATGGGTAATTATGAGACAGTGGCGATGAAATTTTTTAATAAATTAAATCACCACTTAATTTTTTTACAGTTAACTCATTAAGGTAAAATCAATCTGTCTTTTCTCCAGATCTACTTTCTTCACTATGATTTGGACCTCATCGCCCAATTGATATTTCTTTTTTGTTCGCTGTCCGATAATGGCGAAGTTCTTTTCGTCCAAGGTGTAGAAATCATCCGTGATGTCTCGCAAGCGAACCATTCCTTCACATTTATTCTCTTCAATTTCTACATACATTCCCCATTCGGTTACGCCCGAAACAATTCCTTTATATTCGACCCCGATTTGATCCTGAAGATATTCAGCTTGTTTGTATTTAATGGATGCGCGCTCTGCTTCAGCGGCTTTTTTCTCTTTTTGGGAAGAATGCTCAGACATTTTTTCATAATGCTCCGCATTGACGTTTTTGCCTCCATCTAAGTAAAATTGCAGCAATCGGTGCACCATCACATCCGGATAGCGTCGGATAGGAGAGGTGAAGTGGGTGTAATAATCAAATGCTAAACCATAATGGCTTGTGGCTTTCGTCGTGTAAATAGCTTTCGCCATCGAACGCACAGCTAGCGAAGTCAATAAGTTCTGCTCTTTGCTGCCTTCGATTTTGGTCATTAAGGCATTCAACGATTTTGCGGTTTCTTTATCCGTTTTAATGGTCAATTTATGTCCAAAACGAGATGCAAATTGTGAAAATGTAGTCAACGATTCTGGTTTTGGTGTATCATGGAAACGATAGACAAAAGTTAATTTGTTTTTGCCTTTTTCTTTCTTACCGATAAATTCGGCAACTTTCCGGTTAGCCAAAAGCATGAAATCTTCAATCAATTTGTGCGCATCTTTTCTGACTTTGGTGTATACGCCAATCGGTTTGCCCGTATCATCTAGCTGAAATTTGACTTCTTCGCTTTCAAAACTAATGGCGCCGTTCTTAAATTTCTTCTCACGAAGTAAGTAAGCAAGCTCGTTTAGCTTCAAAATTTCGTCCGAAAATTCTCCCGCTTTATTTTCTATGATTTCCTGAACTTCCTCATACGCAAATCTCCTGTCGGAATGAATGACCGTACGGCCAAACCATTCGCTATGCACATTTGCTTTCTCATCCATTTCAAAGACCGCTGAGAAGCATAATTTATCTTCGTTGGGCCTCAATGAGCAGACGCCATTCGACAGGCGCTCAGGCAACATCGGTATTACGCGATCTACAAGGTAAACTGAAGTCGCGCGGTCGTAAGCCTCGCGGTCCAATGCGGTGTCTGGGATTACATAATGAGAAACGTCTGCGATATGCACCCCAATTTCATAATTGCCATTGTCCAATTTTTTAAAGGATAGGGCATCATCAAAATCTTTCGCATCGAAAGGGTCAATCGTGAAGGTAAGGATATCTCTAAAGTCACGTCTGTTTTTCAGGTCCGCTGCTTGCACTTGTTCTGGAATTGCGTTCGCTTCTTCCTCAACATCTTTAGGGAACGATAAAGGGAAACCGAAATCTGCTAGGATAGCATTCATCTCGGTGTTGTTTTCGCCTTTCTTTCCTAGGACGCTTTTTACAGTTCCGATAGGGTTTTTCGCATTCTTCGGCCATTCCAAAATGGAAACTAGAACCTTCTCGCCATTCTTCGCGCCGTTCAGATTATTCAGTGGAATAAAGATGTCGTGCTGCATCTTTCTGTCGTCGGGAAGAAAGAAAGCATAAGATGACGAAATGTCAATTGTGCCGGTGAAATCTGTTTTCGCTCGCTGTACGATTTCCACAACTTCGCCTTCTCTCTTCCTTCCGCTTTTGCGTTCGTAAACGTGCACTTTGACGATGTCATTATGTAGCGCTTGGCGCAGCTTTCTAGGAGCGACAAAAATGTCATTCTCAAGTTCGTCTTCTGGGACAATATAAGCCGAGCCGTCAGCTGTCATGTCTACTTTTCCAATGACATAAACATTGAGTTTTTTGAGCTTAAATTTTCCTTTTTCGGGTTGCTCAAACAAGCCTTCTTTGGAGGCCTCGTTTAACACATCCGCAACCGCAACTTTCGTTTCATTGTCTTGGATATTCAGCTTCGCTGAAACTTGTTTGTAGTTTAAAGGTTGGTTGTCATTTTTCTCAAATACATCGACGATGAGTTTGGTTAAAACTTCTTTATATGGATTCTCTTTTTTTTCTTTCATGTGTTTATTTCTAATCTGTTTTTCAAAATCCAATCTGTCCGGTATAGTAGGGAAGAGGTTGCAGATTTCGAATCGGGCAAAAGGATAATTTATCTGTTTTGCGTTACTGCAAGATACTGAAATTATATGGGAATCTTGGAAGCAAGTCTGCAAGGATTTGAAAAATTCAAGCCGAGATTTATTGAAGTAAGTTTTTATTTATTTTAGCATCTATAAATAGCTAATTAATAATTTTTTATGCTTAGTATTTGCTAAAATATTTTTTCTTGTGATTTGTTAAATTGCTGTAAATCAGCATTGATTTAAAATTTATAAAAATTTGAACGTTTTTGCTAAAATTATTTATCTACTTCTAAAATTTAATTTGTAATTGTAAATTGTTAATAAACAGATTTATATTTTTCATTTTGCTAACTTTTAGCCTGTGAAAAATTTGTTTATTTAGCCATGAATTTGGATTCATTCTACAGTCTATTTTGCAAAAATGATTTTAAGGGATGAAATCGATAATATGTTGGTATGGGACAAATTTAATCTAAATTCTCACACTTATCGCATAAGCCTACCGCATTTACTGCAACTTCCTGAAGCTTGAAATTGGAAGGGATCTTGATTGTTGGAAGGCTAATTTCCTCCAGGCAAAAGATGCTATTGCAGGATGAACAAATGAAGTGAGCGTGCTGGTCATGGTGGTGATCTTGGGAACAATTTGTAGAACAAAGCGCATACGTTGCGGTACCATTCAAGTCAAAAATTTTATGCAGAATTCCTTTTTCTTCGAAGTTTGCAAGAATCCTGTAGAGCGTCACGCGGTCAATTTCAGTGCCAACAACCTTCTCCAATTCGGGTTGAGAAATGGCCGTTTGCTTGGCATTGATTAAGTCCAAAACCCGAAGTCTGGGTTGAGTCACTTTTAATTTATTTTCGCGCAATACACCTGAAAAGTCAGGTGTTGATTCGGTCTTATTCATGCCTAAAAGTACGCATTATTTTAGGCATAAAAAAGCCCTTTCCGACCAAGGGCTGAAAAGGGCTTTTACTGTATGTTTTTCTATTTATTTACCAGCTGCTTTTGCGTGGTCAGCCAAGAAAGTTGCCAATCCGCTATCCGTTAATGGATGTTTTAAAAGAGCTAAAATTGCTGATAATGGACCTGTCATTACGTCAGCTCCAATCTTCGCGCAACCCAAAATATGAGAGCTGTTACGAACAGATGCCGCTAAGATTTGCGTAGTAAAACCGTAGTTATCGTAGATCAATCTGATCTCTTCAATCAGCCCCAAACCATCTACAGAGATGTCGTCCAAACGACCGATAAATGGAGAAACATAAGTCGCTCCCGCCTTCGCAGCAAGCAATGCTTGACCTGCAGAGAACACAAGCGTGCAGTTTGTTTTAATTCCTTTTTTACTGAAATATTTTATTGCTTTGATACCGTCTTTAATCATCGGAACCTTCACAACAATCTTGTCATCTAACGCAGCTAATGCTTCACCTTCTTTAATCATGTTTTCATAATCCGTTGCGATAACTTCAGCACTTACATCCCCATCAACAATTTCACAGATCGCTTTGTAATGATTAATTACTTTTTCATCACCGCTAATGCCTTCTTTGGCCATTAAGCTTGGGTTTGTTGTTACGCCATCCAATACGCCAAGGTCTTGCGCTTCGCGAATTTGATCCAGATTCGCTGTATCAATAAAAAATTTCATCGTTTAATTATAAGGTTTTGTGTATATTAATTTAATGAAAACTAAATTTCTGTTTTGCTGTTACAAATGTAGGTATATTATCTTCAACATAAAATTTTAACTCAATTTCAAGAACAAGTCTGCACAGACTTTCGTATAATGAATATATTTAGATCCTTAGAATACCCAAATTTCAGATTACATACCATCGGCCAATCCATATCGCTCTTAGGAACATGGATGCAGCGCGTAGCCATCAGTTGGCTAGTCTATCAATTAACAGATTCCGTTTTCCTACTTGGTTTAGTGACGTTTATTTCGCTGTTGCCTTCTTTAGTTTTATCACCTTTTATCGGCAGTTTTGTCGACAAGCATAAGAAATATAAGCTTGTGCTCATCACGCAAGTATTGCTGATGATACAGGCGGGCGTGTTGACGTTAGTAGTTTATTTGAACTATGAGACGGTTATTATATTAGCGATTTTGGGTTTTATTCAAGGTGTCATTAATGCATATGACGTCGTTGGAAGGCAGGCTTTGCTGGTTTCTTTGGTCGACAATAAGAAGGATCTTCCCAATGCCATTGCGTTAAACTCTTCCGTTTTTAACGCTGCGCGAATGGTAGGGCCTGCGATTGGAGGTGTCTTGCTAAGTAAATATGGCGAGGCCACCTGTTTCTTTTTAAATTTTGTGAGCTACTTTGCGGTCATTACGACCCTGTTATTGATGAATGTGAAGGAAAAACCGATTCCAAATCTAGGCGGTGATAATTGGGACGGTTTTGTTGAAGGGTTTAAGTATCTAAAACGTTCGCCACATATTGCCTCGCTTATTATCTTGATGACGATGTCCAGTTTGTTTGTGATTCCTTATACTTCCTTGCTTCCAGCGATTGCAAAAGATTTGTTTAATGGAAATGAAGCAACTTTTTCCTGGTTCGAAAGTGCTGCCGGTTTGGGAGCCATGATCGGAGCAATCAACATGGCGCGCCTGAAATCTGGGGATAATTTGCGATACCGGGTGTTATTTGCGTCCTTATTAATGGGGATTGCGTTATTACTTTTGGCATTTTCGCATTACCTTCTTTCAGCGCTATTTTTTACGATATGTGTTTCATTTGCAATGATGATGCAGAATTCATCCATCAACACCTATATCCAAACTCACGCTGTTCCGGCTTACCGTGCGCGGACAATGAGTTATTATGTAATGGCATTTCAAGGAGTTTTTCCAGTCGGAAGTTTATTGATTGGTGGAATTGCTGAAATGATTGGCCTTAAGCATACTCTATATGTGATGGGGACTATTGGCGTCCTGATCTCCATCTCATACTATACGTACTTGCGGCTCCATATCCACCGAAAACTATTTAAGTTTTAATTTTCGGTTCGTTAGGGTTAAGGTTTTCTTTTTGTAATCAATTACCGCACCATATTGGCGAAGGATATCACCTCCCAATACGCCAACTACGGGGCTAAAGTTCATCTGATTGTATGCGTAATTGATCGTGCTTAAATCCAAAACAGCCGTCAGGTGATTTTTGATCAGCCAATTTTCCAACCTCAATTCAGGGATTTTCAGCATAAAACTCTCCATGCTATTTGTTCCCAATCCTGTCGAAATAATGTTGGTGGATTCGAAATCTTCATCTTGGATTCCAGCTTCGATTAATGTGTTTTTGTCCAAAACCGTTTTTGATGCTCCTGTATCCAAAACCATTTTAAATGTTTTGTCTAACAGATGAACATCAACAAGAATATGGAAACCATCACCCTCGAGGTTGATGATTTCCAATGGAATTTTTTGCATAAAATATGAATATGATAAACTAAAGAATGTTGCTCTCCGTTAAGACATCATTCATTTTACGAACAGCATTTGCGCTTTCAGCGAAAAGAGCTTGTTCATCGTCCGAAAGTTCTAAAGGAACTATGCGGTCCCATCCTTTATTGTTTATAATTACTGGAACGCCTAAGTTGATATTTTCTTGTCCGAATTCACCTTCCAGATAGACGGAGGCCGTGAACAATTTATTTTGATTGAGTACGATGCTTTCTACTACCGCTGCTGTAGCTGCTCCAGGTGCATACCAAGCTGAAGTACCGATTAAGGCCGTCAAAGTAGCTCCGCCGACCATCGTTTTTTTAACAATGTCTGCTTTCTCATCAGCGTCTAAAAAATTCTTGACAGGAATGCTGTTCCATGTTGCATGTTCGATTAAAGGAATCATCGTTGTATCGCCATGGCCACCAACAACAATTGCGTTTAAATCGTTTGCTGAAGCATTTAATTTACTTGCAAGCTGGTATTTAAATCGGGCTGAATCCAATGTTCCTCCCATTCCGATGATTCTATTTTTTGGTAGTCCGCTTGATTTTAATGCTAAATAAGTCATGGTGTCCATTGGATTGGAAACTACGACAATAATGATATCTGGCGAATGTTTAACTAGATTTTCGACAACAGATTTGACGATATTCGCGTTGGTGCCAATCAGTTCTTCTCTCGTCATTCCTGGTTTTCTAGGAATTCCGGAAGTAATCACTGCAACAGCAGAACCAGCGGTATGTTCATAAGAATTGGTCACTCCGGTGATTTTCGAATCAAAACCCAGAAGCGCTGCGGTTTGCATCATATCTTGTGCTTTACCTTCAGCTACGCCTTCTTTAATATCCAGAAGAACGATTTCTTCTACAATATTTCTTCTGACTAAATTATCTGCAGTGGTAGCACCAACTGCACCTGCTCCAATTACACTTATTTTCATCTTATCAATTTTAGGTATGCTGTTTAAAATGTAGCCTAAATATAGCAAAAAATTTAAGCATTAAGGTTTTTTAACTTGGATATGAGATTTCAGATAGGAGATTTGAGAAGTAAAACTTAATTTATTTTAGCTTTCTAAACTCTCATAACTTCCTTCAGCTCCAAATTAAAATGGATAACCAATTGCTAAGTTAAATACAAGGTTATCTCTTCTCCAATTTGAAT
Source organism: Sphingobacterium hungaricum (assembly GCF_015210005.1). Lineage (GTDB taxonomy): Bacteria > Bacteroidota > Bacteroidia > Sphingobacteriales > Sphingobacteriaceae > Sphingobacterium > Sphingobacterium hungaricum. The sequence continues at coordinate 2,161,652 of NZ_MU158698.1, forward strand.
TGCCGAAATCAATTTTATTGAAAACCCAACGGTCGGATTTTGCATTGTAAGGAACTCGGAAAGGAATTGCTAAATCCGTTCTTAAGATTAAGAACGATAAGTCAAATCGTAATCCTAAACCACCGCCAACAGCTAATTCGCTTAAGAAATCTTTGGAAATCTGGCCTCCTGGTTTATTTGGATCTGCATTTTGCAACCAAACATTTCCTGCATCAATAAATGCGGCCCAATGAAAGATTCCTGCAATTTTAGCGCGGTATTCTGTATTTAATTCTAATTTCAAATCTCCTGTTTGGTCAGCAAAGAAATTATCTTCTCCCAGATTCTCTGGCATTGACGAACCCGGACCTACCGCACGAGCTCTAAATGCGCGAAGACCATTCGGGCCTCCCGTAAAATACTGTTTCAAATAGGGTAGGGCTCTTGAATTTCCGTACGAATAACTTGTTCCGACCATAATCCTCGACGCAAGCTGGGCGTCAGGCCCCAGTTTTAGATAATGCCTAAAATCACCTTCCAATTTCACAAATTGAGAATATGCGGTATTAAAAACCCTTTTAATATTTCCTTCTTTATAATCTGCTCCTTGAATCAATCCCAATACGTTACCAGATAAATTTATTCCTCCCTTAAAGTACATCGTATTTCGTTTACTCTGGTCCATGGTATTGGTGTAGGTGTAATTGTAATTCGGGCCAAAAGTAAAAGTGGTATCGACGATATGGCGCAATGTTGGAACAGTATCCATTTGCGCTTGGTACTCTGCCGTAATGTTTCTAGGGCGCGCATAAATAATTTCTGCCAGCGCTAAATCATGTTGCTTACGGTCATTTTCTTTCCAATTGTAGCCATAATTGAATGAGAGCGAATTTAATGTATAAGCCGTTCGGCGATTTAAAAATTCATACCCAACTTTGGTATAGGTTTTAGGAATATAGCGATCTCCGGTTTGCCAATTGAATGGAGCAATCAGGCGTGGCCATACAATTCCGACCTCTGCTCCATAACGGAGGTAGCTGGAATTCAAATTCACGCTACCGCCTGTTTGAGTTTCGTATCCTCCAAAAACGGAAACAGTAAAAGTTTCTGCACCTTTGAAAGCATTTCTCAATTGCCAATTGACTGTTGCCTCCGTTCCATTGTAAACACTCGCAGTTTTTCCGATCACCTCAAAACGCAGATTCTTTTTCTGCAATGGCGTCAAGTAATAATAGATATCCATCGTGTTAGTAGAATCTGGATTATCTTCAAATGTGTTTTTCACAAACTTAAAGGCATTTAGATTTACTAAATGGTTAATCGTTAAGTTGTGGTCATGACGATTATATAACTCGCCTCGCTGAAAGAAAATATGGTTTTTAATGACTTTCTTTCTGAATGTGTTTTCTGGATCGATAATGTATAGTTGGTCATCATACAATTCCAATTGTCGTGGATTCGCACGTCTGTAGCCTGAACCCGTTAATTGATAATTCGGATATACGTAGATGTTCCCGATTTTCTGAGGTTCCTTAGCCTTTGCGGCAGTTTCTTTTTTAACCGTCAGATACATATCGACCTTGTGATTTCCAATAGTTGAATCCACTTCGATCAACAGATCATCTGGACTAAAGTAGTAGTAGCCTTGATCTTTCAGGTAATTATCGATGCGATCCCGTTCGTTCAAAATATTATCTAAGCTGTAATTTTTTCCGACAGCCAATAATGTTCCATCGCGCGTTTTAAGGATGTCTTTTCCCAAAGCTTTGGTGCTATCGACATCAAACTTAACGGATCCGATGCGGTATATTTTTCCTGGATAAGCATCATATTTTACTTTAGCGAACTTTCCATCAATGATGGTATCCGATAATACGCTCGCGTTAAAAAAACCAATATTTTCTAAACGATTTCTAACGATGTTTTCGTTGTATTCGCGGTTTACGTCACTTAAAAGCACCGGTTTCTCACCTTGTTTTTTGAGCCAGTTTTTGATAAAATTCTTTGTCGTATCAGGACCGCCACCTAAATTGTAGAATCCTAATTTATACCGCCAGCCCAATAATTTCTTATTTGGTTTTGGCATAAGCAATTCCTCCAGATTCCCTTCAAATGTTTTCTTGCGCTCTTTGTCCAAGGTGTCATTTTGTATTTCTACAATCCCTTCATCATACAAATGCTCGCCTTCAGCAAGATACTTCGTGCTGTTACAACTTGCAACTAAGAGCAAAGCGATAGGAATCAAAATACTGTATTTTACGTTATGATTCATTTTCTCTCCTTTCTTGTTCTTCATTCCGAATTGCTTTATTTGATGTATCTCGATCTGTTGTCGAAGGAGATGGATTATTTGTTGTCGAGTCTTGTTGCTGTTGCTTCAATTCTTCCTTTTTTCTTTCTTCCAAGCGTTTTCTGTATTCTGGACTATGGATCATTAAGCTATCGCGAATCACCTCACGGATGCTATCGCGGTAAACAGAATCTGTTTCCATACGTTCCGTGTCGAAACGTCTTCTGAATTGTTTGCTATCCACATTGTAATATTGTTCCAAAGCTTTTGAATTCATGAACAATTCCTTGAATTTGTCATAATTCATGTTGACTACAAAACCTAATCCTGTTTCGACAAACTGACCCATTAAAGTCGCTTGGTATTGATTTTTACGATAGACGCGCGCGATGTAACGACCGTCTTGCGATAATTGATAATCTAAGGAGATATCGCCCGCAATGTTGTTCGTTTGTTCGCCCGGACGTGCATTTCCTTCAACTTCGAAGTTCGATCCAATCGTGATTTTCAATCGGTCATCAAATAGCATTTTGGAAATACCGACATTTAAGTCTGTTCTATTTTGCGCTGTTCCGGTTAAGTAATCTTGTTCAGAATTTAAATTGAAATCCAATTCAACACCTTTCACTAAGTTCGAAGCCAAGTTGTTCAATTGACTCGTCAAGAACGAGCTAATTTGACCGCGGACAATCCCTTCGGCACCAGCACCTCCAGATAAACTTTCAAATGGATTCGCGGCCATAAATCTTCCCAGAACAATCAATGAAAAGACTTGCTTATTTAATTCTGCCGGATCTTCGCGCAAAGCAGAAAGTGCAATGTTTACTTTGCTCACGACATCTTGAGAAACCAAAGCGCTATTTTCATCCAAATCAATATCGAATGTAATCTCAGGTTTGAAGAGTTCACCGCTCAACATCAGCTTCACGTCAAATGGAATGCGCTGTTTATACAAATTCTGGCTTTCTGCACCAATTTGATTTTGTACAAGTTCTAGTGTCGCAAACTTGCCAGAATATAATGCCGTAATATCCAATCGGGCATCCAATGGATCTCCGTTCCAGGTAATTGTACTTCCTTTCTGGAAACCAAAATCTTTCGTCACCCCGCTGAATGTAAATGAGAAATCTCCTTTTTCAACCGTGAATGTTCCTGACATCGTAATTTTTTGACTTGCGTCAATTGTCGTGTTGATTTCTGCAATACCTTGAATATTCAATGCATTATTTGTTCCTTCATCCAAAATTACTTTAAACTTCGCTTCGCGATTGGTGGTTAGGTTCAATGCGATATCAAAACCAGACAAAGCCTCGCTAGCTGTAGTCATGGAATCTAACTTTGCAAAAACATTGTTGGATAATGTATCGCTTTTGTCAACAAATACAACGACACCATCTCGCTGAGCCACACCAGGATTTTCATTTGGAACAATAAATACAAAATCTGTATTTTCATTTGCAGTGACATTTCCGTCAATCGAAGGCTTGTTTAAATCACCACCGATGCGCAGGTTCGACGTCACATACATTTTTCCGAAGAACAAATCATTGTCCTCTCGTGTAGAATTGACGACTGCAAAATTATCAGTTGTCAGATTCAGCCCAAAAGCAAAATCCGTGTAGGTAGTTGTCTTGATTGTTCCATTTAGCTTCGCTAAATTTCCTCGAGGGTCTTTAATTTCAAATTGCCTGAATTGAATACCTTGATCGTTGAAATAAATCGATTGGTTATTCATTAAGAAGTCAGCGTTCAGCATTGACACATTCAAACGACCATTGTTGAATAGCAAACTTCCGTTAATCCTAGGTGCACTCGTAGTTCCAGTAATTTTCAGGCTTCCTGTAATATCTCCATCTGAATTTTGCAAGTTGCCCAAGCTGAATGCTTCAATAGTTTTCAAGCGCATTGGTTTTAAATCCAATGTAGCATCGATTTTTGCATCCTCGCCTGGAACCGAAATAAATTGACCAATTAGATTTACGTCATTTCCATTTTCGGTGATGCGCACATCCGCAGAAAATGTGTTTTCGGTTTCATTATTTACTTTGATGGCTACATTTCCGATCGTATCTGTTCCGAAGAAAAATTTGTCTATCGTTAAATCCGATACAAAAACTGGACTAGCATCCAAGCGACTGATGGTTGCGTTTCCATTGATTCCACCACCTAATTTTAAGGTTTCAGAATTCAACATTTCCGTCAGGGTTTCAATCCTAAAATTGTTGAAAATTAAATCGATAGGAGAGTTGGCTGTTGAATCCTGCGATTGGATCATCAGTTCCTGACCATCATGCGTTAATTTGAAATTGTTCGCTCGAATTCCATTCGTACCGAAGCTAATTTGGTTGTCTGGGACGATGTTCCAAGTATCATAATTCAGCATCAAGCCGTCTTCCTTCAAGCTTAATATGTAGTTATTATCAGCGACACGCATGTCAGCGCCAAGGTAGTAATTGTCTTTGCCTAATTTATCTTTGATCCATAAACCAAAATCTACATGATTCTCAATGACTGAACCACTGATGACCGTGTTGAGCAATTCGATGTTGCTGACTTTAATCCGTTTGATAAGGGATGAATAATACAGTGTGCTATCAACCGTGATAATATCCAAACCGACATTTTCAATTTCAGTTCCGCTATAAATTACCTTGGGTGCCAGTAGCTTGGCCATGATGCTTTTGTCTGCACTGTTGAAAGTTCCATCCAGCGTGATGTCTTGCATTTGTTCCAATTCCGGCAGGAAATTCCGAATAAATCGCGAATGATTCACGCGCGCCGAAAATTCAAATTGCTGAGGCGAATAGGTTTTTGCTTCCAAAGCTGTACCGCTCGGGTTGTAATACATGTGGATAATGTCTTCAATCGCCATCGGTAATTCGGCCAGTGTATACTTTCCAACCAAATGCGCATTCAAGAACTCAGAATCTAGCACAATCGTGTTTTTCGATGTGTCTGCTGTCGCGACTAATGAAACCGTATCCAACGAATATCGCTCATCGTTGAACGCAATCGATGAATTGCTGACGACAATCGATCCATTCAGAAAATTAAGGTCAGCTGTTTCAAAATCAGCATTGATCTTTCCGTGATAACGGAATTCATCATCCATCAACTTTAAGTTTTTCAGATTGACGCTGTCGATCATCAATTCCATGTTGACCTTTGGATATTGCTCTTTCATGTTTGCCGACAATTCCAAGTCGAAATCTATGTTTGGATCGGGGCTATTGATCGTTCCGGCGATATCGCCATTCGAAGCGGTTAAATCCAAGTTGATGTCATGGTACTGGTAGCCCAACGCATCCAAGCGATTTATTTTACCTTGAACATCAGCAACCATGGTCTTTGGATTCAATCCTTCCCCTTTGACATTGGCTTCCGCCGAAATAATTCCTAAAACAGAATCCTGATTTAGCAAATGGCCAAGGTTAAAGTCTGAAATCTGAACAAATGCATCGTAAGTCGTGTCTCTTGCGCCCATGTTCAAGTTTCCATTAACGACCGCATTTCCTTTTTCCGTAACTAATTTCAAATCTGCATTAAAACCAGATAATCCACCTTTAAAAGTTCCTGCAAGGCTGATCGAATTTGGAAGCTGAATGCTTTCTGGCAACATGGATTTTGCAATCAACTGATCCAAATCACGTTTGCTCGTGACCATTTTCTTTAAATTCAGGTCGATATTTAATTTATCGGGATCTGGAAGTCCTTTTATTTTTGCTGTCGCAATGATATGCGTATTCTGCAACGTTTTGAATTCAAATCTTGGAATGTTCAAGTCATTCAGGCTTCCTGAAATTTTGCTATCCACATAGAAACGTTTGTTCATCAAAGGTTTCATCACATCCATCGCTTGCAAATCCGGAGCAAAATAGTTGATATCGCTCATGTCGATGTAACTCTTAGCAATATTTGCCTCCACTTTTACAAGTTCTGGCTTTGTGCTCAGCACATCCAACGACGGATAGCTAACTTTGATGTAATCTTTGATGATTGATTTTGGCGTTTCCGCCAATAAGTTTTCAATAACTGCGCCTGTGTTTGTATAGACAAAATCAGCTTGCAATTTCTTGATCAGCAATCCTGAATGATCTTTAGCTGTTAAGTTTTTTAACGAACCCGAAATCGAATCCGAAGAATAATACAAGTCCTGAAGATTTCCTAAGAAATCCGTGATTTTGATATTTCCATAATCAAAGCCTTTCATGCGCGCTTGATTATCGTCTTTAAACCAAAGATTGGTTTTGTTGATTGCCACTTTATTTGCTGAAACAATCCAATTGACAGAAGAAGTACTTGTTGTATCCGATGCTGTCGCAGGTTCTGCTTTTTTGACCAGCTTTCCGAAAAGGATTTCAGAATCCGAACCATCCAACGCTAAATTGTTCAATCGAACGATTTCTTTGTTCAAGTCGAACTGTTCGATGTCTGCAACTAGGCTTTTAATATCAAATTTGGTTTTCATTGCCGATGAAGCATCTTCATAGCGGACAAAAATATTTTTTAGGTTCAGCGTTTCCATTCCGATATCGGGTAGAAGCGATGCGGTTTCCACACTTTCATCGGTAATTCCGAAATCCTCTGCTGTTGGCGTAGTTGCTTCAGTTGCCGGAGCCCATTGTTTGACTACCGCAGAAAGACCGTCGATATTGACTTTTGGCAAATCGAAAGCCATGTTATTTGTCAGGTCGAATTTCTTAATGCGCGTGTCGAGATGTTTTAAATTGATATCTGCAGAAGTTCCAATTACTTCATCGGAATACACAAAGCGGATGCGTTCGAGTAAAACATCTTTTATATCGAAAGTCAAGGCCGAAGAACTATCTGCAGTAGGGGCACTTTCTTCTTGCGAAGCAAATGCTTTAACGATGTAATCAAAATTAAAAGCGCCGTCGGGAAGCTTGCGATTGATTTTTGCGGTAATGCCTTCCAATTCAATCTCGTTAATCTCAACCGTGTTTTTTAATAACTTAAACATGTTGATGTCGACCAAAAGCTTTTCTCCAGCGATTAAGGTATCTTTGCTCTGGTCTTCAAAATAAATGTTTTCGAGAACCAATTTCTTTGGGAACGTAATGTTTACGTATCCGATATCCACAGGAGTGCCGATTTTATTTTCGAGATAAGTAGTTACTTTTCCAACTACATAATTTTGAACTGATGGAAGCCGTATAAGAAAGATAAGTAATAATAAAAGGGCTATTATTGAGCCCAAAATCCAAAGAATTGTTTTTAAAGCAATACGGCTAAATTTATTCAAACCTTAATAGTGTTTTTTTGTGTACCTCTAATTAACGTATAATAGGCTGAAATGTTTAAGTTAAATTCTAAAAATATTTCATATTAATACATTGCTAACAAAGATACTATTTGTTCCGTTTTTTGAAGAATTCTTCTTGCGAAGCGATTGATTATTAGCGTATCCGAGAATACTTCGTAACAGAAATTCCTAATTCTTTCCTAAATCCTGATTTATTCTTGTAAATCTGTATTTTTATCCAGCGTATGAAAGTGTTAATTATCGAAGACGAGCCGGCATTGCGAAGCACCATGCAAGATTTTTTACTGAACGAACATTTTGTTGTCGAATTGGCGGAAGATTATTATTCGGGATTGACAAAAATTACGAACTACGCTTACGATTGTATTTTATTGGATATCATGCTTCCCAATGGGAGCGGAATGGATTTATTAAAAGAACTGCGCGCGATAGGGAAGGATGATTCTGTGATTATCCTGTCGGCAAAGGATTCGGTCGAAGATAAAGTTATGGGCCTGGAACTTGGTGCCGATGATTATTTGGCGAAGCCATTTCATCTAGCGGAACTATTGGCTCGAATAAAATCGACAATTCGTCGCAAGAATGTACAGTTCGACCCAATGATTCGGTATAAAAATGTGAGCTTAAATACCGAAGACCGAGTGGTGTATGTTTCCGATGTGCCAATCAACCTTAATCGAAAGGAATTTGAGCTTATGCGTTATTTTATGAATAGGCCAGAGAAATTGATGCAGAAAACAACATTGGCCGAAGCTGTTTGGGGCGACCATATTGACCAAGCCGACCGATTGGATTTTATTTATTCGCAGATTAAAAACTTAAAGAAAAAGTTAAAAGATGCGGATGCTTTGGTGGATATCCAAGCGGTGTATGGGGTTGGCTATAAATTGATATAAATGCAGATTTCTCTAAAAAATTATACGTTACGTTACCTTATTCCAGGAATATTGCTGGTGATGGCTATATGGGCTTCCTTGTTTTATGCCTACATTCTGGATGAAGTCTATGACAATGTGGATGATGGATTGAAGAATCAGAAAATCGAAATCATTCGCGAAGCGTATGGAAATCCTGAACTCTTAGAAACCAAAGCTTTTGGAGTTAATCAATTTCGGATTGTACAAGTTGATGAAAAAGATTATTCGCCAGTGAATGTTTTTAGGAACGAATTTATTTACATGCCTTACGATGAAGAAGACGAACCTTATCGCATCTTAAAGACCGGTTTTTATGCCAAAGATGGCAAAACATATAGTCTAGAAATCCGTACGTCGACAGTCGAAGAAGATGATTTGATGCTGGACCTTGCGACGGCGTTGCTGGTGTTGTATATCGTGATTGTTTTAAGCATCTTTTTGATTAATCAATTTGTGCTTACGAAAGCCTATCGTCCTTTTCGCAAGATTCTGCAAAATTTGCAAGCCTATCGCTTTGGAGGTGTCAATAATCTGGCGAAGGTAGAATCGAATGTCATCGAATTTAATCAACTGAATACGGAAATCAATCAGATGATTCAACGAAATGAGGATGTATTTGCGGAGCAGAAGCGATTTATTGAAAATGCTTCGCATGAATTGCAAACGCCTCTAGCGATTACGATTAACCGACTGGATTTATTGATGGAAGATGAAGACTTGCCGGAAAAACATTTGGTTCAGCTGGCTGAAACAAAAGATGCCATCCATCGCATGGTAAACCTCAATAAATCCTTGCTTATGCTATCAAGAATAGAGAATCGGCAGTTTCAAGATGTTGAACAAATTTCTTTTAACGACAGTACGCGGGAAGTCATCAACGACTATGAAGACCTCATTGCTTTTAAACAGCTGGATTTGAGGCTGGAGTGCAAAGCTGATTTTTATGTCAGCATGAACCCAAATCTTGCTCAGGTATTGATATCAAATTTGCTCCGCAATGCAATTAAATACAATCATGCTGAAGGCGTAATAGCGATTGAGATTACGCAAGGCGAATGGAAGATTCGAAATTCTTCAACTGGGCTTCCTCTAAATGAAAAGTTTATTTTCCAGCGTTTTCATAAGCAATCTCAAGACGCTCTATCGAATGGATTGGGATTAGCCATTGTAAAATCGATTGTTGATTCCTATCCAGGATTGTCGATTGTTTATTCTTTCGAAAATAATTTTCATGTTTTTTCTTTAAACTTTAAAAATTCCTAAATCTTTCCCAATTCTGTCCTGACTTTTGTTGTATAAATTAAAAGAACAAGGATATGAAAACAGTAAGTAAAATTTTAACAGCCGGATTATTGGTTTTTGGATTGAACAGCGCACAAGCGCAAGATAAAATCATCAGATTCGAACAACTTCCTGCCAACGCACAATCTTTCGTGAAAGGTAATTTCTCTCAACAGGATGTCTCTTACGTTGCGGAAGAAAGAGAAAATTTAACCAAAGAATTTAAGGTTAGGTTAAAAAATGGAACGGAAATTGAGTTTGACGCAAAAGGAAATTGGAAAGAAGTAGACGGCGACCGTACGGCTATTCCAGCGAAGCTTGTCCCTGTTAAAATTCAGGACTATGTGAAGAAAAGTTTTCCTGAAACGCAAATCGTTAAAATCAAAAAATCTTCTCGATTGATAGAAGTTGAAATTTCAAATGATTTAGAGCTTGAATTTAATGCCAAAGGTGATTTCCTTCGCATAGATGACTAAAATAAGCACACAAATTTTAAATTAAAAAATATATAAAAAATGAAAAATCTATTATTAGCTATTCCCGTATTATTCGTTGCGTTATTCACTTCTTGTGAGAAAGAAAGCGTTGTCAGCGAAAATGAATTGCCTGCAACGGCTAAAACCTTCATCTCCACAAATTTTCCTTCTGCAAAAGTTTTGCGCGTAGAGAAACAAACTACAGCTTCGAGCAACGGCACCGAATATTCTGTTGACTTGGACAACCGCGTTGAAATTGATTTCGACAAAAACGGAAATTGGACAGATGTTGACGGAGAAGATAATGTTTCATTGCCAACAGGCTTTATCTTACCGGTTATTGTTACCTACATCGAAACTAATTACGCATCAACAACCATTAATGCTATCGAAAAAACAAGGGTAGGTTTTGAAGTTGATTTAGTGAATGGTTTGGATTTGGAATTCAACGCAAACGGTGAGTTTGTTCGCCTTGACCCATAATAAGCAATTCAAAATTAAAAAGTAAAAATTCAAAAAGATGTAAGTGCTTCGATTGGAAGCCCCCTAATCCATAGAGGAAGAACTTTTAGCTCGATACAATAAGAATGAGGCTGTATCAAAAGTAAAATTGAAGTTGGCTTTACAAAATAAAATTTGGCCATCAGATTAAGGTGACTGTTTACAAAGAAAAAACGGGCAATTTTCACATCGAAAATTGCCCGTTTTACTAACTTTAATCATTTGCTCAAAACTTAATTTGGCAAAAGATGTTCAAAATTGATTTATGATACAGCCTCATTTTTTTATCCCAAAAACTCACGCTGTTCGATAGCCTCCGCAGGGACACCCAGAATAGCACAACGGTTTTTTATTGTTGAATTTAAAATCTTCGCTGGCGCAAGGCTGTGACTTGTGCCTAAATAAAACACACGCGAAACGCGTGCGCTAGCAGAGGGAAATAACTTTGAAATTCGAGATAGCAAAGATTGCTCCGTAGGAGCAAAATATTTGTAGAAAAGAAGGCGCAATAATATCAGCGTGCCGTAGGTACGCAACAATTTTTCTGATTTTGTTGCGTACCTACGGCACGCATATATATATATTGACAATTTCTACAAACATTTAGCCTCTAACGAGGCTTTAAAATAAAACCCCCACTGGCGCAAGGCTATGACTTGTGCCTAGGAAAAAAAACACACGCGAAACGCGTGCGCTATCAGAGGGAAATAACTATGAAATTCGAGATATCAAAGATTGCTCCATAGGAGCAAAATATTTGTAGAAAAGAATGCGCAATTATATTAGCGTGCCGTAGGTACGCAACATTTTTTTTTGATTGTGTTGCGTGCCGTAGGCACGCATTTAATTTATATTGACGATTTCTACAAACATTCAGCCTCTAACGAGGCTTTAAAATAAAACCTCCGCTTGCGCAAGTCTCTGACTTGTGCCTAAGTAAAAACACACGCGAAACGCGTGCGCTAGCCGGGCTAACAGAGGATTAACAGCCAGAACTGTTTTTTACTTTTGAATTTTTACTTTTTACTTTGAAAGGTTTTTACACATGATTGAGTTTACTTTTTTTAGAACGTCACTTGATGATAATTTAATTTTGCTCCAATAAATAATCACAGCATCAACACCTTTGCAATTTAATTCATCATTTTTATCCAATACATAAAGTTCCCCTAAATCAAGGGGTATATTTTTATTAGATGCATTTTCTCTTATCATGTTGAAATAGTTTTTTTTCCCTCTATTTCCACTTAACATAATTATTATCTTATCTAGAAAATCAAATTGAGCAACATTATCTTTAAAAATGTAATTTAAAATCTCAACCTCATACTTATTTAAGCTATCAGATTCATCTAGGCCAGTTTTAGGAAGATTGACTATCAAGCTATCTGGTAATCTTACGGATGTATTCGATTGAGAAAATAAATTAATGTTTGTTACAAAAAACAGCATCAACGTTAGATAAAGTTTCATAAATCTTGATTTTTATAAAAATAGGGACTAATTCTTCTTCATAATTACAATTCTATCCTAAGATAAGATTTTTTTAAGTAGCTGTTTTAAATAGAACAGCCATTTATTATTTAAGCTTTTCGATAGCCTCCGAAGGGAGATATCGAACTATAGATAAACGGGATTTGCAATCCCGAATATATTTTAGCGGATTGCAAATCCGCTTTTATCATTGATTCTTGATGTCCCTTCGGAACATCAAGAATAGCGGAATATTTAGCCTCTAACGAGGCTTTAAAATAAAACCCTCCACTGGCGCAAGGCTGTGACTTGTGCCTAGGAAAAAAGCACACGCGAAACGCGTGCGCTAGCATAGGATTAACAGCCAGAACGGTTTTTTACTTTTGAATTTTTACTTTTTACTTTAAAAAGTTTTTTACTTTTGAATTTAAAGATTATAAGTATGAAAATTTTTGTAATAGCGTGTACACTCTTGGTTTTTGTTGGCTGTACATCATCCAATAAACCTGCTTCTACGACTACTGACGTTGCTTCGCAACAAGCTACAGCGCCGGCTTCCTCGGTAAATTCTCATGAGGAATCGACTCAAGGTTTACCAGAAAAGGCAACTTCATTGGTTAAAGAACATTTTGGTGCGCAAGAAATTAAAACGGTTCAGAAATTTAATGCACCTCGCCCAAGCGGAACTTTGTATGAAGTGAAGTTAGCAGACCAGACTGAATTGGATTTTGATATCAATGGTGAATGGATTGAAATCGATGGACATCAAGATAATCCGATTTCCATTTCTTACTTGAATCCTTCCATTCTAACTTATCTGACTACGAATTATCCTAATATTGGCGTTCTTACTGTCGAACGTACGCAGAAAGGATTTGAATTGGAGCTTGCTAACGATACAGATTTGTATTTTGATAGCAATGGCGTTTTCCAAAGAATGGAAAACTAAAAACAAAAAAGCTGAATGTAAAAATTCAGCTTTTTTGTTTCATCTATTTTAAGCGCTTATTTCTTTAAGTAAGCTTCAATTTCGCTTAAGCTCATTGCGTTTAGGCAATTCTCTTTTGTCAATCCACCTTTGCGGGCAACTTCAATTCCGAAATGCATGTCCCACAGTCCTTCCGTACGGTGCGCATCGGGATTGATGGAAAATAACACACCCTTGCTTACTGCATACCGATGCCAGCGCCAATCCATATCCAAGCGAAGCGGATTTGCATTGATTTCAATCACGACATTATTTTCTGCACAAGCGTCGATTACTTTTTTATAGTCAATTGGATAACCTGCTCTGGATAGCAACAAGCGTCCAGTTGGGTGACCAAGAATAGTTGTGTAAGGATTTTCTATGGCTTTAATCAATCGTGCAGTTGCCTTTTCTTCATCCATTTTCAGATTGCTGTGCACGGAACCCACCACAAAATCAAATTGGCTCAATAGCTCATCGGGATAATCCAAAGACCCATCAGATAAAATATCGGATTCTATGCCTTTTAAAATTTTAAATGGCGCGAGTTGTTGATTTAATTGGTCGATTTCTGTCCATTGCTGTTGAACGCGTTCTGAAGAAAGCCCATTCGCATACACCGCCGTTTTGCTGTGGTCACAGATTCCAAAATACTGCAATTTCAATTCGTTTTTGCAATAGTTAGCCATCTCCGACAGGGTATGAACTCCATCGCTGTAGGTCGAATGGTTATGTAAAGAGCCTTTTAAATCATCAAAGCGAATCAGTTCTGGCAATTTATGTTCTTTGGCCAAACCTAACTCATCGAAACCCTCGCGAAGTTCAGGTTCGATATAATCAAGACCTAGATAAGCGTAGCATTCTTTTTCAGTCGGAAAATTTGGAATCGGGTTTTGGATTTTTTGCAACTGCTCGATATGTGCTTCAGAACCAGTTCTGAACAATAGGTCGGTGCCAAAGGAATGAGGTTCGGAAGGATAAACCTGAAAAGAAAAATTGTTTTCATCTTTAAACGAAATAGAATTTTTAGTTTCCTCCAATTCCATTTCGTATTTCAGCTGAACTAACGCATTTTCTAATGCATCTCTACTGACATCGGCAATCAATTCAATCTGTTGCAAGACTTCTACTTTCCTTCTAAAATCTCCTGCAAAAGAAATTTGGGTTCCTGCCGGAAGCTGTTTAGTTAGAAACTCCAGCAAAGCATTCGCAGAAGGCAAAGCCCTCGCGTATAAAAACCAGCCTTCGCTTGCTGTCGCAAATTCAATTGCTTTTTTGATGTCCTCTTGAGTTTTATAGCCAAAACCTTTTGCGTCCTTCAATCGGTTTTCATTGCAGGCATAATACAATTCACCAACGGATTCAATATCCAAATCTTGCCATATTATCTTGATTTTCTTTGGCCCAAGGCCTTTGATTTTCATCATCTCCTGAATGCCGATTGGCGTTTTCTCCAAAAGTTCGGTCAATTCAGGGAAAGTTCCAGTCAGCATAATCTGTTGAACCTTTTCAGCAGTACTTTTGCCGATTCCAGGTTGCGCGCTCAATTCTTCGAAAGTCATATTCGCTATTGCGGAAGGAAGCTTTTCCAGTTTGAAACTAGCGCTGGCAATTCCTTTGACACGGAACGGATTTTCGTCGTAAAGTTCCATGAGCTGACTGCATAACTTAAATAACTTGGCGATTGCTTTATTGTCCATAAGAAAAATTGTATTCAATAAATTGAAGCGTAAAGTTACATAAATTGCTTAGCATTTACTTGCTCGATAGGGTTTGTGGTTGTAGAAAAGATAAGCTTATTGAAGGAAAATAGTACAATAATTAGTAATTGCTGTCGAGAATTTTATTACTTGTTTGTGAATCATTTAGTAAATTTATGAATAGTTAAAAGTAAAGGTAAAATGTAAATATTTCCAAATATGAAAATTTAGATTACGATGAAAAATACCTTTCATATGGTTGAAACTTCTTTAGAATATTATTTCGGCGATACCTCCAACAATTCTGTTGGTTTAATTTCTAAATTAGTGTAAATTAAGTGAGTATTATAAAATATAAAGTCAATTGGAACTCTTTTTTTAAATTAAAATAATTTTTTATGCCAAAACTGAGGTGTGTTTGCGATTATATAATTCCATTAGGAGAAATACCAAATGCTAATCAATAAATGATGATTTCAGATGTAGAATTGGAAAACTATACTTCGTATACGGATGCAGAGCAATTTTACATGGATTTGTACAAGGAGATGAAAATAGTAGTACACTGCTCAAATTGTGGAAGATTGCATATTTTTTACGATGGTTTTGATAAAGCTCAGGTTATTTACAAGTTAGAAGTAGAAAATAATAGTTGATTTGACATAGTGTAAAAGGTTTTGTCCATATCTTGAAAACACAAAAAAAGAGACCTTGTGAGTCTCTTTTTGATGTATACTAATAAATGAAAACTAATCTACTTCGGTAATCACTTTGTCCATAGGTTGCGGACGTTGGTATTTATTGATAATTAATCGAATACCACTGTTTTTTGTCAAGAATTTTATTGACCAGTTGACAAACGTGACCACTCTGTTTCTGAATCCGAAGATGGAGACCAAATGGACAAACATCCAAGTCATCCAAGCCAAAAATCCATTCATATGGAAACTTTTTAAATCCACTACAGCTCTGTTACGGCCAACAGTTGCCATCGAACCTTTGTCGAAATATTCGAAATCTTCGGATTCTTGAGCATTCATGTTGTTCATAATGTGCTGTGCAACATATTTTCCTTGCTGTTGCGCTGCTGGTGCAACACCTGGCAAACCACGAGGATATTTTTCGGTCATCATCGCTGCGACATCACCGATTGCATAGACATCCTGCATTCCGATTACTCGGCATTGGCCATCTGTCTGGATTCTGTTTCCGCGCTGAATAATTTCTTTATCCAATCCTTCTGGAAACTGCCCCATAACGCCAGCACCCCAAATAACTGTTTTAGTCGGAATACTTTCTCCGTTAGAAAGAGTAATCGTATTTCCGTCGTAATTGGTAACGGTTGTGTTTAAAACGATGTTGACACCCAATTCTTTTAGGTAACGTTCTGCATCGCGGGAAGATTTTTCAGAAAGAGCGCCCAACACTTTGCCCATCCCTTCAATCAGGTAGACATTCATTTCGTTGGAAGATAATTCTGGGTAATCTTTTTTCATCATGTGAAGCTGGATTTCAGCGATAGCGCCCGAAAGCTCTACACCTGTCGGCCCACCGCCAACCACAACGAAATTTAAATAACGTTCGCGGTCGCTCATGTTTTTGCGAAGCACGGCTTCTTCAAAGTTCTGCAACACGTAGCTTCGGATATTTTGAGCTTCCACAATATTCTTCATCGGTAGGGCATAACGTTCCACTTCTTTGTTTCCAAAGAAATTAGTCGTTGCTCCAGTCGCAATGATGAGGTAATCGTAGTCATAAGTGCCTACCGAAGTATGAACAAATTTATTTTCGTGGTCAATACGTTCAACCTCAGCCATTCTAAAACGGAAATTCTGCTGAGACTTAAACATTTTGCGCAAAGGAAAAGCAATGGAATCGGAAGCTAAAGTGCCTGTGGCAACTTGATACAGTAAAGGTTGGAATGTATGGTAATTGTTTCGGTCAATCAATAAAACTTCGACATCTCTGTCTTTCAGTTTACGCGCTAATTCAACTCCTCCAAATCCTCCACCAATTACGATAATTCTTTTGTAACTTCTTTCAGAACGATTTAATAACATGTGCTGTTTTTTTTATACTGCATTAATTAGTGCAAATATCCTAATTATAATCTATATGTACTAACAAATAGTTAGTATTTTTTCTCTCCTGTTAAGTTATTTTGCATCTTAAAATATAGTTAAGTGTTTGTTTTTCAGTTGTTTATTTGTGTATTTCTGTTTGTGTACTTTTTACACTATAAAATTAATTTATTGAAGACTTCCGCGAATTCTTACGGCGAGTCCATTATTTTCGTTTTTTAAGCGAATTTGGCAAGCCAAACGGCTGTCGTCTGTGACATCGGGCAAGGTATCTAACATATCCAATTCAATGTCTTCAGCTTCTGGAAGATTTTCGAATCCCGAAAGAACTTCCACATGACAAGTGGCGCATAAAGCCATTCCACCGCAGGTGGCCAAAATATCGTATTCTGATGCTTTCAATATTTCCATCAGGCTCAAATTCACATCCGTTGGCACTTCAAATTCCTGCGTTTTTCCATCCCGGTCTTCGACCGATATTGTGATTATATTATCCATATTTAAAAAGCGTTGACTCCATTGACTGTTGTGTATTTAAAACTGAGCTTCTGGTCAGGATACACATATTTAAACGCGCTTTGAACCATTAAAGCAGCCTCGTGGTAACCACATAAGATCAGTTTTAGTTTTCCCGGATAGGTATTGATGTCGCCGATCGCAAAGATTCGTTCGACATTTGTAGAATAATCAAATGTATCCACTACAATCGCATTTTTGTCAATGTTCAATCCCCAATCTGCGATAGGCCCTAATTTTGGGCTTAGCCCATACAAAGGAATAAAGTGTTCCGTGTCGATGACGACCGATTCTTTCTGTTTGTTTGTTAATTCGATTGCATTCAAAGAACCATTTCCTTGCAAAGCAACTAAATTGTGGGAAAGCAACAAGTTAATCTTTCCGGCCTGAGCCAATTGATAGACTTTCTCTGCGGAATCAGGAGCGCCTCGAAAACTATCGCTTCGATGCACCAACGTGACCTCCTTCGCAATATCGGCTAAGAAAACCGTCCAATCTAATGCGGAATCGCCACCGCCAGCTAAAACAATTTTTTTGTCTCTAAAATGTTCTGGATTTTTGACCATGTAATGCACATGCGCTTTTTCGAATTGCTCTAAATTTGCTAATTCAGGTTTTCTAGGTTCAAAACATCCAAGACCACCTGCGATCACAACAACTTGACAATGAATTAAAGTCCCATCCGAACCGACAACATGAAAGGAGCCATCTTCTTGTTTTCTTAATTCCTCAACTCGTTCGCCCAGAGAAAATGTTGCGTGAAACGGAGCAATCTGTTCCATCTGATTAGTTATCAATTCCTGAGCTTTGACAGTAGGGTAGCCCGGGATGTCATAAATGGGTTTGTGAGGATAAATTTCAGAAAGCTGACCGCCGACTTGAGGGAGTACGTCGATTAGGTGGCATCTCATTTTTAATAATCCTGCTTCAAAAACGGCAAATAAGCCAACTGGTCCTGCGCCTATAATGCATATATCTGTTGTGATCATGTTATTTTTGTTCTAAATTTTGATAAATCTTATTTAATATGCGAGTGAAATGTTCAAAATCCTCTTTCGTTAAATTTTCCCAAGCTTTTTCCCTGAATTTGGACACTGTTGGAGCAAGATCTTCTACTTTCTTTAGTCCCGCCTCAGTCAATTGCAAATGAAGACATCGTCGGTCAGAAGGATGTTCTATACGTTTAATGTAGTCTTTCTTAATGATTAAATCCACGATACGCGTCAATGTGGGTTGATCCTTGCCGCATTTATCTGCGAGTTCTTTTTGTGTTAAATCCGTGTTTTCGTACAAGGTCTTCAAAACGGCCCATTGATCAACTGTCAGATCGATTTCGTTCAATGAAAATGAAGCTTGTGCATATTGTTTTACGCGCCTCGCAGTTTGATCTAGAATTAACGAGTAATGGTTGAAATTTTCTTTTAGCATAACAATACTTAGTGTGACAAGTAAATTTACGCATTGTTTTCTGATTATCGAAATTGTCGGTATTAATTAACGTGAGTTCGGGATGAGAAAAAGTTTAAAATAGTTGGGATTTTAGACAAAAAAGGCTTGATTTTTGTACATAATTAGTTGACAACCAAATTATTACAATTATAAATCAAGCCCATGCTTAGAGATAAAGTTATTGAAATTTTCGTTAAGGTGGATGATTTCTGTAAAGAAATTCAGCCAATTTTGGAAGAAAAGCGAATCGAGGACAAAAAATTAGGTATGCGCAACCGTAAAACTGGACTTTGTCAAAGCGAAATGATCAGCCTTATGGTACTGTTCCATAACGGTCAGTTCACCAATCTGAAGTCTTTTTATGTACATTATGCTTTGCCGCATATGAAAGATCTGTTTCCCGGCCTAACAACTTATAACCGTTTTGTAGAACTGCAGCCCCGATGTGCCATGCTGTTTATGTTATTTGTAAAAATGCGCTGTTTGGGAAAAAGCAATGGCATCAATTTCATTGATTCAACGCACATCAAAGTGTGCCATAACAGAAGGATCCATCAGCATAAAGTTTTTAAAGATGTAGCCGAGCGTGGACAATGTTCAATTGGTTGGTTTTATGGCTTCAAGCTTCATTTGATAATCAATGACAAAGGGGATATTCTTTCATTTTACCTTACTAAGGGCAATGTAGACGACAGAAATCTAAAACATATGATGGATATGACCAAAGATATTTTCGGAAAACTGTATGGAGACAAAGGCTATATTTCTAAAGCAATGGCAGATATCCTTTGGGGAAATGGGGTCCAAATGGTAACAAAGCCAAGAAAAAATATGAAGGGAATGAACCTAAGCCAAACTGATAAAATTATGCTCAGAAAAAGAGCGATCATCGAGTGCGTGAATGATGAACTTAAGAATATTTGCAAATTGCAGCACACAAGACATCGCTCGGTAAACAACTTCTTGTTGAATATTTTAGGAGCTTTAGCGGCATACTCTTTTTTCCCTAAAAAGCCTTCTTTAAATATTCAGTTTGAGCAACAAGATAAACAATTATTCCTTGCTGCTTAAACCGAACTCACGTTAATTATTTATTATAAGACATAAAAAAAGCTTTGTAATTGTTTACAAAGCTTTCAATAGGTTTTAATCCTTTTATATTAGTAAATCCATTTGAATTTATAAGGCAATTCAGGAAGTTTCATTCGATCGGCCAAACGTAACAGACGATCAGGTAAGGACATTAAGTAATCACGCGCTTTTTCGCCTTTTTCATTTAAATTTCCAATTTGATCGATTTGCCAATCAGCATTTAATTCTTTTAATATCTGCACATAGTCAACTGCTGTGTAAACACCTAAACGTTGCGCAGCATCAGAAAAGTGTGAGAAAGCTTGCCCTTGAGGTTCGCCCGCTTCGCGCAATAAATGAGCCGGCATCACAATTTTTTTGCGCATCATATCTTCAAAAGCAATCATTACTTCACTAGGATCCACACGAAATGCATGTGTAATAAAAGACATATAAGCTTTTGCGTGACGAGCTTCGTCAGCGGCGATTACGCCACACATTTTTGCTAGCAGACGATCTCCATTATTTTTCGAAAGTGCAGCTACACGACGGTGAGAAACGTTAGTCGCTAATTCTTGAAAAGAGGTGTAAATAAAGTTCCGGTAAGGATCAGCACCGGTTCCGATATCGAAACCGTCTTTTATTAAATATTGTGTTGAGATTTCAAATTGACGCATGTTGATTCTTCCGGATAAGTATAAATACTTATTCAATAAATCGCCATGCCGATTTTCTTCTGCAGTCCACGCACGAACCCACCTCATCCATCCGCCTTGCTCATTGCGATCCACATCTTCAACCATTGTCAACCAAGATTCGTAAGTAGGCAATGCTTCTTCAGTAACGGTGTCACCGACCAAAACTGCAACAAGATCATACGGCAATTCGCGAGCACTCTCTTGCAACTCTTTTACTTCTTGAAAAAACGTGTCTCTGGAAGAATCTGGAAGAAAATCTGCAGGCTGCCACATATCCTCAACAGGTTTTAGGTATTCGCTCATTTCATTTAACATGAATGGCTCTAAGTATGTCATTACCTCTTTTCTGGATCCCTCAGGAATATTTAACGGTTTCTCTTGCATATCAACTACAAATGTAAAAAAAAGGGCTTAATAAAAAGTTTATATTTTGATAATACCAAATAAAATGCCAGTAATTAGCAAAGAATACAGAGAGTTGACTTGAATTCGTTTTTAATATTTTAACTTTGTAATTTAACAAAGGAATTAAAATTGAGTAATTACGATATAACACGTATCCGTTCGGATTTTCCTATCTTGAAAAGGGAAGTTAATGGTAAACCTTTGGTTTATTTGGACAATGGTGCGACGACACAAAAACCTAAGCAGGTCATCGACGCAATCGATCATTATTATGCAGATATGAATAGTAATGTGCATCGAGGTGTGCATTATCTAAGTCAGATCTCGACCGATGCATTTGAAGTGACGCGTCAAAAAGTAAAAGATTTTATTCATGCTGCGCAACTGCATGAAGTAATCATTACGTCAGGTACAACGCATGGAATTAATTTAATAGCCACTTGTTTTGGACAGGCTTTTATTCACGAAGGCGATGAAATTATTATCTCTGCGATGGAACATCACTCGAACATTGTTCCTTGGCAAATGCTATGCGATTTTAAAGGAGCTGTTTTGCGCGTGATTCCAATGGACGAACATGGAGAATTAGATCAAGCTGCTTATGCGAATCTTTTTAATGAACGCACGAAATTGGTTTCTTTCACCTATGTTTCCAATGCCTTAGGTACAATCAATCCAGTAAAGCAAATGATTGCGACAGCACATCAACACAATGTTCCTGTGGTTTTGGATGCTGCGCAAGCTGTTCAGCATATTAAAATCGATGTGCAGGATCTGGATGTAGATTTTATGGTGTTTTCTGGACATAAGATGTATGGACCAACTGGAGTAGGAGTTTTGTATGGAAAAGAAGCTTTGTTAAATGCATTGCCACCTTATCAAGGAGGAGGCGATATGATCAAAGAAGTGACTTTCGCAAAAACAACCTATAACGAATTGCCATTTAAATTCGAAGCAGGGACTCCGAATATTGAAGCCGGAATTTGTTTGGCCTTTGCAATTGATTACATCAATGAAATCGGCGTAGAAAATATTAAAGCATACGAAGATGAGTTGTTTGATTATGCGCATTCGCGCTTAAGAGAAATTCCCAATATCCGTTTTATCGGAACAGCTGAGAAGCGAAGTTCTGTGATTTCTTTTCTGATTGAAGGAACGCACCCGTATGATGTGGGCGTTATTTTGGATAAATTAGGAATCGCGGTTCGCACAGGACATCATTGTGCGCAACCGGTAATGGATCAATTCGGTATTCCCGGGACAATCCGTGCGAGTCTAGCACTTTACAACACAAAAGAAGATATTGATGCTTTGGTAAGTGGTTTGCAACGCGCGGCCAACATGCTACTATAATTATATGACGATCAACGAAACACAAGACGAACTTATAGAAGATTTTTCTTTCTACGAGGATTGGATGGAGAAGTACGAATACATTATTCAATTGGGCAAGGAACTTCCACTGATTGAAGAACAATATAAACAAGAGCAGTACATTATCAAAGGATGCCAATCCCGAGTATGGCTTCATCCGGAGTTTAAGGACGATAAAATTTATTTTACGGCTGATAGCGATGCGATCATTACAAAAGGGCTGGTGAGTTTAATGGTTAAAGTTCTTTCTGGCCATACTCCCAAAGAAATTGCGGAATCGGATTTATATTTTGTCAACCAAATTGGTTTGCAAGAACATCTTTCTCCTACACGCGCGAATGGATTGCTAAGCATGATCAAGCAAATGAAACTGTATGCGATCGCTTATTTGAATAAATAGCTAGACGGTAATGTTTTCTGCGAGGATAGGTTTCCCGTAGAAAATATTTGCCTTTTCCTCAAAATCGCTGGCTTGGTCTGTAGTGTAAAATTTGAGATTACACTGCTTGCTGCACAATTCTTCCACTTCAGGGTGGCGCTGTAAATATTCGACCAAACTATCTGCTACAATCTGCCCTTGAGAAATTATATTTATTCCGGCAGGAACAAATTCTTGAATCAACGGCAATAAAATAGGGTAGTGGGTACAGGCCAATAACAGGGTGTCAATAGCATTTGATTTTTCAAAAATCGCTTCGATATCTTTCTTTATGTAATATCTCGCGCCGTCTGAATCGATTTCATTATTTTCCACTAAAGGAACCCAAAATGGACAATCTTGTTGGAAGACTTCGACCTCTGGAGAAAACTTCTGAATTTCAATCGGGTAAG
The DNA here is from genome assembly GCF_015210005.1 of Sphingobacterium hungaricum. Taxonomy (GTDB): domain Bacteria; phylum Bacteroidota; class Bacteroidia; order Sphingobacteriales; family Sphingobacteriaceae; genus Sphingobacterium; species Sphingobacterium hungaricum. The sequence goes on from NZ_MU158698.1 coordinate 2,184,945, forward strand.
AATTTGACTTGACGGTTCCGGTTGTCGCAAGAATCCCTACTTTTTTTGTTTTGGTTAGAGAACCAATGATTTCAGTCGTTGGCCGGATAACACCTAGAACTTTTTTTCCGGGAGGTAGGTCATGTTGCTGGATGCTGCGCAATGCTTTTGCCGATGCGGTATTGCAAGCCAGAATGACCAAATTACAGCCCAAATCAAATAACTTGAATACACATTCTTTCGTGTATTCATAAACCGTTTGAAAAGATTTTGTTCCGTAAGGCACGCGAGCATTATCGCCTAAATAGATGTAATCGTATTGAGGCAATGCTTTTTGAATTTCTTTGAAAACGGTTAATCCGCCAAAACCTGAATCAAAAACGCCGATCGGACCAGCTGTCAATTTTTTATCCATAAAAAAAACGATGTACTGTTACGGTACATCGTTGTAAAATTACTTTAGAATAATGATTTATGCTAACAAATTTGGTTTTTCTTTGTAAGTCTTCCACAATAGCTCTCCAAACAAGGTGTTTGTCCAAGCAAACCAATGTCTAGTGAATTTTTTAGGATCATCTTTATGGAAAGATTCGTGCATAAAACCAGTATCACCATGCGTTTTCTTCAATGTTTGGATACAGTTCCTGATTTCATTATCATCATTTGACGTGAACGCACGCATAATGATAGACATTGGCCAAATCATATCGCGACCGATATGTGGACCGCCGATTCCTTCTGCCGCAGTTCCTTTATAGAAGAATGGATTTTTAGGTGACAACACATAATTACGAGTGCGTTGGTAAACCTCATCATTCACATTGATCGCATCCAAATAAGGCAAAGCCAAAAGACTTGGAACGTTCGCATCGTCCATCATTAAGTATGAACCATAGCCATCGACCTCAAACGCATAAATACGTCCGTGTTCAGGATGATCCACAATTCCATAACGATTTACAGCTGTCTCTACTTCAGTAGCCAAAGCTTCAAATTTCGTAGCTAATTCGTTGTTGTTCTTGACTTTTCTTAGAATTTCTGCAGATTGTCTTAAACTAACAACAGCGAAAAGGTTAGAAGGAATTAAAAATGGAAAAATACTGCAATCATCAGAAGGCCTGAAACTCGAAACGATCAATCCAACAGGATTAACAGGGTAACCATAACCATCAATTTGCAAGGTATCAGTTCCGCGAGGAGTCGTACGCTCAAATTTGTATGGACCTAAACTGTCTTTTCTTTGTTGCTCAACAAATGTCTTGTAAATATTTTTCTGAGATTCAACCCAAATATCATCAAATGGAGTTGTGTCATTTGTTTCTTTCCAATAAGCATACGCTAAACGGATTGGGTAACATAAAGAATCGATTTCCCACTTACGTTCATGCAAACCTGCTTTCATGTCTGTATGATCCGAAAACCATTCGCCTTCTTTCGTAGGATCGTTATAAAAAGCATTTGCATAAGGATCAATATTGATACACAGCGCTTGCTTGTTAATCAAGCCCAAAATCAAGTCTTGGATTTTTTTGTCTTTCTTCATGAAATGAAGGTACGGCCAAACCTGAGCACTGCTATCGCGTAGCCACATCGCATCGATATCGCCAGTGATTACATACGTTAATTTTTTATTGGCTGTAGATTCATCATACACAGTCGTATCTAATGTGTTTGGAAAACAATTGTTGAACAACCAGCCCAATTCTTTGTCTTTGACATTTTTTTGAAATTCTTTGATAACATCTTCAATTACTTTGCTTGAGAAATGTCGTTTGCTTTGTTCAACACGAACAGTCGGATATCCTAATTCGGCAAAAGATAATTTACTTGCCATCATTCCAGCGCCAATTAAAGCGGAGTTTTGAAGAAAAGTTCTACGTTTCATTCAGTTTATTGTCTATTTAGATTTAAAATTCTTACCAAGATACAATATTTATTTAAAACAAGGAAGAACTAAAATCGATTTAGCAATATGGACACGCATTTATGATAAGAAATATAATTTAAGTAATTTTGAAAAGTTTATTATTTAGGTATAGATATTGATGCTTGAATAAATTGTCATAAATAATTTAACATGCGTTCAAATTTCCGATTTTTTAAAATCTGTTTAACTTCTGTTTTAGTGCTTATCGCTAGCTTTTCAATTGCACAAGTTAAATATCAGCCTTATTCGTACCAATATTATCAAAAATTAAATAAAGATCTGTATTCTCCTGATACAAGATTGCACACTGCAGTAAAACCCATTCTGTTGAAAGATCAGTTATTAACGACCTCTGATTCCTTGCAAAATTTAAATCAAACTGAGTCTTCGAATTGGTTTATGCGCAAGCTTTTTAATGAACATTTGGTGGAAGTGAACAAAGAAGACCATAGTTTTTATTTGGATTTTCTTCCTGATTTTCAGATTGGGAAAGAGTTGATCGATGCGGATCGACGCACGACTTGGTTAAATACAAGAGGTTTTCAAGTCGGTCTAACAGTGAAAGATCGGTTTACTTTTTACGCCAATGCCTTTGAGAATCAAGCGATGTATCCAAGATATTTGGAAGAATACGTTGCTCGTAATGATCAGTCTTTAGGTCAGGGGAGCATCACTCAGCTTAAAAGTGGAACGTTGGATTGGATGTATGCTACGGCAAGCATGACCTATGATGTGGATGACTATTTGCAAGTCACCTTAGCTTACGATAAAAATCACATTGGAGATGGTTACCGTTCATTACTGCTTTCTGATTTTTCTTCTAATTACGCACAATTGAAGTTAACGGGTAAGATTGGAAATGTTCAATATACGTCCATTTGGGCTTACATGCTTGATCCTACAAATGCTAGAATCGCTGGCTTGGATACTTTAGGACGTTTTGGAGATGGCATAAAATGGGGAGCATTTCAATACCTAGATTATAATGTCACGAATAGACTTTCGGTTGGTTTTTTTCAATCAGTTATTTGGGCGAATCGCAATCAGGCCGGATATAGGGGCTTCGATTTTAATTATGCAAGTCCAATCATTTTCTTAAGACCTGTAGAATCTACCAATTCTACATCTCCGGATAAAATGTTCTTAGGATTAAATGCAAAATATAAGGTGCTTAGCAATGTGGCTGTGTATGGTCAATTTTTATTGGGCGAATTTACCGCTAAAGAATTTTTTGCTGGAAATGGTTACGTGCATAACAAATGGGGAACTCAATTGGGGGTAAGGGGATTTGATGCGTTTGGCGTTAAGAACTTGAATTTCTTAGGCGAATTCAATATGGTTAGGCCATATACGTATCAGCATTTTACATCAATTTCTAATTACAGTAATCATGGTGAGCCGTTGGCACATCCTAGAGGGGCTAATTTTAAAGAAGTATTGGGAATCGTGAATTATTCATGGAACCGATTTGATTTCTCTTTGCAAGGCGTATATAGTTTATATGGAACCGACCCTGAGGATGGAACAAATTATGGGGGGGATATTTTTCAATCCTACAGTACGTATCCTAATATGTACGGTAATTTTACTGGACAAGGAGTTCGCAACGACTTATATTACGGCGATTTGAAAGCGTCGTATGTTTTGAATCCAAAATATAACCTTCGTTTAGAAATGGGGTACACGCAACGTTACAATAGAACCGAAGGGCTTGCGACTCAAAAATCTGGAATCATCAACATTGGCTTACGTTCTACTTTTAGAAATTTCTATGGAGATATTTAATGAAATAGTATCTTTAAAGAAATCAACTTTATAAATAATGAAAAATATTCTAATTATAAATGGACCTAATCTGAATTTATTGGGGATCAGAGAAAAGTCAATTTATGGCGATCAAAGTTTTCAGGTTTATTTCGATTCATTGAAAGAGGATTTCGAAGAAAACGTGGAATTGAGTTATTTCCAAAGCAATATTGAAGGCGAAATCATTGATAAGATTCATGAGGTGGGTTTCGAATTTGATGGGATTGTGATCAATGCCGGAGCATACACGCATACTTCTGTTGCGATTGGCGACGCCATTGCTGCGGTGACAAGCCCTGTTGTTGAAGTGCATATTTCGAACGTTTACCAGCGAGAAGAATTTCGTCATCAATCATTCCTAGCTAAAAATTGCAAGGGAGTTATCTGCGGATTCGGATTGGAAAGTTACCGTTTGGGAATCTTGTCTTTTCTACGTTAATAATTTATTAATCAACCAAAACTTTTCTATTTGCAATCCTTGGGATTGCAAATCATTTTCTTTGACCTAACTATTGGCAGTTTTGCCCAACATTCGCCCTTAAAAATTTTATATGAAAAATCTTAAAATCCTAACCTTTGTCCTTCTTCAATTTTTTGTGCTTAGCAGTTTTGCGCAGACTTCGCTGCATATTGCAAGCTACAACATCAGAAACGATAACCAAGGCGATGCCGAAAAAGGCAATGGATGGAAATCCCGATTACCTGTTATTGCACAGCTGATCCAATTTAATGACTTTGATGTGTTTGGCGCGCAAGAAGTTTTAAATAATCAATTGAATGATTTGCTTCAGCATCTTCCTCAATATGCACATGTTGGTGTTGGACGCGACGATGGCAAAACCAAAGGTGAATACGCACCGATATTTTACAACAAAAATAGATTCAAGATTGTTCAAGAAGGAAATTTCTGGTTAAGTGAAACTACGGATAGACCAAATAAAGGATGGGATGCAGTTCTGCCTAGAATCTGTTCTTATGCAAAATTTGAAGAACTTGATAATGGAAAGACATTTTGGGTTTTCAACCTGCATTTAGACCATGTTGGAATCATTGCCCGTGAAAAAAGCTGTGAATTGGTTTTGTCCCAAATAAAGAAAATTGCTGGAAACGAAACTTCATTATTGATGGGTGACTTCAACGTGGATCAAAATAATAAGATTTACGAAATCTTGAATAAATCAGGCCTTCTGCATGATTCATACGAGATCTCTCCGTTAAAATATGCTTTGAATGGAACCTTTAATGCATTTGATCCGAACTTGATGACTGATTCAAGGATCGACCATATCTTCGTCACATCAAATGTGAAAGTTCAATCTTATGCAGTGTTGACGGATTCGTACCGCAGTCCGCAAGCTGTAGAAGCTGAAATCAAAAAGGGAGATTTTCCGAAAGAATTATCATTCAAAGATTATACAGCAAGATTGCCTTCCGATCATTTTCCTGTAGCAGTTAAAATCGAGATTCATTAATTTTTTAGCTTTGCTATCAAACAAAAGACGGATTGCATTGAAATGCAATCCGTCTTTTGTTTATTTTTTCTTTGTTACTTCTTTCGGTTTAGGTTTTCGAAAGATTAAATAAATTCCAACAGCTATAAATGGAATACTTAATAATTGTCCCATATTGTATTTCATGCCTTCTTCAAAAGCTTCTTGATTTTCTTTGAAGAATTCCAAAAAGAATCTAGCTGAGAATAGTAAAATAAAGAATAGTCCTAATAAAAATCCCGGTTTTGGTTTGTTGTTCTTAGAATAAACAGCCCAAAGAATCACAAAAATAATCAGGTAGGCAATGGCTTCGTACAGCTGAGCTGGATGGCGCGGAATAGCATCAATTTTTTTGAAGACTACTGCCCATGGCAAATCCGATGGCAAGCCAATGATTTCAGAGTTAAAGAAATTTCCTATACGAATAAAAGCGCCTGCAATTGGAACCACTAAAACCAGACGGTCTGCAATCCAGATAAAATCTGTTTTTGTTTTTCGGCAGAACAACCATAAAGCAGTTAGGATTCCGATTGCCCCACCATGACTTGCTAGACCTTGAAATCCAGTTAGCTCAAAATTTCCATTGACGATGCGGAATGGCAAAAACATTTCGAAGAAATGATTCTGGTAATAGTCCCATTCATAAAAAATACAATGCCCTAAGCGAGCGCCAATTAATGTTCCTAAAAATATATAAATACTTAATTGGTCCAAAAGCTCCTGTGATTTGCCCTCTTGTTTAAATACTTTAAGCATTAAAATATAAGAAACGACAAATGCTCCCAAGAAACACAAAGCATAATAACGAAGCCCAAAAGAACCTATTTTGAAAATCTCAGGATTGATATCCCAAGTTATAAAGTTTAGTAATGAATGCATAGTTTTTATTTTCGGTAGTAAATATAAAGCATTAATAGCAGAATCAAAATCGATTAGCCTAATTATTCAACGGCTCTTTTGTATTTTTGTATATTAGAGAAAATTAATTTAATACGCATTCCATGTCAGAAACAAAAAAAAGTAAAAAACATAAATCAGTAGTTACTAAAAAATCAGTTGAGTTTTTCGAAAAATACATTAACAATCCTTCGCCTACAGGTTTTGAATGGCAAGGACAGCGCCTTTGGTTAGATTATTTAAAGCCGTATGTTGACGAGACGTACATTGATAACTACGGAACTGCTGTAGGAATTATTAATCCAAAAGCCGAATACAAAGTCGTTATCGAAGCGCATGCTGATGAGATTTCTTGGTTTGTTAATTATATAACCAAAGATGGATTGATCTATGTGATCCGCAATGGAGGTTCTGACCATCAGATTGCGCCATCAAAACGCGTCAATATCCATACCGATAAAGGTTTGGTGAAAGCTGTTTTTGGCTGGCCCGCCATCCATACGCGCGCTGCGGAAAAAGAAGAAAGTCCTTCGATGAAAAATATCTTTTTGGATTGCGGATGCACCACAAAAGAAGAAGTCGAGGAGTTGGGAATTCATGTTGGATGTGTCGTGACTTACGAAGATGAATTTATGATTCTTAACGACCGCTATTATGTTGGCCGTGCCATGGACAATCGTGCTGGTGGTTTCATGATTGCTGAAGTTGCCCGTTTATTGAAAGAAAACAAAAAGAAATTGCCTTTCGGATTGTATGTGGTCAATTCGGTGCAGGAAGAAATTGGATTGAAGGGGGCGGAGATGATAGCCGACTACATCAAGCCAAATGTCGCCATCGTAACGGATGTTACGCATGACACCAATACGCCGATGATCAACAAAGTGACCCAAGGCGATCTATCATCTGGTAAAGGTCCTGTGATCAGTTATGCGCCTGCTGTACAAATCAATTTGAATAAATTGTTGATTCAGGTGGCAGAGAAAAATGATATTCCATTCCAAAGACAAGCAAGTTCTCGTTGGACAGGAACAGATACAGATGCATTCGCGTATTCAAACGGTGGAGTGCCTTCTGCGTTGATATCCTTGCCATTGCGTTACATGCATACCACGGTCGAAATGGTACACAAAGAAGATGTGGACAATGTAATTCGTCTGATATACGAAACGTTGTTAAACATTGAGAACAAGCAAGATTTTAGAACTTTTAATAAATAATTTAGAATAAAAAGAAATGGAAAACGGTGGAAATCCAAATAATTTGGAAGGACAAGAAATTAGCATCGAATTAAGCGAAGAAATGGCAGAAGGAACCTATTCCAATCTAGCTATCATTACACATTCCAATACGGAATTTGTAATTGATTTTGTTCGCGTGATGCCTGGGGTGCCGAAAGCTAAAGTCAAATCTCGTATCGTATTGACTCCCGAACATGCCATCCGCTTATTGAATGCGTTGCAGGAAAATGTGAAAAGGTATGAAGGTCAAAATGGCCCGATTGCTCCAAAAGATATTGCTTTTCCTTTAAACTTTGGAGGGCCTAAAGGAGAAGCATAATCTACCTTTTTTTAATCAACTTGTTTTGATCTGCTTTTGTTAAATAATCCTAGAACAAACGCAACAACTGCGAAGATCAAGATAATGTTAAACAAACCTTTTAGGGAGTAGAAAAAGATACCGATTCCCCAAGATGCTAAAAGAATAATGCCGAGTATAAATAGAAATTTGTACATAGTTTTTATTCTTACAAACAGAATGGAATGGGTTTTGTTTGAATTTTGGGGTTATTTTAAAGCTATTATTTTATATGGAGATACGAGAAAGAACATTAACAATTGAAGATTATAGAGATTTAAAAACTTCGATGGCAAAGGCTTACGCCGATGGCTCCGAGGTTTGGTCACGGGAAAATATTGAAGATTTAATTGAAATATTTCCCGAGGGACAGTTGTGTGTGGAAGTGGATGGACATGTTGTTGCTTGTGCTTTATCGTTAAAATTGGATTCCAAAAAGACGAATATTTTTGATTCCTATTACGAAATCATTGATGACGGTAAATTTACCAAACATGATGACGAAGGCGATACGCTGTATGGCATAGAAGTTTTCGTGCATCCAAAGCATCGTTCTTTGCGTTTGGGGCGACGTCTATACGATGCTCGAAAAGAATTGTGCGAACAGATGAACCTTAAAAGCATTATCGCTGGCGGTCGCATTCCGAATTACCACAATCACTCCGATAAAATGAGTCCGCGGGTCTATATTGAAAAAGTTAAGCGGAAAGAAATATTCGACCCTACGCTGACTTTTCAGCTGTCGAACGACTTTCACGTAAAGAAAATCTTGAAGCATTACCTGCCGGAAGATAAAGAATCGATGGAATTCGCAACTTTATTGGAGTGGAACAATATTTATTACGAACCGAATACACAGTCAATTTCGACGACAAAGAAAACAATCCGTATCGGAATTGTTCAATGGCAAATGCGTTTGTTCAAGGATATCGATGAATTCTACGATCAAATTGAGTTTTTTGTGGATGCAGTAAGTGATTACGGTTCGGACTTTGTCATGTTCCCCGAGTTCTTTAACACACCATTGATGAGCCCCTTCAATGATTTGCCGACGCGTACCGCAATGGAAAAATTAGCAGAGATGACTCCTGAAATTACGGCGAAGATTCAACAGTTTGCGGTGTCTTACAACGTCAACATTATTTCTGGGTCAATGCCTTTAATGGAGCGAGGCAAATTATACAATGTTTCTTATTTGTGCCATCGCAATGGAAAGCTCGATACATTCAAGAAAATCCACATCACGCCCAATGAATTTAAATATTATGGAATGGTGGGTGGAAATGAAGTAAAAGTATTTGATACGGATTGCGGAAAAGTTGGCCTGCTAATTTGTTACGATGTAGAGTTTCCAGAGTTGGGAAGAGTCTTAGCAGATCAAGGGATGCAGATTTTGTTCGTTCCTTTTATGACCGATACGCAAAATGGCTATATGCGCGTTCGCGCTTGTGCGCAAGCTAGAGCAATTGAAAACGAATGTTATGTAGCGATTGGCGGTTGCGTCGGGAATCTTCCTCGAGTAAATAATATGGATATTCAGTATTCACAATCTGCTGTGTTTACGCCTTCAGATTTTGCGTTTCCAAACAATGGAGTCAAAGCTGAGGCTACGCCGAATGCGGAGATGGTATTGATTGCTGACGTGGATTTATATGCGTTGCGCGATCTGCACGAATATGGAACTGTTAAGATCTTAAAAGATCGTCGAAAAGATCTATACGAAGTTGTTTTAAAGAATTAATTTTTTGAACAAAGAAAGAGGAGCAAAGAGTAAAGATTTAAATTTATCCTTACTCTTTACTCTTTAATCAATTAGTTTTGAACCAAGAACAACGATTTAAATTTATCCTTATTTCTTGTTCCTTATTCTTTGCTCTCTATTTTAGCTTTTCCTTCCATACCTGGAGATCCAGAATAAATCTGTCCTTGTGGAACACCGCGCAATCCGGCTGGAGCCATGCGCACCATTGAATAAATCTGCTGTACTTCCGAAGTTGGGTTTACGCGCAGTCCACCAGGTTGTATATCAATGTACAAATAGTTTTTTCCTTTTTTGTCAGTTGTTTGCGGAGCAATGCCATTCGCTGAATAGGTAAAGTTTACATCACCGCCATCACCATTTGGATTTGTTCTTGTTCCGTTAAACGCATCTTGGCCTTTGGCGATTACGTATAGCGAGCCAAGCTTTTGAATATTCATATCTATATCAAAATCCGACGCGTTATTCTGTCTTCCAATTCCATTGATAAATACACGGTTACCTAATTCAGCATACTTCACAACCAACTTAACATCTTTCTTTCCATAAAACTGAAGCGAAGAACGGTCTTTCATGATTAGCGTGTCGATATAGATTACTGCTGAAGAATCGCGCGTAGCACTGAAAACTTTCTTTTCTTTTTTGCCTAGCTCTAACTTTGATATATGCTGTGCATTGTCCTGAGCCTTTACTGCAGAAAAGCTAAGAGCGAATAAAAAAATCAATATATTTTTCATGTTATACAATTTTATAAAGAGTAGGACTTAAGTAAGTTACATAGGTTTAATCTGTTGAATATTTAACAATTAATTTTGCGGTTTTTTCTGAAGCTCCTGGCGAACCCAGCTTTTCTGCCAATATATCGTAGTTCTCCAAAACACTTTCTCGATGTTCTTTCTTATTGATCAAATCATCCAGTTCATCTGCAATATCCATGGTCGTACAATCATTTTGGATTAATTCCCTGACGGAAAGAAAACCGTTGATCAGATTCACTAACGAAATAAATTTGACTTTAATGACCGCTTTAGCAATCATGATCGAAAGCGGATTGGCTTTATAGACAACCACTTGAGGAACTTTTAAAATTCCAGTTTCTAATGTCGCAGTACCGCTTGTCACCACTGCTGCATCGGCGTTTTTCAGCAGATCATAAGTCTGGTTGAAAACCACCTTGATGGGAAGATCTCCCAAATACGATCGATAATAACTCTCATCAAAATTCGGAGCCCCGGCAACGACCAATTGGTGTCCAGGGAACAGATAATATAAACCCACCATTTCTGGCAATAGTTTATCAATCTCCATTTTGCGACTGCCTGGCAGTAATGCAATGATCGGTTTTTCATTCAGCCCATTATCAGCTCTGAAATTCGGATTGAATGTATACGCATCGATTGCATCAAGCAACGGATTACCTACATAATCGACTTCGTAATTATACTGTTTGTAAAAGTCAACTTCAAACGGCAGGATGCAGAATAAATGATCGACAATTTTTTTTATTTTATAAACACGTTTCTGGTTCCATGCCCACACTTTTGGAGAAATATAATAACAAACACGAATGCCATGCTGCTTCGCAAATGAAGCAATCTTCATATTAAATCCCGGAAAATCGATCAAGACCAGCGTGTCAGGTTTTTCCTTTAGGATATCCTGTTTGACAGTTTTTAAGTTTCGCGCAATAGAACGGATATTCATAACCACCTCCACAAAACCCATAAATGCCATCTGAGAAGTATGGATTAATGCTTTTTGATTCGCTTCTGCCTCCATTTGATCACCTCCAACAATGCGAAAACTCGCATCCGCATCCTCTTTTTTCAGTGCCTTAATCAGATTTGCCCCATGCAAATCCCCCGATGTTTCTCCTGCTATTAAGTAGTATTTCATTAATAATTCAAAATTCAAAAGTAAAAATTAAAAAAACCTTTATAGGTGTTACTTGCTTCGCTAGCGCATGAGTTTCTCATGTGCTTCTTTGCAAGTCAGCTCTGTAACTTTCATCAACCTCATCACTTCCATCACTACCTTTATCACTTTCTTCCAATTTCCATAAAGATACATAATCTATTAAATAGGATGCAAAACAAGAGCGGATTGCATAGTGAGCATGTGTTTTTATTTTAATTGCAGTATGGTCGCGTTAATCGAAATAAAAATCTCATATCTCACATCTCAAATCTAACATCTCATATCTCACATCTTATTTATGGAAATCCACTGCTTGCCGAATCCTATAGGTATAACCAATACATACGAAGATGGCCGAACTAAACCAAAAAACCGGAGGCGACAATGTTGCTAAAGGACGGAAAAAGAAAGATGCTGGAAAAGTTGATTTAACAGCAATGGTAGACTTAGCATTTTTGCTGATCACCTTTTTTATGCTGACAACTTCCTTGACAAAACCGCAGGCAATGGATGTTGCCATGCCGGATCGTGACAAAACCGACGTGCAAAGCACAATCGATGTTGCGGATAACCGCACCATTACGCTGTTGTTGGGTTCGGATAATAAGATACTTTGGTATTATGGCCAATTGGAAAAACCCATCTTTCCGACTGCAGTTGTAAACTATTCAAGGGATGGTCTGCGTAAAGTGATTACAGAAATGAAGGCCGAGGTGTTGAACAGAACGAAAGGTAAGGATTTGATTGTCCTGATTCGCCCAAGCGATAATTCCATTTCCCGCAACCTAGTTGATGCGCTGGATGAAATGAAAATCATGGATGTCAAGCGCTATATGATATCTAAAATCAATCAGAACGAAATTGCCCTGTTAAAAGATCATCAGCTGTATAGTGAATAAAAAAACTATGTTCTTTTGATGAAATAAGATAATGTTTTTCCGCTATTCAGGATTTTCCCAAAGATCATACTGAATTAAGGATAAAGGCGGATTTGTAATCCGCACTAGTATTCGGGATTATAAATCGGTATGCTAGCGCACGCGTTTCGCGTGTGCTTATATAAAATATAAAGCTTTTGCTTGGAGAATGCAATTTTACAGCCTCTTAGAGACTAAATGTTTGTAGAGATAGTTGGCTTCATTCATATTTCTAAGTGTTTGTGAAAGGCTATTTTCTGATGCTGACGCGTCTGGTAGTGCTGAATTTCGTTTCTTTTCTCAGTATTAGTTTCTGAACGTTTAGAGTGTGCCTTGGATTCTCTTTGCGCTCTGAATAGCTTTACGTCTACATTAATAAATAAATAGGAGGGTGTATACGCCTCCGTTTAACAATCTGTAATCCTTAATAAAATTTTAATTTCTCTTTAGGAAAAATAAATCTATTAAATTAATAATTTATATTATATTTGCACTTTATCACGGAAAACAGCAGTTAAATTCTAAGCATTAATTCAAAAGTCTTTTTAAGTTACGTCTAATAAGATCGTAGATACGGTGTGCGTCAATATGTTAGCATAAATTACTTTATTAAAATGAGATGAAAAGGGAATTACATCCGAACAACCCGCTTTTTCATTACGTTTCACCTGTAATGGAGGTTATTATCTTGGAATTCGAACAGGGAATTGCGACCACATCCGCTGTAGTCAAAGTCGAATCAGAAAATAATCAGGCGCAAGAATCATGGGAGGTTAAGCAGGAAAACAAAGGTATCCAATGGTAAACTCATTATATGTTTCTATATGAAAAGAAAATTAAATTTTGGAAGACTTGAAAGCAAATTATTAGTCATATTGGCTTTTCTATTTTGTTGGATATTTTTGCAATCCTGCAATAAGGATAGTTCAGTATCTGATTCTGTAACGCTTTCTGTGAAGCTTATTGGAGTTTCTAGTGATGATCAATCCCTTGGAGACAATGGAGTAGCCAAAACAGCATCAGTTTATGCATACCAGACGGTAAGTCAAATAAATGATGTTCAGTTTGCTTCCAGTCCATTTTCTGACCGATATGATTTTAATCTCACAGTAGCTAAAGACCAATTTGCGGAAATCGCTGGAAAGGAAACATTAAGTTTGTTAGGTAAAAATGTATCAACCAATTTGGCTGCGACTTTATCGCCATTAGGTACAAATGTGCATTACCGAATGGTGATTTATAAACATGATAACCCAAGTAACAGCAGTTCTGATGCGACTTATGTAGCCGATTATGAATATACTGCGGTTGGCGCTGTGGGTGGTAATCCTTCATTTTATTTAAATGACGGCGAATATTATACATTTATATTTTATTCAACAAATCAGACAGCAACACAGTCAATCAATGCCTCGCAAAAATTAAATAGTGCTACATTGCCTAATTTAGTTGGAGACCAGAATTTTATGTACCAGAGAATTACGCGATTATTATCCAAAGGGGATAATGTATTGGAAGTTGAATTAGTACATAAATTTACCGAAGTAACCATTAATTTGGACGCCTCTGACATCAGCGGAACCATCGAAAGTATTGGAACTATTACACTCCCTCATTACGCTCAGGCAAATGCAAACCTACTACAGGGGCGATTTCGTATGTGGGAACAGCGACAACAAAAGTTATTCCTTTTACTGTAGCAAGTAACAAAAAAACAGCTACAACCGGTTCAGTTAAAATCTGCCACCCAACAATTACTTCATTGAGTATCCCTTCGATGCGAATTGTCTCTCAAACCTCTGATAAGACAGCAACACCAGCCGCGATAACTGGGATTGCCATAAATCCAGGAATGAAATATACACTGAATGGAGCTATTGAACGAAAACCAATAGTGGTCGGCACTACGAGTTGGGCGCCCGCTAAATTAATGTATAACGGAGCGAGTACTACTAAGAAATACTATTTCGCCGCTGCGCAAAATTCGAGTAGTACTTATTGGAATCCATACACATTAGTTCCAACTACATCAAATGCAGCGAACCCGAAATATAGTGAAGCCACCGATCCTTGTACTTTGGTGACGACACATGGAGGGAATTGGATTTTACCTAGTGATGCGGATAGAATTACTTTAACAACATTAACAAACTCAAGTTCAACAAATAGTGTAAATTCAGACGGTATTACCTTGACGGGTTTTAGTGGAGTGTTTATAGGAACACCTACAGTTCCTACGGTTTCGACGCAAGTTGATAATTATTTTTTCATCTATAGAGCAGGATATGTTACCGGTACAGCGGCTCCAGTTACCAATGTAGGCCGTTATTGGACTAAAACTATACCAGATGGTACAGGCGCGTATCCATCTAATTCCTATAGGTATTTTAATGTGCAGGCTTCTCCAACAAAATCACTCAGTGAAGGTACCGGAGTTAGTGCAAGCTCAAATCTACATTACACAATTAGATGTGTAAAGCGAACATAGATAAGTCAATTTTAGAATCATAAAAGAAACGTATAAATTGTATAACTGTCAAGATATTGATCATGTCTAGGATGTTCCAAAGGAGCATCCCGTTTTTTTTTGGCTCAAAACATAAATCATTGTTCTTTATTCCTTAGTCTAAAATACTCTTCTATTCCCTAAGCTCCTTAAATAAAAATACCCCAATAGTCCACATATTAATGATCCGATCAGGATAGCAAATTTAGCTTCTTCGACAAATAAGGGGTCGGAGAATGAAAGCATGGAAATAAAAATGGACATTGTAAATCCAATCCCGCCTAATAACCCAACACCGAAGATGTGTTTCCATGTGGCTTTTGCAGGAAGTTGTGATAAACCTAATTTAATACATAGCCAGCATGTTCCGAAAATGCCAAATGATTTCCCTAACAATAATCCCAGCATAATCCCTAATCCCAAGGGCGAACTTAAGCCGCTGATCATTTCGGGATGAATCGTGATGTTGGTGTTAACCAAAGCGAAAAGTGGAATAATTAGAAAATTCACTGGTATGTTTAAGCCATGTTCTATTTTTTCTAGGGCTGATGTATTTGCATAAACTTTCGTTGGGATCGTCATTGCGACAAGCACACCAGCAATCGTTGCATGGATGCCTGAATGATGGATAAAATACCAAATAAAAATCCCTGGAATTAAATAGCACCAGATATTTCTGACGCCAAAGCGATTGAACAGAAAGAGCAAAGTCAAAATCGCACCCGCATAAATCAAATAATTATAATTTAATGATCCCGAATAGAATACGGCAATCACTAAAATAGCTAGAAGATCGTCGACGATTGCCAATGCCGCTAGGAAAATTTTTAAACTCGCGGGAACGCTTTTGCCGAGAATTGAAATCACAGCTAAGGCGAAAGCAATATCGGTTGCCATTGGGATTCCCCAACCATTGTTAGTCGGTTCGTTGTGGTTGAAAGAAATATAGATCAATGCCGGAACAATCGCGCCGCCCATTGCTGCAAAAATCGGAAGTGCCGCTTTTTTAGGGGACGATAATTCTCCCGTCAACAGTTCCTTTTTTATTTCTAAACCAACCAAAAGAAAAAAGACAGCCATCAAACCATCATCAATCCATTGCTTGAGTGTATAACTGAGATGAATACTGTTATTCTCGAATCCAATTTTGGTTCCCAATAGCTGATTGAATGCATCGGCAAGTGGACTGTTGGCAATGATTAAGGAGAGGATCACACAAATGCCCAATAAGATTCCGGCACCCGTGCTTGATTGTGTTAAATTTTGTACTCGTTGTTTGAATGTTGACATTTTTTCTCTAAAATTCAAGATTTATAAAAACTGTAAAGACGCACATGTATGCGTCTTTACCAATACTAATTTTAAAATTCGCGGAATATCTTTCAAATTCTCTTGCTTGAAATTTAGGCTTTATAATTAAACCATTTTATCATTTCTTTGAAACTTGCTTTCTTCCCATACATCAGGATTCCTACTCTGTAAATTCGCGCAGCGACCCAAGCTACGAAGATAAAGGTTGCGAAAAGAATAACAGCTGATGTGATTATTTCCCAAAGAGGAACGCCAAAAGGAATGCGAACAATCATTGCAATCGGAGAAGTGAATGGAATAAAACTTAACCAAGTTGCTAAAGTGCCATTTGGATCATCCGTTAAAACAGCAAACGATAAGGCATAAGTAATCAATAATGGCAATGTGATCGGCATTGTAAATTGATTGGCTTCGGTTTCAGAATCCACTGCCGAACCAACAGCAGCGAACAACGCGCTGTACAATAAATAACCGCCAATAAAAAATATCAAAAAGCAGGTAATAATTTCTGGAAAATTAATGGATTCTAAAGCCGTATTGAAATCAAAACCAGAGGATTGAGACACTTTTTCAACATCTTGAATAGGGGAGTTCTGTGTCATTTGAGCCGCCACATCTTCTTTGTTTATTAAAAATGTAGTAGCGACAGTCAATAGACCTGTGCTTAAGATAATCCACAGTAGAAATTGCGTAATCCCTACCATTCCTATCCCGACAATTTTGCCCATCATAAGCTGGAATGGTTTGACAGAAGAAATAATAACTTCGATAATTCGGCTGGTTTTTTCCTCGATCACGCCTCGCATCACCTGAACACCGTATAGAAATACAGCGAAATAAATGATTATACATAACACGAATGCAATCCCCATCGCAATTCCAGTTTGGCCATCTTTCTCTTCGCCAGTTGCCAACACTTCTTTGGAAGCAATAATCACATCTGAATTTACGCTTTTAATCGAGTCGGCATTAATGCCCATGCTTTTATACGCATTCGTTTTAATAATATCGCTGAGCTGATCACTTACTTTGCCTTGTATCGAGATATTTGGTTTGCCTGCTGAAAGAAATTCTATCTTACGGCTTTCGTAAAAATCTTTGGGAATGTACAGCAGGTTTGTATTTCCTTTGTCTTCGTTTTTAGGAAGAGCTGCAATTTCTTGTTGCAGGCTTTCGTTTGTGGTTACGAAAGTTAAATTTTTATTGTTTTCCAATTGATTTGCCACGGACCCCTGCTCATCAATCACGCGCACAAAAGCGTGTTTGTCTTCTTTACTTTTAATCGAAAAATAGATTACTGCAGCGTATCCGCCAATAAAAAGTATTGGAAAGATAAACGTGATCAGTAAAAAAGATTTCTTTTTAACCCGGCTTAAATACTCACGCTGTATAATTAATAAAATCTTATTCATAGGAAGGGGAGGTCGTTAAGTAATTAATGGAAGTAACTTGATGAATGAAAATATCGTGCATAGACGGGATAGTTTCAATAATCTGCTGGATATGGATCTGTGGAATCAAAGCCAAAAGCACATTGTTCAGCGAGGCTCCATCATGCAGTTTTATTTTAACCTTGGCATCTTCTCCAGGTTTATTCTCAACAATTTCAAATAGATCCGGAAAATTAAAAGCCGGCTCTTGTCCATCGAAAGCAGTGTAGTCAATCGTGAATGTATTCGTTTGGTATTGCTTTTTGATGTCTTTTACTGGGCCATCAAGGATTTTTTTCGATTTATTGATCAATGCGATATTGTCGCATAATTCTTCGACCGATTCCATTCGGTGTGTCGAATAGATAATTGTCGCGCCTTTTTGATTCAATTCTAAAATTTCATTTTGAATAATTTCTGCATTGACCGGGTCAAATCCAGAAAATGGTTCATCCAAGATAATCAGTTCTGGATCATGAATGACAGTAGCTACGAACTGAACTTTCTGTTGCATACCTTTACTCAAATCTTCGACTTTCTTATCCCACCAGGTTTCCATCTGCAATTTTTCAAACCAAAACTTGATCCGTTGTTTTGCATCCTGCTTACTTAAGCCTTTTAACTGAGCTAAATAAATCATCTGCTCGCCGATCTGCATCTTTTTATACAAACCACGTTCCTCAGGAAGATAACCGATGCGGTTAATGTGATCTTGGTTTAATGGCTGTCCATCAAATAAAATTTCTCCAGAATCTGGCGCAGTTATTTGGTTAATGATGCGGATTAATGATGTTTTTCCTGCACCATTTGGCCCTAATAATCCAAATATCTTTCCTGACGGAATAAAAATTGAAACATCATCCAATGCGCGATGGCTGGCATATTGTTTTACAATGTGACGAATATCTAACATGCTGCTAATTTAGTAGCCATAAAATAACAAAAAATATTTTGTACACGAGTTAAATAATCGCAATTCCTCGATTTATCTTAACTTTGTGCATGCTGATAAAAAATGCAGAATTTATTTGTAGCAATACAGAGGTAAGCAAATTACCAGAACCGTCGATTCCCGAATACGCTTTTATCGGGCGTTCGAATGTTGGGAAATCATCATTGATCAATTCAATTACAGGAAAAAAAGGTTTAGCAAAAACCTCGCAAAAACCTGGAAAAACACAGCTTATCAATCATTTTTTGATTGATAAAACTTGGTATATGGTCGATTTGCCAGGATATGGCTTTGCTGTAACCTCCAAAAAGAACCGCGCTGATTGGGAACGGTTTATCCGACGCTACCTGACACAGCGTGAAAACTTACAATGTGTATTCGTATTGGTTGATAGCCGACACGAACCTCAAAAGATAGATGTGGATTTTTGTTGCTGGTTAGGTGAAAAGGGATTGCCATTTATGCTGATTTTTACCAAAGCTGACAAACAGTCGGGCGTAAAATCGGACCAGAATATGGCGAAGTTTCGCAAAACCTTGTCTCAATGGTTTGAAGAAGTTCCTCCTACATTTTTGACCTCAGCTGAAAAGAAAGAAGGTGGGGATGCAATTATCGAAGTCATACGTGAAATCAATGCAAATTTTCAGAATCCACTAATACCTCAAGAACCGGAAGACGAAGAAGAATGAAGAAATACCTCTCTTTAGTTTTATTTGCCCATAGTATTTTTGCGCTTCCATTTGCTATTATCGGATTCTTCTTGGCATTAGATACAACGACAAATCAATTTAACTGGCTGTTGTTTGTGTTGATGCTGATTTGTATGGTGACCGCCAGAAATGCGGCGATGGCGTTTAATCGGTATTTGGATAGAGATATTGATGCGGCAAATCCGAGAACAGCGATACGGGACATTCCGGCAGGGAGAATATCAGCCAATCAGGCTTTGATCTTTACGATTATTAATTGTGCGATTTTCTGTATGGCGACTTATTTTATTAATCCGCTTTGTTTCGCGCTTTCTCCAATAGCGTTGTTTGTCGTTTTATTTTATTCATACACGAAAACGATTACACCTTTATGCCATTTGGTGCTGGGTTTGGGATTGGGACTTGCGCCGATTGGGGCTTATTTGGTCGTAACCGGAGCATTTAATATCATTCCTATATTTTATGGGTTGGCAGTTTTGACTTGGGTGAGCGGTTTTGATATTATTTATGCTTTGCAAGATGAAGAATTTGACAGAGAAAATGGACTGAATTCTATTCCTGCAAATTTTGGAGGAAAAAATGCATTGCGTATTTCTGAAGTACTGCATGTGCTGTCTTTTATCTTCGTTTTGTTGCCTGCCTTTTATATGGAAGTCGGGATTCTATATTATATAGGTGTGGCTTTTTATGGAGCATTATTAATTTATCAGCATCGCATTGTCAGCGTAGATGATTTATCTCGGGTGAATAGGGCATTTATGACGACGAACGGGGTGGCTTCCGTGATATTCGCCGTTTTTTACCTTTTGGATACTTGGTTAAAATAGAGGCATATTTTAAATTATTTGACTAAATATTGCGAATTTTATTGTCATTCCACTTTGAAATCCTAATATTTGCAGAAATCTTACTTTTAATTAATGGCAAAAAATTTACTGATAGTAGAGTCACCAGCGAAAGCTAAAACCATCGAAGGATATTTGGGGAGCGATTTCTTAGTGAAATCGAGTTATGGGCATATTCGGGATTTAGTCAAGACGGACGACGCCATTGATACGGCAAATAACTTTGAGCAGAAGTACGAAGTCCCATCGGATAAAAAAGCTGTTGTCAGCGAATTAAAGAAATTAGCAAAGGCGGCCGAGACGGTGTGGCTAGCGTCCGATGAGGACCGCGAGGGGGAAGCTATTTCCTGGCATTTGTACGAAACTTTAGGATTGAATGAAGGCAAAACAAAGCGTATTGTTTTTCATGAAATCACCAAACCTGCGATTTTAAAAGCCATTGAATCGCCAAGAAGTATAGATTATAATTTAGTAAATGCACAACAAGCACGCCGTGTATTGGATCGTTTGGTAGGTTTTGAATTGTCTCCGGTTTTATGGAGAAAAGTAAAACCATCGCTTTCGGCTGGTCGCGTGCAATCTGTCGCTGTTCGTCTTATTGTCGAACGAGAGCGAGAAATAAATAAATTTACTGCGGAAGCAGCTTTTAAGGTTGTTGCGATTTTTGGAACATCGGAGAATGGGAAAGAACAGTTTAAAGCTGAATTGCCCCAGCGCTTCAAAAAGAAAGAAGAAGCACAGAAATTTTTGTCGGATTGCATTGCGGCAGCATTTTCTATTGCTAGCTTAGAAAAGAAACCTGGAAAACGTACGCCTGCAGCTCCATTTACAACGTCAACATTGCAACAAGAAGCCAGTCGTAAATTGGGGTTCTCCGTTGCGAGGACAATGCAAGTTGCACAGCGTTTGTATGAAGCAGGACGTATAACCTATATGCGTACCGATTCTGTAAACTTGAGTGATACTGCGATTCAAGCAGCTGAAAAAGAAATCAACAAAGCTTACGGCGAAAAATACCATAAGCTTAGAAGATATAAAACCAAATCTGCGGGTGCTCAAGAAGCGCACGAGGCGATTCGCCCAACATATTTTTCTGATCACAGCATCGATGGAGATAATCCGGAAAAACGATTGTACGAATTGATTTGGAAAAGAGCGATTGCTTCGCAAATGAGTGAAGCGGAGTTTGAAAAAACAACAGCGAAGATTACTGTTTCTACACGTTCGGAAGAATTAGTAGCAACAGGAGAAATCATGACTTTTGATGGATTTTTGAAAGTCTATATGGAATCTTCGGATGACGATGATACAGATTTGTCGACCGACAACGATAGCGACAATGCTTTGTTGCCACCATTGCAAAAAGGACAAGATTTGTTCTTGCGGACGATGTCAGCAACTGAACGATTCTCAAGACCGCCTGCACGTTATACGGAGGCATCTCTGGTGAAGAAGCTGGAAGAATTGGGAATAGGTAGACCTTCTACTTATGCACCTACGATTTCTACCATTCAAAACCGAGGTTACGTTGTGAAGGAAGATCGCGATGGCAAAGAACGCCGTTTTGATGTTATCCTATTAGAGAAAGGTCAGGTTACCGAATCTACTAAAACAGAAATGACTGGTGCGGAACGCAATAAAATGTTCCCGACAGATATCGGTGTTTTGGTAAATGATTTTCTGGTTGAACATTTCAAAGATATTGTCGATTACCATTTTACTGCTTCAGTAGAAAAGGAATTTGATGAGATTGCTCAGGGAGAGAAAGAATGGACAAAAATGTTAAAGGATTTTTATGGTCCTTTTCATATTGATGTTCAAGATACGCTAGAAAATGCCGACCGGGCGACACATGAGCGCGATCTGGGCGTTGATCCGGCATCGGGCAAACCAGTTTCTGTGCGCGTAGGAAGATTTGGGCCTTTGGTTCAGATTGGCGCTGCGGATGATGAAGAAAAACCTCGATTTGCTTCGCTTCGAAAAGGTCAGATGATTGAAACGATTACTTTCGAAGAAGCGATGGACTTGTTCAATCTGCCGAAGAAAGTTGGTGAATTTGAAGATAAAGACATGACGGTAGCTATCGGACGTTTTGGTCCATACATTCGTCACGATTCTTCTTTTTATTCGTTGCCAAAAGGAGTTGATCCTTTGGATGTAACGAAAGATGAAGCAATTCAGATTATTCAGGAAAAAAGACAAAAGGACATTGATAAAGTGATTCGTGTATTTGAAGAGAATGCAGAAGCACAAATTGAAAATGGACGCTGGGGACCATTCGTTCGTTTTGGGAAACAAAACTTAAAGATTCCGAAAGGAACTGAAGTGGAGAAAATCACCTACGAAGATGTGTTGAAATGGGCTGAGGCAGATCCGAAAGCCAAATCAGCAAAAGGTGCAAAAGCATCGAAAAGTACAGCTAAGGCTGCGCCGAAAACAGCAAAAAAAACAACAGCACGTAAAACAGTTGCTAAAGCCAAAAAATAATTTTTATGAAGAAAGATCTTCCTGAAAATATTGTTCGTGAGATTTCGATTGCAGTTGTTCTGGAGTCTGAATCACCGACCGAAAAAAATTGGCATGTATATTTGGTCAATGAAAAATCTGAACCACTGAAAAATGTTTTCGTCACATCAAAAGGATATGGCGTAAAAGAAGGAAAAGATGTGAAAACGTCGACCCTGCGTCAATTTCTTGCTGATGTAGCTTCAAACTCTTTTATTAAGATCGAAGCGATCGACGAACAGGTTTTTGGATTAACGAATGAGTATTGGCTAAGTTATTACATTGACGAAGTCATTTATGATAAAAAATATATTTTCCTGCCGGAAAGTATTGTGGATAGCAATTTAGTACGGGTGCCTCTGGTGAATAAACCAGGTGTAGTTATAGGAGGAATGAATTAAAGATGGCGTCAAACAAAATCATTGCGATAGATGGCTTTTCCTCCTGCGGGAAAAGTACATTAGCCAAAGCGCTGGCAAAAAATCTCCACTTTGTATTTGTCGATAGCGGAGCCATGTATAGAGCGGTAACGCTTTATTTTATGCGCAATGGAGTTGACTTGCATAACCATGAGCAAGTTCAAGAAGCAATTGATGCAATCCATGTCGATTTGATTCCCAACGGAGAAACGACAAAAGTTTTACTAAATGATGAAGATGTTTCGGAAGCGATTCGCCAAATGGAGGTTTCGGAATATGTCAGCGAAGTGAGCGCGCTTTCTGAAGTTCGCAAAGCGATGGTTGCGCAGCAACAAAAATTAGGAAAAAGGCGCAACATTGTGATGGATGGACGGGACATCGGGACGACCGTATTTCCTCATGCAGATTTAAAAATATTTATGACCGCAAGTCCTGAAATCCGCGCTGAACGCCGCTTCAAAGAGTTGTCAGCGAAAGGTGAGCAGGTTACCATGGAGGAAGTTAAAACCAATTTAGCACATCGAGATCATATTGATAGTACTAGAACAGAGAGTCCTTTGCGCCAAGCCGAAGATGCTATTGTTTTGGACAATACAAGCCTGTCTCCTGAAGAACAGCTCCAATTTGTTTTAGATGAATTCCAAAAGATAAAATAATATCGGTTATACCATTTAAATTGTAATTTATTTGTTTTAAATTGGTATTTAAATATGCTTTTTATACTTTTAACTAGCAGCATGTAGATTCATATACATCAAAAAATTACAAATTTATGAACGGCACATTAATCGAAAAAGAAGAAATTACCAACTATAAAATAATTCCTGCAGCTCAAGACCATACCCAAGAATTGATGTCCAAACTTTTTTCGGCTCAGAGGTTAGGCAATGAATTTAAAGGAAAAACACGCATTGTATTTCAAACAGAAGATGGTCCAAAAATGATTGAAACAACTGTCTGGTCATTAACTGAGAAATATTTGCAGATTAAAGGTGGTGTTCTAATACCATTGAAAGCACTTTTGGAGGTAGAGTATTAGATTGAGTTTTGATACAATATTTCTCTGTTAAGTAATTAGATTCGCTTAATTTTAAGATTTATAGTTAGTGCTGTAGCTCTATTCATTTAATTTTATTTTTGTTAATTTTGGATAAAAGGATTTGTATGGAAGCTGAAATTTTAATATCGTATCCTGAATCACTTGCATTATCATTAAAAATGAATGATGCAGAATTCAAAAATGAAATAAAAACTTTATCCATCGTGAAATTGTACGAATTGGGTAAAATATCTTCTGGTATTTCAGCTCAATTATTAAATCTTTCTAGAATGGATTTTTTGGAGTTAATATCCAAATACAAAGTTTCGTATCTACAAGCCACTTCTGATGATGAGCTTGAATCAGATTTAAATAATGCCTAAGGTTGTTTCAAATACAACCCCTATTTTATCCCTGCTAAAAATTAGCAAGCTTCATTTACTTCATGACTTGTATGAAATCATTACTATACCAGAAGCAGTATTTTTAGAAATTGAGGCTGGTAAGCATTTAAAATCATACATTAATCTAGTAGAATTAAAATGGATAGAGATTAAGAAGATCAATAATCTGCAATCTTTAGATTTCTTTTTTGATTTGGATTATGGTGAAGCTGAAGTTTTGGTTCTAGCAAAAGAATTGGAGGCGGATTTAGTTATCTTAGATGAGAACTTAGGAAGACGTTATGCCCAACAGCTTGGATTGAATGTTACAGGAACTTTGGGAGTTCTACTAAAGGCTAAGCAAAGAAATCTTATTAAATCCGTTAGAGAATGTTTGCTCGAACTAATTGAAAACAATGTATGGATATCCCCAGCTATATGTGACAAGGTTTTACAGCTAGCAAATGAATAGTTTTTTACTCATAATAAAGTAAACCAATATCAGTAGCTAATAAACTGTTTTATGAAGATTTTAACTTTTTCTCTTGCTATCCTTGTGCTTTTGTTTTCTAGTTGCAAAAAATCAAACTCGGAAAGTGCTCCTCAACAATCTAAAGTTATCGTAGTTAAGAATGGTGTTCAATGGACAGAGACGAGAGCCACAGGGACTTTAAATACAAATAACCATATGGTTGCGATATCGATTACTCAAGATACAGAAACCTTCACATTCATTTTTCCAAAACCAATTGACACGGATGCTCAGAAAAAATTTGAAGCTTATTCATTGATTGTCCCTGCTATTGGTATGGCTTCAATCAGCGATTCATATCACCTTGACACTTCAAAATCAAATTCGCTTACTATTTTGGCTTTTGATTACATCACGAATCGCCTAGTTGGCAAATTTCAATTGAATCTAAAACAGGATGATAGCTATGTTGATGGCACAGCTAAATCATCCGTGTTTGAAGGAGAATTCGATATGAAATTTGACGAACAAGCATTATAAATGCTTGCTTAAATTTTCGCTTTCTTTTCGGCAGCTTCTTGATAATCTCCTTGGTCGGCATCCAACTTATTGTCTTCTTGCTGATGCTTCGCAATGGCTTCATATTGCAACTGAACAAATACAGGGAAGTGATCAGAATTGAAATTATCCATTCTTGTGATCTTGATTAATTTAAAATCCGAACTGCAGAACACATGATCCAGAGGGAAACGCATAAGCGGATATTTTGCATGGAAGGTATTGATAAATGCCCGTCCTCTTCTAGGATCCAATAATTCTGAAATTTTCAAAAATAACGTAGTTGTATAGCTCCAAGCCACATCGTTCAAATCCCCAAATACGATGACTGGAATTTTTGATTCTTTCGCTAAGTCTGCTACAAGCAACAATTCTTTATCGCGCTCAGTCGAACGTGGATTTTCATTCGGCACGGGAGGAGTCGGGTGTAAGCCATATAACTGAACCCATTTCCCATTGGGCAATTGAATTTTTGTATGTACTGACGGAATATCGTCTTCGACAAGGTATTTCACTTCAGAATCTTTCAGCGGTAGTTTGGAGAAAAATAGCATCCCGTAGGTGTTTTCTAAAGGAACTTTTATCGAGTGGGGGTAATCATTGTCGAGAGAAGCTACAGCTTTATTCCATCGCTCATTGGTTTCCAACAAAAACACAACATCTGGATTTGCTTTCGCAATGACATCCAGACAGCCTGAATGATTTTCGTTAAATTCATACACATTAGAAATAAACAATTTCAGCTGTTGGTCCGGTTTGATTCCTTTTGCTTGCAACACTTGCTTTTTCCATAAAGGTGTAAAAGGAAGGATTTGATAAATTAAATATGCGGAGCTCAGCAAGAGAGCGATTTTTAGAATTAATGAAAAGCTATTTTGCGGAGCAACATAAAACAAGAGCAACAAAGCTACTATGTGCAACACCAATTTTTGCATGCGAGGATACTCAAATACCCGAAATGTCCAATAATCATTTTTAATAAGAGGCAGAATGCTGATGATAAGAAGGAGGCAAGATAGAATGTATGTGAAAATAAGCATGTAGAGTAAACAATAATTTTGTTAAAATGTTTAAAGCAGTTCAAGTTGTATCAAACAAAAAACCTCTCCAAATTTGAAGAGGTTTTAAGTACCTAGGGCGGGAATCGAACCCGCACTCCCTTAACGGGAACAGGATTTTAAGTCCTGCGTGTCTACCAGTTCCACCACCTAGGCAGGTGATTGAGCGAAAGACGAGATTCGAACTCGCGACCCCAACCTTGGCAAGGTTGTGCTCTACCAACTGAGCTACTTTCGCTTGGTGTGGTGCAAATATAGAGAGAAAATGCAAATTTGGAAAATATTTGTTTAACATTTTTTTATTCTGAACTTAACCTTCTCACTTTGTGGTAAATAATTTCATAAAATTCATCTAATTCTTGTATTTCGGTATATTGGAGTTATTTTTGCATTGGTTTTAGGTAATTAATCGACAGACTATGAAATTAAAAATATACTATTTTCTATTCCTTATCCTTTTGACTAAAGCGGTTTCGGCCGATACGTATCCGGAGGTAATTTTTGATAATAGCCTGGTCAAGGGAAGTTATGCTAAAAGTCAGGTTACTTATTTTGGCAACAGTTGGGTCGAAAATGTCAATAGAAATCTCTTGGTTTCTGATACGCTGTTTTTTACGCCAGGTAACTCATTATCGCTGAAATACATTTCGAATCCAATCGGTCATTGGTCTGCGGAAGTTAAATATAGCCGTCAGAAATTTCATTATCGCGTCAGCAAATCAGATTTTTTGACTGTAAAAATATTTGTTCAATCAAATCATACCTCTGCTCAAGACCTTCCAAAAATTGCTTTGCAACAAGGAAGTCAAGAAAGCCAACGTTTATCATTAGTGCCCTATATTGACGATTTTCAGCACAACATGTGGATCAGCGTGCGCATTCCTGTCAAAGATTTTGTTAACCTTCAGTTTGAAAATCCCATTTCCGCAGTTGTGTTTTCGGAAAATAAAACCAGCATGAATACACACCATCTTTTTGTTGACCAAATTGAATTTTTGCCACAGAATTATTCCAACACTTTGTTGTCGTCGCCAGCTATTTTATCAAAAACTACTGCTTACGACCAACAAATCCATCTGCAATGGCAATTACCTTTGACGCCAAGTATTCGCTATATTAAAATCTATCGCTCGGATGACAATGTCACTTTCGACCCAGTAGCTATTCGTCCGATTTACATGCAAGGATCGTTGGATTATGTGCCCGAGCTCAATAAGACATATTACTATAAAATTGCGTGGGTCGATTATAACTACAAAGAATCTCCATTTTCTGCTGTTCAAGAGGTGAAAACAAAAGTGCTGAACAATGATCAGCTCTTGGATTTAATTCAATTCTCGCACATTAACTATTTTCTAGAAAATTACGACATCAATAGCGGAATGTACTTGCCTTACCGAATTAAAGATAAACCCATTGTTTCGCTGAAAGAAACCGGGTATGCGTTGCTTAGTATGATTGTAGGCGTGGAGAAAGGTTTTATTCCTAAAAGTACATTCGCGAATCGGATCAATCGGATTGCGAAATTTTTAGGAAATGCTCAAAATCGGTACGGAATTTTCCCGGCTTATTTTGATGGTAGGAAAGGACTTCCAGAATATGTTGACGATAAGCCAACTTATGACGTGCTGGCGACAACTTCGATTATTCAGGCATTGCTGTTAAGCAAGCAATATTTGAAAAAGGATGCGCAGGCTGATACGTCCTCATTTAAGCAAATCGATGAGCTATGGAACCAGATTGAATGGACGAAATTGACTGTAGATCACTCCAATGATGTGCTGAAAAG
Organism: Sphingobacterium hungaricum; assembly: GCF_015210005.1. Classification (GTDB taxonomy): domain Bacteria; phylum Bacteroidota; class Bacteroidia; order Sphingobacteriales; family Sphingobacteriaceae; genus Sphingobacterium; species Sphingobacterium hungaricum. The sequence continues at coordinate 2,213,189 of NZ_MU158698.1, forward strand.
CGAATTGTCTGGTGTTTCTGATCAATTTAATCTGGGAAATCTTGGAGGAATTAATGAGAGCATGAATGCCTACATGCTGGCTATGGGTTCTACTTCGCAACCTTTGCCATTATCTGCTTATGAGAATGGCGTTAGGCATGTGTACGATAACAATTTTGCAGAACTGCATGTTCCCAGAGATTCTCTATCTCAAGCCTATTCATCGATTATCAAGAATTTAGAACTTAAGAAAGATAGTGCGAAAGTAGAAGCGATTAATGGTATTCCTGCTGTAGAATCGAACGGAAATCTATACGTGCTTTCGGATGAAATTACAGATTCAATAGCAAAGATTTCCATTTATAAGGACACAATTATGTATGGATTGGATTTAAAGTTCGGTGACTTGAATCGGAATTTATTAAAAGTGTATACGCCTTTTTTCACAATCAACCCAAATACAATTAAAGAAGGAAACCAAAACTATACGGAATTGCTGAATAACTTTACCAAAGCGATTAAACGCAGAGATAATGAAATAGGCGTCGGGACGACGAATTCAGAAATTTGGGGCTTTTACCAGCGCAGAGACAGCACGCAAAGTTTTAGGATCAATCCTGCCATTGGTGCGTCGTCCATGTTCTTGAATAAAGAATTGGGATTGAAAACGTTATTGGCGCTCTATAAAGAATACGCCGATGTATTATTTACGGAATACGGTTTCAGAGCCTATTTAGATTTGAGGAATTCAGATGTTTCGGATGAGTACATGGCATTGAACCAAGCTTCTGTTGCGATACTTATCGAAAATTCGCGTTCTGGACTGATATGGAATCTGTATAAGGAGATTCCTGAAATCAAAAAATTGGAAAGCAAATTATTTTCTGCGAAATAGAATTAGCAGTTTAATAGGTTAATTTAGCTCAATTCCCTATATTTACGGGAATTAATATTTCTTACAACCTTTGTTCAAACAAAATGAGACAACTAAATTTATTATTTATAGTATTCCTTTCATCAGCAGTATTGTTTTCTTGTAAACAAAAAGAATTGCAAGTCAAACCAGGCGCAGTAGTATCAAAAGATGGCACAGATGATGGATTGAAAAACGTAAAGACAGAATTTGATAATGCCACTAGAACAACTGAAGGGATCTCATTTACATTATCTTCTGATTTATTATTTCCAAGCAACTCATCGTATTTAACGGATAAGGCTAAAGGTGAATTAAGTAAATTGGCTAAACTATTGAACGAAGATAAAAGTAAGAAAATACGCGTAGACGGACATACGGACGCTACTGGAGCCGCTGATTACAACCTTTGGCTTTCAGATAAACGCGCTGCTTCGGTAAAGAAATTTTTAGAAGATTCTGGAGTTTCAGCTAGTCGCATTACCACGAAAGGTTTGGGATTGACAAAACCTATTGCTGATAACAAAACACCAGAAGGAAGACAGCAGAATCGTCGTGTTGAAGTCATTATTTTAAATTAATCAATTCAAAATATACTCTGAATAAGGAAGTCTTGAATAAAGGCTTCCTTATTTTTTTTTGTCTCGTTTCGAATGTGGAAAAGATGCTAGAATTATTCATTAAATTTGATATCTTCAAGAATTAAGGATAAGCATGTATATAGTATTTGATACAGAGACAACAGGATTACCGAAGCGGTGGGATGCGCCAATTTCTGATGTAGATAATTGGCCTAGATGTATTCAGATTGCTTGGCAGATCCATGATGAAATGGGCGAGATGATCGCTCATGAAGATTACTTGATTAAACCCGATGGGTTCAATATTCCCTACGATTCGGAGAAAATACACGGAATTTCTACGGCTTTGGCCGAAGAGCAAGGTATTCCTATTCAAGACGTACTAAACAAATTTAATCTGGCGCTTGCTCAGGCAAAATTTGTCGTCGGTCAAAACATTGGCTTTGACTTGAATATCATGGGGGCGGAGTTTTACCGCTATCAACAAGAAACAGCATTGGGCGATATGCCTATTCTGGATACCTGTACCGAAAAAACCGCAGAATTAGTAAAAATTCCGGGAGGTAGAGGCGGACGTTTTAAGTTGCCAACCTTGACCGAGTTGCACTCGTATTTATTTGGTGTTCCTTTTTCTGAAGCGCATAATGCGACTGCCGATGTGGAAGCGACTACGCGTTGTTTCCTTGAGCTGGTTCGCCGAGAGGAATTTTCTGCCACAGAATTGCAACAGGATTCAGGCTATTTTGTTGAGTTTAAGGAACACAATCCTTCGACTGTTGAACCTGTTGGTATACAACATGTCAATTTAAAAGCGGCTTCGGAATCTATTCGCAAAGAAACCGCACCGGCGGATGCGGGTAAGCAGGTTATTCCTACGGAATTATCGGAGGCATTAAAAGCTGCGCCATTTGCTCATTTGCACAATCATTCGCAGTTTTCTGTCCTTCAATCCACGATTTCAATTGCTGGACTGGTCGATGCTGCGGCAAAAAATAATATGCCTGCTGTCGCAATGACTGACCACGGCAACATGATGGGCGCTTTTCATTTTGTCAGCAAAGTTTTAAGCTACAACAAGGATCATGCGGATAATCCCATTAAACCGATTGTCGGATGTGAATTTTTCGTTTGCGATGACCGCAGAGATAAAACGCGCAAAGACAATGGATATCAGATTGTTTGTTTGGCTAAAAATAAAAATGGCTATCATAACCTAGCCAAAATGGCATCTAAAGCCTACACTGAAGGATTCTATTATGTTCCTCGGATTGACCGCTCGGTGATTGAAGAATACAAAGAAGACATTATCGTTTTGTCGGGAAATCTACAGGGAGAAGTTCCAAATAAATTATTAAACATTGGTGAAAATCAAGCTGAAGAAGCTTTAATCTGGTGGAAGGAGCAATTTGCTGGCGACTTTTACATCGAGCTTATGCGGCATGGTCAAGAGGATGAGAATCGGGTGAATGAGTCGCTTGTTCAGCTCGCGCGCAAGCACGATGTAAAGCTTATTGCTACCAACAATACGTATTATGTAAATCAGCAAGATGCGCATGCGCACGATATTTTATTGTGCGTTAAAGACGGAGAAAAACTTTCGACCCCTAAAGGCCGAGGAAGAGGTTTCCGTTTTGGTTTGCCTAATCAAGAATATTATTTTAAATCGTCGGAGCAAATGAAAAAAGCATTTGCCGACTTGCCCGATGCCATCATCAACATCGAAGAGATTTTGAATAAAATCGAAATTTATTCGCTGAACCGTGATGTGCTTCTTCCGAAGTTTGAGATTCCCGAGCAGTTTCTTTCTGCCGAAGATGAGGTTGATGGAGGAAAGCGAGGAGAGAATGCATTTTTAAAACACCTCACGTATGTTGGTGCTGAAAAACGCTATTCGGATTTAACCGATGACATCCGCGAACGGCTGGATTTTGAGCTTTCCGTTATTGAAAACACGGGATATCCAGGGTACTTCTTGATTGTTCAGGATTTTATTGCTGAAGCAAGAAATATGGGCGTTTCTGTTGGACCGGGACGTGGGTCTGCTGCGGGTTCCGCAGTGGCGTATTGTTTGGGGATTACCAATATTGACCCGATTGAATACGATTTGCTATTTGAGCGTTTCTTGAACCCCGACCGTGTTTCCATGCCCGATATTGATATTGACTTTGACGATGAGGGTCGTGGAAAGGTTATGGATTACGTAATCAATAAATATGGTGCTTCGCAAGTTGCGCAGATTATTACCTACGGAACCATGGCTGCCAAATCGTCGATTAAAGATACAGCACGTGTCTTGGAATTGCCTTTATCAGACGCGAATGAAATTGCGAAACTTATCCCGAATCTGAAATTGAGCAAGATTTTTCAGTTGGAAGAGAAGGCTTTAAAATCGGCTTTGCGTTCGGATGAGTTGGAAGCGGTCAATAAATTAAAGAATTTAGCAGATGGCGCAGGCTTAGAAGCTGAAACCATCAAACAAGCTCGAGTGCTTGAAGGTTCGATGCGAAATACAGGTATTCACGCCTGCGGTGTAATCATTACGCCGGATGACATTACAAACTTTGTTCCTGTTTCGCTGGCAAAAGATTCAGCCTTATATGTTACCCAGTTTGACAACTCGGTCGTAGAAAGTGCCGGCTTGCTGAAAATGGACTTTTTGGGGTTAAAAACATTAACACTGATTAAAGATACGGTGGCCAATGTCAAATTAAGCCACAATATCGAAATCAATCCGGACGAATTTCCGATTGATGACGTGCTGACCTATGAATTGTTCCAGCGCGGGGAAACGGTTGGGATATTCCAGTACGAATCTCCCGGTATGCAGAAGTACATGAAGGAATTAAAACCGACAGTATTTGCCGATTTAATTGCCATGAATGCGCTCTATCGTCCGGGACCAATGGATTATATTCCCAGTTTTGTTAAACGTAAGCACGGAATTGAACCCATTACCTACGATTTAGATGCTTGCGAAGAATACCTGAAAGAAACGTACGGAATTACGGTTTACCAAGAGCAAGTTATGCTTCTTTCGCAAAAGTTAGCAGGGTTTTCCAAAGGCGATGCCGACGTTTTGCGTAAAGCAATGGGTAAGAAGCAAAAAGATGTTTTGGATAAAATGAAACCGAAATTTGTGGCTCAAGCTGCGGAGAAGGGACATAATCCAAAAACATTGGAAAAAATCTGGACGGATTGGGAAGCCTTTGCGAGTTATGCATTTAATAAATCACACTCCACATGCTATGCATGGATTGCTTACCAAACTGCGTATTTAAAAGCACATTATCCGGCAGAATACATGGCTGCGGTTCTTTCCAATAACATGAACGACATTAAACAGGTAACATTTTTCATGGAAGAATGTCGCAGGATGGGTTTAGTGGTTTTGGGACCTGATGTCAACGAATCCCATTACAAGTTCACAGTAAATGACCAAGGTGCTATTCGTTTTGGAATTGGGGCTGTAAAAGGTGTTGGTGCTGGTGCAGTTGATACCATAGTACAAACTCGTGCAACTGGACCTTATAAGTCTATATTTGACTTCGCCAAGCGAATTGATTTGCGCGCAGCGAATAAAAAAGCATTTGAAAGTTTGGCTTATGCTGGTGGATTTGATGAGTTCAAGAATACGCATCGAGCTCAATATTTCAATGTGGACAACGATAACCTATCAGGAATCGAGAAAGCAGTTCGGTTTGCGCAGCGATTTAAAGAAAATGAAAATTCGGCTCAAGGAAGTCTTTTTGGTGGGGGCGGAGAGGCTACGGAATTGCCAGAACCGATTTTGTCACCCTGTCAACCTTGGGGCTTAATCGAAAAGTTAAAATATGAAAAGGATGTTATCGGAATTTACTTGACAAGCCATCCTTTGGATAATTTTAAATTTGAGCTTAAACATTTCTGCCAGAATACGCTGACAGATTTGAAGATGATTCAAAAGGTAAAGGCTCCTGAAGTGTCGAATGAAGTATTGCTGGATTTTAACCGAATCAAAAATAAAGAAGCGGTCATAGGTGGAATTATCGTTAGCGCGAGCCACCGGATTGCTAAAAATGGGAATCCATTTGGGTCTTTCGTGATTGAAGATTATGGGGACTCTTATGAAATCATGGCTTTTGGTGAGAATTACATCAAGAACAAAGATTACATGCAGGAAGGATATTTTGTTCAAATCCGGGGTTTGATTCAAGAACGCTTTAAGCAAATCGGAAATTGGGATTTTGAATTGAAGAATATCCAATTGCTTTCTGATTTAAAAGAAAAGCTTGCAAAATCTGTGATTTTAGAATATCCTTTGGAATTGCTGACGGATGACTTTGTGGAGCGTGTGGAAGAATTGGTTTCCAAAGCGCAGGAAGAAGGCAAACAAGCTTATTGTCAATTTAAATTTAAGATTTTTGATAATCAGGATCAATATGCGATTGAGATGCCTTGCAATAAACAGAAGCTGGTCTTGACCAATGAATTTTTGGATGGGATAGAGGAAATCGCTTACCTGTCATATAAATTAAATCGATAAGGTATCGATTATAATTACTGAGATATTAAAATCAGATTACAATTGATTTTTTATCTTTGTTAAACAAAAAGAGAAAATAAATATTTTTTAAATAAAAGTAATATGGCATTAGAAATCACAGACAGCAATTTTAATGAAGTAGTTTTAAATTCTGACAAACCAGTTTTAATTGACTTTTGGGCAGAATGGTGTGGTCCATGTCGCATGGTAGGACCAGTGGTTGACGAAATCGCTACCGAGTTTGAAGGACAAGCAGTTATTGGAAAAGTAAATGTGGATAACAATCCTGAAATTTCTGTAAAATACGGAATTCGCAATATCCCAGCTTTATTGTTTTTCAAAAATGGAGAAATTGTTGACAAGCAAATTGGTGCAGTTCCTAAATCAGTATTGATTGAGAAATTGACAAAACAATTGTAAGGTTTACCCTTAAACGAATTGAACCGCTTAAATAAAATTTAAGCGGTTTTTTTTTGAAGTAAAAAGGCTTTTAAAGTAAAAATTCAAAACCTTTTAAAGTAAAAATTAAAAAGTAAAAATTCAAAAATCCTTTCTGGGAGTTAGTAATTTCGCTAGCGCACGCGTTTCGCGTGTACTTAAATAAAATTACAAATTTGCTCCGTAGGAGCTACCGCTTTGTAGCATGTTAAAAAAATAATAGAGGCGTGCCGTAGGTACGCTCCCTTTCGGAATGGGGTAATGCCTACGGCACAATCTTTCTTAATGGAATTAGATGCTACAAAACGGTTGTGCCTACGGCACATTTAGATAGTATCGCAGAATTTATTTAGGAAGATATCAAAAACGTCATTTTAAAGCCTCGTAGAGGCTGAATATTTGTAGAATGATCGATTAGAATTAAAGGCGTGCCGTAGGTAAGCAACCGAATAGACAGATTGTTTTCAACTAATTGTTGCGAACCTACGGATCGCTGATTGCAGAATGTATTATTTGCTACAAATATTTTGCACCTACGGAGCAATGTTGAAAGATATGCTAGCGCCCGTGTTTCGCGTGTGCTTTATAAATAAGAACTTATTGCCAGCAGATAATACACCTTAAAGCCTCGTAGAGGCTGAATATTTGTAGAATGATTGATGGAATTAAAAGCGGTGACGTAGGTACGCAACCGAATAGACAAATTGTTTTCAAATAATTGTTGCGAACCTACGGATCGCTGATTGTAGACCATATTATTTGCTACAAATATTTTGCTCCAACGGAGCCATGTAAAAGAGGGCGCTAGCGCACGCGTTCCGCGTGTGTTTATTTAAATTGCAAATATGCTCCGTAGGAGCTACCGCTTTGTAGCGCGCAATAACCACAAACAATTGCGTGCCGTAGGTACGCACCTAAATTGTTGAGGCTTTACCTAAAGTACATTTTTCATATAATCCGCCCTATTATTCAAGATTGTAAATCCCGATTTATGTAAAGTTCTACATCTTCCTTCAGACGATATCGAAAAGCTACATCCAACCTAGAAAACAAATCCTTGCTCCTTATTCTTTACTCATTGATCCTAACATAAAAAAACCTGCAATCCGATTGCAGGTTTTTTTATGAATTGACTATTTATTAATTCGAGTAGCTTGTAACGACTTGGTCGATTTGCCATGCATCGTCTGCTAAAGTCATCGTTACATAATCTGTGCGTGTGAAGTTATCGTATTTCATCTGCACTTTTGCGATTGTGTAATTGCTGTCCGATTCTATAATTTGGTAGCTTGATGCACAGTTCTGAACGTATCCTTCTTGAGCGCTCAAGAATTTAACGACTTGTTTCTTGTTAAAGTTTTGCGTTTTCGAACCATTCATTCTGTGTTGGAAATGATCGGCGAAGATATATTCCCCCTGAGCGGTTTTTCCTAGAGTCGCTGTTTCGATATACGCATCGACTAAGTTGATGGCTTTGGTGATTTTAGCAGGACTTTCTTTTTCTGTTGCGAATGAAGTAAATGAGAAAGCCATTAGTACAGATGCTGTGATGATTTTGATTAGATTTTGCATGATGTTGAGTTTTTAATGTTGTTAATATTTTTTATTTGTTGTTATTTTCTGATTCAAAAGTAGCTCAGAATGCGCTCCTAGCATACAACAATTGGGTTAACGAACTTAAAAACTCGGTGAAAGGGATTATTTATTCGGTCAAATTATTTTGCTTGGATAAACCTGAATCGGTGAAACTCATGTTTAATGGCAAGAAGGAAAATCATTCGCTAAATGAATATGTTAAATAAGATTTTTTTGTATTTTGCATGTTCACATAATCAATCAACTATGAATCTATCCACAGGTGCTGACAAGAATCGGTGTTCATGGCTAATGCTGCTTTGTTTTTTAAGCTGCTCTTTAGTAAGTTTTGCCCAACCTAAGGCGACAATCAATGGCGATTTTCCAGATCCGACAACCATTTTTGCAAATGGAAAATACTATACTATTGGAACTTCTAGTGAGTGGGGACCCCATTTCCCAATTTATACTTCCGATGATTTAAGAAATTGGACACAGACAGGTTTTGTGTTTTCTTCAGCTCCTGAATGGACTCAATCTTCGTTTTGGGCACCAGAATATTTTTACAATGAAGGAATTTATTATGTGTATTATTCCGCAAAGCGAAAATCCGATGGCGTATCCTGCATTGGCGTAGCCACGTCCAAATATCCTGATCGGGATTTCGTAGATCATGGCGTGGTCGTTGATTATGGTACAGAATCCATTGACGCATACGTCGTCAAAGAAGGCAATCAGCTGTACATGACTTGGAAAGCTTATGGCTTAGACAAGCGTCCGATAGAATTAATTGCTAGCAAACTTTCTGCCGATGGATTTCGTTTAGAAGGCGAGCCATTTTCTTTGCTTCAAGATACTGCTCGTGTTGGGATTGAAGGGCAGGCTTTCGTTAAAAAGGACGGATACTATTACATGTTTTATTCAGCTGGTGCATGTTGTGGTGTGGGCTGTGATTACAATGTGCAGGCTGTTCGTTCTAAAACGATTCAAGGGCCTTACGAACGGGTAGGAGCACAAGTTCTGCTTGGGGAGAATGAGGACTGGAAATGCATGGGCCACGGTACTTTTGTTGATGGCAAAGATGGAAAGCTTTATTACCTATTTCATGGCTATAGCAAAATCGGTACGACCTATACAGGAAGGGAAGGACTGTTAGCCGAACTTCAATGGTCTGCGTCAGGCGAACCTTCTTTTGTATTTCTACCGTCTACACAATTAAATAAAGGACAAGATGTCCAATTCGATTTAAGTAAAAAATCAAAAACGAAGCCTTTTTTACAATGGGATTTTAGGTATTCTAAACCGAAGTACAGCTATACGGCTAATGGCTTGCAACTGGAAGGTACAACCGCTTCTGACAATCCAACTGGAATTGCAATGACTTTGCGTCCGACGAGCAAGGTGTATGAAGTAGGCACTTCCATCGATTTATCGAAAAGCAGCAATACCGCACAAAAAGGTGTTGTGATTTATGGGGACAAAGATCGCTCGATAGGACTTAGTGTGTTAGACAATACCATCCAGTTCTGGTTGGTGAAAGATGGAAAGAAGATGTTGATAAAAGAACAAGCGATTGCTGCCGGATTGAAGAAATTAGAAATCAAGCTAGAGTTGGCCGCGGATTTACAGGTTCGCGCTTATTATAAGGAATCATCGGATTGGGTGGAAGTTGTTCCTGCAGATGCGAAGCTTGCGAGCATCAATGGAATTTCCCCTTGGGATCGAAGTCCTCGCCCAGGAATTCATTTTGAAGGAAAAGAAACAGATAAGGCAGTATTCCAGAGCCTATACTTAATCAATAAATCATAAGCTTCTTTTTGATACATGAGTAAATATTTAATAAGCATTGAGCAGCTGCGGACTTCTTTTGCAGCGGGCTTACTGTTGCTGAGCTGTTTTTCGATTTCTTGCTCGACGCCTAAACAAGTAGCCTACGATCATGAATTGCAGCGACTGAAAACAGTATCCAAGCAAACTTTGGCTGCGAATGTCGATGAATTTAATGCGTATAAAGGAAGGCCAGAATCAGATGGACCATTTAATGCTTCGAATAATAAAGCATTCCTCGAAGAGAATATTCCTTTATTTCTAAGTTCTGATGAAGGAATGACCAAAGTGTACAATTACCGATGGTGGATGGTCAGCAAGCATTTGAAAGAATATGACGATCCTATCGACAAGCGCAAATATTGGGTCGTTACGGAGTTTTTTGGCGTAAAGCCTTGGGCATCATTGAGCGGAGCAATCACTTGTCCGGCCGGACATCAGTTCTATGATGTACGCTGGTTGCGGGATCCAAAGTTTTTAAGTTCCTATGCCGAGTATTTTATGAAGGGCTCAGCTTCCAAATTGGATCAGCGCGAGAACGGAAACTTCCTGACCTATTTAAGCCGTCCCGAAAGTCATCATTTCTCCAGCTGGATGATTGATGGAGTTGAAGCGCATTTGAAAATCCATCCAAATGCGAACTGGACAAAAGACCTGTTGCCTTGTATGGAAAAGCATCAACATGGATGGGACAGTCTGTTTACTGTTCACAATGCTGGAGCGAAAACAGCCGGCATGTACAAGATTTTAGATTTGTACGATGGAATGGAGTTTAGTCTTTCTGCTGTTTTAGGCTTGATTCAAAGCAAAGATGCCTATGCTATCTATACTCCAGAAAGCTGGAAAGAATACTATTTGGGATGGGAAACAACAAGCAAAGCGGCTGAAAGCAAACAAGCAAAAGATTTTCCTAAAGCGTTCCGAAAAGGATATCCCGATTATTATCTAGTCCGTCCTTCTGTCAATTCCTATGCTTACGCCAATACGCAATCGCTAGCCAATCTGTATAACTTAGATACCGAAAAGAATAGCAATCCAACCATTCAGCAAAAAATAAAGCTGTATGAATCAAAAGCGAAATCCATTCAGGAAAATCTCCTAAATGTTTTATGGAATGAAGAAGATCAATTTTTCAACACCTACAGTGCAGGAGATAATGAATTTGGCGTTGGAGATTATGAGGCGCATGTGCGTGAGTCGGTCGGATACACGCCTTGGTATTTCAATATGATTCCTTTTGAGGATCATCAAAAATATGAAAATGCATGGGCTATGTTTTCTTCGGAAAAAGGATTTTACAATGCGAAGGGGATGACCACGGCTGAAAGACAGCACCCCTATTACAACGAGCAGGCTTATGCTTGGAATGGACGTGGCTGGCCATTTCAAAACTCAATAGTCTATAAAGCATACGCAAATTATCTGCGAAATTACAAGAAAGAAATAAAGGATTCTGAACGGGAGCTCTTATTTGATTATATCCAAAAACTGGCGGATATGCATGGTTCGGATCAGCTGAATATCGGTGAATGGTATATTCCTAGCGATGGACAGACCTTCGGAGGCGAACAAGATTATTTCCATTCTACATTTCCGGATATTGTTATCGAAGATTTGTTAGGCTTTAAAGCTTCTCACGAGAATAAATTTACGTTAGAGCCTTTGTTGCCCGAAGATAAATGGGATCATTTTTATTTAGGAAACTTGCGTTATCACGGCCATGATGTGGATGTTATCTGGAAAAAGGATTGGGATACCAATAAGCCCGGAGATCAAAGCATGCTTTGTGTTTGGGTCAATAATAAATTGGTTAGCACAAGTCCGGAACTAAATGCTAAACTAAAAATTGATCTGCCGAAATAAGAGGTTTAGTCACGATATAAACTATGTTTTCATATTGAATAAGGTCATCCATTTTGGGATGACCTTATTCATTTAGTTTCTCCACTCGACAATATCTTCTGATAAACTGCTAAATAATTCTGACACATTCTCTCTTTGGAGAATTTATTTTCAACTTTTTGGCGGCAATTTCTTCGATCGATCGAGTCGATCTCTTTTATCCGTTCGATCGCTTCATCTACAGTATGGACAAGAAATCCATCTACAGCATCATCGATCAATTCAGGCATGCTTCCTTTAGCAAATGCGACTACGGGCGTTCCGCAAGCCATCGCTTCCACAACGGATAAGCCGAATGGTTCGCTGAAATGTATAGGATGCAGCAAACAGCTGGCATTCGCCAATAATTCGTTCCGTTTATCTTGTCCAACGCTGCCGATATAGTCTATCTCGCCTTGCTTCAAATAAGGTTCTACAGTATGTTTATAATAGTTTTCATCCTGAATAATCCCTGCAAGAATCAATCGTTTATTTAATGAGCGCGCAATTTCAACAGCTTCTTTTGTTCCTTTATCGGGATGTATGCGTCCATAGTAGAGCAAATAATCCTGAGGATCAGCATTAAAATGAAATTGATCGAGATCGATCCCATGATACACCGTATCGATATAATCCAGATCATCTACTCGGTCTGCATTGCTTATGGAAACGTAATGCGTACTGCCGTTGTACTTTTTATAAACCGGCAAAATCCTTTCCGACGAAATCCCATGAATAGTTGTCAGGAGTGGAGTTTTTACCAGTTTGGAATAGGATAGGGGCAAAAAATCAAATTGGTTATGGATAATATCAAATTGATCCGCATGCTCGAAACATTCCGAAATATGCAAGCATTCCCATACTTTCGCATCGATTGAACGATCCTCTTCATAGCCTGAAGGGCTAACAGATTTCAATGTTGCATGAGTCATTGAATTTGCTGTCGCAAATAACGTGACATCCATCCCGGCTTTTACCAATTCTTCCGTAAGTAGCGACGTGATTAATTCCCAAGGGCCATAGTGGATAGGTGGAGTGCGCCAGGCAATTGGCGAAAGCATTGCGATTTTCATACCTAATGAACCAAACCAAAGGGCATTTTGTTTTTGAGGATTAAGCCTGTGGCATGTTTAGAATTCAAAAAGCTGTTGATTGTCAGGTGCCATTAAGTATTTTGTTTTTTCTTAGCAGAAGCTCAAGCTATTTGTTATTTTTGAAACAGTCTTATTGATAGCAGGTTACTCTTAGAATTTAATTTGCTCTTAATGATTCGCTAAACTACAGCTAAGCCATAACCCCATGAAACAGCACTGCCTTTACATCGCCTTTGTATTTAGTTTTTTTCTTCAATCAGCCCATGCTCAGCTATTGAAACCTGGTTTCGATAAGGAAGAATACATCGAAACGCTAAAAATAAATCACAAAGTACATATTGCGCTGGATAAATGGAGCGAGAGCAAAACTGTCGCTGACCCTTCGTCCTTTAGATTTGAGTACCGTTCGCCGGTTGTTGCTTTTGATAATATCTGGGATCTGTGGATCCATAAAGACAAGTCGATAGCCTTGATTTCAGTACAGGGAAGCATTCAGACCGAAGCAAGCTTTTTGGCAAATCTGTATGCAGCCATGATTCCTGCAAAGGGAGAGCTCCAGCTTGATGATGATTTTCTATTTAAGTACAAACTGGCAGAACACCCAGATGCAGCGGTACAGGTAGGCTGGTTTGTCGCAATGGCTTATCTTTCCAAAACCATTGAAGCGAAGATTGATTCTTGCTATCAAGCGGGCATTAAAGATTTTATATTGACCGGACATAGCCAAGGCGGAGGGATTACCTACATGCTCAATGCCTATCTGGAAAATTTAAAACTCGATAATAAACTGCCACAGGATATCCGTTTCAAAACCTATTGCAGTGCAGGGCCAAAGCCTGGGAATTTATTTTTCGCTTATGATTATGAGAAAATGACCGATGGCGGATGGGCTTTCAACGTTGTCAATACAGCCGATTGGGTGCCTGATGTTCCTTTCTCTGTGCAGACAGTAGATGATTTTACGGCAGTCAATCCATTTCGCCATGCGAAATCAATGATCAAGAAACAGAAATTTCCGAAGAACATAGCCTTAAAAAGAGCTTACAATCAGCTGAGCAAACCTAGCCAAAGGGCACAGAAAAACTACGAAAAGTATTTAGGGAGAATGGTCTCTCAAGCCGTCCGTAAGCAGATTCCAAATTTCAGGTCCCCTGAATATGTCAAAAGCAATTACTACGTCCGTACCGGAACTACTAAAGTATTGTATGCAGATGAAGCTTATTTCAAGCTTTACAGCAATGACCCGAATAATCCAAATATCTGGCAGCATCATTTGCCCCTGCAGTATTTATATTTAGCAGAAAAGTTGCAAAGTGAAAATTAAAAAACTTTTCAAAGTAAAAAGTAAAAATTCAAAAGTAAAAAACCTTTCTGGCTGTTAATCATTTCGCTAGTTATGCTAGCGCACGCGTTTCGCGTGTGCTTTATAAATAACAATCCGCTATTCAGGATGTTCCGAAGTGTCATCCTGAATTCCTGATAAAAGCGGATTTGTAGTCCGCTCCGCTACTTCGGGATTAGAAATCCCGATTTATCCTAAGTTCGACATCTCCCTTCGGAAGATATCGAACAGCTTTGTTGCTATAGACCTCTTAAATTATATTTAACGCCAATATTTGTCCAAATGCCTGGCATCGGAACGGCACCAGATTCAATGTAAGTAACGTCAAAAATATTCTGAACATCTGCATAGACATGGAAGTTAGAAAAGGTATATCCCGCTCTAAAATCAGATAGAAAATATTCAGTAGACGATGCTCGTTCATTATAGCGATTCGCTGTGCTTAACAATAGGTTTTTATATTGAAAAGAAAGGTTCAAAATAGCCTGATGCTTTAAGTTTTCAGCCACATACCTAGAAATGAAATCTCCTGTCCGCTCAACAACTGATGGTTTTAAATAATTATAACCAAGATTAATGCTGTAATGCGTGTAGTCGTTGGTTGAGAATTTATACTTAAACGAGGTATTGATTCCATGAATTTTGTTGTTTCCAACATTCATGCTTTGGTACGTTGTACCAACCGTATTTATCCAATCAATAAAATCGGAAATATCGCGGTAGAAATAACCTGCCTGTACTTGGAAATTGTTTTTTGAATAAGATATAGCGGATTCTGCCTGCCATGCGTTTTCCGAAACAAGATCTGGGTTTCCAATGCTTGATTGCTGTATGTATAAATCCGTGAAAGTTGGGATGCGCTGGCTTGAACCAACATTGGCCATTAATTTCCAATCGTCGCTTAGCATGTATCCTAAATCAATTCCTGGAAAGACTTGCCAACCATACTGCGTGTTGTAGTTGATGTACGCGCCGACATTCAACAATAGGTTCTGAAACTTATCTGTTCTAAATTCTGTGTACGCCCCATAATTTTTGCGGTCATGGGCGCCCATGTTATTGCTGGCGATATTTTCGAATCGGGATTCAATGCCTAACCCAAAATCACCAAACCCAGTTTCATAACGGCTATTTAGTTCCATCGAAAACACATTGTTGTAGTGCAAGGATCTGTACAAGTCTAGGTTAGTTCGGATGTAGCGATAATCATCTTCGTTATATCGGTTGCTGATTCGAGGTGATAAATAGAAGTTTGGAGATAGTTGATGCGTACTCGAAATAGTTGCCAACAAAGTTTCGACGATTTCCTGAGCTTCTTTGTCATTTGGCGCTGCATAATACCCATTTGCACCGAAATCATTGTAAATGTAACCCACAGAACTACTGATTTTATTTAGCTCATTCAGATCCACATTTCCCTCATAATATAATTTGGTGTTTTTCGAGGCCGAATTGTATCGCTGTCCATTGGAAAACTCATGTGATGCATACAATTGATGGGTCTGGTTTTCTTTTTTCAATGTTCCGCCCAATTGATAGCCATTTCCGAAATAGATTCCGGATCTACCTTCTTCAGGTTCGACATCCTTAAAGGAAGTCCCCGCATAAGCATGCGCGATAATTGAATTGGAATCCACATCCTTGGTAATGATGTTGATGGCTCCTGTTAGTGCATTGATTCCATAGATCCGAGCGGCAGGGCCTCTCAATACTTCGATGCGCTCGATCGCATCTAAAGGAATTGGAATGTTCATGCTATGGTGTCCAGTCTGAGGGTCTGAAATTTTTACTCCATTTAATAGGATTAAAGTTTGGTCAAAACTTCCTCCATCGACGCTCACATCAGCTTGAGTGCCGAATGGACCGCGCTGACGTACATCAACACCGTTTAAAAACGATAAAACTTCGTTGATAGAACGAGCGGGCAATTTTGCGATTTCTTCTTTTGAGAGAATCTCAATGTTCCGTGTGGTTTTTTTAAATGGAATCTGCAGACGATTTTCTTTGATGAGAATTTCATCTATCGCGCTAGTATCTGAAACAGCAGTTTGAGCAAAAACAAAAAACGGTGCTGCCGACAGAACTACTAAAAAAAATTTTTTCATAAATTGATTTTTTGCTCGGCAAATCTATAAAATTTTCCGAATTAGAATTTTTAAATCATAAAAAACTTATTGCCACTCT
Organism: Sphingobacterium hungaricum; assembly: GCF_015210005.1. Lineage (GTDB taxonomy): Bacteria > Bacteroidota > Bacteroidia > Sphingobacteriales > Sphingobacteriaceae > Sphingobacterium > Sphingobacterium hungaricum. The sequence continues at coordinate 2,229,525 of NZ_MU158698.1, forward strand.
TCTCTTCCCAATCTTTTTGTCTTTACATTTTCAGTACTATCCCTGACAAATGTATGTTGCGTATTCGCTTTAGAAAGTATGGGTTGACCAGCGTCTACCCATGCGGAAAACCACAATGAACTAACCATTAGAATGCTTTCTTTCATTCTTCGTTCAACCATTCCGTTTAAAGCTTCGTGGTAAGCGTTGCAATAAAAATCAGAATAGGTCCATTGGATTGATCCATTCAGATTGCTGTAGGATCTTTGTTGTGATTCGGGTATTTCCTTCGATAATTTCCTTTCCGTTTGCAGTACTTCATCAACTAGTTCGTTACTTTCTTTAACTATTTTCCAAGCCTGTTCCAAAGGATCGGTGATGTATATGGCTTTGCCAACCAATAGGTCGTAGGAGCCCACATAGAGCTGAGGCAATCGGCTTTCCCAGAATGCGTGGATGCCTATTTGTCCAGTTTCTTGACCGTTGTAATTCCGAGTGGTATGCAACGGAACATGCGCATCGGCGACGTAATGTCCCAAATCTGCAGAATATCGAATGATTTTGGAGGTATTCCTTTCGGAAAATGCGCGAACGAGATTTTGGTAAGTCAGATTGATTTGCCAAGGGACAATTCCGATAGCCAACAATTTTCGTTCTTCATATTTTTCAATGGCGTCAGACCAATGTATTGGGATTGAATCTACCGAGTCGGATTGGAAATCATCCAAATCGATATAGTGGCGGGGCGATTCATTCGTGTCACTGTAACACCTTTTGTCGGCATCAACCGCTCGTTCGGTAATTTCGTCGATATGTTCTTTGTAAAAAGCTGCTAATTCTTTGGGCAAAGAGTATACGGAATGGCGATTTATTAATTTGTGCGCAAAAAATCCCCATGACGATAAAAGAATTGTCGTCAAAAGCAATAAGCTGCTGATTATCAAATTTTTCATTCCTATTTGACTGTTACTAAAGTATAAAAAATGTTATAAATATGTGAATTCATCTAAAAGGTTTAGCTTGCATGTTTAAATTTTCGTTACTTTGTTTAAACCGTGTTTTAAATAAGGAATGAAAATACTTTATGCAGTTCAAGGTACCGGAAATGGACATTTATGCCGGGCAATCGATATTATTCCCTGTTTGCAGAAACATGGAGAGGTAGACGTGCTGGTCAGTGGAATTCAGGCAGATATCTGTTTGGATTTTGAGGTTAAATACCGTTTGCATGGCTTAAGTTTTATTTTTGGAAAATCAGGAGGGGTAGACCTATGGAGGACCTTTTTAAGCAGTACAGTCCGAAAATTTATTCAAGAAATCAATTCATTACCAGTTGAGCAATATGATTTGGTCATCAATGATTTTGAACCTATTTCTGCATGGGCATGTCAATCCAAAGACATTCCTTGCATTGGTTTAAGCCATCAGATAGGCGCTTTAGATCCATCGAGTCCAAAGCCAGAAGAAAGCGATATGCTTGGAAAGTTTATCATGAAAAATTATGCTCCTACCTCGAATTCGTATGGATTTCATTTCAAGTCTTATTCAGAAAAAATTTTCACGCCTGTTATCCGCCAATCAGTTCGTGAACTGACGCCGAGCGATCTAGGGCATTATACGGTTTATTTGCCTTCCTATGATGATGCTCATTTATTAAAACAACTTTCAAAATTTCCTGACGTGCAATGGGAGGTTTTTTCGAAGCATAACAAAAAGGCATTTTCGGTGAAGAATGTCTCCATTAACCCGATCAATAGCGACGCATTTATAAAAAGCATGGCTTCTGCTTCCGGAATTTTGTGCGGAGCAGGTTTTGAAACACCTGCAGAGGCGTTGTTCCTGAACAAAAAGTTAATGGTGATTCCCATGAAAAATCAATACGAGCAACATTTGAATGCAGCCTCACTGGAAGAGCTTGGGGTTCCAGTCGTTAAGAGCTTGAAAAAGAAATATGAATATGCAATTGAAGCTTGGCTAAATGGCAAAAGCCGAATTAAAGTTGATTTTCCAGACAATACGCAACAAATAATTGATAAAATAATACGTAAACACTCACCTAATGAAAAATCTATTTAAACTAATTTTTGTAAGTATCAGCACTTTTTCTTTTGCGCATGCGCAAGGTCTTCAAAACTCGGTTGATTCGGTTTCTTATGCTTTGGGTCAAGATATTGGCCGGTCATTGGTTGGTACTGGCGCGACGCTTAATGCAGAAGTTTTGTTGCAATCACTGAATGAAGCCATTTCTGGAAAGCCAAGTCTATTTAATGAGGAACAAAGCATGACCATTATTCAGACTGCAATGCGGAAAGCCTATGAAGAGAAAGCTGCGAAAGCAATAAAAGTCAATGAAGATTTTTTGGAGTCCAATAAAACAAAACCCAATATCGTCGTTACGCCAGAAGGCTTACAATATGAGGTTCTGGTTCAAGGAACTGGTGCTAATCCATTAGCGACTGATGAAGTGGAAGTTCATTATGAAGGAAAATTAATCGATGGAACGAAGTTCGATAGTTCTTACGACCGAAATGAACCTATTGTACTGACCTTAAACCGTGTCATTGAAGGCTGGAAAATTGGAATTCCATTAATGAAAGTAGGTTCGAAATACCGTTTTTATGTTCCTGCTAGTTTAGGTTATGGCGAACGCGCACAAGGTGAAATTCCTGCATTCAGCACCTTGATATTTGATGTTGAATTATTGAGTATCAAAGAAAAAGTAGATGAACCAGAATAAGCTAGGGAATTCTGACTTAAAGGTATCAGCAATCGGCTTTGGAGGAATGTCTTTGAAGCCGGCTAATAAATCGGAAAATCAGCGGATTCTTTCGGAAGCTCTGGATGTCGGCATCAATTATTTTGATACCGCGGATTTGTATGATCAGGGGGAGAATGAAGTCTTGTTGGGAGAAGCGTTAAAATCATACCGAAATGCTGTTTGCATCGCTACGAAAGTTGGGAATAAATGGCGTGAAGATGGTTCAACTTGGGATTGGAAAGCGTCTAAAAGTTATATTTTACAAGCTGTAGAAGATTCGCTAAAAAGACTAAACACAGACTACATCGACCTGTATCAATTGCACGGCGGAACTATCGAAGATCCAATTGATGAAATCATCGAAGCTTTTGAAACCTTAAAAAGTCAAGGTAAAATAAGGGAGTACGGTATTTCTTCTATCCGTCCAAATGTAATCAAAGAATACTTAAGCAAATCAAAGCTGACTTCGATCATGATGCAATATAGCCTGCTTGATAGACGTCCTGAAGAATATTTTGAACTGATCGATCAACATCACGTTTCAGTAATTTCACGCGGTGCTGTAGCCCAAGGACTCTTGATTGACAAACCTGCAAAAACGTATCTATCTTATGTTGAAAATGAGGTAAAGCAAGCGCAAAAGATTGTACATGATTTTGCGAAGCAACAGGAGGTTTCCGCTCAGAGTGTTAGCCTTGCTTATGTCTTAGCCCATTCTACAGTCGCCAGCGCTGTTGTTGGCATACGCACTACCGAACAGATGAAAGATTTGTCGAAAACAATTCAAGAATTAGATAATTTGAGTGCGCATGAACTGCTTGAACTTTCGAGCGCATTTAAAACCATTCAATACGCTGATCACCGTTAATCAAGAATTAGAAAAATATTTCTGTTTTATTTTTTCCAAATCTTCCGGCGTGTCGATCGCATCATTGGCGTGAGACGATATCGCTGTTTTGATTCTATAACCATTATCGATCCAGCGCAACTGTTCTAAAGATTCAGCCTCTTCTAAAATGGATTTCGGCAGTTGGATTAATTCCCGAAGCACTTCAGTTCTGTAGCCATAAATGCCAATGTGATTATAATAAGTCAGGTTATTCAACCATTCTTTTTTAGCATATCCTCTTAAAAAAGGAATGGCTTGTCTCGAGAAATAAACCGCCTCCAATGCATTATTTAAGACAACTTTAGGCTTGTTTTCATTAAATAAATCATCTTCTGTCAAGACTTGATGTACTAAAGTTGCAATTTGAGTAGATTGTTCTTCGAAACAAGAAGCTAATAATTCTATCTGTTGCGGATTAATGAAAGGCTCGTCGCCTTGGATATTAATAGCAATGTCAAATCCTGAGATTTTCGAAATCACTTCCCCACATCGATCCGTTCCTGATTGATGGTGTTTTTCGGTTAAAATCACATTTCCTGCAAAATTACGGACATGCTCAGCTATTCGTTCATCATCTGTTGCCACAATGACTTCATTCAGGCATGTCGCATGTTTAGCTTGATTGTACACACGCTTAATCATTGACATACCGCCGATATCCACCAATGGTTTTCCGGGGAAACGGGTAGAGTCGTAGCGAGCAGGAATTATTCCGATTATTTTCATGATTTAAAAATAAAAATTAATATCGATTTTTTACAACGGAATATGAAGTGCAAAAAAAATGCGCAGGGATTAACTGCGCATTTACTAAATAACTAAATGACTTTTAGCCTAAATAAGATTTTAAAATTTTACTGCGAGAAGTATGACGAAGACGTTGTAAAGCTTTGTCCTTAATTTGACGTACGCGCTCTCTCGTTAGGTTAAATTTCTCTCCGATTTCTTCTAACGATAATTGATGATTAGAACCTAAGCCAAAGAACAAAACGATAATTTCGCGTTCTCTTTCTGTCAATGTAGAAAGAGATCTTCTGATTTCTTCAGACAAAGATTCATCGATCAATGAACTATCCGTTTCAGGATCATGATTTTCAAGAACATCTAGCAACGTGTTTTCCTCACCTTGAACAAATGGCGCATCCATAGAAACATGTCTTCCGGAGTTACTTAAAGTATCCGACACTTTGTCTACTGTTGTTTCTAAGATATCAGCTAATTCTTCAGGAGAAGGTTCACGCTCATATTCTTGTTCTAATTTTGAAAAGGCTTTACTGATCTTGCTTAAAGAACCCACTTGATTCAACGGTAAGCGTACGATACGCGATTGTTCAGCGATAGCTTGTAAAATGGATTGACGAATCCACCATACAGCATAAGAAATGAATTTAAAACCTTTAGTTTCGTCAAAACGTTTCGCTGCTTTAATAAGGCCTAAATTACCTTCATTAATCAAGTCACCTAAGGTTAAACCTTGATTTTGATATTGTTTTGCTACCGAAACGACGAAACGTAAATTTGTTTTTGTCAGTTTTTCTAATGCTACTTGGTCACCCTCGCGGATACGTTGAGCTAAAATAACTTCTTCCTCTGCAGTAATTAAATCAACTTTACCAATCTCATGTAAATACTTATCAAGTGATTGTGATTCACGATTGGTTATCGATTGTGTAATTTTGAGTTGTCTCATCTATTATATAAATACCTTTCCCTGTAAAATGTTTGCAAATATATGATTTTTTTCTCTAGAAAATCTAATATTAGTGTAATTTGAATACTCATTATTAGATTGTTAAGGTAGATTTTGTAACTATAAGGTAACTACAAAAACTGTTCCAACATTTAATTTTTTGGTTTATTTATTTAATTAATAATATTTGCTTGTTTATTAAATCAGCATTGGTACAAATTAAGGATTTGAATTCAAATTAACAGAATAATCATTAAATTTAATTATGAAAGCTTTAACGTTGAAACAGCCCTTCGCTACCTTGATCTGTTTAGGGATAAAAGATGTTGAGAATAGGTCATGGCAAACGGCTTATCGAGGCAAATTATTAATCCACTCTTCGACGAAGCCGTATGGAAATTTAAAGGATTCGCTATTGATCGAAAAATATGACCACATCGATTTTGAATACGAAAAGCTTGACTCCATCGAATTTATAAATTCTGCTATTGTTGGGGAAGTCGAATTGATTGATATTGTTACAGACTCGACAAGCCCTTGGGCGCAGCAAGGCAAATATCATTGGCTATTAAAAGATCCATTGCTATACGAACATCCAATATTAAATGTTAAAGGACATTTAAATTTATGGAAATTTAACATGTAAAATAATTTACTTGCCAGAGTAAATTCTTAATTTTGAGACAATGTATCGAACATAATGCCCAGATGTTAGTAATACAGGTTGTAAAGAATCTACTAAAATAAGTTCTTCATGGATTTAATTATGAAACCCTGGCCATGGTATATTGGAGGCCTGCTTGTTGCCATCGTTATGCTAAGCTTGATCTTAGTTGGCAAAAATTTTGGATTTTCTTCTAACTTTCGAGTGATGTGCTCGGCGCTTGGCGCAGGAAAATATAGCAGTTTCTTTAATTTCAATTGGAAAAGCCAGCGTTGGAACCTGCTGTTTTTATTTGGTTCCATCTTAGGTGGTTTTATTTCTAAATATGCACTGTCTGATGGGCAATCTCCTGCTATTTCTTCCGAGACAGTTGCGCAGTTGCATGATTTAGGATTTTATAGTGCCGGCAATTCGTATTATCCGGTTGAATTATTTGATAATTTATCAACTTACAACGTGATTTTATTGGCAATAGGTGGTTTGCTTATCGGTTTTGGGACACGTTATGCCGGTGGATGTACTTCCGGGCACGCGATTTCAGGTTTAAGTGATTTACAATTGCCATCACTCATTGCGGTTATCGGCTTTTTTATCGGAGGCCTGATTATGACTCACGTATTGTTTCCTTTTATATTTTAACCATGAGAAACTTAACTTACATCTTCCTCGGGATTATTTTTGGCGTTGCCATGTACAAAGCAGAAGCGGCATCATGGTTTAGGATTTATGAAATGTTCAATTTTCAATCCATCCATATGTTTGGCTTTATCGGGACAGCTCTGCTGATCGGATTAATTGGAGTTCAATGGATCAAGCGAACTCATAAAAAAGATATCGATGGACATGCTATACAAATTGCGCCGAAGGAAAAATCGATCGCACGTTATTTATTTGGCGGAGTTCTGTTTGGCTTAGGTTGGGCATTAGTTGGCGCTTGCCCGGGACCTATTTTTGTTCTATTAGGAGCAGGTTTAGTACCAATGATTATTGTGATAGTTTTCGCTCTGATCGGGACATTTTTGTATGGAATTTTAAAAGATTATTTGCCTCATTAATAGGTAAATAATCTTTTAAACAACCAGAGAAGAATTCTTTAGCTCATTCGATAACCTCTTAGAAATTCCACAACTTCCATTTTCTTCTTGCCCTCTAATTGAAGATTTAGGATATGCAGAAAACCATCCTTTGCGGCAATTTTGATGAATGTTTTGCCATCAGATAAAATTGTTCCAGGTTCTACAGAAGGTGTTGCAATTTCTTTTGCTGTGGCATAAATTTTCAAGACTTTATTGTCAATGTAAGAAAAAGCAGCAGGATAGGGGCTTAATCCACGAATCAAATTGTACACATCATCAACGGGTCTGTTCCAGTCAATTTTACAATCCTCTCTAAATATTTTTGGTGCTTCTTTTAATTCTTGGCCTTGTTGCGCTTCCTCCTGAGGTATTGGCTTCAGCTGGTTTTGTTCAATCGCTTCGATTGTTTTTAGTAATGTTTCAGCACCGGCTTGCATCAATTCATCATGCAATTCGCCTGCGTTTTCATCTTCGCGAATCGATACTTCTTTAGAAAATAAAATATTTCCTGTATCGATTTTATGCTGCAGTAAAAACGTAGTGACACCCGTTTTTGTTTCGCCGTTAATTAGCACATGATTGATGGGCGCAGCTCCTCGATATTGTGGCAACAATGAAGCGTGTACATTAACCGTTCCCAAAGGAGGCATATTCCAAACCACTTCGGGCAACATGCGAAAAGCAACAATGATTTGTAAGTCTGCCTTGAAGGATTCAAGCGCAGCAAGAAATTCTGGATCTCTTAGCTTTTCAGGTTGCAGTACAGGAATGTTGTGCTGTACCGCATATTGCTTAACCGCAGATTCATGAAGTTTTTGCCCTCTTCCGGCAGGTTTATCGGGCGAAGTAACTACTGCGACGACTTCTTTATTTGATTTTAATAGGGCATCTAAGGACGCAACAGCAAAATCTGGTGTCCCCATAAAAATTATACGCATTCTCGAAAAATATGATGATTTGACACTAAATATTAAACCTTGTCAGCTGACAAATTTTATTAACTTTGCTAAGTTACAAATTTTATCATCTTGAATTTTCCGTTTTTTTTAGCAAAACGAATTACATTTGTTGGTCAGAGAACCTTCTCAAAATTGATCGTGAGAGTCACAATTGGAGCATTGACGCTGGCCATCATTGCAATTATTTTGTCAGTCGCGATTCTCAATGGTTTCAAGGGCGGAATAACGGATAAACAGCGTGGATTTTTTGGCGATGTCATTGTAACCAAATATGATTTAAACTCTTCTTACGAGAATACGCCTCTTGCTTTAGATTCTACAGAAATCAATGAAATCAAACAGCTTCCTAATGTTGTAAATCTTTATCCATTTGCAACCAAAGCAGGAATTATGAACGTGAATGGTGAAGTTGAAGGGGTTTTGCTGAAGGGAATCGACAAAGATTACGACCAAGAATATTTGTCCAAAACACTTTTAGAAGGCGATACAATTGATTTCATCCACGACGAGGATGCGGAAAATAAAATATTGTTATCCTCTTATCTGTGCAATCGCTTACACCTGAAAGTTGGCGATGAGTTCCTTATGTATTTTATCCAAGAGCCTATTCGGAAGCGTAAGTTTAAAATTCAGGGTGTCTATTCAACAAATTCGGATGAACTGGATAAAATTTATGTAATTGGTTCACTGAACTTAATTCGACGCTTGAATAATTTGGGGCCGAATGAAGCTGGAGGTTACGAGATTCGGATAAATAATTTTGCTTTATTGGATTCAACAACTCGCTTGGTTGATGAAACCTTACCGCTAGAATTAACAGCCACAAATGTCGTTGAACAATTGCCGGATATTTTCAATTGGCTAAATATGCTGGATATGAATGACAACATTATTTTTGCCTTGATGGTGATTGTCGCAGTCATCAATATGATTTCAGCTTTGTTAATCAGCATCTTAGAACGGTCGGCAATGATTGGAGTCTTGAAAGCATTGGGTATGGCCAACAAAGGCATCAAGAAAATATTTTTATACAATTCACTCTACTTAATCGGTTATGGATTGGTTTTGGGAAATGGAATTGCCTTGGCAATCTACCTTTTTCAACGCTCCACTCGTTTTTTTAAATTGGATCCATCGATTTATTACATCGAATACGTACCCATGTTTATTCATTGGTACGATGTCGTATTATTAAATGGCGCATTAATTGTGATTGCGCTGTTGACGATGTTTATTCCTTCGATGCTTATTTCGCGCATTTCTCCGATTAAAACCTTGCAATTCAAATAGCTGAAACATTATTAGAATCGTAATGTTTACTTTAAATTAGCTTCTTAATGATTTCCTAATTTTGAGAGGCCGTTTTATTATATTATATTGTCATAATAGTTAATAAGTTTCTAAAATTTTTGCATGCTTGAACATATACAAAAAGCTTTCGAAGCACCGATAACAAACCCAGTTTTGGCGTTTGCGCTAGTGCTTTTTATTATTTTGCTATCACCGATTTTACTTAGGCCAATTAAAGTCCCGGGCATTATCGGATTGATTATCTCTGGTGTAATCATCGGTCCTCATGGATTGAATTGGTTAGAACAGAATGCGGCCGTTCGTTTATTTTCTACGATTGGATTGCTCTACATTATGTTTATTGCGGGCATCGAATTGGATATGAATGAATTCCGGAAAACGAAAAACAAGAGTTTGCTTTTTGGATTTTTCACGTTTATTATCCCGATTTGTATTGGATTTCCAGTCTGTCATTATATCTTAGGCTACGACTTGTTGCCGAGTATTTTGATTGCCAGTATGTTTGCGACCCATACTTTGGTGAGTTATCCAATCGTTACAAGCTACGGGATTTCGAAAAATGAAGCTGTCGCGATCACGATTGGCGGGACGATTTTAACCGATACGGCGGTGTTGATTATTTTGGCGGTAATTACTGGTGCTTCGCAAGGAAATATCAATAGCCAGTTCTGGCTTACTTTGGCGCTCTCTTTTGCCGTTTTTCTATTCATTATGTTTGGCATCATTCCTCGTATTGCCAAATGGTTTTTCCAAAAGATTGAAAGTGAAAAAACGGCTCACTATATTTTCGTGTTAACCGTAGTTTTCTTTGCTGCATTTATGGCTGAAATGGCTGGATTAGAACCGATTATTGGTGCTTTCGTTGCAGGGTTGGCATTGAATAAACTAATTCCGCATTCGTCGGCTTTGATGAACCGAATTGAATTTATCGGGAATGCTATTTTTATTCCTTTCTTTTTGATTAGTGTAGGAATGATTGTGGATGTCAGTGTGTTATTTAAAGGGCCGATGGCAATTATTATTGCGGTGACATTGACCATTGTCGCGATTTCTGGAAAGTTCTTAGCTGCTTGGGCGACACAATTGTCTTTTAAATATTCAAAAAGTCAGCGAAATCTAATCTTTGGATTAAGCAACTCGCACGCTGCCGCGACCTTAGCAGTTATCATGGTGGGGTACAGCAACGGCATTATTGACGAAAATGTGCTGAACGGTACAATTATTTTGATCTTGATGACCTGTATTGTTGCATCGGTAGTGACAGAAAATGCGTCGAAAAAAATTGTTTTGGCGGGTGAACAGGATCATACAGGCGTAGAAGAAATTCAGGAGAAGGATGAGCAAATTATTATTCCAATTGCAAACATGGATACGATGGAGCCGATTTTGGATTTTGCAACTTTAATAAAATCGAAGAAATCACCATTTCCATTAAATATTTTGAGCGTCGTTCCCGACAATGACCAAGCTGAAAGAAATCTGGCAAATGCCAGAAAAAATTTAGATAATACTGCAAAATATGCATCAGGCTCAGAAACGGATGTAGAATTGATTTCCACAATCGATCATAACATCGCTGGGGGTATCAGCAGAACCGAACGCGAATTGGCTGCGAATTGCTTAATTCTCGGTTGGCCGAGTGCAACCTCATTTATCGATAAAATTGTTGGTGAAAAGGCTGAAAGTATCCTGAACCGCACAGATGCGAATTTGTTTATGTGTCGATTCAACAAGCCTTTTGTAACTCAAAAAAGCGTCATCATTTTTGTTCCACCTTTGGCGGAATCAGAATTAGGATTTGATTTTTGGATGGAGAAAATGATTTTGCTAGCAACAGAATTGTCCTTACCTATTCAATATGTCTGCAACCAGCGCACAGAGAAAGCCATAGTTGCCAACCTGGAAAGTTTGAAAACAAGCGTTCCTGTCACGTTCTCGAATTATGAAAATTGGGATAACATCAATGGACTGACTTCATTCTCTGACGATAATGCCATTTTGGTATTTGTTTCTGCAAGAGAAAGCGAAGTGTCTTATCGCGATTCATTGGATGGTTTGGCCAAACGCATCGGCAGGTATTATAAAAATCAAAATGTTATTCTTCTATTCCCGAGCCGGATTAAAAATCAGCACATTGACGAATACGAAGATGTTCAAACCGCACCTATCTTCAGAAAAATCAGTAAGGAAATAGGCAATATGTTTACTAAAGAAAAATAAAAAAGTATGGCTAAGATTACAATCGAAAATGCTGTTCTGCAAGTTCCGGAACACGCCACAATACCTTTTATTATCGGAGATGGTATTGGCCCTGATATTTGGAATGCCTCAGTTCGCGTTTTTGACAGCGCGATTGAAAAAGCTTATCAAGGAAAACGGAAAATTGAATGGAAAGAAGTTTTGGCTGGTGAAAAAGCATTTAATGAGACCGGAGAATGGTTGCCCGAGGAAACTTTAAATGTCTTGAAAGAATATTTGGTAGGAATTAAAGGGCCATTGACTACGCCAATTGGCGGTGGCATTCGCTCCTTAAATGTTGCTTTACGCAAAGAATTGGATTTGTACGTCTGCCAACGTCCCACGAAATGGTATGAAGGAGTTCCTTCGCCAGTAAAGCATCCTGAATATGTCGATATGATTGTCTTCCGCGAAAATACGGAAGATATTTATGCAGGAATTGAATTTGCTGCCGGGACACCGGAGGCTGAAAAAGTTCAGAATTATTTGAAGGAAAAATTGCATGTTGACTATAATTTCTCGGATACAACCGGTGTAGGTATAAAATTGGTGTCGGAGGAAGGTTCCAAACGCCTCGTCCGTTCAGCGATTGAACATGCGATAAAACACAATAAACCATCTGTAACGATTGTTCATAAAGGGAACATCATGAAGTTCACCGAAGGTGCATTTAAAAATTGGGGATTCGAAGTTGCTGAAAATGAATTTGCAGATCAAACCTATACTTGGGGGCAGTGGGAAAAAACAAAGAATTCTCAAGGACAGGAAGCGGCGAACAAAGAACAGAAAGAAGCTGAATTGGCCGGAAAAATCATTATCAAAGATGTGATTGCGGATAATTTCCTGCAACAGATTTTATTGAATCCTAGAGATTTTTCTGTAGTTGCGACATTAAACTTAAACGGAGATTATATTTCGGATGCTTTGGCTGCGATAGTGGGAGGGATTGGCATTGCTCCCGGAGCAAATATCAATTATAAAACTGGCCATGCTGTTTTCGAAGCAACGCATGGGACGGCACCGAGATTTGCGAATACAAATACAATGAATCCGTCTTCAGTTATTTTAAGTGGTGTAATGATGCTTGAATATATGGGATGGCAAGAAGCTGCTGATGCCATTGTTAATGGCTTGTCGCAAACCATTAAAGACAAGACAGTCACCGTAGATTTCTACAACTTAATGGATGACGCAACGCTTGTCAAAACGAGTGAATTTGCAGATTTTATTATCGAGAAATTGTAGCTTAAACAAGAATGGCGGAAATAACTAATTTCCGCCATTCTTGTTTTAATTGCTTAGGTAGCTAGCCTTTACAGTGATATTTGCTGTCTTCGCCCTAGACGTTGTATTGAATACGCCTCCGTAAGAAAAATCTTCATTATCGTTCTGGCCTGTGATTTGGAATATTCCTAAATCAGCTTTTACCAAACTTCCTAAACTTGTGCCTGCTTCAATCGCAATATTATCTGCTCGCTGACGTGCATTTGCCGATGCCTGAGAGATTAATTCTAATTTCAAGTCTTCCAGTTTGGAATAATAATAATTCGGATAATTCGAGGACAATTCAATTCCTTGAGAAATCAACGATGATATTTCACGAGATGCATTATCCACTTTGTCCAATTCTTTGGACTCTATGCTCACCGTTTGCATCAAATTATATCCGTTAAATACATTGGAACTGTTGCCTTGCTCGTTAGTCTGGTAGGTAAATTCGCGATTGATATTGATTGCTGTAAAAACAATTTCTTTTTCACTGATTCCCTTCTGCAACAAGAAATTCTTCACTAAATCCCTATCATTTTTCAGTTGTTCTGACGCTGACGTCAAATCCATGGATTTTCGGCTAAACGAAGCAGACCATTTTACAATATCAGATTCGAAATCTTTTTTCGCATTTCCGGTTACGTTTATGCTATTCGTGCTTCTGAATTTATACTTGTACGCATTTCCCAAAATGAAAGCAAAAATAATCAATGCAATTCCACCAATAAGAGCGATAAAGAGACCGTTGTATTTTGTATCATTCATAATTTTCAATTTCAATAACATATGCAAAACTCGTGCTACGTTTTAGCTAAAATTAATGAAAGCAAAAATCTACTGAAAACAACACTTTTCTAAGAGCCTATATATTTATTTTAATGCAAAAAAGTATCATTAAAAGATAGTAAGTTTCTAATAATGAAATATGTATAATCGTATATAAATTATTTGTTACAACAATAAACAGCTTTAATTTTTATTGATTAGTTTTGTTATTCAACATAAAAAAAAGACAGTATTTGTGGCATTAATATTTAAAGATGATCGACCAGTTGTTAGGCTAAGAGCGTTTCGCGCAATAGATGATCCTAAAACTTGTGAGCGCTTTATAGAGGGGCATGCTCATGTCTTAACGGCGATAGGAGTACAAAAAGTAACTTCTTCAAAAAATGATTGGATGTACAATCCAGCCGCATTTGTTTTAATTGTGGAATCTCTCGATGGAGAAAATGTGTATGGCGGCGCGAGGATTCACGTAGCTGGAGGATCGCAGCCTTTGCCGATCGAACAGGCTACAGGAAATATGGATCCTAAAATTTATGATCTCGTATGGGGTTATGCACAAGAAGGAACTGGAGAGGGATGCGGGTTGTGGAATTCGAGGGAAATTGCGGGATATGGAATAGGGAGTATATTTCTAACAAGAGCGGCCATTGCAATCGCACCTCAGATAGGAATAAAATCGTTGTTTGCCCTTTGTGCTCCATACACGATTAATCTAACCAAAAGTGTTGGTTACCGAATGGAAACTAGCGTAGGAAATAATGGAACTTTTTATTATCCCAAATTAGATTTACTTGCAACCACGATGATTCTGGACGATGTAAGCAATCTACAATTGGCCTCTGATGAAGATAGAAATGCAATACATGCGTTGCGTTCACATGGGGACGTTGTCCGAATAGAAGTTCTTCGTAATAAGGAGATCGAAATCCAATATAAGCTACAATTGGACAACATGGACAAATGGGATCTAAAGTCAATCATTGCCAATTCGAAGAAGGGTTCCAATGAGGGAGCTCAAATTAATGAAAATGATATTCCAATCTTGTAATACAGTAGTATGTCAGAAAGTATAGAAGTAAAGTTTCCTTATAGACCTGCATTTATTAGGGTGATAGACGAAAATGATAGGGAAGAACTGGTTAATCTAAAAAAAAATGAGGCTGTTTTTATTTATGACGAAATAGACCGTCAGATTAAAGAACTGATCAAATGCCGTTTTCCATCTTTTTCGGGCGATGAGCATGAGTATAAAGCGTTGTCTGAAGATATATTAGATGGACGTAGCACAGAAGAGTTTGGGGTTTGGGTTTATTATCCATGGCGAAAAACACTCGTGCATATTCTGGATGAAGAGGAGTTTGTGGAAGTAAGAACGAATCGAAATCAATTAAAGATAACAAAAGAAGAAAGTGCCGAACTTTCCAAGAAGAAAGTTGGAATTATAGGATTGTCCGTAGGCCAGTCTATTGCTTTGACGATGGCGATGGAGCGTACTTGCGGTTTATTGAGACTAGCGGATTTTGATGAGTTAGATCTTAGTAATTTAAATCGATTAAGGACCGGAGTCTTTAATTTATCTGTTCCTAAAGTGGTCATTGCAGCTAGAGAAATTGCTGAGATAGACCCTTTTTTGGCGATTGAAATTTTTCCTTTGGGTGTAAATACGGGAAATTATGCAGATTTTCTGAATGGAGATGGAAAATTGGATTTATTGGTTGAAGTTTGCGATAGTTTCGAAGTAAAATTGGAAAGCAGATTTAGAGCAAAAGAACTACAAATACCTGTGGTCATGGATACTAATGATCGTGGGATGTTGGATATCGAGCGATTTGATCTTGAACCTGAACGTCCCATTTTACATGGTCTGATAGAAGATTTGACCTTAGAAAAACTACCACAATTAAGTGGAGAAGAGAGGATGAGCTATTTGATGAAAATAGTGGATGCTGCTAAACTTTCAGATCGAATGAAACGTTCTCTGCCGGAAATAAGACGTACGATCAGTTCTTGGCCACAGCTAGCATCCGAAGTTGTGTTGGGGGGAGCGATAACGACGTCTGTTTCTCGAATGATCTTACTTGGAAATCAAGTGAAATCAGGTCGCTATTATTGCGATATTGAAGAATTGTTGAATAATAACTAGCTGATTAATTAAATCATCTATCTATGGGCTTTAAGTTTCTTTTCGTTTTCTTAATGACACTATCGTCTTTTCTAACTGTGCATGCAGCAGAAACGTATGAATTTGTTAAAGAGGACAAGACAGAATATATTGGACGGGATGTGTTCATCTTTAAAGATCCGTCCAACAAATTACGTTTTGAAGATATCTTGCAAATGCCTGATTCGTTTGTCCAAAGTGATCAGGTTGTACCAAATTTAGGAATCTCCAATGATAATAACTGGCTTCGTTTTCAGATTAAAAATCTTTCGGATGCTGAGCGTTTAGTCATCAATCTTTCGCACACCAATATAGACGAAGTTGTTTTTTATACGATAAAAAATAATGTTGTCGACAGCAGCAGCGTCCGTTCTGGAAGCGGTTTAAAAGACAGGGATTATCCACATCAATTGTTTCTTTTTGAAGTTGATTTGAAGAAGGGCGAAGAAGTAACTTGTTATTTTAAGCTTAAGAGTTTCACGCAGCTATCGGCTCCGATATCTGTCCATACGCCGAAAGGAATATTCGAAACGTTGCTCGAAATGGATGTTTTTTCTGCTCTGTATGTAGGGTTGATGCTGTCGATGATTTTGTACAATATTTTTTTGTATTTCTCTACAAATGAGTCGCATTATGTCATTTACGTCAATTACATTTTGTGGGTTACCGCCGCTCAACTTGCCGTTCTCGGACTTTTTGAACCAATTTTCGGTTTCGAAAACCAATGGATTTCAAGCAGGTTGTTGACGTTTACGGGTGCGATGTCGGGCATAGGTGCCATATTTTTTGTTAAATCATTTTTGCAAACATCATCTAGCGCTCCAAAGTTTGATAAATTATTGAACGTCTTTCTATTAGGTTATCTTGTCGCGATTGCGCTTTTGATCGCTGGATACATCATTCCTTCTTACAAGATGATCAACATTGTTGCTGGAGGAGGTTCAACTATTGTCTTATTATTGGCATTCAGGTTGTCCAGCCAAAAATTTCAGCAAACAAAATTTTTTCTACTTGCATGGTGTATATTTTTGATCAGTGTATTGATTTATGTATTGAAGGATTATGATGTGCTTCCTTATAACTTCTTTACGCTTCGTTCGGTTCAAATCGGTTCAGTAATTGAAGCAATCATACTTTCATTCGCCTTAGGCGATAAGATTAATATTTATCGAAGAGAAAAAGATGAGTCTCAAGCGCGTGAATTAATCAGTTCGCTGGAGAATGAACGATTGATCCGTGAACAGAATGTTATATTAGAACAAAAGGTTGAAGAAAGGACCTTAGAGTTAACAGAAACAAACGAATCATTGCAGACTACGTTAACGCACCTGAAAGAAGCGCAATCGCAACTTGTTGAATCCGAAAAAATGGCTTCATTGGGGCAGCTTACCGCTGGTGTTGCTCATGAAATAAATAACCCGATTAATTTTGTGACCTCAAATGTTGCCCCACTAAAACGAGATATTGCAATGATCTGGCAAACTTTAGAAGAAGTTGAGCGTTTAGCTTTTAACGAATCTTTGACAGTTCAAGAGAAATTAGAGCAGATTCGAGCATACAAGGAAGATATTGACATTGATTATTTAAAAATTGAAGTCGATTATTTATTAAAAGGAATGCATGATGGCGCACATCGCACAGCGGAAATTGTAAAGAGCCTCAGGGTATTTTCACGCGTTGATGAAGCAACCCTAAAATTTGCCGATGTAAATGAGGGTTTAGAGTCCACTTTAGTCATTTTAAGCAGCATGATTAAAGAAGGCGTTGAGGTAGATAAAAAATATGGAGATCTGCCAAAAATAGAATGCTACGCAGGAAAACTCAATCAAGTATTTATGAATATTTTGACAAACGCGGTGTTTGCCATCCATAAAAAATATGAATCTAAAGCTGGAGGAAAACTAGAAATCGAAACAGGGATGTATACGGATGAGGCATTCATATTTATTAAGATTGCGGACAATGGTATTGGAATTCCTAAAGAAGTGAGAGAAAAGATTTTTGAGCCATTTTTCACAACAAAAGATGTGGGCGAAGGAACTGGCCTCGGAATGTCGATTGCTTACAATACCATAGCCAAACATCATGGGAAGATTGTCGTAGAATCTGTAGTCGGGGAAGGAGCTACATTTACTTTGATTATTCCAATTCTTCAAAATAAGTAACAACAATTGTGTCCGAAATGATGCAATATAATTAACTTCGTTATGTATTTGGTATAAAATACCTATGACTATCAGAATATGCAGAAAGAATTAGAAATATTATATGTTGATGATGAAATAAACAATTTAATTGGATTCAAAGCCAATTTTAGATACGGTTATACGATTCATACGGCCACCAATACTGCGCAAGCGGAACAGATACTTTTGGCTAATCCAGATATCCGTATCATATTTTGTGATCAGCGCATGCCAGATGAATTAGGCGTCGATTTTTTGAACCGCATAAAGAAAGATTTTCCTCGTCCTATTCGAATTCTTCTAACTGCTTTTGCCGATATGGATACGGTCGTTGATGCGGTGAATAAAGGCCATATCTTTAGATTTGTTCGTAAGCCTTGGGTAGAAGAAGAAATCATTTCCTCAATTGAAGAAGCCGACAAATTCTACATGGCAAATTCATTGCTGGATATCCGAAATGAAGAATTGCAGAAAGCGTATGACGAATTGGATAAATTCGCTTACAGTGTCAGCCATGATCTCCGTGATCCGCTGACAGGCGTTCTTTCTGCAGTTAAACTTGCTTTAGAATTTGATCAGATAGAGCACATTCATAAGCTCTTGTCGTTAATGAAAGATTCGTTGACGCGCTTAGATGCGTATATCGACAGCCTTCGCGATTATTATTTATTGAGGCGCGGAGATTTGCTTTTATCGAATATTGAGTTTAATACGCTTTTCGAAAATATTTCTCAATTCTATAAAATGTACACGCAGAACAATCATGTTGAATTCGACATTCATGTGGAACAATTTCAGCTGTACAAAAATGATAAGGCTGTTCTCGAATTGATTTTGCACAACCTTCTTTCCAATGCATTTAAATATCAACGTCAGGATTACGATAAGCAGTTAGTCCGCTTATCGGTAAACGTTTCGAAAGACCATGCGACTATTGTTGTTCAAGATACAGGAATTGGTATTTCCGAAGATCACCTCGACGATATTTTTACGCTGTTTTTTAGAGGCAGCGATCAGGCGAAAGGTATGGGATTTGGTCTATACAATGTACAGAGCGCTTTGCTAAAATTGCAAGGAACCGTTGAGGTGAATTCTGAACTAGGTGTCGGAACAACATTTACAGTAGTTATTCCGAGCAAATAATAGGTATAGCTATAAACTGAGCAACTTAAGAAAGCAATTTTTGTCGAAGTAAAAACTCCAATTGCTCATTGGTGACTTCCAATTTGGAATAAGTCTCCATAATCGTTTTTCGTTCTGAATAAAGCTCATAAGCACGTTGAATGGTCTCGTCCAGCTCTTCTTCGCTCCAAGGCTTATTTAAGTAATGAAAGATTTTTCCTTTGTTTACAGCATCAACAACCGCTGCCATATCCGTATATCCAGTCAACAATATTCGCATTGGTTCAGGATTTATCTTTATGACCTCTTCCAAGAACTCTACGCCGGTCATTTCAGGCATGCGCTGATCCGTAATAATGATATCGATGGGATTGTCTTCAACAATCTTAAGCGCTGCAGATCCACTGATGGCTGTGAATACCTTATATTTAATACGAAATGTTGCCTTAAAAGAAACCAAATTATTCTCCTCGTCGTCGACATATAATATTGTGATTTTATTTTTCTTGCTCTCCATGAGTTCCACGTTTTGTTCTGAAAGGAAAATGTTCACCAAGTTACCAAAAGTCTTTTAAGATTAAAAGCACTTTTGCGTTTTATACTGTCGCAAATTTCCGTTTTAATGATTGGAATCTACAAAATGCAATTTATTATATTGGTTATGAGTCCCTTTTTTGTTGGGGATTTAATGTAACGATTCTGATGAATTTTAGCGTGTTTTGCTATTCAAGCTATTTTTATAAAGCATGAGCGAAAATATCAAATAATTAATTCATCGTTCTAAAAGTGCTTGGTGTTTGTCCAACACGTTGTTTGAACAAACGGGTAAAATGTTGTGGGTATTTAAAACCCAATTCGTAAGCTATTTCATTGATCGATTTATTCATGTCAAATATCTTGCTTTTGGCAATATCGATTATCTTAATTTGAATGTATTCCTGAGCAGATTTTGCAGTTTCTTTTTTGATCAAATCACCAAAATAATTTGCTGAAAGATTTAATTTATCAGCAAAATACGTGACCGACGGCAATCCATAAACTTGAGGCTGTTCTGATTTAAAATAGGCGTTGAGCAACTCTTCAAAATTTTGGATAATACCGACATTAACGAAGTCACGGGTAATAAACTGCCGATCGTAAAACCGCATGCAGTAATTTAAGAAAAGCTCAATGTTCGAAACGATGAGATTTTGGCTGTGCTTATCGATTGCCCGTTCCAATTCATATTCTATTTTAGCAAAACAATCCAATATAATTTTACGCTCTTTTTCCGAAAGGTGCAAGGCTTCATTTACCGCATAATTAAAAAAACTATAAGAATCCATGTTTCTTCCTAAGGAAGTTCCGTGAATGAGATCAGGATGGAAAACCAAAGCGATGCCTTGTGGCTGGTAATATTCCTCTTTATTTTCTCCGATCACCTGTCCTGGGCCTAAAAAGATGAGCGTCCCTTCTTCGTAATCATAGTTTTTTAGTCCGTAGCGCAGGTCGCCGCAATGGATCTGTTTTAGAAATACTGTATAGAAATCATATTGCAGGGTGCGCAGTTTGCGTGGCTCTGCCTTTTCTAAATAGACAACGCTGACCAAAGGATGCAAGGTTTCATTATTGTTGAATACATTGTATTCTTTGATGCTCTTAAAATTTAAAATCTCGTCCATAATCCTCTTATTTTCTAATCAAATTTAACAAATCCTGAGCGTCGAATCGATAACTTCATTGCTAATCAGTAATAATGGTAGAGAGCCTGGTGCTCGAACAAATTGGCACACACATCCAAAAGGACAAGTTTTGCTTGTGCTGGAAGGGGAGGGCTGGTATCAAGAGAAAGGAAAAACTGCCCAAGCAATTAAAAAAGGAGATGTCGTGAATATTCCTGACAATGTGGAGCATTGGCACGGTGCTTCGGCAGATCATGGATTAGTGCATGTCGCTATTTCAAATTATCAAGGAGAAGAAAATGTGACTTGGCTTTCGCCTGTCACGGAAGAAGAGTACGATAGCGTACATTAATACATTTACAAAAAATATATGAACAGATTAAGTATTTACACAATAGTTTTGACCATGCTTTTTAACGTACAGAATAGTCAAGCACAAGAGACAGGAATGCTGGATGATAAACAAAAATCCATTGTATTGATTTCATCTTTTGCTTCGAAAGGCGATGTTGCTAATTTGGAAATTCAATTGAACAAAGGCCTAGACGCTGGATTGACCATCAATGAAATTAAAGAAATGTTAGTACATCTCTATGCATATGCAGGTTTTCCAAGAAGTTTGAATGCATTAAATCTTTTTAAGAAAGTTGTTGACGAACGCATTGCAAAAGGTATCACTGACACGGAAGGAAAATCATTTGGATTGCCAAAGCAACATGCTCGTAAATACGAACAAGGGCGAAAAACATTGGAAGAAATCAGTGGAGCGAAACAACCTAAACCAGCACTAGGGTACGGTGAATTTGCACCTCGCGTTGACGCATTTTTGAAAGAGCATCTGTTTGCTGATCTTTTTGAAAGTGATGTCTTAAATTACGCACAAAGGGAGTTGGTAACTATCTCAATTTTAGCGACAATTCCAGGCTTGCAAGCGCAATTGCGTTCACACATTGGTGTAGGAATGAATACAGGGTTGAAAGAAGCAGAGCTAAAGGAAGCTTTTCACTTAATCGGTGGATATGATGCTGCGCAAGGAGAAATCGCATTAACGGAATTAAATACTGTAGTTAACAAGAAATAAAAAATGAAAGTCGTATATCTTTTTTTTCTGCTTTTTATAAGCTTTACGATGAATGTTCTGGCACAGTCCAATGAGCAGATTATTCGCCTTTCGGAAATAGAAATCTTTCCCGAACACTTGGAAGCCTACAATGCGATTTTAAAAGAAGAATCAGAAGCATCTGTCCGGCTAGAAAAGGGAGTCATAGCGATTTTCCCAATGTACCAAAAGGAAAATCCAAATCAGATACGAATTATAGAAATCTATGCTAATCAAGAGGCCTATCAATCGCACTTAAAAACAACACATTTTATCAAATATAAAACTTCGACAATGGAAATGGTCAAATCATTGAAGTTGGTCGATATGGAAGCCATTGATCCCAAAAGCATGGCTATGATATTTGGGAAATTGAAGGAATAAAACAGGAATTTAAAATTGCACGGAATGAACAATTAATTTATGTATTGAGAACTTAAATCCTACTCAAAATTTTGATAAATCTACTCTCTTTGAGTAAGAAAATTTAATAAAGAGACGTAGTTCATATTTTTAAAAATTACTCATCAATTATTTAGAATTATGCTAAACTGCATTGCGTGTAAGTTATTAGTCCATTTTTAAATTATATTTAATAAAATCTTTCCCCGATGAGTAAAGAATCAACATACAGTAGAAGGGCCTTTTTGAAAGCTTCTGGAGCATTTGTGATGCTGGCAAGCATTCCATATTCGCTAAAAGCGATGTATGTGGATGTGGATAAGCTAACTGTTGTGCCAAAGCAAGCACTTTCAATTACGGTTAGTATAAACAAGAAATCCTATTCCGTTCCTGCAGATACAAGGACAACTTTGTTGGATTTGTTGCGTGAAGAATTGCATTTGACTGGCGCGAAAAAAGGATGTGACCATGGACAATGTGGTGCTTGCACCGTGCATGTGGATGGTGAGCGAGTTTTAAGCTGTCTGACTTTATCAGCCATGATTCAGGGAAAAGAAGTAACTACGATTGAAGGTTTGGCGGATGGCGAAAAACTTCATCCCATGCAACAGGCTTTTATCGAATGCGATGGATTTCAATGTGGCTATTGTACGCCTGGACAGATTATGTCGGCCGTAGCTTGTGTCAAAGAAGGTCATACAGGCTCGGTTGCTGAAATCAAAGAATTTATGAGCGGCAATCTTTGCCGTTGCGGAGCATATAACGGAATTGTTCAATCCATACAAAAAGTAGCAAACGCATGAGACCATTTAGTTTTACTAAAATAGACAATGCAGCGAATGCATTAGCCGCTAAAAAGGAGAAGAGCCAATTCATTGCCGGAGGCACAAACCTCGTGGATTTAATGAAGAAAAATATCGCTCAGCCTGAACAAGTGCTTGATGTGACCACAGCTTTATCTTCAGAGATCGAAGATTTTACCAAAGGAATCCGTATTGGAGCAATGGCTCGAAACAGTGCGCTGACGACTAACGCAATCGTTCTTGAAAAATACCCTTTAGTTAGCAAAGCTGTGTTGGCAGGTGCTTCACCTCAGATTCGGAACATGGCTTCCACCGCTGGAAACTTACTGCAGCGCACACGCTGTCCGTACTTTTATGATGTGACTACAGCTTGCAACAAACGCAAGCCGAACAGCGGATGTAGCGCATTGGAAGGAGAAAATCGGATGAGTGCGGTGATCGGCTATAGCGAACAATGCGTGGCTGTTCATCCTTCAGATTTATGTGTTGCTTTAGCTGCGCTAGATGCAAAAGTGAATATCGAAAACAGTAAGAATAAAAAATCAGTCATTTCCTTTGGCGACTTTCATCGTTTGCCTGGGAATGAGCCTAATCGAGATAATAATTTGCCTGAAAATGCATTGATTACATCCGTTGAAATTCCATCAAATGGATTTCAAAAGCATAGCGCTTATCTGAAGATCCGCGATCGGGATTCCTATGCCTTTGCCTTAGTTTCTGTTGCTGCGGCGTTGGAACTTCAAGGTACTCGTATAGTCGCGGCTCGGTTGGCATCAGGTGGAGTAGCGCATAAACCTTGGCGCTGGTACGATGCAGAAGCTTTTCTAAAAGGTAAAGAGGCTACAGCGGCCAATTTTAGCGAAGCAGCGAATATTGCTGTTCAGGATCTAAAACCCTTGGCGCATAATGGATTTAAAAAGGAGATGCTGCAAGGTGCTATTGCGACAGCATTGCAACAATGTTTAACTGTTTAATGGTACCCTCATGGAATTTTTAAATACGATAGATAAAAAAGTGAAAGAAGGCCGTGTAGAGGGCGTGGATAAAGTAACGGGTAAAGGCAAGTTTGCGGCAGAATATACAGTTGAAAATGTTTGCTATGCTGTATTGGTGGGCGCAAACATTCCGGCAGGAAAAATTACAAGTTTTAATCTCGATCAGGCTAAACAAGTATCCGGGGTATTGGATATTCTGACACATTTGCACCGACCAGAAGTTCCGGGTTTCGCAACGGAGGAATTGATCAAGTCTTCCCGTTTTGGCTTGCCTATATTTCATACCGATCAAGTGTATTTCAAAGGGCAGCCAATTGCTTTGGTTATCGCAGACACTTTAGAAGATGCGACCTATTCGGCATCGTTGGTTGAGGTTCAATACGCTGCAACGCCTTTTCGAGTTGATTTTGATGCGGCTCGAGAAACGGTAGGATTAACGGAAGCAGGCAAGGAGCGAGGCGCAATGGCTGCATGGGCAAATGCACCACATACGGTAGAAGAAGAATACAACATCAAATCGCAGGTGCATAATCCAATGGAAATGCATGCGACGATTGCGCAGTGGACGGCGAATGACCGTCTGGTTTTACATGATAAGAATCAGGGAGTGAATAATGTGCAGAACGTTTTTGCTAATTTATTGAAGATCCCGAAAGAAAATATAGAAGTTTTCTCCGAGTTTGTCGGTGGAGGTTTTGGTTCTGGATTGCGTGTTTGGCCACATGCCTTAGCGGCAATTTTGGGAGCGAAGCAAGTCAATCGTCCAGTCAAATTGATGCTGACACGTCCGCAGATGTTTGCAGGAACAGGTTATCGTCCAGCTTCTTGGCAGAAAATAAAAATCGGTGCAGATGCTTCAGGAAAATTTCAAGGCATCTTTCATCAAGCCAAAAATGCGACATCGCTCTATGAAAATTTCAATGATGGCATTACACGCGTCACGCGCTTGATTTATGATTTCGAAAATCTGAAAGCTGAAGCAGCTATTGTTCCGCTGAATTTAAGTGCGCCAACGTGGATGCGAGGTCCTGGTGATTGTACGGGTGATTTTGCAATTGAATCTGCGATTGACGAACTGAGTTATAAATTGGGTATAGACCCTGTCGAACTTCGGTTAAAGAATCTGGCGATTGCAACGAATCCCGAAACGAAATTGCCTTGGTCAACGAACTTTTTAAATGAATGCGTTATGCAAGGAGCGGAGCGCATCAATTGGTCGGAGCGTAAAAGTCAGCCTGGACAATTGGTCGATGGCGATTGGAGTACAGGCTATGGAATGGCCGTAGGTGCATGGAATGCGGGAAGAGGAAATGCCAGTGCAGCAATTAAAATGGAACGTGATGGAACGATTACCGTACAAACGGCGATGACCGATATCGGAACGGGAACCGGAACGGGAATGGTCAATATCGCACATGATACAACAGGGATTCCGAAAGAAAAAATCAAGATTGAATTGGGGCATTCAAGCCTGCCGCCTGCACCAAGTCAAGGAGGAAGCAATGGTTTGTCGTCCGTTAGCGGTGCGGTCGTAGCGGTGAGTCTAGCTCTAAAATTAAAATTGGCGGAGTTTGCTGCTTCGCAGAATGAAATTTACAAAACTGCAAAAGAGGAAGAAATCTTGCTTTCGGAAAATGGACTATCTTTTCAAAAGAACAATCAACATTTTATATCTTATGCCGACATCTGGAGCAAGAATGGCTTAACAATGGTAGAGGTTGAGGCGAGTTCTGGTCCAGGAACAGAAAGACAAAAATATTCCTTCTGTTCTTCAGCTGCTCATTTTTGCAAGTTAAAAGTCAATACAAAAACAGGTAAGGTCAAATTGGAACGCATGATCTGCATTGCGGATGGCGGAAAGATCGTGAATGATCAAGCCGCTGCCAACCAAATGTCGGGAGCTGCGGTAGGCGGAATCGGAATGACCTTGATGGAAGAACAACAAATCGATACTCGTTTAGGCGGTTTGATAGCGGATGATTTGGCTGGATACCATTTCGCTGTGAATGCTGACGCCCCAATCATTGAAGTAGGCTTTATCGGAAAACCCGATCCGAATATCAATCCGACAGGAGCGAAAGGGCTTGGTGAAGTAGGGATTATCGGTACTGCGCCCGCCATTGCCAATGCAATTTATAATGCCATTGGAAAACGGTTTAGGGATTTGCCAATTACACCGGATAAGATTTTGTTGGGATAATGCCTATAGCTTTAAGCTTTAGGCTTTAAGCTATAGGCATTGACAAGTTGACTAAAATTGTAGAAGCGACGGATGATATAAAAACATTTTGCTTTGCAAGAAAAAATCCCTTTTGGAAATAAAATAAATATTCGATATTTAGAAAACGTTGGGGGGATAAATTTTAACGATGCTTTTCCGTTCTTTCGAATAGTCGAATGAACTCGAATAATGCTTGTTTAAAATTATTTTGGCCTTCAAAAAACAACGGGATAATCTAATTATGCAATCAAACGATAAGCAACTGACCGAGCTAAGCGACGACGAGTTACTCCAACAGAAGAAAAAGTTAAAATCTGAAAAGATTTCAAATGCTGTAATCTTAGGATTTATGGTCGGAGTTGCTGTTTTTAGTACTTGGAGAAATGGATTTGGATTGTTTACATTTTTTCCTTTGTTATTTGTACCCTTTGCATTGAATCATACAAAAAAGGTTTCGGCTTTAGAAGCGGAACTAAGAGCACGTAATTTATCATAAAGCGAATTTTAAACTTACTTTCCAACCCACTGTATTAAGGATGTTTCTTAAAGAACTGAAATTACTTTTAGTCGCTCTGTTTCTTGGGTTAAATTCCCAAGCTCAACATGTTGGGTTTAGAGAAGGCTAAAACAAAGATTCATTATTTCGCGCTTGCGCAGAAATATTCCCAGAAGATATTAAAATCGATTATATAAAGTCTTATCAAGATGCCGATGAAGCTGGGAAGGACTTTATGCTCCTGATGATTTCTTTACCAACAAGCAGTAAGAAGGACCTGATTGAAAATTACGAAAATAAAAAAGCCGAAATTGAAAAACTTCAACAGGAATATTCGAAATTAATCCCTGAATATTACGTTGTAGAAATTGAATTTGAACTAGAAAGCAAAATATTGACAGTTCCTGAGCAGATTTCGATCAACATTTATTCCTTTAGCATAGAAGATTCCGACTTGACCGGAGAACCAATTCAAAAATATACAACCATTTCGCAGAATCGAGATCTTCTACCAAATTCGGAAGAACTAGATACTGTTTTAAAATCGTTAGCATGGAGCAGAGAGACACTTGCAAGAATCAAATCTTTACTCGATGAGGCAAACTGTATTTCCATAGAAAATGGAGAAATTACAACCATCGGAATTGCCTGTAGTGGTATGGGGGTGTATTCTTACAAATTATTTGACAAGCCCTTAAATCAACAGCAAAAAGAAACGTATGACGATCGTTGCCAATATATTTATTACAAGGATCATGTTGTATTGGAATATAGCAGCGGAGCGTTTGGTCAGGAATGTTTCGAAAGGGAATAGATTCTTAAGTTGTTGGATTTTATTTTTAATCTTAGATCAACGTTGCTTTAACGTGACTGATTTTGTTTTCCTTAACTATGAAATCAAATAATCCTCTGGTTTTTTCCTTTGGAAAATTACCTGTAAATTCCACAAAAAAACCTGCAATCAGATTTGAACTGATTGCAGTTTTTTTTGTTGTTATTCTGTTTTTTTTAGTTCGAGTAGCTTGTAACTACTTGGTCGATTTGCCATGCGTCATTTGCTAAAGTCATAGTCACATAGTCTGTGCGTGTAAAGTTGTCGTATTTCATCTGAACTTTTGCGATTGTGTAATTGCTGTCCGATTCGATAATTTGGTAGCTTGATGCACAGTTCTGAACGTATCCTTCTTGAGCACTTAAAAATTTAACGACTTGTTTCTTGTTGAAGTTTTGCGATTTCGACCCATTCACTCTGTGTTGGAAATGATCTGCGAAGATATATTCTCCCTTCGCTGTTTTTCCTAAAGTCGCCGTTTCAATATAAGCATCAACTAAGTTGACAGCTTTCGTAATTTTAGCAGGGCTTTCTTTTTCTGTTGCGAATGAGTTGAATGAGAATACCATTAATACAGATGCTGCGATGATTTTGATTAGATTTTGCATGACGTTGAGTTTTTTGTGTTGTTAATATTTTTTATTTGTTGTTATTTTCTGATTCAAAAGTAGCTCAGAAAATAGCCCTAGCAGATAGCTATTGGGTTAACGAACTTAAAAACTCGGTAAAAGGGATTATTTCTTCGGTTAAATTATTTAACGGGATATTTGCAAGGTTGATGAATTATGTAAGTTTAGAATAAATGAATATTTTATCCTTCAACGTTTCATGAAAAGCTGTTAATCCTATTTTTTTTAGATTTAAATACATCTAGATTTAATCACATAAAACAAAACCGCCTAAAAAATTAATTTTAGACGGTTTTTTATTCTTCTATTTATCTTTTATAAAACAGCTTGTTCTTTTGTGGTATTGACCTCATCTGATTGCGCTAACAAAGTGCGCTCAGTGGATGGTTTGACGATTTTGGTATTGGCCATGTATTCTTTGTTATCTGCATAGATAAATAACAATGAGCCATCTTTGATTGTATTGATAATGGGTTTAGTTACTTCTCTTGGAAGTGCAGGACAGCCGTAGCTTCTTCCTAAACGACCTGTAGATTTAATGATGGATTCACTGCAGTAGTCAGCGCCGTGAATAACAACAGCTCTTGCTTTCGCTTGGTCATTGATGCCTTTTTCTAATCCATCAATTACCAATGAATACCCGTTGCCACCTTGATAGGTATTTCTTGTAACATAAAATCCTAAAGAACTCTGATACGAACCATGACGGTTAGAAAATGCAGTTGCATATTTTTCACCGCTGTTTCTTCCGTGAGAGACAATGGTATGGTATAAGACTTTCTTGTTCTTCATATCCAACACGACCATGCGTTTGTCAGTAGAAGGCAACGTAAAGTCGATAATTGTGAATATGTCTTTATTCTTAGACGAAAGCGTATTGTATCCCTGCATTGCTTTTTCAAATGCATCAAATTTTAATACAGAAGCTAAATCCATGCTTTGGTATAAAGATTCAATAAGGGAAGGAGTGGGTTCGCTGATGTCGCTTGTTTGTGGTTTTTTTACTTTTATTTCCTTTTGTACTGACGGGCTTGAAGAGACCAATAATAACGTAAGGATAACTAAAAATATACTTCTCATAATCAATTTTCACTTGTTCGCCTACAAAGGTAGAATTCTAGAACTACAAAAAGTGTTAAGAAATGTTAATGTTACTATCTGTTAATCAATTACAATCACTAATGCGTTCAATGTTTTTGCCCAATCATATACGAATTTCGCGTGTGAAGAAGCATTACGGACACACATGTGAGAACGAGGAATGGTTCCTAAGCTCCAGCTGTATTCGATAATTGCGCCTTTTGGATTGTTGACAGGAACACCATGTACATACGCGCCATTCGTGAAACGGCTCGCGTAAGGAGCGAAGCCCTCAATGCTAGTTGTTCCATCTTTATGGTAATACATTTTCGCTTTTTTCTCCTGAATGACAAACATTCCAGTCGGAGTCTCCATTGCGTAAGGCGGTTTATGCCTTCCTGTCGTTGCCGGATTCATGCTGCGTACAATCCAGCCTTTATCCGTTTTCTCCAATGTACAGATATTTTGGTTAGTTACATCAACCACAACCACATGATTGAATGTCGCTGAATCACCAATATTTTTCACATAGCGTTTTGGAACATCGTAGGTTCCCTCGAAAGAAATTCCTTCCACTTTCACCATGTCCAATGTATCGCTGCTCGCTAGCTTAACCAAAAAACCATCCCGACCATAGCGAACGGGAGCGTCCGTTTCTCCAACAACATATAGTGGAGCAGATTGATAACGCTCAACACCTAAGGTGTCGGAAACACGTTTGTATGCATTCCTTTTGTAGTTCTTTACAACAGGAGCTTCGCGGTTCTTGTTTTTATAGTTTTGTAAAATGGCGTAGGTTCCTTTAGCATTCAGAAAATTCTCGACCGTGGCTAATTTCTCTTTGATTTTCTCCCATTGAAATACACGCGTGGTATCTTCATAGGGATAGGTATCCTCCAATGTATGCTTATTGTAGCTTAAATCTTTTTCGATTTTAATATCTGCAGCAGTTCGGGCTCTTAATCGTTCCTTTTCTTCTTCTTTGCGAACTTGCTCAATGGAATCCTTTTTACGCTCTTCGGTTTTGTCAGTTTCAACAGGTTTGTTTTTACAAGCCTGTAGTACGATTAACAGAAAAACAAGGTATAAACTGTATTTAATTAAATTCATTAATTTCCTTAATAGGTTTGTTTATTGCTTTGTACGCAAATATAGACAATACCTTGATTTATACCTTGCTTTATTTTTATTCTTGTCAGCAAATCGCTAGTTGTATTCAAATCCCCAATCAATTCCCTTGTTGATTGCAGGAACACCAGATTTCATCCAGTTTGGAGCAGGTGTGCCTTTTAAGTAATGGTCAAAAAATTGTGCTTCGCGAATCTGAATATCTTTACGATTTTGTCTTTGCATTAAATTGTGTTCATCGCCATTGTAATTTAACATCCAGACAGGTTTCTGCAAACGTCTTAAGGCTGTAAACATTTCAATCCCTTGATACCAAGGCACTGCTCCATCATTGTCATTGGCCATAATAACGACCGGAGTATTTACTTTGTCCATAAAGAATAATGGTGAATTCTCAATGTACAGCTCGCGGTTTTCCCAAAGTGTCTTACCTATACGGCTTTGCGTATTTTCATACTGGAATTGACGTGACATGCCTGATTGCCAGCGAATTCCGCCATAAGCTGATGTCATGTTGACAACAGGTGCGCCAGTCCAAGCAGCAGCGTACATGTTGGTGCGCGTAATTAAATGGGCTACTTGATATCCACCCCAACTTTGTCCCTGAATTCCCATCTTAGTCGAATCAACCCAGCTATTTTGAGCTAAATAACGCATGCCCGAATTAATGTATTCTTCAGCAGATTTTCCTGGATAGCCATCTTCATACGAAATGTCTGGTGCGAAAACCAAATACTCATTCGAAACAAAATAGGGGATATTCAACCGTGAAGGTGTAGGTGCAGGAGCTTGATAACTGTACAGACCATCACTTAGTTTTTCATAAAAATAAGCAATGATTGGATATTTTTTATTCGGATCAAAGTTCTCCGGTTTGTATAAAATACCTGAAGCTTCATGACCGTTTGGCGTAACCCAATTGACCAATTCCGCTGTTCCCCAGTTGTAATCTTGCTGTTGTGGATTGATGTCTGTTACGCGGGTTTCGTTCTTGAAATTAGTCGTATAGAATAGATTTGGCGATAATTCGTAATTCTCTTTAGTATAAATAAAATGTTCAAGATCGGTCGAAGCACTTAGTTGGCGAATCGTGAATGGAACTAATACAATTTCTTTTGGATTGCTATTCTTGTCCGGATGTGTTTGAAACAAGCCACTAAATTTGGTTTTCGTGTCAAATGCGTCTAAGTAAATATTTCCTTTTTTATTTAATAGTGACGTTCTGTATCGCGGATTATCATTTGTCGAAAAGTCCTGGTAGCGTAAAACGATGTTGTTGATGCGGCCGTAGGCTTGCGTTACATTTTTCTTCTCTTTCCCAACGAAATCAAAATACCAGATGTCGTATCGGTCGTTAATGTAAACTCCATTGCCGTCTGTAGACCATGCGGCGATGCCGTAAGAACCCGGTAAAGCGGGGACATCATTTTCTTCATCGACGAAACTTACCGGTAAATTTACATTCAATTGAATGGTGCTGTTTTTTTCAACCGAATATGAAAACCAATTTCCAGTTTCACGGTCGAAATAAACCACATTTTTTCCGTCAGGAGAAAGATAGGCTTGTCCATTCAAGTTCGATTTCACAGTTTTCTTCTGTCCGTTCAAAGTCGAAATAAGATAGACATCCGAGTTCGTAGAGCCTTGCCATTGCGCAGCAATGCGATTTCCGAAATCAGTACTTGCTAAGACCCATTCATTATTCGCCTCATCCGTCGTACTTACCCGATTGAATGTGTCATCCACAAGCGAAAGAATGGAAGACCCTTGTTTTGGAGAGACAACCGCTAAGTAGTTCCGCGATTGGTCCCGCTTTAAATTAGCCAATTGCTGCGGTTGCAAGTAATCATCTTGCCAGCTCCAAATATCGACTTTCGCGTGTTCGAATTCGACCAAAGTTGTGTCTTTTACTCGTGGTATCGGTGCTAAACCTAGAAAAAGTTTCTCGCCATTTGCGCTAAAGTTTAAGTTTGCATCAGGGCTCACGTACCAATTTGCAGGAACGCCAGTAGAATTTTGAGCAGCTATGATGCGCGCAGTATCCAATGCTGAGGTATAATAGTACACCTTGAAATCTTTCAGCAATGATTTTTCGGGAGTTTTATCGGCAAGAAATACAACCTGCTGTGATTGGTCATCAAAGGTGAAATTTTTGTAGTTTCCTTTTCCGTTGCTGATTTTCTTGATGCTTTTCGATTCTATCGAATAGATGTAGACGCCGGGATCCGTCGAAACGCTATCTTTTTCATCTACTTTCTTTGAGAAGATCAAATGCTGTCCATCTCCGCTGAATTCATAGGCGTCAGCCTTCCAGAAATTGACTGTATCTCCTGTCGGAAGATGATAAAGAGTAAGAACGGTCTCTGCTTTCGGTTTTTTTGAGGATGCTTTGTTCGTCGAAGTTGAATCGGTACTATCTACTTTCGCTTCAGGCCTTATTTCGCTTAAGAAAGCTAAATAATCCTGCTGAAATAAGGGAAGCTTGTAAGATTTTAATGCAGGATATTTCTGTTGTGTCTGCGTTTGTAAGTTAGCAATCAACAGCGAATCTTTTGGCATTTCATCCGGCTTCTTCTTTTTGATTTTCGCTTGGTGAGTCTCTTGAAATGTAGGTTTTATCGTCGAAATAAAAAAGGTTTCGTTATGTGTGAGATTTGGATTCGAACCTCTGTCCACCTTCAGGATCAATTCGTTTTGTTTATTCTTTACTTCAACTGTAGCGTCGCCTTCTTGCGGGACGATGCTGTAGAATAGGATATTCCCCGTCTTGCTGATCTTGGCATTAGACAGACTTTTCCAGTTGTCATAAACCGTATGATCTATGGGTTTCTTTTGCGCAAAGGAATTTGAAATACCCAGGCTTAACAAAAACAATAAGCAATGTTTAAACTTCATTATGTTCGTTTAATATTTATAAAATCGTGTTTTTCAACTGTAAATATAAGAGTTAATGAGGAATTTGGTTTGTTCATCCTCAGTAACAATTCTGCTAGCAACTTCTTCCCTGCAGATTTAAATAAACCTTAGCTGGCTGTTTACCTGATGGAGAATCTAGCCGATGACCGAAAGTCAGGAACAATTCCGTATCTGTCAATTACTTTAACTGATTAGAAACAAGCACAGCTATCTGAATTTACTTTCGAATGGTTTGATTAAATTCTTTACATTTGAATTAATATCTATATTCGATAGGCCTATAATCATAATTTAAGACTATTAATCAAATGAATACTTTTGATGAAATCTTTTTCAAAGATATTTTTCATACTTACTACGATAAAATTTTTTTGGGGTTTTATAAAAGAACAAATTCATATGAGATTGCTCAAGATTTAACGCAGCTTACATTTATCAAGTTTTGGAATTATAGGGATTCTCATGATTTTAATCTATCTGCGGAAATTCAGCTGTTTCGAAAAGCGAAACTGATTTTTATCGATTGGCTTCGCAAACAAGCAAATGAACGAGAATTGATGAAATCAATCAAAGAGAGCGGTAAAATCAACTTTGAAGAGATACAAGTCGATTTAAAAAATTCCTTATCGCATGCTGTCGATCAACTGCCACCGATGCGCAAGAAAGTTTTCTTGCTTTCTTACATTGAAGGATTTAGCCATAAAGAAATTGCAGAGAAATTAAATATCTCCATACGTACGGTTGATGGACATGTGTTAAAAGCGCTTCAACAATTGCGAAAAATTCTTGCCTTAATTTTCATTTTGCAAAATATAAATTAATTTATTTTTCACAGAGTAGGTAGTTTGAGCATTTGAAACGTATTGCTATATAAAATGCTTAAAAATTGTGAATAAAGACCAGGTAGAAAAGTTTCTTTCAAATAAATGCACTTACGATGAATGTCTTGAAATGGCATCCTATTTCGAAAAAGATACGGAGGCATTAGATGCATTGGCTTTATTCGAAGAGCTTGGAGAAGAAAAACTAAATTTTAGTCTTGAAGCGGATAAGGAAAAATTCTTAAATGACTTATTTCCTACTGATCAGCCTGCGAAAAGAAAACCTTGGATTCCTTACCTAAGTTATGTAGCTGTTCTGTTTATTCTTCTGTTTTCTTATCTGACGTTTAGCCCAAATTCTACATTGAAATTTATCAATGAATCACATACATTCAGCAACTATTCATCGACCAACAAACTGTTTTATTTTCCGGATAGCTCCTACGTATTGCTTGCGCCTCAATCGGTTGTAAATTATGCGGATGATTATGCAGAAAAGCGGATCGTCAATCAGTTAAGTGGAAAAGGAATTTATTCAGTTCGAAAAAATCAATCAAATGCTTTTCGAGTTGTTAGCAAAGGGATTGAAACCAAGGCAATAGGAACTGTTTTTACCGTGAATGAATTATCTGAAAATTCAATCCAAATCAAATTGCTGGAAGGGAAGATTGTTGTCGAAGATGTCGAAAGAGCAAAAACGGGACAGATTTTCCTAGATACAGACCATTCCTTGCTGATCAATCCAAAGACATTTAGCTATACCATTGAGGGCAAGCAAAAATCAAGTTCTGGTAAACATTGGAAATTTGATCAGGAGGAATCCGAAATCCTCGGGGTTCTAAGTACAGTAGAATGGAGCAATTCAGAGGTTAAATTTTTGAAGATCGAAAATCAAGAATTATTTCACGTAATCGAAACAGTATTTGGAATTGCGGTCATCGCAAAAGACGATTCAATTTTACATGGAAATTTCACAGGAAGTCTATATAGGGGAGATGATATAGAAACCTTGATTGGAAATTTCTGCCAACTAAATAATTGTTCGTTTCAAATGAATGAGAACATGATTGAGATAACTAAAAATTAAGAAAGGAAAAGCATGAGCTAAACACATTCGAATAAAAAAATTATAACTCTAAAAACTAATTTATGATAACCAAATTAATAAACTACTTGCTGGTTGGCATGTTGCTATCTACCTATATAGCAGCGAGCGCCCAATCACCTATTCTTACAACGGGTAAAGTCATTACCATCGATGGCAAAGGATTGCCGGGAGCTACAGTTAAATTTGTAAATGCCCAAAATAATGAATTGGTCACGGAAATTTCGGCTGACGAAGATGGCGTGTTTCAGATAAATTCGCTATCCGATAAAATAGTCTATAACATATACGCGCAGCACGTTGGTTTTCACCAAGAAGCCATCCTCAATTTCGTCGTATCTGCCAACAAAACCAATTCGATTTTAATTCGTCTCAAAGATGATCAATCGGAGATTGACGAAGTTGTCGTTGTTGGATATGGCACTCAGAAAAAAGTAAATCTGACCGGTGCGGTTTCAACTGTTTCAGGAAAGGACATTGCAACACGTCCTGTCGGACAGACCACAGCCGCCCTTCAGGGGATGGCTCCAGGAGTCACCATTACCCAACGTTCTGGAAAACCGGGAAGTGATGGCGGCGATATTCGGATCCGTGGAATCGGTACGCTTGGTAGTGCTGGGCCAATGGTGTTAATTGATGGAATCGAAGGCTCAATCAATAACATCGATCCGAATTTAATTGAATCAGTTTCTATTTTGAAGGATGCCGCTTCTTCGTCAATCTACGGATCAAGAGCAGCAAATGGTGTTATTCTCGTGACTACAAAACGTGGCGCTGGCGATAAGATTTCGATTTCTTACAACAATTATTTCGGCTGGCAAAACCCAACAAACATGCCAGAGATAGTCAATGCGTTAGATCATATGTTGCTGACCAATGAGGCATACACCAATGTCGGAAGTTCTCCACTGTATCCTGAAGATATTCTCGAGGCTTATCGTTTGCAAGGTTCGGGCAGCTCGGATCAATATCCAAATACCGATTGGCAAAAGGAATCCTTGTTGGGAAACGGTTTCCAACAAAGTCATTTCGTCACCATTAACGGAGGAACCAATAATGTAAAAATGCTTGCTTCCCTCGGATATTATGACCAAAACGGTCTGACGCTCAACAGTGGTTTTAGGAGATACACGATCCGCAACAACATCGATATCAAATTTTCAGAGAAATTTTTGGCGAAGATCGATCTTCAATATGTGAATCCAATAGTGACTTCTCCATCAGCAGGGATAGAAAATATTTTTCAATGGATGAACAGTATTCCTGCAAATCAATCTTTCCGTAATTCGGATGGAACTTGGGGATTGGGATGGAATGGAAACAATTCGGTTTCTGCCGCAATGGATGGTGGCGTATCGCTAAATAAAGCACCGTTTGGGTCGATCAATGCGAGTGTTATTTACAAACCTTTAGATTGGCTGACCGCAGAAGTAAATTATGCGCCAAAATATGCTACTCAAGTAAATAAAAATTTCAGGGAAGTTGTGCAATCTCATCATCCAGATGGAACGCCAAGCTTCGCTGTGCCTGTGCGTGCTTCGCTCACTCAGTACAGTTCGCAAGATATGTACAATAACATGCGTGCGACGGTAAATATGGCCAAAGATTTCGGAGATCATAACCTGTCCCTATTGCTTGGTGCCTCTAGGGAAGATTTTACAACAGATTACATACAAGGTTTTCGAGATATTTTTGTCTTGCCGGAATTCCCAGTCTTGGATGCTGGTTCTGCTTTGAACCAATCCGCGACAGGAAGTGCTTCGGAATGGGCTTTGCAATCATTTTTCTCCAGATTCAATTACAACTACAAACAGAAATATTTATTGGAGCTCAATGCACGCTATGATGGGTCATCTCGTTTTCTAAAAGGAAACCGCTATGGTTTCTTTCCTTCGATGTCCGCAGGATGGCGCTTCACGGAAGAATCTTTTATGTCAGAAGCGAAGTCATGGCTGAATGAAGGTAAAGTTCGTTTTTCTTGGGGACAGCTAGGAAATCAAAACATTGGAACCTATCCAGCAGTTGCGGCGTTGAACCTCGGATCTTATACTTTAGGAAATGAAATTATTAATACAGCTGCGCTGAATGATCTATCCAATCCAAACATCACCTGGGAATCTTCGGAGGAGAAAAATTTTGGTATTGACTTAACCTTATTCAGGAATTTTACCTTGACTGCTGATTATTATTCGCGCAAGACAAGCGATATCTTGTTGCAGTTGAATATCCCTTTGATTTTGGGTTTGAATCCACCTTACCAAAATGCAGGAGTTGTTGAGAATAAAGGCTGGGAAGTTTCCTTGGGTTATCGGAATGATTTCGATAAAGAGTTTCGATACAGCTTTACGTTCAACTTATCGGATGTAAGGAATAAAGTGTTGGATATGAAGGGAATCAACCAAACTGGATTGACCGTCAACCGTGAAGGTTTTCCGATCAATTCTATTTTCGGATACGAAACAGAAGGCTATTTTCAGTCTGCTGATGAAATTGCAAGCCATGCTACACAATTTGGAACCTTGGCGCCTGGCGATCTGAAATACAAAGACCAAAATGGAGATGGGAAAATCAACGAGAGTGATAAGGTCATTATCGGAAATCCGATCCCAAGATATACCTACTCATTAAATAGCAACTTCTCGTACAAAGGAATAGATTTAAGCTTCTTGCTGCAAGGTGTCGGGAAAGCTAACGGCTATTTGTATGGCGCAGGGATCCAGCCTTTCACAACAACGGGCGCTATCGGAGGAACCATCCGTGAAGATAACAAAGATCGCTGGACTCCAGAAAATCCGAATGCGGCCTATCCGCGCTTGGCTTTTGGTCAGAATAACAATCAGCAGGCTTCGCAGTTTTGGATGCGCGATGCATCTTACCTGAGGCTTAAAAATCTGCAGATCGGATACAAGATTCCATTGAAAAACAATACGATTAAAAACCTTCGTGTTTTTGCCAATGGATCTAATCTATTCAGCATTGATAATTTCTGGGAAGGGTATGATGTCGAAGCGCCAATAGGCGTTGGAAATTATTATCCTCAGGTTCAGGTGTACACATTTGGTGTTGACGTTACTTTCTAAATTATAAAGAAATGAAAATATTTAAAACATGGAAATATTGCTTAGGATTGGTAATATTTAGTTTAACTGTTCAATCTTGCGATGATTACTTAGACCGTAAACCCTTGTTCGGTCCCTCGGATGAACAATATTTTGCGAATTTGGATGAATTGGTTTTGGTCGTTAATGGACTATATAGCGCAATGGTGTTTCACCCGATTGATGATATGCCGGTAAACATGACGATCGATGATGCAACGGATATTGGCTGGGACAGAAATACCTCCGCTTTGCAATCCATTGGGCGTGGCGATCATGATAGTAATAATGGTTATGTATTAAGCATTTGGACAAATGCATACAAAATAATCGGCAAGTGTAATTTCGTATTAAATAATATCAATAAGCTAGATGGAAAGATTGATGCGGCAATTTATAAGCGTTATGTCGCGGAAGCTAAGTTTATCCGTGCCTACACGTATCAGTATTTAGCTGATTATTTTGGTGGCGTGCCTTTGATGACGAATTCTGTAACCTTGAGCGAAGCACAAGTTCCCAAAGTCTCAAAAGATGCTGTAATAGATTTTGTTTTGGAAGAACTTCAAACAGCGTCTGTTGATCTGCCAGTCAGTTATGGCGGTGCAGACGTCGGACGTGCCACGAAAGGTGCTGCATTGGCTATTCGCGCAAGAGCGGCATTGAATAGCGGACGTTGGAGAGAGGCGGAGCAATCGGCGAAAGCCGTTATGGACTTGGATGCTTATAGTTTGCATGATGATTATGGGGAACTGTTTTCATACGCTGGC
This sequence comes from Sphingobacterium hungaricum, assembly GCF_015210005.1. GTDB lineage: Bacteria > Bacteroidota > Bacteroidia > Sphingobacteriales > Sphingobacteriaceae > Sphingobacterium > Sphingobacterium hungaricum. Next base: position 2,268,666 of record NZ_MU158698.1, read on the forward strand.
CAAAATTCGAATGAAATTATTTTTGCTTACCAATATTTGCGTTTGCAAAATACGAGAACGCATGGCGTTACGCGCGCATTCTTGTCAAGAAACGCGCAGGGCACATCGAATAAAATTCCTTCTCAATCCCTTATCGATGCCTTTTTATGTACGGATGGGTTAGAGATCGATAACTCGCCAACATTCAATCCTCAAAAGCCTTTTGAAAACCGAGACCCGAGATTATCTTTTACCGTTGCTTTGCCAGGTTCAGAATTTTTTGGCTTCCAGTTTGAAACGCATAAGGATAGCATACGGGTTTGGAATTACGCATACAATACATCCATTCCGATGCGAATTGCAAATGAAGATGCGATCAATGCTTATGCCTCGTTTTCGGGCTATTGCTGGAAAAAATATGTGGATTTTCTGGATAAAGATTTCACGATGCAGTCGGAATTGAATATTACCCAGTCTCGCTATGCCGAAATTTTATTGATTTATGCGGAAGCAAAAATAGAATTGAATGAATTAGATGCAACAGTGTACGACGCGCTAAATGATTTGCGCAGTCGCCCAACGGTAGATATGCCGATAATTGCTGCTGGTAAAAATCAATTGCAGCTAAGACAAATTGTTCGAAAAGAACGTTTATATGAACTGGCAAATGAAGGTTTTAGAATGGTCGATTTGAGAAGATGGGAATTGGCTGATAAATTTATGAATTCGAGTTTATACGGAAGGATTCCGAAAGGGCTGTTGAGCAATGCGCCTAGCATTGATGAAAATGGATTTGTAGATTATTCAGGCGTTGCAAATAGAGCAGAAATGAGGGTGATTGAAGTGCGGAAATTTAATCCAGCCAGAGACTACTTGTGGCCAATACCAAACATCGAAACAGTCACCAACAGTAACTTGGAGCAGAACCCAGGGTATTAAATTTTGAAAATTTAGTTAAACATAAAGAAACAAAACATGAAGAAATTAATGAGTATAGCCATACTGGTTTTAGCTAGTCTGACGGGGTTGAAAGCTCAGCAACAGATAAATGTCGATCTGTGTATTTATGGAGGAACTTCCGCAGGAATCATTGCCGCTTACACAGCGTCGAAAGCGGGCAAATCAGTATTGATTATCGAACCAAGCCAGCATTTGGGAGGCTTAAGTTCGGGTGGGCTTGGGATGACCGATATCGGAAATAAATACGTCGTGAAAGGATTGGCGTTGGATTTTTACCGCAAGCTCGGAAAGCATTACAATACATTTGAGCAATGGATCTTTGAACCTAAAGTTGCTAGCGCAATTTTTATGGATTATTTGAAAAACTGCGATGCTAAAGTCATGAAAGGTCGTGTATTGAGCAAAGTGAACAAAAATGGAACAACAATAGAAAGCGTAGTTATTCACGATGCTGAAAAACCAACAGCAGGGCAGGCTGTTGTAAACGCTAAAATATTTATGGACTGCACCTATGAAGGTGATTTGTTTGCACTTGCTGGCGCTTCCTATCATGTTGGGAGAGAAGATAATGCAGTTTATGGAGAAACGCTAAATGGTGTACAGCTCTTGGACGGCCATCAATTTCCTAACGGAATAGATCCATACGTAGAAAGAGGCAACAAAAATAGCGGTTTACTATGGGGGATCAATGCAGATCCCGTCTTGCCAAAAGGAACTGGCGATAAAAAAGTACAGGCTTACAATTACCGAATTGCATTAACAAATGTTCCAGCGAATCGGGTAGAAATTACAAAACCTGAAAATTACGATCCAGCGAAATACGAAGTGCTAAAACGGCAGAAAGAAATTCAGAAATGGAAAAGTCTTCAAGATGTTTTTATTTGGTCATTGATGCCCAATGGAAAAACAGATATCAATAATCGGAATGGTTTTTCTACAGACATGATCGGCGCAAACTGGGCGTATCCAGAAGCCAATTATGAAGAACGGAAAAAAATTATCAAAGCGCACGAGGATTATACCAAAGGTTTACTATACTTTGTTGGAAATGACCCAGCTGTTCCAGAATTTATCCGTCAGGAAATGAAAACTTGGGGATATCCGAAAGACGAGTATGTTGACAATAAAAACTGGTCGCCCCAATTGTACATTCGCGAAGCGAGAAGATTGGTAGGAGAATTGGTCATGACGCAACATCATTGCCAGGGTAGGGAAGTCGTAGCCGATGAGGTCGGTTATGCAGCTTATACCATGGACTCGCATAACTGTGATCGGGTGGTGGTTAATGGCATGGTTAAAAATGAAGGTAATGTGGAAGTCGGTGGATTTCCTCCGTTTCCGATTTCTTATCGCGCGATCATTCCTAAAAAAAATGAAGTCAGCAATTTAATTGTTCCCGTCTGTCTTTCAGCAAGCCACATCGCTTTTGGTTCGATTAGAATGGAACCTGTGTTTATGGTTCTGGGACAATCAGGAGCCGTGGCGGCATGTCTAGCCATTGATCAAGGCACGGACGTTCATGCCGTCAATGTGGATGATATCAAGCGAATCTTGAGTGAAAACCCAAAAGCTGACCATCGACAAGCAGATGAACTGATTCATGTTTCAGATTCAGACTTAGTTTCATTGACTGGAAATTGGGAAAATGGAAAGTCCAAAGGATATGGAATGAGCTATAAAGAAGCCGATTCGGAAGCAACTAGCGTAGCGAAATTCAATACTTCGAAAAATTTTAAATCTGGTAAATACAAACTTTATACGTATTTTCCCAAAACTGAAGCAAGTTCTTCGACCTTAACCATCAATGTCTTTAACGGAAAAGATGTAAAATCCAATTTGGTTGACTTGAATAAAGTTGAAATCAAAGGACAGACAACGAGTACTTGGGTTGACTTAGGTGAATATGCTTTTGACACAGCTTCAGATAAACCTTATATTGAAATTAGTACTGAAAACACAAACGGAACAGTTGCGGCAAATGCTGTTTTGCTTGTGCCGATTACTGACCAAAAAAATAAATAAACATGAGAAGATTTAATCTGACCTTCGTATTCATTGCCATATTTGCTTTTTCTGCTGCTTATGGGGCCTCTGTTCATAAAGCTGATGTGGTGATCTATGGTGGAACATCTGCCGCGATCACTTCGGCGGTAGAATTAAAAAGATCCGGTAAATCGGTTATTATCGTATCGCCCGACCTGCACTTAGGTGGATTATCATCCGGAGGATTAGGTTTTACCGACACCGGAAATAAAGCTGTAATCGGCGGCTTGGCACGTGAATTCTACCAAAAAGTTTACGACCATTACGAGCAAAAAGATGCATGGCTTTGGCAGACTAAAGAATCTTATGGAAATAAAGGACAAGGCACGCCAGCGATGGATGGCGCTAACCGAACAATGTGGATTTTCGAACCCCATGTTGCCGAATCCATTATGGAAAATTGGGTCAAAGAATATGATTTGCAGGTTTTTCGTGAAGAATTTTTGGACCGTTCTTCGACTGGGTTAACAAAAGAAAACGGGAAAATTATTCGATTCAAAACATTGAAAGGCAACACATTTGAAGCCAAGATTTTTATTGACGCAACTTACGAAGGCGATTTGATGGCAGCTGCGGATGTTAGCTATCATGTAGGTAGGGAAGCGAATGCCGTGTACAATGAGAAGTGGAATGGCGTCCAAGTTGGCGTGCTGCATCATGACCATTATTTCAAAACGGATATCAGTCCTTATGTTATTCCCGGAGATAAAAGCAGCGGATTGCTCTACGGTGTTTCTCCCGAACAACCGGGAAATTTTGGAGAAGGGGATGACCGATTGCAGGCCTATTGTTTCCGGATGTGCCTGACCAACCATCCTGAAAATCTCGTCGCTTTTCCTCAACCGGCGAACTACAATCCTGCAAACTATGAGCTGTTGCTTCGCGTACTGAACAGCGGATGGCGAGATACGTTTAGAAAGTTTGACCCCATTCCGAACAAGAAAACCGATACCAATAATCATGGCCCTTTCAGCACCGATTTTATTGGAATGAATTATGATTATCCTGAAGCCACATACGAGCGCAGAAAGGAAATCATTGAAGCACATAAAGAATATCAAAAAGGTCTGTTTTATTTCCTGGCGAATGATTCCAAAGTTCCGGAAGAAGTGCGTACGGAAATGCAGAAATGGGGCTTGGCAAAAGATGAATTTAAAGACAACGAGAACTGGCCTCACCAACTCTACATTCGCGAAGCGCGAAGAATGGTAGGAGATTATGTGATGACCGAGCATGATACATTCAGCGATCGGGAAATCAATAATTCAATCGGTATGGGTTCGTATGCATTGGATTCGCATAATGTGCAACGATATGTGAAAGAAAATGGTTTCGTCCAAAATGAGGGCGATATCGGTGTGCATCCAAAACAGCCGTATAGAATTTCGTATGGCTCGATAGTTCCGAAAGAAATTGAATGTACGAATCTCTTAGTTCCCGTTTGCATTTCAAGCTCGCATATCGCGTTTGGTTCGATTCGAATGGAGCCGGTTTTTATGATCTTGGGCCAAAGTGCTGCTTTAGCAGCAAGCATTGCTATTGATGAAAACCGTACGGTCCAATCAGTTGACTATGGCAAATTACAGAAAAAATTAATCGAACGTAAGCAGGTCTTATCGAATTAGTTTTTCGCCTATTTAATCCATTGTTTTCGATTTTTTATTCTTAGTTTAGAATACCCAAGAATGAATTATGAAACAATGGATTATTTTTATTTTGGCAGTTTCTAGCAGTTTTTGTGCTGCGCAAGAAATGAATAGAACAGCACCGGATTATGAGTCGATCAAAACCTTGATTGCTCAAGATGACGAACATAATTATCAAAAGCTGCTGTCGCGATTTCAGGATGCCGATTCTACTTTGACTAAAGAAGAATACGACCTGTTGTATTTTGGTCAATATTTTCAGCCCGATTACCATCCTTATAAAACATACAATAATGAGCTGATTAAATTATACCGTGAAAATAATATCGAAGAATTCATTAAACAAGGAGAAGAAAGTTTTCGAAAAAATCCTTTTGATTTGAGGTTGAATTATTACCTAATGATTGCTTATGAGGATTTGGGTGATGAAATAAACTTCGATCGTGTCTCCAGAAAATTTTATGCGATGGTAGAAGCAATCGGCATGAGCGGCGATGGGAATTCCTCCAAGACAGGATTCCATGTCATGAATGTCTCTGACGAATATGTAGTTTTAAACATTTTGGGATTCGATTCTAAATCTCAACGCGTCGTCGATTCCTGCGATTACCATGAACTAGAAGAGAATGATATTGATTTAAAAGGAATATATTTTGACGTCTCTAAGATTTTTGAAGCGTCGAATAAACTTTTTAAGTAGTTTTTGCAAGTAGCTGATCTCGTCTAAATCATAATCAGTTCTTGTTCGATTCTACCGATTGCAGATTTTGATGCTGGCTAATTATTGTAGATATCGCTCCGTAGCCATAGCATTCCATTCCATTCATAATTGCGTGCCATAGGTATAACCCCTAAGAAAAGAGTATTGCCTACGGCACACAATATTTTGATTGGATTTTTACAACAAAGCCGTTGAGCCTACGGCACATTGATTGGAAAATGTATTGCCTGTTGAATTGCTCCGTAGGAGCAAAATGTTTGTAGGAAAAGTATATGTCATAGTAGTAGCCTGCAGCAGGTACGTAACAATTTATATTAAAGCTGTATAGGTTCTTTTGATCGCATTGCGTACCTACGGCAGGCCATTATTTTTTTATTTCTAAAAATAGGTAGCCTCTTAACGAGGCTTTAAAAGGAAGCGCAATCCACAGCATTAATAATTCAATGCTAAGCCAATACCGAATCCCATATCGCTATCGTAATGCGTCCGTATTCCCATGTTCTTATGCAGGATGTAACGCAGATCAAGCATGTACTCTTTGTCGCTATTGAGCATAAATCCTGCTCTCAGTCGCCTTGAAATCGGAATATCTTCGCGCATTAGCGATAAACGCAAAATGCCATCATGATAGACTTCAGCTTGGAAGTTGACCAGCATCGGAAGGGTATACATAAATCCTAAACTTACAGCAGAGCGATTGTCTTTGGTATTCTTTTCACCAAACAGATTGATTTCCTCTTCATGCATGCCCATTTTCCGATAGCGCCAATCGAAACCCACAAAAGGCATAAACCATTGCATTTTGCCGATGTAACGACCTACATGCGTTTCCACTTCGTATCCATGCATATCGTGGTAACCCAGACGCCATTCTGTTCCTAGGCTCCAGCGTGCATTTTGAAGCATGGCACTTCCATCCAATCCGTTGGTCGCAAAGTCATTCTCTGCCATCAGGTGAATCATGTTGCTTTCCTTCTGCAATTCCTTGTAAGCTTTTTTCTTATCAGGAAGCAAGGGATTGTCATAATTTCCTACTTCAAACACACGGTTCATGCCCGCCATCATGTGGTAAAGAATATGGCAATGGAAGAACCAATCGCCATCCCGATTTGCTTCAACCTCGATTACATTCGTTTCCATAGGCATAATGTCCATGACATTTTTCATGGGCGAATAATCACCTTGCTCATTCAAAAGCCTGAAATCAAAACCATGTAAATGCATGGGATGGCGCATCATCGAATTGTTATACAAGCTGATGCGGAGAATTTCACCTTTCTTGACCGGAATCTTATCCGACTCAGAAAGCACGCGGTTGTCCATGCTCCAGACATAACGGTTCATATTTCCCGTCAGCTCAAATCGCAGTTCTCGGACAGGGGCGTTAGCAGGAAGATTCGTTTTTTCTGTGGACTTCAGCATCGAATAACTTAAGGTGCTGATTTCATTTTCTTCCACATGTTCGGAATGCTCATTTTTTTTCTCGTGTTGCATGTGTTCCATGTCATCCATCTTTTTTGGAACTTGTTTAGAATGTCCCGCATGAGCAGTCATATCCGTCGGCTTCATTTCTGGATACATCACGGTATTCATATCCATTTTCTGCAAGCTCATCTTCATGCCCATGTCGTTCATATCTCCATTCATCTTCATCATGTCATTCATCATTTTCATTCCCTCAAAATACTGAAGACGGGGTAGAGGCACCTGCAATTGGCGGATCCCTTCGCCGATAAAAAGCGAAGCGGAACCTGTTCGATCTTCGGCGGTCGCCAATAATTCATAAGAAGTCTGTTCAGCTGGAATGGTGACAACAACATCGTAGGTTTCTGAAACTCCGATAATCAGCCGATCTACTTCAACAGGCTCCACATCGTTTCCATCATTCCCCACAACCTTTATTTTGCCTCCCGCATACGTGAGCCAGAAGTAGGAGGATGCTCCTCCATTCGCAATGCGTAAGCGGACTTGATCACCAGCTTTGAATTGAGCAAGCTGGCTTTCCGTCTGCCCATTCAAAAGGAATCGCTCATAATACACATCACTGACGTCCATGGCTTCCATCCGTTTCCATTCATTGGTCACTTTTGTTTTGAATTTTCCCGTTTTGATTGCTTCTGCATAACTCTGAACGGTATTTTTTTTGATCGCAAACCAATCACTTCCGCTATTTAACATGCGTTGCACTTGATGTGGATTGAGATGTGTCCATTCGCTTAAGACAATCGGAATAGTTGGCAAATCATCTATCCCTTTTCTAAAAGTCGGGTCGTCCTTCTTTTTATGGAAAACCAGCGAGCCATACATGCCGATTTGCTCTTGAAAACCCGAATGGCTATGGTACCAATAGGTTCCATTTTGCACCACAGGGAATCGATAAGTATAGGTTGATCCGGGTTGAATGGGCATCTGCGTAAGGAACGGAACGCCATCTTCCCGATTGGGAAGATGAACACCATGCCAATGCAGAGAGGTCGATTCTTGAAGCAAATTATGCACGATAATTTCTGCCGTGTCGCCTTGGGTGAATGCTAAGGTTGGCATCGGAATTTGCCCATTGACAGCAATTGCTCTTTTCTCTTTATTGCCAAAATTGACAAGCGTATCCTTTACATACAGGTCATATCGAACAACTTTTTGGGCAAGTAGCGAATTGGAAATAAACAGACTGATCAGAAATACTATTCCCGGTATCTTAAAGCTATTTTTCATTTATGTTGAAAATTAAATTTTCTCTACTGTATTTCCACAAGTCAGCATCTGAGAGCCATAGTAGGGGTTTTTTATCGCATCTTCTTTGCTAAGCCAATTTCCGCCTTGTCCATCATTATACATCGGACAATGCTGGTAGTAAATCGTTTGCTGTGTATCGGATGTTTTCATCAATTCATACATCTTTGTGGAAAGGGTATTGAATTCCGCTCTTTGCTTTTTCAGGTCTTTCTGTTTAGCAATCAGTTTGCTTTGCTCGATTAACGAATTTTTCACGTTCATCCAGCTTGTATGTTCCTCCGCTGATAGTTTATCCATTTTAATCGCTTCCAATGAAACAAGCATGGCACTTGCTTGTGTTGAGCTTGCGTTCGCATCTGACTTAACTAAAGCATCTTTTAGTTTGAAGTAACCGTCAAAAACAGTTTGCAACGTATTGATTTGTTCCTGATTTTCTACGGTTCCGTGCTGATGTTCCGACGCATTTTCTGCTGATGGGTTTTCTTCTGCCTTTAATGTGCGTTCGTATTGGCAACAAGCGTGAAGATTTTGATAGGTTTCCTCTGGAGCGAGGTATTTTTCATTGTCATAGCCTGCCAGTGCGATGCGTTTCAGAATTGCATCTTCAGACGTTTTTGTGCTGTCGAAAGTCAACTTAGCGGATTCTGAATCAGCATCCCATTCAACGATAGCTTCTTTAGTAACTGAGCCGGCTTGCTCGATTGTTTTTTTACACATGCCACAATTGCCATTTATGGAAACGGTCATTGTTTGAGAATTTTTTACTTGCGCGAACGCAAAGATGGTCAGTAGCAACATGCTTACTGTCATCCAATATCTTGATGATTTCATTTTTTTGAAATTAAGAGTTCAATAGAAAGATTGTGAATTATTTGGGCCATTATGCGCTTCGAAAAAGACGCAACTATGGCTAACAGGATAGTGAAACTAGCTTATTTTAGGCTTGATAAGGATTGAATGAAATCCTACTTGTGTAAAGCTAGGCTTGCTGGAAGAAAAGACTTTTACAAAAACGGAAGGATAATATTCTACGCTTTTGTACGAGCTTATTTGCATAGGGACTTTGATTAGGCTACAATGGCACGAAGAGGAATCTCCGGTTTTTTCGCAGCCATTTGTCTGCTTAGCATCGCTTTCCTTTTCCTTTTGACAACAAGACTTTTCAGTCGTATCGCATTTCTTTTCGCACGCAACAGCTTGGTTCGGAATCAGGAAGAATCCAAAAACAACCAAAAGCATGATGTAGAAATGTGTTGTCATCGCCAAACAAAAGTATAAAAACTTTTTTAAAGTCTACACGACTTCCAGTTCATCGGCGACGTCGCTATGCTTTCTTAGTTCTAAAAATTCCCCGAACTGTAGTTCTATACTAAGATTTTCAAGCAACGAACGTGCACGGATATGTTTAGGATTTACTTCAGTAACGATCGCCAAGCTCAAGTATGGAAAATTCTTGCCTTTGTTATCAACAGTTATCTTGATGGTATCGCCAAGATCCGGCCTGACGGTAAACAGCTGATTACCGACAATATCCAACCCTTCCGTGTTGCAGATGTCTTTTAGTTCGTAGTAGCGGTCCCGTGAGTTGTGATCCAAGGACAGCGCATAATGCCTTTGGTCTTTCGAATCGTATTGGATAAGCAGGGGATAATAAAATTCTCCTTTTAGGGTATCACCTAAATAGATATTTTCGCCTGAAGCCGTATCATAACCCGTGTAAAATAATTCTTTTTTCATAAATAGTTCAGTTGTTTGAGAATAACTATAAATTCAGGTTGGTTGATTCTCAATTAATTTTGCAAATCTCCGCAAATAGAATTAAAAAATAAATACCCATAAGTAGGTATATTTCAATTGGTTTTTTGCTAATTTTAGGGCACAATTATTAGTCTGTGAAAAAATGACACATCAGCTTAAATCAGTCTGGGATAATTACCCGGAATTTTTCACCAATGATTTTAATTCAATTGAAGCACCAGTTGTCGAAAATTTTATTGCTGAAATGTTCTCCTTAGGCGAGTTTTATTACTATGTCTTAAATGTTTCCGATGGAACCATCAGCAACATCCATCCAAAAATATTAGCGATGCATGGTTTGCCGAATTTTCCGACTCAGTTGCATGAAATTATTGACCTGATTCATCCGGATGATGTTTCCTTTGTGGTGGCTGCCGAAAATGCGACATTAATAAAAATGCGTGAAATCGGATTTCAATACCAAATGCAGCTCAAAAGCAGTTATTGTTTTCGAATGAAAGTGGCTGATGGGGAATACGAACTTTTTCATCACCAAGCTTTGCATATTGCGAGAAATGAAGCGGGACAATTGCTTCAAGCGATTAATATTCATACCAATATCAATCACCTGACTAAAGAAAATAATTACATCGTGACGGTTTCTGGTGTCGCTGGGCGATCAGATTTTCATCAGATACAGTTGAAACCTATCCATCAGGATAGAGTTTTCCAAGAAAAATTGACTCGTCGTGAGATTGAAATCTTGCGCTTAGTCATCAAAGGTTTTTCGAGCAATGAAATTGCGAAGCAACTATTTCTATCTGCTTACACGGTAAAAACGCATCGCAAAAATATCCATAAAAAGACATTTACGAAAAACAACGTCGAACTGATTAAGAAAAGTTTGGAATGGGGCTATGTTTAGGCGATTGATCGTTTTAAAATAAACCGAATAATTCTGCCTCTATTTTATGGATAATGGTTCCCAAATCTTCTGGATTGTTTGTGAAATCCAAATTATCCTTATCCAAAACCAATAACTTTCCATCGGTATAACCGCCAATCCATTTGTCGTATTTATCATTCAATTTCGATAAATAATCCAAACGAATCCCTGATTCATAATCACGGCCACGTTTCTGGATATTATTGACCAATGTAGGAACGGACGCCTTCAAGTAAACCAATAAATCGGGAGGTTTGATGTAATGGATAATGCTTTGGAAGATGTTGCTGTAGTTTTCAAAATCGCGTGCACTCATCAACCCCATGTCGTACAAGTTTTCCGCGAAAATATAAGCATCTTCATAAATCGTACGGTCTTGAATCATGTTGATGTTTTGGCGCTGCAATTCAACAATATGGCGAAAACGGCTATTTAAGAAAAATATCTGCAGGTTGAATGCCCAGCGTTTCATGTCGCTGTAGAAATCTTCTAAGTAAGGATTGTTCTCAACGGCTTCGAATTGAGGTTCATACTTTAAATGACGAGCCAACAATTCCGTTAATGTTGTTTTTCCTGCTCCGATATTTCCTACAATAGCTATATGCATCTCTAAATTTTAGTATAGTTTTTTAAGTCCAATGATTTCTCTAACCTCTTTTATGGTTTTTTGTGCGCTTGCTCCAGCTTTTTCAGCACCTAATTTAATCACTTTTTTGATGTATTCATCATCGCCTTCGATTTCTTTGATGCGATTGCGAACATCTTGCGTAGCTAAAATCATGTCTTCCGCCAGCTGTTTTTTGAAATCGCCATAGCGTATTTCACATCGGTTGTATAAATCGTCAAAATGGCTAACTGTATCTGGCGTAGAAACAATGGTCAATAAATCGAATAGATTTTGAATCACTTCAGGTTTTGGCTGGTTCATTTCCGTTGGTCCGGAATCTGATACCGCGCGCATTACTTTTTTGCGGATTGCTTCCGGTTCATCCGAAAGGTACACACAGCTCGCATCACCATTTGATTTGCCCATTTTCCCTTGTCCATCTAAGCCAGGGATTTTTACTAATTTATTGGAATAAGAAAATGCAAAAGCTTCTTTGAAATAATCCACGTTGTACAATCGGTTGAATCGATTTCCGAACGTACGGGTCATTTCCAGATGCTGTTCTTGGTCTTTTCCGACAGGAACTTTTGTTCCATGATGCAATAAAATATCGCTCGACATTAAGACAGGATAAGTCAACAAACCTGCATTGACGTTGTCAGGATTCGCACGCACTTTATCTTTAAATGCTGTTGCGCGTTCCAGCTCGCCCAAATATGCATTCATGTTCATATACAAATACAATTCAGCAACTTCCGGAACATCTGATTGGATGTAAATGGTTGATTTTTCTGGATCAAGGCCTGCCGCTAAATACTCGACAACAACTTGTCGTATCGTGCTGCCCAAATCTCCAGGAGTTGGGTGCGTTGTCAGGGAATGCAAATCAGCAATAAAAAAATAGCAGTTGTATTCATCCTGCATTTTCACAAAATTGCTCAACGCACCATAATAATTCCCTAAATGTAATTTTCCGGTACTTCTGATACCACTAACAACAGTTTCCATATGCTTGCGAAATTAAGCAAATTCTTGATAATAATAATGTAAAAACCGTCCGCTGGAATGCTCCAAAAACTCAATACACTCGTTTTTAGAATTCTTAACTTCATTTTAGCGATAAAATTCGAGGAGATTCTAAAATTAGAAAAGCACATATCGCTGTCATCAAAAAAGCCAGCGAGAAGATTCCTGCTGGCTTTTGATTGTATAAATATAAACTAAACTAAATCTTATTTTTTGTTGTTGTCGTAGCTCGTTACGACTTGAGTGATTTCCCAAGCATCTTTTGAGTTACATAAAGTTACGTAATCGATACGTGTGAAAGTTGGGTAAGCCATTACCACTTTAGCTACGCTATAATCTTTGTTTTGTTCAATGATTTTGTAGCTAGTTTCGCAGTTTTGAACATAACCTTCTTGTTGTTTCAAAAATGTCATTACCTCTTTCTTTGTGTACTGTTTGTTCGAGTTGTTGCTAGCTTGGATTTGTTTGAAATCTTCTGCAAATAAGTACTGGCTGTTTTTTGCATTTCCTAATGAAGTTGCTTGGATGTAGCTGTCGATAATTGTAGGTGCTGATGCAAATTTGAAAGGATTAGCGGTGTTTGCAAATGAACTCATCGAGAAAACCATCATGGATACTAGAGCGATTGTGGAGATTAAATTTTTCATGTCTTTAATTTTTAAGTTTTTTATGTTGTTAATTTTTTGTTTTACTTTATGATTCAAAAGTAGGTTGCATTTGCTTTTTTAACCATCCTCTTTAGACTAAAGACGTAAAAACTCGGTAAGCGTTGCATTGCTGTCGGTGAAAGTTTCGTTAAATAATGTAAATCGGTGAAAATCCCATTTCTTTGAGTCAGGGCTCAATAAAATAAGGACAGAAATCTTTTGCGTAGGCATGATTGAGGTTAAGAAATCATCAAACGAAGATTAAGTTTTGGTAGGATTGGATTTTTAAGCAAAAAGAAAATGCAACTAATCTTTTCAACTAGTTGCATTCAATCGTTATTCAAAAGAAATTTTTTGCGGTATTTGTTTAGCTATGGATTAAGCATTCAGAAAACGCAATTCAAAAATAGAACCTCCAGTATCTGCTGCATGGATGCTGATTTTGCCATCCAGGCGTTTCATAATCTGCTGCACAATGGAAAGTCCGACACCCGAGCCTTTAAATTCTTTAGCGTTGCTCAAGCGATGGAAGATATTGAAAATCTTTCCGACTTCATCTGGGTTGATTCCGATTCCGTTGTCTTCAATCGTATATATTGTATAAGGTTCTTCAACATAACTGTCAATAATCACTTTCGGTTCTTCCGCTTTCGAAGAATACTTTACCGCATTCGAAATCAAATTTGAAAAAATCTGATACAACATAGTGCGTTCAATATAAACTGGCAATGCCTGCTTAAGTTCCAGTTCACAGCTCAGGTTTTGGTGATTGATTTTGCAGTCTTCAAAAAGCTGTTCGATAATGGGTTTTGGTTCTTGGATGCTTAATTCGATTTCAACAGATTTCGAACGGCTTAATTCCAGGATATTGGAAATCATGTCGGTCATTCGGTCGATTCCTTCCACAATCAGCGACGCTCTCTTTTTTAAGAATTCTGGGTCAAGTTCCTGACGGCCAATAATCATTTGTGCATTTAACTTCAATACGGACAAAGGATTTTTTAAATCATGGGAAATGGTATATGCATAAGAATCTAATGCATAGTTCAATTCCTGAAGCTCATCGTTTAGGCTTCGGATTTCTTCCGATTTTAACAATGCAGATTCTACCGCTATTTTGCGGATGCTTTCCGCAATGTAAATGTCTTTTTCGGACCAAGGAAAGGCGGTTCCTTTGACGGTTTCTTTCCATGCTTCGAAAGATGTCCTTGGCGAGACCTGCAATTCATTCAGATTTTGCGTCGGTTTCAATATTTTTTCTGGATTTCCTGCCCAAGTAATTTCTTGTTGCTGTTCCTGTCTGAACCATAGGATGCATTCCTTCCGCGTTCCGCTAATCGCAATCCATACAATGCCGGATGAATTCGATTCGATTTCAAACTCATCCTTGAAATCTTTGGAAAAATTATTGGTGGAATAGAGATATGCTCTTTGTTGCTGCGCAATGCGCTTGCTGATTTCTAAAATGGTCGTGTCATTCTCTTGGATACCCGATTTAAAAACGGTGTCATTGACAATGTATGCAATGCCATGTGCACCTAATAAATTGTTCAATGAGCCCAAGCTTTCAATGATTGCTTCTTTAACAGAATTCTTTAATAAGGATTTGCTCTGAATTTCTAATTCGATGCTTTTCAATATTTCCGAACTTTCGGCATATAGGGCATTGCGGTCATTGATGAATTTATTCGCAGCATATTTTGTGAGCGCAACTGCTTGATTGCGGGCAAACAAATCCAATTGCTTTGGTTTTTCATTCTGGCAAGCAACCAATCCCCATAATTTTCCATCGATAACGATTGAAATGCTACAGCTCGCTTCCACGCCAGCATTCTTCAAATATTCCAGGTGGATAGGAGAGAGCGCTCGGATATTGCTCAAAGTCAAATCTAACGGTTCCGATGAGGTAGAATAGATTTTGCTTAAAGGCGCATTGATGTCAGGGACAATGCGAAATGCTTTTTTTGTATACAGCGCGCGCGCCTGCAGAGGAATGTCAAATTCGGGGTAATGAAAATTCATGTAGCTGTTTAGCCCATCTTTCACTTTTTCGGCAATGACTTTTCCGCTATGGTCTTCCCTAAATTGATAGATCATGACGCGGTCGAAATCAATGATCTCCTGAACGATCGAACAAAGTGTCGACCACAAGTCTTTTTTATAATCGATTGCGTCGAAATAATTGAGCGCAAGCGGAATGCTTTGCCGTTCAGAAAGCTTAAATTCAAATTCAAGATATAAAAATCCATCTAACTCATACATGCTCAGATAAAATGGCGTTGTGGCCGATTCGACCTGCAATGTTCTTCCATTTTTTGATTCATGAAGTTGGTCAATGGCATCTAGTATAGCCTCACTGCTTTCGGGAAGATGTTGTTGGATAAATTCCTCGATTGAGATACCAAAGAATTTTGTGTAAGAATCTTGTGTAAGCGCAACGCTGTTTTCACTTATGTATGTCAGTTTTTTTAGGTTATTAAAAACGCATAAAATACCAAATGATTGTACGTGATTGGGAATATGAATCTGTTCATCTTCACAATTTACTATGTTAGCCATAACCTAAAATTAACTATTAGAAAAATACTTATATGAATAGGAACGGCAATGCACGTAACAAAAAGAAAAACTCAGGTTAAAACTAAAAATTATCAATGGCATCTATTCGCTTTCATAAACTTCTTTAAATATAAAAAATAAGATTTACACTCGTTTGATTTTATACGCAAAACCAAAACATTTTATCTAAATCTTTGTTCTACAACTGATAATAATAATCTGATTGTATCATCATAAATCAAATAAACCATGAGCAAGGAAAATGTTTCAAATGAAGAAGGAATAGAAAAATTAAAAAAATTAGCTGAAGGGATCGATGTGTGCATGCTTTGTACAGGTTTGGATGAACAGCCTATCGAAGTTACGCCAATGAGTGTTCAAGAAGTCGATGATTCAGGTCATATCTGGTTTTTGGCAAGCAAAGAGAGCGATAAATACGTGAACATTAAGCGCACGAATTCCGTTCAGTTGCTTTTCGCAGACAATAGCAATTACCATTACTTAAGTGTTTATGGCGAGGCAAACTTTTCGGAAGATCAAGAGCGCATCGACCAGTACTGGAATAAAATGATTGAAGCTTGGTTTGAAAAAGGCCGTGAAGATCCAAATATTGTATTAATACGAGTCAAGCCTTTTGATTGCTATTATTGGGATACGAAAAACAATAAGATGATTTCAATATTAAAAATGGCCTATAGCGCAATTTCAGGAAGTAAAATGGACGAAGGCCGAGAGGGCAAGATTGAGATTTAGGGGTTTCAAAGTAAAGATTCAAAATTCAAAAGTAAAAAACCTTTCTAGGGTGTTATTGGTGGGTATATATTCAGGATGTTCTTTAAGGGCATCCTGTTTTTTTATTGGCTTTTTTGTCGCTCTGTGTTGTGTCTGTCACTCTGAGTGAAACGAAGAGTCTCAAATATTAAGTATTACACGATCGCTAGTCAGGATGTTCCGAAGGGTCATCCTGAATTCCTGATAAAAGCGGATTTGTAATCCGCTCCGCTACTTCGGGATTAAAAATCCCGTTTATTCTGAGTTCGACATCTCCCTGCGGAAGATATCGAACAGCGTTATCTACTTTAAAGCCTCGTAGAGGCTAAATATTTGTAGAATAATCAAATGGAATTAAAAGCGTACCGTAGGTACGCAACCTATTAATCTTATAAAACAGCCCTTAAAAACGAAAGTCTCTAACTTAGAGACTTTCAAAAAAATAAACTAACTGTCTTCGCTTACAGTAAATTAATATTCTTATCGGCTAATAACTTACGATGCTCGTCATTCCAGATGCTGACTTGAACTTCTCCGATATGTGATTTTTTTAACATAAACATGCAGACGCGCGATTGACCGATTCCTCCGCCGATGGATTCGGGAAGCTGGTCGCTCAGTAACATTTTGTGAAAAGATAAACTTGCTCTTTCCAGGCTATTTCTGATTTCTAATTGATACTGCAACGCTGATTTGTTCACACGGATTCCCATGGACGATAATTCAAACGCGGCATTGATAATCGGATTCCAAACTAAAATATCGCCATTCAAACCTTTATAACCCTCTTCATTATCTGTGCTCCAATCATCATAATCTGCCGCTCGGCCATCATGCGGAAAGCCATTGCTTAATGCGCCACCGATTCCATAAATGAATACAGCACCATACGCTTTGGCAATTGCATTTTCTCTTTCCTTTGGCGTAAAGTCAGGATATAACGCTAGCAGTTCTTCAGAATGGATAAACTTGATTTCTGCTGGCAAGATTGCTGTTTTCTCTGGATAACGAACGGCAACTTCAAGCTCAGTTTCGTACAAAGCTCGGTAAATCATTTCTACCGTCGTCTTTAAATACGAATAGGTTCGGCTTTCAGCAGCAATGCGCTTCTCCCAATCCCATTGGTCGACATAGATGGAATGGATAGGCGAGTAGTCTTCATCTGGACGTAAAGCACGCATGTCGGTAATGATTCCTTCGTTTTCTTCAATTTCCAAATCGCGCAAACGCACGCGTTTCCATTTGGCCAAACTATGGACCACAACCGCGCGCTGTTCATTGAGCGATTTAATCGGGAAACTTACTGGACGTTCGGTTCCGTTTAAGTCATCATTGATTCCTGTGCCATCCAGCACAACTAAGGGCGATGAAATTGGAATTAGGTTTAGTGTTTCTGTTAATTTTTTAGAAAAAGTATGTTTAACAAAAGTAATTGCTTGCTCTGTCTTTAATAAATTGCGTCCCATTCAAACTGTTTTAATACCATAAAAAAAATGCCCGATCGGGCATTTTAAATTTTATAATTGCTAATAAATTGACGCAAATTTAGTGAATTTATTAGTAGAAAAAAGGCTTTTCTATAATATTCGTAATATTTTGGCGTTTGTTGTTCGCTTATGACATTTTATACAGAAAAACTCTCTCCGCATGCACAAGTTCTCGACGCGTTTGGATTATGAAATTCAAAACCTTTTCCATTCAACCCATCCGAGTAATCTAATTCTGTACCTGCTAAATATAAATACGATTTTATATCCAAACAGATTTTAATGCCCTTATCTTCACAATATTGGTCGCCTTTCAATTCTTGATTATCAAAATTCAATTTGTAAGACAATCCCGAACAACCTCCGCTTTCCACAGCAACGCGAACAAAATAGGAGTGGTCATATTGCTCGTCTTGCATTATTTTCTCGATACGTTCTTTTGCTTTATCTGTTATTGTAACCATGACTTCCTTGTTTTAATATACAAAAATACGCAATAATTTATCCGAATCCCAATAGGCCTAAGTTTGTAATTTGTCACAATTAATCGAGCAGTCCCGACTGATACATGCTCCATATCGGCGATTGGCTTCGAATCTTTTCGCAGGCACTTTCTAGAAGGAGCAAAGCCCTGTCCAATTCTTCTTTGTTCGTCCATTTCGATAAGCTAAATCGAATGCTGCAAAATGCATCCTCATCAGCATAGCCCATTGCTTTTAATACATGCGATGGATTCCTGTCACCAGAGACGCATGCCGAACCGGATGCGATTGCCATCTCAGGCAGGTTGACCATAAGCTCGGATGAGCGGACATGTTTAAATAGAATATTGCTGCAGTTGGCTGTGCGAAGCTGTTCTTTGCAGTAAATGGATGTTTCGGGAATACGTTGTATGATTTGCGCTTCGAAATAATCTCTTAATTCGTTGATTGACGTTGAAGGTGTTGCAATTTCAATGGCTTTTCCCAATCCGGCGATAGCGTGAACCGGATAAGTTCCGCCCCGAAAACCATGTTCTTGTTTACCGCCAACAATTAAAGGTTCAATCTGTATAGGTTTTGATTTTCTTCTGATAAATAAAGCGCCAACGCCTTTCGGCCCATGTATTTTATGTGCGCTCAGACATAAGATATCAATCGGAATCTGAGCCAAATCGATTTTTTCTTTTCCGATATATTGCGTCGCATCACAAAAATAAAGTGTATCTTTTTCTTGGCAGCGCATCGCGATATGTTCTATGGGATGAATAAATCCGGTTTCATTATTCGCAGCCATTAAGGTCACCAAAATCGTATCTGGACGAATGCTTTCTGAAAGTTCATCCAAGTCGATTGCTCCGGATGCATCGGTTGACAGGTAGGTAATTTCTGCACCTTGCTTTTCAAGCTGTTCGCAAACCGTCAGAACCGCTTTATGTTCGGTTTTAACTGTAATAATGTGTTTTCCTTTCCGCTGATAGTTGTCGAACACACCCTTAATCACGGTGTTGATGGCTTCTGTAGAACCTGAAGTGAAGAATATTTCTTTATCTTTTACGTTTAAAGAACTGGCAACCTGCTGGCGGGCTTTTTCAATGGCAGCGTTGGCTTCCCTCCCCAAGCGATGCTGTATGCTAGAGGCGTTTCCATACTGTTCTTGAAGGTATGGCAATAAGGTTTCCAGGACCTCAGGGTCGATTTTAGTCGTTGCGTTATTATCTAAGTAAATGATAGACATAGAATAAAGGTAGGCTAATTTTCACATTAATTAAATTCAAAAATTGATTGCAATGTTTATTTTTGCATAAATTTGAAAATATGGAAGGCGTAGAAAACATAAGACAAATAGAAACAACATTGGATAGACTAATTGATTCCATCGTGCTAAAGCTTCCTAGCATAGCCATTGGATTTATTATTCTGTTTTTGGGAAGATATTTTATCCGATTTGCGATTAACATGATTAACAGGCGTTTCGACCGTCGAAATGTTAGTCCATCCATACGTACATTCATCACCAGCTTGCTCAAGTTTGTACTTTATACGCTACTGATTCTGACAGTGGCGAATACAATGGGTATTCAAACGACTTCGTTTATTGCTATTCTTTCTGCTTTTGGTTTGGCTGTCGGAATGGCCTTGCAGGGAAGTTTGTCTAACTTCGCCGGCGGCGTATTAATTCTTGTGTTCAAACCTTTTGAAGTTGGCGATTACATCAGCGCGGCCAATGGTTCTTCCGGTACAGTCGGCAAAATCGACTTGTTATATACCACGATGACGGATGATGATGGTGTTACGGTTTTCAGTCCGAATGGCCCATTGGCAAACTCGGTGATTAAAAACTACACGAAAATCACCAAAAGAAGATTTACCCATTCATTTACGGCTTCTTACGATACGGATATGAAAACTGCACGTGCGGCAATTTTGGATTTGTTAAAAAATGAAGGCGCAGTTTTGGAAACTCCGGCTCCGACAATGGAAATCGGTGAATTAACGGATGGAGGATTGAAATTGCAGATTCGTGGCTGGACAGAACGTCCAGATTATTGGGCTACTTATTATGCGACTGCGGAGAAGATTAAAACGATTCTGAACGAAAGCAAAATCATGATGCCGCAGGCGAGCATCAAAGTGTTGAGCGATGCGGTTAATCCAGAGAATTTACCAGACAATAATACCGATAAGCCACAATAGCCTGTTGCGTCTTCGTTAGTTTCGAAGGGTCTTTTTTCGTATAACTTGGCAGAATGGATTTGTTTATGGTGTTGAGAAATTTAAAGAATTGCTTTTTCATAGACATCAAATTTTCTCTAATTTACGAAAATAGCTGCTGTTCAGCATAGATATTCACGATTTTTTTAGCTAAACAAGCAATGCATTGCAGGTAAACTGGAATAGCATACTCACAAAACTGCGCTGATTTTAGTCGTAAAATACGTGCTAAAATCAGCGCCATTTCTTTTTGTTATTTGGACGATTGTAAAGATACTTTTAAGGTTGTCCTATTAATTTGTCATCCACAATCCGAAATCCTTCAATTTTCTTTCCCTCCAGGTGTGCTTTCCATTTGTCCAAAATCGGCTGTTCCAATGGAAATTCTCGGTATTCATCCGGACTCATAATCGGTACGCCCGAAACAATCGGATATAGGCGTTTGCAATCCTGACAAATCAAAAAACCTTCAATAATATTTTCCGACAGGTTTTTGCGGATAATCGTTAATTCTAAATCCGCTTTATCAAACGGACAGCATAATTTATTAATAGTTTCTATTCTCATCGTATTCTCCTAAGTGTTTGTAATATGTTTGAATGGCTGTTTGGGGGTTTTCCGAACCCATTATTCCTGAGATAACAGCAATGCCATTGCATCGCAGTTCGGATAATTCTCCCACATTTTGGGGATTGATTCCTCCAGCCAAAAAAATCGGTTTGTTAAATAGTCTTTTCGCATCGCGAATGGTTTGAAAATCCACCAGCTCACAGCTTGTTGAGGTCGCTGATGGAAATATCGAACAAAAGGATATGTAGTCCATTCCATTTTCGGCGGCCCATTGAACTTGAGACAAATCATTGTTGCAGGTTAATCCTTGAATAAATGGCCGTTGAATGGTCTTTCGGATAGCGGCTAAATCGGAAGGTATTTCATCAAAATGAACTCCGTCTAAAGGAACAGATTCCAGATAGCTCCATTGGTTATTAATGAGCAATGGAATGTTTGCCTTTGAACAGAGCAAACTTATTTTTGTTAGCAACGATTCGACAGCCTGTCCTTCACGAAAGTTATCCCACACTTGAACCGCAACAATCCGTTCTTGGACGATAATGGCCAATTTTGATAATAAAGTTTTTTCGTCCATAGATGGGTCAATGACCAAATAGATGCCCGAAGAAAGTACAGTTTTAGTTTCCATTATTTCCATCCTAAATGATAAGCCTTAAAAAATGCAACCCAATAGGGGTCTTCCGCTTGGTAGTTCAGCCATTTCGTTTTTCCCACCTCAATGAGTTGAATACCTTGTTCTTTGGCTGTCAGCTGACCGACTTCGGTACAAGCGATATTCTTTTGAGCCAATCGCTCGATAACCGCCGGAGCGCTTCCCGCATTGCAGGTGATAATCATCGAACCTGCACCCACACAATGGCGAGGGTCTAGAGAAAATACATCACAAACCGAAGCTTGGACAGCAGCAATTGGCAATTTTTCGGAATGTATCGTTGCTCCGTTTCCTGAAGCGGTTGCTAATTCATAAATCGCTCCCAAAACACCTCCTTCGGTCACGTCATGCATCGCGGTAACGTCTGTATGCTCATGAAGGTAGCCGACTGCCGTCAGCGCGTCCAAGAGGGAAGAGGTTTGGTAAAAAGATTGGCAAGCATCCTGATAATGCTGTTGGCCAGCTTTGTTTTTGACAGTTTCTGGATAGCTCATTGCGAGAATCGCAGCCGAGGAAATTGCACAGGATTTGGTCACAAGAATGGAATCTCCCGCCTGCGCATATTTCGAAACCAGCAATTTGTCTTTAGGAGCGATGCTGATGAAAGTGCCTCCACCTGCAATAGTCGAGTTCTGTCCTTCGATAAATCCGGTATGTCCTCCTGTGATGGCGATGCCAATGGCTTCGCAATACCGATGGATGTAATCCCAATAGGTTTGGAAATCTTTCTTTGGGAAATGAGCCGGTAAATTCAATACGAATTGCGCGTATTGCGGTGCATAGCCTGTAGTTGCCATATCATTCGCCAGCAACTGCACCGAAAGCCAAGCGGATTCCTCCAGACCCAGTGAGGGAATTAAGGATAAAGGGTCGCTGCTCATTGCTATGCATAAACCATTCGGTAAATCAATCAGCGATACATCCACGCCAAACTGCGAGCCGACTCGAACCTCCTGACGGGAATGACCGCATTTCTGCTGAATAAATTCGTCGACTAGATGTTGGTCTATTTTTCCTAATTGCTGTTCCATCTAATCGACATCATTAAATTTGACGTACAAACCAAAGAAATCGCCGTAGGGCAAGCTCCATTGCTGTACCGGAAACCATTTTGGAAGTCCGGTGCATGTCCATTCGATGCTGTATTCCCGTCCTTTCAATGCTTCATGGATAATCTCGCTAAGCATGCTGGGCGTATAAAATGTTGCGGTGACATAAAAGGGATTCTTCCCAAACAACTGCTGCACTCTGCGGCGTACAACTTTAGGCGAATTTCTATTCATCATGCCCATGGCAATACCATATTTTGCAACACGAGCCGCTTCACGAATGACTTTCACGGGGTCTTTGTAATATTCGAATGTTGTGATAAAAGCCAATGAATCGAAGGTATGGTCTTTAAAAGGCATGTGATGCGAATCGGCCATCACCAAATCGCCTTCAAACAAATGAATCGCTTGCGAAAGCATTAATGGGGACAAATCGCCACCGGTAGCTTGAATGCCTATTTCCTTCCACCATCGCGTAAAACGTGTGGTACCACAGCCAAATTCAAGTAAAGTTTTGACGCGCGCATCTTTGGAAACCAGTTGTTCCATGACTTTCTTCTGCCAGATTTCCGCGCGCTTATAGCGCCCTTCATACCATTGCTCATAGGTGTCGGTATGCTCCCGGTTAAAAAACCATTCTTCTCTACCTTGCCAATTCTGTTGTTGCTGGGGGATTAGGCCTCCCGAAAACTGTTCTATTTCCATATGTTTCAATCTGATTAAAATCAAAAAATCCACTCGTCTGGAAACCAAAGGAATGGAGCAAAAACATGCAAAAATAAGTTTCGGCATACAATCCCTACGTTGGCATTATCCAAATCAGGTGTCGGGTATTATCTCAGCCTCTCAACGAAGCACCCCGTGTATTATGAAAGTAAAGATAGGGAATTTCAAAGTAAAAAGCCTTTCAAAGTAAAAAGTAAAAATTCAAAAGTAAAAAACCTTTCTAGGGTGTTATTGGAGGGTATATATTCAGGATGTTCTTTAAGGGCATCCTGTTTTTTTATTGGCTTGTTTGTCGCTCTGTGTTGTGTTTGTCACTCTGAGTGAAACGAAGAGTCTTATATAAGTTTAGCACACGCGGAACGCGTGCGCTAGCAATTCTCACATCTCCAATCTCCTTCTCACTTCCAAATTCCACCAAACAAGCCAATTTTAACATTCTTTCACTTAAAATAAGTAGTATTTCTACCTAAATAGGTAGGTATTATACATTTTTAATTGTTACACAAAATAATACCTTTGGACATGTAAAAATTAAATCTACTAAATTAGTAGACTAATCGAAAAATCAACATTTACATTAATTGGTACACAACACTTACATGAAGAAAAACCTTTACCAAACTGTCCCCGATGTTCTTGTTTCTAACCGAAACAGAACAACCGTAAATCTTTCCCAAATGCACGTTGCAAACGTTGGCGCATCTACCTATGAGATGACATGCCGAATGTGCATGTGTTGCTAATCGTTTAATTCCCACATCTTTTTTAAAGTATATCGCTGAGGCAAATCGCTTCAGCATGGGATTTCTATATCCGAATCATTTTGATTCTAATTAACCGTATCCAATCAATTAGTTAAAATAAAACATGTCTTTGAAATCAATCTTAAAGTATCATATTGCGGATAAGCGTCTACTCTTTATCCTGTTGACAAGCTTCAGTTTATTAAATGTAGCTTGGGCACAACAAAAAATTAGCGGAACTATTCTGGATGACGAAAAAAAGTCAGCTTTGCAGGGTGTTTCGGTCAGGCAACTAGACAATAGAAATAATGGAACCTTTACATCTGCAACAGGTAATTTTCAATTATCGGTCCCGAAATTTCCGGTGACTTTAGAGGTGAGCAGTGTGGGTTACGAAACGCAGCAAATCAAAGTAAATGATGACAAACAGCCAATCACGATTAACTTGTTGGTCTTGGGCAATTTCTTAGATGAGGTGGTCATCACTGGTTATACAACTACACAGCGAAAAGCAGTCAGCGGTTCGATTACGACCGTCAATTTTGATGAGCGCAATGCCAATCAGGCTGATCAAGATGTTGTTAAGCTCTTGCAGGGTAAGGCTGCTGGAGCGCAAATCACAGCGACATCAGGAACGCCTGGGGGAGGCGTGAGCTTTGTAATTCGCGGAAATAACTCCATCAGCGGTTCGGTAGAGCCATTGTATGTGGTGGATGGTGTATTTATGAACACAAGTTTGCCGGTAACGGGTGGAGGTGGAAATTTGCTTTCCAATCCTTTGGCGGATATCAATCCGGCAGATATTGAAAGCGTTACTTTATTGAAAGATGCGAATGCGACTGCAATCTATGGTTCGCAAGGTGCAAATGGCGTTGTGGTTATCCAAACCAAAAGAGGAAAGCGAAATACAGCTTCTAGGATTAATTTTTCAACCAAACAAGGTTGGTCTGAGGCTGTCAATAAATTCAAAGCGACAACG
Source organism: Sphingobacterium hungaricum (assembly GCF_015210005.1). Classification (GTDB taxonomy): domain Bacteria; phylum Bacteroidota; class Bacteroidia; order Sphingobacteriales; family Sphingobacteriaceae; genus Sphingobacterium; species Sphingobacterium hungaricum. Next base: position 2,293,943 of record NZ_MU158698.1, read on the forward strand.
GGCCCTGAAACTGGGCAGTTATTAAAAGAAGCTTGGGTAAACACAGCTTTGGAAAATGGCGAATCGATCGGTACGTACCTTAACCGCGAGAAGCCGACAAACTGGGATTTGGTCTATCCTTTTAAAGATTCTAATGGCGATGTAGACTTCGGGCGCGACAACATTGCTGATCTTCCAACTTACGACCGTATCGGCGATTTATTTCAGCGTGCAAAAAACACGGATTATCAGTTGTCTCTTTACGGCGGTTCCAATACCAGCAACCATTACATCGGTTTGGGTTATGCAGGGCAGGAGTCCATTGTCAAACCTAATAAATTTCAGCGTTTCTCGGCTCGGGTAAATTATGACAACAACGTAACGGATAAGTTAAAAGTTGGGACTAGCTACAGCCTTGCACGCACGACACGTGCGAATGTACGCAACAACGACAACGATCCAGGAGGTATTATTAATTCAGCAATTTTCCCGCGTTCCTTTTTGCCAATCTATGATGCAAATGGCAATTATTTAAATCATGCGACCTTTAATAACCATTTGCGCTTGATTGAGCATTTGGATAATAACTATACAACTTGGCGCAATACGGTAAATCTTTATGCGGAATATAGCTTTTTGCCGAATTTAAAATATAGAACGAGCGGCAGCTTTGATTATACAAGCAATGGCTCGCGCAGTTTTTCCGATTTTGCATTGAGCAATGCCGGAGCTGCGACAGCGTCGAATAGTTTGATACAAGTATATACTGCCGAACAGTTATTGACTTATGTCAAAACATTTAATGAGAAGCACGATTTCAATGTGTTGTTGGGGAACACAATCAATGTAAATCAATCACAAGGAGTTTCGGCTTCTGGGTCGAATTATATTTTTGATGTACTGCGCGAAGTTTCTTCTGGAGGAACAACAACCGGAGGTTCGTCGCGGGATGAAAACCGCTTGGTTTCATTCTTTGGAAACGCAGGGTATACGTATGATGACCGCTATTCGTTGGAATTTAGCCTTAGGGCAGATGGTTCATCCCGTTTCGGACAAAATGTTCGTTGGGGCTATTTTCCAGCAGGTGGTTTTATCTGGAATGTAGGAAACGAAAGTTTCTTAATTGATAATCCAACCATTAATGGATTGAAAGTTAGAGCAACGTTTGGGTATTCAGGTAACCAAAATGGAATTGGAAATTACGACGCTTTAGCCATTTGGTCTACGAGCGCAGAGTCCTATTTGGATCAGCCACGTTTGTCGCCAGGCCGTCTGGCAAATCCAGATTTGACATGGGAAACCACACGCCAAACGAATTTGGGAGTTGATTTGGCTTTGCTAAGAAACCGCTTCAATGTGAGTTTGGATTGGTACCATAAATACACGACAAATGGTTTGCAAAGTGTGATCGTGCCTTCGCGTAGCGGTTACAGTACGGCGATTCAGAATTACACAGAGATCAGCAATAGAGGTATTGAGCTGACCATCGAATCCATGAACATCCGCAAAAATGATTTCTCTTGGTCAACATCCTTTAATATTTCGAACAACCGCAATAAAATTGAGAAGATCCCTCAAGAACAAACGATGGGAGCGACTAACCGCGGAACGTCTATCTTGAGACAAGGTTATCCAATCAATTCATTTTTCTTGTACAAACAATTAGAGGTTGATCCTCAGACAGGAAATGCAGTGTATGAAGATGTGGATGGAAATGGCATAATCAACTATGCTGACAGACAGATATTGGGAAATACAGAGCCTAATTTTATTGGTGGATTGACCAATACATTTACCAAAAAAGGATTTGATTTGAATGTGTTCTTCTATTTTACCCAAGGGAATGATATCCTGAACATGCATAACTTCTTCCTTGTTCACGGTGGTACGCAAAACGGAATTGGTTTTGATCCGCGCCAGTTGAATCGTTGGCAAAAACCGGGTGATGTGACTGACATTCCGAAGATGACTAAATTCACTTTAAACCCGGAGCAAAATAATTCTTCTGCAAATAACTACACAGGACAGGTAGCGAATCTGAGTAGCCGTTATTTAGAAAATGGTTCTTTCTTGCGCTTGCGCAATGTTGCTTTAGGTTACACTTTGCCACAAGATATTGCCTCGAAGCTTAAAGTAAACCGCTTAAAAGCAACGATTTCTGCAACTAATTTATGGACTTTAACGAACTACAAAGGTCTGGATCCTGAAGTGAGTGCACAGAGCACAAACCAAAATACCGCAGGATACGATTGGGCTACAGTGCCTCAGCCTCGGACTTTTGAATTTATCTTAAACATCACATTATAATCGATTACCTCATGAAAAAAATAGTTAAACAAGTATATATAGGTGCGTTCGCTCTCCTAACATTGACTACCTTTAGCGGCTGTGAGAAGTTTTTGGATTTAAAACCGACGAATGCGTTGCTTGCCGACAATGCGGTATATGATGCGAAAACATCTCGGGCATTGGTGAATGCTGGATATTCGAATCTAAAAAGTTATTCTATCGGCTCTGCGCTTACCTTGGCGGTTCTTCCTGGAGACAATGTTTTTTTCGCGGGAAGCCAAAGCCAAAACATTGAATTGGACAACCATGCCTTTACCGTGACCAATTCAGCAATCGTTGGAGCCTATGCTTCGAGTTATGCATTGATCAATGTCGTGAACTGGGCGATATCGGAAATTCCGAAAGTGGAAGATGCGACATTCGCCGAAGGCGAACAAAACAAATTAATAGGTGAAGCCTATTTTATTCGTGCTTTTGCATATTTCAATTTAGTGCGCAGTTGGGGAGGTGTACAATTGCAACTGAATCCAACGACAGATTTGACTTCCTTGGGAGCGATTTCCAGAAGTACGGAAGAACAGACCTACGCACAGATATTGTCAGACTTAAAATCGTCGGAGGATTTGCTTCCAGCTGACGACGGCCAAACGCGGAATAAATTGCAAAAGGCAATCGTTAGGGCTTTCAGAGCAAAAGTTTTGCTTTATGCAAAACGATTTGAAGAAGCAGAAACGGAAGCGACAGCCGTTATTCAGAATCCTAAATATGCGCTCTTAAAACCATACAATAAGTTTTTTGTTGCGCCATTTTTAACATCGGAATCTGTTTTCGAACTTTCAGCCACTGCGACAAACGCAGGGACAAGCGGAAGCGCGTGGTTTCCTGCTTCGGGAACGCCAAGGGGTTCTTATGAATTTAGGCCGTCGAATGAAATCATCAACCTGCTGAATGACCCAGCTAAAGGAGGGAATAGAAAAAGCCTGATTGCGACACGGGGAACAGATGTTTTTGTGAATCTATACCATACGGTTTCTCCAAATATCAATCCGGCTTATGTCATTCGAATTGCTGATTTGCACTTGATTCGTGCGGAAGCTCGTGCCCGAAAAGCAAATCCAGATTATGCTGGTGCAATAGCAGATTTGAACTTGATCAAGGACCGTGCAGAAGCGACGCTTTATCCTGTGGGAAATACGGATAAAGATGCCATAGTTCAGTCAATCTGGGATGAACGCCGTTTGGAATTTGCTTTTGAGGCTGATCGTTGGTACGATTTGGTGCGGACCGAGCAGGCGGAAGAAGTTTTGGGTGTAAGCAAGAACTTTTGGATTTTCCCAATCCCGCAGTCTGATGTGCTTTCGGATCCAGATTTAAACGGAACGAATAATCCTGGCTATTAATGCTTTTAATTTTAAAAATCAATCGAACTAATTTATATACAGAATGAAAAACAAAATCATACTTATTGGGCTAATCCTTTGGGCTTCCATAGGGTCAGCGCAAAACAATTATTACTTCAATAGCACGGAAAAATTCAGCGCAGCGATTCCAACACCTGATGAGTTTTTCGGATTTGAAATCGGAAAACATTTGGTGCGCTATGATAAAGTTGTTGAATATTTTAAGCTTTTGGCAGAAAAATCTGACCGCGCTTCCTTAGTTGTTTTTGGACAGAGCTGGGAAAAGCGCGATCAGGTGAAATTGATTATCTCGTCTCCAGATAACCAACGCAATTTAGAGCAAATCCGTGTGGACCATTTAAAGCTGATCGACCCGAAAGCGAAAGTAGATTATGCTTCGCAAAAAGCAATTGTCGAATTGGCTTATAACGTGCATGGTGGAGAGATTGCGGGAACGGATGCAGCCGTTTTAGCGGCTTATTATCTAGTGGCTACAGAGAATCCAGAGATTACAAATCGCTTGAATGATGCGGTTGTTTTGATTGAGCCTTCTCAAAATCCGGACGGGCGCGAACGCGCAACGACATTTATCAATGGTTTTCATTCAGAGCCTGGGATTTCAGATCCCGCGGATTTAGGCCATAGCGGAGGCTGGACGCCTCATCGCGGAAATCATTTTTGGAATGATTTAAATAGAGATTGGTTGGCTCTTTCGCAGATCGAAAGCAGAAACCGTGTTGCTTACTACCATCAATGGTATCCAAATGTGTACCTTGATTTCCATGAAATGGGAAGCGGAAGTACTTATTATTTTGAACCTTCGCCTTTGACAACTTGGAATAATATTTTACCTAAAACGAATTATGATGTGCTGACTGGAATTTTGGCAAATTACTTCTCGAAAGCATTAAATAATATAGGTTCATTATTCTTTACAAAAGAAAGTTTTACCAATCTTTCTCCGATTTATGGTTCTACTTATCCAGATTATCAGGGCGGTGCCGGCATAACGTTGGAAGTGGGTTCTACCTCAGGTGTCGTTGTAGAAACGCCTGCCGGAATACGTACATTTTCGAGAAACTTAAAAGATAACTTTGAAATCAGCATTGCAGGTTTATTGGCGGCGACAGATAACAAAGAGGCTTTCTTGAAAGAGCAAAAAGAGTTTTTTGAAAGCGCATTGGTTCAGGCAGATAAATTGGCTACGAAGTCTATCGTATTTGGAAGCCAAAAAGACCAAAGCTTAAACCGTTTATTTCTTCAGCATTTGCTGAATCATAAAATAGAAGTCTATGCCTTGAATAAAGCATTTACGCAAGATGGCAAAACATTCGAACCGGGAACAGCTTATGTAGTTCCTTTAAAACAAGCCCAATTCCGAATCCTTCAATCCATTTTTGAAGAAAATGAAACCAACGGCTTTGATAAAACCACTACATTCTATGATGTTTCGGGATGGAGTACGGTGCATGGGTATGGCGTTCCATTTTCGAAATCAAAAGCGGTAGTTGGTCTAGGCGAGCGTATTTCGGAATTGCCTGCGTTGCCACAAACGGCTGTTGATCAATCGAATTTAGCCTATGCATTTGAGTATGCAGATTATTTAGCTCCAAAAGCAGTTTATTTCTTGCAAGCACAAGGAATTGTACCTCGGGTGGCAAGTCAGCCATTTACAATCAAAACAAGCAAAGGCGAGCAGAAATTTGGAGTAGGTAGTATTGTCATTCCGGTAGCTTATCAATCCGTCGAGCCCGCAAAACTGTTGGAATTGGTCCAGCAAGCAAGTGCTAAAACAGGAATTCCTATTCACTCCATCAGTGACGGATTTAGCGTAAGTGGAATTGATTTGGGAAGCAACAATATCCGTGTAATCAAGCAACCGAAAGTAGCGTTGGTTTCTGGCGGGAGCTGGACAAGTTTTGGAGAAATCTGGGCTTTGCTGTCATTGACGCATGACATTCCAGTGGTTAAATTAAATGGAGACAATATCGAGCGCACTGATTTAAATGCCTATACGTCGATTATTCTTACGGGTGGGCAATTCTCTGCGGATTTCGCTAGAAAATTAGGCGCTTGGGTTGAGAATGGCGGTACATTGATTAGTTTAAGTACGACGAATGCATGGGTAAATGGGTCTGTGTTTTCATCGCAACGAGTTGGTCAAGCACCTTCAACCTCCGCGCCAGTCGTTTCCACTCCAGCTCCAGAAGTTTCTCCAAGAGGTGGTTCTGGTCCACGATTAAACGGAGTGATTCTCCGTGCGGAATTGGATTTGAAAAGTCCTTTGACGTATGGAATTGAAAATAAAGATACGTATACATTGAAAAATAATGTGGTTGGTTTGGACCAGTCGCTCATCGATTTTGCCGTATTAAAAAGCAATGCTATTTTGGTAAATGGCTATGCGGATACAACAGCCTTATCTCGCCTGAAAGAAAGTATAGTTGTCGGTGCTTCGAGTAAGGGCAGAGGGTCTGTAATTTATTTTGCTGAATCCCCTACATTTAGAGGCTATTGGCTGAACTCAAGCAGGTTGTTGACCAATGCGATTTTCTTCGGTGGGGGAGCTTCATCCAGAAGATATTAAAGATTTTTATAATTAGTGATTAACCTTTTAATAAAAAATCCCGGACGCTTCGTTCGGGATTTGTTTTGTTAGATGCAATTGTTTTCTCGGATAATGTTTCTATAGAACTTCAAGCTCTCTTCCAATCGCTCGATGTAGGTTTCTTTTTCTTTGATAATTTGTTTGTACAAGTCTTTTTCTTCCGATTGAAGGCCTGTTAACTCGATTCCTTTCTCTTCTGTATTCCCCAATAAATCATGGATATCGGTGTTTAAAATCTGCGCAATATTTTGCAGACGTTCGATATCTATTTTGGTGACTCCGTTTTCGATATTCTGATAGGTTTTCAAAGCAATAAATAAGTTTTCAGCCATATCGGTTTGGGATAACTTATTTTGTTTTCGAAGTGCCCTTATTTTGTTTAAGATGATTGTGCTGTTCATGTTTCCTCCAGTTAATTATGTGCCCTCAGGTATTAGGTATGCCTGTTTATTATAAACTTAAAAGCAAATATACATAAACACATTTAGTCTACCAATTTTGTAGTATTTAATTTTTTATGACAATTTAGATTTCAATTTCGCCTAAATAAAAAGATAAAAACGGACAGTTTCAAATAGGATAAATTGGTTTATTCCAAGACTTTTTCTAGTTTTAACTTATGAAATCTTTTCTATCAATCATTTTCCTTTTCCTAATTTTCCAAAGTCTTTCCGCACAAGACAACGTCCGTAAACCGAATATCGTTTTTATTCTGGCTGATGATTTGGGATATGGTGATTTAGGAGCATATGGTCAGGCAAAAATCAAAACTCCACACATCGACCAGCTTGCGAAAGAGGGTATGCGTTTCACAAACTTTTATGCCGGAACTTCAGTTTGCGCTCCGTCGCGCTCGGCGTTGATGACTGGCCAACATACTGGACACACACCGATTCGAGGGAACAAAGAATTAGAACCTGAGGGACAACAGCCTTTGCCGGATTCGGTACAAACTATTGCGATGCTCCTAAAGGCAAATGACTATGTCACCGGTGCTTTTGGAAAGTGGGGCATGGGAATGGTAGGAACTTCGGGAGACCCGACAAATAAAGGATTTGACGAGTTTTTTGGGTACAATTGCCAACGGCAATCCCATCGATATTACCCAACACATCTTTGGCATAATCAAACAAAAATTGAATTGGAAGGCAATGATTTGTCGAGTAAAGTTGTGTATGCTCCTGAATTGATTCAAGAAAAAACACTAGAATTTATTGAAAAAAATAAAGACAAACCTTTTTTTCTTTTTGTTCCTACGGTTTTGCCACATGCGGAATTAGCAGGTCCTGAAGATGAATTTTATGCATTGTATGAACATGCTTTTGAAGAAAAAGCACATCGTGGCCAGCCTTATGGCCCACAGGCCACGATTGCTGGCTATACCTCTGTAGGCAAACCTCGTGCAACCTTTGCTTCAATGGTTACAAGAATGGATGCCTATGTCGGACAGATTTTAGGTAAGCTGGAAGAGTTGGGCTTGAGCGAAGAAACGATTATCGTGTTCAGCAGTGATAATGGTTCGCATCGGGAAGGCGGTGCTGACCCGGATTTCTTTAACAGCTCAGGAGGTTTGCGTGGCAACAAACGAGATTTATATGAAGGTGGCATAAAAGTACCATTGATTGTCAAATGGCCAAAGCAAATACGACAGAATGTGACAAGCAATTATCTTGGCGCTTTTTGGGATATTTTGCCGACTTTGACAGATATTTCAGATTCTCCAAATACAGTATACACAGATGGAATTTCGTTTAAGCCCACTTTATCCAATTCCAAAATGCAAAAGCAACATGCTTATCTGTACTGGGAGTTTCATGAAGATGGTGGTCGGCAAGCGGTGCGAATGGAGGATTGGAAATTAGTCAAGCTGAAAGTTCGAAATCCCAGCCAAAGCACCTACGAACTTTATAACTTAAAAAACGACCCATCAGAATCTAGAAATGTCGTGAAAGAGCACGTTGCAGTGTTCGAACAATTAAAAAGATATATGGATGAAGCGCATGTGGAAACGGATGTATTTCCTCTGCTGACAAAAGAGTAGTATGTATCCATTTTGATGAAAATTTGAATTGGTCTTTTAAATTTATTAATTGTAATGGCTATTTTAGCCCATGATAATTTACAGCCATCAAAAGCTTCTTGATTGGTTAGATATTTATAAAACATTATGAACAAGAATAAATTTTTGCTCCTTTCATTAATCGGCTTATTGACCGTACAAGCACACCCTTTATTCGCACAGAAAACTTCGGAAACTTTTGTGGAAATGGCGGATCCTACAGCAGACACACTTGCGGATTGGTCCAAAGTGAAAAATGGCCTTCATGTTTCCTTTGCATCAATCGATAAACGCTTTGCGAAATCATTTGTTCCTGAAGTAACAAATCAACAAACAGCAGTGGTTAGAGGCTGGAAAGGAGAGACTGTTTCTGCACAAGTTCTATTGTGGACTAAAGATGAAATTCCAAACGTCGAAGTGCAACTTTCAGATTTTGTTTCAAAAAATAACACAATTCCAAAATCGATTTCGCAAGCTAGTTTCGTTCGCTATGTGATGACCGATGAATTTGCCGAAGGATGTGGGCATCGAAAGCCAGAAGATTTCGCTTCTTCATTATCGCCGGATATGCTGGACGACTTGACAAGCTACGATTTGGAGGCTAAAAAAGTTAGACCTGTTTGGTTAACCATTCAAATTCCACGTGATGCTCCCAAAGGAGAATATAACACCGCTGTTTTGATCAAATCGGAGGGTAAAACGCTTCGAAAATTAACGCTCCGATTGGAAGTGCTTGATCAAATTTTACCAGAACCAAAAAATTGGACATTTCATTTGGATCAATGGCAACATCCCTCAGCAGTAGCGCGTACAGCAGGTGTGGAGATGTGGAGCGATGCGCATTTCGAAGCGATGAAACCTGTTATGAAAAGGTTAGCCGATGCGGGCCAAAAAGTAATTACGGCGACTTTAAATAAAGATCCTTGGAACGTACAAACATACGATCCGTACGCAGACATGATTATTTGGGAGAAAAAGAAAGATGGTACATGGACTTACGATTACAGTGTCTTTGACAAATGGGTAAGTTTTATGCTGGATCTCGGCATTACAAAAATGCTAAACTGCTATTCGATCATTCCATGGAATAGCACCGTTCATTATAAAGACGAGGCTACAGGTCAGTTTGTTGATGTCGTTGCGAAAGCAGGAACACCGATTTTCGAAGAAATATGGGAGCCATTTTTAACCGATTTTGTGAAGCATTTGAAACAGAAAAATTGGCTATCCTTTACAAATATTGCGATTGATGAACGTTCGAAAGAAGAAATGGACGCTGCATTCGCTTTGCTTAAAAAAGTATCCCCAGAATTAGGGATTTCATACGCGGATAATCAAAAGACATACAAACGTTTTCCTGACAGCGAGGATATTAGCATTGCTGTAGGACACCCTTACTCTAAAGAGGATATTGCTGATCGCCGTGCCCGCGGGCTGAATAGCACATATTATATTTGTTGCAGTGATGAATTTCCAAACTCATTTACATTTTCTGATCCTGCTGAGTCTACTTTTTTAGCGTGGTATGCTTTAGCGTCTGGCTTCGATGGCGTATTGCATTGGGCATATAACTCTTGGGTCGAAAAACCATTGCAGGATTCTCGTTTCAGAACCTGGCCGGCTGGCGACACATATATCGTCTATCCAGGAAACCGCAGTTCGATTCGTTTCGAGCGGATGCTAGAAGGTATCCAAGATTATGAGAAAGCATTGGTGCTTCGCAAAAAACTTCAAGAAACTGCACAAACAGAAAAGCTAGCGACATTGAATAAAGCAATTGAATTACTGGATAACCCAACGCGAACCGCGACTTGGAACGCAAATTTAAATAAGGCGAAAGAATTATTGAACAGTTTGTAGTCGTTATTATTTTATTTGGATTTTCAGCATCATTCATTCATTTCAAAACTTATCTGGGTATTTTGCGTTAAACAAGTACTTAAACTATACAACATGGTAAATTCAAAAAAATGGTTGACTCCAATGATGCTTCTTATTGGGGCTAGTTCGCTTTTCTTTCTGAGCGGATGTAAAAATGTACAAGTTCCAGATGGTGTAACTGTAGTAGATAATTTTGATATCAATAAATACATGGGTCAGTGGTACGAGATTGCTCGATTTGATTTTAAACAGGAGAAAGATTTAAGCCAAGTGACAGCAAATTACTCCCTAAATGAGGATGGTTCGGTGAAGGTGCTGAACCGCGGATTTCATGATATTGATAAGGAATGGAAAGAGGCAAATGGTAAAGCCAAGTTTTTAGATGAAACGGACAAAGGAGCTTTGAAAGTTTCCTTTTTCGGTCCTTTTTATTCGGGATACAATGTGGTAATGCTAGATCCTGACTACCAACATGCCTTAATATTCGGCGAGAGTACAGAATATATCTGGTTCTTATCAAGGGAAAAAACTTTGCCCGATCAGACAAAGGAACTTTTCTTAGCCAAAGCAAAAGAAGCCGGCTATGATTTAAATCGCTTAGTTTGGACCAAGCAATAGCAAAAATGATTTACAAAATATTCAAGCCAAAGAAAGCGTTTCTTTGGCTTTTTTTGTGGCTTATGAAAAGTTGATTTGCTTTAGATGTATTTTTCAATAAATGAGTATTCATACTCATCCATATCTTTAGTATAAAGTTTTGCTTAAAAATCAGTGAATTAAGTTTTGTCCCCGATTTGTCCCCTTAAACAAATCGCTGATTTGCATCGCAAATCATAATTTTAGGTTTTGAATTCTTAATTACTCACAACGTTTTGAATTCTACTGAAAGAACATGGTAACACTTATACGAGCAATCAAGAGAAGTTTTGCATTTGGTCCGATTCGGCGCCGAAGTCTATTCAGACGTCCTTCGGGCTTAATCGCGATTGATAAAAACGTTAAGCAACTTATCATAGCCTTTATCTTGTTTTTAATCGTCCTATTTCAGCTTTATGTATTAGAAAGCTGAGTCAAATAATATTTATAACCAATCTATGAAAACTTTGTGGAAAATCTTTGTGGTTCAAACTTTTCGAATCACAAAGAACACAAAGAATTTATCTTCCTTTTGAAGATCAAATTAAGTGTATAATTTAAGACTGTACACAGTCAAAAAATTGACAGAAATAAGTATGTTTGTTTATACGTAAATCTATAGATTCTTAACATGCTTAAACACACAACTCTGCTTTTTCTAGTTGCTTTTGGATGGACTGTTACTGCTTTCGCTCAACAGAAAATTCCTTTTCGATTGACGAAGCACAACAACATTATCGTGAAAGCTTTGGTAAATAAAACAGACTCAGTTGATCTCATGTTTCAGATTGCAATGCCTGACGCGTCTTTAGCGCCGGATCGCAAAAGCAAAGTAGAAAGCGTACAATTCGATTCGACGGAATATTCGGGAGGCTTAAGCAGAAACAATACCGTAAAAGTCGGGCCCATCGAAAAGGACGGAATATTATTCTTCGATAATGAATATACCGGACATGAAGCCGAGGGCAAAATCGGGACCGGTATTTTTGGAGGCAAAGCTTTCAAAATCGATTACGATACAAACGAATTTGTTGTTTATGACCAATTGCCATCTGTGGATGATTACGATGCCATCCCACTAGTTTTTAAAAGAGGACAGTTTTTTATTCCAGCTAACAGCATCATTCAAGCTGTTTCGTATCCAACTGAGTTTTTGCTTCAATCAGGTTATTCAGGAAGTTTGATTTATGAACAGAACTTTTCAGATGAACATCAGTTCAACGATAAAATGACGTTTATTAATGAAAAGACACTGAAGAATTCGAATGGTCAATCTGTACTTACTAAAAATGGAGTCATTGACCAGCTCAGTGTCGGAGAGTTTTCGTTAGGCGATGTGCCTGCCGGGGTATTTGTCGGCGATCTTAAAATACAAAAATTAAGCTATTTCGGAGCAGATCTGCTGCGTCGATTTAATTGGATATTTAATGCGGACAGGAGCATAGCTTATATTCAAAAAAGCAAATATTACAATGAAACTTATTATATTTTGAATTAAGGATTTAGACGCACTTAATGCTATCGATTACTAAGCCACAGAACTTCCATCTGTGGCTTTTTTCGTTGATTAAATTTGAGCTTACTATGTAATCATTGTTAAATATCCCTGTTTTCGTGGATTGATGGACAGACCTCGATGCCCTAACTTTGATATGAACTATATGAAAGGTTAGCATATGAAAAAGCAGATAATTGGTTTGAGTATTTTACTGTGTTTTTTTTTGGCATGTTCAAAAGATGGCGAAGATGGACCGGATGGTTCTGGAAATCTATATCCTGCAGCACTTAACGGAACGATTTATTACGATTGGGCAACGGAAGGTATTCTTAAAATGAGTTTGCCCGATGGTGTCGGCGCTGCATTTATTCCGGATGACACCAAACTCAATAATTTTGATATTTCGCGAGATGGCAAGTTTAAATTAACGGTTATCAACGCCAGTACACTGGGGCAATATGATATCCGGTTTACCATAAGCGATATTGCAAACGGAAGTATTGTGGAGGAATTTATTTACAATGGCCCCGGGCTGAGTGGTTTATGCAAGGGTTATCTTTCTCCAGACAATAGTTTGATTTTGGTCACTTCGAATGAAAAAGAAGATGGGATAACTATTTTAAAGCGAAATGGAGAGATGGTTGGACGTATTCACGATATCAATGGCGAAGAATTTGATTTAAACGAATCCCGACTTTGGTTACCAAATAATGCGCTACTGCTAACGCATAAAAATTACATTCTCCGCTTAGACCCGCCATACACTTCCGGAACATTGGTCAAAGAAATGGATTATCAGGACTGGGGCGAGCTGGAAGTTAATCAAGCTGGAACCCAATTGGCCGTGCAAATTGCAAATCATATCTATACGATGGGTATTGATGGTTCCAATCTAAAACAAGTTACGACGAGTAATTTTAAAGAATCAGTTCCCGTATTTTCTCCTGACGGAAAATACTTGTTGGTCGGAACCGAGTACAGGCAGACAGGTCCCTTCGGTTTTATGTGGTCTCTAAAAATCATTCCTAATGACGGACAGCAGTATAATGTTGATCCTGTAGAAGCAAATTCTCCAGGAGTAATTCCCGTGATTTTGAAAGGAAAAGATCATATTGAAACTGCCGGAGGCCAAATGATTTGGCGATAACAAACTTAATCTTAGATAAAATGAAAAGTATTATAAAGCTGTGCATAGGCATACTCGTATTTACGAGCTGTACTAAAGATTCCGAAGAAATAAATAGCAAAGAAAATTTTACGGCGAGGTATGGAGGAAAGCCTTTCGTGGGAACTGCAAAAGGGGCTCGTTCGCAGGATGGTGTGACCAACTACACCTGGAATGGGGAAGGCCGCGTAGCATTAATTGAAGCTTTGGATGATTCAGTTTCGATGGTCTTTATGGCTGACTTTGGAGATAAAGGCGAGATTAATTTCAAGGTTCGCGGAAAATTTGATGAATCTACTTATCGCATGGAAACTAGCGACCCTACAATTTATTTTCGAATTCTAGAAGAGCAGATAACGGGTTCAATTAAGAATGCAGGACAGCAGATGCTCTTTCAAGGTTCGATGCAGCAAGAGCAGGTAAAGATGACCATGCAAGTGGATTTTATGGAAGAGAATGGCCCGTTTCCGAAAGGATCAAGTTTGAATTTATCGTTTGATACGAATCGTGAAGTCAGTGAAAATGATGGGGATGGTTCTGGATGTGGCACTAGGTTGGTTCCAATTTGGAGTCCTTCCGGAGTTACGATGGGATTGGTTCCAGATTGTTAGTTTAAAGATTAATCCGTATTTTCAAAAATAATCAACCAGCTTTCGTCTACATGTCAAAGAATCTCGGTCTTTCTATCTTTTGTTTGTTGCTTTTAATTGGGCAAGGATTTGGACAATCAAAAGAGGAATTAAAGCTTCATAGCGATAGTCAATACCGTCAGGTTCTGTTGATAAATAATAATGAGGAAAAGGCATTGGCACTCTACGACCTAAGTTTCTTTTGGTCAGATTATGATACTGCAAAAGCGAAAACTTTCCTTGAAGAAGCTACAAAAGAATTAGGGAATAAAGCCAAGTCCAGCTATTACCAAGGTGTGTATAAGTTTTATCTAGCAGCGATTCATTTTGATGTCGACCCTGCACTCGCCAAACAGCAATACATGGAGGCTGAGGGTTTTTTGAAACATGTCGAAGATGCGTATAAATCGCAAGCAACGCGATATCGTGCTAGGTTATGGGGGAGTTATGGTGCCTTGCTTCAGCGAGATGGCGATGCTCATGCGTATGTTGAGGTTTTGTTGGAGAAAGTGATTCCGATGGCCAAACGAATTTCGGACACGACACTAATTGGGAATAATTACCAGAATGTTGCCATGGCTTTGATGAATTTGCAGGAGTATGCAAAGGCTGATCGGTTTTATGATGAAGCGTTAGCACTGTTGAAAGGGAAGAGGGATTCGGAAGAGCAACAATTTACTTTGTTTGTCAATGGTGCACGAAATTCAATTCAGAACAAAGATTTTGTCCGCTCGCGCAAGTTATTGGATCAGGCGCAAGAGGTTTTGAAGTCAATTCCTTTCTCATCCTACAGCCCTCTGTATTATGCTGTTGAAGGAAGTTATTGGGAAAAGCAACAAGATTTTCAGAAGGCAAATAGTTATTTCGAAAAAGGCATTGCGGCAGCAAAAGAACAAAATAATCAAGACATGGTTGCTACGATTCTTTTCGATCAATCTGCGGCTTTTCAAGCAAACAAACAGCCGGAGTTGGCTAGGCAAAAACTGCTGGATGTATTGCCTTATGTAGAGCAAAAACCTTCGCTACGGAATAAGCAAATGGTTTATTATAACCTAGCAACAACCGCTTCGCAGTTGGGAAAAGACAAAGAGGCTGTTCAATGGTTCGAAAAATATAAGATCATTGCTGATTCCATTTTTTTAGACAAAGCTGAAATCCGAACGCTGGAACTTGAAAAAAAATACCGCACTGCGGAGAAAGAAAACGAAATTTTACGAATAGATGCAGAAAATCAACAACATCAACTTGCGTTGCAACGTTCCCGGATTGTGATTGGTTTATTGATTCTTGCCAGTATCATTTTAGCGATGTTGAGTTTTATTTGGTATTCATCGCTAAAAAATAAAAAGAAATTGGCTGCGCAAAATGAATTGTTGCTGCAAGAAGAATTAAGAAACACAAAACAGCAGGAAAAGCTAAACTTGTTTAATGCGATGGTGCAAGGACAGGAGAAAGAACGTTCTCGAATAGCAAGAGATTTGCACGATGGTTTAGGGGGAATGCTGGCTAGTGTGAAATTGAAGCTTTCGGCAGTCGCAAGTAAGAATGAAAAACAACAGGAGGATTCAACAATGGATTTATACACGATCATCAATCAATTAGACCATTCGGTCAATGAATTGCGAAGGGTAGCTCGAAACATGATGCCTGAGTCGTTGTTGTACATGGGCTTGGAGGCAGCTTTGCGCGATTTATGCAATGCGATGGCTCATTCGAATTTGCAGATTGATTTTCAGGCGTCGAATATGCGCAGCGAATACAAACAATCCTTTTTGATTGCAGTCTATCGAATTGTGCAAGAATTGCTAACGAATGCGGTCAAACATAGCGGCGCATCTCAAGTCTGGGTGCAATGCGCAGAAACAGACGGATATTTTTACATAACGGTTGAAGATAATGGACTGGGATTTGACGCGAAGAAAGAAAACGTTCTTAGCGAAGGAATCGGCTTATCAAACATTCGCAATCGCGTAGATATTTTAAATGGACAACTAGAAATTGATGCAGCTGAGGGCAAAGGCGCATCGTTTCATATTCAGCTTCAAATAAATGGATAAAATTATTTCAGTGCTTATCGTTGACGACCATCCTTTGGTATTGAGTGGCTTCGAATTTATTCTAAAAAATAGGTCTTCCATATCGCTTAGAGGCTCATTTACCCGTGCGCAGGAAGCCGTTGATTTTTTGAAAAATAACGCCATCGATGTTATTTTGATGGATATTAATATGCCAGATATTAACGGAATCGATGCAACCGAATTAATCAAAAAGCAGTATCCGCAGACGAAAATTATTGCGATAAGTAATTTAAATGAAGGAAGCATTGCGATGCGAATGCTACATGCTGGTGCGTCTGGTTATTTACTTAAAAATGTGTCCGCAGAAGAGCTTATCGATGGAATTCAGCGTGTGATGGATGATGAACAAGTGCTAAGCCGTGAAATGAGTTTTGTTTTAAAAAACAATAGCGACTCAGTGCCGAATGTCACGCAACGGGAGCGAGAGGTATTGGCAATGATGGCTCAAGGCCATACGACAGCAAAAATTGCGGACATGATGTTTATCAGCCCGTTGACTGTAGAAACCCATCGTAGAAATCTTCTTCAGAAGTTTGCAGTGTCCAATTCTGCATCCTTAATTCATAAAGCGACTGAAATGAAATTTATATAAAGTCAGCTTATAGAACCTGCCTTTATTCAAATCATAATCCCTTTTCACGCTTAAACTAAATAAATGTAGCTGGTTTATTAGTTTGAGTTTTTCTCTCGAAGTCTAAAAGCAATACATCCGATTCTTTCCGTTCCGTCTACTTGTCTTTTATATGAAATCATTTGATACTAAGTGGTTAATGCTCTTCCTTGTCAAGAGATAAATTTTACAATTTTTAACTAAATAATTAATTTTAATTAAAAAAGATTTTTATAAATTTATAGTAAAATATCTATCGACATGAAAAATTTAATCAAAGTTCTCTTGCTTTGCGCTGTTTTTTTAGCTTCGGCGTCACAATCAAATGCACAAGTACAAGTTCGTATTACCACAACCATAGCTCCACCAGTTTTACGAGTTTACACGCAGCCATTTTGTCCAGGCGACGGATACATATGGATTCCTGGGTATTGGGCATATGGTGATGACGGTTATTATTGGGTGCCCGGTGTATGGGTCTTGCCACCTGCTGTAGATTTATACTGGACACCTGGATATTGGGCATTTGAAAACATGCTTTACGTTTGGTACCCAGGTTACTGGGGTGCAAGCGTCGGATATTACGGCGGGATAAATTACGGATTTGGCTATTTCGGAACCGGTTATATCGGAGGTAAATGGCAAAATGGCCGTTTTTATTATAACACAGCTGTAAATCGCATCAATAAAAACCACATTCGGAATGTGTACGTGGATAATGTAGGCATTCGCAAAGTCGCAGATAACAGGCCGAGTTTCAATGGTGCTGGAGGTGTGAATTACAAGTCGCAACCAAACGAGCGACGTGTAGAAACTGCGAGGCAAGTACAGCCAACGCAAGAACAGAGAACGCATGACCAATCTGCTGTGAAAGATAAAGGACAGTTTTCTTCTCAAAAGAATAAGCCAACAACCATGTCAATGGATAAGGTTGGCGGAAATCGGTACAAATCTAACGGACGTTCCTCAAGCAAAAGCAGTAAAAGGAAATAGCTGCTGTCGGTTTTTATGCCGATGGCACAATATTCTATTACTAAAGCTTCTAGCTAAGGACATTACTTGCTGAAAATGAGAATAACCCCACTAAATTTCATTTGTTGGATTGCTCTTCTAGTCACGGGATGCAATCGTTCGGAAAATAAAAATCAGAAAGTGGAGACCATCAAGGATTATGATGTGATTGTCTTAACGCCTCAGACTGCCAGCATATTTGTGGATTACCCAGCGACTATCGAAGGACAGCAGGTCGTGGAAATCAGGCCGATGGTTGACGGGTATTTACAGAATATTTATGTCAAAGAGGGCGCTTCGGTGAAGAAAGGCCAATTGTTGTTTAAGATTCGGAATCCTCAATACGACCAAGAAGTCATTACTTCCCAAGCTGCGATTCAAAGCGCACTAGCAAATGTTAACGCTGCAAAAATGGAAGTGGAGAAAGTGCGGCCATTGGTCTCGAAAGATATTGTAAGCAAGTATCAATTGGATGCTGCGCAATACAATCTGCAGGCGCAGGAAGCGGCTCTTGAAGAAGCAAGAGCCGCTTATGCAAATGCGAAAACAAATCAAGGATACACGACGATTGTGAGTCCGCAGGAGGGAGTAATTGGTACAATACCTTACAAAGTCGGTGCATTGGTCAGCAGTACGAGTGCAAATGCCTTGACGATTTTATCGAACATCAAGTATGTGTACGCTTATTTTGGCTTAAATGAAAAACAGTTGCTTTCCTTTTCTACAACGATTAAAGGCAATACCATGCAGGAGAAATTGAACCAATTGCCGGCTGTTACATTATTGCTTGCTGATGGAAGCGAGTACCCCGAACAAGGGAAATTAGAAACTGCAAGCGGACTTATCGATACTGAAACTGGCTCTGCTCAATTTAAGGCAATTTTTCCAAATCCAACGGGTTTGATTCCCAGCGGAGCAAGCGCGGTCGTTCGTATTCCAAGAACGATTGATACCGCTCTATTGGTTCCTCAAAGTGCGTCCTACGAAGTGCAAGACAAACGATTTGTCTTCAAAGTGAACAATGATAATCAAGCAATTAGTACGGCGATAACGGCAATTCCAACCAACGACGGTCAGTTTTGGATTGTGCAAAATGGATTGACTGTAGGTGACCGTGTGGTTATCAACAGCGCTACATTAAAGGATAGTACGTTGATAAAAGTTCGTTTGCTTAATGCAGATTCGCTGTACAACGCGATAAAATAGAAGCCCATGTTAAAAACATTTATAGAACGGCCGGTGTTAAGTACAGTTATTTCTGTTCTGATTGTTTTATTGGGTGTTTTGGGGTTGATGAATTTACCGATTGCTCAGTATCCGGATATTGCGCCTCCAACAGTTCAAGTCAGCGCCTCGTACGCCGGTGCAAATGCGGATGTGGTTCTGACAAGCGTTATTATCCCATTGGAACAGCAGATTAACGGCGTTCCGGGCATGTCTTATATTTCTTCAAGTGCAACAAATACTGGTTCCGGATCGATTAGTGTATTTTTCGAAACAGGAGTTGATCCGGATCAGGCGGCGATTGATGTGCAGAATCGAGTCGCTGCGGCAACAAGTCTGTTACCCGCTCAGGTTATCCAAGCGGGAATCACCGTGCGCAAACAACAAAGCAGCAACGTGCTTATTTTTTCTGTTTTCAGTGAAAATAACAGTTATGATCAGATTTTTCTTCAGAATTATGCGGCAATAAATCTCATCCCTCAATTACAGCGCGTGAACGGTGTGGGAGGAATTACCGTGTTCGGAGCGACCATGACCTATAGCATGCGGATTTGGCTCAAGCCAGATGTTATGGCTATTTACGAAATCAGCCCAGAGGATGTTACTGCTGCTTTATCGGAACAAAATTTGGACGCCGCTCCGGGAAGTTTTGGAGAAAATGAAAACCAAAGTTTTCAATACATGATCAGTTATACAGGAAGGCTTCAGTCGGTAGAAGAATTCGGAAATATCATCATAAAAACAACAGGACAGGGACAATATCTGCGCATAAAAGACATTGCGCGAATCGAGCTTGGCGCGCAGACTTACAGTGGCAACAACAGCACCAATGGAAAACCTTCTGTGGGTATAGCGATTAGCCAAACACCGGGGAGTAATGCCAGTGAAGTCATTAAAAATTCGAAAAAAGTAATTGAAGAAACCGCTAAGTCGTTTCCAACGGATATTGAGTTTACATATTTAGTTGATATCAATCAATTTTTGGATGCTTCGATCTCCAAAGTGGTCAGAACACTCGTGGAATGTTTTCTATTAGTTTTTCTAGTCATCTTTATTTTTTTGCAGGATTTTCGATCCACACTTATCCATGGAATCTCGGTGCCCGTTTCTATTATCGGCACTTTTTTCTTTCTCTATTTATTCGGTTACAGCATTAATTTATTGACGCTCTTTGCTTTGGTTTTAGCTATAGGAATTGTGGTAGACGACGCGATTGTTGTCGTTGAGGCGGTTCATTATAAACTCGAACATGGATACGTGTCGCCTCGGAAGGCGGCCATCCACGCAATGGATGAAATATTCAGTTCTATTATTGCGATTACGCTTGTTATGGCAGCCGTATTTGTTCCGGTGACGTTCTTTACAGGATCTTCGGGAATATTTTATAAGCAATTCGGAGTCACATTGGCTATTGCGATTTGCATATCTGCAGTCAACGCATTGACGTTATGTCCAGCATTGGCCGCTCTGTTTCTAAAAGCTCCCGTGCACATAGAAGATCAATCGGCATCAAAAAAGGATTCTCTATTGAAACGTTTTGGAAGGTCATTTAATCGGGCTTATGATCGGATCGTTGCTAGATATGCGAAAGCCGTTACGTTTTTATCTGCAAAAAAATGGATTGTCGCAGTGATTGTTTTGGGGAGCAGTGTTGGCTTGGTTTTACTGATCCGATCTACGCCAACGAGTTTCGTTCCCAACGAAGATATGGGGACTATTTTTGCAAATGTATCCCTGCCTCCGGCATCATCAGCCGAACGTTCGAAAAAAGTTGCTGACCAAGTGGATAGCATTGCGCGTACCATTCCCGAGGTCGGAGTGACAATGGTTAGCGTTGGCCAAAATCAGATAGGAGGAAGCGGCAGTTCTTATGCAATGGTGATTATCCGGTTGGTGCCTTGGGATAAGCGGCCTGGAGTTGACAACAATAAAATCGTTCAGGAGTTAACTAAAAAGACATCTGGAATTCGGGATGCTAACATCGTGTACATGTCCGTAGCTACAATTTCGGGATTTGGAAACAGTGGCGGATTTACATTTGTGCTTCAAGATAAAGAAGGAAGGCCTACCGATGAATTTTATAAAGTTTCTCAGGACTTTTTTGCTGCTTTAAATGAACGCCCGGAAATTCAGTACTCAACGACTTCATTCAATCCGAATTTTCCTCAATATGAATTGAGTATCAATGTTGCTAAATGCAAAGATGCAGGGATTCTAGTTTCCGATGTGATTTCTACGATGGCCGTATTTTATGGAAGTTCCTACGCCTCAAATTTCAACCAGTTCGGACAGCAATATCGCGTCATCTTACAAGCCGATACTTCTTACCGGTCTAGCCCCGCGAATTTGGAACAAGTATTTGTCAAGACCGGTTCGGGTGTCATGGCGCCAATAACTGAATTTATAACCTTGAAGCGAGTTTTTGGCCCTCAATCGGTGACTCGATTTAATCTGTATAACTCCATGTCTGTCAATGGTGCTCCAGACGTAGCTCATAGCACAGGGGAGTCTTTAATCGCTATTGAAGAAGTCGCCGCACAGGTGTTGCCTTCGGGATACACCTTTGAATATTCAGGGATAAGCCGAGAAGAGAAAAGCAGCGGTTCGCAGACCTCGTTAATTTTTGGTTTATGTGCAGTGTTTGTGTTTTTGTTGCTTAGCGCCTTGTACGAAAGTTATCTTTTGCCATTTGCCGTTATGCTTTCATTGCCCGTAGGGCTAATTGGGGTCTATGTTTTTGCAAAGCTGTTCGGGATTGATAATAATATTTACATCCAGATTTCGGTCATTATGTTGATTGGATTGCTTGCCAAAAACGCGATTTTGATGATTTCTTATTCCTTAGAGCGACGGAGGAATGGCATGTCAATCATAAACGCCGCGATTGAAGGAGCAAAAGTGCGGTTGCGTCCGATTTTGATGACTTCTTTTGCGTTTATTTTCGGATTGATGCCCTTAATGTTTGCGAGCGGAGTTGGTGCAAATGGAAATCAATCGATTGGAGTTGGCGCGATTGGAGGAATGGTTTTCGGGACATTTTTCGGTGTCTTTGTGATCCCTGCACTGTTTGTTGTTTTCGAAACTTTGCTGGAAAAGTGGAGGCCTCAAAGAAAAGAGGATGCTGAGGATTTGGATGTTAAAGCAGGTAACGATTAGCTCTAAAAGAAATGGAAATGCTCAAAAATAAAAGCTGGATAATTCTGTTCTCAATACTGATTTTAATGTTGGAATCATGCAAAGTTGTGCAGCCTTATCAACAACCTTCTGTCGATCATCCAGATGTATTTCGTCATGTTCCTAATTCGGATACCACATCAATCGCATCTATTCCTTGGAGAACTATTTTTACAGACCAGAAACTACAGGCGTTGATTCAAGAAGGGATTGAAAATAATTTGGATCTTAAAATTGCAACAGCGAGAGTGAAAGCGGCGCAAGCTAATCTAGCACAATCAAAGGTCGCATTTTATCCAAATCTATCGGCGAATACTAGCGTGACTTATCAAAAGGTAAATGCTAACATGATCAACATGAACCAGCCTTATCAGCTGTCGGCAAGCAGCAGCTGGGAATTGGATATCTGGGGAAAGTTAAGCAGCTTAAAACGCGCATCGCTAGCCGCTTTCCTCCAAAGCGAAGCGTATCAACGAGCTGTTCAAACAGAGCTTATCGCGAGCATTGCGAGCCAATATTATGCTTTGTTGGCATTGGACCAACAGCTGAAAATCAGTCTTAAAACGGTTGAAAATAGAAAGTCGGATGTTGCCACCATGAAGCTGTTGAAGGAAAGCGATGTGGTCACGGGAGCGGATGTAGTTCAGAGCCAAGCCAGCGAATTGTCCTTGACCGCAACAATTCCTGACTTAAAACAGAATATCCGCGAAATGGAAAATGCAATTTCTATTTTATTGGGCCGTGCTCCAGGCAATATCGACCGGGATAGTTTGTCGAATCAATCCATAGCGGTCGATTTGAACATCGGAATTCCCAGTCAGTTGCTTGCGAACCGGCCTGATGTGCAACAGGCTGAATACCAATTCCGGTATTCTTTTGAATTAACCAATGTGGCTAGAACGTATTTTTATCCGACGTTAAGCATAACCGCGCAAGGAGGATTGTCCAATAGTTCGCTCTCCGATTTTTTCAATGCCTCCTCGGTTTTTGCGAATATTCTCGCGGGCTTGACGCAACCAATTTTTAACAATGGATTGAACAAACAACGTTTGGCCGTTGCCCAAGCTACACAAGAAGAGTCTTTTTCAACTTTCAAACAATCTTTGCTTTCCGCAGGAGCAGAGGTGTCCAATGCTTTGTACAATTACCAAATGGCTCTGGAAAAAATCGAAATCAGGAAGCAAGAGATTTTTTACTTGCAAAAATCGGTGGAATTTACACAAGAATTGCTGAAATACAGTTCGAATACCAATTACAATGATGTTTTGGCTTCCGAACAAAACCTATTAAATGCAGAACTCAATAGCATCAGCGACAAACTTCAACAGCTTCAAGCGACTGTGGAACTCTACCGAAGTTTAGGCGGTGGCGTGAAGTAAGCGCATTTCAGTATGCTTTATGGGAATTACGACACTCGAAAAATAAATCCCGAACCATACACAGTTTCTATTTTGACTTTTGATGATTTTTTCAAGATTTTTCTTATTCTGGAAATAAATACATCTAAACTTCTTCCCATAAAATAATCATCATCTCCCCAAATGTTTACTAGAATATCTTTTCTTGAGAGCAAATGACCTGTGTTTTGGTTTAAATATTCCAGAACTTCAATTTCTCTCAGCGTAATATCCACAATGGTTCCATCCGGAAAACTTAGTTTATGCGTGTCTTTATTAACAATTAAATCTCCAATTGGCAAGGTTGCTGTCTGAAGAATGGATGAAATTACCGGGTGTGCAGGAGCGGATATGCGTTTTAAAATATTTTTAATGCGCAAAACTAATTCGTCCACGTCGAAAGGTTTTAAAATGTAATCATCCGCACCAATATTCAGTCCTTCAATTTTATCCTTTTTTTCATTGCGTGCAGTCAGAAAAAGAAAAGGTTGGTCTGGCTTACACGACATTATTTTTTTAGCCAGTTGAAATCCATTATAGTCCGGTAACTGCACATCAATAATGATGAGGTCGAAATTATTTTCCTTCTGAAAATAATCCCATGCAGAAGTAGCTGTTGTGATCCAGCAAACATCAAAGCCCATAATTTCAAGGTATTGTTTGACCACATTGCCAAGATCCTGCTCGTCCTCAACGTATAGCAACCTTCTTTTCTCTTCCATGATATTAAAATGTTCGATAGTATCGTTTAAGGATGAATGACGTCCATCCAGACATAGAATTTGGAACCTTTGTTAATTTCGCTTTCCAATTCTAGATTCCATTCATGCGCTTCAGCGACTTTCATCACGTAAAACAATCCGAGGCCTAAGCCAGGCAATTTATTGCTGGAAGAGCCTCTGTAGAATTTCTGAAATATCGATTTGCGTTGTTTGTCGGATAATCCAATTCCATTATCCTGTATGCATATTGCTACTTTGTTTTCTTTCTTGGTAAAGCTTACTTGAATGACTTTTAGTTCAGATATGTTATATTTTATTGCATTATCAAAAATATTGTATATCGTCGTGATAAACAAGAATTTATTTAGTTTTATCTTGATTTTCTTAATGACTTCTGGATTATCGATTAGAATCTCAGTATTCCCAGACAAAGAGAGCTTATAATCATTCACGATCTCAGTCAGCAGTTCATCCAAAACGTATTCTTCTTTCTGCAGTTCGTATTTATTTAGCTGTGTAATATTTAAAGCTTGTTTAATTAATTTTTGTAGCCTAACTATCTGACGTTGAACGATATTTGTTATTTCCTGCTTTTTATCCATGCTGACAGGAAGTTCCATATTTTGCAATGTTTTATTTGCTACCGCAATCGTTGTGATTGGCGTATTAAATTCATGTGTTATGCTATTCAAAAAATCTGAAGTCATTTCAGTCATTTTCTTTTGCCTAATCCAATTTCTATAAGTCAAGTAATACAATCCTACGACGAGGATTATGGAGGTAAAAGATAACAGAAGTGTCGGCGCCATTTGTTTGATTATCTTTTGAAACCTAGAATCTAAATCGTCCGCATGCAACGAAAAATTAATTTTATACGAGTGTGCAAGCGGTGTGCTGACCGTTAATCCCGTAATTAGATTTTGAGGGTTAATTTCCGAGAGATTTCCGTCAATGATTACAAAGGACTTTTTATGCTGGGTTCTGATGTAACTTGAATTTGAAGGTACAATATCTATGTATTTCTTGCCATCAAAAGTTATCTGTAAATCGGTTATCAATAAAGCATATTCTAGATTTTTGTCAAGTTGATTCTCAATAACTAATGCGCGAAAGACGGAATCCATTATGCTTCTTCTTCGAAGTTCAGTTAGTAAAGTGTCGCAAAATTCTTCGCTGAACCTGTTAAATTGATCTGAACTAGAGGTGTAAAGTTTTTCAAATTCAGCATATTTTGGTTTAATGATCGAATCGATAATAGCCTGAGCTCCAGGATACAATTTATCGTTTGATAGTAAAGACCGATATGCACTATCTAATGTTTTGCGTTCTTGAACTTGATATTGGCTGTTTCTCAATGAAAATGTATTGAAAATCAGCATGTATTGCACGCTAAATAGAATTATAAAACTAATAATCGATATAGGTATATGTTTTTTCTTCATATAGTGGACTAATTTAGGTATAAAATCAATTCGAAGCTGTAAATAGGAAACTATTATGCAGTAATTAATCTAAAACGTTAATCGTTCTCAAATATTCTACCTTTTATTTTAATAAAAAAGCAAAAAAACAGTCATTAACATTTGGTTAACATTCTTTTAGGAAGTTATTAACAGCCTGTTCTGACATTACTTGCTAATTTCAGCCTATCAATCCAAAATTATTAATTAATGATCAGGACTTTTTTTAGTAAGTGTCTGATTTCAACACTAGATTTATGAAAGAAAAATTACGATTTTTTTGCAAAAATGGTTTAGCAATTTTTCTGATAATCAGTTTTCACAGTTTATTTGCACAGACTTCGTCTGATCAAATGACGATTACTGGTAAGGTCAGAAATAATTTAAATCAACCTGTAGCAGGTGTGTCTGTCACCAATTTAACAAGCTTAAATACGGTGGCTACTAATGACCTCGGATCTTACCAGGTTACTGGAGCTCGAGGCGACTCCATCGAGTTTAGGTACATTGGTTACAAAACGCAACGTATTGCGATTAACACGACCATCGAATTGAACGTGGTTCTGGAAGGTGAAGATAATTCCCTAAATGAAGTCGTTGTTGTCGGTTATGGCCAGCAACGGAAAATCAACATGGTCGGTGCTCAATCGACTGTTAAGGTTGAAGATTTAAAACAGCCTGTCGCGAATTTAAGTGCAAGTCTAGCGGGTAGAATCGCCGGATTAGTAGGCGTGCAAAGGACGGGTTTGCCGGGTAGCAATTCGGCCGATGTTTGGATCCGCGGTATTTCAACTTTTAATTCACAAAATAGCGCATCACCTTTAATCGTTGTTGATGGGGTGCAGGGTAGGGATTTAAATGCCTTCGATCCAGAAGATATTTCTACGCTGACTATTTTGAAAGATGCATCCGCAACAGCAGTTTATGGTGCTCAAGGTGCGAATGGTGTTATCTTGATTACGACCAAAAAAGGCCGTTCGGGAAAACCGACATTGATGTTCAACTATAATCAAGGGATGGTGGATTTCACGAAAACGCCAGAATTGACGAATGCTGAACAATATATGCGTTTGCGCAATGAAGCAATGGTTTCTTCGAATCTTAGTCCAGAATACAGCGAAGAATATATCCAAAATACATTGAACGGGACTGATCCTTATTTGTATCCTAATGTAAATTGGATGGATGCTTTATTCAAAAATGCATCTTATAACCGCAGAGCAAATTTCAGCGCACGTGGCGGAAGTGACAATACACAATATTATACGTCACTTGCATACTATGATGAATCGAGTTTGTTAAATACAGATGCTTTGCAAAGCTATAAAGCAGATACACGTTTCAGACGATATAACTTTACTTCGAATGTGGACATGAACTGGACCAAAACAACGAAATTTACGTTGGGTGTTCAAGGTTATGTAACCAATACAAATTATCCGGGAACAAATCCTCAAACGGCATTTAGCCGTGTGATGCAGACAAATCCTGTCTTGTATCCATTGATGTATCCAGGAAATTTGATTCCTTCGGTAAACCAATCTTCAGATGCACAGCCTAATCCTTATGCATTGGTCACTCAGACTGGTTATCAAAATATTTTTTCTAGTCAATTGTATTCGAATGCGCGTATTACGCAAGAATTGGATGTGTTGACAACGGGATTATCAGCTTACGCAATGTTCTCATTCGATACATTTAATTCGCATACCATTTCTAGAACACGTAATAGAACAACATACAATATCGATCGTGCGAATCCATACAAAGAAGACGGGTCGCTGAATTTGGTAATCATGTCCAATGGCTCAGATGATTTGAGCTATGCACGTGCTAACAGTGGAGATCGTCAATTCTATTTTGAAAGTGGATTAAATTACAACAGACAATTCGATAAACATGGTTTAAGCGGTTTGTTGTTGTACACGCAAACAGATGAAGTTTCTGCATTTGCAGGCGATTTAACTTCGTCATTGCCATTCCGTACACAAAGAATTGTTGGTCGTGCGAATTACTTATACGACGACCGATATGCTGCTGAATTCAACTTTGCTTATGATGGTTCAGAAAACTTTCTACCTAGCAGAAGATTCGGATTTTTCCCTTCATTCGGTGTGGGATGGATTTTATCCAATGAGCAATTCTTCGAGCCTCTAAAAGAGACCTTCCAAATGGTTAAGTTGCGTTATTCGAATGGTATCACTGGTTCAGGAGGTGGCGGTCGCCGTTTTGGATTTATGACGATCGTTTCTACTGGAGCGAACGGATATTCATTCTACAATGGCTCTAGCAATATTGGATACGGTGGTGTTGCGATTTCAGATTACGGTTACGATGTAACTTGGGCTGAATCAAGAAAACAAGATTTAGGTCTTGAGTTCACAACATTAAACGGCAAATTAAATGTAACGGTTGACTGGTTCAAAGAAAATCGTACAGGCGTATTCTTGCAACGCGGAAGTTTGCCTAACTACTTAGGTCTGCAAAACCAGCCTTATGGAAATCTTGGTAAAATAAATAATCAAGGTTTCGATGGTACGGTAGCTATGGAAGGTGTCGAATGGGGTAAAACTACTTGGTCATTCAACGGAACATTTTCATACAACAAAGATCAAGTGATTGAAAATGATAGTCCAAAACAACTATACCCTTACTTAGAAAGACGAGGACGTAATTTTCTATCCACTTATGGTTATGTAGCCGACGGACTTTTCCAAAGTCAAGGAGAAGTTGATAACCATGCAGATCAATCTGCATTAGGTGCTCAACGTGTTGGAGATATTCGCTACAAAGATTTAAATGGTGATGGTGTGATCAATACCTATGACCAAACCAAAATTGGTAATGGCGATGTTCCAAATTTAGTATACGGTGCAGGTTTTAATGTAAGCTATAAGAATATTTATTTCGGTGCGTTTTTCCAAGGTATCGAAGGAGCTGAGCGACTTATTTCTGGAGACGGAATTATTCCTTTCAACAACAGTACAGGTGCTGAACGCAGTAACTTATATGCCATTGCGGAATCTCGCTGGACGCCAGAAAATCCTTCTGATGACGTTTTCTATCCACGTTTAGGATATGGAAATTCGGTGAACACCAACAATGCGGTTGCATCGACTTGGTGGGTTAAGGACATTGATTTCCTTCGTTTGAAAACATTAGATCTTGGGTATTATCTTCCTGCTGAGAAATTAAAATCATTAGGTGTCAAAAATGCACGGATTTATTTTCAAGGTGTAAATCTATTGTACTGGAGCAAGTTCAAATTATGGGATCCGGAATTGAATACGGCCAATGGATCTTCTTATCCAAATACAAGAACATTCTCTTTAGGTATACAAGCTAATTTTTAGAAAGGGTATGGCTATACAAACAGAATTAAACTTGTTCGATAAGCCATGCAGTTAAATTAAAATATTCAAAACATGAAAACTAAACTATTAAGTATCATAGCAGCCACTGGGGTTTTTCTTTCCACCTCATGTGTAGGATTCTTAGATCAGATTCCGGATGATGTATTGACCGTAGAAGACATATTCAAATCACGTAATTATGTAGATAATTATTTAGCTCAAATCTATGCCAATATTCCAAATGAAATGGCGCAGCGATTTGTCGGAACACAATATTCCGGAGCTTGGACGGCAGCTTCTGATGAAGGGAAATACAATTGGGATTTTAATTATGCCAATAATTTAAACAAGAGTACTTGGTCGACAACAGACGGAACGGTCTCCAGCTACTGGGATAATTACTACAAATCAATTCGTAATTCCAC
This sequence comes from Sphingobacterium hungaricum, assembly GCF_015210005.1. Lineage (GTDB taxonomy): Bacteria > Bacteroidota > Bacteroidia > Sphingobacteriales > Sphingobacteriaceae > Sphingobacterium > Sphingobacterium hungaricum. Next base: position 2,323,541 of record NZ_MU158698.1, read on the forward strand.
GGATTTCATCGACAAGATCGATGGAGCGAATCCCGAAGAAGTAAATGACGCGTTAAAATCCAGATACAAAGCTGAAGCGAGAGCTTTGCGTGCAATGTACTATTTCTGGCTTGTTCGCATCTATGGTCCGGTTCCTTTGGTGAATACGGTATTGCCTGTGGATGCACCGCTTGAAGAAGTGTTGTTGCCTAGAAGCACATTTGATGAGTGTATTAATTTTATCACGAGCGAATTGGATATTGCTTATGTGGACCTTCCAACAATTCCTGTAAGCAGCGAATATGGCCGGATTACAAAAGGGATGGCTAAAGCTTTTAAGCAACAAGCTTTATTGCTTTCAGCAAGTCCATTGTTCAATGGAAATACAGATTTGTCATCGTTGGTTAATACAGATGGTACTCCATTGATCAACCAAACTTATGATCAGAATAAATGGAAATTGGCAGCGGATGCGGCGAAAGAATTCTTGACAGAATTTGTTCCTACCAACTACAAGCTTTTTGTTGTAACCAATACCGATCCATTTTTACAGGCATATAATTCGACTAAAGAAGTAATGACAACGGAGTGGAATACAGAATGGATTTTTGCTAGACCGAATTCGGATAATTATTCGCAGTATGATAAAACACCAAAGCATGTTGGTTTTACAACAGATGTGCAAGGTGCAGGAGCATTGGGTGCTACGCAAAAAATGGTTGATGCTTATTACATGAATAATGGACTTCCGATAACCAATAGTGCGTCTACTTATCAAAGTTCCGGATTCTCTCAGTTTAGAGCACCATTCGATACAAAATTGCGAAGCACATTCAATCAATGGGTCAATCGTGAGCCCCGCTTTTATGTAGGAATCACCTATAACAACAGCTATTGGTTAAATCAAGGGTCCAACTCGAATGAGGTGATTACAAACATGGAATTATCTGGTAACTCGGGACGTAAGCAGAGTACGTCGGATGTTTCTCCAACAGGTTATATTGTTCGTAAAAATGTATTCAATAACGGTAACAACAGAGGTTCTGTCCAATTAAGGCTTGCTCAAGTTTACTTGGATTATGCAGAAGCTTTAAACGAGTATGATCCTAACAACGCAGACATCTTGATTTATGTAAACTTAATCAGAGCGAGAGCTGGAATTCCTATCTATGGAACTGGAGTGGGAGAGGTCGCTATCCCAGCGTCTCAAGCGGCTATGCGTACGGCTATTCGCCGCGAGCGCCAAATCGAATTGGCATTTGAGAACGCACGTTATTTCGATGCGCGTCGCTGGAAAACAGCTGCTGCTGAATTCGGAGGTGAAGTATATGGAATGAATATGTTCGCCGATGGCAATGCATTCTATGAAAGAACATTGATCGAAACAAGAACTTTCCGTCAAAGGGATTATTTATGGCCAATTCCAAATAATGAGATATTGAAGAACGTATTAATGGTTCAAAATCCAGGTTGGTAATTAATAACAGTTTAATAAAAAATGATAATGAGAACGTTAAAAAAATATAGAACTGCATTAACAAAAAGCCGGCTGTTTTTTGTTAGCACATCGCTAGGGCTATTGTTTGCCTCTTGCACCAAAGATGTGGAATATACAGTCGAAAATGAAGGAACGATTTACATGGCTCAATCTTATCAAAATGTAGCCGCTGTGACGCTATTCGACATTGACTCCATACAAGACATCTATTTTGGCGCTTCCTATGGAGGTTTGCAATATCCAGGCGCTGATATTCCGGTTTCTTTCGAAGTTGATGAAAGCTTAATCGCTACTTACAATGCTCAAAATGGAACTGAATTCATTCCTTTTCCTGCATCGTCCTATACAATTTCTGGACTTCAGACAGTCATTCGCGCGGGGCGCGCAGATTCTGATCCGCTAAAAGTTGTCGTTACAGCCAAAGAATTGGTATTGGGACAGCCCTATATGATTCCTATCAAAATGGTTAGCGCAGGTTCAGGGAGTTTCAATGAAAACTTATCCGTATCGTATTTTAGAATTGATTCATTGATTCGTCGCGAGCGAGACATCACTTCTCAAGGAACGATTACGGTTAGCAATGAAAACAATGGCGGACCAACACATAACGAAGGTTCGTTGAAATTAATTGACGGCGACCTAGCGACTAAATATTTAACGCAGACGTATGCGCCGAATATGTGGTTCCAGTTAAAGTTCCCTTCAGCTCAGATTTTTGGTGCGTATACCTTTACTTCAGCAAATGATGCGGATACACGTGATCCAAAAACATGGCGATTGGAAGGTTCGAATGATGGATCTACTTGGACGACTTTAGATACGCGGACAGATTTTTCGTTTAGCGAACGTACACAGACAAGACGATTTGAATTTGACAACACAACGGCATACACAACGTATCGGGTAGTTCTTGTAGCGAATAATGGTGCAAGTATCTTCCAAATGAGTGAATGGCGAATGATACAATATTATTAATCGATAATAAACGAAGAACCATAGGGTAAAACCTATGGTTTCTTTATTAATTTTTAGATCTATGAGAAAACTTGCTGCTTTTCCATTACTATATTCCATTATTATTCCCTTCTTTTTAGTTTCCTGTGGGAACAACACAGAAAGCGTTTTGCCTGAACCCGAAAAAGAAGAAGAAGTTGAAACGGAAGATCCAAATGCTCCGCCAAAAACTTGGAGAGAAAACTGGTTAGAACACGAATTGCTGCTGACCAGACAATATTACAATGATTCCATCGCTTTGTATTACGATGAGGATATGGATGAAAAAATTACTTGGCCACGCCGGGCATTGACCAAAATCTGGAATTATACATGGAAAACCTACGGCGGATTTGGTCCTGATACTCGCTTGCGCGTCGCATTGCATGGAGGAACCTATGGCGGTGGGCATCCTGGATACTATTTAAGCAATAGCCATGGCTACATTAATATTATCGATGCAGGATTGGGAACCAATCGCTGGCTAGATAGCATCGGTGAACCTTTGGATTTGATTACACATGAAGTCGGACATATCGTTGAAGGCAATTCATACAACACGTTAAATTCTCCAGCATTCCCAATTTGGGGCGATAGCAAATGGATGGAAATTTATCAATATGATGTGTATAAGGGTTTGGGATGGACGGATAAAGCCACTAGCTGGCATAACCGCATGCTATTGGTTTCTGATAATTTCCCTCGAACAGGAACTTTTTGGTACAGAGACTGGTTTTACCCGATCTATGATCAATATGGTAAAACGGCGGTACTGAATAGTTTTTTCAAATTAATTTCCGAACATTTCCCTTCTACAAGTATTCCTAATGGACGTAGATATACGCGCAATTTAAATTTCGGAGAGTTCGTCCATTTCTGGAGCGCTGCTGCTGGTAGCGATTTAAAGCAACTTGCTTTGGACGCTTTTGGTGAAAATGACCGAAATGGTAATAATTGGGTTACACAGTTTGAACAAGCGCAGGTTGTATTTAATAAAATCACATATTAAATCTATCTTTAGTTTTTGTCTTAAGAGCGATGATAAAAAACTTGCAAGGTCAATTTAAACCTAATAATAAATAATAGAATGACAATAAGTAAATTAAGCAGACGTTTAGTTATTATTTTTGGATTAGGGGCATTAATGCCTAATCTAAGTAATGCGCAAACGCGATTAGAAAAGCTGGAACCCGTAGATTATGTGAATACATTGATGGGAACCGACTCAAAACCCTCCCTTTCAAATGGAAATACGTATCCAGCAATTGGATTGCCTTGGGGGATGAATATGTGGACTCCTCAAACGGGTAAAAACGGCGATGGCTGGCAATACACCTACAGCGCTGACAAAATCCGGGGAATCAAACAAACCCATCAGCCGTCTCCTTGGATGAATGATTACGGTCAGTTTTCATTAATGCCAGTGAGTGGCCATGCAGAATTTGAACAAGATAAAAGGGCTAGTTGGTTTTCACATAAATCTGAAATAGCGAAGCCATATTATTACAGTGTGTACCTTGCGGATCATGATGTGACTGCTGAAGTTACGCCTACTGAGCGCGCCTCAATTTTTAGATTTTCGTTCAATAAAACGGATAGCGCATTTGTAGTGCTAGACGCATTTGATCGCGGTTCGGAAGTACAGATTATCCCAGAAAAAAATATGATTATCGGATATTCTTCGCGATACAGCCGTGGAAAACTTCCGAATTTCAAAAATTACTTTGTAATCGTTTTTGATAAGCCATTTACCTATCAAACCGTTTGGGAAGGTGATAAAAAACTGAATACGAATAAAATTACAGGAAACCACACAGGAGCGATTGTTGGATTTAAATCTAAGGGTAAAAATGATAAAATCCATGCTCGTGTCGCATCATCATTTATCAGCGCTGAACAGGCATTGCTAAACTTAAACGAGCTTAAAGATGATTCATTTGATCAAGTGGCAGCGAAAGGCCGCGAGATATGGAACAGCACTTTGGGCAAAATTGAAATCGAAGGTGGTACGCATGAACAGCATCAAACGTTCTACAGCACGTTGTACCGTACGGTGTTTTTCCCAAACAAATTGTATGAAATCAATGCAAAAGGAGAAACGGTTCACTACAGTCCGTATACGGGAGAAGTTTTGCCTGGATACATGTTTGCAGGAACAGGATTCTGGGACACTTTCCGTGCCTTGTATCCATTGTTGAACCTAGTTTATCCTTCGATCAATGTTGAAATGCAAGAGGGATTGCTAAACTGTTATAAAGAAGGCGGATTCCTGCCGGAATGGAGCAGTCCTGGTTTTGCGGATATCATGGTCGGTAATAATTCGGCTTCCGTCGTTGCCGAAGCTTATTTAAAAGGCGCTAGAGGTTACGACATCAATACACTATACGAAGCTTTGCAGCATGGAGCGAATAACGAAGGTCCGATGACTGCCGTTGGACGTAAAGGTGTTGAATTCTATAACAGTTTGGGATACGTTCCTTATGATGTTGGAATCAATGAGAATGCCGCACGTACGTTAGAATATGCGTATGATGACTTTGCAATTTACCGTCTAGCAAAAGCATTAAAACGTCCAAAAGCAGAAATTGAATTGTATGCAAAACGCAGTCAAAATTACCGCAACTTATTCGACCCTTCAACGAATTTAATGAGAGGTAAAAATAAGGATGGTCAATTTCAATCACCATTCAATCCTTTGAAATGGGGTGATGCGTTTACAGAAGGAAACAGCTGGCATTACTCATGGTCAGTTTTCCATGATGTTCAAGGATTAATTGATTTAATGGGCGGAAAGAAAACATTCGTTCACATGTTGGATTCGGTATTCGATCAAGCTCCTCTGTTTGACGATACGTATTATGGAGGTGTGATCCATGAAATCCGCGAGATGCAGATTGCTGATATGGGACAATATGCTCATGGCAATCAGCCTATCCAACACATGATTTACTTGTACAATTATGCAGGTGAACCTTGGAAGGCTCAATATTGGGTTCGCGAGGTACTTGACAGAATGTATAAACCTACGCCAGATGGTTATTGCGGTGATGAAGACAATGGACAAACTTCGGCTTGGTACATTTTCTCTTCATTAGGATTTTATCCGGTTTGTCCAGCAATGGATGAGTATGTGTTGGGTGCTCCATTGTTTCAAAAAGCGACTTTGCATTTAGAAAATGGGAAGAAGTTTGTTATTGAATCTCCTGAGAACAGCGCAACAAATAAATACGTTAAGCAAGTGAAATTAAATGGAAAAACGTTTGAACAAAATTGGATTGGTCATGATACAATTTTGAAAGGCGGTTCATTTGCACTAGGTATGGACAGCAAACCAAACACAACTCGTGGAACGAAAGAAAATACATTCCCTTATTCATTCACAACAGACAAAAATAAATTTTAAAACAGACAGATGAATTTTTCAAAAATCAAGAAGATGGTCTTGGGATTAAGCATCCTATTTTCCATCGGATTTACCCAGGCACAAGATCGCTGGAGCCGTGTCGAAAATGATATTAAAGTTGCCGTTTCCGTTGATACCTTAAAGAAGGGAAAATATACTTTGGTGTATATTGACAAAGCAAAAGGATTCGATCCAACTGTAAAACAGAAACTGATTGATGTGTTTTTTGTTAACTATCCATTGCTTGCAAAAAAATACAACAAAAAGGCAATGACGAAAGTGATTTTCGTTATGGATCCCGACTATGATGGAATCGCAGCAGCGGGTGGGGGAGTAATCCGTTTCAATCCAGAATGGTTCAAGAAAAATCCAGGAGACATTGACATCGTCACTCACGAAGGTATGCACATTGTTCAGGGATATCCTGGAGGTGCCGGACCAGGCTGGATCACGGAAGGTATTGCAGATTATGTGCGTTTCGTAAATGGAATTGACAATGCTGGAGCAAACTGGTCGTTGCCAGAATTAAAACCAGATCACCATTATGAAAATGCGTACCGAATTACCGCTCGTTTCTTCTATTGGATAGAAAAAAATGTAAAAAAAGGCACGATGGTTAAATTGGATAATGCGATGCGGACTAAAACCTACAGCGCAGATTTCTGGAACAACCAAACTGGAAAAACAATCGATGAATTATGGGCTTTATACGTTTCTAATCCGGCGATATAAGCAAATATTTTGTATTATTACACCATGCATTGATACCATGCTCGTATTTTATCCATAGAATACGGGCATGGTTTTTATAAAAATATTCTAATGAAAATAATAAAAAACCTAGCACTATTGCTTATGCTTCCTATAGCCTCCTTAGCTCAGCAAAAGAATTTAGTTCAGTATGTTTCTCCGATTATTGGCACGGCCAAAATGGGTCATACCTTTCCGGGTGCTACAGTTCCGTTCGGTGCTGTTCAATTGAGCCCGGATACCGATACAATTCCGTACGCGATGAATGGGAAATACAATGGCGATGTATACAAATATTGTGCAGGTTATCAATACGATGATCCGACCATCGTGGGCTTTAGCCATACACATTTTAGCGGAACCGGACATTCGGATCTTGGCGATTTATTGGTGATGCCAACTGTAGGAAAGTTACAAATGAATCCAGGAACTGCAGATAATCCTCAAAGTGGTTACCGTTCTGGCTACAGCCATGACAACGAAGAAGCAGAAGCTAATTATTACAAAGTGATGCTGGACGATCCAAAAGTTTTAGCGGAACTGACAACATCCACTCGCGTTGGATTTCACCGGTATACTTTTCCCAAATCAGACCAATCGCATATTATCTTAGATTTAAAATCAGGTATTTATAATTACGATGAGAAAAATGTATGGACTGTTGTTCGCGTTTTAAACGATACGTTAATGACTGGTTACATGCAGAGCAATGGCTGGGCACGCACAAGAACAGTTTACTTTGCAATCCGTTTTTCTAAACCATTTAAAAATTATGGTGCACAGTTGGATTCCAAAAAATCAGTTTATCAAGGCTTCTGGCGCAAATTTAATCAAACAGACAATTTTGCTGATTTAGCAGGACGCAATTTGAAAATGCATTTTGATTTTGATACAGAAGATCAAGAACAGATCCAGCTTAAAGTTGCTTTGAGTCCAGTAAGCATGAAAAATGCGCTAGCAAACATGGAAGCGGAAGTTCCTCATTGGGATTTTGACAAAGTAAAAGCCGATGGACAGCAGCTTTGGGAAGCAGAATTGCAAAAGATAAAGGTCGATTTGCTTGCTGAGGATGATTACGTAAATTTCTATACGGCTATGTACCATGCTGCATTGATGCCAACGGTTTACATGGATGTCAATGGAGAATACAGAGGTCTTGATCAAGAAATTCACAAAGCAGAAGGATTTACAAATTACACGTCGTTTTCATTATGGGATACGTTTAGGGCATTTCATCCGTATATGAACATTGTCAATCCAAAACGGAATGCAGATATGGTGTCGTCGATGATGGCACATTACGATCAGAGCGTGCTCAAAATGTTGCCGATATGGTCGCATTATGCTAACGACAATTGGTGTATGAGCGGCTATCATTCAGTTTCTGTGATTGTAGATGCTATCTTAAAAGGAGTGTATAAAGGGGATGCGGAAGCTGCGTTGGCGGCTTGTGTGCAAACAGCAAATACCCGAAAATACGAAGGAATAGGACCTTACATTGATCTTGGCTACGTTCCGGATGATGTGTCAGGAACTTCGGTTTCAAATACGTTGGAATATGCTTACGACGATTGGTGCATTGCTCAATTGGCAAAGCATTTAGGCAAAGATGATGTGTATGCGACATTCTCGAAAAGAGCAGAAAACTGGAGAAATCTGTACGATGAATCCATTGGATTTATGCGTCCGAAAGATTCAAAAGGAAAATTCAGAGAGGATTTCGATTTGTTAGAAACACATGGTCAAGGATTTATCGAAGGAAACACATGGAATTACAGTCTGTATGTTCCTCATAATCCGGAAGCGTTGATGGAAACAATGGGTGGAAAAAAACGTCTTTCAGCTTATTTGGATTCGTTGTTCACTATGCATCTTCCAGATAAATTCTTTGCCAATACAGAAGACATTACACGCGAAGGAATTATCGGAAACTACGTGCATGGCAATGAACCGGCGCACCATGTTGTTTATTTTTACAATACGGTAGGAGAAGCTTGGAAAGGACAATCCAGGATCCGAATGATTTTGGAGAATCAATACCATACAGGCCATGATGGTTTGGGCGGTAATGATGATTGCGGTCAGATGAGCGCTTGGTATCTATTCAGTTCGATGGGATTCTATCCAGTTAGCCCAGGTTCGGATGAGTATTGGATTGGAAGTCCGGCTGTGAAGTCTGCAGAGATTGCATTGGACGGAGGAAAAACATTCCGTATCGAAGCCGCTAACCAAAGCAAAAAGAATGTGTATGTGAAAGAGGTGAAATTAAATGGAAAAGTAATTTCAAACCATAAAATCAAGCATTCGGATATCACAAATGGGGGCGTTCTTTCGTTTGTGATGAGTTCAAAACCTGTTAAGAAATAAACAAGGAGTTGACTTATAAAAAATCCCCCGAAACTTGTAATTTTCGGAGGATTTTTTTGATTAAAGGATCGGTTAATGTTCTTATTCGCTAAAAGCATTTTTATAGAAACCAATTTCTAATATTACTTCTACAAAATAGCCTAGATTTTTAACCATTCCCAATCCATTATTCAATAGCATATTTTAATGAGACATAATAATATGAATCTTCTTCCGTCTGAAAATAACCTACGCTTTCCTCTTCATCATCTGCATTCGAATAATCAATAACAGACTGCAATTCGCCAAGATTTTTACCCATTGCAGCAGCTATTTTTTCAGCACGGCCTTTACCATCATTGAAGGCATCTGTCATTGTTTTAGAAAAGTTTGTAACCGGATTATAGACGATTCGCTTCGCAATAAGTAGGACGGTTCCCGATTTATCTTCCATTAAACTATGGATTGCGATCAATTCTTCAGGTTTAGTCGTTTCGAAAGTATAATAGCTGCCGCCGGCTCCGTATTGAGTAAGCACATAGGCAATTTTGTCTTCTTTGAAACGGGTGGGGTCTATGCCTACCGATTTCGCCTTTTCAAAAAATCCATTTCTCACCTCGTCTAACGTTCTCTTATTGTCCGTGTAAGATTGATCTTGATTTATCACAATATCCAACTTATAGGATTTAATGCTTCGTTCAAGTTTTGCCATACCTCTCACTTCGATGAATGGTTTTGTTGCGCTCTGCGCAAAAGCGGTACAAATTGACGCAAGGCAAAATAGGAATAGGATGCTAGTTTTCATGGTCTGTTTTTTTAAAGGGTTTATGGACTACTTAATAAAGGAAAATTTATCCTCAAAATAACCACCGATTAACGGTACAGGTTTCATCACTTCGTTTACCGCATTGATAATGCCAAGAACCAACAGCACAAGCGGAATTACAGATAGCAAAGAGAGAGCAGTAGCTAATGTCGGAATAATTGCGATCAAAATGCTGGCAATTACAGAAATGACGACACTGACTACGAACACGCCCAAGCTTTGTTTCAAATGATAGGTAACAAATGGACTTTTGTTAGTCTCGTCTTTGTACGAGAAGTAAGCGATTAACCAACCAATAACGGTGATGTACGATACGATTGCTAAAGTTTTGTTGTTCATAATATAAAATTTAAATACTGTAATGAATACTACAAATATCCAGCTGAATCAGTGTGTAAGCTAATTATTCCGATATACAAATGATCTACATAATTGATAAATGAATGACAAATTCTCTACAATTTTGTTTCTTCATAAATCGGTTGGTATTGCTGGCGGCAGAATCCTGGCTATTATTAAAAAGACATTTGTATTTTTAACCAGCCGAAACTTTGAATTCATACATGTTATTACAAAATGAAATGAGTTATTCTATCAGATTTTTTCTTTGCTTAGCGATTTTTGCCATAGGCATAAGCCAGACAAGCGCTCAATCGATTATTGAGGATTCATTAAGGAATCTTCTCCATAATCCGAATTTGAGCACGGAGAAAAGATCAATGGCGCTTTCTCATTTGGGGAGAACCATCTATGACACGGATATGCCAACGGCTTTGCGATTGACGAATGAAGCACTGCAACTTGGGAAAGGCATTTCTGATGGACAATACAGCGCTTTCGCTTTAGCTACGCTTACTTACCTGAATGTGCAACGTGATAGCCTAGTATTGGCTCAAAATACGATTGATAGCGCACTGCTCTACACGGAAACGTCAACAGATAAAGTGGTCAATGGATATGTATGGTTGCGAAAAGGATGGCTAGAGTACATTATTAACAATCCAGAAAAATCTGTGGAGAGTTTATTTAAATCACTTCAGTTACTCGAAAGTCAACAGTCTTACGTGTATGAAAGTTTGGTCTATCATTATTTAGCTAGCGTATACGCTGATTTACAAGACAACGGGAATCTAAAAAAATACACAAATTTAAGCTTGGAAGCGGCTTACAAATCAGGCGAACCAGATATTATTGGAAATGCGTACTTAGCCATGGGATCTTCATTTTTAAAAGATTACAGAAAATTACCTTCTGAACGATTGCTTTTGGATTCTGCTATGTACTATAACCGCCGATTGCTTTCGCTATCCGAAGCACAGCCCAAACGGATTCTGAATCATAACAATACTGCTGCTGCAGCCTTAAACCTTGCCAATATTTATTGGGAATTTTACCCAAAAAGCTATAGAGACAGTGCTGAAAAATACATTCAAATTGCATTATTCATTGCGCGCAAAACCAATCATGAAGAAATCATCGCTAATTGTTATGGCATTTTAAGCGAGTATGCCATTGCTGAAGGCAACTATGATGAGGCAGAGCGGTTATTTCTTTTGGGCTTCACTGAAGTGGAACGTAATCCAAGTACCAGCGTTCAAGTAAAAGCTTCGATGATGAGGGGACTAGCAACGGTTTCCGAAAAGAGCGGCAATCCGGTCAAAGCTTTAGCCTACTATAAACAGTACCTGTATTATGAACAGCAGGCCTACAATGCGTCCAAATTAGCAATAGCACAAAAGCTGGAAGTTCAATATCAAGCAGAGAAAAAAGATAGGGAGCTGGAAACATTGCAGGAGCGAGCAGCGTTTAACAAGAAGATTAATTTCATCAGCATTGGACTGATTATCGTAGGTGCTTTCGCATTGTTTTTTCTTTTTCGATCGTATCACTTCCGACTTAAATCGAGCATTCAGCAACAGAAATTGCGGACGGAAGAAGCTGCTAGGCTTAAAGCAGAACAAGATTTGCTTCAAGAAAGACAGGAGAGATTACAAAAGGAATTGTTGGCCGGTAATCTTCAGGTTGAGCAAAAGAACGAATTGCTGCAAACGATGCGAGATAAATTAGCAACACAGCCTGAAAGCGGCATCCTTAAAAATCAGATGGAACGTATCCTAAAAGAAGACCAACGGATGGATGAAGACATTGATCACGCAAAGGCTAGCCTTACGAATATTCACCCTGATTTTTTTAATCGTCTGCAGGAAATGGCGAACAATAAGCTTACGCGACTGGACCTTAAGCACTGTTCGTATATCTTAATGGGGCTTTCTAATAAAGATATTGCTAATCGTTTGGGAGTGGATCCCAAAAGCATTATTATGGCTCGTTACCGGATCAAGCAAAAATTAAACCTAGAGAAAGACGATAGTTTGGATTTGGTTATTCAACGCATTAGCTAAAAAAAATGGTCAATGCCAATGCAAATCATCCTCAAGTTGTCAGTTTTTGAAGATGCTGTCAAGTACTAAACAAGCCTAAATATCGCTATACGGAGCACTATCTAAATGAGTTAGCCAGAATCAAAATCTGTCATTAGTAACTATTGATAAATCCATATATAAATAAAGTTCGACACCTCCATTCCGAAGATATCGAACTACATTTTTTAATCAACTAGAATGTTTCCTTCTAAAAGATGGCTGCTGCCTGATAGGAGAAAATTCTTGTTATAGATTTGTTTGATAAAAAGAAATCAATTTATCGACGATTTGAGATACATACTCCGGTTTCCAATAGGTTTCGATATGCGTAGCGCCATCAACCAAAAACAGCTCTTTGCTTTTTGCATTGACCGCTTTAGGGAAAGCCTCATCAGTCATGTATTTTGTGTCTGCACGACTGCCAGCAATCATAAGCAAAGGCTGATTAATTAAATCCATATTCGCTGCAGCATCCCAAGTCATCAGATCCAACAAACTGCTTGTCGTATATAGAAATGTAGAATTCGGATGTTTGTGGGTTCTGTAATAATAGACTAAGCCTTCACGGTACAAGTCCGTCGTGGTTTGGGCAATTTCTTCATCGGTGACACTTGCTACGCCAGAAAAAAGAATATTGCCATTCTCAACTTCTTCTTTGCGCGCATCTGATGCTTGTTGCAGACGTTCCTGAATTGTGTTTAATTAAGAATTTTAAAAGCCATTTCGGCGAACTTCTCCCGAGTTAAACATGCTTAAGGTGGCCACGGCTTTCAATCGCTTGTCGGATTGAGCCGCTTTTAAGGTGTAGCCGCCACCGCCACAAATCCCGAGCACCCCGATGCGGTTTTTATCGAAGCCTTTATAAGTCGAAATAAAGTCTGCCATTCCGCGAATATCTTCAGTTCTGAATGCTGGGTTATCTGTATGGCGTGGCAAACCTCCGCTCGCGCCTTGGTACGAGGCATCAGCGACCAAAGTGATATAGCCTGCCTCTGCTAACTGCTGCGCATAAAGTCCGGCAGTCTGCTCTTTTACACCTCCATTCGGATGGGCGACGACGATTGCAGGATAGCTTTTTGATGCGTCATAATTAGCAGGAGTATATACGTTTGCAGAAATAGTATTGGCGTTGAGCTCATAGCTAACTGGATGTATATTTACTTGCCCAGCTTTATTTTCTGTTATTGCCCCATCGTACACTAAGCTGTATTGATTTTGTGATTTTTGTTTTGATTGCGCATTGACTATGGCTGTATCAATCATTGACATAGCCAAAGCAACTAGTACAGTTACTTTTTTCATTTCTTATTCTTTTAAATAAATGCTTAATTCTGTTATGAACTCTTTTCTTACTTTGAGTTTGGATTCGATAATTTAGTAAATGACAAAGCGCCCAATTTCCAGTTTCCGTCTTTTTTGATGTACACTTCGGTTACTATGAAGGGATTTGTTACTTCGTTACCGCCGACCACAGCCAGCAGGTCTATTCTGTTGAGCAGAATGGCTGTATTGTCGATGATATTTACCGACACGTCATGGATAGTTGCCTTTTTGTACCATATTCCACCACCTTTTATTACGTTTATTTCCTGCTCTTTTCCCCAAGATCCGCCCATATGGACAAATACAGATTGTGTATCAAAGAGATTTTCTAACACTTCTACATTTTTATCAGCCATCCATTGCCATTTATCTTTAGAAAGCTGTATGATCTCTTGTTCGCTAGAAGAAGTTTGCGCAAATGCTGAACCTGCACAAATTGCGAAGCAGAGGATTGTAAGAACTAATCGATTTTTCATCTTGTTATGATTTAGTAAATTTTATCTATCACAAATATCCGATGAATTGCGCAGCATCCTCTTATACGGATTACTGCTTTTTATACCATTATTACTGATGAACAATCAAATTCCTTTTACAAATAAAAAAGCCGAGGTAATTGCCTCAGCGTTAAGAATCTTATGGAATAAATTAATCAATCTACTGTAGCAGATCAACTAGTCGTTTTGCAATCTTTAATTTGGTTTTACTGCAGATTGAAATTCACCTTCGGTCAGCGTAACTGTTCCTAAAGTGTTTAATCCTTCAACCCGAACTAGCGCAGCCGAAAAAGACCCCTTGACAGAAACATTATCAATTTTGTCAATCTTTAGGACAAAAGCATCCTCTGGTGCCAAAGTCCCTCTAGTGGCAGCGAAATTAACCTGCGCATTGTCTTTTAAAATTGAATAGATGGATACAATCGTAAAATTAGATGCGTCATCTAAGCTATATTCACCAGCAGGAACTCTTGAAGATTCCGACATCACGGTAAACGTAACCCATTCGTTACCGCTATCCGTTCCACTTACCTCAAGAAAATTGCCTGCATCAACCCAGCGAGCACTTACGTCTGAAAAGCTTTTTTCTTTTCCGTCAATTTTTACTTTTAGATAATTCGTGCCTACTTCGCCCGTAGCTTCATCAGTTTTGCTACAGCCAGAAAAAAGTACGATTAAAAGCAGAACAAGCGATGCGGAAAAGAATTTTGTAGTCATGTGATTTTGTTTAAGTTAGCAAGCTAACTGACCAAAACCATGCCAGCGCTGATTTGCACATAGAGAATGGCTACCTTCAAATAATGCTTCGGAGCGAATTATGAAGCACATCAGTCTAAAGTTTTAAACTGATATGCTAAAGGGCAAATTTTTCGATACTAATTCTAGATATACGGGGAAACTATGTTATTGAAGCTCCGTTAACTCTTCGTCAGGTTAAATAAGTGCCATGACTTGATGTTAAAAAGATTGAAGAATGAATATTTCTTTGAAGGAATATCGGAGTGTGATTTGTTCAGTATTTTAATTGTGTTTTGATTAATAAAATAATCTTCGAACAATTCTACGCCTGCAGCCTCCTTCCAATTATCCAAACCCTTAAACCAAACCTTTGTGTTCTGTGATATCTCAAAAGGGTCTAGTTTTTCAAACTCAATCGGTCCAATTTGTTTGCCGTTTTTAGCAAAATAAATTTCCATTGTTATCAGTTTTTTGTTTTTCATGTAGTAAATTTCTCAGCTAAGCTTTTACGCTACCATAATAAATACATAGCCAAGCCGCTGATCAATTAGTATATATAAAACTACCAATTTTAGAATTTAGTATAAATTTATTAGGGGGACAAAAAAGGGACAAAATTCTTTGGGAATATAAGCGGTTGATTTGTAGGGGATGGAGGAGGTTAGATTTTTTCTTGGTGAAATCTATTTATTTTAATCAACGAGGTAATTGTGTAGATTGTCGTTTTAATGCGGTCTATTCGGTTTTATAAATTTTCAATATTTAAGTTAATAATGGTGTCAGCTGATATAAAAGAAACGAACTTTCAGGGGACTTAAAAACGTATGAAATATTATAGAACGATATTTGTAACTTAGCATTAAGTAATTTATGACCTAAGTTAAATCCAATGGTGCAAAGGAAGCCTTACAATCCCCATACAAAATACGGAAGGCGCAAGTTGCAAGAACAGCATAATAAAAGAATGGCTGAAATGCCAAAGGAGGAAAGAGATGAAATCAATGGAATGACCGGAGGTTGTTTTTTGTTATTTATAGTAGTGGGGGGAATAATTGTGTACTTATTGTTTGGAGGTGAAGGTTTATTAAAATGGCTAGGGGGCAAAAGACCTTATTGAATCTATTTTTTATTGAAATCAAGGTAATTCTCCAAATCAATCTATGGTTATTAAAATAACGTGAGTTCGGGATAAGAAAAAGTTTAAAATAGTTGGGATTTTAGACAAAAAAGGCTTGATTTTTGTATATAATTAGTTGACAACCAAATTATTACAATTATAAATCAAGCCCATGCTTAGAGATAAAGTTATTGAATTTTTCGTTAAGGTGGATGATTTCTGTAAAGAAATTCAGCCAATTTTGGAAGAAAAGCGAATCGAGGACAAAAAATTAGGTATGCGCAACCGTAAAACTGGACTTTGTCAAAGCGAAATGATCAGCCTTATGGTACTGTTCCATAACGGTCAGTTCACCAATCTGAAGTCTTTTTATGTACATTATGCTTTGCCGCATATGAAAGATCTGTTTCCCGGCCTAACAACTTATAACCGTTTTGTAGAACTGCAGCCCCGATGTGCCATGCTGTTTATGTTATTTGTAAAAATGCGCTGTTTGGGAAAAAGCAATGGCATCAATTTCATTGATTCAACGCACATCAAAGTGTGCCATAACAGAAGGATCCATCAGCATAAAGTTTTTAAAGATGTAGCCGAGCGTGGACAATGTTCAATTGGTTGGTTTTATGGCTTCAAGCTTCATCTGATAATCAATGACAAAGGGGATATTCTTTCATTTTACCTTACTAAGGGCAATGTAGACGACAGAAATCTAAAACATATGATGGATATGACCAAAGATATTTTCGGAAAACTGTATGGAGACAAAGGCTATATTTCTAAAGCAATGGCAGATATCCTTTGGGGAAATGGGGTCCAAATGGTAACAAAGCCAAGAAAAAATATGAAGGGAATGAACCTAAGCCAAACTGATAAAATTATGCTCAGAAAAAGAGCGATCATCGAGTGCGTGAATGATGAACTTAAGAATATTTGCAAATTGCAGCACACAAGACATCGCTCGGTAAACAACTTCTTGTTGAATATTTTAGGAGCTTTAGCGGCATACTCTTTTTTCCCTAAAAAGCCTTCTTTAAATATTCAGTTTGAGCAACAAGATAAACAATTATTCCTTGCTGCTTAAACCGAACTCACGTTAAAATATGTAATCAATTTAACTGCGTTTATTGTAAACATTTCTTGCTCATGATGTACAAAGTTTAAACCATCTTGATAAGGCATAAGCACTTTAAGGAATAGTTTCAATTGCCGTAAATTTTAATTTTTCATTAGACCTTAACCAAATTCCAAAGGTAGCGCCCTCATGTCCAAAGGCAATTTCATCTCGACCAAATATTTTATAAAATACAACGTAAGATGGGTATGGTTCACTCTCCTCAACAATCAATTTTTCAGCATTTTTCAATCTAGCGATGAGGTTTGGTGTAAATATTTCCTGCAATCTTTGTGTGAAAAATATTTTAGAATTTATGTATTGCTTGAGGCCGACTTCGTTACAAGGTAAACATCTAATTGAATCGGTACTACTAATCAATAGGGAATCAATTTTATTATTTTCGATCAATCGAATAATATTATCAGCTTTCTCGTAAACTAAATTTGTATCTATTTGCCCAAAAGAATTTGATGCAGACAGCAGAAACATCATTAGAATAAGATTTTCATATCTATACTATTTTACACTAAACTAATTAAAAAAATAATACAGGCGACAAAACAAATCCCCCACACTTGATGGGTGTGGGGGATAAAAGCATTATCTTATTCTCCCAATAATCTATTAAATATATTCACGCATATAATTATTAAAGTAGATATAAACAATAAATTTAAAACCCATGTATTTATAGGCTTTTTAATATATTTTCTCTCCCACACAACATCATTGTACCATATAATGAGTCTTTTTAAAAAGAAAATTATAGGAACTAAAATGACAGTAAAACAAGATAACATATATAAATAGCTGATTGTAAAATTTAAATAAAAAGCTACATCATTCGAAATACCAATATTTTCAAATTTGGGAAAACTATAAATATTTTGAGAATCAACACCATAATCTCGAGTTCCCCAAAAGCCAAATTTTAGATAATTTCTTATGGGAAGTAAAAAATAAAACCATGAAGGCACTACTATTATAGATATAAGTATGCCAAAAATGGAAATGATTTTTTTAGTTATTTTGTACATTTAACGATCGCTATTTAAAGTTGAAACTAGTTTATTCCAATCAAGGCTGTCTTTGATATCAATCCATTTCGGACGATGGACAACCGGCGTATTTTCAGTAGCTGAACCCATATTTTTATTTATATAATCCAAGAAACCTTTTTGAAAGGACCTCTAAAACTCGTCTGCAATAACCAGTGTTAATCGGCGATAACATTCCAATTTATCCTTGTTAGTATATGAACTAATTAGTAAGATTAATTCTACGGCTACGTAGCTATTTGAAGAAATTGATTTTTTCCATTTTTAAGTTGGTTGATAAGGTTGCGTTATTTTAACTAAAAATACCATTAGTTTCTAAGTAAACAAAATTTAATATTATAAAAATTACATTCTTGTAATAATGAGCTGTGACACTCGACGAGACTACAACGACCGAAAAAATCATAAACCTTATGTGTTAACTGGAGCGATGGAATTCAAACTCGCATCAATACTTTATTAACTACCTAAGCAATAACAACAAAGCCAGTAGCCTTTTTATTGATTACTGGTTTTATTAGTTGTAGAACCGGAGGTGCTTGGGCACAATCCTATCACACTTTTCCAATTTCACTTGCGATGCTACTAAAAAAGGATAATTGCAAACAACAATTACGGTTTTTTCATTATTATTAATTTAGACGATTATAGAATCTAATCGTAGTATTTATGGAAGATATTCAAAGTTTGGTCGAGTATGCAGTACCCACCCCTTACTACCTCTCATTACGTAAATTTTTCCTGATTTTTTTTCAACCGCTCGATTTTCTTCAAATACATATTTATTTTGCGAAAGATATTCATTGAATTGGAAAGCAAGTAATATTAAAATAGCTAATATTAAAATTTTAAAAATTTTATCGAACATAGGACTTATTAAGTTAATATTCACGAAAATAACAATAAGTTTTATATTCACTCCAAAAACAAAACCCTTTAAATGGTACCATTTAAAGGGTTTTACTTTGTTTTACTGATAAAGTTGTGGAGCCGGAGGGATTCGAACCCTCGTCCAAACATGGTACTGTATACGCTTTCTACATGCTTATTTTCTCTTTGATTGTCGGGCTAGGGAAGGTGAGAAAATTACCAATCCTTTTGCCTTAGTCACTGTGTCTCGCGGATGCTTAGTAACCTCACACCCGCCAGTTCTATAATTCGATGCCCCGAATGTTAACTGAAAGAACAGCAGCTAACGGGACAAATAGCTATGTTAAGTCTAACTTAAGCAGCTAAGGCGTAGTTTTCTTCGCCAGTTATAAAGTTGAAAGTTCTGATTAAAGTGTACTTCTAACAACACACTGCATGCTTACATAACCGTCGCCATCCTGTCAATTCCGGTCGACCCCGATTATTTTTTGTAATCTGTAGACTACAAAGGTAGAACTATATTGCTGGAATTTGAAATTTAATATAAAATATACATTGCTTTTTGAATTAATTTTCTGAAATTTAATACATTGTAAACAATTGCAAAGTATATTTGTTAAGACAATATTATTTATTATAAACAAATTGTTATGGCACAGAAAAAACAAACTCCTGCCGCAGATAAAAAAGCTCCAGCTTCTAAAGCGAAAGCTACTGCAACAAAAGCACCGGCTACGAAAGCTGCTGCTAAAACAACCACAGCAAAATCATCTTCAACAACGTCAGCTGCAGCTAAAAAAACAACTGCTGCTAAAGCGCCTGTTAAAGCTGCTGCAGCAACTAAAGTTGCCGCCAAAAAAGCTACTGCTACAAAAGCTGCTCCTGCGAAAAAAGCGCCTGCTAAAGCCGCTGTAAAGAAAGTTGAAGCCAAAGCTAAAACGACCGCTAAAAAAGTGGAAAGCAAAGCAAAAGATGCAGCTGCTAAAGTTTCAAAAGATGTGAAATCTGCAACGAAAAAAGTATCAAAAGATACAAAAGCGACGGCGAAGAAAGTAGAATCTAAAGCAAAGTCAGTTGCTAAAAAAGTTGAAGACAAAGCAAAAGATGTTAAAAAAGAAGTAAAAAAAAAAACTAAAAAAGTAGAGAAATCTGCTAAACCAAAAAAGGCGAAGAAGGAAGAAGATACGTTTAGTAAAATTAAGGGAGCCGTTATCGAGCTTTACGAAAAAGTAACTAATCAAGATAAACCTTCTAAAAAGAAAAAGAAATAAAATGAAGCTTATCTCCGGATAAGTTTCATTTTACTTTAATTTCTTTTTTTTGCTGATAGAAATTTTAATCAGCCGATAGGGAAAGTATTTTTTCTATTGTATTTAAGTTTCTTGCAGTCCCCAAAACAGCCAATTTTTTCTCAAGATAATTGACAGTCAATTTCGCTTTTCCCATTCCTTCTGGCAAGTAGAAATAAAGCACTTTATCGTTCAATACATATTGCTCATCTCCATGATTGATAGCATCTAGCTTTTTGGTTAATTCATCCAAAGGCTTCGCGTCTAGAAAAGCAAGAAAGACTTTGTTCGGTTCTAAATCTTTTTTAAAAGGATTTTCGTCGTTGAGTTTTTTTAGTTCCTCAGGAGTATAAATAAACAAAGGAGCTTTAATTTGAAATTTCTCTTCTAATAGTTGAGCAAAGCGATTCGCTGTCTCCGTTTTGGAATAAGTTGAATCTAAAAGAATATTACCGCTTTGGATATAGGTTTTTACATGTTCAAATCCAGCATCGCTCAAGGCTTTCTGAAGGTCAGCCATTTTTAATAAATTCTTTCCGCTGACATTGACACCTCGAAGAAAAATAATGTATGTTTTAAGCATTTAATGATAATTCAAAATTAAAAATTCAAAAATATGGAAAGACTTTCAAATTTTTTAAGACAGAAAGTATCGGTCCAGCTTACCAAAAGGGAGACCGCAGAGGACACAGAGAAGGCGCAAAAGACGCTGAGGATAATTCAAAATTCAAAAGTAAAAATTCAAAAATGCAGAAAGACTTTCAAATCTTTAAGTCAGAAAATAACGGCCCAGCTCTGCGAAGCTCTGTGCCTCTCTCTGCGAAACTCCGCGGATAACCTTTCCAAAAAAAGGAACCGCAGAGAAGAATTCAAAATTCAAAATTCAAAAGTAAAAATTCAAAAATATGGAAAGACTTTCAAATTTTTTAAGACAGAAAGTATCGGTCCAGCTTACCAAAAGGGAGACCGCAGAAGACACAGAGTACAATTCAAAATTCAAAAGTAAAAATTAAAAAATCTAGAAAGACTTTCAAATCTTTAAGTCAGAAAATAACGGCCAAGCTCTGCGAAGCTCTGTGCCTCTCTCTGCGAAAATCCGCGGATAACCTTTCCAAAAAAAGAAACCGCAGAGAAGAATTCAAAATTCAAAAGTAAAAATTAAAAAATCTAGAAAGACTTTCAAATCTTTAAGTCAGAAAATAACGGCCCAGCTCTGCGAAGCTCTGTGCCTCTCTCTGCGAAACTCCGCGGATAACCTTTCCAAAAAAAGGAACCGCAGAGAAGAATTCAAAATTCAAAAGTTTAGATAGACTTACTGCAATAGTTCCCCCTTCGGGGGTTAGGGGGAACCATCTTTCTAAATTAAAATTCCATTTTCTTAGAACCTTCGAAATTAATCATCCAAAAAATTCCGAATTTATCTTGAAAGGAAGCAAATTGCTCAGCCCAAAATGTTTCGCCCAATTCCATTTCCATAAGCTTGGAATCAGCCGATAGTTTTGCGTATAAATCTTTTGCTTCATCTGCGCTCGCCGTATCGAGCATCACATAGGTAGAGTTTCCGAAATTTACTTTCTGATTAAAACTTTCCAGGCAATCTGAACCCAGCAACATGGTGTCTTCATTAATCATAATGCAGGTGTTCATAATCTTGTTTTTGTCTTCATCAGCGACCGGATAATTTGGGTCTGCAGGCATATCGCCAAAGCGTGTAACATTTAATGTTTTTGCATTAAAAACTTCGGTGTAAAATTGAAATGCTTCTTCGCAGTTGCCTTCAAAATTTAAATAAGCGTGTAATCTAGCCATAATCGTAATTGTTAAGTTTTTTATAAAATTATTTTATATTCTATTATTACTTCTTGCCTTAAGACAAGAAATTACTTCTTAGTTGACTTTTCGTACGCTACGATATAATCGTCTACCGAAATTTTCGTCGCCAATTCGGCAAACAGCTCAAAGGGAATGTCAGCTTCTTTTCTGAATCGGATACAACTCTTTCCGATATCCAATTTCTTTTTTGAATGTTTCCGAAATTCCTCTGTAAACCATGCTAGAAGTTCTGGAATCATGTAAATCCCCATGTGATATACCGCAATGTGATTTTTTTGCGAAGCAATACCTAAAAATGGCAAGGGCAGGTGAGGAGTGACGTGGTAACCAGCTGGATAAAGTTCGTGAGGAACGACAAAGCCAATATGTCCATAACCAATACCCGATTGAAATCCTGCGGGAATATTTTTGCTAAGGATAGCAAACAATTTTTCCAATGCTGGCTTTCTGTCGGCAGGCAATTCCGCCAAATAGTCTTCGATGGTAAGCGCTTCGCTCTGCATTACTTTTTGTATTTATCGTGTAAACCTTGACCTTGCAAAATCTGAGGGATTATTTTCTCGATTCGAGTCAATTTTGTTTTATCCTGCTTTGCTTCGTCGATATACAGGATGTAATCTTTCCGTTTTCCAGGCGTCAGTTTGTCAAATGACTCCTTTAATTTTTTATCTTGCTCAAGCGCATCTTTAAACAATCCCGAAGCTTCGATGGCGGTTGATTTTTCAGGTTTAATTTCTTTTCCATCGTCCACAGTTTTTATCGCTTCTT
Organism: Sphingobacterium hungaricum; assembly: GCF_015210005.1. Taxonomy (GTDB): domain Bacteria; phylum Bacteroidota; class Bacteroidia; order Sphingobacteriales; family Sphingobacteriaceae; genus Sphingobacterium; species Sphingobacterium hungaricum. The sequence goes on from NZ_MU158698.1 coordinate 2,346,366, forward strand.
GAATGTATTGCAAGATTTTCTTTTCATCCATTTGCTCGACTGATGTAAACCGCCACTGCCGTAAGGATTTTGTTTTTCCTTCCGAAGCATTGACCAACACCTTATTTTTATCTTCTAAGAAAACTCCATTGTGAAACCAGATTGCAAAATGGTTTTTAAATCCTCCAAAAGATAGCACATTCTTCCCTTTATGTGTATAGATTTCTGTTCCCCATTTAAATTCTTCATGAAGGATTGTTTGGGCGACAATGGATTTAATTTTATCAATTTCTTCAGGCCATTGCGAAGCATACGCTTTCCAATCTGGCGCTGTTTTATTCTTTAATTTTTCGACATTAAAATGAACTATTTTCGTCAGCAAGCTTTTTGAAATCGGATTGTCGAAAGGGATTTGGATAGCGCCTTTACTCGTTTTGTATGCACTCAACTCCTCTGCGTATTCTTCAATGGCATCTGGGCCAGGATATAAGCCAATATGGTTTTTAAACAGGGCAAAATGGATTAAATTACCATTATAGCGAAAGGTCGGCATTCCATAATTAATTGTTTCTGTCGCTTCGGGAACGGCTTTCGAAATAGTCGAACGGATTTTTCGCAAAGCGGGTTGATGTGCTCTGTCCGTTTGTTCGATGTAGCTGTCAATCGTTGTGAATCCTTTTTCCATAACTTAAGTTGTTGACGCCAAACCAAAACAAGCACCCGAAGGGTCCTGAAAGATAACATAGTTTAACTTGCCTTCCTTATTTCTGCTTTCATGGACAAGTGTTCCACCGAGTTCCGAAGCTTTTTGGATGCTCTCAGCCAGGTTATCGACGTTGATGTATAGAATCCACTGATTTGGAATTCCAGTGTTGACGCCACGAAGATGGCAAATGCCTCCTGTCGGAATGTCTTCTGCATCTTTCATCACATAATCTTCGTATTGAGCTTCGCCATCCTTCATCGGAATTTCTTCCACCTTCCAACCAGCAACTTGCTGATAAAAATCGCGCACGTTGCTTGCATTTTCTGTTGTCAAATCTGACCAAAAAATTTGTCCAGAGCGGTATGATTGATTGTCCATGCTATTCAGCTCCTTTCATAAAATCAAATGCGCCTTTGCGAAGATTAATTCCGTATTCCAAATAGGCTTTTAAGCTTGCCAGAAAATTTGCCCAGCCTTCGGTCTGTCCGATTGCCTGATGGATTCCTTCATGGTTTGCCTGCATTTCTTTTTCTTTAATCCGCACAATTGTGGAAGTTCCGTTGACATCTTCTAAAAAGATTTCGACCAACATGCCTTCAGCTCCACCGCTCCAATCAAAAGAAATATAGGTGGGCTCTTGAATTGTTTTTCCCGTGACCGGAAATACATCATCGAATTCTGGAAATTTCCATTCTACGTTTTCATCTTCTTCCAAATAACCGGTTGAATGCTCAATAAAATAGTTGGACATTTTTTCGGGATTGACGATGGCATCAAATACTTCTTCAATCGGTTTCTGGATTTGAAGAGATGCTCTAGCAGTTAGCGTGTTTTCCATTGCTTACAATTTAACTAGTTAAATATAAGTAGGGTATTCGGAAGTTTAAAATATTTTTTTGAGATTTGAATTCACGCTTCTTTTATTTACAGCCATTTATAGGTGTTAATTTGAATCAGTTTTTTGTCTTGAAAATAGAGTACATAATAAAAACCTTGACTTTTAGTTTTGTCGTTTTCGAATCTCCAATACATTGAGTTTTCCAATAATTTGTCGTAAGGTTTTTCAATAAATCTTTTGGAAAGGTTAATGTAATCGAGGTTTTGCAGGTTTGATTTCATCTTCTCGAACAATGACTCGACAGGGTCGTTTATTTTAAAAGGATTGCTGGCATTGGTTGGCCATGTTGCCGAAAAATTATTATTGTAGATTAAGCTATCGATAACACCATCTTTGATAGTGATGACAAGTAGTTGTTGAGGCTTACTTAAAACTAATTCGATGCGTGAGTAATTCTGATAGGAATGTTCTATTTGGTCCAGATTCGTAAAGAAATTAGCATCTAAATTCAATTCTACAATCTTGTTTTCTTGCGCGTACTTTTGGAAATCTTCGTACGCTTTTTATTGGCTATCACCGACTGCAACTCCGAATTGGCTTCCTTCCTTTACGCTTTCTATCAATTCATAAGGTTGAGGGGGCATGCAACATACATATGGCTCGCAAGAAATAATTAGGTTTAACAAGAATACACAAGCAACTGGTTTTAAAAATTTCATAATTATAAAGTTTATTTTCATACAACGAAAATAAACTTATATTAGCTACACCGATAAGAATTAATTTACATTATTTGACAATTTCCTTTCGTATCCTGCTAAGTGATGTATCGGTTACTCCGAGGTAGCTAGCAATGAATTTCAACGGCGCTTGTTGGATAATATGCGGTTTTTCATCAATCAATTGCAGGTATCGTTTCGATGCTGGTTCGGTGATAAATTCTGTCGTTCGGTTTTTTAAGGTCGCTAGCTCAAACGACATCCATGCTCGTCCCCATTCGGTAAGCGCAGGAATGCTATGAAAAAGTTCTTGGAAATCATCGTATTGAATAATCCAAGCTTCGCAATCGGTAAGGCACTGCATGTTTTCCTTGGTCGGAATTCGCTGGAAAATAGACGCGACTTCGATAGCCACTTCGTTTTTCCCGATAAATGAGGTCGTGATATCATTTCCATCAAAATCATGTACATACGAACGCACCAATCCAGATTGAATAATGTAATATTCGTTCGCTATTTTGCCTTCTTGAAGCAAGTAATCACCTTTCTTTAGCGTAACAAATTGATGAGCTGAACAAACAGTCTCAATGTCTCTAACTGAAAATAACGGATGTTGGTAAACGTGTTTGAGCGTTTGGTACTCCATGGTTTTTGTTGTTTATAGTCTGGAAATAAATATAAACAATAAAAATTCAAACAGGCCTTTTCGAGTCGATAAAAAGGCTGATTAATTATTTTGTTTTTTATGTTTTAGGGCACCATTCGCAATGATTTCTTTGAGTTCGATTTTAGGAATTTCTAAGAATGTTGCAATGGCGTAAAGAGGGGCATTTTGGCAGATGTAGAGGTTTTTTCTTTTGAAGCGCAGGTAAAGAGTGTTCGTGTTTTCAACTTTTCTCAAAGACTCCGCTTTTTTGTCGATTTTCGTTCTTGACATCATTCACATATCAAGCCATTGTGCGTAGCCTGGGATTTCTTTTCTGAAATTATCATGGTGTTTTTTGCTTATTTTCCAAGCGATGCAGTCAGTGATGCATTTTGTATAGGTGGTTGCAAATCGTTGGTTCGCCAGCAGACGGGGGTCATACGCCCAATCATTTTGTTTGTAAAACGCAATCGTTCGAAGCTTCCTGTCTGTGGCGTTTCTTTCTTGAACTAGTCCGGCTTCAATAAAGTAGATGAATTCGACCTTTCGTCCTTTTCGTTGGATAAAATCTCCTTTCCTGAGAAATTCTCTATGCAGACAGCTGTTCAATAGGTCGTAGTTTTCATTTACAAAATTCAGATGTTGGTAAGCAATGCTTAGTAATTCTGGTTTCATAAATTGATTCGTTAGTATACTCTAAAGCTAATAAATAACTTATAGGTAATTTAATGATTACCGATAAGTTTTTATTTATGTAGAATTTCTACGATACGAACAAGCGCATATAGCGGAAATCAACGAATTAACTTCCGCTTTTATGTAACATTCAAGAAAATGAATTGGAATTTTATCCTTCGGCTACGTCTTTTCCACCAAACGTGACCATTGTCATTCCGACAATAATTACCAGTGAGCCAAGAATCTGCATCCATGATAACGGCTGTTTAAAGTACAGGGCCATCGATAGCTGTACCGTTAAAAATGTTCCGCCGGAACATAAAGCAATAACGATAGGTTGTGGGACGGTCTTGAAAAGTTGGACAAGTACCCAGCTTGCAGAAAGCAAAATAATATTTCCGACAATCAGAAAAATCCATTTTTGCTTTGGATGTATTCCAGCATACTTGAAAAGAATGCTGGAACTTATTTGGCATGCCCAAAAGATGAAAAAATAAAGAATTTTCATGTTTCTTATTCTTGTTCTTTGGTCGATTCTGCGCCAGCATCATCTGCTTTATCTTCCTTTTCAACAGTAATTTTGTATTCCGCAAGCAACGAAGCCACTGCGCCAATCGCTACGAAAATAGGAGCGAAGACAGCTCCAAGAATACCGATATTCACTGGAAAGCTCATTAGCTCTTTCCCGGTCTTATCCGAAATGCTGATTTTGGTAACATTGCCCTCGGCAATAATTTCCTTAACTTTTTTTAATAGATTTTCTCCATTAACAAAAAACGATTCCTTAGCCATGCTGTTCTAAATTTATGTGTAGTTAAAGGTATAGAATAATTGTAAATTTTGAGATAAGATTTTACCAAAACAAAAAGGAAGCCGTATTTCGACGGCCTCCTTCATATAAACATACAATTATTAGAAAATTAGAAATCAAATTTGAATCGGGCTCTGACACCCCATTCTGGAACGTTGGGTTGGTCCAGATAATTCAGCCTTTTTACCACATCCACGCGAAGGAATTTGAAAATATTGGTCAATCCCGCCGAGGCTTCCATGTAAGGTTTGTTGCCCAAGGCATAGGTGATAAATTCATCGTTCTCATTCCGCTGAAATTGGAAAAGGCTCGAATTGATGTTTGGATTATTTTCTGGTCGCAAATCGCCCCAAATCGCTTTGAAACTGAATACTTCGCGCCATTTCAACTTTTTCAGAACCGGAATTTTGTTCAACAAAAATCCATTCATGTAATATTGTACATTGGTCGAGACCGAACGGTCGGAAACAAACTCCAAAAAGTTCATCAAGTTATACGAAGCTAACTGGTACGCATAGGTTTGATTCGCGCGGTGAATAGTCAGCAAAGGAAATGGAATGTTGTCTCCCGCTAAATATTTTCCTTCCAGATTAATATCCGCGTAACCAAATTGGGAAAGGTAAAAGCGTTTATCCGCGCCTAACGTAAAATTATGGTAATTGTATTCGCCTTCTAAAAATCCTTTCACGCCAGCCGTGTAATTAAAATAGAAAATCGGATATTTATTGTAAATCGGCGTGCGGTACAATTTTCCCTGATAAAATTCCTCATGCGGTGCATATCGCAATCCCAACGAAAGTTCCGTCGTATTCAATTCATTGAATAGGGTGGATTCGCCTATTGGATTAATGACTTGATAAGTCAATATTCCGGCAGGAGATTGTTTCCATTTGGAGAAGCCTAAGCTGTATGAAAAGTTATTTTCAAATTCCTTTTTGTACTCCAAGCGATAAATGTCATTGTACAGATAGCGTTCGTTTTCTCCGCGTTTGAACGACAATAGGAAATTATCTTCCTGAACGAAATCCAAGTTTTGGCCGGGAATTTTTGTATCTCTCTGAAACGAAGCACGAATGTAATGCATCGGAAATGTATAGACCGATTTGTTGTTTAAGGAATAAGTTCCGCTCAAAAAGTATTTCCATTTTTCATCACGGAAACCATAAGCCACATACGTTTCCGCATAGAATTTTTTGCTGAACTGTTCGGTTGTTCGTCCACCAACCCGCAATCGAAATCCTTCGACAGGGTTGAAACTGTAGAACGTATTTACCGGGCCAATCTCAACCGGGCCAGCTTGTTTGTAACCTGTAAACACCAGAGAGGCAATGTCCATCACCCGTTTAAAACCGGGCATAAGTTGCAAATCTTCAATGTTGCTATAAATCGTCAGTTCGTTTTTTGCCAGAGGCAATGGCCTGTTAGCGCTTAGAAAATCATTTGTTGCTTCTTCGTTGTCCTTATTGTAAGCGATTTCTACAGCCGAACCCGCATATACGGAATCAGGCTGAGCAACATCGGTCTTAAAATCTGAATATAGCACAGTGCGGTTTCCTTTAATTCCAGAACCCTTTTCGGTTAATGAAAAATCAAGAAGCAAGTTGCTGTTTTCCAAGAAATATTTTTGGTTTTCATCCTGATTGAATGAAAGACGGACATGCAAATCGCGTACGAAATTTAAGTTGATGTCTTTTGCAACACCTAAATCGGCACTTTTGACCGCATATTTTCCATCCAAGGTCACATACAATTTTCCTTGAAAGAGCATATCGGCTTTGTTTCTTGGGAAGAAGCTCAATTCCACTAAATAAGGCGTTTCCGTCTTAATGGTGTCGGTGATGTAGAACCTATAAAATGTTGGCGATGAATTCGCGATGGGACTCAAAAACTGATTAGTCACCAACGAAATATTATTGTCGTAAATATCAACCTTTTCATACAGCCTATTAAAATAGGAGCTCAATCCGTCGTTGTCGACAAATTTCGGGTCAAATTGTGCGCGCTGTTCTGCTAAGACAAGCTGTTTGGTTTTATTTGGGCTTCTTTTTTGATACACTTTGGATAGACGCTCCTCAATATAAGCCGGAAGGCTGTAGGTCGTCTGATTTTGGTTTTCAGCATCTTCTTGCTCAAATAGAAATTGATAATTCTTCAATGCTTTGCGTTGCAAAAACTTCTCAGATAAATTGCTTAATCCTAAAGAAACTTTCTCATACTGTTCGTACTCGACATACTCGTGATTTTTCAATCTATTTTCATCGCGATGCGCAATGACTTGTCGGATTAGCTCTACTGCTGGATTGTTCCTGTTGGAATATTTTGTGCGCCTCGGTGCGCGGATAACTATTTCTTCAATCTGATTTTCCTCAGGCAGTAAATAAATATTGATATCTTGACTTGCTTCTGACGTTAGCGTTATCTCTTGAGTTTCATAACCAACGATAGATGCGCTTATTTTCGTAAATTGCGCAGGAATAGTCAGCACGAATTGACCATTCTCATTTGCCTGAGTAACATACCTGCTGACGTCCTGACCGACAGGGGATACCGTAGCGAACGGAATTGCTTCCAACGTTTCTACATTGATTACCTTACCTTTAATGTGTATGGTTTGAGCTGATGAAATATGATTGAATCCTATTAAAAACGTGAAAATAAGAAAACAGTACTTTACTAAACTATTGTTTTTCATGAACGGAAAAAGTGTCAAAATGACTTTTTGACTATTTTTAAATTATGTTCAAAAGTATAGATTTAATTCTTTTAAAATATCTTCCAAAAGTCAAATTTTAACATTTAGTTCACGAGAGGTTAATTTTCAGTTGAATAAATGGAATTACACTTATCATTTTTTAACAGAAAAAATAATTTAGAAAGGGTCAGCAATTTCAAAAGTCAGTCTTTGCTTGGTGGTAGGATGTGAGAAACGAATGAAGCCGGCATGCAGATGAAGCCTATCAGCGCGATTGCCGTATAAATCATCGCCGACAATGGCAGTGTTTAAGCCCAGGTGGTGTGCCGAGTGAACACGCAGTTGATGAGTTCGTCCAGTTAATGGATAAAAATGAATCCTAGTTTTGTTATTTTCGATTTGGACGATTTTATATTTTGTCTGGGCAGACTTGCCATGCGTATAGCAAACGACTTGTCTTGGGCGGTCATCCAAATCGACGCGCAAAGGCAAATCAATAAGTCCTGATTTTTCTGGAATCAGGCCATCAAGCAAAGCGGTATAGCGTTTCTCGATGGTATGCTGAATAAATTGGTCTTGAATCAGCTGATGCGCAAGCTTGTTTTTTGCAAGCAACATGATGCCTGAAGTCGACATGTCCAAACGGTGAATAATGACCGGTTCGTGTAAATCAGGAAAACGTTCTAAAATCCGAGTTTGTACGGAATCTTTGACTTGAATTCCGGGAACAGACAACAATTCCGAAGGTTTATTGATGACCAGAAGGTCATCGTCTTCATAGATAATTTCCAAATCCACATCGATAGCTACCGTTTGCAACATCGGATTATCATCTATTTTCAATCCCTGGAGCATATGTCCAAGTATGGGTTCGCATTTGCCTCGACAAGCTGGATAATAGTTTTTATGCTTGCGGACTTCGAGCGAAGGTGATTTCCCCCACCAGAATTCGGCCAATGCAATCGGCTGGAGCTGATGGGTAAAGGCATATTGCAAAAGCTTTGGCGCTGCGCATTCTCCCGCACCAGCGGGTGGCTGAATAGCTAATTTTTCTTTGAAAATAGATAGCACATCTTTTTTCTCGCCAAATGCATTCAAGAATTGATATTGCTCAAATAATCGCAACTGAAGTTCAGAAGATTTTTTCTTTCTAAAGTCCTTTAATCCATTGATTTCAGAAACTAATTTCGAAAGATTTTCTTCTGCTAACAGGGTTTGCTCTTGGCTTTCCTTTTTCAAAACATCATAATGATGCTGGTCGCGATAGCTTTGTTTGATTAAATCATCGATAAATTCAGCATAATCACTTTCGTTCAATACTGTTTTTTGCGCTTCGCGCGAATATTTCCTGTCAGCTTTGTTTTTTTTGTGCAGCGCGCGCATAGAAGCGAGTTTCTCCACATAAATCGATTTGCATTCCTCTAGAGATTCCTTTGCATTTTCTAGCTTTTCACTTTCTTCTAAATGCTCAATTGAGCGGTTGAGCTGATTGATTTCATCTTCTTCAAGCAAAAAAAATGAATTTGTCGTCAGCATATCAAATATCGGCGGAACAAAAAACGTATGCTGATTTTTACCTCCTAATTTTCCGGATACTGCTGCGAGATAGCCCAATTTTCCTTCCGAGTTTTTGACGACCAGCACGCCAAACATTTTTCCTATCTGAAGTCCATCTTCTTTATCATCCAAACCAAAATTGTGCGCGAAATCGGTCTGCCCATTTAAATAGTCCTGAAGTTCCAAAGCTGCGCATTTTGCAAGTTCGGACGGTTCATAATAAAACGGGAACGTGAATTTTTCAGGAACAGGAAGTTGGCTGATATCCGAGCGAAATAAATGGAAAAACTGTTCGACTTGAGGCATGTGCATTCTATGTGTTTGCAAATTTACACAATCCATGAATTAAATGACAATATTATGGGAACATCTAAAACCAATGCCTGTACATTTATGTTAATTAAATAAAAGATCAACTATGGATAAGAGAAAATTTGGTAATACGTCTTTGACAATCGCTCCCGTTATTTTTGGAGGAAATGTATTTGGATGGACATTGGATGAGCAGGCATCTTTTTCGATTTTGGATGAATTTGCGGATGCGGGTTTCAACGCGATTGATACGGCAAATAATTATTCGTACTGGGTGCCCGGAAATCAAGGCGGTGAATCAGAAACAATTATAGGAAATTGGTTAAAGCAAAAAAATAATCGCTCAGAAATTGTTTTGATGACGAAAGTTGGCGGTGGTTTTGGTGGCGATTCGAAATTAAATACAACAGCAGCATACATTATACAGCAAGCCGAAGAGTCTTTGAAAAGGCTACAAACGGACTACATTGATGTGTATCAAACACATTATGACGATGAAGTCACACCTGTAGAAGAAACCTTGCGCGCTTACGAGGAATTGATTAAGGCAGGGAAAGTTCGCTATATCGGTGCTTCAAATTTTTCGCCGAAACGTTTGGTCGATTCACTAGAAGCTTCAAAGGAGCATCAGTTGCCCCAATATAGCAGCCTGCAGCCTGAATACAATTTGTATAGCCGAGAAAAATTCGAAAAAGAATACCGTGATATTGCGCTAAAATATAACCTGGCTGTGATACCTTACTATTCGCTTGCGAGCGGATTTTTATCAGGAAAATACCAAACAGAAGATGACTTCAATCAGTCCGCTCGGTCGGGTGGAATTAAGGAACAGTATTGGAACGACCGCGGTCGAAAAATCGTAGAACAGCTACAAGAAGTTGCAGATAATAAGCGAGTAAGCGTTTCTGCGGTTGCATTAGCTTGGTTATTGGCGCAGCCAACCATAGCAGCTCCGATTGCAAGCGCTACGAAAGCAGCCCATATAAAATCTTTTGTTGAAGCGTCTAGGCTAAGATTTAATTCAGAAGAAATAAAAAACTTAAATGAGGCAAGTAATTTTTATATTTATGAGTAGTTTTTGTTGGCAATAAGTCCAAATCATTCAGTCATAACTAAATTTTTCGCATATGATTAAAAGAGGAGAACAAGCTCCCGATTTCGAGCTGTTTGCAACACCAGACCAAAAGATTTCATTATCGGAACTGGCAGATAGAAATGTGGTGTTGGTTTTTTATCCTGCAGATTGGAGTCCGGTCTGCAGTGACGAGTTGACCATTTTCAATCAGGCGCATAAGCTGTTTGATAAATACGATGCGACTGTTTTGGGAATTTCTGTAGACAGCCGCTGGTGTCACATGAGTTTCGCTAAAGACAGGAATTATCATTTCCCGTTGTTGGCAGATTTCCATCCAAAAGGTGCGGTTTCAAAACTGTTTGATGTGTATGATGAAGTGGAAGGGGAGAGCAAACGTGCAATTATTTTGATCGATAAAAATAAAAAAATCAATTGGACCTATCTCTCACCTACGGCAATCAATCCCGGCGTAGATGGAATTTTAGAAGCTTTAGAAAAATTAACAAACGAAAAATCATGAGTTCACATTTGAAAAACCCAGTCAACGAGACTGACCACATTCAAGGCTCCAGTAATGCGTCGATAGAGATTGTGGAGTATGGAGATTACCAATGTTCTTATTGCGGAGAAGCTTATCCGATCATCAAGAGAATCCAAGCCAAATTCGGCGATCAGATTAAATTTGTTTTTCGCAATTTTCCATTAACAGAAATTCATCCGTATGCATATGACGCTGCGCTTGCCGCCGAAGCGGCTGGACTGCAAGGGAAATTTTGGGAAATGCACGACCTTTTATTCGAACATCAAAATGCTCTGGATAAACATGGCATTATGAAATTGGCTGAACGGCTCGATGTGGATATTCAGTTATTTGAGGAAGATATGCAATCGGCAGTCTTGCAAAAACGTATTGACGACTCGCTGGAGTCAGGCATGTTGAGCGGGGTTAATGGAACGCCTTCGTTTTTTATAAATGGCGGGAAATTTAATGGGGGCGCTCAAGACCTTTCTGATTTGTTGGACGAAAGTGTGGAGTAAAGAAACTGATAGCGGTTGTAATTAAGCAGAAAATATGGAACAGCAACAAGCCAAAGCTTATTGCTGTTTTTTATTGCCCTAAATAATTTATCAATACAGTTCGAATGCTTATATTTAAGCCCACTAACATAAACCCAAAATCCTATGCTTGCTCAAAGGTCCCGTATTGCGTTATTTGTTTGCTTTTTTTTAACTAATTGCATTTTAGCAAAAGCACAAGTCAATTTTTCTTCAGAAATCAAAAAACTTTCGGATGTAGCGTTACTGCCACAATATCTTTCGGAAACTGTTGTTAAGCAGGAATCTTCTTATGACCGGACTGGAGGGAATAATGATGGTTTTGAGGGGACCTATTCTTATCTTTCTAAAGAATCGAACGGCGATTTGGTCGTATTCGAACAAAAGGGAAAAGGCGTTTTGGAACGCATTTGGACACCAACACCAACGGATGATACATTAGATTTTTATTTCGACCAAGAGAAAATTCCACGTTTGTCTATCCGATTCCGCGATTTATTTACGGGTAAAGTGTATCCCTTTATTCAGCCAATTGTTGGCAAAAAAGTAGGCGGATTTTATTCTTATCTGCCTTTGCCGTACGAGAAGGGATTGAAAATTGTTTTTAGGGGCGAAAAGATTTTATTTCATCAGTTTCAATACCGTGAATTGCCAGCCAGCCAACAAGTGACGACATTTACTAAATCCTTGACGAAGGACGACGATGAGGCGCTCAACAAAGCTGTTGAAGTGTGGAATTATGGCAATCATTCGGTAGCGAGTTTGTACGCTGGCAGGACTGAGGTTGTGGCTAAAACACAGGAATTGCGAAGCAACCAAAGCATTACGCTGGCGGAAATTAATGAGGGAGGGCGAATATTGGGAATTGAAATTGATTCCGCTCATTTATTTAAGGGAAAGCTCCGTGATATTGCTTTGCGAATTACTTGGGATGATGACCGGACAGGTGCAGTTTTCGCGCCAGTCGCCGAATTTTTCGGCTATTCATTTGGCCAGGTTTCGATGCAAAGTTTGTTGCTCGGCGTCAACCGTCAAGGAAAATTGTATGCTTATTTTCCAATGCCCTTTGACAATAAGGCAAAGGTGGAATTGGTGCATCTCGCGGGCGTAGATTTTGGCAAACCGATAAGCATTCGCTCTAAAATTATTTATTCGAAAGAGCCAAGAGACAAACATAAGGAAGGTAAATTCTATGCCTATTGGAAAAGGGAGGAGCCGGCTCTGGGTTCATATTATGATTTCTTAAAAGTGAAGGGCAAAGGACATTATGTGGGCACAATTTTACAGGCGCAAGCAACTGACTTTACAAACTTTACGGAATTTTTTGAAGGAGACGACAGCACCTCGGTTGATGGGCTGATGACCGTTCATGGGACAGGTTCGGAAGATTATTTTAATGGCGGATGGTATGCGCAACCCGCTGGATGGGTTGAGCCGATTTCTGGCCAGATCCATGGTTGTCTCTACTATTCGTTGCCACAAGGAAGGACCGGCGCCTATCGATTCTTTTTGTCCGATAAAATGCCGTTTAACAAGGAGTTTTATCATGGGATCGAACATGGGCCTGTGAATAACAATAGACCTGTCGATTATTCTTCGCTGGCTTTGTATTATGCTGAAAAGCCGTTGATAAATAGCCAGGAATTAACGGCTTCCAATGCTAAATTCAAAGATCCTGAGAATTATTCATTTTATCCTCGATTGATGGACTACTTGACGTATACAGGCGATATGAGCCGTGATGGTTTTGACGGAAAGCATGCGGAAATGACGATTGATGTCAATGATGTTCCAGAAGGCAATTATTCTGTCTTTGTCAGAAATGAAATGCCAGTTCCACAAGACCTAAAAATAGAAGGATATTCGAACGGGGAAGACCTATCGATGGCGGATAAGCTTGGTAAAGATTTTATATACATCGGTGAAGTTCAGGTCGATCAAAATCGGACTCCGATAAATTTGAAATTCGATTCTCCTCAATCCTCAAAATTCAAATTTGATGTATTGGTCTTATCGAGATCAGCGCAGTAAATACTGTAGGATTTATCAGTGTTGATTTTTATCCCGAATGTTCCTTGGTTTTGCGGAGCATGGAATTTTATTTTTTTACGTTAAGCAGTTTTTGAATTAGTTACCTTTGCTGTATGTCTTCAACACAAATTGAATCGCAAGATACCATAGTTGCATTGGCTACGCCAAACGGAAACGGCGCAATAGCTGTTATTCGCCTATCTGGATTAAAAGCTATTAGCATTGCTAATGCTGTTTTTCCAAGTAAAGATTTGACGAAGCAAACTTCGCATACGGTGCATTTCGGAACAATTAGGGATGGAAATTCCATTTTGGATGAAGTCCTCGTCACGCTCTTTGTCGGTCCAAATTCCTACACAAAAGAAGATGTTGTTGAAATATCAACGCATAATTCCCGATACATCATCGAACGCATGTTGCAGTTGCTGATTCAAAAAGGCGCTCGCCATGCGAATCCAGGTGAATTTACATTACGTGCATTCTTAAATGGTGGAATGGACCTGTCTCAAGCTGAAGCCGTGGCCGATTTGATTGCTTCGAATTCGTCAGCGTCACATCAGGTTGCTATGCAACAGATGCGTGGAGGTTTTTCAAATCAGTTAAAACAATTGCGCGAAGATTTAATTGCTTTTGCATCCTTGATTGAACTGGAATTAGATTTTTCTGAAGAAGATGTTGAATTCGCCAACCGCGATCAGCTAAAAGCATTGATTGAAAAAATACACCAAGTTATTCGAAAACTAATCCAATCATTCGAACAAGGAAATGTGATGAAAAATGGTGTTCCTGTGGTTATTGCTGGGAGACCGAATGTCGGCAAGTCGACTTTGTTAAATGCGTTGTTGAATGAAGAACGTGCAATTGTTTCCGATATCGCAGGAACGACACGGGATACAATTGAAGATGAATTGACGGTACACGGTGTGTTATTTCGCTTTATCGATACTGCCGGAATCCGCGATACAGAAGATGTAATTGAAGCAAAAGGTGTCGAGCGGACCAAAGCAAAAATGAAACAAGCTCGCTTGATTATTTATTTAGCTGATCCAACACAGGATTCTCCTGAATCCATTGAAGAACAGCTTGCGGAAGTGCGCGAGTTGAATATCCCTTTTGTTGTCTTGGTCAACAAATCTGATGTATTGTCGATTGCAGACCGCGCAAATTATGCTTCGCTGAATGCCTTATTTATTTCCGCAAAAGAGGAAACAGGCATTGAAGAATTGAAAGATGAATTGTTAGCACAAGTAAATTTATCTAACCTAAATACAGACGATGTGCTTGTCACCAATATCCGCCATGTCGAAGCCTTGCAGAATACGCAGACTGCTTTAGAGAAAGTGCTGGAGGGCATCGTAAATCCGATTACTTCTGATTTCCTAGCGATGGATATTCGCCAATCTTTATATCACCTCGGCGAAATTACCGGACAGGTTTCTACGGATGATTTATTGGAGAATATTTTTTCGAAGTTTTGTATCGGCAAATAAATCGTAATTAACGATAATAACGGATAATCACTTATAGTTATAAAGCGCTTGAAATTAATATTTTAAGCGCTTTTTTATTTGATTATTATTTATATTTGAATTATATGCTTTGTTAGTGATTTGTACGTGATTTGGCTTTGACGTACAAAAATACAAATAAATACAAGAATAACGTTTAGAAGGTGGAATTATGAAACATCAAGAAACTTTAGTAAACATCTCGAATTAATTAGAAAAATGAGCAAACATGTCAAGTAATATTCAGATCAGTCGGCTATGTGATTATTGTGGCAATTCATTTATTGCTAGGACTACAGTTACGCGATTCTGCTGCAAAACGTGTAATAGTCGCTTTTATAAAAGAAAGATACGTGAGGAGAAAATGATAAATTCTCACATAGAGACTCAAAACAAAATTAGTACTCCGACTACAAGTAGTTTAATAGTTGATAAACCATTTCTTAATATAAATGAAACTTGTCAGCTATTGAGAGTCAGTCGTACCACATTATGGAGGTTAATTAAAGATGACCGTTTGAAAGTGACAAAGCTTGGATCTCGAGTAATAATTGCGCGAGACAATATTTACGAACTCTTTAAATAAAATATCATGATTAAAGTTAAATTAAGAGAAAATCAGCTTAAAGATGGAAGGGTTAGTTTGTATTTAGACTACTATCCTCCGATTGTGAACCCAAAAACGGGTAAGTCAACTCGAAGAGAATTCTTAAAAATGTATTATTATAAAAAGACTAAGGATTCTTCTGAAAAACAAAAAAATCAAATTATAAAGCTCGCTGCAGAAAAAATTAGAGTTGAGAGGGAAAATAAATTATTGACAGGAGCATTTGAAGAAGGGTCATTTTTCGCACAAAAGGAAAGCTTTTTGGATTTTTTTAAAACTGAATGTAAAAAACGTGCAACATCAGATGGTAATTACAACAATTGGAAAAGTTCTTTCAAATATTTTAGTGATTTTACGAATAACCGATGTCTATTTAAAGATTTGACTGAAAAGTTATGTAGAGACTTTAAGGTATATCTGGAATCTACGACAACACTAAAGAGTGAAATGCATAAGCTTGGTGCTAATTCTAAACATATGTATTTTAATAAATTCAAAGCTGCTGTTAAAGAAGCTTATTTACAAGGATTAATATCGAAGAATTTTACTGCACGGATTCAATCTCCCAAAGCTGAAAATCCTTTTCGTGAATTTTTAGAAGTAGATGAATTAAAAAGACTACAAGCAACACCTTGTGAAAATGAAACAATTAAAAGGGCTGCATTATTCTGTATAGTTACTGGTTTTAGAGTAAGTGATGCCTTTCCTCTTAAATGGGGATCTTATTCCTTTGACTCAAAAAACAGGCATGTTTTACGATTAAAAAGTAAAAAGCCTGGAGTATTTATTATCCACCCAATCTCGGATCAAGCTTTTGAATACATGGGGGTAATGGGTAAGGAATCCGAACAAGTTTTTAAAGGTTTAAAGTATTCGGCTAACACTAATAAAATATTAGAAAGGTGGTTGCATTTAGCTGGGATAAAGAAAAAAATAACATGGCATAACTTTAGACATACATACGCTGTTATGTTGATTGAAAAATTTGGAATCTACGCTGGCAAAGAAATGCTTCATCATCAGCATGTAAAAACAACAGAAATCTATTCACATATGATATTAGAAAACAAGGTTAAAATGGCTAACAGTATTGAGATATGAGTTTAAACATTTTTTATTGTAACGCTGGTAGAAATTTGATAAAAATATCTATTGACTTCTGGCAGGATTTTAAAGACTTCGTTAATCAGTACGATAGGTTTAAAAAATATAGAATTATCTATAAAAATTTTGATACCGAAAATATAGATTTAAGTCATTCTAATGCATTAAATGATTTTCTGAATGTACAGTTAGAAGTGTTAAACTTAATTATTCAAAATAAAGAAAAGGATCTAGATCAGCATGAAACATTGATTTCTTTGAAATCATCCTTAAGTGAATTTGCAATAATAAGGCATCTTCTTAGTGGAAGTAGAGATAAAAGAGCAATTGATTACTTAAAGTTTATTAATGATCAAATTGTGCCGATATTCAATATAAAAATACAAAATCTTGAAACATCACTAAAAATTAAACATCATAAAAGTTATGTTAGGAAGAAGATAGAAGAATTTGGAGAAGTAAAGCTATTAAATGATAATTTACCCCGTGAAATATTAGAACAAATAACATGTTATTTCGATAAATTGATTCCTGATAAATATCAAAGGGCTCATTTTAATCAAGAATTTTTTAATGGTAGGAAAAACGAAATTATCTATGATATTGATTTGAAAGATACTAAAACAGTATGCGAGTTCTTTAAATTTTTGCATGGTAATGGTTATTTAGCTGTAGAAAAGGCTGCATTAGCAAAATGGATGAGCCGAAAATTTCAACGTGTCGATAATAGTAAACAAATTGGCACAGTCGAAACATTGAAAAGATATCTTAATGGTCATCACGATCGACAATTTTTAAATAAATTTTTAAGATAAAATTCCGTTTTGGCACAACGGAATTCACTTGATTATAGCTTTGTTTCATTAATTATAAGCACTTAAAAGATAATTTATGGAACAAGTAATAATTACTAGTATCAATAAACAAGAGTTAGTTGATATTATTGAACAAACTGTAAAAAAAGTATTTGGATCAGCAAAAAATGAGGTTGCTATTCCAAATGAAAAACCAATAGGTGTACATAGAGCTGCAAATATATTGTTGCTCTCAGGTGCAAGTATTTATAGAAAATGCAATAATCTTGAAATTCCCCATTTCAAAAGAGGTAATAGGTTGTATTTCTATGAGAGTGAATTAGAAGCCTACTTAAAGGCTGGTCGAAAATTATCCAATGATCAGATTGATCAATTATCCGATCTGTATTTAAAAAAATAAAGCAAACACTTGCACGTGTTTGCTTTGAAATTCTTTTGACTCGAAAGTCTTGCCTTTATTATTTCTCATAGCAAAGGTAAGGTTTTCAGTCTTTTATTCCAAAATTCTATATGAGTAAAGAAATGAAAATCTATGATTTTGATTATAGTAGTAGTTCTATCTATAATCGTGTGCATGAATACATGACGAAACGCTATCGGATTCTGTTTAATGAACTTAGTTTGAGCTTTGAGATAAGCTTGCTTGATAAGGAATCTGAAATTTTCGAATTGAATGAGAACTCTCTATTAATTTTATTAGATCAGAACGATATTAAGATTAGTAGAGAAAAGTTTATCAACTATCTAAGGTCAGATCTTATAGAAAGATACAATCCAATTCAAACTTATTTCGAATCGTTGGCATCTTGGGATGGGTTCGATTACATTCAGCAGTATTGCAGTTATGTTAAAACGGATGATGATGACTTATACTATTATCATATGAAGAAATGGGCTGTAAGGGCAATTAAAACGATTCTGATCCCAGATGAAATAAATAAGCACAGTATAATTTTGGCAAATGGGGCTCAGAATGCAGGTAAGAGTACATATTTGAAAAACTTAGTTCCTCGATGTCTCAATCGGTATTATGGCGAGAACTTATCCTTGGATAAAGATGGTCGAGTCAAACTCTGTAAAACGTTTGTAATGAATTTGGAAGAGCTTCAAGGGTTAGGAAAACAAGATACCGACAAGGTTAAAGCGATGATTTCACTTCAAACCGTAAATGATAGACTACCATTTGATAAGAAGAATTCATTCTTGCATCGTACAGCTAGCTTTGTTGGTAGTACTAACCGTAGTGAATTCTTGGTAGATGAGACGGGGAATGTTCGATGGATTGTATTTGAAGTTATTGGAAGGATTGATTATGAGCGATACAATAAGGAATTCGACATAGATAAATTTTGGGCTCAAGCATACCATATCTATAAGTATGTACCTGACTTTGAATCTTCATTATCTGCTGATGATGTTAATAGAAATGAAGAGAGAAATTCTAAGTTCATGATTTTATCTCCAGAATGCGATGCTGTATCCAGATTCTATGAAATCAGTGAAGATATACAAGATTTTAGAACGGCTTCTGACGTGATATATGAGCTTTCACTTACAGGTGTAAGATTAAATAATATTAAAATTGGCTCTGCCTTAAAGAAATATGGCTTTCCTAGAATTAAGCATTCGCAAAGACAGATTTATGGTTATTTAGCGAAGCCTAAATTTCTTGATTTACCAATAAAGTTTTAAAAAAAATGAAAAAAGGTTACCTAGTTACCTAAACTCTTGTATATGATTGGTTATCAGTGTTTTGTTTAGGTAGGTAACCTTAAAATATACTTACCTTAGGTTACCTAAATGGGGTGTTTAGGTAACCTTAGGTAGGCATAGGTAACTTATAAAAATCAACTTACCTAACTGTTAATCAGTTGATTAAGTATCTTAGGTAATTAGGTAGGTACTTTTTGAAAAAAAACATAAAAAACTCATGAATTGCTCAATTGCTAATACAAGAATATCACTACTCTCAATACTCCATAAACAAGGGTATAAAGAGTCGTATTCGAGAAATAATAAAGGCAAAAAATGCCATTGGTTCATTAGTCCGTTTAGAGAAGAACGGACAGCAAGTTTTGTCGTGAATGAGGATGACAACACATACAAGGATTGGGGGACAGGAGAGTCAGGTACTGTCGTAGATTACATGGTTCGATATTATCGCTGCTCAGTTAAGCATGCTTTGTCATTACTGGATTCTTTTGATCTAACTTCTTCTTTTGTTAAGCAAAAAAATGAGTGTAATCAGCTTTCTAAAAAAGAAGAACAGGATAGTTACGAAATCTTAGCTATCAAAAAAATCCAAAACCATAATCTCATAAAATATCTGAATCGTAGAAAGATCGATGAGCAATACTGGAAATATCTCTGTGAAGTACATTTTAAGTTAAAAGATAAGGTTTATTATGCTGTCGGTTTTGAGAATGACAGTCAAGGCTATGAGTTGAGTTGGGAGTATTGGAATAAAGCAAAACAAGGCTTTGTACGGCACAAAATGTGTCTTGTGGCCAAAGATATCACTCATATAAAGAATGGCTCTTCTAGCGTAGTGATTTTGGAAAGCTGGAGCGATTTTGTGTCTTTATTAAGCCTTTACCCAAAGTTATGCCTTAATAAGAAAATGGAGCTGAAGAATGACTTTATCATCATGAACTCGGTCTCTACCAAGTTGAAGGTGTTTGAGGTATTGTCAGAGTATTCAGCTACATATGGCACTTTATACGCTAGCACAGACAATGACCCTGCAGGAATGGAAATTTTGAATGCATTATTGAATAAATATCCTGATAAAGTAATCCCTCTAAATGGATTTTACAAAGACTATAAGGATGTAGGGGATTATTTACTAAATAAGAAATAGCTTGAAAGTGAGCAAGCCATGTTGAGAGTCCCTCTTCAACGCTTGCTCAATTAATTGCACTCCGTTTAATTATGAAAAGAAAATTGCTTAGTAAAGAAGAAAAACGAGTTTTCGAGGTGAAAGTTCGTTTAAATATAAAAGAGAAAAGGAAGCTTGATACTATAGTTTCTCTAACTCAAAATAATAGCCCAGAGGTAATACGGTCTCTATTGATGAAGGCAAAAATGCCTGAAGCTATTCCTCCAATTTTAGATGTTCAAACATACCAACAGCTTCGAAAAATTGGTGTAAACTTTAATCAATATGTTAAGGCTATTAATCAAAGTAGAATTGCAGAAATTGATGGTAAAACAATGAAAGAATTATATGAAATATTGCAAATAATTAAATCTAAAATCTATAGCGTATGATAGCGATGCAGAAAGTTCACAGTTTTGCTGCGGCATTGGATTATAATGATAGCAAGCTTAACCTTAAAGATAAAACTCAGCGGGCGGAAGTTTTGGATCATAATTTTATGGAATATAATAAGGCAGAAATTATGAAAGAAATTGGAATGTTGAATAAACTAAATTCCAAGTTGACAAATGATGGATATCATGTTGCATTAAGTTTTTCTGAGAAGGATACACATTTAAGAAATGCTGATTTAATAGCCATAGCTCAAGCTTATAAAAAAGGAATGGGTTTTACGGATGATAATTTATTTGTCTTGTACAAACATAATGACGGTGAGGATCATCAACATATTCACGTACATCTGTTGCTTCATCGCTTGTCTATTGATGAGCAAGGGAAAGTACAGGTGGTTTCCGATTCCAATAATTACAGAAGGAGCGAAACGGTCTGTAGAGAACTTGAGAGACGCTTTAACTTAGAAAAGGTAAGATCGTCTCATGAAGCACTAGACCGAGCACCAACAAAAGATGAGCTAGAAATGATGCAACGCACTGGACATCCCTCAGAAAGAATTTTAATGCAAGAAAAAGTTAAGTCAGCATTAGGTGTTTCTGTAGATATACAGTCGTTTATAGAGAATTGTAAGTTGAACGGAATTTACCTCTTGTTTAATCAATCCAGCAGCACGGGAAGAGTTTCTGGTATAACCTATATCAGTCAAAATGGATTTATAGCGAAAGGTCAAAAGCTAGGAAATCAATTTAAATGGAATAATTTATCTCAAAATCTAAATTATGGCAAACAAAGCAGAGATGGCGAAACAGTTCGTCAAACAAACATTGATACAAGATCAAGATTTGAAAATGAGCTTAACAAAGCAAATAGAGGAAGTGAAATCGGGGATGATCGAACTAGCAGAATATCAAGTAAAAGTTATAAAGAATCAAAATATACTGTATCAGAAGATGAATTCAATGACAGAAAAGGAGGTGATTCAAGATTTACAGCTCATTCTCACGGAGATCGCACAGATGAAGAAACAGATTCAGAGATTGAAGAATCTATTTCTAACGGGCTATCTCATGATTCAAATTCCCTTATTAGCAATCTTAGTGGCTTACTTGGTAGTGTTAGCGCTGAACAAATAGATGAAGAAGAAAGAAGAAAAAGAAGAAGGATTAGACGTTAAATTATTATATAAATATATATTCATTTGTTATATAATTATATACTATAATCTTATATAATTATATATTTTGAAGTTATATAAATATATACATACAGCATTATATAAATATATAATGCTGTTTTTTCTTAAATATCTAGTTTTCAATTAGTTCAATTGGATTTGTAACATCTAAAATCAATGATTTTGCGGCATAATCATTTGGCTCATAAATAAGTGTTTTAGTAGTTGTCTTTTTGCCGTCTACATAAAATTCATACGTCACTGTTAGCGGATTGGCATTTTCTTTTAAATTGGTAAAGACCGATGAAATAGTGAAGGTACTTACAGCAGCTGAAGTTTTGATACTTGATATAGCACTAGGGATAGGGGATAGGTTGGCTTGATGTATTATACTTGCCTCGTGAAATATCGATAAAGTAGAATTAATCCCTATAAACTTGAAGTCACTTTTCAAGTCAGCGTCCACACTTGCTGCCTGTAACCCTAGATTAGCAGAATAATCAGCATAGTTCGAGCCGCAACTAATTTTTACTTCTACGACCTTTTTAGACGATTTATTCGGGCTCGGGCTATCATTGTTGTTCTTGCTGCAAGAAAAACTGAAAAGTGCGATCAGAAGGAGTGAAATTTTGATAATTGTTCTCATGATTTAATAGTTTTATGTGATTAAAATTTGTGTCTAATGTCAGCCAAGTTGTAATAGAAATACTCTTGATTACTTCGCAAAATGTAGCGTTTGATATAATGTGTGAAGTAGGATTCTGATAATTCTACAGGATTGAAGTCTTTCAGATTTGGCTTATGTTCTGGAAGGTTGTACTTCTCAATATTCGATAGCATCAAGTTTCGTAGATAACTATTTGCACTTTTGATCGTTGTACTATATTTTGCTTTATGTGTTAATGTTCGTTGTATACCATAATAGATTAATCTGTAGGCTTTTGATAAGCTGTAGTGATTAAATAGTTCATCTGCAATTAATTCTAAATTTTGTTTAATAAGATCAAAATTTGCATAATTTCTGGTGCTATATTCAAAGTAGTTGATTATACTTTCTTGATAGCATTCTTTCCAAAATATCTCACGTTGAGCAGCTGTGTAATCTTTTTTGACAAGATAATTGAAGATTTCTCCTACAGTCAAAGTAGTACCATCTTTCGCTAAATTGAGTGTCCATTGGCAATTAGCCAAAGTTAGTTGAGGTTGAAAAAGACCTAAGTCACCATAATGGTCGAGTGAGGTTGAATATTCGACTTCTTTTTCTGGTATAAGGATCTTTTTATCAATAAATGCTTTAGTGAATTTAAAGATCTCCGTAGGAAGTTGGCGTACACCGAAATTTACTTCAATTAGCCGAGCATTTATGAAATTGAAGGATTTTGATTCTTTATTAAAGTATTCGTGAATTAGTATAACTAGTTGAACCTCTTCATAAATACTTAGATTACTTAATTCAATATCTGAGTTATAAGTATTGTCATAATAACTATCCCAAGTTTTATAAAAATGCATTTTTCTAGCCTCAAGCTCATTTTTTCTTTTTAAAATGCAAGTTTTACATAAACAATCAGGTGTTTCATCATGTCTACAAGCTGGACAATAAATGAGTTCTGCAGCGAATGATGTTCTGCCTTTTGTTTTTCTGTACAAAGGTTTACCACAGTCACAAATATCATCGGTGATCACATAAGGCAGAAACATATAAAGGTTGTTGTTAATCTTAATATCTGGGAATGTTTCTTTAATCAAGCCAACCGAAGTTCCATCTTCATACATCGTTAAAATCTGATTTACTATGGACTCATCAGCTGAAATTAAGGGGGAACTTTTAGAACTGTAATAAAATCTTTCTTGTGCCATTTTAAGTTTATTTTGAGAAATAAAGAAAGGCGTGAAACTAAGATCAATCCAAGACTGAGGCTTGCGACGGCCTGACAACCAGAAAGACTTAGCCCACGCCCAATATCAGGCACGGGCGTAAGTCTATCGAAAGTTGGTTGTCAAATGAAGGTCGCAATTTCAGTCTAACCAATACGATAGCTTACGCTGTTTCGTTCAATAAATTATTATTGTAAAGATAAGGAAAATTGAAGGATATTATAGTTAAAATTCGCTGTTTAATTACCTTAAATATGGTTCATTACAATTTCTAAAGACACTTATTTTCTCATATCTTTTTTTGAAGCCCGATGATAATATTGCTTTCCATCTTTTGCACCGTCCCAAACGTTCGTAACACCTTGGATTTTGATTGGAGCTTCTTTCTCCACGTTAATTAATCTTTTACATATTTTTCTAAATTTTCGATTCCATAGTCGTTTATCTTGTTTCTCAGATATGGCTGTAGTAATTCCGAATATTTTAGTTTTTCTTACTGATCTTGACATTGAACCGTGTATTTTATAGTTTGAATATAGCAAAGTTGGTCAATAACAAGTATATTGTTTCATAAATTTGTTTTATGAAAATACAGTATTGTTCAGATTTGCATTTAGAATTTTCAGAAAATAAAAGGTTTCTTGAAGAATTTCCTTTACTTCCAGTTGGTGATATTTTAATATTAGCTGGTGATATAGTTCCGTTTAAAAATATGGATCTTGCTAAGGACTTTTTGAAATTTTGTTCTGAAAATTTTCAAGAAACATATTGGATAGCAGGAAACCATGAATATTATCACGGTACTTTGGAAGGTAGAACTTCAGCGTTTAAAGAAAAAATAATGGAAAATGTTTTTTTGGTAAATAATTACACTCTTGAAAGGGAAGATGTCCGATTTATTTTTTCTACATTATGGACGAAGATTTCACCAGAAATGTCTTTTTTTATTAAGAAAGGATTGTATGATTACAAGGTGATAGGAGATGGAAATCAGTTCTTCTCTGTTGACCGTTGCAATGAACTTTTTAAAGAAAATCTAAATTATATTAAAACAGCAGTTTCATCTGATGATCAAAAACAAAATATAGTCGTTACGCATCATGTTCCGACCTATCATAATTATCCTCAAGAATATTTAAACAGTAATATAAGTGAAGCTTTTGCTACAGATTTAGATAATTTTATTGAATCATCGAAGATTCATAGTTGGATTTATGGTCATCATCATCGTAATGTTTCTGAATTTAAAGTGGGAGGTACAAATATGTTGACCAATCAACTGGGATATGTAAAATATGGAGAGAATAGGAGATTTAGATGGGATGCTTTGGTTGAAATACAATGAGAGGAGTTTTTTATTTTATGGAAATGTCTTTTATCAAGGCTAATATTGTTTTTGCTATTGAATTTAATTTGTTGGTAATCTATTGTGCACAAATTTTAAATTGTAATCAAATTTGATTACATTTGATTATGGAAAAGAAATTAGAACGTTTTAAAGGTATACATCCAGGTGTAATACTAGAACGAGAACTTAATAAGCGTGCGATTAAGCCGAGTCCTTTTGCATTGTCTGTGGATACGCATAGACAGATTTTTAACGCCATTCTTAAAGGGAAACGAGGTATTCCAATTCCTTTGTCTTTAAAAGTTGATCAAGCTTTAGGATTAGAAGAGGGGACTTTTGCGCTGTTACAAACTTTTTATGATATCCAGAAGGTTAAAGAAAACGAGCTTAGTAAAATTCATCCTGATTTGAGTATTGTACGAAAAATACTTTTTTGGGATACAGATATTCATAAAATTGATTGGCAAAAGCAGTGTAAAGCTGTTATTCAGCGTGTTTTTGAAAGAGGTAATGACGAAGAAAAAAAAGAGATAGAACGTTTTTACGGTTTAGATAAAATCCAAGAGGCTTTAGCTTCTAATAAAACTGAACCAATGTCACTGCATTAACAATAGATATTAATATGCTTTATTACAACACAGTTAATGAACTGCTTAAGTGTACACTAATAAGATTAATGCAATCAGATGTTTTTTCCTCATTTCGATTAGTCGGAGGGACAGCCTTAAGTTTGCATTTAGGCCATCGTGAATCTATAGATATTGATCTTTTCTCGGATGCAGACTATGGTACTTTAGATTTTGAAGCTATTGATAATTATTTAAAAAATTCTTTTTCTTATGTAGATTACCTGTCAAATGTAGCTCCAGCTATGGGGAAATCTTATACGATTGGGACAGACGCAGAAAATACCGTAAAACTAGATGTTTTCTATACGGATTCTTTTATTCAAGATGTGGTTGTAGAAGATGAAATTCGCATAGCATCTATTGAAGAAATTATAGCGATGAAAATTGATGTGGTACAGCGGGGTGGGCGTAAAAAGGACTTTTGGGATTTGCACGAATTGTTAGGAAGGTATTCTATAATGCATATGCTTGAATTACATGAGCATCGCTATCCTTACACGCATGATCGTAATTTAATTTTATCAAATCTTGTCAATTTTCAAATTGCGGATAATGATTTTGACCCAATATGTTTTAAAGGGAAATACTGGGAATTTATCAAAGCTGATTTTGAGGATATTATTGCGGATTTTTCTTAAAAAAGAATCTAACTCAACCTTTTTGTATATCTACATCTTGGAAAATTTGTACATCCCATAAATCTACCAAATTTCCCTTGTTTAGGTATTAATGGGCTGTTGCAATCTGGACATAGATTATTTTTTTGTTTTATAGTCGTATTACCAAATTTTTTAGCCTCAATATTGGGGATGTTTCCATTAATTTTAAGCAGCAAATTATAGATTTCATCTCTCGTGAATTCACTGATATTTATTTCTTTAGAGCTCTTAATTGTTTTCAGAAGTCTATAAAATATAATTACGGGATATGAGCAATTGACTTTTAATCGAGCACTTCCTGTGAATACGACAATCGGAAAATAATCAAGATTAGGATAGTCTGCTAGGTTGGCTTGCAATGCTCTTACATGGCCTAAATTTTGTTTTACTGGGTTGTATAATTTGTATTTATTATTGAAGATTACCTGTGTCCATTCGTAAGCGTTTTCACTACCAAATATCCAACCTTTATAGTTTTTGGTTTCTATGACAAATATACCGTATTTGGATACTACGACATGATCTATTTGAGACATTAGTCCATTGTAAAACACTTTGACATCGTGTATTATTTTATACTCTTTTTTATTCAGAAATAAGAGTACAAATCGGATAAGTAATTCCCCTAAAAAACCTTTGATTTTGGGTTTTAAAAATTTTAATAGGATTGCTAAACCTAAAAATAAAAATACATATAATAAGATCTCGTTACTCATCTTTCATGGAATCCCAAAAATCAGCATCTAATTTTTTAATCTCAATAGTTTGCTCGATTTGCATACCTAAACCATATTCATAGATGTAATTTGCTAACTGCTTACCATCAATTAAAATTATTGTTGTTGAGCCATTTAAGCTGTTAGCATAGTCAATTGCACCTTTTGAAAATCCTGAGGTTGTAATAAAAACACCTTTGTTTGACTGTGCAACGGCCAAAGCACCTACAAATTTTTGGATATCTTCTCTTCCAATAGTAGAATCCATTTTATAACGTTTGGCTTGAATATGAATTCTACCAAAGCCTAAAATATCTTCTTTAATAATTCCATCTATACCTCCGTCATTTGAATATTGTGTAACTAATCCAGCGTTTCTTACTTCACCACCATACCCCATTTTTTGAAGTAATTGTAATACTAATTTCTCAAAAGCTGCTGGCGTTTTCGAAAGAATGGTTTCTAATATTTCGTCAAAAAGCGATTGTTTGATGCTCTCGAAAGATGCATACAATTCTTCTTGTGGTGTATTATTTGAGACAGATTGCTTTTTTATATTAGAAGATATTCCTGTTTTATTCTTTCCTCTGATAGGTTCTCGAGTTTTTAGTTCAGTTTCAATGTAACTGTCAATTAATTCAGGAGATTTTAAAATATCTTTACCTTTTTCGTTGATATCATATATTCCTCTTTTCGGCTTATTTAGTAAACCCGACATATTCAAATAGCTCAGTGCCCATGAAATACGATCATAGAAAACATGACCGTTTCCAGAAGGATACATCTCATTTACTTCATCATCAGTCAATTTAAAATGTTTTGCTAAAGGCTCGACAAAATCGCGAAGCTTCATTACCCCATTTGTATTTAATAAGGTCATAATGGGAATACGGAGCTCGTCATGTTTAGGTAATGGCATAATTTATTATTGTTAATCTTATATGCAATAATAATCATTTTTATTTATTACGTTCTATTATTACGGTTTTCCGTATTGTACTTAGTTAGTTATTATTTATTTTTATTGAGCATTATTCATTAATATGTTTATTTTAGAGAAGAATATAATTATTAGCCATTAACCACATGATTATAAATAATCAAGATTATTTCCTTGTCAATGAAATTCTATCAAAAGTAAACTCGAACTCTGAAATTTTAATCTGTTCGAATAATTTTTCATTCAATGCTTTATTTGTTTTACTCGATCAATTTAAAGGTAACCAAAGGGTTCGGATTATCATTAATACGAGTGATCTTGATAATAATAAAGCATTATTTATTCATAATCCTATAGAAGTGCGGACTGACTCAGCTCTACAAGGTTATTACCGCTTAAATACAGTTTTGAAAAAGTTTCAGGATAGTGTTGAGGTCAGAAAATCTAATATTGGCGGTTTGTCTTTTGTGGTCATTGATGAGCATGTTTTTATGCTTGCTCCTAATACTGTTCATGAAGCAACATTAGGTATTATCAAAGAAGGAGGTCCATATTTAATTTCTTATATATCTGATTCACAATTTAGTTACAAGCAAACGTTTAACAATCAATGGAATGCTGCAGTAGATTGTAAAGAGGAGCTTATTTCTTTGTATGATCAGGCTAATCCCCTAAAACCAGCTCATGATATTTATCAATATACTATTTCTAAGATTTTTCAAGATAGAGATGAATCTGATTTAAAAGAGGAGCGTTTGACAAGGACTGGTTTCAAGAGTTCCGTGATTTGGTCAAAATTGTTTAATTTTCAAAAGGATGCTGTTTTAGGAGCAATTGATAAAATTGAGAAATACAATGGATGTATTATTGCTGATTCGGTAGGACTAGGTAAAACCTTTGAAGCTTTAGCTGTTATAAAATATTATGAACTCCGCAATGATCGGGTTTTAGTTTTAGCGCCAAAGAAGTTAAGAGATAACTGGATAGCTTATACTAAAAATTATACGACAAATATTCTAGAAAAGGATCGTTTCAATTATGATGTGCTGAACCATACTGATTTAGGTCGAGAAGGTGGTTTGTCTGGTGATATTGATTTAGATAAAGTGCATTGGGGGAATTATGATTTAGTGGTTATTGATGAATCGCACAACTTTAGAAATAACAATCCTTCCAAAGATCACGTTACACGTTATGAGCGTCTGATGAATCAGATTATTTGTGCAGGTGTAAAAACCAAAGTTCTTTTACTATCAGCAACTCCTGTCAATACGCGATTAAATGATTTGAAAAATCAAGTAGCATTTATCACTGAATCCAACGACCAGGCCTTGAAAGAAGAGGGGATTACGAGTATCGAGCTTACATTAAGACAAGCACAAACTAAATTTAATAATTGGTTGAAAGATAGTGATCCTTCTCGTGATAGCTTGATTAATAGGCTGGATGGTGATTATTTTAAACTGTTAGACTTGCTGACGATTTCACGTTCTAGAAAACACATTGAAAAGTATTACGATGTATCTGATATAGGTCAATTTCCTGAACGATTGAAGCCTAAGTCCATGTATAGTGAGTTTGATACCCAGGATAAAGAATTTTCCATTACTTATCTCAATGATCAATTGCAGATGTTGAATTTGCAATTCTATTCGCCACTATTTTTTGTTCATAAGCACTTGCAACCAAAGTATGCGGAGAAGTATGATACAATAACGAAAAATGGTACAAAATTCAGTCAGTTAGAGCGTGAAGAAAGTATTATTACGCTGATGCGTGTTAATCTTTTAAAGCGTTTAGAATCTTCCATTCATTCATTTTGTTTAACCTTGAACTCTGTCTTAAATAGAGTTAATTTCTTAATCGAGAAAATTGACAACCACAAAGAGTTTCTGGATGATGTTGATATCATGGATTTGGATTTTGATGATGAAGAATTGCGTGATTCTGTAATTGGTGGTAAGGTTAAGGTATTGCTTCAGGATATTGACCAAGTTAAGATGAAAGGCTTTTTGGAATCTGACAAAGCCATTATAGAAAAACTTTTAGGTCGTTGTGAAGAGATCACCGTAAGCCGAGATCAAAAGCTACAAGATCTGATTCACCTTATTGAAGAAAAAATAGATAAACCTTTAAATACGGAGAATAAGAAAGTAATTGTATTCAGTGCATTTGCTGATACTGTTCGTTATTTATATGACAATTTAGCCAGTTATTTTCAGAATAAACATCAGTTAAATGCAGCTATGGTGGTTGGAGGAGATGCTAACAAGACTAAGTTAATAGGTTGTAAAACCGATCTACAGTCCATCTTGACTAATTTTTCGCCTTTATCTAAGTCTCGTGATACGGTGATGCCAAAGCAAAAAGGAAATATTGATCTTTTGTTTTGTACGGATTGTATATCCGAAGGTCAGAATTTACAAGACTGCGATTTCTTAGTAAACTATGATATACATTGGAATCCTGTTCGTATTATTCAACGTTTTGGACGAATAGATCGAATAGGTTCTCAAAATAAATATATACAACTAGTCAATTTTTACCCGACACGTGAGTTAGATCAGTATATAGACTTGGTACAACGTGTAAAAGGTAGGATGCAAATTTTGGATATTTCAGCTACAGGAGATGATAATGTCATCGATGAGCGTTCTGGACAACAAAAGGAACTCGAATATCGTAAAAAGCAATTGGAACGTATGCGCGAATCCGTAGTTGATTTAGAAGATTTGGAAGGCGGAATCAGTATTACTGATTTGACCTTTAATGATTTCAAAATTGACGCAGAACGTATTTCAGCAACAGACAAACTTCGTTATGAACAATTTGCTAGTGCATCTTTTTCTTTGATACGCAATAATATTGTAGATCATGAAGCTGGCGTATTATTTTGTGTAAAGGATTTGAATAACACAAACTTTGATGAGAAGTTGAAATTAAACCTTTTACATCCATATGCATTAATTTATATTAATAAAGATGGGGAAATAATTGTTCCAGCTAGAACGGGAAAGCGCGCTTTGGATTTATTCAAAAAACTAGCTTTCGGAAAGGAGACTATAGATACAGAATTGCTTAAGGAATTTAATATCAGCACCAAATCAGGACGCTATATGTCCGAATATACCGAATTATTGAATGTAGTGAAGTCTCATCTGTCTGGGGAAGAGAAAGAAGCACAGATTTCTTCTATTTTTAATGCAAATGCTGTCTTCTCAGGCAAATCATCTAGTGCAAATCAATACGAGGTTTTAAGCTATTTAATTGTTTCGGCATAATGAATTGGGAGGAGATAATAAATTTCCCGTCGGGGGTATTGGTTAAAGCTACTATCAAAAAAGTAGAATTAAAAAAGCAGCGTGATTTAACATCGTCGGAGCTAAAACTAATAGATTCTGCAGATGTGAAACAAATCCAATTAATCGCGAGTATCAATCAGCCTATGGCTAATATAGAGCCCTATCAAGATGAATTGGAGGATTATTCGCAGTTGTACTTTATTCGTGTGTTCCTAAGCGCTGAAAGATATGCTGTACTTTATAAATCAATAGGTAAATTGATACATCAGCTTTTACCTCATCATTGTGTCGTGATTACCCAATCTGATGATCATACGAGCAGCCATTTATCGTTGGCTACCAAACGCTATCATAAACAATTGGTGGAGCAACGAGTAATAGAAGAGGTCTATGTATCTGAAAGTATAGATTCTGAATCTTCTCAGGTATTTTTAGATGCTTTAGCTTATTCACAGGTACCAAAACAAAATCTAAAGGTTTTCTATACTTACTATATACAAGCCTTGAAAAACTATGCTTTGACAGATTTGACAGGCGAATATGTACAACGCCCTGACTATGTAACGGATGAATATATGCAGATCGCACAGCAAATAAAAGTAGCCGAAGAGCAAATAGAAAACTACAGTAAAACATTAAAAACAGTGACTCAAATGAGTGAAAAAGTGGCTTTAAATACCGATATTCACGCATTGAAACAAGAAATACAACAACTAAAAGAAAAAATAAAATAACATGGAGAAAATCAATGCTTTAGGTTCTGAAGATATCGTAGCCAATAATATGGAAAGACTAAAAGAACTGTTTCCAACTATTTTTTCGGAAGGTAAACTTGTTGTAGAAGAATTGCAAGCCTTACTGGGGGATTATGTAGAAAAAGACAAAGAATTCTACCAAATGACTTGGGCAGGTAAGACGCAGGCCAAAAAAGAAGCCAATAAAGTTTCTACTGGTACCTTACGCCCCAACAGAGCCGATAGTAAAAATTGGGATACTACAGGTAATATTTTTATTGAAGGAGATAACCTTGAGGTGTTGAAGTTGCTACAGAAAACCTACAGCAACAAAATCAAAATGATCTATATAGATCCACCGTACAATACAGGTAAAGATTTTGTCTATAAGGACAATTATAAAGACAACTTAACCAATTATTTAGAGCTTACTGGGCAAACCGACGAAGAAGGTAAAAAACTTTCTACCAATACAGAAAGTGACGGACGATACCACAGCAATTGGTTAAATATGATGTACCCTCGTTTAAAATTAGCTCGTAATTTATTGACAGACGACGGAGTTATTTTTATTTCCATCGGTGTAGAAGAACTTGATAATTTAAAAAAGATTTGTAATGAAGTTTTTGGAGAGGAGAATTTTATTGAAATATTTTCTTGGGTAAAAACTTCAACACCTCCTTCTTTAGCTATTAAATCCCGAAAAACAAATGAGTACATTTTGTGTTATGAGAAATTAAAAAATAAAAATAAATACAATGGAGAATTATTAGACGGAGGTGATCAACCTTTGTTAAACACAGGGAATAATATCGCTAAATTAATTTTTCCAAAAGAAAAAATATATTTTAACCCCAAGTCATTTCCTAATGGGTATTATGAAAAATATAGTTCTGAAAGAGTTAAATTACTAAACGATATTTATATTTTCAATGGATATCCTGATAGAGATGTTGAAATGGAGGGAGAGTTTAAATGGACTCAAGAATTTTTGGATAATGAAATATCATTTGGAACAACATTAATAGTAAAATCAAAAGAATTATCAGTTCGTTTTATTAGGGAAGGTGAAGGTTTTAAGCGACCTACTAACTTTATAAAAGATAAACATATTAGTCCTTTATTAAATAAGATAGAAAATGGTATTGATACAAATGAAAATGCTTCAAGTTATCTTACTTCAATAATGGGTAAAAGCGTTTTTTCATATCCCAAACCAGTTAATTTGATTAAGTATCTAATCAATTTTGTATGTAAAGATGATGATATAGTATTAGACTTTTTTGCAGGTTCAGGTACTACATTTGAAGCAGTATTAAGATACAAGATAGATAGTGAATTAAATTTAAAGTGTATTTGTGTACAATTACCTGAAGATTTAGAAATTAATTTAAAGTTTGCAGAAACTAATGAAAAAGTAATAATACAAAATGGGATAGATTTATTAAATAGCATTAGTAAACCCAAGAAACTAACTGAATTAACCAAAGAGCGTATTCGTAGAGCTGGGGAATTAATCAAACAAGAAAATGAGGATAAAGAAAACATCTACAAACTAGATATAGGTTTCCGTGCATTTAAGTTAGATAGCTCCAATATTCGAGCTTGGGATACTGCTGTGGAGAATTTTGAAGGACAGTTAGATGCTTTTGCAGAGCATAATGGAGATAGCATTAAGTCTGATCGTACCGAAGAAGATGTGTTGTTCGAAATTTTATTAAAATATGGGTTAGAACTCACCCTACCCATACAAGAAAAGCAAGTAAATAATTGTACCATTTACAACATTGGTTTTGGTGCGATGTACATTTGTTTGAACAATAATATCAACGTGGAAGTTGCCAAAGCAATTGCAGAATGGCATACAGAATCTTCAGACGACAAACCATCTGTAATTTTTAAAGATGCAGGATTTGCGAATGATGCTGATAAAACGAATACTGTACAAACCTTGCGTCAAGCAGGAATTGAAAATGTAAAATCTATTTAATTATGGCAATGAAAATACAGTTTGAGGGTAATTTGAGTTACCAACAAGATGCTATTGAGGCTGTAATTGATGTCTTCAAAGGGCAGGAGAAGCTAGAATCTAATTTTACCGTTTTAGCTCCTACAGATCAATCTATTGGTTATGCCGCAGATTTGGGTTATGCTAATAAACTGAACTTGCTACCGAAGCAGTTAGTTGAGAATACACAAGCCATTCA
This sequence comes from Sphingobacterium hungaricum, assembly GCF_015210005.1. Classification (GTDB taxonomy): domain Bacteria; phylum Bacteroidota; class Bacteroidia; order Sphingobacteriales; family Sphingobacteriaceae; genus Sphingobacterium; species Sphingobacterium hungaricum. Next base: position 2,380,361 of record NZ_MU158698.1, read on the forward strand.
ATTGCGTAATGGTTTACGTATTTCTACACCTCAGGATATTGATAAGAATGATTTGCATTTTTCCATAGAGATGGAAACAGGGACCGGAAAAACCTATGTGTTTACTCGATCCATTTTTGAAATGCACAAAAGATATGGATTTAAAAAATTCATTATCGTAGTTCCTTCTGTATCTATTCGCGAGGGTATCAATAAATCATTGCAGTTGACAGACGAACACTTTAAGCAAGTGTTTGAAAATGTACCGTATAAATATTTTATTTATGATAGTGCAAACTTAAGTCAAGTACGCGATTTTGCGACTTCGGATCAGGTTCGTATAATGATCATTAATATCCAAGCCTTTGCGCAGGATATGGATAGCGAGAAGGCTACAAAGCGTATATTATTGGATTATAACGATAAATTAGGGGCAATACCTATTAATTTGTTGCAAGAAACTAACCCTGTCGTTATTGTGGATGAACCACAAACTACGATAAACTCTCCCTTACAGAAGAAATCTGTAAAAAATTTAAATCCTTTAGCAGTTTTTCGTTTTTCAGCAACTCACAGAGAAAAGATTAATCTATTGTACAAATTTGATGCAATAGATGCATATAATGATAATAAAGTTAAGAAAATAGAAGTTGCTTCTATTACTACTAAAAATGAAGTAAGTGATGGAGCTTTTATTCAGTGTATTAACATTTCAAATAAAAGTGGAATTAAAGCTAAGGTAACTATTGATATCAAAGGAAAAAACGGTAAAGTTTCGAGAGCGAATAAAGATGTCAAGCTAGGAGATGATCTTTATGAGATATCCAAATTGGATCAATATTTTGGTTATATCATCAATGAAATCAATATCGAATTGGATTATATTTCATTTGTGAATGGTAAGTTGACTCAAACAGGTCAAACACTTGGTGGGGTAGATGATAAAGAAATTAAACGCAAACTCATTGCAAAGACAATTGAAGAGCATTTGGATAAAGAAGTAAAGTTAAATCCAAGAGGCATCAAAGTCTTGAGTTTGTTTTTTATTGATACAGTAGCAAAATACCGTCTGTATGATGAAGAAGGAAATCCTAGAAATGGCGATTATGCACAAATATTCGAAGAAGAATATGCACGTATTATCCAACATCCTAAATATAAGTTGTCACTATTCAAAGAAGTGAAAGATGTAAATATTGATGTTACTGAAGTGCATAAGGGTTATTTTTCTAGTGATAAAAGATCAAAAAAATCGAATGTTAAAGAGAAGTTTGAAGCTTTCAAAGATACTTCAGGAACAGTCAAAGCTGACGAGGATACGTATCAATTGATTATGAAAGATAAAGAACGTTTGTTGAGCTTTGATTCACCTGTGCGTTTTATCTTCTCTCATACAGCACTAAAAGAAGGTTGGGACAACCCCAATGTGTTTCAAATTTGCTTGTTAAAGGAAATGGGAGGTTCTGAGATTAGTCGTCGTCAAGAGATTGGACGAGGTTTACGTATTCCTGTAGATCAAACAGGCAATCGTGTCTATGATGAAAATGTAAATATCCTTACCACGATTGTGAATGAAAGTTTTACAGAATTTGTGGAAGGCTATCAAAAAGAATTGACAGAAGATACAGGAATTAAATTTGGTTATTTAGCACTAGAGTCATTCAATACTATTGTTAATGATTTTGACGAAGAAGATGAACCTATTTATTTAGGACAAGATGAGTCAAATAAGCTATATAAACATTTTATAGAATTAGGATATATCGATGCGAAGGGAAAGATTCAAGATGTTTTAAAACAAGCTATCAAGGATGGAGTAGTCGATTTAGGGCAGGAGTTTAGTGATGACGTTACTAAACAAATTATTAATAGGATTAAAGAAGTTGCGGGTAATCTTGATATTAAGAATAATCAGGATAAGGTTCATATTAAACTTAATAAGCAAGTATATTTATCTGATGAATTTAGAGCGCTTTGGGATTCTATTAAATACAAAACAGTTTATAAAGTTGAGTTTGATTCGAATGAACTGATCAATAAATGCATTGAATCATTAAATAATAACCTTCGTAATCAACAGGCTAAAATTGAACATACTAAAGCAAAATTGGCGGTTGATCAAGGCGGTATTAAGGCAGATGGTCAAGTCAAAAATTATGTCGAACATCTTAATTTTCAAGTGAATCATTTACCAGATATAATTACTTATCTGCAAAATGAAACGGATCTTACACGTAAATCAATTGTAAGGTTGCTTAAAGGATTAGAGCCACGTGTAATCAATTATTTTAAGTCTAATCCTCAAGCATTTATTGAGAGCTGTATTGAGGTTATAAATCTACAGAAACGATTGTTTATAGTAGATGGTATTAAGTACGAAAAGATTGGTGAGAAAGAGTTTTATGATCAAAAAAAGATTGAAGAAGAGGATTTAGTAGGTTATTTGAGCAAACATTTGGTAGTTTCGAGTAAATCTGCCTACGAACATACGTTGTGTGATTCTGAAGTTGAGGTTAACTTGGCTCAGGAATTTGAAGCTAGTGATAATATATCACTTTACACTAAGCTACCAAGTTGGTTTAAAGTACCAACTCCTCTAGGAACATACAATCCTGACTGGGCTATTCTATATAACCAAGGTACTGAAGAGCAGTTGTACTTCGTGACGGAGTCTAAAGGTACTGTTTTTGATGAACATTTGAGACCAATAGAAAAGGGAAAAATTCACTGTGGCAAAGAGCATTTTAAATCTATCGGCAGCCGAATGATCGTTGCTCACACGATAGATGACGTGTATAGCCAGATGTAGCATTTATTATCTAACCAATTATAATTTTATTATGGGAATAAATAAACCTAGTATAAACGAATTAGATCCCGCAGCTGCAGGCATTAGAGTTTTAAAAGAATTAAAGGAGAAAATTCTAGTGATGGATGAAAAGCTAAGTAGAACAGAACTTATTTTAGAGATTGATAATATGATTACTAAATTGAATGCAATAGGCGCTATTGATCATATTAGCAAAACGCAAGGAGGTCAATTATGAAAAGAATGATAACATTGCGTGGAGTTAGTGAATGTGGAAAATCTACTAAAGTTAAACAACTAGCCGAATGGATTATTAATAATTATTCACATACTAATTTAGGAGTGAATATTACAAATGGAGATATTAATGGGGTTCTCATAATTGGTAAAGTTAAAATCGGGTTTAATTCAGCAGGAGATGATTTTGAATGTGTATCTGGAAATGATAGCTTAATTATCAATTATCCAGATATTGATATTTTAATTAATACAAGCAGAACCAAAGGAATAACTCGTAGACACCTTGAATTTCATTATAATGAAAGTAACGGATGGTTGGTCCATAACATATTTGTGAATAAATTAATTCCTTCTAATACTGTTTTAGAAAATCAACGTGACAGATATATTATGGATAAGCTAATATCATTAATAACTGGATTAGATAAGATTTAAAATTGTGTAATTTAAAATTTAATTTATTGAATATATGACTTAATAGACCTATTTGGACTTTCGCAATTAAGATATTAATTGAAATATAAATTATCAATAATGGGAATAAGATTACAATCAGTAAGAGTAAAAGGATTCAGAGGCTTTAGAAATATTGAAGTTGACTTTGAAAATACAACTGTTTTAGTTGGTACTAACAATGCTGGTAAAACTACTTTGCTTAAAGCTTTACAATTAGCGTTAACTAATTCTCATTTTATATCTAATGATGATTTTTTCTATTGCGAAGAACATATTGATGATACTATCATCATAGATGTTTTATTTGTTCCAGTTGACGATGATGGCAATGTGACGGATCAATTTAATGACGATTGGAATGATGTATTTAAAGCAGAAAGGATTGGCATTTCAGTTGAGGGAAATCAAATAATGTCTTTTAGAACAATAATAAAAGAGAATAATAAAGCTTTCCGAAAGCAACAATTTTACATTGATCAATGGGAAGAGTTTTTAAATGGCGAAACTAACTGGTACGACAATGAATATGATAATGATCTAAGCTTTTATTTTGATCAGATACCATTCTTTTATTTAGAAGCAAATAGAGATATTTTAGAAGATATAAAATCTAAGTCATCTTATTTAGGTCGGATCTTATCATCATTAGAATTTTCTTTGGAAAATAAACAAAGAATTGAAGCATTAATTTCAGAACTGAACTCGACGACAATTGGAAGTTCGGATATTTTGACTGAGTTACAAACAACTCTTAAAGAGTTAGACACAGCAATGGACAATACTAATAATACTGTTCAAATAACCCCTTTTACTAAGAAAGTACGGGACTTAAATAAAGGAATAAGAATTAATTATTCTGAGTTCTCTATGGATTATCACGGAATGGGTACTAGAAGCTGGTCTTCTCTCTTGGTTTTAAAATCATTTTTAAATCTTAATCATAAAATCTATGAAAATAATGGAAAACCTTATTATCCAATATTAGCAATAGAAGAACCTGAATCGCATTTACACCCAAATGCTCAAAAAAAGTTGTATTCTCAGATAAATGAGATAGTTGGACAAAAAATCATTTCAACACATTCAAATTATATTGCTGCAAATGCAAAAATTAATGAGATAAGATCTATCTCGAAGAAAAGAGAATCTATTAAAATTGGTAAAGTCTTTAGCGAAGATTTTGAACCTGAAGAATTGCGACAAATTCAAAGACAAGTCATTAATACTAGAGGTGAATTATATTTTTCAAAATTGGTCATTCTTTTTGAAGGAGAAACCGAAGAACAAGTATTGCCATTATTAGTGAAAAAGCATTTCGATATTGATCATGTGAGCTTAGGTGTTAATTTTATTGGTGTGGGAGGAAATACTAAATATCTCCCATTTATCAGATTTTGTGAGTCTTTTAACGTTGAATATTTACTTTTTAGTGATAATGAACCAGATGTAAATACTGATGTTTTAAGGCAGATTTCCAAATCAAAGATAAATGACCCCAACAGAGTTGTTTTTGTTAGTCCTAATAATGACTTTGAAAAAGAATTATGTGAACAAGGATATATTGATGAAGTAAAAATTGCATATCATAAAATCGAGTTAGAAAAGTGTGCTAATGAGCATCACCGAGCAGCTAAGCAACAGCAATTAAATCAAATTCCAGATGATGATTACTATGGAATTATTACGGGAATGAAAACACAATTTGCTCCTATTATTGCTAATGAGTTATTATTATCTGCTAAACAATTACCGAATAAAATAGTTGAATTATTTGGTAAAGTAAATGACGTTTTAAATCCAGCAGAAGATGAGTAAAATTAATTTATCCACTAAACAAACTGAAATAGTTGATTTAGGAATAGGTGCATATTTAGTTGAAGCTAGTGCAGGTAGCGGAAAAACTAGAGTATTAACAGAAAGAGTGAAAAAGCTTTTAGAAGATAATAATTCAAAAGTTTTAGCAATTACGTTTACTAATAAAGCTAGTGAAGAATTAAAAGAAAGGTTGGAGCTAGACAAATTGAAAAATAAGAATGTTTTTGTTGGTACATTTCATTCATTTTGTCAATCTATACTTGAATCAAGATTTAAACTTTTAGGCTTCCAAAAAATGCCTCACATTTTTGATGATGAAAGTGATAGAATTGAAATTGTAGAAGAAGCTATTAAATCTGTACCATATTTTACTGATATATATGATGGTTTAGAGTCAAAGGATATAGCAGGATATAAATCAAAAGTACTCTCATTCATATCTTCAATAAAAAGAGAATTGGCTGAGCCCGAAGACTTAATTACAGAAGAAGGGGAAGAACATTTCTTGTTTTTATATAATGAGTACCAGGATATTTTAAAATCTAATAATGCAATTGATTTCGACGATTTAATTTTATTCGTCTATAAACTTTTTTCAAATAATGAAGCGGTACAAAGTCTATATGCCAAATCTTATAATTATATATTTATAGACGAGGGACAAGATTTGAATAAAGCACAATATTATCTTCTAAAATCTTTATGTGGAGACAATATTAAAAATGTAATGATTGTAGGAGATCCTAATCAATCTATTTATGGATTCAATGGTTCTACTCCTAGGTATATGCAGACATTATTTGTTGAAGATTTTAATGCACAAAAAATTACTTTAGATGAAAATTACAGATGCTCCAAACAGGTTATTGATGCAGCAAATAAATTGATGACATTAAATGTTGAAGCAGTGAACTATGTCATTGAAGGGCAGTTTGAAATTTATAAGGCTAAGAGTGAAAAAGATGAAGCAGAATACGTAGTTGGAAAAATCAAGGATTTAATTAATCTCAAAAATCATAAAGATATTGAAGGTGAAATCGATTATAGCAAAATTGCAATTTTAGGACGTAATAAGTTTGTATTTAAGTTTATAGAGGGATTATTACAGGAGAATAATATACCTTACTATTTTAAATCTGGGAATATTGGGATTAAATTTGAAACCATTTTTATGAAATTATTTGATTTCTATTTCAGAATTAAGATCAACCCTTCGGACAAGTTACACACTAAAAGACTTAAATCTTTATTAAAAGTTAATAATTTTGAAAATGAAGATGAGATAGCTAAATCTAAATATGAATATTTTTCGTTTATTAGAAAGGTAATCTCGGGTTTAACAGAAGAGAATTTTAAAAAATCAATTCAAATGGTTTTTGATTACATAAAAGATTCAACATATTTTAGTGATGATGAGAAAGTACAAATTTATTATGAATTAGATGAAATGAAAGAACTATGGAAGGAATATTCATTTATTAATTTGAAACCTTCCTTAACAGGATTTAAAAATACAATTTCATTAGGAATTATTAAAAGAGACACTAAACAAGATGGGATTTGTATAAGTACTGTTCATACTATGAAAGGGCAAGAGGCAGAAATTGTGTTTCTTGTTGGGTTGGATGATGGTACATTCCCATACTATTTAGCGATACAAAATGGAGGTGAAGAATTAAATCAAGAAAAGAATAACCTATACGTAGCATTTACTAGAGCTAAAAGATTTCTTTATGTTTCTTATCCATCAATTCGGATGATGCCATGGGGAGATTATAAGTCAAGAATTAAATCTAGGTTTTTGAATAAATTCGTTTCATGATATTTTTGAATAGAACATTATATAATCGCTGTCTAGTCTGTCTATCTCAATTCTGTATCCAAAATTAATATAGACGATTTATCAGACAATAAAATGTTATAAAATTGAATTTTATTTGTATTTATTTTTAAATAATACACTGATAATCAAACGTGGGCACTTTTTGTATCGGAAAATAATAACCCTCTGTTAGCTTAGATAACAGAGTAAATTTATTTGAGCCAAATAACCCTACTATTCGGCTCAGTTTTTCGTTATATTTGAGTTGAATAACTTATTTAATCAGCTCAACGTGTATAATTGGCAATATAAGGACTGGCCTAATTTTATCTATTCATTGAAGAATATCCAAAGAATAGCAATATCGTTTGCGGAAAAATTAGGGCACATTAAAGGTTTAAATGCCGGATTAAATGAAGATATAAAACAAGAGACCATTATTGAAATTCTTATTTCTGAAGCGTTAAAAACTTCCGAAATAGAAGGAGAATATCTAAGTCGCACGGATGTGATGTCTTCTATCAAGCGTAATTTAGGATTAATAGACAATACAAAAGTTGTTGATAAGCGTGTCGCTGGTGTCACCGAATTGATGACTAAAGTTAGGACATCATATAAAAGTGAATTGTCCACAACAATGATTTTGGATTGGCACAAAATGCTGATGGAATCATTTGGCAAAATAAATGCCGGACAATGGCGCATAGGCGATGAACCTATGCAAGTAATTTCAGGAGCTTATGGAAAGTAAATTGTCCATTTCGAAGCTCCAACATCCGCGGATGTTCCTCAAGAAATGGAAAAGTTCGTGCAATGGTTTAATAACGATGATTTATCAACGTTAGATATCGTGACAAAATCTTTGGTCAAATCATCAATTGCACATTTGTATTTCGAAAGTATTCATCCCTTTGAAGATGGCAATGGGCGCTTTGGCCGTGCTTTGGCTGAATATGCTTTATCATCAACCTTACGAAGTCCAGTTTTATTATCGATTTCAAAAGTGATTGATAAAAATAAGACGCGGTATTATGACGCTTTGAAATCTGCTCAATCAAGTCTTGAAATCAGCATGTGGATTGACTATTTCGCACAAGTTATTTTAGACGCACAAATTGACGCAATACAATTGGTGGAATTTACCGTGAAAAAAGTTCTATTCTTCGATAGATTTAAAGGCTTGTTAAATGAAAGGGAATTCAAGGTCATTAGCCGGATGTTTGAAGCAGGAGTTGAAGGATTTAAAGGAGGGATGACAGCTAAAAAATATTGCATTATCACGAAAACCTCTAAAGCTACAGCTACTAGAGATTTACAGCATTTAAGAGAGATTTTTGCTTTAAATGTTGCAGGAGCAGGCAGGTCTGTTCGGTATGAGTTGGTTTTGTAGACTTTTTTCTGATTCAACATATTATAATGTTGTGCTTTTAAAATCTGTTCCAATAAAAATCCAATTACTCTAACTCAACCTAAAGCTATATCTTCATTTCCCAAATTCCTTTTCTCCAACATAAACTAAAAATACCTCCAAGTGGGTATTTTTCTTTAAGTGGCTATGTCCTAACTTTGAGCCAAGTTATTATCCGTAAAAAACATTTTATTAACCTTTTGAGTAAATTATTTCTATGAAAGCTAAATATCTAGGATTATTGATTTTTATCCCTATTATTCTATTCTTGCAAAGTTGTGAAAAGCTGGATGATTTATTTGCCGAAGACGGCAACTTGATTATCGCTGCGGATAATACAACATCCGATAGAGGTGCTTTTTCCATTAAGATTGATGGCGTAATGGCTGGTTCATTTGTGCTAGAGCCAAATTATCGTGCATCTTTTGTCAGTTGTGATGATGATTTAGTCAGCGTATCCCAAACGCCGAATGTATCTATCGTAACTTCAGTAGCGAAAGGGAAACATAAGGTTGAATTGGTCAGCCATGGCGATAATGAGGTCGTCGTTTCTTGGGATATTACGGTCAACGGTTGCCAGAAACTCACCGCAATTTTTTAAGTATCAACGATCATTTCTAAGCATATGAAAAGAAGAAAATTTATTCAATCGATAGCGGCGGTGCCTGTATTAATCTCCTTGCCGAAATTAGTTAAATCGCAAACTGTTACGGCACTTAACTTTTATGGTGTTTACAAAAATGAGAAATTAGGAGCTGACAAGACTGTTCATTTGCATATTTACGGCGTAGAAAGTGTCGCCTCATTTAAAAGCAATTCTTCCCAAAAGGAAATAGGTTTCTGTGTTGGCACAGGTGATTCAGTTAAGACAACAAAGTTTAAAATATACAAAAATGATGTTCGCACGCTGAAATCTTCTGACGGTGAAGAAGTGCTGTATGAGAATTTCTTAGCTGAAAATTCGGAGGACTTGGCAGATAATTATGGGATATTTCAAAAACGAAACGGGAAAAACGTGTTGGATTTTGGGTTCGAAGGCTTTGATTTTAACCATGGCAACAGTGAGCCAACAGCTTATGTGTTTAATAAAAACGGCAATATTCTAATCACGCTTGAGCCTGAGCGCAAAGCGTCTAGCGAAACGGATAATATGGATTGTTTCCTGACATCGGCATGTGTCTATCACAAAGGCCTAGATGATAAGTGCTATGAATTGGAAACCTTAAGGTCACTAAGAGAAACGTATATGAAACCCATTCCGCAGTATAACAGCATGCTTTCCGAATATAAAGTCATTGCGCCAGCCATGCTGGAAAATATTTATCGAGCGGAGAATAAAAGCGATATTTTAGAATGCATTTACGAACAATTGGTCGTGCCTTCTATCCACCTTGTCGAGCAAAATAAATTAGACGAAGCTGTGGCTTATTATGCAGAATTTGTGCACGTAATGCAAGAGGAATATTTAAATTAAACCGCCTGTTCTTATTAAGTACAGATAGGGGTTAACTTTGTGAAGAGTTTTTTTTTAAAGCAGATAGCCCAAGGTGTAATAGTCTGAAAAGCGAAAAATGTTAGCTTAAATGGTCTTGATTATCGTACTAATCAATATATTTGTGCAATCAAACCTATTAACCATGAATAACGCAACAGCTTTACTGCTTATTTGCCTAAGCTCTACTTTTAATATTTCATGTAATGATGCAGTAATTATAGAAACACAAAGTGCCGATTCTGTTGTAGTCGAATTAACCGCCGATGTCCAAAACCTACCGAAAACGAGCGCAAGTACTAAATCTACTATCACCGATATTGCATTGCCAGATTTAGATTCCGGAGGAGTTCCTGAAGCCGAGTTTCCCAAAAGTTTTGTCCCATTGAACAAGCCCTTAGACGCCAGTTTTGACAGGGTAATATTTAATTAAGATATGCATGACTTCAAATCAGTTGTTATCAATTTCAAGACCTGAATGTGCTGGAATATGCTAGCAATTGATATATTTGGGTAATCAAATCTAAACATCATGAATAAAGCAACCGCCTTCCTACTATCAATCGGCATAAGCTCCATGTTTGTTGTTTCATGCAACAGCGAAAAAAAAGCAAAGACAACAGGCAAAGATTCTTCTGCTGTCGTATCAACAGCAGAGGATATAAAGCCAAACGATACTGCTGTAGATTCTACTTTTAACATCAACAAAATTGCCGTCTCCGAAATGGAATTAGGAACATTTCCATATATCGAGTTTCCAAAAGGAATGGTGCCATTGAACAAACCTTTGCTAAGAGATTTCGACAAAATATTTTTTCCTCTCGAAGGCGTGATGACTCCTGTCGAAGGTAGGTCATGGAAATCATTCGTCACCGCGGAGAACGGAAAAGAATTTTCGTTGCCATTATTTGAGAAAAGCTATGAAGAGGCAATTCTGAAATTAGGCGCTGTCAACGTATTTGACGGCAAAGTCAGTAAGGCGGAACTAGACCGCATAAACGACCAAGCAACTTATTTTGGAGAAGAAGGCTCTTTAAATTACAATAACTCTATCACAAAAGCGTATGTTATCCGCCGTACGAATGGGGATGATGTGTATATCCAATTTGCAGGTTATTCTGCAGGAGGAGCTATTCAAATCCTACAAAAGGAAGCAACAAAATAGGTTTCTGAGAAATTGTATATACACGTAAGCATGGTTCAGCTTCTGCGCCATGCTTTTCTATTGAAGCTAAATCTCATAGCCAATAATCAATTTTAGATTTCCTTTCTGGAAAATAGATATCTTTGTTAGCAACATGGACAACCAAGTAAATGCGGACGAATTTGTAGAACGGTTTATGACCGGGGATTTGGGGCATCTTCAGTATCAACAGCTTCCGGTCAAAATTTTCAAGATAAGTGAAATCGCGCCTTTTATCAAAGTGCCGACTCCACCGATTCTATTGGGGTATAACCTGATTGTTCACCTCACGGAAGGTTTTTTTAATCATCAGATTGGGCCTAGGGAATTTATTGTCAATGCTCCTGCGGTGTTGATTAGCAATTATGGGAATGTGTCGACGATTAAATCAGTTAGTAAATCTGCCGAAGGCTATTGCGTATTGATTAAGGAGGAGGCGATGACTTCCATTTTCCGAGAGCAAGAAATCCTCAATATCTTTACGATTGCGCCTTTGTTAAATCTATCGGATGAAGACAACGAAGATTTAGCTAATTTATTGAGTCAATTATTTAAAGAACTGCGTAACGAAGACCCTTATCTGCAATTATCCGAAAGTCTATTAAAATCACTTCTGCTGAAAATCATTAAACTTTCTGCTTCGCACAAAGTGCTTAATCGAAAGCAAGAAATCGCTATGACATTCAAGAAGCTTGTTCATCAGCATTTCAAAGAGCAGAAAAGTCTAAGTTTCTACGCCGATAAGTTGGCTGTGTCGACCAACTATTTGAATCGTTGCGTTTATGATGTCTTTAAAAAATCATCCAAAGATTTAATCCTCGAAGTCTTGATTATGCATAGCCAACTCTTACTGCATGAATCGACTAAAACCGTAACGGATATCTGTTATGAGCTCAATTTTTCGGAACCTTCTTACTTTTCCCGAATCTTTAAAAAGAAAGTCGGTATGTCTCCGGCTGCTTATCGGGAATCGATAAAATAATACCAATTGGCACGATTTGTCCTATATATTGTGCTCGAATTAATAAAGCCACCGCTTCTTTACTGCGTAAATTTGTAGTAACCCATAGCTATCAAGTCGGTATAATCGATTTATAAACGGTTGATGCAGTGATTAGATGCGTGCATCTACGCTAATCAGCAGTTCCAATGGGATTTTTAAATACTAAAACAGTAAAAGATGCTTAATTACACAGAAGAAGTACCGGTTCAGCCTATTGATGCTTACATCAAATCCATGAAGGATAGGTTTCATAGCCTATTTAATGTGGAATATAATTTTAATAATTTAAGTCTTCAGCGAGGTCTGCCAAAGCCTTTTCTGGATGAAATTATGGCATTAAAACCTTTATCAGTCGCTATTCCTTCTGAATTTGGTGGAAGAGGAGTGAAAGTTGCGGAATGTTTGCGCGTGCTTTCGGCAGCTTCTTACGAGTCTTTGTCGCTATCTCTGATATTTGGGATTAACATCGCTTTGTTCTTAGAGCCTTTGGCAAAATATGGCAACCCATTGATTCAAGAGAAAGTTTTTCAGGATTTTTTGCAGAATAAAGCGATGGGTGGGTTGATGATTACCGAACCTGCATACGGAAGCGACGCATTAAATATGCGCACGTCGTACGCAGAACATGCAAACGGGTATCACATGAAGGGACAAAAACACTGGCAAGGCTTGACTGGCGATGCTAACTATTGGTTAGTCGCTGCGCGCAAGAAAAATCCAAGTGGCGACCTGATGCGCGACGTTGATTTTATGATGACCGAAAATGGAATTCCTTCGCAGAAAATCCATGTCAGCAGAAAATACAATAACTTAGGTTTGTATGCTATTCCTTACGGAATCAATGATATTGATGTTCAAGTGCCTTTAACACATCGCTTGACCCCAGAATCTACAGGTATCAAAATGATGTTGGATATTTTGCACCGTAGCCGTTTGCAGTTCCCAGGAATGGCTGCTGGATTTATCAAACGCCTGATGGATGAAACGCTGGCTCATTGTGCGAATCGTCAGGTTTCTGGCGCTAAGCTGCATGAAATGGATTCCGTTAAGTTTCAGTTATCGCGCTTGCAGGCTTCCTTCACATTGGCTTCTGCCATGTGCGCCTACAGCACAACAATCAGCAGCATCCATACGGATTTAGCAACGCATGGCGTAGACGCGAATAGCGTAAAAGCGTTGGTGACTGACTTGATGCAAGAATCTGCTCAGATTGCCTTGCAATTAGCTGGCGCGAATGGATACCGTCTGGACCATATTGCAGGTCGTGGCGTTGTGGATAGCCGTCCTTTCCAGATTTTCGAAGGTTCGAATGAAATGCTTTATGCACAAATTGCCGAAGGCGTTTTGAAATCAATGAAGAAAGCGAAAGAAACGAATTTCTTGCAGTTCTTAAAGCAATATAACCTAACAAAAAACGCAGCAGGGGAGTTTGCGGCAAGTTTAAACTTCAGCTTAAGCGATTCCATCAAACAGCGCGATTTAGTCGTCTTAGGTAGAATTATCGCGCGCGTGGTTTGTTTTCAGTTCGTGATGGATGTAAACAATAAAGGTTTCGATAACGAAATGACTTCAATCACTCGTCAACATATGAATATGGATATCTCCATGCTTGTCGGTCAATTAAACAGCGCAACAAATTGTTCTCCTGTAATGGCCTATGAAGAAAATAGCGATTGGACGAGGTTTATTTAGGATTTTCAAAGTCAAACGCTTCGCAAAGTAAAAAGTAAAAATTCAAAAGTAAAAAAGCCTTTCTGGGGGTTATGTGATGGCTAGTATGATTAATTCATTACTAGCCATTATTAATTCTATCAAGTTGCTGTTCCCCCTCGGGGGTTAGGGGGATATGCTATTCAGGATGTTCCGTAGGGTCATCCTGAATTAATGATAAAAGCGGATTTGCAATCCGCTCTAGGATTCGGGATTGCAAATCCCGTTTATTTGAAGTTCGACATCTCCCTGCTTCGCAAAGTAAAAAGTAAAAATTCAAAAGTAAAAAAACTTTCTAGGGGTTATGTGATGGCTAGTATGATTAATTCATCACTAGCCATTATTAATTCTATCAAGTTGCTGTTCCCCCTCGGGGGTTAGGGGGATATGCTATTCAGGATGTTCCGTAGGGGCATCCTGAATTAATGATAAAAGCGGATGTGCAATCCGCTCTATTATTCGGGATTGAAAATCCAGTTTAAATAAGGTTCGAACTATCAAATTACTTGTCAATCTGAGTGTAACGAAGATTCTCGGCTTTAGATACTTCGCTGCGCTCAGCACGACAACTGAAAATCAGCTTACAGCCTTACCGCCTAAAACCTACACAATCTTCAGTCGCTCTTCTTCCAAATCCAATTGATAGAGCTGCTGGCGGATAATCTCTTCGTTAATCGATAAGTCTTTATTGATTTCATTCAACAGTTCGCGCTGGCTTTGAAGCATCTCGATAAACAAGGTTTTGGTCTTCTCGTTCATCCAATCTTCTTCATTCGTCTCAGTCCGTTCTTCCCACATTTTGACTATGCGCTGGACGGATCTATTGTCGTGCAAATCACTGTCATAGCGAGTCTTTAGAAAATGATAGATATGCTCCTTAAGCTGATGCTTGATTTTTTTGCGCACGCGCTCTTCTTCATCTTCATTCGTTCCATAAACGGTATACATTTTAATCCGTTTGATCAGATAGGGCAGGGTCAGGCCTTGAACTACCAGCGTCACCAAAATAACCACGAACGTAATAAAGAGAATCAAATTACGATGCGGAAACGGGAATCCGTTATCTAGGTATACAGGGATTGATAATGCGGCGGCTAGCGAAACAACTCCGCGCATGCCTGTCCATCCTAAAAACAAAGGCATGTAATACCTTAAATTCCTGGAGCCCATCCGAGGCGCGACGCTCGGACGAAAGATCAGTGTGCTGATCATGGCTGCATAGGAACTGATTATCCGCGCCAGGATCAAGACTAAAGTCACCAATAAACCATAACCGATGGCTGTTTTGATCGGGATGCCTTCCGTACGCAATCCTTCAGTAATTTCAGGAAGTTCCAGCCCGATAATAAAGAAGACCATCCCATTGAGGATAAAAACAAAGCTTTCCCAAACGCTATAGCCTTTTATGCGGCTTGCGCTGTTGAGAAAGATCATCCGTTTTGCCGATAGGTATAAGCCACCAGCCACAACGGCTAAGACACCCGAAGCATGCACTTGCTCCGCAATCCAATACATAAAATAAGGCTCAACAAGCGTTAGCGCAATATCGGAGGGTGCATCAGTAGGCAAATTTTTATGCGCTTGCACAAATAGCCAGGCCAATATCAAGCCGATTGCGATACCGCCAAGCACCATCCAGAAAAAGTCCATGGTGGCTTCTTGCCAGATAAATTGCCCTGTGCCGACTGCGACCAAGGCAAAACGGAAAATAATCAGCGATGATGCGTCATTCAGCAAGCTTTCGCCCTCTAAAATTGCAGACGTAGATTTTGGGATTTTTACAAACTTCATGATCGCGCCCGTGCTGACCGCATCAGGGGGCGAAACAATGCCTCCTAGCAGAAAACCTAAGGCAATCGTAAACCCTGGGATCAGGTGGTTCACTGTAATGGCTACAGAAAATGCTGTAAAGAACACTACTAAAAAGGCAAAGCTTCCGATAATCCGCCACCATTTCTTCATTTCCTTAAATGAAATGGTCCATGCCGCTTCGAAAAGGAGCGGCGGCAAAAAGATAAAGAAAATCAGGTCTGGATTAATGCGCAAAATCGGTAATCCCGGTATAAAGCTGATCAATAAACCAGCGATGACCAACAGGATGGGGTATGCAACCTTTAATTTAGTCGCCAACATCTGCAATAAGACAATTGCTACAATGATCGCCAATAAAAAGGGTAAAATAGTATGCATAAAAAAGAAACGGTGTTTTAGAGTTAAATGCTAATTAATATTAGCCAAATCTAGTCAATTGCTTTGAAATTTTTTATAGTAGTAATTAATTGTTAACATAGTTTTTAACGTAGAAATCGTGCAACGAGAGAAAAGATCGTAAAAGCAAAAATCCCTAGTGATATAGGGATTTGATTATTTGTCATTTGTTGAGAAACTTTGAGCAATCACTCCTAGAGATTGATAGCACGAGCTATCAATTTAAGCAAAGCCCATGCTGACGAGCCAATCTGTAAACTGTTCGAACCAATGATCGACCGGCAATCCTTGTGTTTTGCTCGCAAACCCATGTTCTCCTTTGTTAAAAGCGTGCAGTTCGGCTGGCGCATTCGCTTCGACCCATTTCTGATAAAATTTTACAGCATTTGTATTAAATCCAAAATTGTCGTTCTGTGCAACAGCAATAAACAATGGGCAGGCTTTTTGAGGGACGGGTAAATTCATTAATATTTCTAGAAATGGATAGATCGGTGCACAAAACAAGGCTTTATGTTCGGTTGATAAGCCAAGCGCAGCAGTCAATGTGCCTCCGGCAGAAAATCCGATCGCACCAATCTTTTTTTTGTTTATTTTAAGTTCTTTCGCGTGGTTTACTAAATAGCTCATAGCCGTTTTTCCGTCTTCGATGGCCGAATCTAATTGCGGTCCGAAAAGTTGGTCCAGCTTCGTGAAATTTTCTTTGTCCTTGTAGACCTTTTTTATCGGATAATTTTTATCAATTGAAATCACGCGATATTTTAATAGCGCAGTCGTATAACCTAAAGCGGTTAGCTTTTCCGCAACATAAAGCCCTTCTTCATCGATGTATAAGGAATGAAATGCGCCTCCTGGAATCACCAAGATGCTGATGCCGTTGTCCACCGATTGGTCGGGCCGATAAATCGTCATGCTCGGACTGCTCGTATTGATTAAAATTCGGCTTTTTAGCTTTCCGTTGTGGGTAATTGTTCGCTCTGCGTCTTTCTCGTTAGACGTGTTGGTTCCTTTGAAGGTTAGTTGGATAAACTCTTCTGCATTGCTTTTTATTGCCATAAATAATCTATTTGATTTTATTAATATAAATATTAACTAAGAGATTATCTAAAATTATAAAATATTATAGCCTTTCCGAAAATAATTTTTCAAAATATTCTGCTAGCAAATTGCAGAACACGCTTTCGACAATGTCCGTCGAGCGATTGGGAGATTTTTGCCCATTTGAATGAGAAGCTCTTACCCCAGGTACTCTATTCGGCTATCTGGGGTAAGAGCTCAAGTTCGTAGAGCAAAGTGCACTTTTATTCTTCAATAAAGATTGCAGCCTGACTTATCCACAAGCCTATGAATTTGTCCGTGTTGGAAATACAAAAACTTGGCTATGCTTGTTGTGCTTGTTTTTGCCTTTTTTGGCTTTTTTCTTTTGCCCCGGTGCGAATGGGCGAGCTGATTTTGCGCGCTTTACTTTTTTCTCATGTCCTGGAGGCATAGGTCTTCCTCGGTGAGGCGTAATGCAGGAGGCCATAAATGCAATGCTTGTAAGTAGCATGATATAAACAAAGTATTTTTTCATCATTTTTCATTTAAGTCAAAAACTGAACCAAGTTGGTCTTGATAAGCATATTTTTATCCTGAAAATATCTTATTATTAACCAATGTTTAACGTCTATGTGACCAAAAGGATTCGTTTTGGTTTAATGAATACTAAAAGCTAGTAAGTTTTTAATGGAATCGCCTAGTTGTTAGTGAAGTTTATATGGATTTATTTTTATTCAAAAAATAAATCCAATCAGCGTTTATCATCGTATCTGTTTATAAGTGCAATTTGTTATTGGGGCCGTAAACTACATAAGTAGGATGCGGTTTATTGATTTTTGGTGTAAATAGATGTTTAAACGTATTAATTTAAATATTCGTAAGTTCTTGTGAATTAGGGATTTTTTTGTTAAATTTCCCGCGCAAAATTATGCGAACGAAGGATTGATTCCATCGCGCTTTAAACGTGGAAAGTTGGGATTTGTTTTACGGCGTATTGTTTTCACTAAGTTATATTATTAAGACTAAAGTTTCAAATTTATTGTGAGAAAAAACAAGGTTTAAAAAACTTGATAATTTGATTTTTAATGAACGCTAGTTACTAAATCTGATAAATAATCAATAGCAGTAGGTCGATTTTGTAGAAAGTACTTATTGTGTTACAAAACCCAAAATTGGCACGTTTTAGAAATGATGGCATGAAAATTTCAATGCAAATAAGGATTATTGATCAGATTATTAATTAATGTGGGCAAGATTTCAATTATGAAATTGGTAATTTTTTGAAATAATCGTTCGCAGAAGTGAAATATATGAAGGTAAAGTTATTGAAAAAAGTAAGAAAAGAATATCATATCCATTATTTTCCGAAAGGTACTCCTGTGTATGATTTTGGTGTTTATGATATAGATTTTTATCATTTAGCGGGTAAAAATTGGTCCTCAAGTGATTTTGACACTACAAAAAATGAATGTATTGACAGGTTATTAGACATTTTGCGGGCTGAATATCCGAATCTTGGGTACCATAATAGAGCGAACAGCCAATTAATAAATTAATTGTAGCTCAAAGTTTACAAATAGGTCTTTAAAGTCTTTTGTGCGAGGAATTTTTTATACTTTCTCAAGATTTATTGAAAAACAACTGTTTTCTCAAGCTTCTCTGCGACTTTCAAATTCTACGATAAAATTACCCTAATATCTCATTGATTGTCTTAACAATTTAACTCGTCAAAACCTAGAATTTGGCAAGCAAACTTTTTTGTGATTATCCATGTTAAATTTTGAGATAACCCAAATTAGGATTTGACAATAAAATCGTTAGCGCTCTAATTTATTCCCATCTTTTTAGTCAACAGAAGTTGATGTTTTAGTTAACTTATTGTTAACTCAATCGCAAAATCTTTCGTGTGTGGCATACAATTTGTTTAACGCAACTTATGAAAAAACTTAAACCTTTACTTATTATAGCATTACTTGCTACGATAGCTCCTTTCTTTTTTGGAAGTTGTAGCTCTGACGATAACCCAGCTCCAGACGGGAAAAACAAAGTCACTTACCGGATTGTCGGTTCTTCTGATGTCAATATCACCACAGTCGTTTTCTACGATGGATCTTCATCTCCTGTAACGAGATCAGGCGATTTCGGTGCAACTTGGGAAAGCGACGAAGTAACCGTAGAATCTTCTCGCACGATCATCTCCGCGAATGGAATAGGAGCGACTGATGCATCGACGTTGAAAGCGGAAATCTGGATCGATGGCAAATTGGCTAAAGAAAATACAGTTTCCATTGGAAAAGTGCTATCCACAACATTATCGCTCAACTAAGAAGAAATCTTCTTCACGAGCATATAAAAGCAGGAATGAACATAGGTTCATTCCTGCTTTTTGTTTGATGTGTTATGTGAGTTAGTTCATCAAAGAAAGCTCGACATATATCGGATAGTGATCGGAGATATAATGAGATAAATCATTTTTGAGGACTATGCTTTTCGTCACTGCTTTCGCAGCGGTCGGATTGCACCATAAGAAATCAATCCGCTTTTGGATTCCTTTATCGGACTCTTTGATTTTTCCGTTCCCGTCTTTGAACGTGGGAACGCTCCCTGTGAATTCTTTGTTCGTCAGATAGTATGAATCAACAAAACCGGCTTCCTTTAATTTGCCTAAGACCGTATAATCGATTTCTTGGTTGTTCAAATTTCGGATATGCGCATTTTTTTCTTCGCTAGCGACCATGGCGGCGAGCGCGTCTTGACCGTAATGTGCCTGGTCGGCGGCATCCAATGAATTAAAATCGCCCATGATTAAAATAGGTTCGTTCGGAGGCAATTCTTTGGCTTGAGCCAAAATATAGTGCACCTCTTCCAAACGCTTTTTATAACTGAAGGGAGAGAAATGGATCACAAAAATATGGATTCCCTTCACCTTGGCATAAATGTAACTGTGCCACATGTTTTCCGTGACTTTCTTAAAATTCAGCAAAGGGGCCTTTGAGGTCAGCGCGACTGGAAATCCTTCTTCTTTTGATTGCAAGGCATAAGGATGCCCGTAACTGTTGGATAAGCCTTCCAACGTTTTCTGCGTCCAACCATTCATTTCTTGCGTTGCAATGATATCTGGATCTAGCGAAGCGATCAGCTGCTTATACCGATCGATCGTTGTCGAATCTTTTTGCAGTCCATACAAGACATTGTACGAAAGTATCTTGACTTTTTCTTGCGCAAAAGTGACCTTGCTCACGAAGAGCAAGAACAAAAGCGCATAGCATGTGTAATTTTTCATCTGCATCTGTTATGTACCGGTCTGATCCCAGCCCGGATTCTGTGTAAGGTTTTTGTTTAATTGAAGTTCTTGCGTAGGTATTGGATAGAAATAATCTTTCTGTTCATCCCATTTCTTCAGAATATCAGGTAGGTTCACTATGCGTCCGCCACTAGTGCCATTTTCAAGTACCAATTCGCCCAGTTTTTGATATTGAACTCCTGGTAATCGGGTAGGCGTGGTGCCTTCATAAATGACGAGATCAAGCTTTCCGTCTTTGTCCAGGTCATACTGTCCAACGCCTGGAAAGTACATCCCATAGAATGGTTTTTCCAATCGTGCTCCCTCTTTCCAGCGCAATAGGTCTCTATAGCGATGGCCTTCTTTTACTAATTCGATACGTCTTTCCCTTCTGATCTCTAAAATCACACCTTCATTAGCTCCTTTCGTTGAATTTGCATATTCGGTTCTCAGGTAATTATCTGGATTTGAATTGGCCGCTTGCAGATCAAGATTCGGCATGTCCACACGGTCGCGCAATAATTTGATGCTCTTATCGATATCTGCTTGCGTGAGCGTTCCTAGTTCAGCTTTTGCTTCTGCAAAGTTGAGCAATACCTCTGCATACCGAAATATAGGCATGTCATTCGTGGATTGCCCTGCATCAAAAGTCGAAGCGAGCACATATTTGATGTATTGGTAGCCCGTTACCGAGGTGGCAAAATCAGGAACAGAGGTCTCTGCCGAGCCGATCCGTTTGTAGCCCGGTGTGCGAACTGTTTGGGATAGGCGAGGATCGCGGTTTTGCATTTCTTCGAAAAACTGCATTGTCTGGTAGTTATTGATATCGGTAAAGCGTGTGCCATCTTTCATCAAATAGCTATTAACAAGCGATTTTTGCATGCCCGGCCGTCCATAGGAAGCCGAAAGGATGTAGAAATTCGCAGAATGTACATAGGGAACCGCAGCATTGTATTGGCGAGCTAAGATCATTTCCGAAGTAATGGCATCCTCGGCGATGAACAATTCATGATAGGCCGTCGTAGCATTGCTTTTGTAAACCGAGTATACGCCCGAATTGATCAGTTCTTCAGAAGCTTTCGCAGCTTCTTCAAGGATGGGTTCCCAATCGCCTAATCCATGGTATTTTCTAAAGGTTCCTTCGAAAAGGCACATCCTTGATTTTAGGGCTAAAGCAGTCCATTTCGTGATCAGCTGCCCGCTCTTTGCCGTTTGGCCATTTGCAATTGCGAAATCAATGTCTTCTAGCATGTTCGAAAAAACAAGCTTTCTGGAATCTCTAGTTTTGAATAAGCCTTCATCGTCAATTTCAAGCACAGAGTCATACCAAGGCACATCGCCAAAACGGACAATCTTGTCAAAGTAAAAGTAAGCTCTAAAAAATCGCGCAATGCCATCGTATTTCAAGCGCGCAGCTTCATCTTGGCATTTATGCGAATTTTCAAGGTAGAAATTGATCTGGCGAAGCTCGGTCCAGGTCCATCCAGCTCCGCTAGAAGGTGTTTCGCGCGTTCCGCGGATTTCGCTTGCCAAGGTGTTGCGAGCCTCGTCGTCTGCTTGATTTGGGGTATTGTAATGTATAGCCAAGGCATCCGGAAGTTCGGTATAAAAGGCATTGGTGTAATTCTGTAGCTCAGCCGCTGTCAAGAAATAATTTTCAGGAGCAAGTTCAGATAATGGATATCTTTCTAAATAATCATCGTTACAAGCCGATAATCCTAAGGCTAGTAAACTTATCGCAAATACTTTATATGTTTTCATAGTCTGTGTTAGAATGAGATTTGAGCGCCGAATGAAATTACTTTTCCGACAGGATAGCTTCTGCCTGTATTGTCCGTCATGACTTGTTCAGGATCGATGTAATCCGTTTCAAGTTTCGTCCAGGTATGGAGATTCTCTCCGCTCATATAGACCCTGATCTTGTTGATCTTGACCTTATCTAACCATAAGCTCGGTAAAGCATATCCGATGGTCAGGTTCCTTAATTTTAAATACGAAAGGTCTTGCAGATACATGTCATTGTTCACCGAAAGTTCAGAGTTTTGGGCGGTATAGCCTCTTAAGAATGGGAAATAAGAGTCTGGATTTTCTGCCGACCATATCTTGTCCGGGAAATCGCTGGGAATAAAGGAATCATAAGGACGCGCATAGACCGACCAGAAGCCTTGAGCCTCTAAATTGGGGTACCAATGGCGCTTGCCGATGCCTTGTAAGAAAACGGAAGCATCGATGCCGTTCCAGTTTGCGCTCAAAGTCAGCCCATACGAATAGCGCGGTTGGCTATTTCCGATAATGCGGCGATCGCCAGGGTCGGAGAGGGTGTTGGTTCCGGCATTGATTATTCCGTCACCGTTCAGATCTTTGATTTTGATATCACCAGCTTGCAGCATTCTAAGCTCTGCAGTCGGAGCCTGAACTCTCCTGTGGTTAATCTGATCTTGGTTGACCGTTTTCGCATATTCTTGTGCCTCATCGGTTGTCTTAAAGAAACCATCGTAATGGTATCCCCATATTTCGCCCAATTGCTGGCCTTCGTAATAGGTATTCAATAAACCGGCAGGATTGCTGAACTTGGTGATCTCGGAGGTATAATCAGATAAAATACCTCGGATGCTGTAGTTGAATGGCTTGTTGCCTAGGTTAAAATGGTCTCTCCAGGTAACGCTCAGGTCAAATCCTTTTGTCCTTAGATCGGCTGCATTTTCCTGAGGTTCGGTCGCTCCAAATACGTCGGGCAGGGTTTGGGACACGCTCAGCATGCCAATCGTATTCCGCACGTAATAGTCAGCCTCGACCGCCAAACGATTGTTCATCATGTTAAAATCCAAACCGATGTTGCTGGTCGTGATTTTTTCCCAAGTCAATGAATTGGCAACCGGAGCAGGGTCATAAGTCGCATTCAATCGCTGTCCGTCGACCAAATACGAAACCTGGCCTGTGCCCATCGACGAAATGTAGGCATAGGTGCCAACCTCTTGATTGCCTAAGGAGCCATAGGAATACCTTAGCTTCAAGTTGTTTAAGATGGGTTTGATCGGTTCAAAGAACTGCTCCTCACTGATTCTCCATCCGGCAGAGAAGGAAGGAAAAAAGCCAAACCTGCTTGTCTTAGGAAAGCGAGAAGTTCCGTCATAGCGTCCGCTCGTTTCGAATAGATATTTTCCATCGTAATCATAGTTCAAGCGATAAAACCCACCGCGCACTGCCCATTCGTCCGATCCGCCTTGAAATTGTTTTTCTCCGATCACCAAGTCTAGGTCATTCAATGTTTCTGAAAGAAGTTCCTGCCCGATCCCGCCAATGCGTTTATAGATGCGATCTTCTTGGTTAAAACCCGCCATTGCGGTCAGGTTATGCTTATCAAAGCTTTTCTGATAATTCGCAAAAATATTGATGAAATGCCAGCTGTACTTAGCCATGTTCTCGGTCAGCTTATCTTGATTCAAAGCTCCGAGCGCTGAAAGCTCCATCACGCCGGGATATTTCGAATAATATTGCCTAGTCTGGCGATACGAATAATCCGAACGGTATTCTCGGTATGAATAGTTACCTGTCAAGCTCAAACCTTTGCCAAAATTGATTACGGCTTCAGTCTTGTTCGTAAATTCAGTCCCTCTCGAATAGCCTTTCATCGTTCCGCTCTCTAAGGCGTTGTGCAATCCATATCCGATCGGATAGCTGTTTATCCCGGAATATCCTGTCAATGTTCCATCTGGATTCCGAGGCACATACATGGCGTGGTAGTGATAAGTCGGACTGTTGCTTACATTGTTTGCAACTTGATTAAAGTTCGTTGCCAATCCATTCCAATCATAAGAAGACTTGAAAAAATGGGTGCTGTTGCTCACCGTTAACCAAGGCCTGATTTCCGAAGAAAGGTTAGATCGGAGATTATATCTTGAAAAATTATCGGGCTTGATGTTGAAGATTCCTTGCTCATCAGATTTTGCTCCTGATAACGAATAGGTTGTGTTGCCAGACTTTCCGGTGATGGAGATGTTGTGGTCATTTTTTGGACGGACATCATCATACAGGTAGTTGAACCAATCAAAGTTTGCATAATACCGATAGATGTCCCTGCCGCTGGCATCTTTTTTTGTGACGACCCAAGGTCTCGAAGGATCCTCAGTTTTATCATTCACTCGAGCTAGCAGTTCCTCATAATCTTCGTCGGTGTAGCGCGTTGCCCGATAGCCCAATGCATTGTACATCGCATCGTCATTTATTTTGGCGTTCCAGTAACCTGAAGTGATGTAGTCTGTGTTTGTCGCGTGCGTGGTATATCCAAAGTTAGCGGTGTAATCGATGGAAGTCTGCCCATCTTTGCTGCCTTTCTTCGTTGTCACTAGAATAACGCCGAAAGCACCCCTTGCACCATAAACGGCTGCTGCGGAGGCATCTTTGAGTACTGTTACCGATTCAACATCATTTACATTTACCCTGTCCAATGTTCCTAGGATACCATCAATCAAAATTAGAGGCCCGCCGCCATTGATCGATGTATTTCCGCGCACATTAACAGAACCGCTGGTGCCGGGCTGGCCAGAACCAAACACGACATTCAGGTTGGGAATGTTGCCTTGCAAGGCTTGAGTCAATTGCGTGATTGGGCGATCTTCAAATTCTTCACCTGATATTTGGCTGACAGCTCCAGTTAAGTTTACTTTTTTCTGCTCACCATAACCCACGACGACCACTTCATCCATTTCGCTCAGCGAGGGGATAAGCGTCGCATTGATTGTCGTCTGTTGGCCTATTGGGATTTCCTGTTTCTCGAAGCCAACGATAGAGAAGACAAGTATGGAAGAAGAATTTTTTAAGGTAATCGAATAATTCCCGAAATCATCAGTCATGGTACTGTTTTGACTGCCTTTCTCTGATACGGTCACATTCGCCAGTACTTCCCCTTTTTCATTTAGTATCTTTCCCTGGATGGTTCGCTGTTGGTTCCTTTCTTCTTCGATAGCGTTTTCTGAAGTAGGCAGCTTATCTTTCTTTTTATTCAGAATGATATTCTTATCCATTAACCGATATTCCAGGTTGTGGGAATGCAAGATGTCGTCTAGGAAATTTGTGACCGCTTGGTTCTTCACATTGATGTTTACCGTCCACGATGAAGGGATGAGCGAGCTGTCATACAGGATGTTGTATCCGCTTTGTTTCTGGATTTCTTTTAAAACAGTGGTTAGCTTGACATTGTTCTTATGTAAGGTTACCCGTTGTCCATAGGTAAAAGCGCTGACTTGCAAAATCCCTGTGAACATCAAAATTAGCGATAGCTTCATCGATAATAGTTTAGGTCTTATATATACAGTATCTATTAATACCGATATTTTATTTTTTTTATACATTTGTAATTCGGTTGGTTAATCGTAACAAGTTAATTTTCAATCGGAAGTCGTAAGACTTTATATCAGGGGCGGTCGCAACGCTCCTGATTTTCCTTTCCAAGTAGATTATTATTTCATGACTAAAATCCTCCTTCCATCGATTTTAAATCTAATTGATCCGGTCATTTCTATAGCATCTAGCACCTTATCGATCTGTTCATATTTTGAAACAGTACCCGTAAAATGAATATCATCCACCTTGCTCAGGTAGTCAATCTCTACATCATACCAGGCGGATAAAATGTCCATAACTTCATGGATCGATGCATTATCGAAAGCAAATGATCCGTTCTTCCAAGCGGTAATGTAGAATGGGTCGATCGCGATGATGTCTATGTTGTTCTTCTGCTCTTCGTAAATCGCTTGTTGGTTAGGCTTTAGCACGAATTTCTTCCCGTCTGCATAAGTTAGCCTAACTGAACCTTCCACCAGCGTGGTTCTGATTTTGTTATTCTTGCTTTGGATATTAAAGATCGTTCCTAGCACTTCCAGTTTTTGCGAACCTGTATTCACAATGAATGGCACATGATGTTGTTGAGATTGAATTTTGCTGACATCAAAATAAGCCTCGCCTTTTAGTTCGACCTCACGGCTTTCCTTGTCAAAATTCAATGGGTATTTAAGTTCGGAAGATGAGTTGACCCAAATCTTTGTGCCATCTGGAAGCACCAGGTGATATTCTCCAGCCTTCGGCGTGATTATGGTATTGTAGACAATTTGCTGATCTTTTAATTGGGGATCTAGCTGATAGGATAGGACGCCATCGATATCTTTTTGGATTGCATAGCCATCTAAATAGATGACTGTATCATTTTTTAAGGTTTCCAGATCGATAATAGTCCCATCATCCAAGACCACTTTTGCTTTGCTTCCTCCCGGAATGATTTCCGTTTTGGATAAGCTTAGGTCTGCTAATTCTTGCGATGATTGGTTCTTCATAAAGTAGAAACCGATTGTTGAGAAGAATAACAAACAGGCAGCGGCCGCAGAAAGCCAGTAGACGAGTCGGTGTTTAGTATTTTTTTGCGGAGCAATTACTTGTTGAACTTCCTTGTTCGAGAGGATGTTTTGAAAAATTTGATCGGAAGAGCTGATTTCAATCTCTTGCGAATCCGCTCCGAGCTCATCCACTATTTCAAGCAAAAATTCGTCGCTCGGATTATTTTTTAAATAATGCTTGAGCAGGTATAGGTCTTGATCAGAGATCGTGTGATTCTGAAATTGATTTATTAAGGCTTTTAATTTTTCTTTATTCAACGTTTTTGACTTTGTTAAAAGTATAAACGCTGAAGCATGGGGAGAAGGACTATCGGTTTATAAAAAAAATAGAAAAAAGATTAAGGAGTAGATTTTCTCTATTTTCCATTTTATCTTTTTCGAAGCAGAAATCAACTGGTTTTTTATTGTGTTTTTTGATACGCCCGATCGATCAGCAATTTCATGGTAGGAAAAACCTTCCAGTTTATTTAATCGATAAACTTCTTGTTCCTTGACAGAAAGCTCATTCATAGCAAGTTCCAATGTGCGAGACAGATCTGCAGCATGAATTTGCTCTTCGGTAATTCGACTCTCTTCACTCCATTCCTGAGCAAGGTGATCTCGGTATTTAGCCTTAACCACACGCTTGCGAAAATCAGAAATCATCATCCGTTTGCTGACAACAAAAAGATAAGGATACAATCCTGACGAATCTGTCAAGCTATCTCTTTTTAAAAACAATGTGGTAAAAACTTCCTGCACTAATTCTTCGCTATCTTCTCTGTTTTTTGTAAACGAATAGATATAATGAAAGATCGGTTTGTGAAATAGATCAAAGATCTTTCGGAAGACCGACGGATCTCCTTCTCTGAATTTCACAAATTCTTTTTCAGAAATTTCTGTTTTAAAGCGATTCATTTACCTCAATTAGCTTAGCTTGATAATTCAATAAAATTAGTCAATCAAGTTAACCAGCGTATTACAGAATGTTTAACTTATTGTTAATTTACAGTAGGCTGTTGATTGTTTTTATAATTGTAATCCGAAGCTAACGATAATCCTTTGCAAAATCAAGCATCTGCTAATTTGAAGCTATTATTTTGCCACTCTAACTTTATACAATTTGGTCGAGGGAATGTGTATTTTCCGTGTAGGATGCTGGCTATAGATGTTAAATGTCCACCAGCTTTCTTCTGCTTTGGTATATACCAAGGTATTGGTTATCGGGTCGAAATTGGCAGATTTCACATTTTCTATTTTTTTCAACGGTTCAAATTCTTCAAATGTATCCGCAACTACATTGTAGTTGAAAACTGAATGATGGGTAGATACCAATAGCCTGTCTTTATCGATTACAGAAAGATCATGTCCGCCTAAATCTGGAAGTTTTACCGTTTTTAATAGAGTCAATTCGACTTTGTTGCCTTTGTCAAACCCTACTTTGTACGTTCGAAGATTATCATAACCCAAAGCATACAGAACCTGCCTTTCTGCATCCCAGCTAACCCCATGGCCTGAATACAAAGAGTCTTTCGCCAGCACAAGTTCGGGTTTCGATCGATGGTAGATTTCCAAGCTGTTTCCTTTTGCGTGCGTCGAATTTGCGACAGCGATTAAGTTGTTGGAAAGAATTTCAGCAGAATGCGCCATTGGTGTTTGCGCGTAGAATTCAACCTTTTTGGTCTTAATGTCGACTATGCAGGTTGCCCCGCCTGAAGATGTAAGTAGTAATTTTGTATTGTTGTCGATCAATTTGCATTCATCCAATGGAACTAGCAGTTTCTGATAGTGAAGGGGAATCTGTTTTTCAGCTTCGCTGACCTTCCAATTCCACACGATCTGCGATTGCTGATCGCTTGCGTCGGGGTTGATGACTAATACTTCGTTTCCGCCGCATGCGACCCAAAAGCCTTTGGGAACCGCCTTGGTTATTTGCGCATTTAAATTTGTTGTCAATAACAGAACTAAGACTGCGAGTAGGCTTGATTTTTTCATACTTGATTTATTTATCCGAATTCATGTGCGGATACAATTTGATTTTTGTAGAAGTCTATCTTTTGATATGCCCGATTGAAGAAAATTTTCTTGTCGCGAGTGCCCGCTTTATTTAGCAGTTTAGAATTTTTTAACTGATGCTGGAAAAAATCAAACGCATTTTTGCAGGTATCCGTATCTTTTGTGATAAAATAGCCAAGCATCGTATACGGAACGAACAGTGATTTCTGATTCGCATCTGCGACCAAGACATTGTTATTGAGAATCAATAACTCGTGATAATATAAATGATACTGATCATTCTTCGGAACGCATTGATTTTCTATTTCGAAAATTAGTTCTTTCATGCTTTCGCAAAGTGCTTTTGCATTGTCGGATGATAGCAATCCAGATTGAAAAAAATAGACAATTTGTTGCAGGGTGCTATTGATCGTAGTGTCGTTCCAGATTTCATGCCTGTCCACATCTGAATAGAATGCCTTTAATTTTAAGCTGTTTTCTAAGGTCGGAGCTTTCAGTTCAAAGGATTCAAATGATTGGCTTTCACGTTCAAATTCAAGAAGATTTAGCCAGACAAAGAGCTTGAATTTGGATAATAAATTGGTATTTATCGTATAGAACAAGGGAATGTCTTTTGCCGAATAATAGACTGAAGTTTCTTTTGTTGCGGGATATTCGTTCAAGGATCTGATCGAACTTTCTAAATAATTCGAAAGATCTTGAAAACTTCGGATTTCCTTAGTTTTCTTCACCAACACACTTTCCTCTTCCTGAAAAACAGTATCCATCGAGATTCCAAAATGCTGTACCAGCAAAACTGCTTCATCAATCGAAAACTTGCTTTTCATCGAGATACGACGATGCGAGGCGTCATAACTGATATCCAACACAGCAGAAACTAGTTCAATCAATGAATTATTCTTTGCATTTTTTTTATGCATGGCTTGAATCAATAGTTCCTGATACATTCGTTCTGTTTTGTGATTATCACAAATATATCGAATAAGATTATTGTATTGCGCAATTTTCTTGACAAAAACCGCAATAGTTTTGTGTTGTCAATTAAAAGATAAACAACATGAAAACACTGCTTACAACTTTACTTATTGTATTCTGTTTGAATACGATATACGGACAGAAGAGAAAGATCTTTAGCCTGTCACCTATGACAGGCGATACCGAACAAGTCAACGGGCTTGTTGTCGGGGTCGGTCATTTTCAAGAAAGTCAATACGTCCAACGAGTCAACGGGATCAATATCGATTTGATGGTGCTGTCGCCGATGGTAGTTCTCTATAGCCTAGATGGAAAACATTCGGAGGAACGGACAGGATTGAAATTAATTTCGAATGGATTGAACCTAGCTGTTGGGGGGTATATGGAAGGAACTGTGCATAATGGATTGAGTTTCGCGATGTACAATTTTTCGGATAAAATAAATGGTTTGAGCGTGAATGCGACTTATAATCGAGTCGTGAGCATGAATGGATTGCATATTTCGGGTTTCGGAAACTTTTCTGAATCTGCACATGGAATCAACATCGGCATCTCGAACCGAAATGACTACATGAAAGGTATTCAGCTTGGAGTTTATAACGCGTCAACAGATTTCACAGGCTTACAGATTGGCATTTATAATAAAACCAACGCGCTGAGCGGATTGCAATTAGGTTTTTGGAATAAGAACGGAAGCCGAAGTTTACCATTTATCAATTTTTAACCTTATGAAAGTCATACTACTATTAACCGTCTTAGGATTAATGACTCAATCGCTTCTCGCGCAGGAGCTGGATACCATTGATAATAAATTTGGATACCGCAATCAATTTGAGTTTGTCGAAGTGGAAGGCGGGCTGACCATTCCGATTGGAAATTTAAAGAACACAATGAATGTTTCGCCGAATGTTGGATTATGGATACGAAAGCAATTAGCGAATAATACGATACGAAGTTTTGGCTTTAGCGTAAATTTTCCAAAGCGAAAAGATTTTAGCTATGCGAACGCTGATTTTATAAGCCATACGAAATCATTTTCTGGAATGGTTGGCCTAAAAATGGACAAGGTTTACGCAATCAATAAAAGAAAATACATTGACTTACAGTGGAGTTCGGTCTTGGGTTATGGATTTTACTTTTATGATGATGCCAGAGCAAGGGCAGACTATGCAGAATGGCCAGCGGATAAAAAGGAGGCAGAGGATAAGCCTTCGTTTGTTAAACCGTTCAGTACATTTCATCTAGGCCAAGGACTTCAGTTACGCATTCGGGACTTTGGGATTCAAGCTCGCTATAATTATTCGCCTTATTCGCTATTTACAAATACAATTGATGGGAGTTTTGGAGCGCATAGCGTGACTGTAGGTTTGTTCTATAGACAGTGATCAAGCATGCGTGCCGACTCCTTTTTGCTTTTGATGTGAAGTCAAATAAAATCAGCGAGCAGGCTGATTTTATTTGACTTTTTTAATCTGATGGGCATGTATTTTATATGCATCGATTATCTTTTTTATTTCATTAATTCTCAACGATAGCTGTTGGAATAGGGGCGTGCTTGATAACTGATTGATCAAGGATTCCGTTTTGTGGATAAACTCATCATTGATGCATTCTTCATGTTCGTGTATAGAATGAGCTTGGACTTTGTGCAGTTGGTTCTTAGGGGTCCTAATTTTTTTGACGGCAATTCTTTTTTTGCCAATGACATGATTTTTCATGGTTTTCTACTTTAAGGTAAATAGATAGATAAAGATAACCAGAAATTGATATTTTCCTTAATTTATTGATATTAAATTATTTGAGTCAATGAAAAAGAACTTTAATATTCGTTAATAAATCATATGCGTAAGTTATTAATGCGCGAATTCGTTCTTCTTTTTAGCACAACTAGATTTTAGATTTGGAAAGATTTAAACTACTTGCTGAATTATTCGTTCGGTCTAACAAAAGAATTTGTGTTCGACCATAGCTATTTCTTTATTGCTTTAAAGGAGAGGAGTTTTTAAATAAAAGTGAAATTTTTGTTTTGACGAATTAGATAAAGTACTATATTTGCCCTGTTGTTTATAATTAGTCTAAATAAAATAATGAAATACTGGAAACCACTTTTTACGTTGTTGTTACTATGGATAACAAGTGTAAACTTAGCAGAAGCACATGCCATTTGGATAGAGGCTTCACCTATTGCTAACAAAAATCAACCCCAAACAGTAAAAATCTTTTACGGCGAATACGCGAATGCCGAAATTGAACCTACGCAAGATTGGTACTCTGATTTGAAGACCATTGAAGTTTGGTTAATCAGCCCTAGCCAAAAGAAAACAAAACTTACCTTATCCGATCAAAAGACATTTCTTCAAGCTGAATTTACACCGGAAGAAGACGGAACTTATTTTGTGTCTACTGAACATGCAGCCAAAGATCTTGGCGGACAAAGCAAATACGTTTTTTCTTCGGTAATTCCTGTTCAAGTTGGAAAGTCTCCTTCACAAGTAAAGCCTGCATCTGCTTTAGCTGTTACCGCTCAAGCAAAAACGTTCACATTGAAAGATGATGTTACCTTGCAGGTGACTGCAAAAGGTATTGCGGCAGCAAATGCTGAAGTGTTGGTGATGTCAGCTTCCGGATGGAGCAAAACGTTCAAAACTGATCAAAACGGAACTATCAATTTTAAACCGCTATGGAAAGGAAACTATGTCATAGAAACTTCTACTTACCAAGAACAAGCTGGAAAATGGAACGATAAGGGCCATACACATGTATGGCAAGGATCAACAACATTTATTCAGGTCAAATAAATTAATAAATAGCGCCACCTAGAAACGGCAATTTCTAGAGTGGCGCCTTTAAAATCTAAAAAATTAGATTCACCATGCATACTTTAAAAAGTATGCTCTTCTAACGGAAATTAAAAGAGAATGCAATTTACGAAAATTTGGGCAATAGTTGCTCTACTTTGTTGCGTGCTAACGAGCTACGCACAGGAACAATCAACCACACTAAAGGGGATAATTTATTTAGGCAATCAGCCTTTACACGGTGCTACGATTAGCATTAACGGTCAGAAGACAATTTCAGACGAACGTGGAGCCTATCAGTTTAAAGCGCTAAAGCAAAAAACGGTGGATGTCGTGATTACGGCTATCGGTGCGGAAACATTTAACAAAAATCTAAATTTAACTTTAGGTACGGCCAATACACATAATTTCACTTTAACGAAATCGAATAAGGAAATCGACGAAGTTGAGGTATTGGGAATTACCAAAGTGCAGGAAGTAAATCGTCAGGCATACAATGTCACTGCAATCGATGCAACTAAATTATACAATACGACCTTGAATATCGCTGGTGCATTGGATAAAGTTGCTGGAGTTCGTGTTCGTGAGTCGGGAGGAGTTGGATCAAACTTCAACTTATCTCTTAATGGCTTCTCAGGGGAACACGTTCGTTATTTTGTGGATGGTGTCCCAATGGATAATTTTGGTTCATCTTTTCAAATCAATAACATTCCAATCAATTTAGCCAACCGCGTGGAAGTTTATAAAGGCGTAGTTCCAATGTGGTTAGGTTCCGATGCGTTGGGTGGCGCAATCAATATTGTTACCGATGACCGCTTTCGCAATTTCGTCGATGCATCGTACAGTTACGGTTCGTTCAACACACATAGAACAGCGATTAATGCGGCTGCAACGACAAAGAATGGGTTGACGTTCCAATTAAATGCTTTCCAGAATTATTCGGATAACAATTACAAAGTAACTGTTGAGGCGGCTGATATTTATACAGGTGCTTATGAGCGCGATGCAGTTGTTGAACGTTTCCATGATAAATACCACAATGAATCAGTGATTGCGCAAGTTGGTTTTGTCGACAAAAGCTTTGCGGATCGTTTGTTAGTCGGCGTAATCTTAGGACAGAATTACAAGGAAATCCAAACAGGCGCGCGCATGCGTTCGGTATTTGGACAATGGCACCGTCGAGGTTCGACTGTAATGCCTACGTTAAAATATAAGAAAACGGATATTATCAAAGGATTGGATTTGATTTTGAATGCCAATTACAACTTGGGTAAAGAACAAAATATTGATACGGTCAATGTGCGTTACGATTGGTACGGAACTTCAAAACCAAATGGTACAAACGGTGAGCGTGCAAGACAGCACTACATCTATAAAAATAACGAAGGACTTGCGACAGCAAATTTAAACTACCGTTTAAACGATAACCATAGCATCGCATTGAGCAATGTATTTTCAACATTCAACCGCAAAGGCCATGATGAACTGAACCCTACAAATGCGACCTATGAACTTCCTCAAAAAACAAACAAGAATATCTTAGGACTAGGATATACCTATGGCGTCCGTGATGTATGGACGACAACCGTTTTTGGAAAGCTTCTTACCCAAAATAATGAAAGCGGTACACAAGACACGACTCATAACCGATTCGGATATGGTTTAGCTTCTGCCTATTACATCAGGCCTAATTTACAGATTAAAGCCTCGTACGAATTGACAAACCGCATGCCTACACCGTACGAAATGTTTGGTGACGTGGAGAATCAAGAAGCCAATGGAAATCTTCGACCTGAGAAAAGCCATAATGTCAACTTGGGCGCAAACTACAATTTCTCTCTTGAAGAAGATCACCGTTTTGTTGTCGGATCAAGCTTGATTTATCGCTATGCAAGTGACTTTATCTATAACCGATTGAATAACAACCAGTCTAAATTAGTCGCGGATAACAGAGAAGGTGTTGAAACTTGGGGAGCAGATGCTGACGCGAGATACTCCTACAAAAACTGGCTGACTGTTGGCGGTTCGATTACCTACCAATATTTGCAAAATAAGCAGAAGTATGAACCTAATTATTCAAAAGTAAGTCCTTTGTACAATGATCAAATGCCTAATATTCCTTATTTATTCGGGCACGCTGATGCTTCGGTGATTTTCAACGATTTTTTGAATAAAGGAAATACCTTAAATGTGGGTTACAACTTATTGTATGTGCATGAATTCTATTTGTATTGGCCAAGCAGAGGTGGACAAAAATTAGTTGTTCCTCAACAGTTCACACATGATTTCAATCTTGTATACAGTTTGGCAGATAGCCGCTACAACATTGGCTTCGAAGCGAAAAATGTGACTAACGCTAAAGTGTATGACAACTTTAGCTTGCAAAAACCAGGACGAGCTTTTTATGTTAACCTGCGTTATTTTATCAGTAAATAAAAATTGAAGATCGATCGATCAAAAGAATTTAAGAATGAAAACAAATTTTAAAACTATAGTACTTGCGCTCATCACACTATCTGCATTTAATTCATGTAAAAAAGATGACGTAGGTCCACCGAATTATGGAAATTACATCGTTGCTGTTTCTCCGATTGCATCAACAGGTGTTGCAGATTATTTGCTGACAGCAGAAAGTTTGGAAGAAGGTTCAATATCGACGCGAGGTCATGGTGTGGAACAAGATGGGACTTACCGCTATTACATGACGGCGAATAACAAATTCTTCTCTATGTTATATGGACAAGGAAATCCTGGCGCAGTGACAACTTATGAAATCACGAATGGAAGTTTGAATAAAGTTTCGGATTTTCAATCCGAAACAGTACAAGCATTTGCTCCCGTGAATGATGATATTTTAATGATGAAGATTTCAAGAAGCATCACCAATAAGTTGACGAATTTCTACATTGTCAATACGAATAGCCTATTGATTACTTCGGAAGGAACGGTCAACAATCAGATTCCTTCCGGCAATGGCGAATTGGCACACTTTACTTGGATTAGGCAATTTGGCGACAAAGTTTTTGCTCCATACATGTCGGTTAAAGGATGTTGTGGCGACGCTTTCGCGACAGCTTATCCGGATAGTTCTTGGATTGCAGTCTATTCTTATCCAGAAATGAAATTGGAAAAAGTGATCAAAGATGACCGCACAAGTTACATCGGACGTTATTTTGTTGATGGAACAGCGGTTGATGAGAAAGGCGATCTTTATGCATTTTCATCTTCTACAGCAACAAGCGGAGGTAAAATCACCAGCACAAAACCTTCAGCGATCGTAAGGATCAATAAAGGTACGACCGAATATGACATGAGTTTTTATTTAAACTTCGAGGAACTATCTGGAGGATTTAATGTGACGAATTGGTTCTACATCGGACAAGGAAACTTTATTGTCTTAATGACGGAGAAAAATGAAAAAGGAGAATATACAGCAGGATTTAATTTTGGAGTCGTGAACGTGTATGATAAAACCTTTAAGAAAGTGACAGGATTGCCAAACTCTAGCGAAATCAATAACGTGACAGCAACCAATTATTCGAGTTTGAACGGAAGCGGACATGTTGGTTTGACTTTGAAAGAAGGAACGAGTTTCGTGTATAAAATTGATGCTGCTACCGGCGTTGCCACACAAGGCCTACGTGTTGAAGGCGGAACAATTACTGCAATTTCAAAATTAAATTAAATCATATAACACGAGCATCGTTGACTGTTTGCAGACAACGATGCTTTTCTTTTTAATTATGCTAAGTACAATCTTCTTTCTGTTTTTCTTTGGTTTTTTTCTTTGGTACAACAGTTCCAAAAAGGCACGCTGGAAAACAAAATCTAATTTTTTAACAGCTTTAGAAAAGGATGAAAAACTTTCGAAAGCCTACGTAGCAATTATTTTTTTGATTGCAACCGCACTATGCATTTTTCAGTTAGGATGGATGAGCGGTATTATGGCTGCCATTTGCGCGATTATGGCAATGGGCTCGCTGATTGTTCTTGTTTTCCCTTTTAACTACATACGCTTGCCTCAATTAATCGGCTTGTATGTTGTCTGCTTAATTTTAGAATTCACCATTTAATTATGCCTGCTAATAAAAAATATTTAACCAAATCTGGCTGGATCCGTTTATTGCGAATTCTCGCTGGAACAATCGGCGGTTATGCGGTCATGTTCAGCGCGCATTTATTGCTTGCCAAAATCTTTCCGCAAAAAAATGTGATTATTACCTCATTCATCACCGGATATATCCTTTGGGCATTTCTATTGCTTTGGGCATTTATCTGTCCGAATGTTTGGAAAGTTTGGCTCGTGTATACTGCGCTTACTCTTTTATTTTTAATTCCCTATTTCATCTAATTATGGATCTTAGAAAATACAATGTTTATTTCCATACCCATACGATTAGTGGGATTATTATTTGTGCGTTATTGTACGTCATCTTTTTTGCAGGCTCCTTTTCTTTCTTTCGGGATGAAATTTCGGCTTGGCAGAATAATACTTCGTATGTTGCAGGAAAGAATGAAGTAAAACAGGATTTTAATTATATCCTAGATTCTCTTTCACAAAAGCACAACTTAAGGGGTCGCGATTTTGATTTTTACGTGCAACGTCACCAGATGGGAACTTATGTGAACATGAGCATTTCTCATGATACCACAATCAGTAAAGTTCCTGTGAAAAAAGAAGGCGGACGAAGAGGACGCGGGCGCGGAAATAATGAAGATTCTGCTTATTTTCAATATGATTTTCAAAGCAAGACCACTTCAGATTATAGTTCATCTTATGACATGGGTGAATTTCTTTACCGCTTGCATTTCTTGGCGCAGCTTAATCAGGTGCCGATCCGCATTGGAACGCCTTTCGGATATTTAGTAGCTGGCATTGTGTCCTTTCTATTCCTTTTTGCTTTAATTACCGGTCTGTTTTTGCACTGGGACAAAATCAAATCTAACTTTTTTGTTTTTCGGCCTTTCAGTAAATGGAAAACAGTTTGGACAGATATTCACACGGCTTTAGGCGTGATCGGATTTCCATTTCAATTTGTTTTTGCCGTGACTGGAATTGTGCTGATTGTCAATTTTGCATTAATTACGCCCTACAGCAAAGTGCTGTATGAGGGCGATAGCGAGAAATTATACCAGGATTTAGAATATTCTTCTGGCGAGAGTTATCCGTATTCTTACAAGGAACTAAAAACATATTTTAACCTGAATCAGTTGCTTGCAGATATTGAAGCCGATTGGGCACCGACGAAATTGGCGCGCATGCACATCAAGAATTATCAGGATGAAAACATGCACGTCTTAGTGGAAACCAAACCGGATCCGAAGCATAATTTCGCGGGATCTGGCAAACTGGTTTATCGCGTAAAAGATCAGCAGATTTTACTTGAGAAAGCTCCCAATACGGAATCATCCTACATTGACCATGTCAAAGCATTGATCTATCACCTGCACTTTGGAGATTTCGGTGGAAAACCTGTGCGCGTTATCTTTTTTGTTTTAGGGATTATGGGCTGCGTGGTGATCATTTCAGGGATTTTAATCTGGTTAGTTGCTCGTGAGAAACCGAATATTCCAGCGTATAAGAAAAAGTTTAATTTTTGGCTTGCCAATATCTTTATGGCCGCTTGTCTGGCAATGCTTCCCGTGACTGCTTTTACCTTTATTCTAGTCAAGATTTTTCCGGATGCTACGCAATCAGACATGTATAACTGGTATTTTTATTCTTGGCTGATTTTAGGCTTGTATTTTATTGTACGGAGAAGTATTGCATTAACAAATCGTCAGTCACTTATTTTGTCGGCTATCTTATGTTTAGGAGTTCCGATCGCCAATGGCATTTTCGGGCACAACTGGATTTGGCAAACCTTTCAGTCAGAAGCTTTTGATATCCTGCTGATTGATTTGCTATTTCTGATATTGAGCATAGTATCAGTCATTATCTATTTTAAAATTAGAAAACACGCCTACAATCAAGGCGTAAAAAAATAAATCTTGAAAAATTCTAGTTACATTTTATCATTGATTTCACTTTTACTGTGGAACATGCATAGCATTGCGCAGCAAAAAAATAATGTCGAGGGCAGGGTCATCGATGAAAATCAGCAAGCAATACAGTTTGCGACAATATCGCTGTTCGATGCAAAAAACACCTTGTTAAGAACTGAAATAAGTGATTCGACAGGTGTGTATCAATTTGCGAATTTGACTGAAGGTAATTATTCAGTTAGTGTTAGCAAAATGGGCTTTCAAACAGCTGATCAGCTAGCAATAACGGTTTTGGGTTCAGCCCAAAAACTAAATGATATTGTATTGCAATCTTCATCCATTACAATTGAATCTGCCGTTGTGCAGCGAAAAGTTCCTTTGATTCAGCAAAAAATCGACCGCTTGGTTGTGAACGTTGCTGCTTCGCTGATGGCTGAAGGAAATACAGCATTGGATATATTGGAACAATCGCCAGGTGTACATGTGGATGATGATGGCAATGTTTCGCTGAGAGGAAAGGCTGGGGTATCGATTATGCTGAATGGGAAATTGACCTACATGTCGCAGAAGGATCTGACAAATTTATTGCGCAGCACCCCATCATCGAATATACAAACGATTGAAATCATTGCGAATCCTTCGGCAAAGTATGATGCGGCAGGCACAGCGGGAATTATTGATATCAAGCTGAAAAACCAAACCGTCGTCGGAACGAATGGAACTGTGTTCGCGACAGCAGGAGCGGGGCGAAAACTTCGCTATGCTTCGGGCTTTACACTGAATAATCGTTCGGAAAAATTTAATATTTTCGGTAATTACACGCACAGTTATCGTGGAGAATCTGAAACGTTTTCTTTTATCCGGAATTTCTACAACGGTGGAAATCTGGATAAAACTTCGACACAGGAATCCACAACGGAAGAGCCTTTGTATATTAATAATTTTAGGCTTGGAACTGATTATTATGCTTCCGAAAGTTTAGTTTTAGGGATAGCTGCTTCTGGGAATATCGGAAGTTATGAGAACAAAAACCATTCGTCCAATCGCATCAGGAATACCTCAAATGAGTTATTATCGGATGCATTAACCGATAATAACAGCAAGGATGTGTGGAATAGCTACCAGGTTAGCGCGACGCTAAATAAGGAGTTCGAAAAAGAAGGACAAGAGTTGTCTGCTGAACTGTTTTATTCGGGCAATAACTATGACGGAAATCAACGTCTGTTTACCGATTTCGCAGCTCTAAGCGATGCAGATCCTGTCATTAAATCGTATCGAAAATCCGTTATCGAATCGTTCACGAAAGTATGGATGGGCAAGGTTGATTATGTACAGCCATTGAACGAGAAATCTATGCTAGACTTTGGATGGAAAAGTTCCTTCGTCAATGCGGATAACAGCGTTCTTTATGATACTTTAAAAAATGAAGAATGGGTATACGATGCTTCGAGTTCAAACCATTTTGTGTATGATGAGCAGATCCATGCGGCTTACGCAAATTATAAATTAACTGTTGGAAAGTTCGAACTTCAAGCAGGCCTTCGTGCAGAATATACAAAGACTGCCGGCCATCAGTTGACGATTGATTCTTTGGTCAAACGAGATTATCTTCAGCTGTTTCCAAGTTTGTTTTTGAAACAGTCCATCGGTGAAAATCAGCATCTTCATTTCAATTACAGCAGAAGGGTCGAGCGTCCAGATTATTATGACTTGAATCCATTTCGTTTTTATCGCGATCCATCGGTTTTCTACGAAGGAAATCCATTTCTACAAGCCGAAACGACACATTCATTTGAAATGGGATATGGACACGGAAGTATGCTGAATGCGGCTGTGTTTTATCGACGCACCGATCACGTCATTGCCGATTTAATTACGCAGATTGACGCCACGACAACGACGATTCTTCGTCCCGAAAACATCAACAAATTAAGTAATTATGGCTTCACGATTGCTTCAACTCTTGAACCTGTCCGAATTTGGTCTACGAATAATTTTGTGACCTTGTATAAAAACAATTATGATGGACAATCTCAGGGGACAGATTTTCAGAATGGTTTAGTTTCGTTGACGGCAAATTCCATCAATACATTTCGTCTGCCGAAAGCTTTTTCTGTGGAATTGACCGGAAATTATCAAACCAAAACTGCTTATGGACAGTTCGTCCGCGATCCATTCTATACTGTTTCTGCGGGCATCCAAAAAGGAATCATGAACAATACTTTTCATTTTAAACTAGCTTGCCAGGATCTTTTTAAAACTGCGACCTATGCGCGTGCAGTTCAGTTTGAAAACATCAATATATACCAAAATACAAACCTCGACAGCCGGATTATTAATTTTACGGTTACCTACAAATTTGGACGTTCTGATATTTCGCAACGAAAATCAAATTCAGACGATGATATTCAAAACCGCATTCGAGGAGCGGGCTAGGACAGCAAAACTTTGCTAGATGGATAGCAAAACTTCGTTGATGTTTTTTTTTAATTTCTTTTACAGGAAATAAAACAGAAAGAATAATGTTCTTATTTCACGCTGATGTTCGTGGATGAATTTTCGTAGAAATTTCATCGATAGCACCAATTGATTGCTAATTGTCGATGTAGAAATCGACAACTGCTCGCTTATTTCCTGATAACTTTTTCCCTCCAGCTTAAAAAGCGTGAAGATTAATTTGCGTTGGGGAGGGAGCAAGTTTATTGCCTCTTCAACCATAATCCACTCTTCTTTTTTTAGATAAGTTTCTTCTACAGAAGCAGTTTCCCTAATTTCTGTTTGTGACAAGGTATCGCACAGCAATTGTGTTCGGATGTTTTTTCTTAGAAGATCGATTGCCATCGAATTTGCTATTTTTAGCAGATAACTGTACAAGTTTTTCTCGAAATCAATTTCTTCTTTTTTTGCCCAGATTTTAAGAAATACATTGTGCAAGATTTCATCGACTTCGATTGGATCTTTTAATAAATATAATAAACTTTTGTAAAGTGATTTTGAATACATGTTATAGATATATTCAAAGGCCTTTACATCTCCTTTTTTAAAATCTATAAGAATAGATTTCTCAATATTTTTAAAATGCATTGAAAGTTTCGGTTAACTATTCTGTGAATTTAGGGTATTTTATTTATTTAAACGAAATTTTTTTTGTTTTCGAATAGTGAGTTTTGAATTGACGTTCGTATTATTATTAAAGGGCGAAGAAAAATTGATAAAAAAATGGAAATAAAAAGGTTTCAGTATTTACTGACCAGATATTTTGAAAATTCTTTAGGTCAAACAGAGAAACAAGAATTATTGTATGGCATTTCTCATTTTTCAAATGAAGAATTTGTCGACATTTTATCAGAAATGGATTTTCCAACTGATTTTGATGCAACAATTTCCGAGGAGGAAGTTTCAAGAAAGTTGACTACAATTTTTGAAAATTTATTGCTCGATGAGCGGCTGAATGATGTGCCAAAAATTAAAAAAGAAAAGAAATCTGCTAATGGACTATATTTCTGGACAGGAATCGCAGCAGCGTTTCTAGTTTTATTTGGAGCATCTATATATTTATTGACTATAAACAACCAAGAACAAGTCCAAGCTAACTATATAGTACAAGATATTGAACCCGCTCAATCCATGGCGATGATTGTGTTAGAAAATGGTGATAAAATTACGGTTGACTCAACAGTCACTGGATTGGTCTATGATAAAGGTGGGTTGCAAGTCTATATAAATGAGGAAGGAGAGGTATTATATAAGGACCTGAACGAAGATGAACAAGTACAATATCTTACTGTAAATACGCCAAAAGGTGGACATACAAAATTGAAGCTTAGCGATGGAAGTGTGATTGAGCTTAATGCAGCTTCTTCAATCCGATATCCAGTTAATTTCGAATCAGAAAAAAGAGAAGTCTTTGTAGAAGGACAAGCATATTTCAAAGTAAGCCCAGATAAGGATCGACCATTTATTGTTCATTCAAAAAAACAAGATATTCAGGTTTTGGGAACCTCATTTAATTTAGTTTCTACAGATGAATATGCAAAGACTACATTGATCGAAGGAAGTGTTGAAATTCACTCTGGAGGAAATAAATATTTGCTAAAACCGGGTCAACAATCTGTCGTTGCAGAAAATGTCAATATCAAATACTTAAAACCTGAAATCATGAAGGTTTGGAATAATGAGAAGTTTGTATTTGACAACAGTTCATTTAAAGAAATATTAAGAGAAGTTGAAAATTGGTACGATGTCAAGATGGTATTTTACGAACAGGATTTTGATAACATCGAATTGTCAGGAACTGTTTCTAGGGGAGTAAGATTATCTGAATTATTAAAAGTTTTAGAAATCAATACGAATTATACATTCGAAATCGAGGGAAGGAGGGTACTTGTAAAACGATACTAAATTCATAATAAACAAAAAAACTAGAGGTGTTGACGCACCCCTAGCAGATGGTTTTAAAATCTGTGAACGAATTACAAAATTTTTTATTAACCAGTACAAATATAAGTATAGTTTCTGATGTATGAACTTCTTATGTAAGTGCTTAATTAACAATTATGAAAAACGAAGAAGTTATAGTTTCTTCCTATGGAAATATGCGTAGGTTGTGGGCTGAGCTTAAAATAAGTTATACCACCATTTTAGCAATGAAATTAACCGCGATAATCGTCTTTTTATTTTGCATACAAGCTTCCGCAAATATTTTCGGGCAGCAAGTAACGCTTAATTTAAAAAAGCAAAAATTGGAAGTAGCTTTAGGTGAGATTGAGAAGCAGACGGGCTATAGTTTTTTGATCAATTCAAGTCATTTCAAAAATTCTAACCTAGTCACTATCTCTGCAAATAAAGCGAATCTTAAAAATGTGCTGGATGAAATTTTTCTCCTACAGCCGTTTAAGTACATTATTTCTGATAAAATAATTACGATAAATCCTGAGTCTATCCGAACTGTCGAAAGCCAGCAAGTTAGAGCTTCAGGTAGAGTTGTGGATGCTGCAGGTAAACCTTTAGCTGGGGTAACTGTTGCCGAAGTGAATTCAGCAAATAAAACAACCACGGACGATGATGGACGTTTTAGTCTGACAGTGAGCAAATCGGATGCTTCATTGAGATTTACAGCTGTTGGATTTAGATCAGTTACTTTAGCTGCGTCAGTTAAT
This sequence comes from Sphingobacterium hungaricum, assembly GCF_015210005.1. Taxonomy (GTDB): domain Bacteria; phylum Bacteroidota; class Bacteroidia; order Sphingobacteriales; family Sphingobacteriaceae; genus Sphingobacterium; species Sphingobacterium hungaricum. The sequence goes on from NZ_MU158698.1 coordinate 2,424,105, forward strand.
ATGTCAGTAGCTATTGCAAGCGAAGATGAAAATATTGATGAGGTCGTTATTACTGGTTTTCAGAAAATCAATAAAGAGAAATTCACGGGTTCCGTCAGTGTTGTAGACAAAAAGAATATTGACCGGTCAGGTTCAATGGACGTTTCTAGAATGTTGCAAGGAGCGGCGGCGGGTGTTTCAGTTCAAAATACTTCGGGAACTTTTGGTGCTACACCAAAAATCCGTATCAGGGGTAATTCATCCATCAGTGCGAATCAAGAGCCTTTGTATGTAATCAATGGAGTTCCTATTACTTCTCCAGCAAACGTATCGGTTTCTCAATTATATAGTGGTGACCCTGCTTCAGTTTTAGGTTCTGCAATTGCTGGACTAAATGCACAGGATATCGAAGATATCATGATACTGAAGGATGGTGCTGCGACAGCATTGTACGGAACACGCGCGGCGAATGGCGTTATTTTAATCACGACGAAAAAGGGTACTTATAACTCAAAAAATATTAGTATAAGTTCAGCATTATCAGTTGGTGTAAAACCTAGCATTGGTCAGTTCAACTTAATGAATTCCAATCAGGAAATGCAGCTCTACAAAGAGATGTACGATAGAGGTTATCTATCCAATGCTAACTGGCCGAACTTTACAGGAGCATTTACAGAAACTTATCGCCAATTAGCGATGAGGAATATCAACATAGACCAAGCTTATGAAGAGTTGAATAGATCTGCTAATGCAAACACAAACTGGTTCAATGAATTGTTTCGCAACAATTTAATCCAAGAACACAGTTTGTCATTTTCGGGTGGTGGTGATAAGCATACTTATTATGTTTCAGGAAGTCTTGCAGATGACAATGGTCAGGCAGTCGGTTTTGGAACTACGCGCTATACAACAGATTTAAGAACAGTGTTTAATATCACTCCGAAATTTGATTTAGATGTTAACTTAAACTGGAATATGCGGAATCAACAAACGCCGGGAACAAATGAATCTGGTGATTTGTCTTCAAGTAATTACTTCGAGATTACACGTTCATTTGAAATCAATCCATTCTTGTATGCGATGAATACAAGTAGAGCGATGTACCCTTACAATTCAGATGGTTCATATCGTTACTACACAGAAAATCTTGCACCATTTAACATCATTGAGGAATTGAAAGAAAACTTTAATGATATCCAAACGCAAGAAGTTCGCTTGATCGTTAGACCAACGTATAGAATTACAAAGAATTTAAGATTCGACGGTACATATGCAATACGTAAAAACAATAGTAAGGTTAGCCACACAGTTACTGAGCGTTCTAACATGGCTAATGCATACCGTGTAGATTACAATGATGTATTGAGAAATCAAAATCCATTATTGTACCAAGATCCAAATGAGCCTTTCGGTTATAGAGAAACAATATTGCCAGAAGGTGGTTTCAGGTATTTATGGAATACATGGCAGTCATTCTGGAGTGTTCGTAACCAGTTGGTTTACAATCAGCAAGTGGGTCAGCATAAATTTGATTTCTTAGTAGGTGTTGAAATGGAAAAAACCTACGTTGATAGAGATTATTCTAAAGCGTATGGTTACATGTATTATGGAGGTAAAATCGCTTCTCCATCTCGGTTAGGAATGATCTATGCTGTTAACCGAGACGACCGTACGTACATAGAGAACTTTCAGGATAGAAGAAGTCTTGGATACTACGCAAATTTGCAATACTCATTTAAAGACCGTTACAACTTTGACATCAGCGGACGTCAAGATGGAAGTAACATGTTTGGTAGAATGCAACGTTCAAAATTCCTTCCTAACTATGGGCTAGGCTTTGCATGGAATGTTGAAAAAGAGGAATTCTTCGAAGATTTAAATGCTAATGGAGTTGTCGATTATTTAAAATTTAGAGTGAGTCATGCATTACGGGGTAATAGTTTTGAAACTTCGCCGATGCTGAATGCTAATATTATTAACCTACCGCGTTTGGATGCATCTAATAATGGTAAAGGAATCAATGTGTTAGCTCCTGAATTACATAACTTGGCTTGGGAAAAGGATTACACAACCAATTTTGCATTTGACTTGTCTTTGTATAACCGGTTGACCTTAACAGCAGAATATTACACGCGTAAGAACAAAGATTTAGTTGTTCCATTTAATGTTGCTCAAGAAGATGGTTTTCCTACAAAGAGAATCAACTTTGGAACTATGAGCAATAAAGGGGTGGATGTGACTTTGGGTTACCGAAATGTGTTGAATAAGCAAGAGTTTATTTGGGATGTGAATTTGATCTACGGATATGTTAAGAATGAATTAATCGATGGTGAATTGCAATCTGCTTTATTAAGTCAAATTACGAATCCAAACGGATACCCAATTGCAGGTTATCCATTAGAGGCTCTTTTCGGGTTTAATTATTCTAGGCTAAATTCGGAAGGTCGTCCGTTGTTCAGCGGAGCTGATGGCGAAGTGAATGGAATTGTTGCAGCTTCAAGAGATCGCTCGTTGATCACCTACTTAGGCAGCCGCCAACCACTTGGAACAGGTTCAGTTGCCAGTTCATTTCAATATAAGGGAGTTGAGCTAAGAATGTTTTTAACGTACTCTTACGGACATAAAGTATTTACAAGTCCTGTCGCTTCTCGTACCTATGATGACTCAGGTTCTAAATCAGGTGATTTAAATTACAGATGGCAAGCCGTTGGTGATGAGAATTACACGAATATCCCAGGCTTATTAAGTACCATTCAGCGATCTTACTTAGGTACTGTTAGCAACATAGATGAAACAGCCTACAACCGCAGTGATTTTCGTGCTGCCGATGCAAGTAATTTGCGCATTAGCGAAATATTGTTAGCCTATGATTTAAATAGATTGTTGAAAACCGAAAACAGTTACGTCAAAAATGCGCGATTAATGCTTTCGGCAAATAACATTTATTACTGGGCTAGCGGTCGATTAAGGGGAGTTGATCCGGATTTATATTTAACAGGTGGTACTTCATTACCTAACCCACGATCATTTTCAATGCGTTTAACAGTTGGATTTTAGGAGGAATTTTAATGAAAAATATAGTAATAATAATATCGACAGTTTTTCTTTTGGGACTTTTTGGCTCATGTAAGAAATTTTTGGAAGCTCCTTATGACAATAGAGTTGAGCTTAATGATTTGGATGACGTAGATCTTCTTTTAATCAATGCATATCCAATGCGTGCTGATTTATTTACTGAAATACTAACGGATAATTTCCATCACTACGCAAGTACAATGCAAGCGAGCAATGCAGCAACTTATTTGCCTATTTACCGATGGGAAGATGAATATTCAGATGCGATTGCCACAGCAACTCCAACGCACGCTTATGCGCAATATTATAAGAAAATATATGAGGCAAATTTAGCAATTGAATCTCTTGAAACTGCTTCGGGTGACCCCTCGCAAAAAAGCGCCTTGTTGGGTGAGGCTTTGGTTTTGCGCGCTTATAACTACTTCACTTTAGTGAATCTGTTTTCAATGCATTACAATGAAACCACGAATTCAACAAACTTGGGTGTACCACTTATTTTAGAAGTTCCGAAGGATAATCGTGAATTATATAATCGCGCTACCGTTCAGGAGGTTTATGATCAAATTGATAAAGACTTAGCGGATGGAATAGCTTTGATGCAAGAAGGAATCTCTTTTGTTCCGAGAACACCATACCGTTTCAACTTAACTAGCGTGTATGCTTTTTTAAGCAGGGTCAACCTGTATAAAGGGAAATGGGATGAAGCCGCTAGGTATGCAGATTTAGTCATTGCCGAAAAAGGTGTTGTCGTTCGCAAAATGAGCGAAGATGTCGCTAGAAAGACTACAACAAGTGAGCAATATTGGGCGCAAGAAATTATGAACCCTTCGATTCATGCGAATTTATTGTTGGTGAATCAAGTGACCTCAACGTTTTTATGTCGTCCATTCGGATATCGTCTTGGCGGTTTTTATATCGCACATAATTTATTTTATAGCACGCCTACGTCAGATTATCGAAGAGACCATTTCAGTTCAGGTGGAACCGTAATCGATAGTGTGGCTTTGGTTGTCAAATATGGTAATCAGCCTAACAATCCAAATGCAGCTCAAGTAAGATACGATTGTTTTACAATGGAAGAAGTTTTGTTTAACAGAGCAGAATCTAATCTTCGCAAAGCGAGTCCAGATATTGCAAAAGCGATGGCCGATGTTGAGGCGGTTCGTAAAGAACGTTTTAGCGCTACAAATTATAGAGCTTTACCTACTCCAGCTAATGTTGAAGATGCCCTTGCAGCTATTTTAGCTGAAAGAAAATTAGAATTTCTTGGCCAAGGTTTGAGGTGGTACGATATCAAGCGTTTAGGAATTCAAGTGGAACATCGCATGGTTAGAACAGATCCAAAAACTGCAATTATCTTACTGCCTAACGATAAACGTACAGCGATTCAGATTCCGATTCAAGCTGTAGTTGGAAATCCATTATTAGAAAATCAATTAAATCCTAGATAAAGAAAATATGAAAAATTATTTGTATTTATTGGTTGTGTTATTCATTCTTACGGGTTGTAAGAAAGATAATAACCCTTTGGGCGATGTCGATGAAACCGTCGATTATTTTTCAAAAAAGCAAATTAAGCCAAAGTCTCAATGGAATGAACTGGATTATCTTTGTGATTCTATCCAGAAGGCTTATGGCGTTGAGATTATTTATGAATATACGCCACGGATTATTAGCGGGTCGACATTCTTCATGCCGCCGCAATATGATTTGGCTTTGCCTTACACGAAGGTTGTATTGAATAAGCTTTGGCTAAAACCTTTGAAAGAAAGCTTTCCAGATTTCTTTAATAAGGAAACGCCTATCGAATTTATTCTTGCCGGTGGATTCGTTCACTTCAATGATCCTACAACTACAGCAACTGCTGCCGGTGCCGGTATGAATGCTCAATATTACCGACTAGGAATGGGAGGCGTGAATAGGTTTTCAACCTCTAAATCTTGGCTTTGGGACCATATTGTAACGCTGTATCATGAGCATGCGCATCAGATTGATCATAAGTACGGCAGGGGCTATCTCTTCGATCGTGTATCACAAGGTAAATATTATGGTATTCCAGGATATGCGTCTGTTGGGCAAGCGCAGGCTCGCCGCGACGGATTCTGGACCGGTTACGGAGGCTATGCTCCTGAGGAAGATTTTGCAACGACGGTAGAATGGATGCTTAGGTTAACAGAAGCGCAACATGCGGAACAAAGAAGAATCAGTGCAAGCGTTCCATTGGAAACCAAGTACAAAATGGTTCATCAGATGTATTCGGATATGGGCGTAGATTTGCATAAACTGAATGTCATGCTGGATTCGGTTGTTTACAAAGTGGATTATTAAACACATAAATATTTTTTATGAAAAATATAATGAAATTTTTTGGCCTATGCCTTTTTAGTCTGGCATTGGTCGCGTGTGAAAAGGATAACATCACAAACGCTTATTTTGAAGAGAATCCTGAGCGATTAAATGAAGTGGCAAGTGATTTAAGAAAAGCTTTAGCTTCATCTGAGGACGGTTGGGTGATGATGGTAAAAAGCAATTTGAATGCTGAAGTTTATACACCAATTGTACTTAAGTTTGATACAATAACCAATCGGGTCCACGTCACTACGGTTTATGGCGTTACCAATAATACTGAGGATTACTTTAGGATATCAAATGGAACAGGGTCTCCTCAATTGATTTTTACTACAGGATCGATCATGTCGACATTGTATAGAGTCGGAATACAGGCATCAGACATCACGGATCATATCTATAATTTGGTTAGCGTATCTGCAGACACGATAGCCATTCGTGGATATCGCAGTGGACGGGTTTATACGCCAGAAGGCGGGGTAATTTACAAGATGTTCAAAAGACCTGCTGAGTGGACTTGGGCCGAGAACCCAGTAAAATTTGACTGGACAAATCCTGCCTTCACAAACAATGTGAATAGCGTAATCGGTGAGATGAAGTTCGAGTACAAAGATCCTAGTGCTAATGCGACATTTGGCTGGAGATTCTGGAGTTGGTCAGATCCGACAGTGTATAGGATTCGCGATCCATTTGCGATAGGTTATAATATTGGAACAGGAGGGTTCAAACCTATGAACTATTTTATTATTACTGGCGGTGTAACGAATGATGTTAATACCACTGTGTCTATGGGGCACAACGCTATTTCGATCTATCCTATACCGTACAACACTGGGACTAACCAATCTGTTATTGCTCTAGGTACGAAAATTAAAACACATTATTTGATATTAAAGAATGAGGTTCGGACTAACGATAATGTGAAGATGGAGTTTGAGGCTTATGACCAGAAAGGAAATGTTATTGTTAAAGCATTTTACGATAATCTAAGATAATTAGTTTGTATTTAGATAAGGCATGAGACAATCACATCTCATGCCTTTTTATGTTTATGAGAAAAATCATTTTATACCTGTTGCCTTTTTTATTCTGCTTGTCTTGTGTGGATAAGAAAGAATCTGTTCAGCCGATATCGCTATCAATAAAGAACATATATATGGATTCTGTAGGAATTCGTGTAATTCATTACATGGATGGGAAAGAGCTGTTCGATACGATCATTGCATCGAAAGATACCTTCATGATGGGAAATTTGAAAGAAGATATGTATTTACTGGCGATTTATTGGCCAAGGACATTTGTGCCTCATCAGATTTATAAAGATAGATCCTTTAACAAGGAAGTGGGAGAGTATTATAACCTAACCAAAGCATTTTATGTAGAACCTAAGTCTTCTTTGGTTTATGAATTTTATACTGATTCTCTTTACACAGGAGAAGAAATTGAATTAAATAACATTACAAAAGTGAATGTAAATGTTTCTCAATGTCAGACTTGTGCAGTTGCGGATGAATTTTGGGATAATTACACGAAGTTTTTTGATAGGAAAGAAGTTTTGGTTGATGAGCTGAACCTTTCATTTTACAGGTCCATTGAAAATAAAAATAAGGAATTGAGTAGAACTAATTTTATTAAAGCTGATTCTGTGAAAAAATCGCTCCTGACAGATTCTTTGTATAAAATCGATTTTGATAATCTCGTTCAGTTGCATCCGGAAAGTAAAGCAAGTACTTTTTTTGTGTTCTATCAGTTGTATTTGGAGCGTGATTTTGAAAAGTATAGAAATAGTTTTGACATCCTTAAAGGACAAGCTTTAGAATCTAAATATTATCAGATGATTAAGAAACAATACGATAATTAAGATGTCGATTTCGGTTTCTGATAGAGAAGAGAATAGTATTAAATTTTACGATATAGACGATATTTCGATGGTTGTCTCAGTAAATAATCCAGTTGCTAATCATTGATTCCGTCATTCAGGGTTCAGCTTTTTTTTACCGTATTTACAGCTGAGCTATGAATAGCAAAAAAAGTGTTCGATAATGTAAGAGTAATGATGTTTTGATAAATTAAATTTCTACTCAAACTGTATCATAAAAAAGCCATTCGGTTAAGAATGGCTTTTTTAAATATGTTATGAGTTAGCGCTTATTCAACTACTACACCCATCTTACTGAATTTCATAATACGTTCAGCGACTAATGTTTCTGCATCTTTTGCTTTCAGTTGTGTCAAATCTGTCAATATTCTAGATTTCACATTTTCTGCAGCAACTAATGGATTTTGATGAGCACCGCCAAGAGGTTCTTCGATGATGCCATCAATCAAGCCATTGCCTAGCATATCTTCTGCTCTCAATTTTAACGCTTCCGCCGCTTTCTCTTTGTAGTCCCAAGTTCTCCATAAAATAGACGAACAAGATTCTGGAGAAATCACCGAGTACCATGTATTATCCATCATGTAAACACGATCTCCGATACCGATACCTAAAGCCCCGCCAGATGCACCTTCGCCGATGACGATACAGATAATAGGCACTTTAAGAATAGACATTTCCAACAAGTTGCGTGCAATGGCTTCTCCTTGTCCTCTTTCTTCAGCCTCTAAACCTGGATACGCACCCATGGTATCGATTAAAGTAACGACAGGCTTATTGAATTTCTCTGCCATTTTCATTAAGCGCAACGCTTTGCGGTAACCTTCTGGATTTGCCATCCCGAAATTACGGTATTGGCGTTCTTTTGTGTTTTTGCCTTTTTGATGGCCAATAACCATCACCGATTCTCCACCGATTGTCGCAAAACCGCCTACGATGGCTTTGTCGTCTCTGACTGTGCGATCACCATGCAATTCGACGAAGTCGTCACAGATCATTTCAATATAATCAAATGTTTGAGGACGTTCCGGATGTCTTGACATCTGGACTTTTTGCCATCCAGTCAAGTTGTGGTACACTTCTAGTTTGGTTTGCGCTAATTTCTCCTCCAACTCCTTTACGGTAGCGCTCATATCTACTTTTGTTTTTTCTGAAACCTGTTGAACTTTCTCGATCTGTGTTTGCAGATCGGCAATAGGTTTCTCAAAGTCAAATGTTGTTTCCATATATCTATTTCTAGCACAATTAGCTTGCTAAGTTAACGTATTTTTGGTTATTTTAAAATATAGAATGCATATTCCTATTGTAATTTGCTGAAGCTAAGGTCTTGAAAATCGTAACTGAAATCTGTTAAAGGAGATATCGGCAACATCGTAAAGCCTTGTATTTTATTTTGATCAACGATCAAATGGACGAAAGCATCTGCATGAAAATAGCGGTTATTCCAGCGGACGACATAGCTGTTGTTTTTGTAGTATAGCAGTTCTCCGGTCAATTGCGGAGAACGTTTTGAAGCGAACACCAGTGAATTTCCTTTTTTCGAAATCAGCACATCGCCAAACCAATTGTCCTTATATGTTCCAATGAGCTGTTCTTGAAGATGCGGACTATTTTTTTGTTTTTTATGAAGCTCAACGGTTTTCCATACAGCGTTGGTGATGCTATCGGCGCTTTCTACTTTATTGTTTAAGTTTTTAGTATAAAAATCCAACCAGTTTTGGTTTGGAATGCCAAGGTAGCTGTCCTTTATCGTATTGGTGATGGTCAAAAATGCTTCTCCTTGCTGTTGGTTTGTTAAGACAATAATTCCCAGATTAAGCTGGGGAAGCATGGTAATCTGCGTGACGATTCCTTCTAGACCGCCGGTATGCGAAACTTCCAGTTTGCCAGCTACATCCACCAATCTGAATCCCAAACCATAATTGGCAAATAAGGAATTGTATGGAGGCCGGGTGGCAATTGGCATAATGGTCTGCGGAGTTTTCAGCGCTTTAGCTTGTTTCTCAGAGATAATGACTTTATCATCGACCTTTCCGTTGTTTAACTGAAGATTAACCCATTTCGTCAGGTCATTGACATTGGAATAAATGCCTCCAGCAGCATCCAAGATGGTATTGCTGTATTTATTGATTACTTCTAATTTCCCGTCAATCGGTACATGCGCATCAATCACTTCGAGTTCAGGATCTAGCAAAGATAGGGTGGGAGCCGAATTTGTCATCTTCAATGGAGTCAGTATCCGTTCTTGAATAAAGGTCGTCCATGATTTGCCTGAGACCCTCTCGATCACTTCACCAGCGACGATATACAGCAAATTGTCGTAATCATACTTCGTGCGAAATTCAGAGACAGGCTTTAAGTATTGGAGGTTATGAATAATGTCTTTTGGGGTAAAATCATGTCCGTCAGGCCAAACCATTAAATCCCCAGCGCCCAAACCTAATCCGCTGCGATGGGTCAACAAATCGCGGATCGTAAAATGAGCAGAAACATACGGATCGTACAGCTTGAATTCAGGAATGTATTTCTGTACAAAATCATCCCAGTTCAGTTTGCCTTCATCGACCAAAATTCCCAATGCTGTTGTTGTAAACGCTTTTGAATTGGATGCAATTCCAAAATTCGTATTTGCTGTCACTGGCTCTTTGCTATTGATGCTGCGCACACCATATCCTTTAGCCAAAATTATTTCTCCATCTTTGACGATGCCGAGGGCAATGCCGGGCACATTAAAAGTTTTCAGAACCTGATTGACCAAGGAGTCGATCTGTTGCTCCTTCAACGCTTGCGCTTGCGAGAAAAAAGAGAGTAGGACAAGAGCGAATACACTATACAAACGTTTCATACAATTCGATTATTTGTATTAAATGTACAATTTTCAAAGAATAAATAGGCGTTTTTTGGTTTCAATGCGAAAAAATAATACTTTAGCTTGTTATAGTAAATCATGGAAGAAAATATAAAGAAGAGAAAATTTCCTATTGCCTTTATTTCAAAGCTCATAGCTGTTGGATTGATTATCTGGTCTTACTTCCTAATGCCGGAGTTTTACGACGAAAAAAATACCGAATATCCCAAAATGTTGCGGATGGTCAGCGGATTATTGAGCTTTTTAATTCCAAGTATTTTCTTGTCCATTATCCGCTTTATTATCATCACTGTTTACAACGCAAGAAATGCGAATAGGGTAGTTCGAGGAAATTTCGTTTTAGGAATTAACCGTTTGACGGTTGTGCTGAATACCGTGCTCGCGGTCATTTCCTTTATGATTGCATTCGGAATCAATCCGAAAGAATTTATTACCAGCATGACCATCGTTGCCATGGCGATTGCGGTGATCTTTAGGGAATACATTACCAATATGATCAGTGGATTGATCATTATGTTTTCAGACGATCTATCTGTCGGCGATCGCATACGAGTTGGGACTTATCAGGGTAGGATTGTTGATATTACCTTTTCTAATATTTTATTGCAGGATGAAGAAGACGATATCGTCATGATCCCGAATAACATGGTGTTTACATCAACTTTTGTTAACCTTTCTGCACATCGCTCTAGTTTGTTCAGCGTGAAATTTGAATTGCCTGTTTCTACAGCAAGTACAATAGATTTGCTGGAGACAGAAATAAAATCATTGTTGCTCAACCATCCCAATTTAGCGCAGGATGAAGAAGTACAATTGAAAGTCATGGAAATCGGCAAAGATTATATACGTTACAAAATAGATCTTCATGCGGTAAGCAATAGCAGTAAATTGCATAAGCAATTGGAGAACGAAATCTTAAAACATGTGTTGAAGTATGAAGGTGAATTATTAAAGCCTTCGGAACTGTAAGCTGATTTTTTGAGAGAATCTTATTTTCTATTTGCTGTTGAGCGAAATTTATGGATGTTCCATGATGAAAAGTAACAATCCAGATTCAAATCCCCTTTTTTATCTAAAATAACAGCGTACAATTTGTAATATGGTTTAAAGTCCATATTTTAACCTCAAATTTAATTAATCTGAACATTTACAGGCTTCCAAATTTGTGTCCAACACAAATTTATAACTTGTAGAATCAGTCCAAAAACCAACAAATCGATTATACATGTCCTTAAAGAACATAGTTACCTGTATCGCTAGCGCAAGTGTTTTGAGTGGCAGTTCATTGGCTTCGCCAATACACCCCATTTCAAAAAGTCCAATCCCTACTGAGATTTCCAGCTTTGATAGCCATCAAAAACAATCATTGGTTAATTTACAGCGTTCGATAGATCTAGTGGATCTTACGATAGCAAAATATTTTAATCCTGAAACGTTTGAAATGCGGAGATTCTACAATCCTTTCACCGAAGCAAAATCAGACGAACGTGCGTCCGTATGGATGTATTCTGCAGGAATAGAAGCGGTCAATGCGATTCTTTCGGGAATTAAGACGGCAAAGCAAGCTGGGGATGCGACCCTTTATGATCAACATTACGAGCGATATGTCAAGCTATTGGACAAATTATATGAGAATGCGGATTATTATTTAGGAACATTCGAATTGACTTCTTATACGCAGACCAAAACTTGGTCGGTTTATGCTGTTGATCGTGTTCGTGAAAAAGGAAAAGCAAATGTGTCTGGAATCTTAAACGTCTATGATGACCAAATGTGGCTGATTCGTGAACTGTTGGATTCCTATAAACTAACAGGTAAGTCTACCTATTTACAGAAAGCTGAATATCTGACTAGTTATGTGCTGGACGGCTGGGATGTCACAAGGGATGAGCAAGGAAATGAAAATGGGGGAATTCCTTGGGGACCAGGTTACACGACGAAACATGCCTGTAGCAATGGGCCGTTGATCAGTCCTTTAGTTTGGTTGCACGAGATTTACAAAGAAAAAAATGATCAGATCGAACACCGATATATCGATGAAAAAGATCAAAAAACGCGCCGTACGGAAAAGGTAAGCAAACAAGCCTATTACTTAAATTATGCCAAGGCAATATATGACTGGCAAAAGAAACATTTGCTAAATGCAAAGGGCGTTTACACCGATATGATGGGAGGCTGTGTGCCAAATTGTGATATTCGTTATGTAACCTTGGATGGAGAGAAATATCGGGCGAATACAAAGCTAACGCAAGCTGTAGGAGAATCATTTACTTACAATAGCGGAACTATGCTTTCGGGTGCTGCGGATTTATTTCGCGCCACAAAGCAAGCTTCTTATGTAACCGATGCTAAACTATTGACAGACAAGAGTTTTTTGCAATTTGCAACATTAGGTAAGGATTTGCCTCAGTATTATAGTTTTGGAACAGATGGTTTTAAAAATTGGTTTAACGGTATCCTTTTGAGAGGGTATCATGATGTGATTTCGATAGACAATAAAGCTGGAAACTATTTAGCTGCTTTCCAGAAAAATTTGGACTATGGATATGAACATTTCAATAAAGATGGATTTTTGCCAACGAACCTATTGGCTGGATGGCAAAAGGAAAAACAAGGGCAAGGCGTTGAGGGAATGTTTATGTTCACTTATGCTGCGCAATATGCCATTCTAGGAAAATATAGTTATGAAGTATCTTTAAAATAAACGATACGTAGTTTTTCGTAGAACAAGATTAAAATACATTTTCTAATAAGGATGGGACTGAAAACCCATCCTTATTTTTTTTTCAACCCTTTTTCTTAATGTATCTATCCTAGTGTAGCTTGTTGGATTACTATTGATCATCGAATCGAGAGGTATGGAATAGCCTTGATGAATAAGCGACTCGAGTTTTTAATTTTCCCTTCTAATTTTTGCTTGACTCGCTCGCGAATTAATTACATTTGCGAAGTCAGGTTTTGACTGAATTTCTAACTCGCTCATGCAACAATCTAAAACAAGTATTCCTGCGGTAAATCCACTTGCAATGCCCATCTTGCTGGCAATTAGTTCGGCACATTTTTTAAATGATGCTATCCAATCGCTGGTTTCTGCCGTTTACCCGATTCTGAAAGATTCCTTTGAATTAAGTTTCTTTAAGATCGGAGTGATCACGTTCGTGTTTCAGCTGGCATCATCAATATTTCAGCCGGTAGTTGGTTATTTTTCGGATAAACGCCCCATGCCTTACGGATTGGCGATCGGTATGCTGTTTTCATTTATGGGAATCGTGTTGCTGTCGCAAGCCTGGACTTTCGAATTGGTATTAGTTTCTGTGGCTTTGATCGGCACAGGTTCATCCATTTTTCATCCGGAAGCATCCAAAATTACCTTTCTAGCTTCAGGAGGTCGAAGAAGTTTCGCGCAATCTGTTTTTCAGGTTGGAGGAAATCTAGGAAGCGCCTTGGGTCCTCTGTTAGCTGCATTGATTATCGCTCCCTACGGGCAGGGAAATATCCTGTGGTTTGGCTTGATTGCTTTTGTCGCCGTTATAATTTTGTTTAAAATCGGAAATTGGTATAAGCCAAAAGCTTTACGGATTCGCGTATTGAAAAGGCAGAATGTTGTAGCAGCTTCGGAGAAGTCAGATTTGCCCAGAAGAACGGTTGTGTTCGGAATTATCATTTTGTTAACCTTGATTTTTTCAAAATTCGTGTACACGGCAGGAATTACGAGCTACTATACTTTTTATTTGATTGATAAATTTGACGTAACGGTTCAAGATTCTCAGATTTACTTATTCATCTATCTTTTTGCGGTAGCATCAGGAACATTGATTGGAGGTGCGTTAGGTGACCGCTTTGGGCGGAAGAAAATTATCTGGATGTCTATTTTGGGCGCGGTTCCATTTGCGTTAGCTTTGCCTCATCTGAATTTGATCTGGACGATAATTTTCAGCGGATGTATCGGCTTTATTATCTCCTCTGCGTTTCCGGCGATTATTGTCTATGCAACGGAACTTTTGCCAGGAAAAGTTGGAACGATATCAGGTCTGTTTTATGGATTTGCATTCGGGATTGCAGGCCTTGGCTCCGCATTACTGGGTCAAGTTGCCGATAACACAAGCATTGAGTATGTATTTCGCTTGTGTGCTTATTTGCCTTTGCTGGGTTTCGTGGCTTTGTTGCTGCCGAAAGCAAAGTAAAAAAAATGTAGAGAAACATCGCATGTTTCTCTACAGAAGATTTTCTTTATAAAGGTCTGATCCAAATATTTCTATAGTGAACCAAATCTCCATGGTCTTGAAGCTGAATAGGCCCTGTGCTCTGCGCTTTTAGTTTCGGAAGTCCGATATATTCTGTCGTTCCTTCAATTTGCGTATTGTTCTGCACTAAAACCCCATTGTGTAAAACCGTTACCGTTCCTTTACCGACTAATTGTTTGTCAGCATTAAAACGTGGCGCTTTGAAAATAATATCATAGCTGTGCCAGCCGTCTGAGCCTGAGCGAACTTCAACCAATGGAGGGCGTTGTTTGTATAAACTTCCCGCTTGGCCGTTCACGTAAGTTGGGTTATCGTTATTGTCCAGAACTTGAATTTCATACAGTCCTTGGATCAGCACACCGCTATTCCCGCGCCCTTGTCCTTCGCCCTTGATGACTTCTGGACTTTTCCATTCAATATGCAATTGGAAATCCTCGAAATTTTCTTTCGTCTGTATATCTCCAGATCCTGGCTTTACTGTGAAAATGCCATTCTCTACTGTCCATGGAGCAGCTTCGCCTTTTGTTTTTGTCGAAGTCCATTCGGCAAGATTCTTACCGTCGAACAAAACTTTTGCATCACTTGGCGCTACTTGGGATGCGGCTTGAACAACGCGAGGTTTTGGTTCATAAAACTCCGTGTCAGCAGGTTGAAATTTTGTCTGAGCCGATAAAGAAAAACAGCTGATAGCTGAAATGCTGAATAAGATTGATTTTATTTTCATGGTCTAAATTTACGTTATACAATTATAATGAATATTTTTATAGCATATTAAAGTTTATGGCTACAATTACCCAAACAGTTTCCTTAGTTGATGCACGTTTTTTCTCTCCGATCGGTTTTTATCCTGAAGAGCAAATTTTAGGAAATGAATTTTTCGTTACTGTTTCCGTCAGTTTTCCTTTTGTCAATGAAGAGACCGAGGAGCTTACGAACACCCTGAATTACGAGAAGTTGTATGAGGTCGTTTCAAAAGTCATGAGTCCTAAACGAAAATTGTTGGAATCTGCAGCAGAAGAAATTCTGAAGGCGATCATTTCGCTGCAACCTACATGCCAGCGGGCGCATGTAAAAATAAAAAAATCAAATCCGCCTTTTGGTGGAGATCTGAGCTCTTCCCAAGTGGAGCTCCATTATGAAAATTGATGCCTTTTTTGCATTCAACATGATTTTAGTCAAGACATTTAGTCAGCTTAAAATAGATTAGACTGTCGTTTTGTCGCTTTTAAGTTTCTTTTTTGATTTGGTATGCCGATTGATTTAGGTTATTCATTAATAATTAAAAAGAAAAATTTAAAAATTTAAAGGAGAGCATAATCATGGCATTAATTAAATTCCCAACAAAAACAGTAAACACAGACAGTGTTAATCCATTTGTAAACAGTGTGTTTGATAATTTATTTAACGATTCGTTTATCACCGATCGTTTGGTGACTCGCGTTCCTGCGGTAAACATTACGGAGACTCAGGATTCGTTTTCAATCGAATTAGCGGCTCCGGGTTTGCAAAAATCGGATTTCAAAATCAATGTGGACAAAAACGTATTAACAATCTCGGTGGAGAAGAAAGACGAAGCTGTTGTCGAAGAAAAATTGTACAGTAAAAAAGAGTACAGCTATACTTCGTTCACACGTTCATTTTCTTTACCAGATTCAGTAAATTATAGCAACATCGACGCATCATACATCGATGGTGTGTTAGCTGTAACAGTGGGCAAAAAAGAAGAAGCAATTATTGCAAAAAGGTTGATAGAGGTTAAGTAAGGTTAGTTTTTTGTTTTTATAGTTGTGAAGCCTCTGCATTCGTGCAGGGGCTTTTTTTGTTTCTTTAGATTCTGTTGAAGCATCTGACTTGCATTTATTCAAGACTTTAAGAAAACAACCACACCCACTTATACGTTTAGATGCTAAGACTATAAATTGCCATGAACAAAATTCTATTAGTTGCCTTGTTAAGTGTTGTCGTGAGCTGTGAAAATAAAAAAACATCATCACAAAAAGTTGATTCCTCGAAAGTATATACCTATGACTTCCAATCTGATTCCATAAATCCGATCGATGTAAGCGCTTATTATTCAAATGAAGAGTTTAAATTGGAGAAACAATTGATTCCAATCAACAAGGAAGAGTTTGATAAAGACTCGGCTGATTTTACTAATAATTTTATATCAAAGCCTGATTTATTGAAAGACCGCGATTCTTTGGCATTGCCGTATGGCACTATAAAATTTATTAAGCGGAAGCAACGCGACCGAGATGATTTCACAGATTATCGGTATATGGGATTTGCGCCTAATTTAGATAGTCACTTACTTAGTATCGACTTGTATGACGGTTCTTATACGCTTATCCTAAATGATAAACTGTATACATACGGGGTGGTCGATGGCGAACCTATCTTTTCCTTAGACAATAAGAACTTTGCCACATTCAGGAATGATGAAGGGCACTCTTCCTCATTAACGCTTTATGCGATATCAGAACAATCCTTCAGCTTCGAAAAATTCCTATGGTCGGATGAACACCTGATTGAGTCTGTTTTCTGGAATAGCGAAAATAAACTAGTCATTAGTTTACTAGCTATTGAAAGCGGAGCAACAACTTATTATAAAATCAACATCTAAAATCTTTGCTTTTTAACGCCCAAGAATCTCTTTGGCTACAATCTGTAATCGAGAAATAGCAACAATACTTCTTCCAGTTTATCCAATCCCATTTTGATAAGCTTGATAATATCTGTAGTTTTATGGAAGTAGTTTTGTTGATGGAAACATGCAATGCATATGTTTAAATAAATGCTTAAACCTACAGCCTGACCGTCACTGATTTTTCTATATCCTATTTTTACGCTATGAAAAAGTACCACCTTCTGTTAATTAGTCTATCGCTTACTTTTCTTTGCAAGGCGCAAACCCAAAATCGGAGTCCATTGATTGAGAAACCATATTTGGAATTGCCGTTGGGACAGATTAAAGCGAAAGGATGGTTAGAAGAACAGCTTATACGGATGAGGGATGGGCTGACGGGTAATCTTGATGAGCGATACGAGGCCGTTATCGGTTCGCGGAATGGTTGGTTAGGTGGCGATGGCGATGCATGGGAACGCGGACCTTATTGGGTCGATGGGCTTGTGCCTCTGGCATATATCTTAAATGATCAGCAACTGATCAATAAAGCAAAACCTTGGATTGAATGGACATTAACCAATCAGCGCGAAGATGGCTACATCGGGCCGAAACCGCTGAAAGAGAAAAGTAAATCCGAGCCTGGTATTCAAAAGGAACCGGTTGAAGATTGGTGGCCAAGAATGGTGATGCTGAAAGTGTTGATGCAATACCATGAAGCGACAAAAGATCCCCGAGTGATTTCCGTGTTGACGAACTACTTCCGCTATCAGCTTGAGGAATTGCCCGAAACGCCTTTAGATCAATGGTCTTTTTGGGCAAATAGAAGGGGAGCCGACAACCTGATGGTTGTATATTGGCTTTACAACCTTACGGGGGACCAGTTTCTGCTGGATTTAGGGCATTTGATTTATAAACAGACCTTTCCATTTCAAACGGTTTTCACGAACTCCCATAGCCTGAAGCCGACAGGGGTTGATCACCTTTATCCATACAATGTGTCCAATCGCTATCCTTTTAATCAGGAATTGATCAAAAATATGCATGTTGGGCAACAACAAAGTTTTCATTGTGTTAACCTCGCGCAAGGAATCAAGACGCCGGTTATTTATTATCAGCAGTCACCAGATCCGGCATTTATTTCTTCCGTGAAGCAAGCTTTTGCCGACATCGATATTTTTCATGGGCAAGCCCAAGGCATGTTTGGTGGCGACGAACCGATGCATGGAAATGCACCTACACAAGGTGTGGAGTTCTGTTCGGTGGTGGAAATGATGTATTCGTTAGAAAGCATGTTGCCGATAACTGCTGATGTCGCTTTTGCCGATCATTTGGAAAAGATTGCATTTAATGCATTGCCTACACAGGCCACGGATGATTTCAATCATCGGCAATATTTTCAGACCGCTAATCAAGTGCTGATTTCAAAAGCTAACCGCAACTTCTATGAGGACCATGCGCATCAGGGTACAGATCAATGTTTCGGCTTGCTGACAGGTTATCCATGTTGCACAAGCAACATGCATCAAGGATGGCCAAAGTTCGTTCAGAATCTTTGGTACCAAACAGCCGATGGTGGTGTTGCAGCTTTGGTCTATGCGCCGAACGAACTGACTACACGATTGCCTAACGGCCAGCAAGTACATATTTCGGAGGAAACGAATTATCCATTTGAGGAATCGATTCGCTTTAGAATTAGCCTTGACAAGGAATCCGCATTCCCTTTACATCTTCGTATTCCTTCATGGGCTAAGCAAGCGCAGGTTTTTATCAATGGTGAATTGCAAAGCATCGAACTGAAGCATGGAACGATTGCCAAGATAAACAGGAATTGGAAAGATGGCGATCAGGTTGAGTTGCTCTTGCCGATGAAAATTACGACTAGCCGCTGGGCGGAAATGTCGGTAGCGGTTGAAAGAGGGCCGCTTATTTATGCGTTGAAAGTGGAAGAGGAATGGAGTAAGGTCGCTGATAAGCAATTTGATGACTACTACGAAGTATATCCCAAAAGCGATTGGAACTATGGATTGATTGATCAAGCTTTAAAAAATCCCGAAGCTGGTTTTGAAGTTGTTATTTCAAATAATACTACGGACTATCCCTGGAACCATGAGAATACGCCTATTCTTTTAAAAACAAAAGCGAAGAAAACTCCCTCTTGGAAATTGTATAACCATGCCGCTGGTCCGCTTCCTCTTCCATTTCCTGAAACAGAAGGCGAGGCTGTGGATGTTGTGCTGATACCTTATGGAAGCTCAACGCTACGGATTTCCCAATTTCCGGTAGTACGCTAAGATTTCGCTGTCGCTGGATCGAAAAGGCTAGGATTGGTCTAGCCTTGAATTTTGCTATTTTAATGGGTTATTTAATACCACCAGAACATTTTTAGTTAAGCTATATTTTAGATCGTATTGTTTACTGAGTAGCCAATAGCAATTTTCAATTGTCATCAATTTGTCTTTATTCGAAATAATCTAAATTTACTTAACACTGTTAATTACTTTTGTCCTGTTATGGGAATAAAAGAAAGAAAGCAAAAACATAAAGAAGATCTTCGTTCTAAAATTTTAGAGGCAGCAAAAGAATTATTTGTGAAGGAAGGTTTCGAGGCAACTTCAATACGTAAGATTGCCGCCAAGATTGAATTTAGCCCAACAACCATTTACCTATACTATAAAGATAAGAATGACATTGCCTACGCCTTGCATCAAGAAGGCTTTAGTCTCTTGCGGACGCAATTTCTGCCATTGATGCATGTAGAATCAGCATTTGAACGATTAAAAGCGATCGGCAAAGCTTATATTGATTTTGGTTTTAAAAACCCTGATTACTACTTTGTTATGTTTATGCTAAAGGATCCGATGGATTTTGTTAATCAGAATTGCGGCGACGAATGGGAAGAAGGAGAGCGCGTGTTTGATTTTCTTGAACAAACAATCGTCGACTGTCAAGCCGAAGGCTATTTTAAAGATATGGATAAAGAACTCATGGCCGTAAATGCCTGGACCTCTGTGCACGGTATGGTTTCCTTGTACTTGATGGGACATTTGAAAAAAGTCGCGGAAGTAAAAAACCTGCAGATCGAGAACGAAAACCTGATCGAAGAATCATTCAAGTTGTATATAGACCTCTTGGCTAGGACCAAACAATAAAAAATTTTTGTCAAAAAATAAACACTGTTAATAATGAGAACAGCATTAATAATTTTAAGTTTTTTAGCTCTTTTTCTTCTGCCGGAAAAAAGCCGAGCCCAGCAAGTGGATGATTATATCCAATTGGGTTTAAAAAATAACCTCGTGTTGGCGGAGAAGAACCTCAGTTTGGATAAAGCCTTGAATGGATTAAAAATGGCGAAGAATATGTATTTGCCGACCATTGGTTTTGATTTCACCTATACGCATGCTGATGGCGGAAGGAGCATTGATTTACCGGTTGGTGATATGCTTAATCCGGTATACAACACACTGAATCAGATCACGCAGTCGAATGCTTTCCCCAACATTGCCAACGAGCAAATTACTTTTCTTCCGAAACATTATTACGATGCGAAAATTAGGACAAGCATGCCATTGTTTAACGCTGACATCAAGAACAATAAGGCTATTAAAGAGCAGGTCGTCACGCTTGGCCAAAAGGAAATCGAGATTTATAAACGGGAACTGGTCAAAGACATCAAAGAAGGCTATTATACCTATATGAGCGCTGCGGATGCCGTGGCTATCCATGAATCAGGATTGCAATTGGCTCGAGAAAGCAAGCGTGTAAATGAAAAATTGTTGGATGCAGGAAAAGGGCTTCCAGCTTATGTCATTCGAGCCGATGCTGAAATTGCGCAAGGCGAAGCGAAAATAGTCGAAGCAAAACAGCAACAACAGAATGCGAAACTGTATTTCAATTCCCTATTGAATCGAGATCCTCAGGATGCAATTGAACTTGACTCGACGCTTTTATCGAATAAAACTACCGTTCCGGATTTGAATTCTACATTCGCGGAACGCGAAGAACTGGATGCGCTGGAGACCAATATCCATATCCAGGAATTATTGGTTAAAATGGACAAGCAGGTCTTTTTGCCAAAATTAAATGCTTTCGTGGACTTGGGTTCACAGGCAGAACAGATGCGTGTGAACAGCCAGTCGCAATATTACCTTGTCGGCGCGCAGTTGTCCATCCCTATATTTGCGGGCAACCGAAATAAACTGAAGATTCAGGAAAGCGAAATTTCAGTTGCTGAAGCAAGGAATAAATTGGATCAAGCCAAACAGCAGCTGCAGCTTGCCGTTCAGGTAGCTAGCAACGATGTGATTGCAGCGCATCGGAACTATGAATCATCGAAAATTCAGGTGAATGCAGCCGCAACTTACCAAAGGCTGATCCAGCGCGGTTTTAATGAAGGGGTCAATACCTATATCGAAACCATTGACGCGCGCAATCAATACACTTCTGCTCGTTTAGCTAACAATATTTCTACGTATCGCTTATTAGTTGCCCTAGCTAAGCTAGAGCGCGAGAGCGCTGCTTATCCTTTAGATTAATCACTATGAAAACTACACTTTATTTATTTGGTATTTTATCAGTTTGTACTGTTTTTCTTGCCGCATGTGGTCATTCGGACACGAAATCCGCTATCGTAGTTCCCGATACCATTCCGGTTACGCTGATGGCCATGGAAAATACCTTAGCCAACAACCAGGTTCAGGCAACGGGCGTTTTTACAACTGATGATGAAACGCTTTTAGGCTTCAAAAACGGAGGCGTCATCAATAAGATTTATGTCAAAGAAGGTGATGCGGTTCGCAAAGGACAATTATTGGCTACCGTCAACCGGAATGAGGTCGATGCTAAAGGCGCACAAGCCAAGTTGGGCGTAGAAAAAGCACAGCGTGACTATGACCGCGTCCGAAAATTATACCTCGATAGCGTTGCCACGTTGGAACAAATGCAAAATGCCAAAACGGCTTTGGATTTTGCGAAGCAAGACCTAAATACCGTGGGCTATAACCAGGCTTATTCGCAGATTCATGCTTCCGTCAGCGGTTATGTATTAGCAAAACTGGCGAATGAAGGTCAAGTCGTCGGGCCTGGAACTCCTGTGCTTCAGATCAATGGCGCAAGCAATGCAAATTGGATGCTGAAAGTTGGCGTCAGCGACCGCCAATGGAATCAGATTCAGAACGGTGACTTGGCGACGATTCAGTCCGATGGCTTAAATGCAGCAGTCGAAGCCTATGTTTTTAAAAAATCGGAAGGCTTAGATCCACAATCGGGAACATTTTCTATTTTCTTGAAACTAAAGGATAAACCGGAAAATAAATTGGCATCTGGAATGTTTGGCAAGGCAACCATTCAGACGAAGGTCAACAAAAGTGAATTCATCAAGCTTCCTTACGAATCCTTATTGGATGCTAACGCGAATGAAGGCTATATCTTCATTACCGAAGATGGGAAAACAGCCAAAAAAGTAAAGGTGCAGGTTAAGGCAATCGAACATAATGATGTGTTGATCGAAGCAAATTTACCGCAAAGCCAAGGCATTATCGTTTCTGGAAGTCCGTATTTGATGGATGGATCATTTATAAAAATAACTAAATAACTCACTCATCCCAAAGCACATGAACTTAATTAGTTATCCTATAAAGAACTATCAATTTACCCTAATTATGGTATTGATGGTGATGGTCGTCGCTTTTTCGACCGTGATGACCATGCCTCGGGCAGAAGATCCTGACACGCAACCACCGACATTTCCGGTTATTGTTGTCCATCCGGGCACCACGCCTGCGGATATGGAGCAGCTGGTTGTAAAACCGTTGGAAGCGCGCTTCAATAGCCTCGACAACATCAAGAAAATCAAGACCACAATCAACAATGGATTAGCTTTTATTTTTGTAGAGTACGAATATGAATCTGATTACCAAGAGAAATACCAAGAGCTTGTTCAGGAATTAACGGCCGCTCGTTCAGAATTGCCTCCCAACATCTATCGAGCGGAAGTGCGCAAGATTGAACCTTCCAATGTAAGTGTATTGCAGTTGGCGCTCCTTTCGGAGAATGCTTCGGAAACGACCATGAAAAAGCTGTCGGATGAATTGAAGTCCGATTTGGAAAAGGTTAAATCCTTAAAGAACGTGGAAGTTTCCGGATTGCCGGATCAACTGGTTCGCATCGACCTGAATCAGGCTAAATTGGCAGAACTGCATATCCCGATGAACCAAGTGGTACAAGCAATCCAAAATGAAAATCAAAATATTCCCGGAGGAGCAGTTCTGGCGGGCGATAAAACCTATAGCGTAACCACCAGTGGCAATTACAAAAGCATTGAAGAAATCGGAAATACGATTATTTCAAGCGCTCAAGGCAAAAACGTCGTGTTGAAAGAAGTTGCGGAAGTCTATCCGACATTTGCGGCAGACAATCATGTCACTCGCCTGAATGGGTATCAGGCGGTTTTGGTCAATGCTTCGCAAAAAGAAGGCTTGAACATTACCGAAACGCAGCAACAATACCAAAAGGTGTTGGATAAATTCGAACAAAAATTGCCTGCGAATGTGCAACTAGTTAAAAATTTCGATCAGGCAGATAATGTCAATAGCCGCTTATCGGGTTTGGGGATTGATTTTCTGATTGCCATAACGCTTGTTCTGATTACCCTATTGCCTTTGGGCACGCGCGCTTCGCTGGTCGTGATGATCGCGATTCCTTTGTCGCTCGGATTAGGATTGATTGCGATGAATTTATTGGGCTATTCACTAAATCAGCTGAGTATTGTTGGTTTTGTTGTCGCTTTAGGATTGGTTGTGGATGATAGCATTGTCGTGGTTGAGAATATCGAGCGCTGGATGCGGGATGGGTTTTCGCGCGTGGAAGCAGCGGTGAAAGGTACGCAACAGATTGCGCTAGCGGTATTGGGATGTACCGCGGCTCTGGTGATTGCGTTTATCCCTTTAATGTTTATGCCTGAGATGGCTGGAGATTTTATCCGCAGTTTGCCTACGGCCGTGATTGCTTCGGTGATTGGCTCTTTATTCGTTGCCATTTTGGTTGTACCTTTCTTGGCGAGCAGGATTTTAAAACCTCATGAACAGGAGGGAGGAAACGCCATTTTACGGGGTATGCAGAAAGTAATCCATGGAACGTATGCGGTTTGGCTAGACAAAGCGCTGATGCGTCCGAGGTTTACCCTGCTGATTGCCTTGCTGATATTTATTGGTTCGGCCGCCTTGATCCCCGTGATTGGCTTCAGTCTTTTTCCGGCATCGGAGAAGCCACAATTTATGATCCATATCAAAGCTCCTTTGCAGGGCAATATCTTACTGACAGATAGCATCACAAAAAATATTGAAACGGAACTGGAGAAGATTCCCGAAGTCAAATACTTTACGAGTAATGTTGGAAAAGGAAATCCGCGGATTTATTACAACATGCAACAGGCGAATGAAAGCGCGGACTATGCCGAAATATTTGTCCAGCTCAACGAAAGCGTCAAAGCAAAAGAAAAAGTTAGGATTATCGAGGAGCTGCGCAAAAAATGGACTCCCTATTTAGGAGCGAAGGTGGAAGTGCGTGATTTCGAACAGGGAATTCCTGTGATTTCTCCGGTTGAAGTGCGTGTGTTCGGTGAAAATCTGGATACGCTGCAGGTACTCGCTTCTCGGGTTGAGCAGTTGTTGACTGCTACCGAAGGAACGGCTTATGTCAATAATCCGGTGAAGAATAACAAAACTGATCTGAAAGTGGCGATCAACACGGAAAAGGCGATGGCCTTGGGCGTGCCCAATACAGCCATCGATCAAACCGTTCGTGTCGCTTTGGCGGGTTATTCCGTAGGCACGTTTACGGATCCCAATTCCGAAGATAATGAATACGATATTCAGGTGACTGTGCCTCGCGGCAATTTGCCTAAACTGGATATTTTCGATGGGATTTTTGTCAATAACCTAGCCGGGACAGCCATTCCGCTTGCGCAATTGGCGAGCTTGGAGTTTGAATCCTCTCCTTCGACCATCTATCATGAAGATAAGAACAGGGTGGTTGCTGTGAATTCATTTGTTGCCAAAGGCTATACAAATGATAAAGTCATTCAGGATGTGATAAAACAGATGGATGAATTTAATTTTCCAGCAGGGTATTCGTACCGAATGGGTGGCGAAGTGGAAAGCCGCGAAGCGACTTTTGGAGGATTCGGAACGATTATTATTATCACCGTGTTTCTGTTTATAGCTGTACTGGTTCTGGAATTCAAAACGCTGAAAAGTACATTGATTGTGCTGTCGGTTATTCCGTTGGGGATTGTGGGTGCGGTATTGGCTCTTTTAGTTACAGGCAATACGCTATCTTTTGTAGCTACAGTTGGATTGATTGCCCTGGCAGGAATCGAAGTAAAGAATACCATCTTGCTGGTTGATTTTACCAATCAGTTGCGCAAGGAGGGAATGGAACTCAATGAGGCAATAGAACAAGCCGGAGAAATTCGTTTTCTGCCAATTATTTTAACGACGTTGACGGCGATAGGTGGATTGTTGCCGATTGCTTGGTCATCCAATCCGTTGATTTCACCTTTGGCCATCGTAATGATCGGCGGTTTGATCAGTTCGACTTTATTGTCAAGGATAGTGACTCCCGTGGTCTACAAATTATTGCCACCAAAAATCCATGAATTGTAGTCCGACGACAGATTCAATTGGCAACAAAGCAGAAAAGCCAATTTGCTAGAATAAAAAAATCTAAATTCCCCCTTAGCCCCGAAGGGGGAACCTTAAGGAAATTATTTATGTGATCGGAAACTTTCTGAGACCCTTCCGAAACTTTCTGAGAGCCTTCCGAAACTTTTTTTTTTGCCCCCAAAATGTCATGGAATTGAGCCGAAAAATGTTGAGAGTAAGCAAAAAAAAGGAGAGAACCTGTCCAAATTTTTAACTATTTTTCAAGATAAATCCGCATTTATTGGTATTTAAACCTATATTTTTGCCTATGTGCAGGATGTCAAGTTTGGGTAAGGAAAATTGATGCTGACTTGTTTTTAGGTCAATAAAAAACAGTATTTTATTGTCATTTAAATGTCATGGTTTTGTCATGAAAGAATTGTTGAGCCTAATTCTTCAAACTCAGATATAAGCAGTCTCCATTTTTAGGGACTGCTTATAAATTTTTAGAACATTCAAAATGTAGGATAGCAGGTTTTTTGAATTTTGAATTTTCACTTTTGAATTAATTCTAAGTAATCCCCCTTGCCGGTTTTTTACTTTTGAATTTTTACTTTTGAATTTTTTATTGGTACCCCAATAATTTCATTACCTGCTTAGAATTCTGTTCCTCACCAAATACTTCATAGTTAAACGTTTCATCGCGGTTACGGCGAATCAGCACATGTTTTGGTGAAGGCAATAGGCAATGATGTATTCCGCCATAGCCGCTCAATACATCTTGATAAGCTCCCGTATGGAAGAATCCGATATATTGGACTTTACGTGTTTTAGGCATAAATACCGAGTTCATATGCGCTTCCTGGTTGTAATAATCTTGGCCATCGCATGTGATTCCACCGATATTTACCTTCTCGTATTCCGAATCCCAGTTGTTGATCGGCAACAGAATATATTTCTGGTTCAACGCCCACACATCAGGTAGATTTGTGATAAAAGAGCCATCGATCATAAACCATTTTTCACGGTCATTTTGTTGCTTTCTGCCCAATACTTTATATAAAATTCCAGAAGCCTCAGCAACTGTATATTTTCCGAATTCCGTAATGATATCAGGTTCCATCACTTCGTGATGCGCACAGATTTGCTTAATGCGGTTAACGATTTCATTGACCATGTATTCGTAATCGAAATCATGTACCAAAGAATCTTTAAACGGCATCCCACCACCGATATCCAAGGTATCCAAATCAGGATTGATTTTCTTGAATTTACAGTATAATGTCACGTATTTTTCCAATTCATTCCAGTAATACGGCGTATCCGAAATACCAGAATTAATAAAGAAGTGTAAAAGCTTAACTTTAAAGTTTGGGTTCGTAGAAATCTTGTTGTTGTAAAAATCAATCACATCTTCCTGGCGAACACCTAGGCGCGAAGTATAGAATTGCGAGTCCGGTTGTTCTTCCGCCGCGATGCGAATGCCTAAATTACAAGGCTCATCCAGCTCTACTTCATCATCATACAAATTGAATTCTTCCTTATTATCCAAAACGGGGATAATGTTCTTGAATCCATCATGCAACATATCGATGATATAGGTCTTGTACTGATAGGTCTTAAACCCATTACAGATTACGGTAATGTCTTTGTTTACCGTTCCCTGACGTTCCAACGATTCAATCATAGGCATATCAAATGCGGATGACGTTTCCAAGTGGATGTCATTCTTCAGCGCTTCTTCCACAATGTGCTTGAAGTGCGAAGACTTGGTACAATAACAATACTTGTAAGACCCACGATAATCATGCTTCAAAATTGCTGTTTGAAACAATATTTTCGCTTGTTGGATCTTTTTGCTGACGATAGGTAGATAAGTGAATCGTAGGGGCGTGCCATACGTTTCTATCATTTCCATCAGATTTAAATCGTGGAAGTACAATTCGTCATCGATGATTTCGAATCCGTCTTGTGGAAAACCAACACTTAAGTCAAGAAATTCCTGATAGCTCTGCATTTTTTATTATTTTTGGCAAAGATAGACTTTCGTATTGAATACCTATATAGCTTAAGCTATAAATTTTACATTCAGTATGAGGGATTTATAAAAATTACTTATTTATTACATGGCGAATTCTATTCAACAGAAGCTTATTCAATCGACGATCGAAGCTGTAAAAAGCCTTTATCAAGCAGAAATATCAACTGAACAACTAACTTTTCAAGATACACGCAAGGAATTTGAAGGACAGATCACCTTGGTGGTTTTTCCGATTACCCGTTTCTCAAAAAAGTCTCCAGAGCAGACAGCGACAGATTTAGGCACTTATTTAAAAGAGCAGATTCAAGAGATTGTGGATTTCAATGTCGTCAAAGGATTTCTGAACATCAGTCTTTCGGATGCGTATTGGATTTCGTTGTTGAACGATGAAATTGCTGATGAACAATTTGGTCAGCTTCCAGCAAATGGAAAACGCGTAATGGTAGAATATTCGTCACCGAATACAAATAAGCCTCTGCATTTAGGGCATGTTCGTAACAACCTATTGGGCTATTCTGTCGCGGAAATATTAAAAGCGAATGGTTTTGACGTTGTCAAAGCAAATTTAGTCAACGATCGTGGAATTCATATCTGCAAATCTATGCTCGCTTGGCAGAAGTTTGGCGAAGGCGAAACACCGGAATCTTCTGGGTTGAAAGGTGATCATTTGGTCGGGAAATATTATGTTGTCTTCGACAAGGAATATAAAAAACAGATCGACGAATTAAAAGAAGCTGGCAAGACCGAAGAAGAAGCGAAGAAACAGGCTCCTTTGATTTTGGAAGCACAGGAAATGTTGCAGAAATGGGAGGCCGGCGATGAAGCAGTGATTTCATTGTGGAAGGAAATGAATGCCTGGGTGTATGCTGGATTTTCGGAAACCTACAAACAGATGGGTGTTGATTTTGATAAATTTTATTATGAGTCGGACACCTACTTGCTAGGTAAAGATATTATTCAAGAAGGATTGGATAACGGCGTGTTTTTCAAGAAAGAAGATAATTCAGTCTGGATTGATTTAACCGCCGAAGGATTAGACCAAAAATTGGTTTTGAGAGGCGATGGAACATCCGTTTACATCACACAGGATTTGGGCACAGCCCAATTAAAGTACGATGAATTTAAAATGGATGAATCCATTTACGTCGTCGGAAACGAACAAGATTACCACTTTAAGGTCTTATTCTTGATCTTAAAGAAATTGGGTAAAACTTGGGCAGATGGATTATTTCATTTGTCGTACGGAATGGTGGATTTGCCATCAGGGAAAATGAAGTCGCGAGAAGGAACAGTGGTCGATGCTGATGATTTGATGTCCGAAATGTTGGAAACAGCAAAAGTTCGTACCGAAGAACTAGGTAAAACAGAAGGTTTAGATAACAAATCTAAAGTTCAATTATACAATATGATAGGAATGGGCGCTTTGAAATATTTCTTATTGAAAGTTGACCCTAAAAAACGTTTGCTATTTGACCCGAATGAATCCGTCGATTTCCAAGGACATACTGGACCTTTTATCCAATACACGCATGCGCGGATCAAATCTGTCTTATCTAAAGCAGGGGCAAACGGTTCTAAAGTTGCACCAGGAAGCCTATCAGTTTATGAACGCGATTTAATCCAAACACTTGGAAACTTCCCTGTTATTTTGGCTTTGGCAGCAAAAGAGTTTAGTCCCGCACAAATTGCCAATTACGTCTATGAGTTAGCGAAGCTATACAACAAGTTCTACCACGAAGAGAGCATCCTAAAAGCTGAAGTGGAAGAAGTGAAGAACTTTAGGCTTCAATTGTCCGCTGCGACCGCAAAGGTCATTGCGCAAAGCATGAACCTATTGGGTATCCAAGTGCCTGAAAGAATGTAATCATACCATGAAGAAAATTAAAGTAGGACTAATTGGCTTTTCAATAGGCGGACAAGTATTCCATGCGCCCTTTATCGCAGGCAATCCAGCATTGGAATTGTATAAAGTGACCGCTCGTAAAGAGGAGCAACAAATGCTATTGGCTTCGAGATACCCAACAGCTATTGCAGTAGCATCAGCTGATGATATTTTCAACGATCCGGAAGTGGATTTGGTGGTGGTAGCTACGTCCAATGACATGCATTATCCATTTACTAAACAGGCGTTAGAATCTGGAAAACATGTGGTTGTGGAAAAGCCTTTTACCAATACTACAACGGAAGCCGATGAACTGATCGCTTTAGCAAAGGAAAAAAATCTGCTATTGACGGTTCATCATAATGCCCGTTTTCATTCTGATTTTAAGACTGTGAAAGCTGTGCTGGCTAGCGAAAAACTTGGGCCGGTAGTGAATTATGAAGCGCGTTACGATCGATTTAGGAATTTCCTTCGAAAGGGAGCTTGGCGCGAAGAAAATCTTCCTGGCTCGGGCATACATTACGATTTAGGTGCGCATTTATTGGATCAGGCTTTGCAATTATTTGGTCGTCCAAAAGCTATCTTTGCTGATCTTCGAGTACAGCGAGAAGGAGCAAAGGCTATAGATGATTTTGAATTCATTCTTTCTTATCCACATACCAAAGTGATTTTAAGAGGGCAGATGCTAGCCAAAATTCCTACGCCTCGTTTTGCGATCTATGGATGGAATGGCTGTTTTGTCAAACAGGGAACTGATCCTCAAGAGGAATTATTGCGCGCTGGCGCATTGCCTCATGAGCATGCCGACTGGGGAAAAGAGAATGAGAAAATCTACGGACAATTGAGTTTGCTGGTTGATGGCGTGGACGTCGAAGAAACTGTTGTTTCCGAAATCGGAAGCGGTCAGGATTTTTATAACAACATTGTTGAAGTATTGAACAATAAACAAGAACTGATCGTGAAGCCAGAGCAAGCGCGTGACGTAATTCGTTTATTGGAATTGGCTGAGCAATCTTGGAAAGAACAACGAACGATTGCGATCGAAAATCAATTGATTTCCTAATGCAGTATGATGCATTGATTATTGGTGGAGGCGCATGCGGATTAATGTGTGCTGTGCAGGCGGGTTTGTTGGGAAAGAAAACACTCCTGATCGAACGCAATGCACAAGTAGGAGCCAAAATCTTAATTTCAGGTGGCGGAAGATGTAATTATACCAATCTCGGCACGACTTCGGCCAATTTTATTTCCGATGACCTTTCGCTTTTGGATACCGTTTTCGAACAGTGGACCGTTGCCGATACCTTAAACTTTTTTGAATCCAATGGAATTTTTGGCGAAGAGAAAACATTGGGACAATTATTTCCAAAAACAAATAAAGCCAAAGACATTGTTGCTGTATTTACCAAATTGCTTTACCAAAGCAAACAGGATATTTGGTTAAATTCTTTGGTTAAATCGATTGTTAAAGAAAATGATTTCTTCAATGTAGAAGTAGAGACGGCAAAAGGTATTCAGACTTTACAAGCCAAAAAGGTTGTGTTAGCTAGCGGAGGTTTACCCATACAAAAATTAGGAGCATCTGACTTTGCCTTGCGAGTCGCTAAGCAATTCGGGCATTCCATCGTTCAAACGGCTCCCGCTTTAGTCCCATTAACAATAACTGGTAAGCATGCAGATTGGTATGCATCCTTGTCCGGCAACTCTGTTTTCGCTCAGGTTTACAACAAGCAGATTTCATTTGAAGAAAATATTCTTTTCACGCATTGGGGATTAAGCGGTCCTTCGATTTTGCAGATTTCAAGCTATTGGCGAGCAGGCGAGGAGATTACAATTGATTTATTGCCAAAATTTAAACTCGAAGACATCATTAAGCAAGAGCGCAATCAAGGCGGTAAACGCATGATTTCACAAATTCTGAATGATTATTTCACCAAGAAAATGGTCGATGCTTTGGGGCAATTTTTGCCGATCTCGGTGAAAGTCGCTTCGCTAAGCAAAGCTGATGCAAAATTAATTGTTGAGACCATACACGCGTTTAAAGTGAAGCCTGCGGGCGATAAGGGGTACGAGAAGGCTGAAGTTATGCGTGGTGGCGTATCTACAAGAGAATTGAACGCAACATCGTTAGAAAGCTTGAAAATGCCTGGTTTGTATTTTGGAGGCGAAGCAGTCGATGTGACCGGTTGGTTAGGTGGCTACAATTTTCAGTGGGCGTGGGCATCTGCGACTGCTATTGCGCGGGACATTTAGTTTATTGCTTAAACAGGTTGCTTAATAATCTCTTAAATAGCTTTTTCCTTCATCCAATACACTTACAAGACTTCCGTCATTTAGTTTAAATTTCGTTTCGAAACTTCGTACAGCATCAAATCCTCCAAAAAAGCAGACAAAATGCAGGTGAGGTCCAGAAGACCATCCTGTATTCCCGCTTAAGGCGATTACATCGCCCCGATTAATGACCTCACCTACTTTGCATCGTGCGCCATTGTAATTAATATGGACATAGCTCGCAAAAGATCCGTCATTGTGGAGCACAGTGATGTAGTTGTTGAATTTTTTGCATTCCTCCTGAGGACAAGATTTTGTGTTATGCTGTACAACTTCGACTACGGTACCTTCACGGGCAGCCAATATTTCTGTTCCGATAGGCATCGTAAAATCCAAAGCAAACTCATTCTTGTGCGACAGATTTCCATTGTATCCTTGACTCACTTTAAATGAGTTTCCCTTTTTGTAGGGTAAATCATAAACCACAGCATTGGTTTTCACATCTAAAAGTACATCGCCTTTGGTTGTTTTGGTCGTGTAAGAGAATGAATTTTTTAGGCGAGGGTTCTGAACGGTGAGATTGCCAATTTTATACCGCTTAGTTTTTGCTGGCAAGACGAATATCGAGTAATTGTCATTGTCGAATGCAAGATTTGTCAACTTAAATTGTAGAAGCAGCGATTGGGGATAAATTGCATCATTATCCACATATACTGAATAACCTTTTTGGGCCTGTTCAGTATAAATGTTTAATTCTTGTGCATTTGTAGCGCAAACGCTACAAATAAAAAAAAAGATAAAAGTGTGCAAAGTTCTCATGATCAGGTATTAATAGCACGGTTAATAGGGTTTTTCTATCCGACAATTTACATGTTTTTTTTGATTTTTAAAAAAAAATAATATAACATAATTCAAGCGTGATTGTTGGTTTCTCTTAAGACAATTTATTTCTTAAAATTTAATGTCCAAATTCTTGCTTATTCCATTAAAATAGAATAATTTTATTCTACTAATTATAAATTACATACAAATGAATTCTCTAAAATTATTATTTGTGTTGCTTATAACTATCTCAATAGCGAAAGCACAGGCTGTCAAATTTTCTTCAGATCAGCCAGAAGCAGGCACTAAAGTTAGTTTCACCTATGATCCAGCAGGTACAGCCCTTAAAGATCAAGAAAATATTACTTGTAGGCTTTACACTTTTTATTCAACAGCTAACCCGGTGGGTAAAGCCATTGATTTAGTAAAAGATGGCTCAATTTATAAAGGCGAGTTTAACTCCGCTGACAGTACAACCTTGATAGGCTTGCGATTTTCGAATGATGATGATTTTGATGGTTACATTTTGCAATTTACCAAGCAAAGCAAGGTACTACCAGAAACCTATTTGAATGAAGGAAATTTATTGGGACTCAACGGTAGATATTATTTAGGAATTCCCTTGGATCAACCTAGAGGTTTGGCTCTTTACAAAAAAGCTTTTGAATTGAAACCAGAACTAAAAGAGAAGAATTTGCAGAGTTACCTTTCTTTGGAATTACAGGTTGATCAAGAAACAGGAACCACCCTTATTAATGAAAACCTATCGCGCTTATCTAAAATTGAAAATCCCTCAGAAAAGGATCTAAGTTTGAGTTTGAATTTATACAATCAATTGAAGAAAGAAGCAGAAGCAGATTCAGTAGGCAAGATTATTTTAAATAAATATCCTAATGGAAAATATGCTTACAATGAAGCGTTCAGAGATTTCTACAAAGAAGCTGATCCTTTGGTCAGGGAGCAGAAAGCTACCGAATTGATTTCAAAATTTAATTTAAATGATGGAACAGAAGAAAATGCAGATAAGCTAAGCATGATCAATTCATTATTAGCTAGTTCATTTTCTGAAGCTCAGAATAATGAAAAATTCGAATTTTATGCAAACAAGATTGATGACAAATTGACTAGAGCAAGTTTATACAATCAAAATGCATGGCCTTCTGCAGAAGAAAACAGAAATGTAGATTTCGCGTCAAAAATCTCAAAAGAATCACTTGATTTAGTTGAACAAGCTAAAAATGATGAAGTTCCTACACGATTTAGCAACAGGGATGAGTACATTAAAAATCTGAATTCGACATATGGCATGTATGCTGATACCTATGCCTTATTGCTTTACCGACAAGGTAATTTTAAAGATGCTTTGGCGATGCAGGAAAAAGCAATCGCAAACTTTACGAGAGAGGATCCAGAGATTCTGACTAGGCGTGTAATTTATCTTGTAAAGAATGCTGAATACGAAAAGGCATTCAACGAAGCGGAGCGTCTGACAAAAGAAGGTATGGGGTCAGACACATTGAAAAGTGAATTAAAGGATTTGTATGTAATCCTGAAAAAAGAAGGTTCTTTTGAAACGTATTGGGCAGGAGTTGAAAACATTGCTAAAGAAAAGAAAAATGCTGAGCTAATGCAAAAAATGATCAATATTACTGCTCCAGCATTTTCGCTTAATAACCTTAAGGGAGAAAAAGTTAGTCTATCAGATTTCAAAGGCAAAATGGTTGTTCTGGATTATTGGGCAACTTGGTGTGGTCCATGTATTGCATCATTTCCCGGAATGCAAAAAGCTATTGCAAAGTATGCTGACAATCCAAATGTTGTCTTTTTGTTTGTGAACACATGGGAAGATTTAGAAGGAAGAGAGACGAAAGTCGACGAATTTATTACGAAAAATAAATACAGTTTTAACGTTTTATATGACACGCCTAATGTCAAAGATCCAGACACTTTTGATGTAGTCTCGGCCTATAAAGTATCTGGAATACCTACAAAATTTTTCATCGATGGAGAAGGGAACATTCGATACAAATCAGTAGGCTTCTCGGGTTCTGATGATGGGGTGGTTAAGGAAATCGATGCTTTAGTAGATTTATTGGTAAAGAAATAGAACATAAAATAATTAATACCTAGTATACTTTCTAAGCAGAATCAACTAATTTCCAGTTTGTTGATTCCGCTTAACTTACTTTTTTACAGATTTATGGATTACAAATTGCTCTCAAATGAAATTTTATCTAAGCTTTTAAAAGCGGATGATGAAATTGCTTTTAAAGAGATTTATAGTAGGTATTGGAAGCTGTTATTTCAAACGGCTTATTATCGCTTGGGTTCTAAAGAAACTGCAAAAGAGCTTGTCCAAAATGTTTTCTTAAATCTTTGGGAAAAAAGAAATGTCCTAATCATTGACAAACTTGAAAACTACCTTCAGATTACCATTAAAAATAGAGTAATCAATTACATAGAAACATCCATTGTACAGCGGAAATATCAAGAGCATGTTGTCTCCAGTTACGATGACCGAACAATGGAAACAGAATCGACAGTTCAATACAACGAACTCTATTTTGCTTTAGAAAAAGCACTTTCTGAACTTCCAGTCAAAACAAGGGAAGTATTTCAATTGAGCAGATTTGAAAAGTTATCTGTCAAGGAAATTGCAATTCAGATGAATCTTTCCGAGAAAGCGGTTGAATACCACATCACCTCTTCACTAAAGGCTTTACGGTTTAAATTAAAAGATTTTATGGTCGCATGTTTTATTCTAGGAAGTTATCATAATTTCTAGTATCACTCCCTCATCTTCGCTAATTATCATAAATAAAATAACTGATTTACAGTTAAATAACAATAATTAGAAAAAAAATCATTTTTTATTTAGGGATTATCCTAGGAAGCCTGTCTTACTATTAATAACCAAGTATAGACATGAACAGGGATTCCTTTAAACAACTATTAAAAGGATATGTTTCGGGTACTGCCACTGATGAAGAGCGAGCGCTAATCGATCATTGGTATGAATTACTTTATAACGATTCTTTTAGGTCATTAGACGATTCAGAATTATCTGCTGTGGAGCAAGAGATGTGGGAACATATCGAACGTGAATCCAAACTATCTGACACTCCTTTGATTCCGATTAGAAGACCATTGCATACCATCGTGTTAAGGTGGGTTGCCGCTGTTGCTGTATTTGCTATGCTAGGATTTAGTATCTATGCTTTGGTCAATCAAGATGCGGTTTCTTTACCTTATCAAATCGCTAAAAAAAGCCAACACTTGGATGAGATAATTAATGATAGCGAGGAAACTAAGTCAATCACATTAGCGGATGGTTCTACGGTAGTTTTAAAAGCATTTTCGCGTTTGGCTTTCCCTGCGCAATTTTCAGAAAGAAAAAGGGAAGTTTATTTAGAAGGCGAAGCGTTTTTCGATGTTGCCAAAAATCCTTCAAAACCGTTTGTCGTTCATGCCGGAAATTTGCTTACCCAAGTATTGGGGACCAGCTTTGATATTCAATCCGATAATGAGATTGGCAAAATGGTTGTATCGGTTAAGACTGGAAAGGTCATGGTATCGGAAGATGCAGATTACCTTCCTTTAAACAAAGAGCAGAAGAAAAGTAATGGAACTATTATCACACCGAATCAACAAATTGTTTATGATGTGAAAAATCGGAATTTTATTACACAGCTAGTTGAAAATCCTGAGCCACTTCAATCGGACACAGCTAAGCTCGATTTCTCTCCGTCAAATTTTGATTTTGATGATGAAAAACTAGTCAATGTCTTTGAAAAAATAGGAAAGACCTATGGCATCGATATTCTGGTTGAGAATGAAAATAGTTATAATGAAAAATTTACAGGTGATATCTCCAAACAATCACTTTACGATATGCTAAATCTAATTTGCCTATCTACTAACCACGAGTATGAAATTAAAGGAACCAAAATTTTAATTAAAAATCGAACCTCAAACTAACAAATTTATAAACGAAAAATAAAAAATTATGATTAAAGAATACTTCTCATCAGGATAAATCCGAAAAATATAAAGTCGGCAATAGTACCAGTATTACCGACTCTCAATCTGCTCAGTAGCAGGTTGGTTTTTGTCTGCACATTTTACACAATCAAAAACAATTAAAGTTATGAAAAATTTTCTATTGCTGGATGAAATTACATTTTGCATGAAATTAATTACCATACAAGTTTTTCTCTTTGCCACATTTACCTTTGTTGCTCTTGCCAAAAGCGCGGATGCACAGGGCGTTTTAGATAAAAAAATTAGTCTGAACGCACACAATGAAGAAGTGAAAACTGTCATTTCAGAAATAAACCGAAAAACTGAGGTTGAATTTATTTTTAGTTCGACTTCCATACAGACTGACCGCAAGGTATCCATAAAGGCAGTCGATAAGAAAATCAAGGATATTTTGGATGAATTGTTCGGCTCCAATAATGTGGCCTACAAAGTCGTTAACAATCAAGTCTTGTTGTACAAAACAACCAGTGCTGGGAAGGAAATCCCAGCTGAAGCTGAGACGAAACAGAAGGCAAATCCGATTACCGGGATTGTTACGAATGCACAAGATGGAGAACCCCTAGCAGGAGCTTCGATTACGATTAAAGGACAGAAGACGGGTGCAAGTTCGGATGCTGATGGTAAATTTTCCATTGACGCAAAACCAGGCGATGTACTTGTTATATCCCTATTAGGTTACACCACGCAGGAAATCACCGTGGGCGCTGCATCCAATTATGCAATTAAGTTGGTCACAAGCTTTGCTAGCGTGGATGTCATATCTGTTGTTGGATCTCGCGGTAGACCTCGTACAGATGTTGAACGCCCTGTTCCTGTTGATGTATTTTCTGCCGAAGATATCCAAAAAACAGGTCAGACGGAATTGGGTCAGATGATCCATTATTCTGCGCCATCATTTAATTCTACAAAATATGGAATCAGTAATGTGACATCCTATGTGGATCCTGCAACATTGCGCGGTCTAGGACCTGATCAAACTTTGGTCTTGATCAATGGAAAACGCCGCCACCAATCTGCAGCACTAAACGTAAATAACGTTGTCGGACGCGGAACAGTTGGAACGGATTTGAACGTAATTCCTTCTGCGGCTATCGAACGTGTTGAGATTTTGAGAGATGGCGCTGCCGCACAATATGGTTCTGATGCGATTGCCGGAATTGTGAACCTTCAATTAAGAAGAAATGATTCGGGCGGACAATACTCTGCGCATTATGGATTAACAAAAGAAGGAGATGGAAAAACCTATGAACAAAGCGTGAATTTTGGTTTGCCTTTAGGAAAAAATGGTGGTTTCTTTAATACCACATTGCAGATGCACCATAATGACCCTACTGATCGTTCAGAACCATATACAGGAACCGTGTATAGCTCTGATCCGGTAGTCGAAGCTGAAATGATCGAAGCGAGAAATTTCAATCGCCAAATTGAAGATACTAAATATGGGATAGCTAAAAACACAAATGGAATTGCTTTCTACAACGCTGAAATTCCGTTAAAAAATGATTGGGCTATTTATTCTTTTGGAGGCTATTCGTATAAAGATATTACTGCATATGGCTTTTTCCGCCCACCATCCAATACAAAAAGAAGAGTTTTGGAAATTTTTCCAAATGGTTATTCTCCAGTATTTCCGGCAAAATTACAGGATTTCAGTAACGCTATAGGAGTAAAAAGAACTTTGCTTGATGGATGGAGCATGGATTTCAGCAATACATTTGGAAGAAATCACATTGCATTATATTCTGAAAATACGGTAAACCCATCTTATGGACAAGCTTCTCCGACAGAGTTTTTTGGTGGAAATCTGATCTTTAGCCAAAACAGTACAAACGTTGATTTTTATAAGCCATTCAAGGTTGGCAATTTAAAATCATTTGATGTTTCGTTTGGCGCAGAAGGTCGGCTAGAACATTATAAAATCAACCAAGGTGATGATGCTTCATGGATGGTGGGTCCCTTAACAGGAACGGACGTTGGTGCGAGTGGCCGTGAAGGTTTCTCTGTGAATAATGCGGTGAGTAGAAATCGCAGCAACATCGGTATATATGGAGATTTAGAAACCGATATTAATGATGCTTTATTGCTTGGTGCAGCATTGCGCTTTGAAAATTACAGTGATTTTGGAAGCAATTTATCAGGTAAATTATCTGCTCGCTATAAGATTGGAGAGTACTTTTCATTGCGTGGTTCAATCAACAAAGGTTTCAGAGCGCCATCTATGCATCAATTGTATTACAGCAGCGATGCGGATGCGCAATGGCTGACTATTGATGGTGTCTTCGATTCTTACCCTGTTGGCCATTTAAGAAATGATAATCCATATGTCCAAGCAGCGGGTGTTGGAGCGTTGAAACCGGAAACTTCTATGGATTACAATTTGGGAGCAACACTGAATTTCAAAAATAAATTTGTTTTGACCGTTGATGCATATCAAATCGATATCAAAGATAAAATTGTAATATCTTCTCAATTGGATGCAACGAGCGATGAACTATCTCCAATTTTCTCGGGTTCAGGATATGCCCTTGTGCAGTTTTTCTCTAACGCAATAGATACCAGAACTAAAGGTTTAGACATTGTGTCAACATATAACCAGAATTTGGGACTAGAAAGCGATTTGAGCATTAGTGCTGCCTTGATGTTTAATGAAACGAAAGTAAGGGGAGAAATTCGTACTCCTGCACCGCTCGCATCTGTTGGCAGCAAGCTTATAGATCGTTCGATGATTGGACTTATCGAAGTTGCACAGCCAAAAAGTAAGGTGATCTTATCCGCAAATTATAGCTATAAAATGATTGAAGCGATGGTACGTGGTACTTATTTTGGAGAAGTTTCTGTCTTGCAAAATGATGCTGCTGCAAATCAAGATCAAACATTTGGTGCAAAAATCTTGACTGACGTTTCCTTATCTTGGAATATCACGAAGAGAATCGGTTGGACTTTAGGAGCAAACAATGTTGGAAATGTGTATCCAGATCGCATCGCGTTCCCTTCATTGACTGGATCTGGACAGACTCCATATACTCGTTTTACCAATCAGTTTGGTTTTATGGGCGCTTATTACTACACGGCGGTACGTGTAGGTTTCTAAGCCCAAGATTAAGAATGTTCCTGCTTTTCATATGTATAGTTTTATGTTTTAAAAAAGAAGGGAGGGGTGAAATTCCCCTCTCTTTCTAAAAAGTAGAACAGATGTACGAAATTGTTAATCAAAAAAACTGATGAACAAGATTATTTTCAGCAAGGGTGTTCAGTATATGATTATAAGTGCATTATGTTTTACAATTATGCAGTCACTCATAAAATTCATGCCCAAATTCAGCAGTTTTCATCACGTCTTTTTTAGATCGATAGTGGGCTGGATTTTGTGTGTTCTTGTTTTAAGTTATCAGCATGTTTCGTTAAAGGGCAAAAATAGCAAACTGCTTATCTATCGAGGAATTATCGGAACTGTATCGATGGTTTCGTTCTTTTATATTTTAACTAAAATTCCCTTCGGTTCTGCAGTAGCGTTCAAATACCTTTCACCCATATTTACTGCGATATTCGCGGTTTTGATTTTAAAAGAAAGAATCAGACCCTTACAATGGTTCTGTTTCTTTATCTCGTTCATTGGCATCATTCTTTTGAAGGGTTTCGATACCCGGATTGCCTTTTTTGATGTTTGCATAGGTTTAATCGCTGCCGTATCTGGCGGATTGCTCTATATCGTAATCCGTAAAATAGGCGATGATGATCACCCATTTGTGATTCTTCATTATTTTATGCTGATCTCCATTTTTGCCAGCAGCATCGCTGTAATTCCGAATTGGATTACGCCAACATTGACCGACTGGATTTGGTTTTTGCTTATCGGAGGAATTGGTTTTATTGCACAATTGTTTTTTACCAGTTCGGTGCAGGATCCAGGAAACCAAGTTAGTTTTTTAGCCGTGTTGCGTTATTTGGAAGTTGTATTCGCACTGATTGTTGGATACTATTTTTTCCAAGAAACCTATACGCTTCAAAGTTTTGTGGGCATATTTTTAATTTTTGGGGGATTGATTTTATCATTTACGTTAAAACCAAAATAAAAGATTAAAACATGGCACAACCTCATTTACATTCATTTTTTAATTAAATACTAGACTATATGTTAGCAGTACTCGGTTTTTCAATGATTATTGTTTTTATGTACCTCATCATGAGCGGAAGGCTTTATGCGCTGACTGCTTTGATTGTGATACCTATTATTTTTGCCCTGTTAGGAGGTTTCGGAACATCTATCGGACCGATGATGCTTGATGGTGTCAAATCCATTGCACCTACGGGCATTATGCTCATTTTTGCGATTTTATATTTTTCCATCATGACTGATGCGGGCTTATTCGAGCCGCTTATCAAAAAAATATTGCATGTGGTTAAAGGAGATCCTTTAAAAGTTGTGATTGGTACAGCCTTGCTCGCCTTGTGTGTATCCTTAGACGGGGATGGCGCGACAACGTATATTATTGTTGTTTCAGCGATGTTGCCTTTGTACAAAAGATTAGGGATTAATCCTTTGATTCTTACTGCGATGTGCATGCTAGCGGGGGGGGTGATGAATATTCTTCCTTGGGGCGGCCCTACAGCAAGAGCCATTACATCGTTGAATTTAGATACTTCACAGGTATTTACGCCATTGATTCCGGTCATGGGATTCGGTGCATTATGGGTGTTGTTCGTGGCTTGGCATTTTGGCAAAAGAGAAAAGAAACGTTTGGGGATTATCAATTTCGAACAGCAAGAGCGTATCGAGGAAAGCATCGAACGAGAAAATAAATCCACAGCACGTCCTAAATTAATTTGGGTAAATCTTGCATTAACCATTGGGCTTATGGTTTGTTTGGTAATGAATGTGTTGCCGCTTTCGGTTTTGTTTATGATTGCTTTTTGTGTTGCATTAATTATCAATTATCCTTCCTTAAACGATCAGCGCGACCGAATTAATGAACATGCAGGCAATGCGTTGTCCGTCGCTTCGATGGTTTTCGCAGCTGGAATATTTACAGGTATCCTGACTGGAACAAAAATGGTCGATGCCATGGCAGGAAGCCTGGTATCCATTGTACCGGAGTCCCTAGGACCCAACTTCTCCATTATCACCGCATTCACAAGTTTGCCATTTACGTTTTTTATGAACAATGATTCCTATTATTTTGGAATACTGCCTATTCTCGCAAAAGCGGCGGCAGCCTATGATATTGGCAGTGCGGAGATGGCAAGAGCTTCTTTATTGGGACAACCGGTTCATTTATTGAGTCCTTTGGTACCTTCAACTTATTTGTTGACAGGAATGGCTGGGGTTGACTTTGGAGATCATCAGCGGTTTACGCTGAAGTGGGCGATAGGCACATCCGTAGTGATGATTATTTTTTCTATACTATTAGGAGTTATGCATTTGCACCTTTAACGGAGGTTTATTAAATAGTTTTTGGATATGTTTTAAATTTTTTGGCTTAATGGAATCAAAAGAAAATAAAAAATTGACTGAAAATCAATTGTTTCCGACTAACAATGCTGATTTGATACAATGGGTTCATGAAGTTGCTTCCATCTGTACGCCCGAACGCATTTATTGGTGCGACGGTTCTAAAAAAGAATACAATACTTTGTGCAAGCAATTGGTAGATAAAGGGATTTTCTACAAGTTGAATGAAGAAAAATGGCCTAATAGTTACGCCTGTTTTACAGATCCGAGCGATGTGGCGCGTGTAGAAGATTCGACTTACATTTGCAGCCGCCGTAGGGAAGATGCTGGTCCGACTAACAATTGGATGGATCCCTCGGAAATGGAAGAAACATTGTCTAAATTATTGCAAGGAAGCATGAAAGGAAGGACAATGTACGTGATTCCTTATTGCATGGGGCCTATTGGATCTCCATTATCCAAAAAATAGGAATCCAGATTACCGATAGCGAATATGTGGTTGTCAATATGCATATCATGACCCGAATGGGCAAAAAAGTACTTAAATCGCTGAAAGAAGATACTGATTTTATCAAATGCCTGCACAGTTCAGGAGCACCGCTAGAACCAGATGATTTGGATAATAAATGGCCTTGCAATCCCTACCTTAAATACATTGTCCATTTTCCGGAAGAACAAAAAATCATTTCCTATGGTTCGGGATATGGTGGAAACGCATTGCTCGGCAAAAAATGCTTGGCACTGCGCATTGCTTCAGCCGCGGCAAAACAACAGAGCTGGCTGGCTGAACATATGCTGATACTCGGGGTTGAAGATCCACAAGGAAACAAAACCTATGTTGCAGCCGCGTTTCCGTCGGCTTGCGGAAAAACTAATTTTGCAATGCTAATTCCGCCAGAAGAAATCGACGGCTGGAAGGTAACGACCATCGGTGATGATATTGCATGGATTAAACCTGGGAATGACGGCTATCTGTATGCTATAAATCCTGAATACGGATACTTCGGCGTTGCGCCAGGAACCAGTGAGAAGACCAATCCCAACGCAATGGCAACAATTCGACGCAATAGCATATTTACAAATGTGGGCTTGACGCCGGACGGCGATGTATGGTGGGAGGGACTCACCGAAAAGCCACCTGAACATATCATTAACTGGCAAGGTTTGAGACATGATCCTTATAGCGGAAAACCTGTAGCTCATCCAAATTCTAGGTTTACTTCTCCTGCTTCGCAATGCCCGTCCATTGATCCTGAATGGGAAAATCCTAAAGGTGTGCGCATCAGTG
The DNA here is from genome assembly GCF_015210005.1 of Sphingobacterium hungaricum. Classification (GTDB taxonomy): domain Bacteria; phylum Bacteroidota; class Bacteroidia; order Sphingobacteriales; family Sphingobacteriaceae; genus Sphingobacterium; species Sphingobacterium hungaricum. The sequence goes on from NZ_MU158698.1 coordinate 2,467,556, forward strand.
CATTTATTTTCGGTGGTCGTAGAGAATCCACGATTCCGCTTGTTTATCAAACCTTCAATTGGAATTTTGGAGTGTATATGGCGAGTACCATGGGATCGGAAACGACGGCAGCTGCTTTTGGTGAACAAGGAAGGATTCGAAGAGATCCTTTTGCGATGCTGCCTTTTTGTGGATATCACATTGGGGATTACTTTAATCATTGGTTGGAGATGGGAAGGCGTTTGCCTGACGCACCGAGAATCTTCGCGGTGAATTGGTTTAGGAAGGATAAAGAAGGGAATTTTATATGGCCAGGATTCAAAGAGAATATGCGCGTGCTGAAATGGATTATAGAGCGTGTGAATGGACATGCAACTGCTGTTGAAAGCCCGATTGGATGGGTTCCTCGTTATCGAGATCTAGACTGGCGGGGCTTAAATTTCTCGCAGCAGCGCTATAGGGAAATTATGGAAATAGATCGCGAAGCTTGGAAAGCCGAATTATTGAGCCATGAGGAGCTATTTACCAAAATTTACGATAAGCTTCCAAAGGAATTTATCTTCGTAAGAGAATTGCTGTTGTCGGCACTTTGGCGCTCTCCAGAACATTGGGGGTTACAGCCGGAACGACAAGAAACTGTGGCGGAGATATCGTAATAGTAGACTGCGTCAAGGAAATTCTAAAAATCTTTTAAATCAGGGACGATTTGACTAGAAGGATGAGCCAATTATTATTGGCGTGGGGTAATTTTTAACAGCATTCAGCCTGTTCAATTTTGAAAACAACATTTGATGTTACACAAACAAAAGTTTTTAAAGCGAATAGGCTGTTTTTAAATACTGTATGTTATTTCTTTTCGAACTATTTAGTTTCCTTGCGCAGCAATAAAAAAATAAACTGTAATTTTTGCTTAAGCCATGCCACCATTGGCACCAATATTTTGTGCGTTAATCCATTTCGCTTCATCACTTGCTAAGAAAACAACGATTTCCGCAATATCAACAGGTTCTGCAATTCGGCCAAATGGATTCATCGATGCCAAACGATCTACCGTTTCTTGCGATTTTCCTTCCATAAATAAGGCTGTGTTAGTCGGTCCTGGAGAAATGGAGTTCACGTTGATTCCGCGATGTCCGATTTCTTTGGAAAATACGCGTGTCAATTGTTCTACAGCTGATTTGGTCGCCACATAAGCTCCATAAGTCGGCAACATCAAGCGATTGACCGAAGTCGAAAAATTAATAATGCTTCCGTTGTCATTCAATTTCGTTGCCGCTTCGCGCAATGTATTGAAAACACCTTTCACATTAATATCAAATTGCCTTGCATAGTCTTCATCCGTAGTATCTTTAATCAATTTATTGATCATAATACCGGCATTATTGACCAAAACATCAATCTTGCCAAAATGTGCAATAGCTTGATCAAAAAGAAATTTTACATCTTCTGATTTGCTTACATCCGCTTGAATGGCAATTGCCTCTCCATTGTTTTCTAGGATTGATTTTACTACCTCTTCGGCATCTGCTCTGCTTCCTGAAAAGTTAACGATTACTTTAGCGCCATTTTCTGCAAGTTTTTTGGCAACTTCTGCTCCAATTCCTTTTGAAGCACCAGTCACAAGAACGACTTTTTTTGCTAATTTTTTCATACCCAATTAATAAATAAGAATTAACGGTTCATGTTTTTATAAACCACTTTCACTAAGAAAACATAGGCCAAAATTGCACCGAAAGTAGCCATCACAACTCCGATCAGCGACGGATAATTATAAGCATAGCCATAAGCAATCGGAATTGCTCCAAGATAAGCACCCAAAGAATTTCCAATATTAAAACTTGCTTGTCCGCCAGCTGCTGCAAAAGTTTCAGCACCTTTGGCATTTGTGATTAACATCATCTGCAAAGGAGAACCGATACTAAATGAAATCATTCCCGTAATAAAAGCCATCGGATAAGCAAAGGATGGAATATCGGCCGTAAAGAAAACGACCACTAAACAAATCGCCATCGCGCTAAAGCTACTAATTGCCGCTTTTGAAGGCGATATGGTATCCGCTAATTTTCCACCTAAAATATTTCCAACAAACATTCCAAATCCCACAAGTACCATAATAAACGGCACCCTGTCGGCAGGCAATTTGGATACTTCTGTCACCATTGGCGCGATGTAACTGATCCATGCAAATAAACCGCCGGTTCCAATCGCAATAACTGCAACCATTAACCAAGCTTGCCAAGTCGTAAAATACGATATCTGTTTGCGGATGTTGTTATTTTTATTCACTTCAAAATTTGGCATCCATAACCAGATAGCAACGAATGTCAACAATCCCAATAAGCTAATCACACCATAAGTAATCCGCCAAGTATAATGGTGGCCGATATAGGTACCTAAAGGAACTCCAGCTAAGTTAGCAATCGTCATTCCGGTAAACATCATGGCGATAGCCTGCGCTTCTTTACCCGGTTTTGCTAATCGCGCAGCAACCACAGAACCGACACCAAAAAAAGCACCGTGCGGCAATCCTGCAACAAAACGAGATACGAGTAATGTAAATCGATCTGGAGCGAATGCAAATAAGCCATTGAAGACGAAAAACAACAGCATTAAAAATAATAATATATGTTTCGGAGAATATTTCGAAGTAAAAGCGACAAGCGTTGGCGCTCCGACCACAACACCCAGCGCATACAGCGCAATCAGGTTACTCGCTTCTGGAATGGTCATTCCCACATCTTTTGCAATATCGGGTAAAATACCCATCATGGTGAATTCGGTCATGCCAATAGCAAGACCACCACATGCCAATGCGATTAGTCCTTTATTCATTTCTTTATGTTAGTTGATTTGCCCAAAAAAATTATTGGCAAAGGTACTTAATTTATCTTTAGCGATAAGAAATTTAATGTGTGTAAATAGTACAATAAGCTGCCCATAAATAAAAAACCACAAAGACTAATTTCTTTGTGGTTTTCCTCCCGTTCGCATCGGTTGCGAACGGACTTTTTCTAATTTTTATTTAAACATTCCTGTGATTTTATCCAAAATGCTTCCTTTAGAGGAGGAGTCTTTGTCCTTATTAAAGAAATCGCCAACTAAATCTCCCAAGCCTCCGAAAGAAGAATTGCTATCTGAAGTTCCCGACTTTCCGCCATTCAAAATATTCCCAATCAAGTCGCCGATACCCGTACCGCCACTTCCGTTTTTCTGTTTGCCGATATAGCCCATGACAATAGGAGCGAGTATAGCCAAGATGCCGGCAATTTTGCCTTTGTCTAATCCCGATTTTTCCGACAGGTCATTTTCCACAGAATCTTTGTTCTTGCCAAAGATATTCTGAACAATTTTTCCATTGTCTTCATCATCTTCTGCTGGAAGCTGATTGTCCAATTGATCCAAAACTTCTCCGGTATGCTTCGTTTGCACGGCATTGTCAATGCTTTGCGCTTTTTCTTCTTTTTTCGAAGCATTGTATTTTAATGCGGCGATCATCAAAGGAACTGCGGCAGCAATGATCCATTTAGTCTTGTTGCTGTCAATACCTGTTTTGCTGGAAATGTTATTGGCCACCTTTGAACCAATACCTCCTGAAATTAAGTCCGATATGTTCATCTCGTTGTTTTTAGAAATAACAAAAATTTTATAAATAAGTTTAAAAAGCAGTATATTAATTGCAGAAAAATAAATTATATGCAATTCAATCTATCAAGGATTATCTATTCAATCATTTTATTCGGTATGATTTCCTGCCAATCCAACCAAAAAGACAAGCCAAAAGATTCAGTGCCGGTGACTTCCTATAAGCTAGACCGATCTTTAGCTAAAAAAATATTTGCGATGCCTGTGCATTGCATTCCCGTGGAATACCCCAACAAACTAGGGCAAACAATTGGCAGTGCTGCCGATCTAAAAACACCGAAAGCTTTGCGCCCGATATTTTACGGATGCTATGATTGGCATTCTTCCGTACATGGCTATTGGTCGGTGATTAAATTATTGAAAGCCTATCCCGATTTAGATTCTATTGGCGAAGTAAGAACTTTATTAAACCAACATCTGACGAAAGAAAATGGTTTGGTTGAAAAAGCCTTCTTTGAAGATAAAAATAACTTGGGTTTTGAGCGCACGTATGGTTGGGCATGGTTATTTAAGGTGCAAGAAGAATTGTCAACTTGGGAAAATGAGGATGCGAAGCAATGGAAATCGGCATTGGATCCGCTGACGGATTTGTTGGTCAAGCGATACATCGATTATTTGCCAAAATTGGTCTACCCAATCCGTTCCGGACAGCATGATAATTCTGCATTTGGCTTATCCTTATCCCTAGATTATGCCCGGAGAGTCGGGAATAAGGAATTTGAATCCAGCATTGTGGAACATTCAAAAAGGTTATTTGAGCAGGACAAAGGTTGCCCATTGGCTTACGAGCCAAGCGGTTCTGACTTTTTATCGCCTTGCTTAGAAGAAGCATTTTTGATGAGCAAAATAATGGATGCGCCTGCTTTTGAGAAGTGGTTTGCTGATTTCTTGCCAGAATTTACGCGTGCTGACTATACTCTTGAGCCTGGAAAAGTAAAAGATCGCACGGATGGGAAATTAGTGCATCTCGATGGCTTGAATTATAGCCGTGCGGCTTGTCTTTATGGCATCGCGAAAAAACTACCCGTAACTGAAAATGAACATTTGCAACGAATTGCATCTGAACACATTGCTTATTCGCTTCCAAACCTTTCTAAAGAAGATGATTATATGGGCAGCCATTGGTTAGGTACATTCGCTTTGTATGCGTTGGATAATTAAATAATTCAAAATTCAAAAGTAAAAAGTTGAAAATTCAAAAGTAAGAAGGGCAGGTGCGTAGATAGAGTGAAGGGCTTTAGTAATTGATATAAAGATTACGCTGGTGCGAGACGTTGAGTTGAACCTAAACATAGGAAATTCTATACAATCGTAAAACATTGTTGGAAGTAGCCTGTTTTGTAGGTAGAGAACAACACTAAACCGAAAAACTATGGCTATTAAGAAAGAAAGTGATCAAGTCGGGATTATCAATAAAGACGAACAACCTAAAAAGAAAAAGACGATTACCTCAGTCATTGAAAAACGAGATAAGAAGCAGGAAGGGGATGGCGAAGCAGGGGTAGATCCTCAGAAAGAACAGCTAAACGATATGCCTGATTTCCATACGCATCCTAAAGGAAAAAAGTAAAAATTCAGAAAGGCTTTCCGCAATAGTTCCCTCTTCGGGGGTAAGGGGGACTTAGCTCTGCGAAACTCTGTGTATAGCCTTTCCAAATTCAAAAGACCGCAGAGGACACTGAGAAGGCGCAAAAGACACGGAGGATAATTCAAAATTCAAAAGTGAAAATTCAAAAAAGAGCAAGCACTTTCAATGTTTTAAGATCTAACTCTGCGAAACTCTGTGATATCCTCTGCGAAACTCTGTGTATAGCCTTTCCAAATTCAAAAGACCGCAGAGGACACTGAGAAGGCGCAAAAGACACGGAGGATAATTCAAAATTCAAAAGTGAAAATTCAAAAATTTAGCAAGGCTTTCTACAATTGTTCCCCCTTCGGGCGTAATGGAACCTAGCTCTGCGAAACTCTGCGATATCCTCTGTGGAACTCTGTGTATAGCCTTTCCAATTTCAAAAAACCGAGAAAAATTCAAAATTCAAAAATACAGAAAGACATTCCGCAATAGTTCCCCCTTCGGGTGTTAGGGGAATTAAACGCGTGCGCTAGCGACCAGAAAGGTTTTTTGAATTTTTACTTTTGAATTTTTACTTTTGAATTTTTACTTTTTACTTTGAAAAGCTTTTTACTTTGAAAAGCTTTTTACTTTGAAAAGTTACTTTCTCCTAAATCAAACATTTTTTCAAAATTGCTGTTTAGTACTAAGAAACAACTTAAAACCTATTTCCTTAAATTAAATTATTATGAACCAAATGTGTTTGATTGGGACATAAAACCATCTATACTGTTGAACTTTTATTTGAAAAACATGGATATTCATACAGAAAAGCTCGCGTATTGCGGGACCTATTTTAAAGCAAAGGGACTAAAACTGGTATTAGCTGAAAGCATGACTGCCGGATTTTTGGGACTTCTATTTAGTTTAGAAAAATATTCCGGAGATTATTTCTTAGGTTCTATCGTCTGCTACCATGATGATATGAAAAAGCAGATTTTAAATATTGATGACCAAATCTTACATAATTACGGTGGCGTTTCGGCTGAAGTAACCAATGCGATGATAAAAGGGCTTGAACGGAAATACAGTCCTGACATCGCGATTGCTGTTACGGGTTTTGCTTCTGAATGTAAGGAAACGAGTGATGTAGCGCCTGTCGGAACAGTATATGTCGATATCTTTTTTGAGAACATGGGCTTATCTAAAAAATGTCAGTACAATGGTTCGCCTCAAGAAATTATTCAGAAAACAGCACATGAAATTATCGAAGATTTATACGAAATGATTCATCAGTAAGTGTTTTATTTTCAGTCATTTATGAGATTACGCCATTTTTCTTCAGAAATTCTTAAAACAGCTAATTCAAATTTAATCAAACAATTAGCATAATCTGACTGTTTTAATTATATATCTTATTTTATCAACTAAAACTATAAGAACTATGAAAACTACGAAATTAATACTGATGTTGGCAGTTGGCTGCTTCTTCACCTTGGCAGCTTGCAATAATCCAGATGCAAACAAAACGGACGGTGAGCCTACTGCGCTACCTCCTACGAATGGAGACGAAACACGTTATAATTTGAATCAATCTGACACAATCGCAACTCCGATTGATACGAATCAAGTTGATACTTCAAGCAATAGATAACCACAAATTTTAAGCATATGGCAGAAGATGAAGAAGAAGTTCCAAAAAAAGTTGTGGAAGAACCAAATGATGAGCCAGCAGGATATACCGTTCATTGGACCATTTTTATTACAATAGTGGTATTGGGTATTCTGTATTTCTTTATCTTTTATGATAAATAATTTGAACATAAAGATTAAGAAAAAGGTTTGCTTTTCTTTCACATCTAGAGACAGAAGAATTTTTATTAATTAGACATAATTATATAGTGTTCTTACATATCGAAGCCTCCAAAGATTTTAACTGTTGGAGGCTTTTTATGTCATTGCGTTTCGCAATGAGGGATTTCAATTTCTAGTTCTTGCTCAGAGAAAAGTAGTAAGGCAGTCGATGGCGTTGCCGATAAATTCCGTAGCTTGTAGAGACATAGTAAGCCACAAAGCATGCTGCCGCAAAATAAAGCGTGGGTTCCATTCCGAAGAGTTCAATGCCCATAATCGTGCAGGCCAATGGTGTTTTTGTGCAAGCGGCGAAAACGGCAACAAAGCCCAATCCTGCCAATAAATCCATCGGCAAAGGAATAAATAGGAATAACGCATTTCCTAAAGTCGCGCCAATAAAAAAGAGGGGCGTAACTTCCCCACCTTTAAAACCTGCCCGAAGGCACAAAGTCGTTAAAATTATTTTGATCAAGAAATCATAAGTGGGCAATTGAACAGCAAATGCTTCTTTAATTGTTGGAATGCCCAAGCCGATGTATTTGCTGGTGCCCAAAGCGTATACTGACAGAATAATAATCAGTCCTCCAATAATCGGAGCGATATAAGGATTTGCAAAATAACCGAAAGCTTTTTTAAATAACTTTCCAAAGTACACAAACAGCATCGCCGCTAAGCCGAATAAAACTCCAGCTCCAAGCGCATAGGCCAATGTTTTTAACCATTCACCAGGTAAATTGCTGATAGCGGAATAACTTGTGTGATGCGCATTCCAGACTAAACAAACCTGATTGGCCAAAAAGGATGTTAGCAAAATCGGAACGATAGCTTTCCATCGAAATTTGCCAGCGCGAACGACTTCTAAAGCGAAGATTGTTCCGGCCCAAGGCGTTCCGAATAAGGAAGCAAATCCTGATGCGATGCCAATTAATACTAGGGTTCGTTTTTCTTCTTTTGTAAATGAAAATAAGCGAATGAATTGGTTTGAGATAGAAGCTCCATATTGAATGGCTGTTCCTTCACGTCCGACCGAAGCTCCAAATAAATGGCTCACTAATGTACTGAATAAAATCATTGGCGCCATGCGCAATGGAATATTCGTGTAACTATTGCTATAGGCTTCAAGAACTAAATCATTTCCCTTTTCCGTTCCTTTTCCCCATTTCTTGTAAGCGAAAACCATCAACATTCCCGCCAAGGGAAGAAATCCGATAATCCATAGATGCGCTTCTCTATAACTGCCCACCCAATCTAAGGCAAACAGAAAAAATGCAGATACAGTTCCGACCAGCGCCCCAGTAATTAAGCATATCAATATCCATTTGAATAGGTATTCAGTCAAAAAGCTTTTGATGGATGCTGTCTTCACGGGCTAAGTAAAATAGCTAGGATTGATAAGTATGCAATTAATTGATAAATGCAATCAATAGGGCGACCCATCCGATGATAAGCAATAATCCGCCAAGAGGAGTAATCGGCCCTAGAAATTTTAAGTTTTTCTTCCAATAGTCGGCAAAGGATAATCCATAAATGCTAAACGAAAATAGGATTGTTCCGATAGTAATGCAATAGTAGGCAACTCGATAAGCTTGCATATCGAAATTTCCATTAAAACCGATTACCAGTAAAGTTAGCGCACCATAAAATTGATAGCGCACGCCCACTTCAAAGGACGCTAGTTTTTCCTCAGGGAGAAATTTCTTAAATAAATGCGCCCCAAAAGCACCTAGGATAATTCCAAGTATTCCGAAAAGTGCTCCGCTTATTAATACAATTTCATTCATTATCTACTTGCTAAATTTTAATTAATTTTTTCCGACCCACCATTGCTCGAAGAGCTGATTTTGATTCAAATAAACCACTTCGCCGATTTTCGGTGTAATCAAAGGTACTTGTTTTAAATTTGCTTCTTTGCTGACGCGAATTAATGGTTCATCCCATGGATGCAAAGCCAATGAAAATTTTGAGGAATGTACGGGAAAGAATTTCGTTGCATTCAAATCTTGACTTGCTTGTACGACTTCTTCCGGCATCATGTGAATATATTTCCAGCTTTTGTTGTATTGTCCATTTTCTAAGATGGCCAAATCAAAAGGTCCGTATTGCTCGCCAATTTGTTTAAAATGAGTATCGTATCCCGAATCACCTCCTAAGAATAATTTAGCCGTTGGGGTTTGTAAGACGTAGGAAGCCCATAAGGTATTGTTTCTTGTTAATAACCTGCCGGAAAAATGTCTTGCTGGCGTAGCTGTGATTTTGAAACTTGGAGATAAGTCCGCACTTTCATGCCAGTAAAGTTCGGTTATTACTTTAGGGTCATAACCCCACAGTTCAAAATGCGAACCTACGCCTAATCCAGTAATCACTTGTTTGACTTTGTTTTTTAAGCCAAGAATAGTCTTGTAGTCCAGATGGTCCCAATGGTCATGTGAAATAACGAGGTAATCGATTTCTGGCATATCATCAACTCCGTAAGTATTCGCGCCAGCGAAAGCTTTGACCGATCCCGGTAGAGGAGAAGCAGCGCCGCTAAATACAGGGTCAATTAAAAATCGCTTGCCATCGAGTTGAAGATAATAAGAAGAATGTCCAAACCATACTAACAGGTTGCTGTCCAATGGCAGGCTGTGTAAATCAGTCTGGATATGTGGGATTTCATCCGTTGGCTCGTTGCGTTTTTCTTTGCCAAACAGGAAGTTTTTAAGCACATTGAAATAGTTGTCGTCTTCTGAAAGTGACGGCGTTACGGATAAATTATCGAATGCTCCGTTTTTGTAGGTTGCTGTTCCCGACATTCGCTCCAAGCGAAGACCTGAAGGAACTTGACCCATTTGCTCTTGTCTAGTAAAAAAGTAATAGACAACAAAAAGTATGACAACTAATGATAAAATAATGTACATGGTGCGTTTTAAATTTCTTGACATGCAAATTGGAAAATAAGTGAATAAATTTATCCTTTTCTTAAATATTTAGTGAGAATAACGATGGTTTGTCCTTCTACCTTGCCTTCGATCTGTTCGGTATTATCGTGAACTAAATGGATGTTTTTGACCACTGTACCCAATTTAGCATTGATGGATGAGCCTTTAACATCCAATGTTTTGATCAGAACGACAGTGTCACCTTCAACCAATCGCATTCCATTGCTATCTTGATGAAAATCCACAGTTCCTTCTTGTTCATGATCTCCTGTTTTCTTTGCCCAGTCCAGCGTTTCTTCGTCCAGATATAAAATGTCCAAACTATCTGAAGCCCAGCTTTCATTTCTCAAACGGCTCAACATGCGCCAAGCAACGACTTGGACAGGAGCAAACGGTGACCACATGGTTTCGGATAAGTTGCGCCAGTGTGAAGGATCTAATTGCTCTTTTTTATCAACTTGATCGATACAAGCTTTGCATAATAAAATCGTTGTATCGGCATTAATTTGCGTTTCTGGAGGTACTTCGTAAATAGAAAGTGTATCGGTCGATCGGCATAATTCACATTGGTTTTCGCTGCGCGCGAATAATTCTTTTTCCAATAACAAGTTGCTCATTGCGTATTTAAAATTTTAATGGCGCAAGATAAAACTAAAAAAATACATTTTTGTTTGTATAATATCAATTAATTAAATACTAATTAATTTTGCTAAATTGAAGGACATTTAACATTAACATTATGAAGTGGCAACAAGGCGATAGAAGAGGCAATATTGATGACCGACGCGGTTCGTCGGGAGGTCAGCGAATAGCATTTGGCGGAATTGGCGGTATAGTAATCTTATTGATTGCATGGATGTGCGGTGCGGATCCATCTTTATTATTGAACCAGATCGCTACAGAACAAACAACCCAGGTCAATGAGCAGGGCGAATATCAATCTACGCCGGAAGAAGATCGATTGATGGATTTCTCAGATGTGGTTTTGACGAGCACCTATCAAGTCTGGTCTGAATTATTTAAGCAACAAGGAAAAACATACACAGATACCAAACTGGTTGTTTATACCGGCGGAACGCAGACACAAGGTTGTGGACAAGGTTTGGCGCAGTATGGGCCTTTCTATTGTCCGGCGGATCAAACGGTGTATTTGGATTTATCTTTTAATCGGGAGCTATCCACAAAGTTTGGTGCCAAAGGTGAATTTGCATTGGCTTATGTGATTGCACATGAAGTTGGGCATCATATTCAAAATCTTTTGGGCGTAATGGAGCAGACGAATGCCATGCGTCAGCGCATGAGCGAAACGGAATACAATAAAATTTCGGTGATGACCGAATTGCAAGCCGATTTCTATGCTGGAGTTTGGGCGCATTATGCAAATGAATATTCAAAGGTAGAATTGGAATATAACGATATCCTAGAAGGGATGCGCGCTGCAGAAGCTGTTGGTGATGATCATATTCAGGAAAGTGCTCAAGGATATTCGAATCCAGAAAGCTTTACGCATGGAACTTCTGAACAACGGGCTTATTGGTTTAAGAAAGGATATGATACCGGCGATATGAATGCAGGAAATACATTCAATGACCGAAGCTTGCAATAATTATTGAACAAGTAAATTACATCCTCGGATATCAGACTGATCAAAACGGCCTAAGATTTCAAATGTATTTTCCGAATGGAATTTACCTAAATCTTGGGTCGCTATAAACGAGCAAGAGTTATAGTTTGCCAAATCAATCACGTTGATTGCACCCGTTTTCTTATGCTCGTCTAACAAAGTTAATGGGTCATTGGTATCTCTCAATACAATCTTCATCCAGTTAGGGCATGAAAAAATTCCATAACCTGAAGAGTAGGCTTGGGATAATAATTCCGTCATTCCGTATTCGGAATGAATGGTTTCCACATTAAATCCTGTTGACAACAAAGCATGCAGTTCCTCTCGGATCATTTCTTTGCGCTTGCCTTTCATTCCTCCTGTTTCCATCACAATCAATTCCGGAAAATCTAATTGATACTGTTCGATAAAGTCGAGTAGGGCGTAGGTTACGCCGATCAAGATGGTTTTCTTTTTCGAAGATTTTAAGGAAATCAATGTATCATAAAGTTCCTGATGGTTATAGAGGAAATAACCGCTTTCCTGTTGAGCAGAATGTTTGATCAAATCGTCGACCATGTAAATCAATGAGGAACCCGAACGTTCGAGATAGGATGGAAGCAGCGCTAAGATAACTAAGTCTTTGGGCTGTCTATAAAATTGTTGAAAAGCTAATCTAAAGCTTTGTTCATAGACAGAAACATCTTCCACAAAATGCTGGCTTGTAATTTGTCCAGTCGTTCCTGAACTCGTGAAAATCACCTCTGCCTGTGCATGTTCAGGAAGGACTTTCTGTGATTTAAAAAGTTCGATCGGTAGAAAAGGGATTTCGCGATAATGCTGAACGGAATCTATCGGACGATTGATAAGGTTTAAATATTCGCCATATACCGAAATATTTTTCGCCTGATATTGAAATATAGCCAGTGCTTGTGCATTAAATTCTTCTTCCGATGAAATAGAAAATATATCGTCTTTGTTCAGCCTCATATGATCCTCCAAAGATACGAAGAAAGAAGAATTAGCATGGCTTTAAAAAACGTATTTATCGATTTATTATAAATAACAAAAGGCTTTCCGATTCGGAAAGCCTTTCTTTTATAAGTTTATTCAATTTACTTAAAAAGCATCTATTTTAGCTTGGATTTCAACTGATTTAGCTTCGTTTTGTGTAAAGTCATAGAAGTTTTTCAAACGTTTTAAATGTTCAACTTCAGTAGGCTCTAATTCTGCACTTTTCAACAAATAAGGTTCAGCAGCAAGAATTTCTTTTCTGATTTCATCTACTTTTTTGTTGTAATCATTTGTCGATAATGTTTTGTCCTCATTTAGGTTAAACAATTTATCTCTTGTTGCATTCATGATGTTCACTGCTGCATTTACATTTGCCTCTAAGAAATTAGGATCAATCTCAACTGCTTTTTTAAATGCTGCTAATGCTTCAACTTCTTTGTTATCCGCATTATAAGCTACACCAAGGTAGTATTGCAAGAATTTGTTTGTCGGATCTTTTGCAATTTGAGCCTCAATCTGAGAAATGATTTTAGATGCATTTCCAGCAGATAAATTTAATTCGATGTTCTGAATAGCTGCGTCGTTGTTATCTGGAAGCAATTCTACTGCTTTCGCAGCAAATACAAGCGCATTAGCTGTATCTTGAGCAGATAAGTACAATTTTGGTAAATCAACTACTACTGATTTATACTCTGGGTAATCTGGGTAGTCTAAAATTTGCGTATATTTTTTGATTGCATTTTCATAATCCTTGTTTTGGATTGCTGCGATTCCAGAATAGTAGATTAGCGTAGTGTCGGTAGGAGCATAAGCTAAAGCACCGTCAAAAGCTTTGTAAGCAGATACGAAATCTTGTTTATCCCATGCTTCTTTTCCTTTGTTGTAGCTATTAGCAAGTAAAATCTGACCAGCAACTTTAATGTTATCTGCATTTTTCTTATCTGTATCTAATTCTGTTGCTTTCGCAATACCTGCAACCGCTTTTTGTTCGTAATCTTCGCTTTTTTCTAGATTAGCCAAATTCGCATAGATAATGCTGTAATAAGTCCAAACTTCTGGATTAGCACTAGTTTTCTCATGAACGATAGCTTCGTCGATTGCTTCTTTCGCCGCCGTAAGGCCTGATTTTCCTAATTCTGCAGTTCCAGCTTCGCTAAATTTCTGAAAAGTTTCAAGATTAGTTTTAGCTTTTCTAAGGTTAGCTACCTGAGCAAAAGAATTTGTGCTTGCCGCAATAAATAAAACGAATAAAAAAGAATGTATATACTTCATACCTATTTTAAATTATATTAATTAATTATTTGAAAGTTGATTTAATAATAAATTTACTCTGTCCAATTGAGCATCGTCATCAGCTGTTTTATAATACAGCGCTAAAGATTTCAATGCATTGATGTCGTAAGGACGTATTTCGTTTGCCTTTAATAAATAGTTCTGCGCATTGTATTGTGCTTCCTGATTCATAGTATCTTTCAGAAACTGGTCTAATGCCAACAAACCTAATGCCAAATTAGACTCGTAGTTGTTTGGATCCAGCTGTACAACCTTCTGATAATAGGTTTTCGCTTGAACCAGATTATTCTCAGATTCATTTGCATAACCTGCCAGGTAATTCAGATTGATGTTTTCTGGCTCGAATTTGATGGCTTGATCAATTACAGGAACAATTGCATTGTACGATTCATTTGCCGCATACTCTTCAATCAGCTGGAACAAAATTGCCTTGTTATTCGGAAACTTTGTGTTGGCCGTTTCAAGTGTAGTCAACGCTTTTTGCTCTTCACCTTGCATTTTATATACGTCGGCTAATTCCAAATGCTGGCTTGCGGTGCTGTTTCCTCTATTGATAATTTCTGTATAGTATTTGACAGCATCAGCTAGTTTACCAGATTTAACAGCTAATAGAGCGAGATTGTACGTTACATCCTCACCTTTAATCGCCAATTTATTTACCGATTCAAAATATCCGTAAGAAGCTGCGTAATCTTTCGCTTCTAATGCTTTGTTTGCTTTGTAAATAAATGCGGCTGCTAAATTCTGTTTGATGTAAGATACCTCAGCGATGTAGTTCTCTAAATCGCGAGGTTTTAATTTATTTAGCGCATCTCTAGCTATGAAGATAGGATCGCGATCCGTTTTAATTTTTCGTGTTGAATCTGCATAAGCCAAAGAACTATAAATCATAGAACGCATGACGATATTTCTTGAGTTTGTACTATCCCTTTTGGTTTTGTAGGACTCATCAATAAATTTCTTTGCGTTTTCCAGATTCTTTACATCACCTGTTTGGGAGTACAAAGCAAAACTATTCGAAGCCTCCTTATAATTGGATTGCGCGCTAGTTTTGTTGCTTATTCCTAAAGCAAGTAGAGTAAAAACAAAAATTAAAAAATGATTATTCATCGCTATCGTTGTTTTCAATTTGATCGGTTGATTCTTCATCAGAGACAGTACCAGTTGATTCTTCATCAGAGACAGTACCAGTTGATTCATCCGTTTCAGAAGTTAATTCTTCTTCAATTTCTTCTTCACGATCTACTTTGGTAATGGATGCGATTTCATCATTACCTTTTAAAGTAATCAATCGAACGCCTTGTGTTGCTCTACCCATTACACGCAAAGTATCAACTCCAATACGGATAACAATTCCAGATTTATTAATAATCATTAAATCATCTGCATCTGTTACGTCTTTGATGGCAACTAATTCACCTGTTTTATCGGTTACGTTGATTGTTTTAACCCCTTTACCACCTCTGTTGGTTACACGGTAATCTTCAATGTCCGTCCGTTTTCCGTAGCCTTTTTCTGAAACTACAAGGATAGTTGCATCAGTACTGTTTACACTAATCATGCCAACAACTTCATCTTTTTCGTGCGCTAATGTGATACCACGTACCCCAGTAGCCGTTCTGCCCATTGGACGAACCTTAGATTCATTGAAACGGATCGCTCTTCCTGAACGTAAAGCAACTACGATTTCACTTTCGCCATTCGTTAAGTTTGCTTCGATCAGCTGATCGCCATCATTAATGTTGATTGCATTGATACCATTTGCTCTTGGACGCGAATAAGCTTCTAAAGAAGTTTTCTTAATCGTTCCTTTTTTAGTACACATAATGATGAAGTTGTTTTCCAAGTAATCTTGGTCTTTCAAGTTCTTCACCTTAATAAATGCTTTGATTTTTTCGTCTTTGGGAACGTTGATGATGTTCTGCAATGCACGTCCGCGGGAAGTACGGCTTCCTTCAGGGATTTCGAATGCGCGCAACCAGAAACAGCGTCCAGCTTCGGTAAACAATAACAAATAGTTATGCGCGGAAGCAGTAATAATGTGTTCTGTGAAATCTTCGTCGCGTGTGCTAGACCCAATAGAACCTTTGCCACCACGTCCTTGACGGCGGTATTCAGATAATGGTGTACGTTTTACGTAACTGTTATGGGAGATTGTAATAACGATTTCTTCATCATCAATAAAATCTTCCATGGTCATGTCTTCCGCAGAATGTACAACAACCGAACGGCGTTCGTCACCATATTTGTCTCTGACTTCGACTAATTCATCTTTGATGATTTTCATCCGAAGACTTTCGTCAGCCAATACTTCTTTTAAATAGTCAATGGTTTTCATTAACTCAGCGTATTCTTCTTTAATTTTATCACGTTCCAGTCCTGTTAAACGACGAAGCGTCATATCTAGGATTGCACGGGCTTGAATGTCTGATAAAGAGAAGCGCTCCATTAAGCCTACGCGAGCATCTTCAGGTGTATCCGAACTACGGATTAATTTAATCACCTCATCTAAATGATCTAAAGCAATTAAATATCCTTCTAAAATGTGCGCTCTTTTTTCAGCTTCAGCTAATTCATATTTTGTACGACGGATAACAACTTCATGTCTATGTTCCACGAATTCGTGAATCATATCTTTTAAGTTCATCAACATCGGACGGCCTTTTACCAAGGCAATGTTATTAACAGAGAATGAGGTTTGTAAAGCTGTGTACTTGTATAGATTATTTAACACAACATTTGCATTCGCTTCGCGTTTGATATCATAAACGATACGGAAACCGTCACGATCCGATTCATCGCGAATGGCAGAAATACCTTCGATTTTCTTCTCATTGACTAATTCAGCTGTACGCTCAATCATGTTCGCTTTATTGACCTGATAAGGTATTTCGGTCACGATAATGCATTCACGCCCAGATTTCAAGGTTTCGATTTCTGCTTTACCGCGCATCACAATTCTTCCGCGACCCGTTTCAAAAGCATCTTTTACACCATTAAAACCATAGATAATACCTCCTGTAGGAAAATCTGGAGCTTTTACAAATTGCATTAACTCAGAAATCTCGATTTCCCGATTATCAATGTAAGCAATCGTTCCGTTGACAACCTCGGTCAAATTATGTGGAGCCATATTGGTAGCCATACCTACGGCAATACCAGAAGCACCATTCACTAACAAATTAGGGATACGAGTAGGCAGAACAGTTGGTTCTTGAAGCGAGTCATCAAAGTTTAGCTGGAAGTCAACGGTATCTTTGTTGATATCCGATAACATCTCTTCAGCAATCTTTTTTAATCTTGCCTCTGTGTAACGCATTGCTGCTGGAGGATCTCCATCGACTGAGCCGTAGTTACCCTGCCCGTCGACCATCGGATAACGTAAGCTCCAATCTTGAGCCATACGAACCATCGCGTCGTATACAGAAGAGTCACCATGTGGGTGATACTTACCTAAAACATCACCGACGATACGTGCGGATTTCTTGTACGCTTTACCAGATGTAACACCTAAATCAAGCATACCATATAATACGCGTCTATGTACGGGTTTCAAACCATCTCGAGCATCAGGTAGAGCACGAGAGACAATCACTGACATCGAATAATCGATGTACGCTGATTTCATCTGGTCTTCTATATTAATAGGAATAATCCTGTCAAAAGCAGGAACTAAATTGTTTTCATTTTCTGTTTCTTCAGCCATATTTATTTGGTATCAATCAAACTAGCGATTCACGGGTGGGAATTTTCCACACGTCGCATGCGAAGATACGACTTTTTTTACTGTTTGGCGATAATTATGCGTACGAAAATCGATTGTCAAACAGCTTGAATCAACGAGAATTATCTTAAAAGTTAAGTGGTTACATGTCTGTGTTTTGTGTAAAATTTTCAGTAATAAGACAGTATAATTACATGATTTATAATAAATCTTTGGTTTGGATTAAAATTTTATAAATATTATTTTAACTTTGTGCTTTAAAAAAAACTTAGGTTTTCTTATAAACACAATAAAGGGATTAAAATCAGTATAAATGAAACATAATTTTGGTGCAGGGCCGTGTATTTTGCCTAAGGAAGTCTTCCAAGAAGCTTCGCAGGCAGTTTTAGACTTCGATAATACCGGTTTATCCATTTTAGAAATTTCGCATCGTTCGAAAGAATTTGAAGCGGTCGTAATCGAAACAGAGCGATTGGTTAGGGAATTATTAAATGTTCCTCATGGCTATTCGGTTTTGTTTTTACAAGGAGGAGCAAGTCAGCAATTTGCGATGGTTCCTATGAATATCTTACCAGAAGGAGCGAAGGCAGCTTATTTAGATACCGGTGTATGGGCGTCTAAAGCAGCAAAAGAAGCTAAGAAAGTAGGGCAGGTAGAAGTTGTGGCATCGTCAAGCGACCGCAATTACTGCTACGTGCCTAAAGGCTACGAAATACCTTCTGACGCAGCATATTTTCATTTTACATCAAACAACACGATATACGGTACAGAAGTTTTTGAAACACCTAAAGCGTCTATTCCAATCGTTGTGGATATGTCTTCGGATATTTTAAGCAGAAATATCAACGTGGCTGATTACGATTTAATCTATGCGGGCGCTCAAAAAAATATGGGTCCAGCTGGAGTAACTTTAGTGATCATTAAGGATGATTTGTTTGGGAAATCTGGACGTACTTTACCGACAATTTTCGGATACGAAGCACATGCGAAAGCAGGTTCAATGTACAATACGCCCCCAGTATTTTCAATCTACGTATCGATGCTAAACCTACGCTGGTTAAAAGCGAAAGGCGGCATCGCTGTGATCGAACAAGAAAATATTGTTAAAGCTCGTACATTGTATGATGAGATTGAGCGCAATCCATATTTCAGAGGTACGGCTGATGTGGCGGATCGTTCACGCATGAATGTGACTTTTGTCATGGATACACCAGAATTGGAAGCGGAATTTTTAGCTTTAGCAAAAGAGCGCAACTTGATTGGGATTAAAGGTCATCGTTCCGTGGGTGGATTTAGAGCGTCAATCTATAATGCATTAAGCATTGGCTCAATCAATGCTTTGGTCGATGCGATGCAAGAATTTGAAGAAGGTAAAAAATAATTTTAGTCTGAATACATGAGAATTTTAGCTAATGACGGAATTGATCCGTTAGGTAAAAAAATATTGGAAGATGCAGGTTTCGAAGTGGACGTGAATCACATTCCACAAGAAGAATTGCCTGTAAAATTAAATGCTTACGATGCCATTACTGTTCGCAGTGCAACGAAAGTTAGAAAAGATTTAATCGACCTATGTCCAAACTTGAAAGTGATAGGACGAGGTGGAGTTGGGATGGATAATATCGATGTGGATTATGCACGTTCGAAAGGAATTGCTGTAATCAATACACCGGCAGCATCTTCGTTGTCCGTTGCCGAATTGGTATTTGCGCATTTGTTAAATGGCGTGCGTTTCGTTTATGATGCGAATCGTAAAATGCCTACAGAAGGCGGAACAAATTTCGCAGCTTTGAAAAAAGCTTATGCAAATGGAATCGAACTTCGCGGTAAAACGTTAGGTGTTGTAGGTTTTGGGCGCATCGGAAGAGAAACCGCTAAAATTGGTTTGGGATTGGGAATGAATGTTGTGTATTCTGATCTTTTCGAAGGTCCGGAAGCATTGACTTTGAGTCTTTCTCAAGGAGTGACTGTTGATGTGCCAATCAAACAAGTAAAAGTAGAAGACCTATTGAAGGTTTCTGATTTTATTTCTTTGCATGTTCCGTTTACAGATCGTCCGATTATCGGAGTAGATGAATTCCCAACATTGAAAGATGGCGTTGCTTTAGTCAATGCTTCTAGAGGTGGCGTAATTGATGAACTGGAATTAGTCAAAGCTTTGGATTCAGGCAAGGTATCCTTTGCAGCATTAGATGTTTTTGATAACGAACCTACGCCTCGCGCGGAGATTTTGAGCCACCCTCGCATTTCATTGACGCCTCATATTGGCGCAGCCACAAATGAAGCACAGGAGCGAATCGGTGCTGAACTAGCAAATTTATTGATCGATGCACTGAAGAAGTAATTCTTCCGCATAACTTATTATGCGGCACAGAAGCTTAAATGCATTTGTGCCGCTTTTTTTTGTTTAAGCATTTCGACATCGAAGGATTTAAGACTGAAATAATTTACAAAAGATAAAAAAACAAACAAGCGGATATAGAAAATGATTTAGCTGACTGATCGATAAAGCATCATTTAAATTCATTTAAAGCATAAAATGCGTCGGGATTTTTCTATATTCAAAAACTTTTTAAAAAAGCGTACTAATTAACATGAAAATTTTAAAATTTGGTGGGACATCAGTAGGGAGCGCAGAGCGCATCAAAGCCTTACTGGACATTGTCAATCCTCAGGAAGAACAGATCGTTGTGCTTTCCGCAGTTTCGGGAACAACGAATGCATTGGTTGAAATCTCTCAGGCATTTCTTTTAGGTAAGAAGGACGAGGCCATTACATTGATTAAGAAGCTTAAAGACTCGTATGAGGCATTGCTGCAAGAATTGTTTACCACTGAAGAGGGTTTGAAGAATGGACATCAATTGATCGATTATCATTTTAACCTGATCGCTTCTTTATCCAATGAATTATTTACGCCAGTAGAAGAAAAGATTACTTTGGCTCAGGGAGAATTGATATCAACAGCCTTATTTTATTTTCATTTAAAAGAAATCGGGGTCCCTGCCGTTTTATTGCCTGCACTTGATTTTATGAAAATCGATGAGGACAACGAGCCGATCGTTCCTTATATCGGAGAGAAATTAACAGCAGTATTAAACGAACATCCAGGCAATACGTTATTTATTACGCAAGGATATATCTGCCGAAATTCTTTTGGCGAAATCGATAACCTTCGCCGAGGCGGATCGGACTACACAGCTTCGCTGATTGGTTCTGCTATTCAGGCTGAAGAAATCCAGATATGGACGGATATCGACGGAATGCACAACAATGATCCTCGCGTTGTGAAAAACACAACGCCTATTGCTCATTTGAGTTTCGACGAAGCTGCAGAGCTTGCCTATTTCGGCGCTAAGATTTTGCATCCACAAAGTGTATTTCCAGCGCAAAAATACAATGTGCCTGTACGTTTGTTGAATACAATGGATCCTCAGGCTGCAGGAACTTTAATCAGCGAAAATGGTGGACAAAAGGGAGCTATTCGCGCGATAGCTGCAAAAGATGGCATTACGGCAATCCATATTCACTCGACACGCATGTTGTTGGCGTATGGTTTCTTGCGTAGGGTGTTCGAGATTTTCGAACGCTATAAAACGCCGATCGATATGATTACGACTTCTGAAGTTGCGATATCCCTGACGATTGACGATACCCGTAACCTGGAAGATATTATTAAGGAGGTCAATGATTTCGGTAAAGTAAGCGTTGATCAAGATCAGACTATTGTTTGTGTAGTCGGTGATTTTGGAGCAAATACTCACGGCTATGCTGCTCGCGTACTAGATGCTGTAAAACATTTGCCAGTACGCATGATATCGTATGGCGGATCGGATTATAACGTTTCTTTATTGTTGGATACTGAACATAAAGTAGAAGCTTTGCGCTCACTACATAACCGTTTGTTTTAAGAAAAGATTTAGATGACATTAACAAAAGAAGAAGTAGAACAGCTAGCGCAACTGGGCACACCAGCATACTATTATGATCTACCCTTATTAGAACAAACTTTAGATGCTGCAAAAACTGCAGCAGAAAAACGTAATTTCCACGTTCATTATGCTTTGAAGGCTAATTTTAATGAACGATTGCTGTCCTTGATCCAATCCAAAGGCTTTGGTGCAGACTGTGTGAGCGGAAATGAAGTACAAAAATCGATTGACTTGGGCTTTGCGCCCGATAAAATTACATTTGCAGGCGTAGGAAAAGCAGATAAGGAAATATTAACTGCTTTACGTCATGATATTTTCGCATTCAATGTTGAATCGATCGAAGAGTTGGAAGTGATCAATTCATTAGCAGGCGAAGTCGGCGTGAAAGCCAATGTATCGCTCCGTATCAATCCAAATGTTGATGCGCACACGCATCACTACATTACAACGGGTCTGGACGAAAACAAATTCGGCGTGCCGAATTCGGAATTGGAAATTGCAGCTTCTATTTTGAGGAAATGTGAAAACCTGACATTGGTCGGATTGCACTTTCATATCGGTTCACAAATCGTCGACCTAAATGTTTTCAAAAGCCTTTGTGTGAAAGTGAATGAGTGGAAAAATTGGTTTGAAGAACGCGGAACGACGATCAAAGTATTAAATGTTGGCGGAGGATTAGGCATCGATTACCACAATCCGGATACCAATGCTATTCCCGACTTTGAAGCATACTTCGAAATATTTGATAAATTCTTGGAACGCACTCCTAAACAAGAAGTGCATTTTGAATTAGGAAGAGCTTTGGTAGCACAATGCGGGACACTGTTAAGTAGAGTACTGTTTACAAAGAGCGGCATTAAGAAAAATTTTCTAATTCTCGACGCAGGAATGACTGAATTGATGCGCCCAGCTTTGTATCAAGCTTTTCATAAAATTGAACGTGTGGGGGATGTGGAAGGTGCTGAATCGCTGAATTATGATGTTGTCGGCCCAATCTGCGAAAGTTCAGATTGTTTCGGCAAAGAAGTATTGCTTCCTAAAAGTAAACGAGGAGACTTAATTGCAATCCGAAGCGCTGGCGCTTATGGTGAGGTAATGGCTTCGAAATATAACCTCAGAGAAGAAATTAGGTATTTGTATAAGTAAAATTAAAAAGTAAAAATTAAAAAAACTTTGTGATTTTTTAGGAAAAGGATATTGGTTTAAGAGCTAATATCCTTTTTTTATGAATGGAATATTTTTAGTAGCGATAAATAATAAAGCTCAACTATCTCGCCAACAAAACCAACACCAACGCAATAATTGCTGGCAAAGCCTGGGTGAAAAATATTTTCTTTGATGCTGTTATAGCACCATATAAGCCTGCAACAACTACACAGCTTAAGAAAAATATTGCCACATTATTTTGCCAAATGGGGTTTTCAATAAAGAAACTCCAAATCAATCCTGCCGAGAGAAAGCCATTGTATAGTCCCTGATTCGCGGCTAAACCTTTTGTTGGTTTAAAAAGTTCATCAGGTAGCGCACCTTTAAAAGTTTTCTTTCCCAACGTTTCCCAGGCAAACATTTCCATATACAAAATATACAAGTGTTCTACCGCGACGATTCCAGTAAATATTTTAGCAAATAAGGGGAGTAGTTCCATTGATTTTTATTTTGAATACTAAAGATAGCGTAATTTGTCTTAATAGATGTCCTGAATGTAAAATCTAGTTAAACTATTTATCGAACGTTTTCAATTTTCTTCACAACGTTTATAGATAAATTACATTTATAACTTTTATCTTTAAAAGATAAATTATTATGCTAAAATTCACTATAACCTACTTCTTGCTAGCCGTGATTCTATTCGTTATTGAACTGATTATTGCGTTATACGTCCATGATGATTTTATACGTCCTTATTTCGGCGATTTTTTGGTGGTTATTTTGCTGTATTGCTTTATTAAAAGTTTTTTGAACTTACCAGTTTTGCCGGTGGCAATTTTTGTTTTATTATTTGCGTATTTTATTGAGTTTTTGCAATCAATCAATTTTATCAACTGGCTGGGGCTTGAAAATTCTGAATGGGCAAAAATGTTGCTTGGTAATTCTTTCTCGTGGGTTGATATGTTCTGGTACACAGCTGGAATCGCATCTGTGATTTTAGTTGAATATTTGATAAAAAAGAGGATTTAAAGATATTTAATTTTAAGATTTCAGACAATAGATTTGAGATGTGGGAATTTCTATGACGAAAATTTTATTGAAGAGAATTAACTATTATTACATTGATGAAACGGAAGAGTTGATTTCTAAGGTTTTAATAACGTGGAGATTCTTCACTTCGTATCAGAATGACAAGTACAATTCATTAATAAGATCTTTCCTCAATAACCTATTCTAACTATCCGTAAACCCTTCTAAATTAGCATAGCAATTATTATGCTATATAATTTTTTTACTTTTTACTTTTTACTTTTGAATTTTTACTTATCATTATCCCAAACTCGCTTTTAATTTCGCTAATAACTCGGAAGCTTTTGTATTCTCTTTGTCGACGTTGAGCTTACGGATTGAAGCCCGTTTACCTTTGGATTTTTGCTTAATGATTTTCAATAGTTCGGTTGCATATTCATTTTTATAACCGGAAATATCAAAATCCGAACTATGTTGCTTGATCAGAGAGACGGCCATATCCATTTCACCTTTGGAGATTTTGGCATTTGGAATATTCAGGTCGCTGAAATCTCGGATTTCCTCTTCAAAACGCAATTTATTGAGCAATAACATGCCTTCATACGGTCTGATAATCGCTAAGTTTTCTGTTGTACGCATTACGAAAGTTCCGAGTCCGACCATCTTAGTTTTTTCAAGCGCTTTGCGCAGCAAAGAATACGCTTTTTCACCGCCTTTCTGAACTTCGAGGTAATAGGGCGTATCGAAGTAAATGCTGTCAATATCATCTTCTTTGACGAATGTTTGGAGATCAATGCTCTTAGTTTTCTCTGGCAAGGCTTCTTCGAAATCAGCATCTTCCAAAACGACATATTTATCTTTCAGCAAGTAACCTTTAACAATATTATCCCACTCGACTTCTTTGCCGGTCTTTTCATTGACGCGCTTGAATTTGATATTCGATTGGTCTTTGCGATCCAGCATATCCAAATCCAATTGGCTATTTTGAATCGCGCTAAATATTTTGATTGGAATATTGACCAACCCAAAGCCAATAGTTCCTGTCCATATTGCTCTCATACTAAAATTAACAAAGATGTAATAGGTTTGTTTAGTTGATGAGGCGGTTAGAACAAATTACTCTATTCGAATTACTCTTTTAGATAAAGAAATTGATTTTATGATGAAGGTTTTCCCAGTATTATTTTACCCCCAATTCCTATATTCCATAGGTGTCTTACCTGTGATTTTCTTAAAAGCTTTATGAAAGCTCACGAAATTATTAAATCCGCAATCAAAACTCATTTCTTTAATCGAAACCGAACTTTCTTTTAATTGTTTGCAAGCCGTAGCGATGCGGATTTCGGTTAAGAATTCCAATAAGGTTTTTCCAGTTTTGACTTTGAAATAGCGACAAAACGAATTGGGTGTCATGCCAGCTTCTGTAGCAAGGTCATTTAATTTAATCGGGTTTTTATAAGATACACGAATGTAATCCATAATCTTATTCATGCGATCGTAATCGTCCAGCTGATTCAGAAATGCATAATTTTCGCTGACGAGTACATCCATCGAAAGATCAGAAGCACAATAATCCAGAATATCCAATAAAGCCGTAACTTGTTTAATCCCTTTATAGTCAAATAAATTTTCAAAAAACTTCCGGATGGTCTTATCTGTTCGCCGAAACAACAACCCTTTTTTCGCATGTTGCAATAAGTTGGAAATGGATTGGCATTCAGACAACTGAAGAAACGAATCACCGCAAAAGTTTGGCAAAAAATGGATGACGTTGATGTCCGCTTTGCTCTCTTCATCCAGCACATATTCTTCATCGAATAACCAATAATGGGGTAGGTTGCTTCCGATCAGAAAAACATCCCCATTGGAAAATTCTCGGATGCAATCTCCTATAAATACGGTGCCCGAACCCTTGTTGATTTGTATAAACTCGATTTCCTCATGGTAATGCCAAATGTTGTGGTATTGAGGTCTCGTGTCATGCCTTCGGGTATAGATTTGTTTGGAAGCGTGAGAATGGCTTAATCGCTGAATCTGCATCTGTACTTACATATTTATTCTAATCGTTAGATAAAAGTACAAATTATAAGGTAAAATAGTTTACTACTTAGGTAAAATAGTTCAATCCTTGCGTCAAAAATCTTGTTAATTTTAACCTAACAATTATAAGCATGTACAATTTATGACACAAACAAAAAGCTATACGATGGCGATTGTATTGATTACGTCGTTATTTTTCTTTTGGGGATTTATTCATAATCTAGATCCTATATTGATTCCGCATTTGCGAAATGCCTTTAGTTTAACAACCTTACAAGCATCTTTAGTCGATTCAGCAGTCTTTATCGCTTATTTTCTTTTGGCCATTCCTGCCGGAATGATCATAAAAAAATATGGCTACAAAGCTGGGATTCTAATTGGCTTACTGATTTTTGCCATTGGATGTTTCCTTTTTGTGCCTGCGGCAAATACAATTAGTTATCCGTTTTTCCTTGCTGCGTTGTTTATCGTTGCGTGTGGCCTGACCATTTTGGAAACGGCTGCAAATCCTTACATGACCGTGTTGGGCGATCCAAAAAAGGCGACCCAACGTTTGAATTTTGCACAGTCATTTAATGGTTTGGCAGCATTTATTGCACCGATTATCGGGGGAAAATACATATTGACTGAAGAACCGCTTTCTGCAGATCAAATAGCTGATTTAAGCGAACAGGCTAGAACGGCTTACATTCAGGCTGAAACTGCGGCAGTCAAAGCACCCTATGTGATTCTTGGAGTTATTATTCTGTTGGTCGCTGTACTGTTTTATTTCACAAGATTGCCAGACATCAAAGACAAGGATGAGAAGCCTCAAGGTGGTTTTTTCCACGCTTGGAAACATAAAAATGTAAAATGGGCGGTCATTGCACAATTCTTCTATGTCGGCGCTCAAGTTTGCGTGTTGAGCTTTTTAGTGCTGTATGCAACAGATATCGCTGGTATTTCAAATAAAGATGCGGGTTGGTATGCCGGAGCTGCAGGATTTGCATTTATGATTGGCCGTTTTATCGGCACATTCTTTATGCAGTACATCAAGCCGTCCAAATTGCTGTTAATTTATGCAGTAATCGCAAGTGCATTGACCATTTACGTGATGTTTGGCTCAGGAGTGAATACCTTATATGCCTTGATTGGCATCGCATTCTTTATGTCGATTATGTTCCCGACGATTTTTGCGACAGGGGTTGAAGGCATTGGTTCCGACACAAAATCGGCTTCCAGTCTGATCGTGATGGCTATTGTTGGTGGCGCGATTATTCCTCCAATTTTAGGTTTGATAGCGGATAAGACCGGCAATCTGCAATTTGGTTATGCAATAGTTTTGCTATGTTTTATCGTGGTGGCAATCTTTGCCATAAACACAAAGAACATTGCCGTGGAGAAAACAGAAACTTTACACTAATTAGTAATGAAGAGATATAGTTTAGCATTGGATTTGGTCAATGACCCGGTATTGATTGCCAAATACGAAGATTATCACCAAGCCATTTGGCCTGAAATCAAACAATCGATTTTGGATGCAGGAGTAGTGAATATGGAAATCTATCGATTTGAAAACCGGTTGTTTATGATTATGGAGGTGAATGATGAGTTTAGTTTTGAAAAGAAAGGACAGCTTGATGCAGAAAATGAAAAAGTGCAAGAATGGGAGCAGCTGATGTGGAAATACCAATCGGCGATTCCAGGAGCAAAAGAAGGAGAGAAGTGGGTAATTATGGATAAAATATTTCAGTTATAATATGGATAAGAACAGACAGCCTTACGTGTTGATTCATCCGAAAGACAATGTGCTGGTGGCTTTAAGGGATTTGCCGCAAGGCGAAATTATTGATTTTGCGGGATTGCAATTTCCATTGGCACATGCGGTTGCAGCGAAACATAAGTTTACGATAAATGCCATGCTTAAGGACGACGAAGTGTTGATGTATGGCGTTCTTGTGGGCAAATTAAACTACGATTTGCCACAAGGCGAATTGATTACGACCGACAATTTAAGGCATGCAGCTGAAGGTTATCAGCTGGGCGAACGCAAATTAGCATGGGAGAAACCAGATGTATCCTATTTTTCAAATAAAACATTTAACGGTTTCCATCGGTCAAATGGAACAGTGGGTACTGCCAACCATTGGCTAGTGATTCCGTTAGTATTCTGCGAAAACAGAAATGTCTTGACGCTGAAGTCGGCGCTGGAAGAGAAATTAGGCTATCAGATTGAATCAAAAGATTATTCCGACAAAGTCGATGAGCTGATTGCCAAATACCAAAATGGAGCTTCGGTGGATGAATTGTTGCAAGTAGATTTAAGTTCAGCCAAGCAAAACCGTCAATCTAAACGTTTATTTGAGAATGTGGATGGCGTGAAATTTTTAAACCACGATATGGGTTGTGGCGGAACACGCATGGACTCGGATGCTTTATGTGGCTTGTTAGCGGGTTATATCACGCATCCAAATGTTGCTGGCGCAACGATTTTAAGTTTGGGATGCCAGCATGCGCAAGCGTCTATCTTGAGAAATGAAATCGCCAAGCGTGACCCTCAATTCGATAAACCGCTGTATATTTTCGAACAGCAATTTGAAGGAACCGAACAAGAGCTGATGCAGAAAGCAATCAAAGCTACTTTTGCGGGATTAACTATAGCGAATCAACAGACGCGTCAACCCGCTGCGTTGAATAAATTATGCATTGGTCTGGAATGCGGTGGTTCAGATGGTTTTTCAGGTATTTCAGCGAATCCAGCACTGGGTTATTTGTCTGATATGTTGGTGACCTTAGGCGGTTCGGTGATTTTGTCCGAATTCCCAGAGCTTTGCGGTGTTGAACAAGAACTGAGCGATCGCTGCATTGACGTGCCTACGGCTAATAAATTTATGGAGCTGATGACGACGTACAACGCCAAAGCCGAAGCGGATGGTTCGGGATTTTACATGAATCCATCTCCAGGAAACATCCGTGATGGATTGATTACAGATGCGATTAAGTCTGCTGGTGCAGCGAAAAAGGGCGGTACATCGCCCGTTGCAGCGGTAATAGATTATCCGGAATTAGCAAATCAGCCAGGGCTAAATTTATTGTGTACGCCAGGCAATGATGTAGAAAGTACAACAGCTGAAGTCGCCGCTGGGGCAAATATTGTTTTGTTTACAACAGGACTGGGAACCCCGACGGGAAATCCCATTACGCCAGTGATTAAGTTGTCAACGAATACCAAAACATTTGAGAAGATGCCGGACATTATCGACATCAATTGCGGAACAATTATCGATGGGCAGGAGAGTATTGAAGAAGCCGCGCATCGTATCCTAGACTATGTGATTGAAGTGGCGAGCGGCAACGAATTGCCAAAAGCTGTCCAATTGGGTCAAGATGATTTTATTCCTTGGAGACGAGGAGTTTCGCTATAGCATTATAAACTAAAACCTTCCAATATGAAACAGTTATTAATTATCTTTCTGCTTTTACAAAGTTTTTTTCTGAGCCATGCGCAAGAAAAATACGTTCCTTCGCAAGCAAATATCGAAAACAGAGCTTGGTTTGAAGCCTCTCGTTTTGGCGTGTTTATCCACTGGGGTGTATATAGTATTTTAGGGGATGGCGAATGGGTGATGAACAACCAGAACTTTGCGCTGGATGAATACAGTTTGTTGCCGAGCTTTTTTAATCCGATTGATTTTGATGCAAAGCAATGGGCGAAATTGTTCAAGCAGTCCGGTGCAAAATACATTACGTTTACTTCGCGCCACCATGATGGATTTTCGATGTGGAATTCAAAAGCATCTGAATACAATATCGTTAAAGCAACGCCTTTTAAACGGGATATCGTGAAAGAACTTGTCGAAGCTTGCCGGGCAGAAGATATTAAGATCATGTTTTATTATTCCTTATTGGACTGGAAACGCGACGATTACTTGCCTACAGGTAAAGTCGGAAAAGGAATCGTTGGACGGGATTCGACTAAAGGGAACTGGGATTCTTACATTGGCTTTATGAAAAGCCAGTTAACCGAGTTGCTGACCGATTACGGACGTATTGATGGGATTTGGTTTGACGGGCATTGGGATAAGCCCGACGAAGATTGGCATTACAAGGAAATCTATGGATTGATCCATCAGTTGCAACCGCAATGTTTGATTGGAAACAACCACCATATCGCACCCATCGACGGAGAAGATTTCCAGATGTTCGAACGCGATCTTCCTGGGGAAAATAAAACTGGGTTTGGAACGTCCGCAGATGATGTTGGGCATCTTCCAAAAGAAGTCTGCGGAACGATCGCTGGATCTTGGGGTTTTGATATCAAGGATCGCCATCAGAAGACTTTTAAAGAAGTTCTGCATTACTTGGTCAAAGCAGCTGGTTACGATGCCAATTTGCTGTTGAATGTCGGTCCCATGCCGAACGGTCAAATTCAAGGTTATCAGCAAGATCGTCTAAAGGAATTGGGCGCTTGGCTGTCAACCTACGGAGAAACTATTTATAATACGCGCGGAGGATTTGTTGCGCCGCATGAAGATTATGCATTAACAAAAAACACAAAAAATACCTTTATTCACGTGTTGAATGGAAAATCGGGTACATTGACAATCAAAGGCTTTGCTCCCAAAGTCAAATCGCTTGTCACTTTTGCGGGCAATCAAAAGATTAGCTTTACGCAAACGGATGAGGGATTGCAATTGGAAATACCTGATAATGCAATCAATGCGGATGATTTGGTTCTAAAATTAACAGAAAAATAATGTCAAAATTAAGCGGTAAAGTAGCGGTTGTTACAGGCGGAGGAAGTGGGATTGGCGAAGCCATCAGTAAATTATTTGCAGCAGAGGGCGCTGTCGTTCATATTGTGGATCTGAATGTAGAAGGTGCCAATCAAGTAGCGGAAACAATTGTGGCAACAGGCGGACAAGCCAAAGTTCATGCAGCAAATGTAACCGATCAGCAAGCAATTGTTCAAATTGCAAACGAAATCGGAAAGATTGATGTCCTAGTCAATAATGCCGGGATCGCCCATGTTGGGAATCTAGAAAATTGCGCAGCAGATGATTTTGATCGGGTGCTGAATGTCAATGTGAAAGGGGCTTACAATACGTTGTTTGCAGTAGTTCCACGGATGAAAGCAAATGGCGGTGGCGCGATCTTAAATTTAGCATCGATTGCTGCATGGGTCGGTATCGCCGATCGTTTTGCGTATTCAACAAGCAAGGGCGCTATTTTTGCGATGACTTTATCTGTGGCACGCGATTATCTGAACGATAATATCCGTTGCAATAGCATTTCTCCAGCGCGTGTGCATACGCCATTTGTCGATGGTTTTATCGCTAAAAACTATCCGGGTAAAGAAAGCGAGATGTTCAAAAAATTATCACAGTCGCAGCCCATTGGCCGTATGGCAAAGCCAGAAGAAATTGCTAAGTTAGCTTTGTTTTTATGTTCGGATGATGCCGGATTTATTACGGGGAATGATTACCCCATCGATGGTGGATTTATAAAATTGAATAATTAAGTTTAAAAAATAGATATGAAATTAATACGTTACGGTGAAGTTGGCGGTGAAGAAATAGGTGTTCAGATCGATGGCATCAATTATAGTGTGGCTTCGTTTGGTGGAGATTATAACGAGGCGTTTTTTGCCGAAGATGGTTTGGCTCGATTAGAACAATTTGTCAAAGACAATGAAGGCAAATTGATTGAATTGCCTGCGGATATCCGCTTGGGCGCACCATTTACTCGTCCATCTAAAATCGTTTGTATTGGCTTAAATTACAAAGATCATGCAGAAGAAACGGGAGCTAAAATTCCTGCCGAACCGATTATCTTTATGAAATCCAGCACATCGCTGGTAGGGCCGAATGACCAGATTATGATTCCCAGAAATTCAACAAAAACAGATTGGGAAGTAGAATTAGGAATTGTGATCGGAAAGAAAGCATCCTATGTCGAAGAAGCTGAAGCATTGGATTTTGTAGCAGGTTATGTATTGCACAATGATGTTTCCGAACGCGAATACCAGTTGGAACGTGGCGGAACTTGGGATAAGGGAAAAGGATGCGACACCTTTGCGCCGATGGGCCCATTTTTGGCGACGAAAGATGAATTTGAAGATATTCACAACATTAAGCTTTGGCTAAAAGTGAATGGAAAAACTTTCCAGAGCGGAAATACAAGCAACTTGATTTTCTCTGTGCCATTTGTTGTGGCTTATGTTTCCCAATTTATGACCTTATTGCCAGGCGATGTGATTTCTACAGGAACACCTGCAGGTGTAGGGTTGGGATTTGATCCCCCAATTTATTTAAAACCTGGCGATGTAGTCGAATTAGGAGCAGATGGTTTGGGCGAAGCAAGACAGGAAGTGGTAAGTTTTAAATCCCACTAAGTCCCCCTAGCCCCCGAAGGGGGAACTATGATGGAAAGAGAACATAGCCCTAATTTCGGATTACGCTATCAGTGATTGGGAAAAATGCATCGATAGAAATTTGAATTAAATATTCTATTTAAAAAAATAATATCAATCCTTGTTTCCCCCTTTGGGGGATAAGGGGTATAATAATTAACCATATGCGAATAGATGCTCATCAACATTTTTGGATATACGATGCGGTAAAAGATGCATGGATTACAGATGAAATGGCTGTATTGCAACGCAACTTTATGCCGACGGATCTTGCACCCGTTTTAAAAGCCAATCAGATAGACGGCGTAATCGCTGTGCAAGCTGACCAATCGCTTCAGGAGACACAGTTTCTAGTCGATCTATCGACCATGTACGCGATGATTAAAGCGGTAGTCGGATGGGTTGATCTGCAATCGCCTACGCTGCATGAACAACTGAATCATTTCAGGCAATTTCCGATTATCAAAGGCTTCCGGCATATCGTTGAAGCAGAATCTGATCCCGATTTCTTGCTTCGTGATGCGGTGCAGGGAGGCATCGAAAAGCTAACGGAGTATGGCTATACCTATGATTTATTGGTCAAACCTATTCATTATCCAGCGGCATTATCCTGTGTTCGCAACAATCCCGAACAGCAGTTTATTTTAGATCATATGGCGAAGCCAAATATCAAAGATAAAGCATTTGAAGATTGGGCGCAGTTTATCGATGAATTGGGTCGTCTGCCAAATGTCGCCTGCAAGATTTCTGGACTAGCGACAGAATCAGATTGGGAAAATTGGGAATTGGTAGATTTTGCGCCGTACATACAGCATGCAGTTCGCAGTTTTGGAAAGGACCGTTTGTTATTCGGCTCTGATTGGCCGGTCTGCTATTTGGCTGCCAGTTATGAAGAAGTGATAGCGATTGTAGAGAATAATTTGGTGGATTTTACTTCAGCGGAGCTGAATGGATTTTGGGGAGAGAATGCAAAGCGCATTTATAAATTTTAAAAGAAAATGGATTTAAATCTAAGAGATAAAGTCATTGTAGTAACCGGAGCGGCGAAAGGAATAGGCCGTGGTATTGTGCATGCTTTGGCAAAAGAAGGAGCGATTCCGGTCATTGTCGGCCGTACGCAAGCAGATAACCTGATCATACAGCAGGAAGTAGAAGCTTTGGGGGCCACAGCATTTGCTGTCGAAGCCGAATTATCGGATCCGAAAGCATGCGAAGAAGCTGTAAAAGCCGTCATCCAGAAGTACAATCGAATTGATGGTTTGGTCAATAATGCAGGAGTTAATGATGGCGTCGGTCTGGCATCTGGTAGCTACGAAGGCTTTGTTGCATCTCTGCATAAAAACTTAATCCATTATTACTTAATGGCACATTATGCCTTGGATGAACTTAAAAAATCCAAAGGCCCAATCTTAAATATTTCCTCGAAAACTGCCGAAACGGGGCAGGGGAATACCTCCGCATACGCTGCATCCAATGGCGGAAGAAATGCGCTTACGCGCGAGTGGGCCGTAGAATTATTGCCTTTTGATATCCGCGTCAATGCGATTGTCGTTGCCGAAGCGTCCACGCCTCAATACGATAACTGGATCAAGACGCTCGATAATCCGGAAGAAACCCTAAAGAAAATCACCGACCGCATCCCTTTTCAAAACCGAATGACGACTTCCGAGGAAATCGCCAATACCGCTGTCTTTCTTCTTTCCGACAGATCCAGCCATACCACCGGACAGCTAATCCATATCGATGGCGGTTATGTGCATTTGGATCGATCGCTGATTAAGGAGTGATAGATATGAGATATGAGATTTGAGATATGAGAGGATAGATATGAGATTTGAGAATTCGCAAGCGCAAATTGTCAATCTGACGGAATGGACGAGTCTCAAGTTAGTGACTAGAAATGTTTTTTTACTTTTAAATTTTTACTTTTTACTTTGAAAACTGGGAGATGTCGAACTTTGAATAAACGGGATTTGCAATCCCGTAAAATAGAGCGGATTGCAAATCCGCTGTTATCAGACATTCAGGATGACCCTTCGGAACATCCTGAATAGCGAAATAGCGAATATTGTCAATCTGAGTGAAACGAAGATTCTCGCAATTTGATTCTGCTGTTTCTTAATTTAAAAATGAATGAAAAACGTCAACTAATTACATCATGAATTCCGATTTAATACTTCTGATAACGAGCAGTATCATTTGCTTTTTGACGATAGGCTATACCATCAAAAGAAATAGAAAATTTGGTCTAATCAATCTGGCTTTATTTGGAATATATAGTCTGTATTTCTATTTTAATTATTTTATTAATGACGGAGGTGGCATTTCGTTGATTTATTGGGCTTATCTTTTATTTGTTACCTTATTACACAGCACCCTTATTGGAGGTTATTATATCATTAAGTATTTCAGAGGGGTGTTTAGTGGATAATGAAACAGCGCTATTAGCAGGCGCAAGTTGTCAATCTGACGGAATGGACGAGTCTCAAGTTAGTGACTAGAAATGTTTTTTTACTTTTAAATTTTTACTTTTTACTTTGAAAACAGGAAGATGTCGAACTTTGAATAAACGGGATTTGCAATCCCGCAAAATAGAGCGGATTGCAAATCCGCTGTTATCAGACATTCAGGATGACCCTTCGGAACATCCTGAATAGCTAAATATTGTCATTCTGACGGAACGGAAGAGTCTCAAACTTACATCCTAGATTCTTTGCTGTGCTCAAAATGACATTAGGTGTAATTGTCATTCTGAATAAAACGAAGATTCTCAACAATCATTATCGACCTATATTACCTAGAAATGTTTTTGAATTTTGAATTTTAACTTTTGAATTAAACTCCTGAATTTACTCCAAAGAAACATTTTTCAATATGGTATGTTAAACAAGCATATACCAAATGAAAATGATATGAAAA
This sequence comes from Sphingobacterium hungaricum, assembly GCF_015210005.1. Taxonomy (GTDB): domain Bacteria; phylum Bacteroidota; class Bacteroidia; order Sphingobacteriales; family Sphingobacteriaceae; genus Sphingobacterium; species Sphingobacterium hungaricum. The sequence goes on from NZ_MU158698.1 coordinate 2,502,592, forward strand.
CGAAAAATCAAGCTAATCCTATCAAAAAGTATCCGAGTCCACCGTTTAAAAAGCAAACTCAAAAACCGCCAGGTGTTGAAAAAGATTTAAAACCAAAAGCCGACCATGGTGAGAAGAGCTATCAAGGTAATGGCTTATTAAAAGACAAAGCCGTCATTATTACAGGTGGCGATTCTGGAATCGGAAAAGCAGTTGCCATTGCGATGGCGAGAGAAGGAGCGGATATAGTAATTTCTTATCTGGATAAAGTAGAAGATGAAGATGCGAAAGACACGCTTAAATGGGTGAAGAAAGCAGGCCGTAAAGCGATACTAGTTCGTGGCGATATTCGTTCGGAAGCGCAGTGCAAAAAGATTGTAAACAAATGTGTTAAGGAATTCGGAAAGGTTGATATCATTATCAATAATGCAGCATATCAGATGACTTATCAAACGGTCGAAGAGATAACAGCTGAAGAATGGAACAAAACATTTGAAACCAATATGAGCGCAATGTTTTATTTAGTCAAACATGCAAAAAGCCATATTCCAGCAGGAGGTTCGATTATCAATACAACCTCGGTCAATGCTTACGACCCAAATCCTACTTTATTGCCGTATGCAGCAACCAAAGGCGCTATTCAGAATTTTACAGCGAGCTTAGCACAACTATTTTTGGAAGATGGTTCTGGCATTCGGGTTAACGCTGTCGCTCCAGGCCCGATATGGACGCCATTAATTCCGAGCACAATTCCAAAACATGATAAGTTTGGCGATAACACACCGATTGGAAGGCCGGGGCAACCCATTGAGATTGCTCCAATCTATGTCTTCTTAGCATCCGAAGCAGCGTCTTATATCTCCGGGGCTACCATACCAGCAACAGGTGGTCGAGTAACGATTTAGTGGTTAATAAGTTTTTTTCGGGTAAGGAATAAAGAGCAAGGAGCAAGGATTTTGTCAATCTGAGTGAAACGAAGATTCTCAAACGTACGTCTTAGATTCTTCTCTGCGCTACCAATGACAGATTTAATACTGGCTAAGCCATACAGATATTGCTCCGTAGGAGCTACCGCTTTGTAGCAAGATTAATTGATAAATATATGCGTGCCTTAGGCACGCTCCTTTTGGAAAAGGATTGTACCTACCGTACAGAATATTTCGCTGGGATGTTTGCTACAAAGCGGTTGTGCTTAGGACACATTGACTGGAAAATGTATTGCTTTTGAACTTGCTCCGTAGGAGCAAAATACTTGTAGCAAAGGAATGCGCAATAAAAGCAGCGTGCCGTAGGTACGCAACAATTTATTTTTAAGCTATATGAATCTTTTCGATTGGGTTGCGTACCTAGGGCACGCATTAAATCTCTTACGTATTTCTACAAACATTCAGCCTCTGACGAGGCTTTAAAAGAGAGTATAATCCAAACTTTACTATCTCCAGGTCTTACGCAACAAAACATCAATCAGCAAAACATTGTCATCCTATTCCAAAAGTTTTGCGCGCAAAATTTTACCCCTCAGAATGACAATATGTATAATTGTCACTCCGCTGTTCGATATCTTCCGAAGGGAGATGTCGAACTTATAATAAACGGGATTTCCAATCCCGAAAGACTAGTTTATTTGCGGATTAAAAATCCGCTTTTATCAAAGATTCTGGATGCCCTTTCGGAACATCCAGAATAGCGAACAATATGCGTTATTGTCACTCTGAGTGAAACGAAGAGTCTCAAACTTACATTTTAGATTCTTCAAGATAAAACATGCACACGCGAAACGCGTGCGCTAGCGAATGAATTAATACGCATAAAGGTTTTTTTACTTTTGAATTTTTACTTTTTACTTTGAAAAGCTTTTTACTTTGAAAAACTTTCTACCCCTTCAATCCTAATAGTTCTTTTTCTTTATTCCATGTAAAAGACGTAAATACAATCGCGAGCAGACAGGCAGCAATCATAACAATAAAGCCACCGTCCCATCCGAAATGATCAACAACGTATCCCATTGCGATGTTCGCAAATAAAGCTCCGCCCATATAACCGAATAATCCTGTTAATCCTGCAGCTGTTCCTGCAGCTTTCTTAGGAGCTAAATCCAATGCTTGCACACCGATCAACATTACCGGACCATAGATCAAGAATCCGATAGCGACTAATGCGATATTGTCAACAAGGATATTTCCTGGAGGATTTTTCCAATACACAACAACAGCCACTAGTACCAATAGCATATAGATAATCGTTGCGGGAGCTCTTCTGCCTTTGAAGACTTTATCCGAAATCCATCCACACAATAAAGTTCCAGGGATTCCGGCATATTCATATAAGAAATATGCCCATCCAGTTTCCTTAACAGAAAATCCTTTGGCTTCTTCCAAGTAGGTCGGCGACCAATCAAGAATACCATAGCGCACTAAATACACAAAAGCATTCGCGAAAGCGATATACCAAAGCATTTTGTTATTGAAAATATATTTAAAGAATATTTCTTTTGCCGAAAGCTCAATTTCATTCTTTTCGCTGTAATCCTTCGGGTAATCATTTTTATATTTCTCAATAGGAGGCAGGCCACAGGATTGGGGGGTATCTCTCACCAAAGCATAAGCTATAATAGCGAATAGGATCGCAATCATTCCCGGAAAGTAAAACTTGCTATGCCAGTCGGCAAAGATTTCCATTCCATAGATCGTAATCGGACCAACCAATCCGCCACCCACATTATGGGCAACATTCCAGATAGACATTTTAGTTCCGCGTTCTTTTACGGAAAACCAATGCACCATCACCCGTCCACAGGCTGGCCATCCCATTCCTTGAAACCATCCGTTGATAAATAACAGGACGAACATCAGTAGGATGGAAGAGGTAGCGAAGGGAACGAATCCCATAAAGATCATCGTACAAGCGGAAAGCAATAGTCCGACGGTCAAGAAAACTCTCGCATTGCTTCGGTCAGATACATTTCCCATAAAAAACTTGCTCAATCCATAAGCGATCGACACGCCTGATAAAGCCCATCCTAAATCTGACTTGCTATAGCCTTGTTCCAATAAGTCAGGCATGGCCATGCTGAAGTTTTTCCGTACTAGGTAATATCCGGCATAGCCGATAAATATCCCTAAGAAAACTTTCCAGCGCAAAGTTTTATAGACAGGATCGACACGGTCGAGCGGCAAAGGTTCTTTATGAGCTGCGGGTTTGAATATATTTAATGACATGATCGTTTTTTGGTAGATGTATAAGTATGCTAAAACAGATTAGGATAATCGGAAATAATTCCGTCGACACCTAATTTCCTTAAAGATTCGATTTCTTGAACTGTATTGACCGTCCAAGGAATTACTTTAATGCCCTGCTGTTTTGCTTGATTTAATAAGTCTTCCGTTACTATTTTGTAATTAGGACTCAGGATATAAGGTTTGAAACCAAGTTCGCTAATGATTTCCTGAATCGATTGTTTGTTTTTGGCATCGATCAGGTAGGATGTTTTGATAGCTGGGTATTTCTTATTGATGTACTGGATCGTACGTTTGTCAAAAGATTGGATAACGGTGCGGGATGCAATACCAGCTTTCGTTATTTCAGCGACTAACAGGTCTGAGAATTCTTTAGGAGCAGGATGGTATTCGCCATCTTTGCCCTCTTTGCTTTTTGTCTCAATGTTATAGAACATCGGAGCATGACGCTTTAGCTTCGCATAAGCTTCAGACTCTTTGATCAGGTCACTTAGCAAGGCAATATGTGTTTCTATTTTTTTCTGCTGCGGAAAATCTGCATAAGGCTTTGTTCCGATATCGTAAGCGGCAAGTTCCTTATAATTTAGGTCATAAATCAATGGGCCTTGATTTCCTTGCAATTCTTTGCCATTCGGATCCAACACAAATTTTGCATTTAAGTAATGGTCATGATAGACCACGACTTGCTTATCCTTCGTGATGTGGCAATCCATTTCCAATGTCGTTACTTTTGGAAGATCAATGGCGACTTTCATTGCGCCAATTGAATTCTCTGGATAAAGTCCACGTGCGCCACGATGTCCTTCATACGCAAAGGCTGGGAAAGGTATCGAATCTTGAGCAACAGTTTTTTGCATCTTACATCCATGTGTAGTTAAAGCGGCTAATAATACAGCGGCTATAAGTGAATTCTTTTTTATCATTTTAGTAGAATATAAATTGGGAGCACAAGCTATATACTCCCAAAAATAATCATTAATTCATTGAGGTGCTAAACTCTTTTGGCCTAACCATTTTTTGTGTGGATTTATTTCCAAAACGGTCTTCAACGGTTATGTCTATTGTAGATTTTGCATCTGAAGCTGTCGCTAAAAACAAATGCGATGTCGAGCTGGAGACAAATGAATCCGTCGGGTTGGCATTAACATTTAAGCGCTGCATCGAGTAGGAGATAATGTGCAAAGGATCCGGTTTGTGAACACGCTGGATCGCTAAGGGTTTTCCATTTTCGGTAACTGTAATTTTCCAGTTCGGCTCATATCCCCATACATTCAGCAGGATTTCATTTTTGCTATTCTTCGTTGCATATTCTTTTGCATAAGTCGGAACTTTCGCTTTATACGTGTCATTCGCCTTTGGCGTAAATTTATCTGCCGTAATGTGAACGTTATTTAAATCATAAGCTCTGAACTGATACGTCTTGTCATAGCCAATGCTCTTGTAATACCATGTCAGGTCTTTTCCAGTATTCTCCCAAACTTGATAACCTCCGGGGCTTCCATCTTTTGAAATATGGTTTCCGGCATAACCCGAACGTCCTGTCCACCACCAAGTCGCACAAACAGCAGCAACATTATGTTCCATCAACGTCGGACTTTCAATGCGGTAATTAACATGTGTATGGCCTGTCAATACTTGGATATTGCTGAATCCTTCCAGATTAGCAACAAGGTCTTTGCTATTTTTTAAGTAGTAATTGTAATTGTTGATATTGGGGTTTGTATGCAAAGGAATATGCATTGCCAAAATGATAGGAGCAGATTTGTCCGAAATGGTCTCTAAATCTTTTTTTAACCAATCAAGCTGATTTTGCGTAATCCTAGCTTCGTACGAACGATCGCCAACAACACCAATCGAGCCACCGTTATTATTAAAAACGGTATTGTCCAAAACAATATAATGTACTTTTCCAATATTGAATGAATAATAAGTCGGTCCAATCGTCTTGCGGTATGCATTTTCAGATAACCAGTCATTGGCAACGTAAGGATCATTGTCATGATTTCCAATCGTATTATAAATCGGAATATGTAGATCTTTCATCTGGTTCAGGTATTCCGGCAGGGCAAAACTATTGCTATACCAATAGGCATCCCAAGTTTGATCTCCTAAAGTCAGTCCATAGACTTTGCCAGAAGTCTTTGCAATCAGTGCTTTGGCATCTGCCATAAAACCTTTTTGAAATTGGGAAAGATCATCATTTCTATTTGCCAAATGCATATCGGCCATCACTAGCAGCGTATGGTTCTCATTGTTGACCGAAGTCAATTCAAAGTCTTTGATTTCTGATTTTGACGTTTCGCCATTTAGGCTTTTGTAAAACTGAGGAATTGTATTCTTTGTTGCAACTTCATAATTGGAGGGCACGGAGATAAACACATAGCCATTTTTTTTGGCAGAAGCCAAATAATAGATGCCATTTGCATCGGTCGAGGTAACTTCAACACCATCTGAAACAATCACATTTGCAACGCCTTTGCCTTTAGAATATACCGTTCCTTTGACAGTCATACCTTCTTTCTCAGGAATGTCTTTGTTGAAGATTAGGCTTACGTCGACATTTGCTAAGTGAATTGATTTGTCATTTCTTACTAATGTCAAGTCATACGAAGTTTCTTGAATCTTCTCTGAAAAGGGAAGTATAGCTTGTGTTCCCTTTATCTCTTTGATCGGAATTGTAAACATGCTGTTTTCAGACAATGACCTAAATTGAATCAAGTCTTCGGCTTTGAAACCATTACCAATCAATTCAAAATCTTTGTTGATCACAATTTCAAAGTTTTTAGGAATATCAAGTTGGCTTATTTCAATTGTTCCGTTTGTTGGCTGTTCAACATGCAACTTTTTTCCACATGAAGCAGAAATAAAAAGCAACAGTAAAAAAGGGTAGATGATGGTTTTATAATTCATTTTACAGGATTAAGTAAAATAATACTATCCAGAAATTTACGAAAAATTCTGGATAGTATATACACTTATTAATCTTCTAGTACGGTAATGTTTTCCCCTGTTTCTAATTCACTGATAACAGATGATTTTGTCATCGTATGGAATACATAGTTTCTTGGAGTTGTCCATTTGCGAGTAGTTGTATTAAATACACCGCCAAGCTTAACAAAGAAACCGACATCAGTAGGGGTTGAATGTGGGATGCGGTATTGGTTGGTTCCCATTGAAAACAAAGGCTGTGCTTCGCCAGTCGTTTGGTTAGTCACGTTGTAATGGTCATTGTTGCCAATGCGATAACCTTTAATGCCTATGGAATCAACAATTGTCGCTGTTCCTGTTCCACCGAAGAAGACAGCATCAATCGGAACTGTTTGTTCTCCGACATTCGTTCCAACGAACAAACCTATTGCACCGGCATTTCCACTATTTGGCAATAGACCTGAACTCGCATTTCCTATACCATCACCAGCGGTAGTCGTATAGGCGATTGTTCTAATCCAGTTCGCTGCAGAAATAGAAGTAGAGTTTGGACCATTAATTCTTTTTTGGCTACCGCCAACATAGAAAAATTCGCCCTTGCTTACTTTTCCTTCGGTTAAATTAAACTTATACGTTCTTCCTCCACCTGTTGCCCAGCCTGCTGCTGGAGGAGCTCCAGGATTTGGAGTAGCCGCTCCCGCATTAGTTCCCAAAATCAATGAGAAAGGAATTTCTGTAAAATCGATATCCGTATTGGCACGAAGCTGAATGTATTCATAATTTCCATCTCCGCCATTCGGGTCATTTACAAATCCAGTAATGATCAATGGCATTGCACCTAGGTTTCCTGGGATTTCAGGATCGGAGATATCTCTAATGTTAGAGTAGAATAATGGGAGGATGTCAAATTTTGTCGTTGCAGGAGCTTTAGATCCTAACAAAACACCAACTATTTCAATGTTTCTCGGAAGTTTCTCTTGTGCGAAATCTGCTGTAGGCAATGTGCGCAAGGTTACTGTATCTGCTCCGTTCAACAATAGCTTTCCACCTTCTAAAGTTTCACCTTCTGTAGGTTTAGGGAAAACTTCGCATCCTAGAATAGATACTAATGTACTCTCAAATACATCAGGGCGTGAATTAATTGCGTTTGCATTCGTACGTCGGCTATGTAATTGATTACTAGATGAAATTTTTTGAATATCAGACTCAGTTACCCCATCAAGATAAAGATATCCGTCTTTTTTAAGGGTTTTGTTCTCAATATTGACAACAATAGAATCACCAGGTAAGTAATTCGTTGCAATAGATCCAACCTTTATAGCAATACCTCTGAATTGTGCATTCTTATACTGTTGCATAAGAATCAAGCCTTCGGGAACATTTCCATTCTGATGATTTGAAATTACCAAACCTGTAATCTCTTTTGCAGAACTTACTTTGTCTTCAGTTAGCTGTATATCTTGTCCTTTATACACGGCTCTCAAATATTCTAATGAGATGTATGGACTTGGCGATCCTGCCGCGTAATCATGTTTTTCACAAGATTGGAATACATAAATGAGCGCCAGCAATGGAATTGCCAGTTTTAATTTCGAAAATAATTTATTGAACTTTTTCATAATTTCCTTCTTATGGTTTTTGCCACCAAACTAATGTGTTAATATTGTCAGCACCTTGAATTTCGACTGCTTTTCTATAATTCTCTCTATTTGATGATTGAATGTATACTGGGTAGTTTAAACGCACAGGCATTTTTCCTTGATTTAAATGACCAGATAGAATAGGTAATTTCGGATATCCTGTTCTTCTGAACTCAAACCAGGATTGTAGGTCTGTGAAAAACAAGGCATAATATTTCTGCTGAAAGATCAGTTCCATTTTATTGTCCAATGATGCATCTTCATTCCAAACGACATGCTCACCCAATAAGTAATTTTCAGGAAGTTCATAACCCCAAAGCTGGATGGCATTTGTTACTCCCGTTTCATAGTAAGTTTTCGCAGGTGTTGATGAAACATACCCTTTAATAGCAGCTTCCGCTAACGTGAACTGCAATTCAGAATAATTTAAGATATTTCCAAGAAGTGGTTCAACCATCAATGAAGTCGGAAGTGTTGATTTTGAAGCTGGAGGATCTCCCAAAGGATATCCACTAGGGATTCCAGCATATTCGCCATCGCTTAATGTAGCCCATTTTTGAATACGTGGATCAGACCATTCGTTTAAATTATCAACAAAAAAGCTTGCTAGTTTCGGCGTATACCAATCTGCCGGTCTCCAAGTTGCAAATGGAGAAACATAAGGCGATGAACCAGACCAACGTAAAATAGCAGATTCTGTATTGTTTGCCATAACAGGATAAACTGTTGGTTGCTCATCAACAAGTTTTTTAATAATTGCAGCTGTTCCTAATTCTGACTTTTGCGAAACGCGCATTAATAAACGCAAGTACAATGAATTCCCGAATTTTCTCCATAACAATGCGTTTCCAGCAAAAATCGGATCACTAGCTCCATCGATATTGGTGCTATTTGTCAATAAGGTATTTGCTTCTTCTAGTTTTACAAATAGATCTTTGTAAATATCAGATTGTAAATCGAATGAAGGAGTAAAGTTGTTTTCTTTACTTTGGATTGCATTGAAATAGGGGATATCTCCGTACGTATCTGTCAACATAGAGAATATCCAAGCCTGACAGATCAACGATATACCCATGTACGTTTTAGAATCTAATTCTTCAGCATAGGTATAAATATCTTTGAAATTTGTCAATTGCAAATACCAGTTGTTCCAAAGGTAATCACCCTCAGAAGAACGTATTTCATAACGAAATATGCGGCCATCGCCATCACCCATATTTACCGTGACTTGCATCAATTCATTCGTCAAGCGCTGACTGCGGCTCATGTTGTATCCAACGACTTTTGTTATCGCAGGAGCTAATAAGTTTTTCGGAAGAACTTTCTCAACACCATTTGGATTTGTGTTAATTTCTTCGAATCCTTGATTACATGATGTTATTACAAAAAGTCCTAACAGCATGCTTATCGTTTTTAATTTTCTCATTTTCTTAATTACGATTAAATACCAATAACTAAATTAAATCCAAATGTTCTTGTTGCAGGAAATTGTCCGAGCTCAAAACCTTTGTTAATATCTCCATTGCCAAGCGTTCCGAATTCAGGATCAAAACCTGGCCATTTAGTCCATGTATATAGATCACGTCCAAATACACCGATCGTCGCACGGTTAATTCCGAAACGTGACAATTGCTTAGCATTTAGATTGAAATCGATGCGTGCTTCTCTTAATTTTAAGAAATCGGTAGAATAACTTGTACCTTCCACATTATCGCGTCCTAAATGTGCATTGTAGTAATCCCAGATATTCTCTGCGATTACGTCATTCGGACGGAAAGATCCATCTGTATTCTGAATAACACCATTTCCGATAATTCCGTTGTAACGGCCAGGAAGTGTGTTTTTAGTTTTTCCTTGTTCGGCTAAAGTCGCTGCGGTCAATGAATAACCTACTGCACCAATCTGCGCATCAAATAGGAAACTGATTCTAAATTGTTTGTAACTGAATTGATTGTTGATACTTGCTCTCCAGGTCGGATTTGTATTTCCGATATACATCAAGCTGTCGGTCAATGTCGGCAATCCGTTGTTGTAAATAATATCACCCTGTGGCGAACGGTTGTATCCGCGTCCATATAAATCACCCATTGTTCCACCAACATAAGCCATGATAGCACCGCGGCTACCCGGACCATTTTGTAAAGTCATGAAAGGCTGATCTTCGGTAAGTTCTAAGATTTTGTTCTTATTCGCACTGAACGTTCCATTGATGTTCCAGACAAAATCAGATTTAGTTTTAATTGGATTTGCAAATGCTTCAATTTCAATTCCGCTATTTTCAATCTCACCTGCATTGATAATCGCCGTGCTAGATCCCGAAGAACGGTCTAAGATGGCTGATAAATGCTGTTCGTAAGTATTCATTTTGTAGTACGTAAATCCTAACGAATACCTATTTCTAACAAATTTTAAATCTGTACCCACCTCAAAACTTCTTGTTCTTAATGGCTTTAAAGTCAAATTAGGAACTTGTGTAGGGTTGGATGAACCTCCAGGGAACGTTGGTTCGCTATTGTAAACGTAGCTCGTTTGGTAAGGAGTCGTTGAACCGCTACCGACAGCTGCTATCGAAGATCTTAATTTTACATAAGAGATTGCCTGAGGGAATTTAACGATTTCAGATAAGATCAAACTCACGTTTGCTCCAGGATAGAAAAACGATGAATTTCCTTTTGAGTTAGGCGTTGCCAATGTACTGTTCCAGTCATTCCTTGCTGAAAAGTCAAAATAGGCAAAATCTTTATATGAAAATGTTCCTAAAGCATAGATACTATTCATTCTGTATCGAGCTGTCTGAGGAGTTGTAATTACGATACCTGCTGCATTTGCAATTGTATAGATTCCAGGAAACGACAATGAATCTGCCGCGTTTCTTTCTTGATAGTAATCATTTTTCAATGTACTTGCTCCGACAGAAACCCCAAATTTAATATCTCGGTTAAGCTCTTTGTTGTAATTGATCATTACATCCGTACTTTGCTCCTGAGAATTGATGCTTTGCGTGCGATACATTCCTTTTCTATACTTTTCCGTATCATAAGGGCGCTGTTGCGAACGTCTTTCGTTAGAAAAATCCAAATTCGTTCTCACCATCATATTCAACTCGTTCGAGAATGTATAGGTTGCTTCCACATTTCCGGTGATTCCTTTTCTATTTGATTTATTCAACATTTCGTTGGTAATCAAATAAGGGTTATCCGGAAAACTACTAAATGGATAACTTTGTGCAACACCTTCTTGGCCATTTAACCAGTAATTATCTAACCAGTTTAAAGGTGCATTAGGTAACCAAAAGATATTCCAATACATCAACGACTGATTGTTGTAACCCGTTGAAGGCAAGTTGTCGCTATGGTTTTGTTTGTAGTTGATCCTAGTCTGTACTTTTAATTTATCAGTAAACTGATGAGCTGCATTGATAGCAACTGTATTTCGGTCATATCCCGTATTCGGAATAATCCATTTATTATTTAGGTTGGTGTAGGAGAAACGCATGGTTGTCGTTTCATTTCCACCATCTAATGTTAACGAATTCGTAAAGGTTCGGCCTGTATCGAAAAACTCTTTGCGAGCATCTGGGTAAGGAACCCAAGGCGTACGCTCGGTACCTCTCGTTTGTGTAATCGGATCATATTGAAAAAAAGATTGTCCATCAAATTTAGGCCCCCAAGCAGAACTTGTGCTTCTCGTACTTGCGCCATCAACACCTGCGTTGAATGAATAATAAGTAGCGCCTTCCACCCCTTGACCATATTCATTTTGATAATCTGGCCATCTAGAAATCTGTTCAATGGTTGTGTTGGAAGTGAATGTCACACCTACACCTTTTTTAGAAGCTCCTGATTTGGTTGTAATAATAATAGCACCATTCGCACCGCGCTCTCCATAAAGCGCTGTCGCATTCGGGCCTTTAAGCACATTTAAGCTTAAAATATCTTCCGGGTTGATGTCATTCAAACCACTACCAAAGTCAGTAGGAGAGTCTGATGCCAAATAAGCACCGCTTCCGTTTCCTGTCATGCGTCCACTACCTCCGTTGATAATAATCCCATCGACAACGATTAAGGCATCATTCACACCTGTTAAATTATTTTCTCCGCGCAAAATGATTTTATTAGATCCAGCAGGGCCTCCACCAGATCTTACAAGATTGACACCCGCAACCTTTCCAGATAATGCATCCGTCCAGTTATTGGAAACAGCATCGGTTAGTTGTTCACCTTTTATTTCAGTGGCTGCATAACCCAAAGCTCTTACTTCGCGCTTAATTCCAAGCGCAGTAACAACAACTTCTGAAATTTCACTTGAAGTTTCTTCGAGCTCAATGGTTACGTTGTTTTGAGGAGTAGTAAAGGATTGTGTTTTAGTGGTGTATCCGATTAATTGGAAGCTAATCGTTGCGCCAGAAGTGACTTCGATTTCAAATAATCCGCTGTTATCTGTAGAGCCTAGCGACCTTCCGTTTTCTAAAACAGAAACGCTTGACAAAGCCAATTTTGTTGTTGAGTCAACTATCTTTCCTTTGATTTTAATTTTTTGCTGGATGGCTGAATCATTTACTTTTTCAGAAACATTTCCGTACAAATTGTTTTCAAAAAATAAAAATGCCAGCAAGAATAGCAGAAGAAAGCCATTGGGCAAACGACGCCATTTTACTTTGGATAGTAAATTTTTTAACATGATGTTGATTTAGATGATTTAGTTGCAAAAATTGTTATTGCAAAGTTAACTGTATATTAACTTTCGGTTAACAATAGGTGCGGTTTATGGTTATGAATTTAATAAGGTTTTAGCCTATAAAGGTTTAGTAAATTTTGGTAAAGGTTTAGTGAATTTTTTAAATTTTAAAGGTTTAGTAAAGTTAATTTATGTAATTAATGAATTATAGTATAAAGCAATACGGCCAGTAGGCTTCCTGCAATCGGGCCAAGTACCGGAACCCAAGCATAAGGAGCATTAAAACCTGCTTTGTTTTTAATTGGCAATAAGGCATGAACGATGCGAGGGCCTAAATCACGAGCCGGATTGATCGCATAACCGGTCGTTCCACCTAAAGAAAGACCAATTACCCAGACCAGAAAAGCAACTGGAATTCCTCCCAGCGAACCCATTCCAATGGTCGTGGTATCACCTAAAGAAGCATCCGTAAAATGAAGGATTGCAAAGATTAATACAAATGTTCCTATAAGCTCAGAAAGAAAATTCAACGGATAGTTCTTGATGGCAGGAGAGGTACAGAATACCGCTTGTTTTGCACCCGCATCTTCTGTAACGTCAAAATGGTCTTTGTGCATCAGCCACACTAAAAATGCGCCAATCATTGCGCCTAGAAACTGAGCTAAAATATAGTTTAACGTCGTTGCCCAATCCATTTTGCCCAAGGCTAAATTTGCAATCGTTACTGCTGGATTCAAATGTGCGCCACTGTAAGGCCCTGCGATGCAAACGCCGATAAAAACGGCTAATGCCCAGGCTGTACAGATAACGATCCAACCAGAATTATGACCTTTGGTACCCTTAAGAACCACATTCGCCACGACACCACCCCCGAGAAGTATCAATATGGCTGTTCCGATTAATTCTGCAATAAATGCGCTCATCATCTTTAAGTTTTAGGTGTATGAATTAAGCTTTTTCAGCCCAAAATTTAACAGTCTCCACCGCACGGTTCCATTCTTTTAAATTCTCGCTGTAATTTATTTTTTTGTTTACTTCAAAAGTTTTGTCTTCTTTCCAAAGTTCTTGCAATTCATTGATGTCTTTCCAGAAACCAACAGCTAAGCCTGCTAAATAAGCCGCTCCTAAAGCCGTAGTTTCTGTGATTTTAGGACGAATAACTTTGCTTTTTAGGATATCAGCTTGAAATTGCATCAAGAAGCTATTTTTTGTGGCTCCGCCATCGACGCGGACTTCTTTGATCTTCGCACCTGAATCGGCTTCCATTGCTTTCAAGATATCATAGGTCTGATAAGCAATACTTTCTAGCGAAGCACGCGCAATATGAGCATCATTGCTTCCTCTTGAAATTCCGAAAATCGACCCACGAGCATCAGGTACCCAATGCGGAGAACCCAATCCAGCAAAAGCGGGAACCATATAGACACCATTTGTATCCGGTACGCTTGTCGCCAATTTTTCTATTTCACTTGATTTCTTAATAATTCCTAACTCGTCTCTTAACCATTGAACAACAGCACCTCCAATAAAGATACTGCCTTCTAAGGCGTAAGTTACTTTGTTGCCAATCTTCCAACCGATTGTGGTCACGAGCTTATTTGTCGAAATAACAGGCTTGCTTCCAATATTCATTAGTAAAAAGCATCCTGTGCCATAGGTGTTTTTCACCATTCCTTTTGTCGTGCATAATTGTCCGAACAAAGCGGCTTGTTGATCACCAGCAATTCCTGCAATGGGTACAGGCTTAGCAGTTAATTCTGCACTCGTTTCTCCATACACTTCCGAACTGCTTTTGACTTCGGGCAACATGGATTCTGGAATATTGAAGATCTCCAGCAATTCTTTATCCCAAGCCAAATCGTTGATGTTATACAGCATGGTTCTCGATGCATTGGAAACATCGGTGATGTGCTTTTTGCCATCCGTTAAATTCCAGATCAACCAGCTATCGACTGTTCCGAAAGCTAACTGGCCTTTTTCTGCTAAAGCGCGCGCGCCTTTCACATGTTCCAAAATCCAGTTGATTTTCGAAGCGGAAAAGTAAGCATCGATTAAAAGCCCTGTTTTCTTTTGAATGGTTTCCAGATGGCCTTGCTCCGCAATTTCACGGCAGTAAGCAGCAGTTCTTCTGTCTTGCCAAACAATGGCATTGTAAACAGGTTCGCCAGTTTTTCGGCTCCAAACAACCGTTGTTTCGCGCTGGTTGGTGATGCCGATTCCTTTAACCAAATCGATTTTAACCTTCGATTTAGCTAGAACTTCTGTTACGACAGCGAGCTGCGTTGACCAGATAGTCTGCGGATTATGTTCTACCCATCCTGATTTTGGAAAAATCTGTTCAAATTCTTTTTGAGCGATATTCACGATCTGACCTTTCTTGTCAAATAATATGGCTCTCGAACTTGTCGTTCCTTGATCTAGTGCTAAAATATATTCTTTTACCATAATTGTATTTTTTAGGTTTACCTATGGGTTTATAGCGTATAGTTTTTTACTAATGTTTCAAATTCTGATAATTCATGATCGATCCATGCTTGGTCTTTTCCCAACGTTTGAGCCATGACCTTCGCAACAAGTGGTGCAGATTCTTTTGCGGCTTGCGCATCCAAAAGAAGCATTCTAGTTCTTCTCGACAGAAAATCCTCCACATGCAAAGCCATTTCATTTTGGCAAGACCAAACGATTTCTGCGATTACATTCTCAAAGCCGGGATGTATTTTTTGCCCAAGCGAGGCATCTGAAGCAATTAGTTTTTTGATTTCAATGGCATCAGAACCATAGACTTGCCAATGCGTATTGGTTTTCTCGGTCGTGTAGCCATGGATTTCTAAATGTTTCGTTTTGCAAGCGACTTCAGGTAGGTTTCCTACTTTAGCCACCATGTTCACTGTATCTTCGCCCATCTTGCGATACGTAGTCCATTTCCCTCCGGTAATGGTAATCAAGTTCGAATCGCTTTTGATTAGCTTATGGTCTCTTGAAATTTCTTTTGTACTGTTCGAATCGCCATCTTTTGGCGCAGCCAAAGGTCGTAAACCGGCATAAATGCTTTTCACATCTGCACGAGTAGGCGCATTCTCTAAATATTGATTAGCTGTTTTTAGAATAAATTCAATTTCTTCTTCCAAAGGCCTAGGTTCGATTTGATGTTCGTTAATCGGGGTATCAGTCGTTCCTAACAAAACATGTTCGTGCCATGGCACACCGAATAAGACACGACCATCACTGGTTTCAGGAATCATTAAGGCATCTCGACCGCCAAGAAACTTCTTGTCGACAACGATATGAGCGCCTTGACTTGGGCGTACTAAATTCTTATGCGTGGCAGTATCTAATTTTAGGATATCGTCGACGAAAATTCCCGTTGCGTTCACAACAGCTTTCGCTTTTACTCGATGCGCTGTGTTCGTTTCTCTATCGATAAATGATAACCCAATTACTTTACCGTTCAAATCTTTATGAATGCTGTTGACTTCGGCGTAGTTAATTATTGTTGCTCCATAGCTTGCCGCTGTCTGCGCTAAATTTACCGCGAGACGGGCATCATCAAACTGTCCGTCAAAATACAAGACACCGCCTTGCAGGTTGGTTGTGTTTATTTTCGGAAGCTTTTGCACTACTTCATCTTTGGATAACAATACGGATTTTCCGATGTGCAGTTTTCCTGCCATCCAATCATATAATTTCAATCCAATCAAAAACTTCATCTTATTAAAGAAACTATACGAAGGAATAACAAAGCTTTGTGTAGAAGAAACGTGCGGAGCATTCTTAAAGAGCAAGCCGCGTTCATGAAGTGCGCCTAGCACAAGCTTGATATCGCCATTGGCTAAATAACGAACTCCGCCGTGTACCAGCTTGGTGCTTTTGCTTGAAGTTCCTTTGGCAAAATCATACTTTTCGACCAAAATGGTTTTATATCCTCTTGAAGCGGCATCGACTGCAACACCCAATCCGGTTGCTCCACCTCCGATAATCGCAACATCCCATAGCGTATCGTCTTTTAGGTTTTGAATAGCTTCGTTTCTGGATAATTTCATTTTGTTTACGTAGTTAGTATTTAGATATTTAACAAAAGTATAAAATTTCGGAATAAAACGAAATAAAACGAAAACATTTTTGATTTATTTGATTATATATTCTAATTTAGGGTAATGAATAACGTAGAACGTCACCAATACATCCTAAAAAAAGCTTCCGAAGGCGGGCATATTTCAGTTTCAAATCTTTGCGAAGAACTAACCGTCTCATCCGTAACCATTCGAAAGGATTTACAATTTTTAGAAGATAGCGGTCTATTGTTTCGAACGCATGGGGGAGCGACTTTGCAGAACCCGTATCAGACCGACCGGCCCGTCTTTGAGAAAGAAAAAATCCACTCTATTGAAAAGAGCAAGATTGGCAAACGCGCCGCGCAATTAATCGAAGAGAATGATTCGATTATTATTGCTTCGGGCACGACCATGCAATATTTGGCCAAAGAAATCGTGCCTAAAGGCAACTTGACAGTCGTAACATCTGCGCTGAATGTTTCTCAGGAGTTAATCAAACATCCCAACGTGGAAATCATACAGCTTGGTGGTTCTATTCGCCATTCTTCGAATTCGGTGATGGGGCAGTTCGCCGAAGACACGCTGACAAACTTCTTCTGTTCGAAACTATTTTTAGGTGTCGACGGCATTGATGAAGAATTTGGAATCACGACGACCAATGCACAAGAGGCGCAATTGAACCGAAAAATGATTCATGCAGCGCAAAAGGTGATTGTTTTGGCCGATTCAAGTAAGTTTGGCCGTAAAAGTTTTGGAAAAATCGTTGAATTCGGGAAAATAGACATCCTTATTTCGGATAGCATACCTAAAAAATACATCGAATTATTTGATTCTTTAGGTATTCAAACCATTATTTGCTAACTTAGATTGTTTGTTGATAAAAAATCAGGGTTAAACTTAGATCATAAAATAAATTACCATAATGAAAGAAAAAAATAGTTCAAGAAGAGATTTCATTAAAAAATCACTTCTTGGAGCAGCTGCTTTTACCATCGTTCCACGGTTTGTCCTGGGCGGAAATGGTTACCTAGCGCCTAGTGATCATTTGACTAAAGGCGTTATCGGTGTTGGTGCTATGGGTCGCGGTCACTTTGCGTATGCAGGGACTAAGACGGTCGCGATTTGTGATGTTGATACGAGACATCTTGCGCTTGCACAGAATGCTTTAGGTGGCGGTATTAAAGAATTGCATGATTATCGTGAGTTGATTCAGCTTCCTGAAGTTGATATTGTCCACATTGCAACTCCTCCGCATTGGCATGGAATTATGGCTGTAGAGGCCGCGCGCTCCGGAAAGGATATTTGGTGTGAAAAACCGATGACGAGAACTATTGGAGAAGGTAAAAAAGTTAAGGAAGCTGTTGCGCAGCATGGAAACATGTTCCGCTTAAATACCTGGTTTCGTTTTACGGATAATTTTTACGGAATGAATGTTCCAGTAAAGAAAATCAAAAAATTAGTGGATACAGGCATGCTTGGATGGCCTTTGAAAGTGACGATCAGCAAGCATACTGGATTTGACTGGAAGTTCTATTGGGTAGGAAAGGAAAACCTTCCTGTGGAGCAAGCGCCAAAAGAGTTGGATTATGAAATGTGGTTAGGGCCAGCGCCTTACAAACCATATAGTACGCATCGTGTTCATACGACCTTTAGAGGATATTGGGATTATGATGGCGGCGGTTTAGGTGACATGGGTCAGCATTATTTAGACCCTGTTCAATATTTCTTAGGAAAAGACAATGAAAGTCCGGTTTCAATTGAAGTGGATGCGCCTCAACAGCATAGCGATGCCGTTGGAACTTGGCGTAAGATTGTATACACCTATGCAGATGGATGCCAGATTATTTTAGATGGTGCGGGTACAGAAGAAGGAAAAGGATATATCGAAGGCCCAGACGGAAAATTATTCAAAGGATTTGTTTCGGATATTCCTGATTTGGAACGCAAGCTAGCACAATACCCTGAACCGGAAGCTCAGGTGACTGATTTCTTGGAGTCGGTAAGAACGCGCAAGAAGTTTGCTTTAAATGAAGAAAATGGCTATTATTCAGCAACGCTTGTCAACTTGGGATTGGCAGCGCTTCGCTTGAACAGAACATTGAAATATGATTCTGCGAAGCAGGAATTTGTGAATGATGAAGCTGCGAACCGTTTAATTAATCAACCAATGCGTGGTCCTTGGACTATCTAACCTAGACAAAACTGAAATGAAAAAAATATTCAATACCATAGCCGCTTTGTTGATTGTACAGGCTGCCGCTTATGCGCAGCAACCTGCAAATCGCACGGCAGCGACAAAAATAGCAGATGTGCTGGCGCAGCAGCCTGCGGAAGAAATTACGAAATTCCGAGAAGCCATGAAAGGTTTGGAGGAATTTACTGCAACCGACATTGCACAGCTTTTATCCGGCTTGAAACCGCAGGGCGGAGATAACAAAACGATTGAATTTGCTGCAAACTCCTATGCATTCTATGTGATGCAACCAGGATTGGAGGCTAAGCGCGAAGTTTTTGCGCAAGGGCTTATCTTGGCATTAAGCCAGCTTCAAGATAAAGATAACAAAGGTTTCGTTTTTGAATTGATGAAGCAAGCTTCAAAGAACGAATCGATTGCTGCTGTCGCTCCGTATTTAGCAGATGAGTATTTAGCGGAGAAAGCGGCGCGGACGCTGAATGCGATTCGCACGGCAGAAGCCACACAAGCTTTGTCAGCTGCATTAGCGAATGCTAAAAACGAGAAATTAACAACTTCCATCGTTGCTGCTTTGGGCGATTTGGAATCAAAAGCCGACGAAGAACGGATAATCGCTTTACTAGGCACGTATACTTCGGACAATTTCCAGCGTACAGGTTTTACAGCTTTAAGTAAAATTGGAGGAATTGCCTCTGCACCGGTATTCTTGGCAAAATTAAAAGCAACAAATTATCAATTCGATAAGTCGAATGTTGGAGGACTTTCCATTGATTATGCACATGCGCTTATCGCGAATAATCATGGCAAGCTGGCTGAGCAATTTGCAAATAC
The DNA here is from genome assembly GCF_015210005.1 of Sphingobacterium hungaricum. Classification (GTDB taxonomy): domain Bacteria; phylum Bacteroidota; class Bacteroidia; order Sphingobacteriales; family Sphingobacteriaceae; genus Sphingobacterium; species Sphingobacterium hungaricum. Next base: position 2,522,129 of record NZ_MU158698.1, read on the forward strand.
ACTCTACAAGAACGCGTTAAAAATCGAAGATAATGTGGTCGTTGATGGAGCAATCCAAGTTTTAACGGAATTGAATCCATCCAAGCAGCATAAAACATTGGTTGGCTTAGCTGGGGCAAATGATGTGGTCACTCAAAATGTAGCGTTGGATTTGCTATTGGCAAATCAACAGCCTGCAGATGCGAAGAAAGTCATTAAGTTATTGGCTAAAAGTTCTGAAGAAGGACAAGAAGGCATTTTTAATTATTTAGCGGCCTTGGGCGATGCGAATAACATTCCGCTGATTGAAAAGTCATTGGCTAAATTGACCAATTCAAATGCAAAAATCGCAGCCTACAATGCATTGAGCAGTTTGTCTAAAGGTGCTAACACGGAATTTATCATTTCACAGTTCGCACAAGCAAACGAAGCGGAGTCTAGCATTCTCCAGAACTTAATTCTTTCTTCGAAAGATAAAAATGCCATCAATTCTGTCAATACTGCATTGGCATCGGCTGATAAAAAGACTAAATTAAATTTATTAGCTGTTCTTGCATCGCGCAAAAATGAAAGTTCGTCTAAAGCTGTTTTAGCAGAAATAGGAAATGAAGATGCAGAAATTCGTTTGGCAGCTTACAAAGCCTTGCCGAATGTTGTGAATCCAGAAGATTTTGATGCCGTAGCGGCTTTGCTCAACAACTCAAATCCTGAGGAAGCAAAACTGGCGCAGCTCGCAGTGATTAACGCGCTGAAGGCAAGCTCAGATTCTGATGCGAAAATCGAACGCCTAGCGACCAATATCTCACGTTCTCAAGCCCCTTCGGCAGCAAATTATTTTCCAATCTTTGCTGGAATCGGCGGAAAGGAATCGTTGGATGCCGTAACAAATTATGTTTTTAACAACAGCGCTGTGAAAACAGAAGCTATTCAAGCTATTGCTAATTGGTCAAATCCAGAAGCATTAAACACGTTGGTGGCTTTGTCGCGCGTCGAAAAAGATGCTCCTTTATTCAATACCATTTATAGAGGTTTGATTAAGCAGGTCAATGCGAGCACAGAAACGCCTGAACAAAAAACCTTGTTGTTGAAAGAGGCTTTTTCATTGGCACAGAATGTGGAACAAAAGCGTTTGGCCTTGTCTTCGCTTCAGCAAACAGGTACTTACCAGGCTTTGGTCTTCGCTGGTCAATTTTTAAATGACAAAGAATTAAAGAATGCGGCAACCAATACAGCGATGAATATCGGTATGGACCATCCTGAATATTACGGAACGGACGTTCGGACAATTCTTAATGCGGTCATGGGCAATCTTACAGGCAGCGAAAGTTCGTATTTGCGCGAGGCTTTGGTTCGTCATTTGGCAGAAATGTCGGCTGAGGAAGGTTACGTTTCCATTTTTAATGGGAAAGATTTGACCGGCTGGAAAGGCTTGGTGGAGAATCCAATCAAACGTACTACAATGTCAGAAAGACAGTTGGCTGAAAAGCAAGTAGAAGCTGACAAGAAAATGAATGAATCGTGGCAAGCCATCGATGGCGATTTAGTCTTCGAGGGACATGGAGATAACATCGCTACGGTTAAGCAATACGGTGATTTTGAAATGCTGGTAGATTGGAAGCTGGACAAGAATGGAAAGGAGCCCGATGCAGGTATTTATTTAAGAGGCACTCCGCAAATCCAGATTTGGGATATTTCACGCACAAATGTTGGTGCGCAAGTAGGTTCTGGTGGTCTATACAACAACAGCAAGCATCCGAAAGACCCGCTTAAAGTAGCTGATAACGCGTTGGGCGAATGGAATACATTCAAGATTAAAATGGTCGGCGAAAAAGTTACCGTTTGGTTAAATGGCGAATTGGTAGTCGACAATGTTACCTTGGAGAACTACTGGGATAGAAATCAATCGATTTTCCCTACCGAGCAAATCGAATTGCAGGCGCATGGTTCACGCGTGTGGTACCGCGATATTTTTATCAAAGAATTGCCTCGCAAAGAACTTTTCCAGCTTTCGCAAAAGGAAGCTCAAGAAGGATATAAAGTGCTTTTCGATGGAACTAATTTAGATGCTTGGACAGAAACGCCTGCCTACGAAATCACTCAGCAGGGTTTTATCCGCTCGAATCCAGATGCAAAATTCGGAAAGAACTTATACACGAAAGCAGAGTATGCTGACTTTAGTTTTAAGTTCGATTTCAAATTAACTCCCGGAGCGAATAATGGTGTCGGAATCCGCACGCCGTTAGAAGGCGATGCTGCTTACGAAGGCATGGAAATCCAGATTTTGGATAATAGCGCAGACATTTACAAGGATTTGAAACCTTATCAGTTTCATGGTTCGGTCTATGGAATCATGGCTGCATCCAAAGGACAGTTAAGGCCGGTAGGAGAGTGGAATACACAAGAAATCCGCATTCAGGGCAATAAAATTCAAGTTACGTTAAATGGTCATCTAATCTTGAATGGCGATTTGTCCCAAGCGACCAAAAACGGAACCTTAGATGGGAAGAATCATCCAGGATTAAAGCGTACTTCAGGTCATATTGGCTTCTTAGGCCATGGAACTGAGGTTTTCCTTAAAAATATCCGCGTGAAGGCATTGTAATCTTTGCTTTGACAAAATTTTTGAAGAGAGGCTGCCGGAAGGCAGCCTTTTTTTTATGAATTCGTATCCGTTGGAGTTTCAAAAATGGATATCGAAAATCGGTTTGGCAGTGATTACTTCGGGTGCTGGAAGAATTGTAGATTAAACGCTTTTGGGAATCGGTATAAGATATGGAAGAATTAAAACAGAAGAAATCAGAAAGCAGATCGCTTAATAAATTAGAGGGATTATTTGCATAAAATTATTGTATATTGTTTAATCATTTTTCTTTTATAGGAGGTCGTTTATAAAGTCTCGTCTAAAGCTTATGAAACTCAAACAAAATGAAATAAGAAAACTAGTATTAATTCTTGCTGTAACGGCTCAACTTATGGGTTGCATATCGACAAGAGGTCAAAAGATGAAAACTGAAGATTTATCGGGGACCTATATTTTGGAAACTGATTTAAAATATAAAGCACTGTCTAATGATAAAAATTATTCAAGTTTGGAACTTCATAAAAACGGAACGTATATCTTGAATAAGGCTGCAATAACGTTTACTCCAGTAATAGAACAATGTACTTACGCATCGAAGGGTAGGTGGTCAGTTGTCGCGGGAAACTTGATTGAGATTACCAGCGAAGATCATTATGAAAAGCAGCAAGGGTTTGAGTATGATTTAAAAAATGAAAACAAGCTATCTCAAGACAGTTTGTATATTCAGGTAGTTTTTCCTACAGATTTTCATCCTGTACATTTGAACTTTACATTTAACCACAACAACAGCAAGTCCATTAAGACAGACAAGACATACATCGTACTGTCTAAATCGCAATACTTGCGGAGTGCTGCTAATCAGGTAGCCTTTAGTTTGAGTGCGAATTTCTTTGGAGCACCTCTTTCTAAGAGCAGAACTACATTTAATATTTTTTTTGAGGAACTCATTGATACAAAAGTTAACAACTATCTCACCATTACACTGCCAAACTTTGATAGGTGTTTTTTTGAATTTGAACCTTATAATGGAGAGTTTATTTATGTAAAGAACAGTAATCAATTAGTATGGCAAGGAGAAATATGGCAATAGTAACCCATACGGCTAAGTGACTTAATGCGTATGTACGAGCGTCATTTGTAGACGAGATTGGTTATCAGCATTAGTGATTTACGAGCAAATGATGTAGATGACTAGGTATAATTCAATACATATTCGATTGAAAGCTTTGCTTTCCCTAAATAAAAAACCGGGCTATTTAAATCAATTAAATAGCCCGGCTTTTTTATCTTACGTCTTTAGTTCCTTAGCGTTAATAGCGCTGTATTTCGTTATAAATGCTGGCAAGTTTTCCGTCTTCGAATCGGAATTGAACAAGCTCAAATTCATCTTCTTGCAAAGCATACCTAAAAGTCCAAGTAGCCGCATTCGCTATAATTTCATCGTACGAACTAGAAAGCTGTTTAGCATCTAAAGAAATGTTTCTGAATAAATGAGCAAAGTTCACACGGTTGCTGATTGTTTCCAGTTTTTCGTAAACCGTTGCTACAGGATCGTTGACTTCAACTGTTGTTGTAAAGCCATTTGGCCATGCATTTACTTTTTGGCCATTGCTCAATTGTATGGAGGCGACTTTATCCTCTTTAAAGGAAATCTGCAAGGCCTCGGCATTTCCATCTAAGGTGCCTAAATGCAGTGCGTCATAATCTGAAAAAGCAGATTTAATTTGCGATAAACTTGAATAGCTTTGTTTCGTGATATTCAAATGCGTGTGGGCGTTTGCATTTGCATAGGTCTGAAAATCCGCATAGACTTTTTCGGAACTTTCTCCGATGGTTACACCAAATTTACTGCCGGTAAAAATACTGTCTTTAACGACTTCAATTGGTGTCTCGACATCGCAACACGGTTCAAGGTTGATTGGATCGTCCTTGCACGAACTGAGGACTGATACCAATAGGATGGGGGCAAGAATGGAATGTAGTTTCATTTTAGTTGTTTTACTGATTTAACGTTTTACTTTCAAAGCAATGATTGCTTCGTTTTTAAAATACATAAAATTACTCAGAAAACAGGTTTTTTAGCCGAAAACTGACATAGCATTGACTCAAAAGGCATGTTATTACTTTTAAAGAAAGTCGAGCATTGCTAATCGTTTCAAGTTCAGCGAAACTACTAAACGTTAGGTTTGAGATTCATTCATCTCAAAAACAGAATCTATTTTCCAGTTGGTTTTGTCTTTGGATGCTTTCACGGCTAACTGATCGCAACGTTCATTCAAAGGATGCCCTGCATGACCTTTTACCCAAACTAAACGGACCTGATGTAACTTATAGGCGCTCATTAGGCGAAGCCAAAGGTCTTTGTTTTTCTTGCCAGCAAAACCTTTGCTGATCCAGCCATAGACCCATTTCTTATCAATTGCGTCGATAACATATTTAGAATCTGAATAGACGGTGACTTGCTGATTTAGTTTTTTGATCGCTTCCAGCCCGATAATAACCGCCATCAATTCCATTCGGTTATTGGTCGTCTTGCGGTATCCGCCAGAAAATTCCTTTTCTAATAATTTTCCGATGAAATCAGGATTATCTCCTTGGTAGATTGTGCGCAGAATAGTTCCATAGCCACCAGGACCCGGATTCCCGCTCGATGCACCATCCGTATAAAGTTCGATCATAGCACAAAAGTGATAATTTAAAAGGTAAAAGAAAAAAATAGTTCTTCACCTTTTGTACGATCCAGGAATCTTTAGATACCTAAAAAGCTGTTTGTTTACTTCTTACGAAGATAAACAAACAGCCTTTTATTTTTATTCAACGGTTTCGAGAACACGATGAACTATGATTTGTTAATTTACCAGCCTTTTACTGCACCGCCTTTAAAGACAACTTCAGCTGTAGAATCTACTTGTTCAGATTGGTATGCTTTTATAAAGTTCTTTACTTTTTCTTCGTTTTGATTGTCTTTACGACCTACGATTAGGTTGACGTAAGGAGATTTCTCATCCTCGACAAACAAACCGTCTTTTTTGGCGGTCAAGTTGTTGCTCGCTGCAAAGTTGTTGTTGATGATCGCTACAGTTACTTTCGGATCATCTAACGTTCTTGGTAATTGAGGTGCTTCCAATTCCAGCAGTTTGATGTTCTTCGGGTTTTCGACAATGTTTTGTGCCGTTGGCAATAATCCAACGCCGTCTTCCAGCTTGATAATTCCTACATGAGCCAATAAAAGCAATGCACGGCCTAAGTTTGTTGGATCGTTCGGAATAACAATCGTTGCTCCGTCTGGCAATTCATTTAAGCTTTTAATCTTTTTTGAATAACCTGCCATTGGATACACAAATGTATTTCCCAAAATTTCGAAATCATAGCCTCTGCTTTTCGATTGGTCATCTAAATACGGTTTTGTCTGAAAAACATTGACATCAATCTCTTTCTGGCGCAAAGCTTCATTTGGCATTACATAATCATTGAATGTAATTAACTCAACGTCCAAATTGTATTTTTCTTTGGCAACACGCTTTGCCGTTTCTGCTAGGATATGTTCTGGTCCAGCCTGAACTCCTACTGTAATGACATTCGATTTGTCTTTGTTCGAACAAGACAGCAAGGTTGCGATTATGATGCTGAAGATTATATTTTTCATGAAATTAAACTGTTATGTATGTATATATTATTTTCTGTGATCAAAACTTTTTGATACGCGGTCTCCGATAAATTGAATCGAAAATACGATCAGGACCAATAAAACCAAAACGGTATTCATGATCAATGCATCGTAACCCACGTAACCATATTGATAGCCGATATGTCCTAAACCGCCAGCGCCAACTGCGCCACCCATTGCCGAATAACCGACTAAGGTGATTAGAGTCAACGTTGCCGAATTGACGATAGCAGGCAAAGCTTCTGGAATCAATACTTTAGTAACTAATTGTATGGGCCTCGTGCCCATAGACCGCGCCGCTTCGATCAGTCCGTAAGGAATTTCCAATAGACAATTTTCCACCAAACGAGCTACAAATGGCGCAGCTCCAATGCTCAATGGAACGATTGCCGCTTCCACACCGATCGATGTACCGACAATCATCCTGGTAAACGGGATCATCCAGACAATCAAGATAATAAACGGAATGGCACGAAAAACATTGACGAAGAACGACACCAAACGGTAACGGCTTTTATTCGCCAGCATCTGATTCGGGCGCGACATAAATAAGATTACACCGATGGGCAATCCGATAAGAAAACTAAATAGGCCGGAAACAAAAGTCATCAATAATGTTTCTCCTGTTCCTTTAGCTAATAACCAAATAATTGCTTCTGACATGTTGGAATAGGATTAATCTAAGCTTAATGATGGGTTTAACAATTCTTTTGTGATGGCAGATTTAGGATTCTGGAATAATTCTTCCACACTGCTCTGTTCGATGATTTCACCATTTGCAATCACCGCTACTTTATTGCACAATGCGCGGATAACTTGCATTTCATGCGTAATCAGTACGATCGTAATCGCTAATTCGCGATTGATTCTTTTTAATAAACCCAATATGGAACGAGTTGTCATTGGATCCAACGCACTGGTCGCTTCATCACACAATAAAACTTCAGGGTCTGTTGCTAATGCTCTAGCTATTGCCACACGCTGTTTTTGTCCTCCCGAAAGATTAGCTGGATATTCATCGCGCTTGTCGACCAAGTCAACCAAAACCAACAGCTCTTCGACTTTCTTTTTAATAAACGCTTTGTTTTTTGTAGTCAGTTCGATAGGGAAGGCGATGTTTTCAAAAACTGTCCGAGAAGATAATAAGTTAAAATGCTGAAAGATCATTCCGATATTTTTGCGGGCATCCAATAATTGTGCACTGCTTAAAGACAATAAATTAGTTCCTGAGACGATGACTTGACCTGAAGTCGGTCTTTCCAATAAATTAATCGTTCGAATCAATGTGCTTTTTCCTGCTCCTGAAGAGCCAATGATTCCGTATATATCACCCTTATCTATCTGTATTGAAATATCTTTTAAGGCAACGACCTCTTTATCTTTCTTTACGAATACCTTATTGACCTTTTCTAATCTTATCATTCTATCTTTTTGAGAACTGAAATGGTTTGGTCCGATGAAAAATCACCGGCTTTTTGCAAATATTTGACAAATATAAGAATAGTATATAAGCTTTGTAGATTTTTATTCAGAGAATGTATGGGCTCGGTCTAAAAAGAATCGATAGCTTAGGTCGAAGTACTTAAAATAATAATCCTATTTTTGTTGAATCACAAAACTTTTACCTACTTCATGCAAGATTTAACAAATTATTCGGAGAAAAAACTAACGATAGATTTAGCGAAAGCAACTGCCAATTCGCTTAAAATTGTAATTCCGATTGTCTTGTTGTTTGGTATTCCATACGTTTTGCTCCATACAGAACAATTTACGATAGCGAATTTTAAAAGCACGCTGAGTTATTTAGGGAAGAAGTATTCTTTTTTTCTAGGGCTTATTCCCTTAGTTGTGATGCTGATCGGAATCGTTTTGCATGAGTTGATTCATGGATTGACATTTCTGCCCTTTTGCAAGAATGGGGTTAAATCGATTAAGTTCGGAATATTAAAACAGTACATGACTCCATATTGCCATTGCAAAGAACCGTTGAAAGTGAAACATTATCGAGTTGGTGTTTTGATGCCAGCAATCGTATTGGGATTTATTCCGGCTATTGTTTCAATTGTCATCGGCGATTTTTATTTATTGCTCTTCGGAATGTTTTTTACGCAAGCGGCTGTCGGTGATTTCATGATATTGGATATTTTGAAAAATGAAAATAAAGAAGACTATGTGCTGGATCATCCAAGTGAAGCAGGGTGCATGCTGTATAGTCCTATTCAAAGTTAAATGCTATTCATTTTTATATTTTTAATTCGTGGAAAGCATATAAAATTCATTTGATTAAAATTAGTACTTTTGTAGCGAAGCAAATCAGTTCTATCGCTGCTTCTTCGGAAGGAGAGGAAAGTCCGGGCAACATAGAGCAACTCACTTCCTAACGGGAAGGCATTGCGCAAGCAATGACAGCAAGTGCCACAGAAAATATACCGCCTATCGCAAGATCGGTAAGGGTGAAAACGTGAGGTAAGAGCTCACGGTCTTGTATGGCAACATGCATTACGGTAAACCTTGGGTGTTGAAAGACCAAATAGGTTACGGATTTTGAAGGTTGCTCGCCTTCTTTTTTAACGAAAATCCGTAATGGGTAGGTTGATGGAGCTTATTCGCGAGAATACGCCTAGATAAATGATAGAAGATCTTGCAAAAGATAACAGAACCCGGCTTATATGATTTGCTTCTTTTTAATCCGATTTTTTATATTAATTTAACAGCGAAAACGCTAAACTATAATTTAAACTATGACTACAGTATTAGTTATTGATGACGAAAGACCAATCCGAAGTACGCTAAGAGATATTCTGGAGTACGAAGAATACAAAGTTATTGATGTGGATAATGGTCTTGATGGTCTTGAAATACTAAAAAAAGAGAAAATCGACCTTGTCTTATGTGATATTAAGATGAATAAGATGGATGGGATGGAAGTGTTGACTGCTGCGCAACAACTGACTGACACGCCATTTATTATGATTTCCGGACACGGAACGATCGAAACCGCGATTGAATCTGCAAAAAAAGGTGCTTATGATTTCTTAGAAAAACCTTTGGATTTAAATCGTTTATTGATTACGGTTCGTAATGCGCTGGAAAGAGGTTCTTTGGTTAAAGAAACGAAAGTCCTTAAAAAGAAATTTACCCGCACGAAAGAAATTTTGGGTAACTCCCTGGGCATCGAACAGATTAAGGAAACGATTGATCGCGTAGCGCCGACCGAAGCTCGTGTGTTGATTACAGGAGCAAATGGTTCTGGAAAAGAATTGGTTGCGAGATGGCTGCATGAGAAATCAAACCGTTCGTCTTCGCCGTTGATCGAAGTAAACTGTGCGGCTATTCCTTCCGAATTAATCGAGTCCGAATTATTCGGTCACGAAAAAGGATCGTTTACATCGGCTGTGAAACAACGCATTGGAAAATTCGAGCAGGCCAATCAAGGAACTTTGTTTTTGGATGAGATTGGCGATATGAGCCTTTCCGCGCAAGCAAAAGTTTTGCGTGCTTTGCAAGAGAATAAAATTACGCGCGTAGGAGGTGAAAAAGAACTTGATGTGAACGTTCGCGTTATTGCGGCGACGAATAAGGATTTATTAAAAGAAATCGAACTGGGCAATTTCCGTATGGACTTGTACCACCGGTTAAGCGTGATCTTAATTCACGTGCCGTCGTTAATCGAACGCATTGACGATATTCCATTATTGGCTAAAACTTTCTGTGAGGAGGTGTGTGCGGAATACAACATCAAAGTAAAAGAAATCACTCCAGACGCTACCAAAGCTTTGCAAGCATTGCCTTGGACAGGAAATATTCGTGAGCTGCGTAACTTGATTGAGCGTTTGATTATTTTGAGCGACCAAAAGATTACCGAAAAGGATGTGATTGCTTTTGCAAATCCACGTGCTGAAATAGTGAAGTCAGGAAATATGGACACCGATTACGAAGGTTTCGATTACGACAAATTTGAGTCTTTTCAGGATTTTAAAGATTTTGCGGAATGCAAGTTCATTAAATATAAACTGGATAAAAATTCATGGAATGTTTCTAAAACTGCGGATGAAATTGGTATTCAACGAAGCCATTTGTACAGCAAGATTGATAAATTTGGTCTCAAGCGAGATTAATTTCAACTAAATTTTAAAGGAACTCTTTAATCCGTAAAACGGTTAAAGAGTTTTTTTGTGAATGAAGGTTTTTTGAAGAATGTATTTCTTTTGCGAAAAAAAATCGAGTATTTCCATAGAAATTATAACAAAATTTTATAATTTAGTGAAATCAACTAAACAGAGTCATACAATTCTTTACAAAACGTTAACTTCAATAAGTATGGAGAGAAGAAATTTTATTAGATCTATGGCAGTAGTAGGAGTGGCCGGTGCCACATTAACAGCATGTGCAAGTCCGGAAGACGACGGAAAAGAAGATTTGAAATCCGGTGTTATTCTACATTCCGTCTATTTTTGGCTGAAGACTGATCTAACTGAAGACGAACGTGCGGATTTCTTAAATTTCTTTAAAGCGTTAAATTCAATACCAAATGTTCGGTTTTTGACTTATGGTGCTCCAGCTCCAACAAATCCAAGACCTGTCGTTGAAAATTCATTTGACTATAACTTAATAGTGACCTTTGATAAAATGGAAAATTTAAATGTGTATGAAACCCATCCAACGCATTTAAAAGCCATAGAAGATTATTCAAAATATTGGACTAAGGTAATGGTGCATGATACGCTGATTGCGTAATGCCAAATAACTTGTTCGAAAGCATTAATTTTCTACCTTGAGAAATAGAAAAAATGGCTGCCTGAAAAGGCAGCCATTTTAATTTAATCATTAAATTTTCTTTTTTGTCTTCTAATCAACACGAAGATAATGATCACAATTAACGCGCCTCCGATTCCAATGTATACACCTGAAGAAAATTCGCCCGCATTATCACTTGTTGTATCTTGTGCCCTCGCAATCTCAGATAAACAAGTTAGCATGAAAATACCAAACCACTTGCTCATATTTTAATTTTGTTTAAATAAGTTAAAGCTAAATATACTAAATTATTGTGTGTAAAGCAATAGAAGTACCAAGCTATAAATTATCCTGAATAAATTTTGTTAAATTTTGTAAATTCTTTTGGCTGAAGTCAAATTTTATTCCTGCCACTTCATATATTTCAGGTATCGTGTTTGTGTAACCCAGTTTTAGCGCGTCCAAATACGAATTTATTGTTAATTCTTTATTAAGCGTGTAGTTTCGCCAAAGCGCAATTGCTCCTAATTGGGCAAAACCATATTCAATATAATAAAACGGAACTTCAAATAAGTGCAATTGCTTTTGCCAAAGGTATAAACGGGCATCTTTTTCATTATCCCAGTTCGTATAGCCATTTCCAAACTCTTTATAAATCGAATTCCATGCGGATTCTCTTTCGTCGATGCTGTGTTCGGGATGCGTATAAATCCAATGCTGAAATTTGTCAATCGTTGCGACCCACGGAAGCGTAGAAATGGCATCTTCCAATTGAATGCGTTTTGCACGTTTTAGCTCCTCTTCATTACCAAAGAAAATTTCCCATTCGCTCATGGAAAATAATTCCATCGACATGGAAGCCAATTCCGCTACTTCGCTAGGTAAATTCTTAAATTCCGTCAGTTCTAAATCCGAAGAAATAAAGGTATGGACAGCATGTCCTCCCTCATGAACCATCGTGGTCAAATCTCTCAGTGTTCCTGCCGAATTCATAAAGATAAAAGGTGCACCTGATTCTGCTAATGGATAATTGTAACCTCCTGGGGCTTTTCCGATCCTGCTTTCCACATCAAACAAATTATTGTCTTTCATGATAGTCAGACAATTCCCGATGTACGGATTTAGCCTGTTGAATACCGCTGTTGTTTTGTTGATCAATTCTTCGCCATCGGCAAACGGTTTTAGTGGAGGCAAGCCATCGGGATCAACGGCCATATCCCAAGGTTTCAAAGGGTCGATTTGAAGTTTTGCTTTCCGTTCGTCAGCAATCTGTTGCATAACCGGAACAACTTCTTTGGCAACAGCATGATGAAAATCTAAACAATCCTGCACGCCATAATCAAAACGTCCCATCGCGGCGAACATGTAATCCCTAAAGTTCTCAAAACCGGCATTCAGAGCAACCTTATGCCTTAATTGAATTAATTCAGTAAACAAGGTGTTTAGCGAATCTTTATGCTCCAGGCGTTTGGCAGTCACTTTTTGCCAGACCGCTTCTCGTTTAGTACGGTCTGTGTCTTGAAGAAATACGGACGCTTGTTGCAGCGTCAGTTCCTTTCCGTCCACTTCAACCGTTAAGCCTCCTGAAATCTGCTGGTATTCTTGCTGTTTAAGCTGTATTTGAGTAAACAATGGAATGTTTTCTTCACGAAACAATTCCAATGATTTCCGTACTTTTCGCAAATAGATAAAATATTTATCCGAATCCAATTGATCAAGAAATGGACTTTCTACTAATCGGATATCCAGGTCATTCGTCAGCGGGGCAATTTTCGGTTCAATTTCAGTTGCGAAGTATTGAAATGCATTGACCGCTTCTTCATTTGCCGTATCGCTAGTCATTTTGATATACCGCCAAGCATAATCTTCCTGCAGAACGGCATCCAATTCACTGCGGTCTTGCAACCATTTTTCTAACTCAGCAACCGATTCAATGGCTCTTTCTTTCAATTCTACATATATAGGTTCAATACTTTCCCAATTGATTTCCTGATCTTCTGGGACATACGTACGAGGCTTTGCTAATGCTGTTTTCATGATGCAAGATATTAAAAATTGCAAATTAAAAATTCTTTTTAATTCAAAAGTCGGCAGAGATTTTTTGAGTGATAGTATATAGTAGTTAGTATATAGTATTTAGAGTGTGGCGCATAGCTCTGCGAAACTCTGTGATATCCTCTGTGAAACTCTGTGTATAACCTTCTCAAACGAAAGGACCGCAGAAGACGCTGAGAAGGCGCAAAAGACACGGAGTAAAATTCAAAATTCAGAAGTAAAAATTAAAAAATGCGGAAGAACTTTCCGAATAATTCCCGCTTTAGGATTAGAGGAATAAGCACACGCGAAACGCGTGCGCTAGCAAATGGATTAATACCCAGAAAGGTTTTTGAATTTTTACTTTTTACTTTAAAAAAAACCACCTGAAATTAATTTCCAGATGGCTTTAATTGTACTTTAGTTAATTATTGGTTTAGATAATTTCTGCTAAAAAGTTTCCATCTTGATGGATCAAATCCCGCTTTTTAATAATTTCTTGAAGATTGATTTTTGCAATCACGTACTTAAAGTTTTCTGCGTAATAACGTTCTGAGATGCTGTCGAATTGGATTTGTTCCAACGTTTTTTCATCCGCGTAGCGGAAATACACCTCTAATTGATAATCCGTGCTGTATTCAACTTGCTGCGATTCCAAATGCTTTTTGTATTCATAACGGTAATCATAACGCAAAGCCGTAATATCTGATAATACAGCGGAACCTGTAGGGTGGCCGCCAGCGCCTTTTCCGTAAAAGAATTGCTCGTCTGCAAATGCCGCTTTAACCAAAACGCCATTGTATTCATTCTCCACGTTGCTTAAAATATTATCCTTGCGGATAAATTTCGGAAGAACATATAAAACCACATGTTTTGAATCCACTTCTTTCGCTAAAGGAATCAATTTGATTTTGTAATTTTTTTCGTTCGCAAATTGAATATCTGAGTTGCCTAGTTTATCAATTCCAAGGTTCAAGATTTCATCGGGATTGATGTACAATCCGTAAGCATGCGACGCAACGATTGCCAGTTTGTATTTTGGATCGTAACCACCAACATCCAATGTAGGATCCGTTTCAGCAAAACCTAAATCCTGCGCTTTCTTCAATGCGACTTCGTAGGATTGTTTCTCATTAAATATTTTTGACAAAATGTAATTTGACGATCCATTGAAAATTCCACTTACAGAATGCAATAGCTCGTTGTCATAATACTCTTCCAAATTCCGAATAATCGGAATACTTCCGCACACCGCACCTTCATACAATAAAGAAGTTCCATGTTCCTGCTGGATTTTGACCAATTCTTCCAGATGCGTAGCAATCATTTTTTTGTTTGCGGACACTACGTTCTTTCCTGAACGAAGCGCGCGAACGGTGATATCATACGCTGCATCAGCATCGTTAATCAATTCAACAACGGTATTTATTTCTGGATCATCTAAAATAACCGACGCATCGGTGGTAAACAAAGAAGCCGGAAGAGAGCGTTCTTTAGTCGGATCTTTGATCACAAATTTTTTAATGCTAAGGTTAAGGTCCTTGGTTTTAATAATATCATATAAACCCTGCCCAACTACTCCAAACCCAAAAATTCCTAATGTCAGTCTCTTACTCATGTACTTTTTAAAATGTATGTTATTGAATTATGCAATGTTAACTTGTTCTGTTTTGTCGATTGATCTATTCTGTAGAAATTGTTGGATGACCTGCGTCAATGTTTTGGTTTCAATCAGGAAACCATCATGTCCAAAGAAAGATTCCAATGCGTAGTAAGATGCATTTGGAATATGCTTCGCAATAAATTCCTGCTCCGATGAAGGAAATAGCACATCCGAAGGAATACCGATTACCAAGCTTTTAGCGCTGATGCTTGCCAACGCATCTTCCACAGATTTTCTATTTCTACCTAAATGATGGCTGTCCATTGCTTTGGTCAAATACCAATAGCTGTATGCGTTGAAACGCTTGACCAATTTATCGCCTTGATAAGCCTGATAAGAGGACGCTTTATATTCATCCGTTTTTTCCGAATCCGTTTCAGACTGCGTTGTATTGTATGCTGTATATGTTCGGTAAGAAATCAATGCAATGCTTCGCGCGGCTTTCAGGCCTTTGTCGCCGCCATTGATTTTCTTGTCAAAAAACGTAGCATCCGCTTCAATTGCCAGACGCTGGCTTTCATTGAATGCGACGCCCCAAGGTGAGAACTGTGCATTTGTTCCGATCGCAATCAGATGGTTGATCTTAATTGTTTTTGCAACTGCCCATTCCAAGACTTGCTGGCCTCCTAAAGAGCCACCGATCAACACGTCAATTGCAGCAATTCCTAGATGATCGGCTAACAATTGATTGCCTTTGACAATATCCCGAATCGTAAAATTCGGAAAACTCAAATAATAGGGCTCACCTGTAGCCGGATTGGTGCTCAACGGATTTGTCGTTCCATAATGTGAACCCAAAATATTGGCGCACACGATAAAATAATCGTTCGGATTAAATAAATCCTGCTCGCCAAATAATCCTGGCCACCAATCCAATACATCTGAATTTGCTGTCAGCGCATGACAGACCCAAACCACATTATTGCGTTCGGAATTTAACTCTCCATAAGTATGATAGGCAATTTGCAATCCGTCAATTACAGCTCCGCTCTCAAAAACGAACGGCTGATTATAGTTGAAATTTTTAACGCTCATCTTACTTACTCTGCTTCCTTTTCATGTCCGATTCCATTCTTGCGGTCGTACTTATTTTATTTTGTCAAATGCTTGCTGTAAATCTGCTTTGATATCGTCGATGTGCTCGATGCCCACCGAAAGTCTTAATTGACCTGGCAATACGCCTGCCGCACGTTGTTCTTCCTCCGATAATTGCTGATGTGTCGTTGCCGCAGGATGAATAATCAACGTTTTGGCGTCGCCAACATTTGCCAAATGGCTAACCAACTCCAGTGAATCGATAAATTGATTGGCTTTATCAGCAGTTCCTTTGATCGTAAATGATAACACAGAACCAAAGCCATTCTTCAGATATTTTTGTGCCAATTGATGATAAGGATGATTCTTCAATCCTGGATAGCTGACTTTCTCTACTTGTGGATGTGCTTCCAGCCATTGTGCAACATTCAATGCATTATCGATATGGCGTTGGACGCGAAGCGATAAAGTTTCTATTCCTTGAACCAATAAAAATGAATTGAAAGGGGATAGGGCAGGACCGAAATCACGCAAACCTTCAACACGTGCCCGAATAGCAAATTGAATATTTCCGAAAGGACCGTTCACTCCGAAAACATCCGAAAATACCAAACCATGATAGCCTTCTGATGGTTCTGAAAACTGTTTGAATTTTCCATTTCCCCAATTGTAATTTCCGCCGTCGATAATCACGCCACCAATGCTTGTGCCATGTCCGCCGATCCATTTGGTTGCGGATTCCACAACTACATTTGCTCCATGCTCGAAAGGCTTAAATAAATAACCGCCAGCACCGAAAGTGTTATCCACGATCAATGGCAAGTCATGTTTCTTGGCTAATGAAGCAATCGCATCAAAATCAGGAATGCTGTAGCTTGGGTTTCCAATCGTCTCCACATAGATTGCTTTGGTTTTTTCATCCACAGCAGCTTCCAGTTTGGAAAGATCTTGTGTATCAATAAAACGGACTTCAATGCCTAAGCGCTTAAAAGCTACTTTGAACTGATTGTAGGTTCCACCGTAAAGATTCACATCAGCAATAAAATTATCACCGCTTTCTAAAATGTTGTTCAGTGCAATAAATTGAGCCGCTTGTCCAGACGAAACAGCAACAGCTGCAACACCGCCTTCTAAGGCAGCAATGCGTTTTTCAAATACATCCGTTGTCGGATTCATAATCCGTGTATAGATATTTCCGAATTCTTTTAAAGCAAACAGGTTTGCTCCATGTTCCGCATTTTGAAAAACATAAGAAGTTGTTTGGTATATAGGAAGCGCGCGCGCTCCAGTAGTTGGATCAGCTTCCTGACCAGCATGAACTTGTAGGGTTTCGAAGTTTAGGTTTTTTAAATCTGACATTGTATAGTATTTAATGATGGTTCTTGTGAAAATAATTAACAGTACGCTCGATGATTGGTCGTCTTAGAACATGATTGCTAAACGAATAATTTCATACCGAAATTACTTGGCGATCATAGACGACCTACGCATTCGCATAGGACAACATAACGTAATGCTTGCCAAACCTGCTGTTTGACCTTGCGTGTTAATTGCTGTAATGTAGTGTTGCATAGTCTTTAAAATTTATATGCTCTAAAGCGACATTGCTTCAGACAGGATTTGGCACCTTTTCAAATTGTTTGATGGTTGCCAGTGGGTCATAGAGCCAGTCTCTCGCCACTTCTTTATAAATCAAGACCGACTTGTGGAAGGTGTTGATTAGTGTACTACGTTCGAAGTACGTTGCAAATTTAGTTTAAATAATTAAAAAGTAAAAATTAAAAGTTAAAAAATTGTTGGAGGTTTGAGTGATGGGGGTGATGCGGGTTATAAAGGTGATGTAAGTAGTCTCTTTATGAATAAGGAGCAAAGATTAAGGAATAAGGATTTGGATTGAAGTTTTGGATAATCAAATGATTAATGTCTAGAAAGTTTTTTTTACTTTTTTAAATTTGATTTTTTACTTTAAAAAGTTTTTTACTTTTGAGTTACGCTTCGAATTCGACATATTTGGGTAATATGAATCTTGTTAAGTGATTAAATAATTAGTCCTACTAAAATTCAACAACATAAAACCAGTCAATCATGAAAATCAATATCGTTCTAATCCTTGTCTTTGTGATCCAAACCATGCTATTTGGACAAAGCAAAACACCTGTCCGTCCGCTTTACATTCCGTTTTCGGTCGATAGTGAATATGGATTAATGGATACGCTAGGCAATGAATTTGCTGAACCAGGAAAGTACGATTTGATCTACAACAAGAATGATTTTAGGTATTATATTATTGGAGATCGAATCAAGGATGCGGATTATCCCAAGTTTACCTATTGGTTGATGGATCCTCAAACGGCAAAGAAAATCGACTTGGGCGATCTAATCGATGATGATCCTGTGATGAGGATTGCTGATACGGCATGGTACCATTTCCATAAAGATAATAAAAGCATTTTGGCGTCGCCTTTATCCAACAAATCATTTGCCTTCGATCAGAAATATACTGAGGTAAGCGGAACTAAATTATATGATACACTTGGCAAATATCCAACACAATTGTTTTTTGCTGAACTAGAAGATTACGACAAAGAGGTTTGGAAATTGGTAGATAACAAGTTAATTAAAGAATCGAAAATAAAAAAATCCTACACAATCGAAACCGTGGGTACTTACATCGATAGCAGTTATTATCGCCGCAACTTTGCAATAGGAATCGCTGTTTTAACGACGAAGCCGGTAGCAGAAACAAAACAAGCTCCAGCGGTTGCTAATGGAAAATTACCCCCGCCAGTAATCACGCCAATAGATAATGATGGAAATGAGGATGAGTTTTATGCCAATATTTATGATAAGGATTTAAAGCTTGTGGGAACAACTAAGACGAGCGAAGAAGAACTCAGTAAAATCTTCCAAAAATCTGCTAAGGTCGGAAACTATCTGATCGCCAGTCCGAGCATAGGAGGAGGGATTATCAAACAAACAGGAGATGATCACAGCGTAGATTTAAATGAAACGTATGCGATTAAGCGTATCCTAAAATCAAGAGGAAATTATGGTACTCAAGAATATTATTTTGTCAGAAAGGAAGCAGATAATCAAGTGACCGAAATCGCAACGTTAGTAGATACCAAACCTAACTGGGCTTATTTCGGAAACCAGAAACTATTGTCGTTCTTTTTTTATACGGATAAACGCCTGAGTGCTTATTTTGATTATAATGGTGTGGCGATGCCAAAAGGAAAACTGATGATTCCGGCGAAATATTACAATGAAAAACAAGACCCAGCATTTGTTCCTTATTTGTTTAAATAGATTAGATAATTTTTTAAGGCATATTATGCAAACAAGTTATAAGATTAATATAGAAACTCCTTGCAAAAAGATAAATTGGAATGAAATGTCCGCGATTGAAAAAGGAAAGTCTTGTTCTCTATGCAATCGGGATGTTTTTGATTTTTTAAATTGGCCTGATGAGGCGATTATTCATTTTCTAAATAAATCTGATGGACCGACTTGTGGAAGGTTGAGCCGTGAACAGATCAATCGAATTATTTCTATTCAAGATAAATCGAAAATAAACAACCGTTATAAAATTGTGGCAAGTATTTTTTTGTTCTTGTCCTCTGCTAATTTGCACGCTTCTGAAAATCCTGCTGTTTTGACTGAATATAATCGGGATTATCAATCGATCCATTCTTTTCCCAAGGTAATTAAGAATAAAATAACCAACGACAGCACACAGCGAATGATATCTGGATTATTGATGGAGAAGGATTCAAAACAACCAATTAAGAATGTTAGTATAGAAATAAAGGGAACGCCTGCCAAAACCCAAACTGATTCGCTATGCTATTTCGAATTATTTCTGTCTGAAAACTATTCAAAAAATGAAATCGTTTTACTTGTTTTGGATGACTATGGTTTTGAAGGTCCGACAGAAAGTACTGTTTATAAAAACCAACTGCCGATGACAGATTTATTTATCGAAAAGCCAGGCTTTTTAATAGGAGAGATCATGTATTCTAAACAAAAGAAATGGTGGCAATTTTGGAAGAAAAGATTGAATTAGGTAATTACTAGGTTAGAGATTATATTGATTATTCTCACTTTAAAAACGTGGACAAATGATGTTCCGACGCTATTCCATGCTTACAGATTAAGAAATGGATTGCCGATAAAGCGGAATAAGTTGTTTAATGGGTGATAATTATTAAGAAAATATTTATCTATATTTGCGCTGTATTTAAAAAGCGTGGTAAACCAAGTTATGAAGAAAGCCAGCCTATTGATTGCGGTACTTGCTTATGCATGTAATCTCGTAGCGCAAATACATGAACCTCAAATTTTAGTTTTAGCTCCCAAGGAATTTAAATATGACAAAGTCTTCGAGAGCGAAGTAAAAGAAAAAAGCAAGGAATTATCAAAGTTCCAGACATCTGAAGAAATGTTAGCTTATTCTCAATCTGATGAATTTAAAAGCCAGCCAGAAAACATGCAAATCATTGCGCTTGCCCAAATTGAGTTTAATAAAGACCTTGATTTTTCTAAAAAGGCAACAATGATTGCACAGAGCCATCTAACTTACCGATTCTTCGAACGTTTCCCAAACTTGTTGATTTTACCGACGAAAATAGAATCAGGTGGAAGCGTAGTTGAATTAAAAAGAATTTCGGATGACGCGAAGATGCAATACGTTCTTAACTTTTCTAAAATTACACTTTACAAAAAGCAGGGAATAGGTTTCGCAACAATTTCTGTACAATTATACGATCAAGCATCCCAGTCTCTTCTAATCAATGCCGATTACGAAGGTGATTGGTTTAGTCAAGGTTTTGAATTTGGATGTGAGAACGAAAGTATTGATTGTCCAATTAATAATGCTCTTTCACAAATTCTTGAAAATGTTGTACTTGAAGTAGCTTCGAATAGTCCAGCATTAAAGAAGGATAAGGAACTTGCTCTGCTTCGGCTTGAGGAGCTGAAAACTAGTTATTTATCAAAACCGTACGATAAGGATTTTCTCAAATCGGTACTTCCTCATGCAGGTGAAGACATTAATCTAGATGATCAATACCAGATTTTGATCGATCCTTCACAAACAAAGTTTGTTGCTTTTTTTATTAAACAAGCGCCCAATCAAGATATTAAAGAGCTTACAGAAAGCAACAAGGACAATCAAGTAAAAATTATTTCAAGCAAGGATCATAAAGGATCTTTAGCAGAAATTCCTCAGACTTATGCATACATCGTCAAGGCAGTAAAAAGAAAGGATAGATGGTACTTTGAAAAATCAAATGCAACTTATTTTGAGGCAAATTCCCTTGAAGAAGGTAAAATAAATTATTTTTCCAGTTTGGCTTCTTTGAATTTTTTCAAAGAAAACTCAACAGAGCATAATTCTGATTTTTGGGAAACAGAGCTGTTCGCTAAAGTGGTTGATTTGAAAAAGGACCCAGAGTGGGATAAATATGGCGAGACGATATGGGAATCGGATGAATTGAATAATCGACCTTATATCGGTGAATATGAAATCGTTGCGAATACATTGAGAATAGAAGCTGAGGAAGAAAATGCAAAATTTTACGAAACAACAGAACCACGATATTCTGAGTTTTATTCAAAGCTAAAATCTACCAATCCGAAGGAGTTTACCAATATTTCAGTCCACTCCCTCGTGTTTCCTATTGATCGTTCAGTAACAATTAACCCAATATTAGCCACTGACAACAAAGGGAAAAAAACATTGCGTTATTATGTGATCGTAAACGGATCATCTGATATTTATGAATGGACTTATTTTCAACCAAAAGAAATTCCTGAAGATGAGTTTGGCAATCAAGTTATCGAACAAATAGGGAGTCTAACAAATTGGAACTTTTCGGCAGACAATTTAAATGATTCCGAATTTTGGAACAACTATGTTTTAAAGAAAGCTAATGATGTGTATGTTTATTTAAATAAGCTTTAGGAAAACTAAGCTATAACGGTTTTATTATGAAGAGAAGCTAATTTAAGAAAGGAATTGTTGCTTAAAAGTGGAGATTCCAAACCGAGTTTTTTAAAACGACTAATGGCATTAAAGTTCAAAATAGTAGATTCAAAAATTTGGAAAGACTTTTAAATCTTTTATCGCAAATGAATATGCGGTATACCACTTATGTTTTGTGAAACTCCGCGTCAAACCTTGCCAAATTTTAGATCATCGCGGAGGACGCGAAAAAGGTGCAAAATTTTACGGAAGAATAAGGAATGAAAATCAAAGATTTAGTGATGCAATCCTATTGAAACGAAGATTCTTTAAGTTGCGGTGTCGCAGCGATGGATGGATTACGATTGATAGATTTAAGTGCCGTTTTACTTTTACTGATAAGGTGAATGGAAACGGCACTTGTTTTTGTATTGCTGGTATGTCTGGATGCTGACTGATTAAACATCGGGTATATTCGGTTCTACGAGTTTGATTAATTTTTCGATCGATTCTTGCCAGCCTAAGTAGCACATTTCTGCAGGGATCTGATCTGGAATCCCTTCTTGTAGAATCTCTAGTTCCGTACCGCAGGAAACTGGATGCAGACGGACAGTGCTTGTCATTTCCCCAGGCATATTAGGGTCATCAAAGGTATCGCTGAAGCGAATAAATTCATTTTCTTTTATTTCATGAAATGTACCTCCAAAAGAATGGGCTTTTTGTGTCGTGAAATTGATAAAGGTCATTTTATACGTTCCTTCGACTTTGAAGTCAAATTGTTCTACGGTACAAAGGAAGCCATAAGGTGGCAACCAAAAGGACTGAGCAACGGGATTAGAGAAGGCCCTAAATACTTTTTCGGGACTTGCTTGAATAATGCGATGTATGGAAACTGTGTTCTTTTTCATGGTCTTAAAATTTAAATCGTAAATGTTTATTTATGCGTAGCTTACTGATCTGTTGTTGTGGATTTTCTTATCGTATCTGTAAGAGACAGCTAGGATAGCCAGAAAAACTAGGGGCATCAACATGTAGCCAATGTTTTGATCCACACAGGCATGGCTGATAAACGCAAAAATCAGGTTGAAGCTCAATCCTGCATAGGCCCATTCTTTTAGCACAGCAGGTGTTTTGGGATAGGAAATGGCAATAACACCGAGCACTTTGCAGATCATTAATGCGAATGCGAAATAATCGGGATAGCCTAAGGCTCTTGTTCCAACTGTTCCATATTCTGGCGCGAAGATCATGGTTGCGATAGGCATTACGGCTTCCCAAAGAATGATAATCGTAGTCGCTATCCAGAAGATTGTTTTATCTTTTTTCATGGTGTTTAGATTTATGATTTTTGTGATTCAACATAGTTTACAAAATTGTCCAAGATGGCTTGCCAGCCTTGTTTTTGAAATTCAGGGTCATTTTCTGTTTCAGGATCAAAGGTAATTTCAATTTTAGTTTTGTCATTTGTTGCTGTAAATAAGGTCTGTACTTCTCTTCCGTCAGGCATTGTGTAGTTAATTTGCTTATCCAATTCTACTACATCATAGGTTCCTTCAAAGTCAAAGCCGAAACTGCCGTCTTTGGCTTCCATTCTATTTTTGAATTTTCCGCCCACGCGCAGGTCGTTTTCGCTGCTTGGGCAATGCCAGCTTTCATGCGCTGCATTCCATTGTACAATATCTTTTTCGTTGTTGTAAGCATCCCACACTTTTGCTACTGGAGCTTGTACCGTTGCTTCTACCGTAATTTGTTGTTGCTGTGCCATTGTGATCGTTCTTGTTTATAAATTGTATATCCAAAATTACGGAAGAAAATAGGGGATTGTCTATTGCGAAAATGACAATCTTAGGGGTAGATTATGACAAAACAAATGTATATCTTGCAGTATACTAATTCGAAATCTTATGCGAATTTCTGTCTATGTGCCCGAGTATGGAGCAATTGAAGGTGTTACGCCTCCATTTAGGTGTTTTCAGACTGCCAATGATTTTTTAACAGCATTTGGCAAAAAGCCTATTTTTGAAGTCGAATATGTGGGACTGCATCATCAGGTTCCCGCGAATGATGGGGAGTATAGCATAAAAACAAACCGATTGCTTAAAGATGTATCTTCAACCGATTTGCTTATTATTCCTCCCATCTTTGGGGATGTCGGCAAATGCTTAAAAGCGAATGCGAAAGCAATTCCTTATTTGAAAAAACTGCATGAACAGGGTACGAGCCTTGCCAGCTTGTGCATCGGTGCATTTCTTTTGGCAGAAACAGGCTTGCTCGATGGGAAGACCTGTTCGACGCATTGGGCGTATGTCAATGAATTTAAAGCCCGCTATCCTTCTGTTGAGGTAGAGGATGGGGCAATTATTACGGAATATGACTCAATCTATAGTAGCGGCGGGGCGAATAGTTTGTGGAATTTATTGCTGTACTTGGTTGAAAAGTTTGCGGATCGGCAAACGGCGGTTTTGATCTCTAAATATTTTGCACTGGATATTAGCCGGGACAGCCAGTCGCAATTTGCTATTTTCAATGGACAGCGGAATCATGGGGATTCGGATATTCAGAAGGTGCAGGATTATATCGAGAAAAAATATACGGAGAAATTAACGATCGATACATTGGCTGACCTGATTCCTTCGGGACGCCGTACGTTCGAAAGGCGATTTAAGGAAGCGACGAACAATACGCCTGTGGCTTATATCCAGCGAGTGCGGATTGAAGCGGCGAAAGCGTTCTTTGAGGCATCGAAAAAGAATGTGAGCGAAATTATGTTCGATGTGGGGTATACGGATACGAAGGCTTTTCGGGATATTTTTAAGAAGCATACGGGTCTGACGCCGATTGAGTATAGGAATAGGTTTTCGGTAGGCAGTAAGCTTTAGGCGGTAGGCGGTAGGCGATAGGCAGTAGGCTTTAGGCTGTAAGCCGTAAGAGACAGACTTTGGGGTTGTTAGATTTGATTGAGAAACATGGAGGGATGTTGTTGAGCGGATTTCACCATCACAAAATTCAATAATTTTTAATTTGATTTTGTAAATTCGATTTGTAGAATACGTATTCCTAAAAACTGATAAAGATGAAAATCCCTGCGATACACGGATATATCGATCGACGAATTTTGATAAACTTTACGGCTGACCCAAAGTCGGTTGAAAAAATTCTTCCTTATCCCTTTAAGCCAAAATTATATAAAGATAAAGCTATTGTTGGCATTTGCCTGATTAGGTTAAAGGATATTAAACCGAAGGGCTTGCCTAATTGTTTTGGTGTAAGTTCTGAAAACGGTGCTCATCGAATCGCTGTCGAGTGGGTAGAGGAAGGTGAGAAAAAGTCTGGTGTTTACATTCCTAGAAGAGATACTTCTTTACGTTTAAATACCCTAGTCGGTGGGAGATTATTTCCTGGAAAGCATCATCTGGCAGCGTTTAATGTCCAGGAGGAAAATGGAAGCTATCATATCGATTTTAAAAGTTCTGATCAAACAGAAATTGCCATAGATGCTGTTGAAACTGAGGAACTGAATGCTCAATCTGTTTTCGAAACATTGAGCAATGCTTCGGCTTTTTTTGAAGCTGGCGATCTTGGTTATTCACCGAATAATAACAAATTTGATGGGCTTAGGCTAAAGGCTTATCAATGGAAAGTCAAGGCGCTTGCGGTGTCAAAAGTCAAATCTAGTTTTTTTGAGAATGAAGAAATTTTCCCGAAACGTTCTGTTGTATTTGACAATGCTTTACTAATGGAAAATATAGAGCATGAATGGAAGAGTGAAAGGACTATTGTCGGTGTTTAAAGAAATTATTAATAGAAAATCTATAAAATTAAACTCTTAAACAAGAGAATGATAACTATAGCTCAACTATTCAATACAAAAACTGTTATCATCTACAAGGATCTGAAAATGGGTATGTTATAGGAATTGATGATCAAGGAAATGTTTAAGCGATTCCATATGACAGTTTGCCTAAACTTTTTTTAACCAGAGTCAATTGCTAATTTGAAGGAGTAGGGTTTAAAAGTCTTCACAAATTAAAATTCAGTACTATCTATATATGGATCAGATTTATATATAAATTTCCAATCGTTATTCACTTTTTGATACCAATAGGTAATGTTCTGGTCGTTTGCTGTTTTCCAGGTCACTTCTCGAATAAGGATAGGAGTTTTAGGAGGGTTTTTTGGAAAGATTTCGTCTTCCGAAAAATAATTTCGTAGTTCGATTCTAAAATCACCGCCCCAATTTGCTTTATCTAAATCGTATTGAATATCAATCTGGGGTTTGTACTCAGCGACTAACTTATCTAATGTAAAACGTGAAACTTGGGTTGTGTCCAGATAGACAGCTTTTGCTTCTTTCGTTGTGTCTTGTTCTGTTTCAAGCATTGGGTTTCCATTTACTGAAGCTTTTTGATCTTGAGAATTTGGATTTGCACAAGAAATAGCAATCCATATTTGAGTAACGGCCACGATAATTAGAAGTGATACTTTCATTTCAATTAGACTTTCTCTCTTTTCATTTGTATTAAAATTACTCAAATATTTCAGATTCGTCGATATTTGAGAGAGCAGATTATTGGATATAAAAAAAATATCTATCGATAACCTGATCAAAATAAAAAAGCACAGGAACTACCTGTGCTTTTTATATCTCCTAAAGAAATAACCTTATCCCTTTTTCTTTTTCATGGTCATTTTAGCTTTTGTGCCGGCGCCATAGTTATAGGTTTTGCTATTGCTTTCCTTTTTCTTGTGGAAAGCGCCGCCTTGTGTTTCGTCGAGGCTATTTTTTTTGCTAGACTTTTTTTCGTCCTTGGCAATGCTATACACGATCAGTTTGTCGGGAAGATCCATCACTGGGATTCGGTCTCCCAATGCTTGTTCGATTTTCTTGATTTCTGGCAATTCTAAATCCGTGGCGAATGTAATTGCGATTGTCTCATCCTCATCATTGGTTTTTACCATTCGAGCAAGGAATGTTTCTTTATTTTCCGGCACTTCGAAGTGGAAAATAAATGGTATTCCGCTAAGGTCTAGGGTACTTGTGCCTTCATTTGCAATAAATAGAATACGGCATTCAGGAGTCTGCTTGAAATCATTGATTTCATCAAATCCTGCATCATCAAAAAATAATGGATGCAATACAGCGACTTCACCCGCCTTTTTGCTATGGATGCTTTGGCTTAGTTTCTGAGCAGTCAAGCGACTATTGACGAATACAACGACTTTATCAAATACTTCATCGTCGCGCAACAACAGATTTAGCAAGTTAATCTTTGTGGTGAAATTCGGAACCTGATACAGCATAAGCTCATGTGTTTCAGCAGATTTTTCTCCTAATTCGTCAACTTCGATGATGGTAGGAAAAGGCATAAAAGGATCCAGCATTAAATGCAGTTTTTCATGTTCTACTGTGCTGAAAGCCAAGTATTGCACTTTACCACAGCTTTGTGCCAATTCCCGAACCGGGGTTTGCATTCCCTGTTTGATAATTTCTTCTGCATCATCGACGATAAACGTCTGTATACGGTTTAAATTGAGTCCCAGCTTAAGGTAAACCGCACGCGCACGGTTGGGCGTAGCCACAACGATATCCACTCCAGCCACTAAATCCTCAATCTCTTCCTCCATACTGCCACTTGTTTTTAGCCCCATGATGGCTAGGCTTTTATTTTTGCTGACAGCTTCGAAACGTTCAACGATTTCATTGATCCGCTCTTGATTCGGAGCCAAAACCAAGACTTTGGGCGCTTCATCGTTTGTGTATTTAAGACGCATTAAAACTCCCAGAACGTAGGTTGTCGTTTTTCCTGCACCTTCAGGAGCGATGCCAATAATATCCTGTCCGCCGATAATGCGTGACATGGATTTTAGTTGGATTTCCTTTGCAGAAAGATAGCCTAGCTCGGAGATGTTGGCATGCAAACGCTTGCTGAGTTTTAATTTATCTAAAGACACGTGTATTGTATTAATTGAATAAAGGGCAAAGTTAGGTAAATTATTTAAGCTTTATGCTTTAAGCCGTTGGCTTTAGGGGGTAAGGGTTGGGTTCTTATTTAAATACGTAAAGTTTATTGGCTACTGCCAAAAGCTTTTTTTGTTTTATAAGACAATAATTTATATTTTCGTGTACGTTAACGTTTTTATAAATCCTACAGCTTAAACTCGATATGCATAAAAAATTAATCCATAATGGACAAGTGATTACTCCGGAAGGCATTCTATCCAATGGATATGTGTATGTGGTTTCGGGTAAAATCGTGGGGGTCGGTGATGGGATTATTGAAGTTTCGGATGATGTAGAACGCATTGATGCTCAAGGGCTCTATATTTCTCCTGGATTTATAGACATTCATGTGCATGGAGGTGGCGGTGCTGATTTTATGGACGGAACGGTCGAAGCATTTTTGAAAGTTGCAGAAACTCATGTGAACTATGGAACAACAGCTTTAAGTCCCACGACGTTGACAAGCCATGTAGAAGATCTTTTTTCGATTTTGGACGCTTATGCCGTTGCCAATGAGCGCAATACGAAAGGTGCTCAATTTATTGGAGTCCATTTAGAAGGGCCTTATTTTTCGATGAACCAGCGTGGCGCACAAAATCCAAAGTTTATTCGGAATCCAGATCCAGAAGAATATAAGCGGATTTTGGATTATTCAGATGCTATTGCACGCTGGAGCGCAGCGCCTGAATTGCCTGGTGCATTGGAGTTTGGGAAATACGTAAAATCAAAAGGGAAAATCTTGGCTTTAGCCCATACAGACGCTATTTACGAGGAAGTGTTGGAGGGATTTAATCATGGATTTACCTTGGCGACACACTTTTATTCGGCCATGTCTGGGGTCACCCGTCGAAATGCTTACCGGTATGCCGGTGCTGTCGAAGCGGGTTACCTGATTGATGAGATGGACGTTGAAATTATTGCCGATGGCATACATGTTCCGGCTCCTTTGCTTCAATTGGTCGTTAAGATTAAAGGAGCTGACCGGATTGCATTGGTTACTGATGCGATGCGTTCGGCAGGAATGCCAGAAGGAGAGAGTGTGTTGGGGAATATCGAAACGGGTTTGAAAGTGCTTGTGGAAGATGGAGTTGCTAAGCTAAGCGACCGATCTGCGTTTGCCGGAAGTGTTGCAACAGCCGATCGGCTAGTGCGGACGATGATTCGCGAAGCGAAAGTTTCTCTGGAGGATGCTGTAAAGATGATGACAGCAACGCCTGCGCGAATCGTTGGTCTTTCTGAAAAGAAAGGCTCATTGGAACCTGAAAAGGATGCCGATATTGTTTTATTTGATCAAGA
This sequence comes from Sphingobacterium hungaricum, assembly GCF_015210005.1. Lineage (GTDB taxonomy): Bacteria > Bacteroidota > Bacteroidia > Sphingobacteriales > Sphingobacteriaceae > Sphingobacterium > Sphingobacterium hungaricum. The sequence goes on from NZ_MU158698.1 coordinate 2,551,087, forward strand.
TATTCAAGTGAAACTAACTATGGTTGGAGGAATTGTGTTGCATTATCAGCTAAATAAACAATCTAAGTAAAGAATTAATGAAGGAAAACCAAGAGAAGCCGTTGATTGGCGTTAAAGAAATTGCTCGCAGAGCGAATGTGTCAATTGCGACTGTCGATCGCGTATTGCATAAACGTTCTGGGGTTTCCAAAGCAACGAAAGAAAAGATAGAGGCGATTATTGCAGAACTCAATTACCAGCCTAATATTTTTGCGCGCACCTTGTCATCCAATAAGACGCTTAAAATAGCGGCGCTTTTACCTAAAGCTTCGCCTGAGTCTGCATTTTGGAATGCTCCACTGGAAGGAATCCAACAAGCAGCGTCAGAAATAAGCCCTTATGGCTTAGGTATAGATGTCTTTCTATTCGACCAAAATGATAAGAACACATTTGAATCTCAAGCAAATGCCATATTGGAAAAAGATTATCAGGCCGTTTTATTAGCGCCGATGTTTATGGCAAAGGCCAAAAAATTTATACAGTCTTGCCATCAGTCCGCTATTCCGTATGTGTTTATCAATTCGGATATTCCAGGTCAAGATAGTTTGGCGTATTACGGACCTGATTTATTTCAAAGCGGGTATATGGGCGGGCATTTGTTGCGCTACATTGTCCCTGCATCGGCTAATGTTTTGTTGGTCAATATTTCAAAAGAGATTGATGCACATCATCATTTGTTGCGAAAAGAAGAAGGAGTAAGGGAATACTTTTCGGAACATGAACTTTCTCAGGAATTGCACCGACTGGATATTCGCAATACGGATTATGTATTTATTGCAAAAGCATTGGATCAGTTTTTTGCTTCGCAACACGATATCACAGCGATCTTTGTCACAAACTCACGCGTTTCTTCAGTTGCCAAATACCTGGAGGAACGTGGATTAAGTCATTTGACCTTAGTTGGGTTTGACTTTTTGCCTGAAAATATTGAGTACCTGAAAACAAATGTGATTGATTTTTTGATCTGCCAGAAACCTTATGAGCAGGGTTACAAAGGAATTATGGCCTTGTACCAGCATTTAATCCATCATATCGATCCAAAAAAGGTGAATTTTATGCCCATAGATGTAATTTCTAGGGAAAATTATATGTTTTACACGAATTAAGTCTGTAGACAATCTAAAAAAGATTTTTTACTGATAATTTTTGTTTAATAAATCATTTTATTTATATTCGTTAACGTTACCGTAAATTATAAATACAAAACAATCTCGGTTATATCCAATTTGTTTTGCCTGTTTTGAGCAATGATGCACAAAACAAATCATCAACTAAAGCTTTGTACTTAACCTAAACAGCATGTTTAAGCAATTCAATTTATTAGTATCCATTCTTGCACTTATCCTAATTATGAGGCAGCCTGTTTTTTCGCAAACAAAACCTCTTCATGATTTTGCCGTTAAAGGTTTTCATTTGGATTTGCGGATTCAAGTGATGCCAATGCCTGCGCTAAAAGCGTTCGCAAAGAAATTAAGCGAAAATGGGATCAATACATTAGTTATGGAATGGGAAGCTTCTTATCCATTCGAGAAGCATCCGTTGATTGCCAATCGATTTGCTTATTCGCGCGAGGAAGTCAAAAAATTTATTGCTTACTGTGCTGAATTGGGAATAGATGTGATTCCGCTGCAACAAAGTTTTGGTCATGTGGAATATATTCTGAGAAACTACGAATATAAAGAATTGCGGGAAGATCAAAAGGACTATTCGCAAATCAATCCTTTAAAAGAAGACTTAGCAAAAGCATTGTTTACCGACCTCTATCGTGATCTAATCTCAACGCATACGTCTGAATACATACATATTGGGGGAGATGAAACCTATTTATTAGGTCATTCTGAAGCTTCAAAAAAGAAAGTGGCAGAAGTGGGCAAAGGCCGTTTGTATGGTGATTACATCAAATTGCTTTGTGATCTAGTCGTTAGTTTGGGGAAACGTCCAGTCTTATGGGCGGATATCGCTTTGAAATATCCGGATGCTTTAGAAGGATTGCCAAAAGAAACTGTTTTTGTTGATTGGAATTATGGTTGGGATATCAATATGTTCGGAGACCATTCCAACCTGATGAAGAGCGGATTTGAAGTTTGGGGCGCACCGTCAATCCGTAGCCATCCTGACAATTATTTTTTGACGCAATGGGAAAAACATTTCACCAATATTCACGATTTTATTCCAATTGCCCGCGACTTTGGTTATAAAGGAATGATCATGACGTCATGGTCAACTTCAGGACTTTATGCCCCACTGTGGGAATCGACAAGAGATATTGTCGACCTATACACCATTCGAAGAGTTTATCCAATCTCTGGTTTTTCAATGCTAATCGATGCATTCTTTACGGGAGTAAATACTGCAGAACCATTAGATATCAATGGCTTTATCATCCGATACGCAAAAAAACAATACGGATTTACAGATCAGCAAGCCACTGATTTTTGGAATGCTTTGCGAGCGGCACCTTACGAGGTGACGCAAGGGAAAGTGGTTTCTCCATCTGAAATTTCTATTGAAGCAGTTTTAGATACGGCGAGAAGTTCTTCAGCTACGCTGAAAAAACTAACTCCCAAATCAAATGCGGCCGAGTTTGAGCACTATCGGCTTATGGCTGATATCCGCGTGCAATATTTGACTTACTATGCAATTGAGATTGAAGCCAATTCTCCCCAGTTTAGGAGCTCATCTATTCCTGATTTATTGAAAAGATTGGAAGCTTTAGACACAAAAGGTTTAGATAAGCGTTTTGAAAAACTGAACAAGCATGTGTTGTATCCTGCCGAAATTGCTCAAGAAAAGGAATTACGCAATAGTAAAATCAGGTTGCTGCATCAGCGTCTTTCTAACAATAAAGTAAATTAATCATCCTCGACTACGATACGTTTTAACCATAAACTATGAAAATAACGATTAGCATTGCGTTGCTTCTGTTTTTAGGAATTGCTACAGGAAAAGCTTCGAATTTAGATACATTGTCGCTGCAAGTCAGTTGGCAACCGATAGAGAACAACTACTTGGGAAAGGAGCAGGCACTTTCTGTTATCACGATTAAAAATAGCAGCAATCAAGCTTTGCCTGCAACAGGATGGAAATTGTATTTCAATTTTATCCGCATTATGAGCGCGAATGACGAGCGCCCGGCCTTCGATGTTACGCATGTGAATGGTGATTTATTCTATTTTAAAGCGAACGCTAATTTTTCAGGCTTAGCAATCGGTGAGGAAGTTCGATATGAATTGATTTCCAATTCTTGGCTAGTCAATTTAAATGATAGTCCGCAGGGGTTTTACTTGGTTTGGGATGATGGACGAATACAGCCTTTGCCAAAAGTGAAGATTCTTCCTCCTGTTGACGAAAAGAAATTTTACCGTGTTGGAGGCGATGCAGAAGAATCTGCTGAACATATTTTCAAACAGAATGCCACTATACAGCAAGCTGGAACTAGCGTAAAAAAAATATTTCCATCTCCGGTTGAGTATCAAGAGCACAAAGGAAGTTTTAAGATATCGAAGGCAACAGGAATTCAATTTGATGCAATTTTTCAGAAGGAAGTTGGTCTATTGCAAACCGAATTATCTGCTCTTTTAGGAAATTCTCTGCCAATCCATGTTTCTTCGCAAAAAGCGAAAAATAGCATCCATTTTGTAAGCAGTCCAGATTTAGGAAAGGAGGCTTATCGTTTAGAAGTAAAAAAAGAGGGCATAACCATTGAGGCGAGTGCAGGCGCTGGTGCATTTTATGCAATCCAATCATTGAAAACATTGATCGATCCAGCAGCATACGCAACAGAAAGACAAACAGCAATTCAGATTCCATGCGTTTCCATATACGATGAACCACGATTTGGGCGAAGGGCATTTATGCTAGATGTGGCTCGGAATTTTCAAACGAAAGACCAAATTAAAAAACTGCTGGATGTGATGGCGTTGTACAAGTTAAATACATTGCATTTTCACTTAAACGATGACGAAGGATGGCGTTTAGAGATTTTGGCTTTGCCAGAATTGACTTCTGTAGGCAGTCAGCGAGGCCACTTATCCGGTACTGATCGTTCACATCTTCCAGCATCTTACGGTTCGGGTCCGGTAACCGGTGAGCATTCGGGGAGCGGATATTACAGCAGAAAAGATTTTATCGAGCTATTGGCGTACGCGACGGCGAGGCATATTCAAATTATTCCTGAAATCGAAACTCCAGGTCATGCGCGGGCCGCGATCAAATCTATGCAAGCGAGACATGATCGATTGCTGTCGGAAGGAAAACCTGAGGAAGCTAGAAAATATTTGTTACGAGATACGAGCGATCGTTCAGTCTACCGTTCGGTTCAAAAATGGAATGACAACGTGATGGATGTGTCGATGCCATCGGTTTACAATTTTTTGGAAGTAGTGACAGAAGATATAGTGAGCATCTACAAAGAAGCTGGCGCATATTTAGAAACCATACATTTTGGAGGGGATGAGGTTCCTCAAGGTGTTTGGGAACAATCGCCATCGGTAGAGCGCTTGTTAGCGACAGACGCTAGCGTTAAAAGTAAAGATCAACTTTGGGACTACTTTTTCAACAAAGTCTATCACATTCTGGCGAAACATGATTTATACTTGTCGGGTTGGGAGGAAGTAGGTTTGTACAAAGTCACTGATGCGAATGGCAAAAAGAGTTGGGGGCCTAATAAGGCGTTTAATGACCGCAATATCCATTTAAATGTGTGGAATAACCTTTTGGGAAATGAAGATTTAGCCTATCGATTAGCCAATGCAGGCTATAAAGTTGTCTTGTCATTTGTCAATAATTTTTACATGGATATGTCTTACTACAAACGATTTGACGAGCCTGGTTTTTATTGGGGAGGATTCATTGGACTGGACAAACCATTCAGTTTTATTCCATATGATTACCTGAAGAATCAGCAGAAGAATTACTTAGGCAGACAATTGAGTCCTAAAGTGTTGCAAGAATCTGCGAAATTAACCGAGGCAGGAAAAAAGAATATCGTTGGTATCCAAGCTTTATTATGGTCAGAGACAATCAAGACACCTGAATCAATGGAGTTTATGGTTTTTCCTCGAGTATTGGCGTTTGCTGAAAAGGCATGGGCAAAAGAGGCCGGCTGGGAAACACAACTGGATAGCCTTAAAGCCGATCAAGCTTATCGAAAATCACTGGGTGAGTTTTATGCTGTTTTAGGTAAGCAAGAACTGAAACGTTTGGATAATTACCATGGTGGATTTGCTTATCGGATTCCATCTCCAGGTCTAGCCGTTATTGATGGTCAAGTTCATGCAAATTTAGAATTGCCGGGTTTTACAATCCGCTATACGACTGACGGAACATTGCCTACTGCACAAAGCGCGGTTTACTCAAAGCCTATTCCGTTTAAAGAAGGATTGCAATTTAGCGCATTCAACGAACAGGGCAGAAGCAGTCAAGTTTCTTTAGTTCATTCTGATAATTAATCTGAAGTATGAAAAATAAAGCACAAGCCGTTTTGGCTAAGTCATTAAGCAAAAGAGATGCAGTTATCTCAATGTTTATTATTGGATTGTTGTTTTTTATTTTTGGATTTGTTACCTGGATCAATGCAATCCTGATTCCGTATTTCAAGATAGCCTGCGAACTCAATAATTTCGAATCCTATTTAGTCGCGTTTGCCTTTTACATTGCCTACCTCGTGATGTCGTTGCCGGCGGCCTATATCTTAAAGCGCATAGGTTTCAAGCGGGGAATGATGTTGGGGTTCTGGGCTATGGCGATCGGAGCGGCTTTGTTTGTTCCGGCAGGATTCGGACGCATTTATCCGCTGTTCTTAACTGGATTATTTACGTTAGGTATTGGGCTTGCGATTTTGCAGACTGCAGCAAACCCGTACATCACAATCTTGGGCGACAAAGAACGCGCGGCGCAGCGATTCAGTATTATGGGGATCTGCAACAAGTTGGCAGGGATTATTGCGCCTCTGCTTTTTGCTGCAGTGATTTTGAAGCCTACAGATAATGAGCTTTTCAATCAGATCAACTTGATGCAGGGTCTAGAAAAAGAACAAGCCTTGGATGAGTTAATTGCACGTGTTATAGTTCCCTATGCTGTAGTTTCTGTGGTGCTGTTGCTTCTAGGCTTTTTTGTCCGTTATTCGCCTTTGCCAGAAATTGATACCGAAACAGAAGACGAAGAGATTCTAGTTTCGAATGCAGGAAAGAAAAGTATTCTTGATTTTCCGCATTTGGTATTAGGAAGCGTAGCGATTTTTTTTCACGTAGGTTCGCAGGTTATTGCCGTGGATAGCATTATCAACTATGTTTCAGAAACAGGAGTTCCTTTTCTTGAAGCAAAAGTATTTCCTTCGTATACCTTAACTGCTACGATTATTGGTTATTTATTGGGAATTACATTAATACCTAAATTATTAAGCCAATTGACTGCTTTGAAAATATGTACGGTATTGGGATTGATTTTTAGCTTCTTTGTTATTTTCCTGCAGGGAGAAATCAGCTTGTTTGGTCATACGACAGATGTGTCGGTCTGGTTTATTGTGCTGTTGGGCTTTGCGAATTCGATGATTTGGGCGGGAGTTTGGCCTTTGGCGCTCGACAATTTGGGCCGTTTTTTGAAAGTGGGAGCGTCGCTGCTCATTATGGCATTATGCGGAAATGCGATTATGCCTTTGCTGTATGGCTATTTTGCAGATGTGTATTCATTGAAACTGGCTTATTGGGTATTAGTTCCGTGCTATGTGTACCTTTTGTATTATGCTTTTTATGGGCATAAAGTGAAACGCTGGACTATTTAGCGATGCCTTTTGTCGATTCCCGAATTACTAATTCGGTTTTCAGGGTAATGATTTGATAATCGATAATATCCGAATCACTGTCTTCAATCTGACCGATCAGTAATTTAGCGGCAGCTTCACCCATTTGAAAAGCTCGGTCATTAATCGTTGTCAGATTTGGCTCAATAATTTTAGATATCGGGTAATCACTAAAGCCAACTACAGCTACTTGATCAGGAATACTGATTTTATGTTTGTTTAAAACCTGAACCATGCTTGCTGCCGTATAGTCATTCGCGCAGAAAACGCCATCTGGAAGCTCATCCAACTCAAGTAATTCGTTTGCACATTTCACACCTTCTTCGTAACGCAAATTCGCCGTCTCTTTAATTAGCTCCTCATGAATCGGCAGGTCATTTGCTTTTAAAGCAGCCTTAAAACCTTCTAGCCGTGAACGGAAAATGCCAGTAGATTGATTCCCGGCAATATGCGCAAGGCGCTTGCATCCCGTTTGGATAAGATGTTCGGTCGCGACATAGGCCGACTCAAAATCATTGATCATGACTTTGTTAGTTTCAAAAGCATCTGGCGTCCGGTCGTAAAAAACCAAAGGGATTTTTGAATTCGTCAATTTCTTGAGGTGGTCGTAATTCTTAGTTTCCATTGCCAGGCACATAATAATTCCCTCGACCATTTTCGTCTGCAATATTTTAACGATTTCTTTTTCCCGTTTGTAAGAGTCTTGAGATTGGAAAATAGTCACATGATAACCTGTTTTATAAGCGAACTCTTCGATCCCGCTAATGACACGCGAGTGAAAATCAATGTCTATTCGAGGGACAATTACACCTAAAGATTTGGTTTTTTTGCTCCTAAAACTTGAAGCAATGGAATTGGGAGTGAAGCCTAGCTTTTCCGCCTTTTCATTCACCATCCGTTTGGTCGCTTCGCTAATTCCCGGATGATTCGCCAATGCGCGTGAAATGGTCGAGGCCGAAAGATTTAATTCTTCCGCCAGATCCGTAATCGTGACGCGCGTTTCCCGTTTCTTTTTCATGTCTAATCGAACTTATTATCCCATCCTTTTCAGCAGAGGAATCGAACTGATCGAAATTATCTATTAATCCCGAAGATATGTAAATCTTTTGTTTTCTCTATGCATTGTGCATATAAACGTACCGTTAACAAAGAAAGTATAACAAACGTTTGCATTAAAATTATAAATATTTGTGTTCAATTTTAAATAATTTATATTAATTTTTATCCTCTAAAATCATATTAAATGAGTTATTATATTGTTTTATAGTCGTTTTGTAGCTTTGTATAATTGTTTTCAACTAAAAATAACTTGTAAATAATCAATGCAAACATTTGCATAATTAATTGTGATAAGTTATATTTGATTATACATTACTCTAATGCTTTATTGATCCTAAAAAATTACAACTTATGAGTGTAACTATTAACCTAACCCATCCTCGTTCAAATCGAATTAGGATATTAGAAAGTTTAATTTTCCTTTTGCTGTTTGGGCTCCTCTGGATTCAGCCTGTATTTGCACAAACAAAATCAATTTCCGGAAAGGTCATTGATCTCGATACAGGACAGCCTGTTTTGGGTGTGAATATTTTTGTGAAGGGGACAACAAATGGTACAAGCTCCGGCGAAGGGGGACAATACACCTTATCGGGTGTTTCGACCGGAAACATATTGACTTTTTCGATATTGGGGTATGCTTCTCAAGAAATTACAGTCGGTGCGCAACAGACAATCAATGTATCTCTTCAATCATCGACCAATTCGATTGAAGAAATGGTTGTTGTGGGCTATGGTCGGCAAAAGAAAAGAAACCTAACCGGATCTGTTGTTTCTGTCGGATCGGAAGAAATTGACAAAACAGCCTTACAAGATCCGATATCTATCTTGCAAGGTCGTGCAGCTGGTGTGCAGGTCACTTCAAACTCTGGTGCGCCGGGCGGCGAAATGACCATCCGCGTACGTGGAAATTCCTCGTTAAACTCTGGTAACAATCCCTTGTTTGTTGTCGACGGAATACCGATTGAATCCAATTCGATTTCTTCATTAAATGGTTCTGAAAATTTTGGGTTAAATCCTTTAGCGGATTTAAATCCTACCGATATCGCGTCCATTGAAGTGTTGAAAGACGCGGCATCGACAGCGATTTATGGATCTCGCGCAGCGAATGGTGTGGTGATGATCACTACAAAGCGCGGTGCGGCAGGCAAACCAGAAGTAACAATGAATGTAACTACAGGATTAAGTGAGCTAAGCCGCAAATTAAGTGTCTTGAATGCTACGCAATACCGCCAATTGATTTTGGATTCGTATACGAATCTTGGAACAACGGAAGAGCCTTATTTTACGATCATCGATTCACTAAACCCGATGAACAATGGAGATGTGGATTGGCAAGAAGAATTGATGCGCACAGCCGCACAATATAAGGTTGATTTCGCGGTTCGTGGTGGCAATCAGAATACCAAATACGCTTGGAGTTCGTCGTACTTGGATCAAGATGGTGTTATTTTGAATTCAAACTACAAACGGATCACGTCTCGCTTAAATGTTGATTTCAATATTTCAGATAAGTTAACGGTCGGACAAAGCGTTTCATTTACCAATGGAACCAACAACAGGATCAATGCAGGAGGAGTGGGGAACCTCAGCGTAATCCGCGAGCTTTTAGTGCGCCCGCCAATTATGTCCATGTATTTACCTGACGGCTCATTAAATGGCTATTCGTTAGGAAGGCGTAATCCTGTCGGAATTGCACTTTATGCTACGCATTTAAATAAAAGCAACCGCTTGATTGGTAGCCAATATGTCGAATATGCGATTCTTCCAGAATTAAAGTTTCGAAGCAATTTGAACTTCGATTACATTTCGATGAAAGAAGATGAATTTATGCCTTCGATATTGGATTATCGGGAAGGATACAATACTGGAGCGGTCAGAAGTTCGGGCAACCTGACTTGGGGAAATGAAAGTTATTTCAGCTACAACAAAACAGTTGACCAAGTTCATAACTTTGGCGCTTTATTAGGATTAAGTTTTCAGAAATGGCGCTTTGACCGTACAGGATTAGATGGCATGTTTTTTCCTAGCGATGATATCCGCACATTGAATGCCGCAGGTGTTATTTCCAACCAAGGAATTAATGTTGCCTCAGAGCATGCGATGCTTTCTTACTTCGGACGCTTTTCTTACGATTATCAGTCGAAATATTTAGCTGAATTTAACTTAAGAGCCGATGGTTCTTCACGTTTCGGACGCGATCAACGATTTGGTTACTTCCCTTCAGCATCCGTTGGATGGCGGTTTTCGGAAGAGTCTGGTCTGGATGGGCTTGGCTTTCTGGATGATGGAAAGTTGCGCTTCAGTGCGGGTATGACGGGTAATGAAGCAATTGGAGATTATACATCGCAAGGTGAGTTTTCGTTAGGATCTAATTATTTGGATTTTTCAGGAGCTGCGCCAACCGTGATGCCAAATGCTGGATTGACTTGGGAAACCACGACACAATACAATGCTGGTTTGGACATGGCATTTTTAGCAAATCGCTTATCCTTGACTGTTGATTTGTATTTAAAAAACACCAAAGACTTATTGTACAACGTGCCAATCCCAAACACAACAGGATTTAATTACATCACTCAAAATATCGGAACGATCCAAAATAGAGGTGCTGAATTTTTAGTAACAAGTAAAAACCTAGTTGGTAAGTTTGGATGGAACAGTAATTTGAACATCAGTTTGAACCGCAACAAAGTTACTTCATTGCCCGAAAATCTATTGACCAACGGCTACATCCAAAACGGGAATTTCCATATCCTACAAGAAGGCTTGCCAATCGGCGTGTTCTATGGATGGGAATTTGATGGTGTGTATGCGCGCGATGAAGATAATGTCAATGGCGTAACGCATGGTGCTTTGGGTCCAGTCTTTGAAGGCGGTGATCCGATCTGGAGAGATTTAAATGGAGATAACATTATTAATCAAGATGACCGACAAATTATCGGTTATGCAGAGCCTAAATTTTTTGGAGGTATATCCAATGATTTTAGCTACAAAAACTTCTCGTTAAATGTGTTTTTCCAATTCTCTTATGGAAATGAAATTTACAGTGAAATCAACCATCAGCGCAATTCAGTCGTTCGCTACAACAACCTATCGACGGATGCGTTGAGCAGATGGCGCGAGCAAGGCGATATAACAAACTTTCCAAAACCGGTACGCGATGATCCTAAGCAATCAGACAGCCGTGTGCAAAGCAGATGGGTAGAAGATGGATCGTACATTAAATTGAAAAACGTCAATTTACGCTATTCATTTGCTCCCGACCTTGTTAAGCGAATCGGTTTGTACAGGCTAGATGCATTTGTAACTGCCAGCAATTTAATTACCTGGACGAAATACACTGGATTTGATCCAGATGTCAATTCGTATTCGGGACTTCGAGTTGGTGTAGATGAGGGTTCTTATCCTCAGAGCCGCACATTTATTTTCGGATTAAATATTGGCCTTTAAAACTTATTAACATGAAAAAGATTAGTATACGAGTTTTAGGATGTGCTTTGCTATTGGCATTTGGATCCTGTTCAGACTCCCTATTAGATAAAGATCCGATCAGCAGTTTTTCTGCCAATGGATTCTACAAGAGTGCAAGCGATGCGCAAGCAGGTGTATATGGTATTTACAATTCGGTTCAGTCTACGTTTAGGCTTAACTTTGCTTATTGGGGCGAAGGACGTGCCGATGCTGTGCAGACCAATCATGCAGGCGACCCCTTTATGCTAAAGCAAAATGGATTGACTTCCATAATGACTTCATCCCGATGGGATAATTTGTACGTGATGATTAGTCGTGCGAATTATGCGATAAAATACATTCCGACAGTATTTGAAGGAGACGACAGTTCGCTAAGAAATCAATTGCTGGGTCAGTCACGTGCGCTGCGCGCATTGGCTTATTTCTATGCAGTTCGGGTTTGGGGCGATGTGCCACTTATTTTAGAACCTTATGAAAGCATCAATCAGGAACTATTCGTTAGCGTGACCAATCAGGAAACTATATTGAATCAGATTGAAGAAGACTTGATATTCGCGTCAGCAAATTGTGCAGCGAGTTATGGCGGTGAACGCAATCGCGTATTGATTACGAAAGGAGCGGCCGATGCACTCTTAACTCAATTGTACATGTGGCGCAAGGATTATGCGAAAGCCATTGAATCGGCTGATCGCGTGGTGGGTAATTCATTGTATTCATTGGTTTCGATGAGCAATTGGAATGATATCTTTTCGGCAGGCCTAAGCAACGAGAGTATTTTTGAAGTTGGTTACAACGAAGTACAGACGAATGCGCTTCGCGTGTTATATGCCATAGGGTCAGACAGCGATTATTTTCCAAGCGAAAGCTTCCGCAATTCGTTCGAGGACGGTGATTTGAGAAAAACCAAAATCTACGATATCACGCAGGCACAGCCTCGCAAAATCTGGAAATTCTTCGGCGAAGGTTTCAACGATGAAAGTGCAGATCCATCAGCAAATAATATTGTGTTGGTTCGTTTGGCAGACATTATGTTGCTGAAAGCTGAAGCTCATGCTAACTTAAATCAGGCAGACGAGGCGCTTACTTTATTGAACACGATCAGACGCCGCGCGGGTTTGGATGCCTTAGATGCGCAGAGCGCAACAGCACTATATGGCGATTTAGTTTCTGCAATTTTGCATGAACGATCGATCGAGCTTTGTTTCGAAGGACATCGCTGGTTTGATTTGGTTCGTACGGGACGTGCAATTCAGGTTATGGGTCCAATCAATGGATTGAGCGATGTGCGCAATCTTGTATGGCCTTTGCACGAAGATGCGATCAATAGAAATCCGAGTTTATCACAAAATGAGTTTTATAGATAACCTGAGAATTCAGGTTCTTAACATACCTATTATGCAAAATATTAATTCTATAACACGGTTTTTAGCAATGATGGTGGCCATAGTGGTCACCGCCAGTAGCTGTGAGATCCAAGAGAATTTTGATTACGAACCTTCCGGCGTGGATGGGAAGTTGGAAATGACTGCTTGGAGCTATATCCAACAAAATGATTCGCTGGCTTTTCTCGAAGAGGCGATTGTCTATGCCGAGTTGGAAGAACTTTATGAGGCGGCGACATTGGACCGTACGTTTATTATTCCAACAAACAAAGCATTCAGGACTTACCTAAAGGACAATGCTTACACGTCTGTACAGGATATTCCCCTGCCGATTTTACGGAACTTATTGAAATACCACGTGGTGAATTCGCGCGTTATTTTTACAGATCCTACCTTGATGCCTAACAATCGTCCGATCGCTTATGATACCGAAAATGGACAGCTGATGTACTTGTCTCATGCAAGTAATTTTATTGGATTGATCAATGAAGGCACGAGCATTCAATGGCAGATCACTACCTCAAATCTGGAACCTACGAATGGCGTTATTCACGTGGTGAATGCCGTGGTTTATTATTCCGTTCCGACAGGAGATTTAACGGTCAATCCGGATTTGGTATTGGATACAATCTATGCCATCAATGATGCATTTGTTAATGGGGGAGCCGAATCCACCAAAAACTTTGGAACAAATCCTTTGTTGCGCGTTAAACACGTGACCAATAATGGCGATTATGACCGCAAAGCATTTCTGATGTTTAATCTAGATGATTTCAAAAAAGAAGGTGTCGTGACGGATATGCGTTTTCAGATTTCTGTCTCTTTTACGCACGCAAGAGGATTGCCTTTGGATCTGTATGAAACACCGAGCACCACTTGGTCGGAGTCTAGCCTGAACTTTACGAATGCAGTATTTCCAACAACGCCACGAATCGCACGCGTGACAACAGCCAGCGTTCCAGCATTTAATTTTGACATTACGGATTATTATAAAGCTAGAACTTCCGCAGGTCGCGTATCCTTTATGATTGAAGGAGCAACGGGTGCTGACGAAACCAATGATTTGGCATCCAAAGAACATGCAACATTAAAACCACCGATGCTGATTGCAACTTTAGCTTCGGGCAATAGCAGTTTAGAAATATTGACGAAAAATGATATTTCTGTCGCTTATGGAGGTGTTTTTGTCTTTAGCAACGATGTGCTCGAAATTGACGGAGCTGCTGCCGGAGATATAATTTATACGATTGAATCCGTGCCAAAAAATGGCTGGTTGATCAAAGGCGCTAGCACATTGCGCGAAGGTGCTAAATTCACGCAATTGGATATCGAGCTGATGAACCTGTTGTTTATCCAAGATGGTGTGAACCGTACGCCAGATGGTTTGGTGGTTACTGCGCGCGACCGTGCAGGAGCCATTATAGAAAATATCGAATTAAAGATTAACGTACAATAACAGCTATGCATAAAGTCCTATTAGTAAGGCCATTCACATCCATTCTTATGTTGCTGGCTATTGTACTTAGTTCATGTTCTTCGTCCTCAGCAATTGAGGATGAAGAACTTCCTAAGCCTACAGATCGGATTATCTCCTTCTCCGGCTTCCAATGGGTAGTTCGGACTTCAGGAACCGCAAAACTCGGTCCTGGCCCGAATCTGTTTTCTGATTCCGAAGACAATGTCTGGGTCGATGATCAAGGTCGCCTGCACCTGAAGATCGTTCAAAAGGGAGGATATTGGTATTGCTCTGGAATTACCTTGCGCAACAGTTTTAGCTATGGAAAGTACATTTTTTATGTCGCTAGCGATGTCAGTAAATTGGATCAGCATGCGGTTGGCGGTTTATTCACGTACATGAACGACAATGAAGAAATTGATATTGAATTTTCGAAATGGTCGAATCCCGACAATATGGATTCTCAATTTGCCGTGCAGCCTTCCGAGCGCGCAGGAAATAAAGTTCGCTACGATCTGAATCTGCTGACGGATAAATCTACGCACGCCTTTAATTGGCAACCTGATTATATAGATTTCTTTAGTGTTCAAGGTCATTCGGCTACGCCAAATGCATCCAACCTAATCCAAGAATGGAAATATTCGGGCACGAATATTCCACCGGATACGGACGAGCGATTAAAAATCAACCTTTGGCTGTTTCGCGGTCAATCTCCATCAGATGGAAAGGAGCAAGAAATGATCATTGAAAAGGTTGAATATATAAAATAGGCTTTGTCGCAAATAAAAAGGAGATCAACCTAAACCTATTTTTCACTGATCTCCAGCAATTAAATTTAATAAAGTCGAAAGGCTACTGGATAACACATATATATAAATACATAAAAAAACATGTCAGAATTAGATAATCAAATTCATGTCTTTTCAAGTGCAAAGGAAGCTGGCGAAGCAGCCGGCAAGGCCGTAGAACAGCATTTAGTTCATTTACAGCAAGAGAAGAAAAGCATTCGTATGATTTTTGCAGCGGCGCCTTCTCAGCAGTATTTATTGGCTTATTTAGCCAACTCTAAGCGTATCAAATGGGAAGAAATCACTGCATTTAACATGGATGAATATGTAGGCCTTCAGAAAGATGCTTCGCAATTATTTTCGAAGTTTCTGGATGATCATTTGTTTTCAAAAGTCAATCTCCAGCAAGTGCATACCATCGGTACGCAGGATGCGATCGACGAAGAAATTGTGCGGTACGCAGCGCTCATCAATGAAGATATCATTGATGTTGTTTGTTTGGGTATCGGCGAAAATGGGCATTTAGCTTTTAATGATCCTCCGGTGGCTGATTTTGAAGATTCCGAAACGGTTAAATTAGTCGAGTTGGATCTGGTCTGCAGACAGCAACAGGTGAATGATAAATGTTTTGCGGAGATTGCAGATGTTCCGAAAACGGCATTGACCTTGAGCATCCCAGCTTTATTGAGAGGAGAAGCTTTGTTCTGTGTTGTCGTTGGAAAGCACAAAGCAGAAGCGGTCAATCAAGCGATTTATGGACCTATAGATTCGCAATGGCCAGCTACAATCCTTCGAAAGCATGATCACTGCCAATATTATTTTGATACGCTTGCTTTTCCGAGTTAGGGGTTTACGGATTTTAGCGATGAATGCAAATGTTGATAGCAGCTATAAAGGTTTTTTACTTTTGAATTTTTCTTTTTTACTTTTTATCGTTACTTTAGTTTACGAACAAACGATCTAAACTTATCGATACACAAAGTAAATAATTCGTTAAGATCTTCAATTTGTAGACAAATCCTAGCTTATGAAAATTAATCCAATCATTTTCTCCTTATCGCTTTTCTTGCTGATTTCTAATTCCGTTTTTTCTCAAATCCGTACTGGAGCAGATCAAACTGAGCACTATCTAAGTTATTTGAAGGGGAAGCGCATTGCTATGGTGGTCAATCCGACTTCAAGGATTGGTAACCAATCGATTGTTGACAGTCTTCATGCGCTAGGTGTGAATATTGTTAAAGTTTTTGGTCCGGAGCATGGTTTTCGTGGAGACGTCGGGGCGGGAGTGAAGGTGAAGGATGCGGTTGATCCTTTGACAGGAATAAAAATTGTTTCCCTATATGGCAAAACCAATAAGCCAACAAAGGAAATGCTCGCTGATGTCGATCTTGTCATTTTTGATATCCAAGATATCGGAACACGGTATTTTACCTATATCGCGACCATGCATCGCGTGATGGAAGCCTGCGGGGAAAATGGAAAGGAATTGTTGATTTTAGATCGGCCAAATCCGAATGGTTATTTTGTGGATGGGCCAATACTGGATATGGCATACAAATCGGATATCGGTATGCACCCAGTTCCGATTACGCACGGCATGACGGTAGGTGAATATGCGCATATGATCAATGGGCAAGGTTGGCTTGCTAATGGAATTGTCTGTAAAATAAAAGTGATTCCGATGCAGAACTATAGGCATGATCTGGAATACATTCCGCCAGTGAATATGTCGCCAAATATCAATACTAATCAAGCCATTTTATTGTATCCATCGACCTGCTTATTTGAAGGAACTATTTTAAGTGAGGGGCGTGGCACTCAATTTCCATTTACGGTTATTGGCAGTCCTGCGTTAAAAGGAATTTATTCATTTTCATTTACTCCTGTCATGATTAAAGGAATGAGCGCAACGCCAATTTATATGAATCAAGAATGTTTTGGCCTAGATTTACGGCAAGTTGATCTGAAAAAATTAAGGGAATCAAAACGCATTAATTTATCATGGCTAATTGAGCTATATAACAAGCACCCGAATAAAGATATCTTCTTCGATAATAAACAGAGCAAAGAAATTGTTCCATTTGAAAAATTGGCCGGAGGAAATGTTTTGAGAGATCAGATTATCGCCGGACTAAGCGAAGATGAGATTCGCAAAAGCTGGGAGCCAGGTCTTCAAGCGTATAATAAAATGAGAGCGCAGTATTTGTTGTATCCTTAGCAAAAGCGACAATTCTATGCTGATAGATTGTAAAGCTGGCTTTTTAAATTGATGTATTCTTGTTAGCAAAAAGTTTCTTAGCGTCGGAATGAGGTTTTAGTTTTTGATTATCTGCTTCAAAGATACCCTGTTCAATAGACTTCTTTTCTTCATCAGATATGGAATCCCACCATTCCTCAGTTTCATCATTTTTGAAATTAACTAATTTCTCGATGATTACATCATCTTCTAAGGTAGATAACCATTGGATGAGTTCTATTTTTTTGTCTAACAATTTAGAATCCATTTCTTAATAAGATAAGTCTGACTATATCGAATTTACAAATTTAATTTAAAGATTTAGTCTACTAAATCGGTCAGATTCCGTTATAATGGAGAAGGATAATAAAATCATTCCTCATTAAGTATCTGAATAGCTTTTTCTAAGACCTCGTCTTTGCCTTCTTTAATGCCTTGGATTGTGGGCTTGACTTCAATATCTGGAACAATTCCAATGCGCTGAGTTCCTCTTCCGTCAGGATAATAGATTCCAATTCCACTTATAGCTGTCCTGATTCCGCCGGGTAGATAGAAAAAGGAAATATTTCCATCAGCGGCTGCAGTTGTTGAACCTACTACGCTAGCATTCGGGTGTGTTTGATAAGCCATTGCATGATACTCAGAAGAACTTTGTGAAATTTCATTGACTAAAATCAACACTTTTCCCTTATAATAATCGTCATTTTGTTTGCCTGTATGTAGCGCTTCAGACCAAGAAAATGTTCCCGCGCTATTGATACTTCCAAAGGTGAATTTAACAAATGGAGTAGGCTGAGGCAGTAAATAATTGCTTAATTCAAATATAGGAAAGTCTGAGGGATAATTTCTATTATCAATTATCAAACCTTTGGTGTTTTTTAAATCCTTCCAAAACTCTTTTACGTGACTTTTTTTAAGAGAACCATTGTTTATATAAGCAATGTCGGAGTTTAATAGTTTAAAGCTGGTATCTGGAGCATTCTGATAATAAATATTTAAATCTTTATCTGAGTATGTGTTTAAGTATGCTTGTTGAATCTTTTTGTCCCTGAAAAATTCTACAGAAATAACCGTATCATTTGACCGAAGAAGGTTATTGGAGATATCCCTGAGCTGAGTTGCATAATTAGATGCAGGTGTAAATTTTAATCTGTCTTTTATGAAATTTTCTGTAGAAACTCCATTTACCTTCGTGATGATATCACCTAATACCATACCGCTTTGCTTAGCTAAATTTTCGTTGTAGAACCCCGTCACGACGGCTTGACCTTCAATAAATGCTGTCTTTACAGGAGTATAATAAAGACCAAAATACTCATTTATAGGTTTATTGTAAGCCCAGATATTCGCATGTGTATCATGAATCCGACCTATTAGTTCCAATACAGTTAATGCGTATTCAGTTTCATTTTTGGTATTTTCGAGTTTAGGGATAAATTCTTCCAAGACATTTTTCCAATCTTCTTCTATCAAATCTTTATACGGAAAGAAATATTGGATTACATTCCAATATCGGTAAAGAGCCAATAGACGGTAGCCTAGATCTGGAAAAGCCATGGAGCTATACGCTTCCTCATTTTTAAACTCCGGATTACCAACACTTGGGTGCATTCCGATGTAATAATGCTCGTTCGCTCTCTCTGAAGACTTTATTTTTCTGAGTAGCTCTACAAGCTCTTCAGATAGATTCGAATCATCAATCCAATTTAAGTCTGGTTCAGATTTTAAGTTTTTTGATACAGGCTGACTATTTAAATTTCCATTAACTTCCCCCAAAGCGCTGATCCATTCAACAAAAAGCTTATCCCTTTCATTTTTATTCTTTGTCTTCAATACCTTAGGGAGAACTCTAAAAAGCTCATAATCCCAATTGTAATTTCCTTTGGCGATTGATGGATGATAATATTTTAGAAAGCCCCAGATTAATCCTAGAAATTTTAGGTTTTCAATGTTGTTTTGATCCATTGATATGGATGATATTTTTGACCCTGTGTCAAATTCCTTATCCTGTTTTGCAGGAGCTATTGTTTGTTGAATTGGAGTTAATTCTGCGATGTCTTTACCATCAATGGTTACAGCAAAGTCGTCTACCCACATTTTGCCTTTTCCGACTAAAAGTGCACCGATAAAAATATTTGATGTTTTCTCAGGATTCAAATCAAGCGTTATCTCATATCTCGTCCAATCTGTAGTTCCTTTTATGCCCTTATTTGACATATTATCAAAAGCAATGCTTTTTTCTGATGAACTTGTGGGGTCAATTCTCACCCATAATCCTGCATATCCTTCAGTAACATTTTCTGTTTTAACAAAGGCAGAGACTGTAATTTTCTTGCCAGAATAATTTGGCAATACGCTGAAAATGGATCCAAATCCTTCTCCTGATGAATAGGTTATGGAAGTAGCGTATTTTCCTCCATATACTTGCGTTGAGTCTATTTGTAGTACATAATCTTTATTTAAAGAAAACTTCCAGCCAATAGGAACATTATTTTCGATCAACTCAAAACCAAACAATTTTGAAAAATCATTTTTTTCTTGACCGTATACAATTAATGACAAAAGCAAGAACAGGCACGTTATGGAAAATGGCTTCATATTTTGGGGGTTTTTAAAAAACAGGTTTTAATTATTGCATTTGTTAGGTTCAAAGGGAATGGACTATTCCGTCTATGGTTAATAGATAAAAGACCTAAAACGAATTTACAATAATTTTAAAAAGAAATCATCCTATTTTCCTAGAAATAGATAATTTACATCAAAAATGCGGGAATGTTTCCCGCATTTTGGTATAGTGTGATGAACTGAATTAAATAAAAACAGCATAAAAATTATTTGTCTTAAAATCCAAACTCAACTTTATCAATTAAAATTGGAATATGCCTATCGTCTCTACTTGTAGATATTCCAGATGTCTTTCTGGAGGAGAGATTGATAATCTCAATAATCGGATTTTCGAACCATTGTGAAGCATTTTCTGATTCAATCCCTAAAGCTCTGATGTCTTCTAGTGTCGTTGGAATTAAGAATGTTGCTGTGAAAAATTTTCCATTTTCTTTGTAAGCCTCAGAAGCGGCAATAAGGTAATTTTTATTCTGGCCAAAAGGAGTTGTCAATCCCCACTCATCTTTTTCTCCTTCGGTACTAATCGGGAGTGCTAGTCCAACTTTTATCTCATCAACATTCGTAGTGAAAGGCAAAACATTTACACGAATCAGTCCATCTGTTCTACTAATCTCTGAAAATTCGGTGTAGCCGATAGCTTGGCTGCCAGCAAACGTAACTTTAATAACCTTCACGCCTTTTAAACTCAACTTATTATTGTTGTTCACTCCTAAACTTGAGTACATCGAATCTGTAGGAATATAAGGGTACAATTTATTTGCTTGAGTAAAGTTTGCATCATTTTTATCAGCTAGCTGCTTAATCGCTCCATATCTCCGATCTCCATACCAATTAGCAATTGATGTAAATAGTTCGGATTGCAAACCAGATAAATGAACATTCGGAAATTCCCAAGTCGTAAAATCATCTGTTACAAATTGTAATGCGTTGAAATCAGCAAGGTTTCTTGGAGCTATGCTCATCTTACCATCGATTACTCTTAAAATTCCGGTTAGATCGATAAAATCTTTAGGTGCCTCAACCTTCGCAAAACTAGCGTCGGTTTTTATGTCTACTTCTATATCTCCTGATATATCCTTTAGTAGGATGTCGCCGTTCAGGTTATTGGTAGAAGAGATTAGCATTCCAGCATTGATCGTGACCAAAGAACCATCTAGTTTATCTTTATTTGCTTCTAAATAAGCTAGGCTAGTAATTTGTGGAGCAATTTTTTCTAGATCAATTTTTTTGGCTTGTTCATTTGGCACATCTGTTAATGCAAGTTCTCCATTTGCTTTGCTAAGTGTCGTGTTATAGATGTTAATTTCTACAGCATCATCGATTGAATAAGCGTGTTTTTCTTTAAAAACAACTCTTATTCCCTCGAGATTATCGCCTTGCTGTACATACAAGGTTTTATCGTCTATGTTTTTTGCGTTCTTGTCGGAGATAACTGATCCTTTTATAGCCAATTTATCCGTTAGTTAGATTGCATTATCCAAAAATTTACGTTTTACTTCTGAGATAGCAATCTGATCTAGAGGTGCTACTTCTGGAGGAATTATTGGCCCATTTTCATTTTTTTTGAAAGAAAACAAAAGAATTATAGATAGAATAATTAAAAATACTTTTTCTAGACGCATCATAAAATCATATATTTTGGTTTAAAATATTTCTTTTTAGAAAATATTATTTTATATAAAGATATATTTATTCTTCAAAGGTTTAAATTAAAATGCAATTAAGTTTAAATTTGGTGTTTAACGGATGAAAGTCTGATTGGATATGTAACAAAAAATCTCTTCAATTTTGTTGAAGAGATTTTAAGTACAGGAGAGTTTAAATATGTCGACCTTCGTAGATGACTATGAAGATATTTTACATTCAAAGGATATGGCATAATCGTGATTATTATTGTAAGGTGTTCAAATACAATTTTCTATGCAACACTGTATGTCTTCAAACTAAATTAGACACGTTGGTCTTAATCCTTAAGGAGTCTTTCGAGTTATAAATTTATTAATTTTTGTTGATTGTACAATTTTCTTCGTCTTTGTATTGAAATCGTTTTTATCCGTTTTTTTCGGTGATTCGCTCAGGTCTTCCCCAATAGACATCGGCGGGCGTCAGGTTGTTCAGCGATTCATGAGAGCGGTGGTTGTTATACCTTATCCACAAACTTCCCCAAAGCTCCGATAAGTTCTTTAGGATGGTAAAATTAACTTTACCACGTCTTTCATTGTTCTGTGACACCGTTCAATTTTCCCTTTGTCTGCGGATGCATCGGTCTTCCGTGTACCTGTTTCATCTTCAACTCCTCTCTCATATAGTTTTTCAACTCGTTCGAGACATAACAAGGGTCGTTGTCAGAGAGCAGCTTCGGTTTGGCTTTTTATTTTAAAGATTTAGACATAGCTGGGATTGTTGATTTTCAAATGCGCGAAGAAAATTTCTTGACTCAGGCAATCTTTCAAGAAAACTTGAACGCTATTAGATATTTTTATGGATTAAAGAAATGTTTTTCATCCTATAGAAGGTAGCAGCAAAATTTTGTCTATGGGTTACATTATAACTATCTCTATATTATTACTCTCAAGTATAACTAATGTTTGTTTGGGTCAAAACTTGCCGAAAAAAGATTTAGATGAAATTTTGAAGAAAATTGAACATCATTCAATAATCGGCCTGGGAGAAGCGGAACATTTTTACACAGGATATTATAGGGCAAAGATCGATATCCTTAAACATCTTATTCAAAATGAGTCAATTGATGTCATTGCTCTTGAGGCTTCGATAAATGTCACGGCGCTTCTAAATAAATATATTAACGGGGACGCTATGCTGGATGTGCCCAATACGTTGATTTTTCTAAATGAACCATATTCGTTGCAAAAAGCAGGGTTGTATAATTGTGTGGAAATAGTTGAATTGATCGACTGGCTGAAAGATTATAATACCCACCACAATAAAAAAATAAAATTGGTAGGAATAGATTTCCAAAATTATTCTATTCCCCTTGAAAATTTAAAAAACCAAGCTACATATAGGCAACGGGAAAAAATTAG
>NZ_MU158698.1:2574226-2683327 GCF_015210005.1 Sphingobacterium hungaricum
TATTTCATCATCGGGGTCACCGATATGACCAACGAACAAGATGACAACTTGATTTATCCTTCAAAAGCTGATTATTCTCTTCAATATAATTTGAAAATAAATGTGCGAAAAGGCGAAAAGTGCGAGATGTTAAATTAGGAGTAAGTATTCAAGATTAATGAACAATTTTTTAAACGAACATTCCTCATCGATCTATAGTGTAGCAAATGGTAAGCTCGTAAATTACGAGAGATAAACTTTAGACGAATTTGTTAATATATTATGCTTTGCCTAGCGTATGTCTACCTGATATATTGTAAGATTTTACTCTTCGAATATAAACGACACAATTTAATCAACTACTTCGACTAGATTGAGCATAGCAGCCACAACTTCTTGATCTGAAGGTACGGGAGTTTGGGTAAATCCTTGAAAAGACACTTTATGGGCGGTTTTTCCATTCGAGTAAACTTGCGGTATATAAAGCTGAAACATCCAATCTCCAGGTTTATTATTGCTGTTTTTAACTATGAAAAGTTTAGGGAATTTCTGTGTTCTACTATCTTCGACCGCGACTAAATTTTCGTTTTCATCTAAAATGAGTTCCAAAGTTTCTTCTCCTGTTCCATCAACTCCCGCAGAGATCCTTTGATTATTCTGTCCTTGTCCAGATACTCCTTCTTTATTCATTGAAAGAGAATAGTAATATATGCCCGCCGAAGACGGGTAGGTGCCAATCTGAGTGAGTTGTAATTCTTCTGTTGACCAGCCTGCTGCATAATTGCCAAGCGATTCAACCAGCTGAGCTTTAGTCGTTATGTGCTTAAGTCTAGCTTTATTCATGTCAGCCTGCTCTAAGTGCAGTTTTTCTTGAGGTTTTCCGCAAGCGAACACCAAAGCGGCAGAAACGAGAAATCCAAAAATCTTCATTGTTTTATTTCTTAAATTAAAAAGGATAATTCGAAATTAATACAAACTTTATAGTATAGCTATCCACGAAAACTAGTATTTTTTTCTATTCATCAGAGCTTTTTCTGACAATGACAGGCTCCTTGCAGAGCCCACCTCCGAGAAATAAGTAAAAAGTTAATAATGTACAGAAAAATCTTAATAATTTATTGCAGAGGCCACAGCTATTCTATCGAATCTTTCTGTTGAATTCAATTGTAATATTTTTTTTAAGCCACAGGCTTATCGTTGCCAATATTATAAGAACAGAAACTTTTAGCAACGGTTCAATTACGCCGACATGCCTGAGGTGAATGAATTTCGAATACAACTAATATATCAGTGCAATTCTCCAACTGAAGATACAAGAATTGCATTGGCTAGCGTGTTCAGTGGAACTATAAATTGCTTCGTAACTTTTAGGGGCAGTTCCGAACCAGAACCGAATAGTTCTTCAACTCGCTGGAGATCAGTGGCTGATCAGAAAAACAAGAATTATTATTTTGAGAATGTTTTAAATCCACGAACATTCTGGTTGGACTTCGCTAAATTCGATCTGATTGCTGAGGCAAAATCTATAAAACTGTCTTTAGATCGGAATGTTTGTGTCAATGGTTTGTTAAATTCAATCTTTAGACCAGCAGAGCCATTTAAGTTTTGGGAATGTAGCAGTTTAATGTTGATTTACAGCTGGCTGAGCGAAGATATATTGCCTTAAAAAGCCAGCGAATATGACGTATAAACTAAAGTTCCAAATCATAGGCAAATCAATGGTTTGAAAGAAATCATTTGGATCGAAGAAATTAATCAGCCTGGCATTTACAGGATTAGTCTTTTTCTAAGGCGAATAAGTGCAACTAAAATTATAGATATGATATCTTTAAACATGTAGATAATTATTTGTATATTAATAATAAGTGATTTAAAGTAAATATCCCGCATCAGGAAGTTTTTTTTAGGATAGTGCGTGTTCCAGCGTAGTGTGATTGGTGTAGTTTGGTGCCACTGCTGAAAATTCAGTTCTTTTTGTTTTTGTATATTTGTCTGTTGATATGATAAAAACAATTAATATTGACGCACCATCCCATCAAGCAAGTTTAATTTACGACTGGACATCTTCAAAAATTGATTCTTTTGGTTTTTCAGATCAGATGGATCACATCCTGACCTCTACAACATTACTGATCGGATTTTTACTGCTGCTTTTACTTTGTGATTTTGTGATTCGGGTTTTCTTTAAAGGGGTATTTACAAAGTTTATTAAGAAAACCAACAATAAATTAGATGACTACCTGTTTGATAATAAGGTTTTTAAGTATTTGGCTCACCTAATTCCTTTATCATTTTCAAAAATGCTGTTGCCGATTATTTTTGTTGGTTTCCCTGCTCTTGTATCTATCCTATCAAAAGCCTTAAGCATCTTTATTGCTATTGGTATATATCTTTTGCTGAACAGTGTTTTCAAGACCCTTCGAGATGTGCTAAGATCTTCCAAAGGATTTAGTGATAAACCTGTAGATAGCTATCTGCAAGTAATTCAGATTTTTTTGATTTTTGTATGCGGAACAATTGTTTTTTCAATTCTTACGGGAAATTCGCCTTGGTCATTTTTGGTATCCTTAGGTGCGGCTTCGGCAATTCTTATGTTGATTTTTAAAGATACTATTTTGGGGTTTGTAGCGAGTATTCAGGTTTCAGCAAATGATTCCGTCCGAGTTGGTGATTGGATCGAAATGGCAAAGTACGGTGCTGATGGCGACGTAATACAGCTAAATTTAAATAATGTACGAATTCAGAATTTTGATAAAACAATTGTGACTATTCCGACGCACAACCTGTTGAGCGATTCTTTTAAAAATTATCGTGGGATGCAACAATCAGGTGGAAGAAGAATCAAACGGGCAATGAATATTAAAATTTCTTCTATTCGTTACCTCAAAGAACAGGAAGTTGAAGGGTTAAGAAAGATTCAAATCCTGTCAGATTACATTGATGAAAGACAGGCTGAAATCCAAGACTACAATGAGAAAACAAAAGCGGATTCTTCTGTTTTGGTAAATGGACGGCACATGACAAATGTCGGGTTATTCCGAGCTTATATCATGCGATATTCAAAGAGTCATCCAGAAATAAATCAGAATATGACATTAATGGTTAGGCAACTTGCTCCCACAGAATATGGTCTCCCGTTGGAGCTATATATGTTTACAGACGGAACGACATGGAGTTTTTATGAGAATGTCATGTCAAATGTTTTCGATCATCTATTTGCCGCTATTAAATATTTTGATTTGGAGGTTTTCGAACTACCTGCCTCAGACGACTTAAGATCGGTACTTTCAAAACAGGCGGAACAAACAGTCAGTGAACGTACATAAAAAGCTTTCCGTATCAAAAGTTTGGAAGATCTACTAGTAGATTGAAACTCAATGCAACTGATGTTTCAAACGAAATATAAGACTTCGCGAAAAGAAATATTGACGCTGCGAATTCAAAAATGGAGTCTGAAGTTCTCATAATTTGATGAAATTCATACCAATGGGTACCTAACTCAATTCTTTTGTCATTGCCAAAGTACAATCTTGCAATAATTTTAAAGTTGTTCGGCGCAATAAAGCAATTAGCCGGCGATACTAATAAATAACTTAGCTTGGGCGGTGGGGCTCGTTATAGTGGTATTTTCTCTACTTTGGTGTTTTGGGATTAAAAGGATGAAGTGAAATGGTCAAATTAGAAGATATTATATCCTCCGCTTAAAAAAAGTCAAATTGAGCACCAAAAATCGTTATGTACTTTGATTGTGGCTAATTTCATGTAGTTACAATGCCACTGGTTTAATGGGTCAGCAGTTGTTGCTGTTTACCAATAATTAAATTCTATATTGTATAAATAAATATGGTTATGGAAATTATTAAGGCAATAAGCATTAGTCTTACCTTATCTATATTTAGTGCTTTGCTGTTATGGATTTAGAAAGATTGAACGATTTTGAAATTAAAGTCAGCTCCTGCGAAAGCAAAGATGCTTTATTAGACTTCGTTAAAGATTATGAGTATTATGTTACAGCAAATGCCCCTCACGGGTTTGTAGGTGCAAGTGGTTGGATTTATTACTTTGATAGGTTAATTCATAAACTAAAATCATTAGAGAGTTCTCCTAATAGCAATATCTTAGACGATTACAAAGAGGAGTACCTGTCATGTATAATTGCAATAAATAAATATCTTATAAGTTATCTTGAGGACAAAGACATATAATTATGCGTTTTAATAAATCAGCCTTTACAATTTCTGAAGATTTTTTATAAAAAAACTACTATGAAAACTAAAAACGAATCAATAAAAATACTCAACATTTTTATTTATTTTAGTACTAAGCATAATAGTTGTTTATTTAACCATAAGATTGAATGGATATTAAAAAAATCCCCAGCATGATCGCCGGGGATTACTGAACTTAAAGAAAGCAACGGGGAGTTGCTCCCAAACCGCTGCGAAGTTAAAATAATTAACCGTATTTTAAATTATTAAACTTTAGCGACTTGATTTTTTATGCTTGCATAGCAAATGCAATCGATTGTTTAAAAAAAATGCTCATTTCGATTGTAATGATTACTTAGTAAATTGTTTCACCCCCAATAGAACTTGCTGGGGTATTAAACTACTCCAATTCGAGGCAGTGGGGTTTCGTGATACTTTCAGAACATAAAGGTGAATTAATTATAGACTTAAAAAAATAAAACCTTTTTTTCTTTGCACTGTTATATTTATATAAACGAAAGGAGATATTATGAGTGAATTAACATGGAAAGGTCGTTGGAACGAATTGAAAGGAAAAGTTAAACAACAATATGCAGACCTCACGGATGACGACTTGCTATATGCTGAAGGTAAAGAAGATGAGCTAGTAGGTAGGCTGCAAAAGAAAACCGGTAAAACAAAGGATGAAGTGAATAGCTGGTTAAACGATTTATAATACCGGTTAATTAAATTGAAAGTGAAACGTTAGAGACGGGGTAGGGTTTGATAATCCAACCCCTTTTCTTTAATAAAAAATTACGTCTTTGAACCTGTACAAATTGAAAATCCCCCGGAAAGGTAAACGGGGGATTTTACTCCTAAGTTATTGTTATGGCAACGAGCGTTGTTAGAGGCAAATTTAAAATGATTTTTTTTACTTAGCAAATACGGTAATTACTTGATTTAATTTAGTGTTATAATCCCTCGACCTGAATTCTTGTTTCATCACAAAACTTCTTTCGAATCCAGGAGAGCCAAAACAGACGGTGTCGCGGCCCATGTCGGACAAAGCAGAACAGTGGACACATTCTATAAAAACCTGTATAATCTTAATATTATAGCTGATAGGTTTGATGGCCACCCCTAGCGCCATCTCGATTTTGTTGACACCGCAAAAGGTAAATTAACAGATTGTTTCCGTCACCGGGAACTCACAGAAACACAAATATTGATCGTACTGATGTTGCTCGCTATTTATTACAAACGTTTTTTTGATGAGCATAAAATCGTTCGGTGGGAATACTGACGAGTAAATTATACTTAGTACTTTCGCAATCGTTTATTATCATTTCCATCTCTGGGAGATGCATTTTCCCAGTTCATTTCAGCACCAGTTAATTTCGTAATTCTATACTGCTCTGTATACTGATTGTTTTCATTGTAAAGTGTAATCAATGTATTATCATAGCTAAGTACAACCTTAATGTCGCGGACAAGGGAGTCCTTGTTAGAGAGTGCATTGTAAATTCTCTTTACACAGGTTCCATCTTTCTCAAACGTATATGTGATCGATCCATCCATAACAACATTTGCATCTGCGATTACATTCCATTCACCGCTCAGGTTATCAATAGAAATGGTTTCGTCTTTTTTGCATGAAATCACACCGCAAATAAGTACCAAAGAAAATAAGAATCTGAAAGCTTTTTTCATTATAATTTAGTTGTTTTCCATTAAACGGTTGTGACGTACAAATTGCTACATTCGAATTTCTGTAAGGTCGTATTTGTGTTTAATCATGTGATGTTTTTAAAGGATTCGGATAATCTGCAGTAGACGATCATCCTATACAATAGTGAGTTTAATAGAAAATAAAAAGACCTAGACCACATTTTAAAACTAACAAATACTCCTAAGAGAAAGTCATTTTCTTTTGGAGACATACAATAGAAACTTTTACTTTAGAAATTCTTTCTGCTACAATAAATTGTGTGCTTTAGAAATATAAAGCTTAGGCATAAAATATTAAACGGAAAGCTGAGTCCTTTTAAATAATTCGTCGCTATAGTTCTTTAACATGCATACAAATTGAAGCATCTACGCCATTATGTTGAAATTTAAATAGCTGTTTCTTATAAAAATCATCAGTGAGTTAGTGTAATAGTGGTTAATAAAGCTGCATGATCTGAAGGATATTTCACAGGATGGCTGTTGATTATTTTAGAATTTATAATTTTTACTGTTTTGCTTTTGATGTAGATGTAGTCAATTCTATCTTGAAAAGTATTCGGATTAATGGGTGTCCATGTAAGCCCTCTTGTTTTAAGAGGATCTGGAAAAATTTCTCTGAAACTATCTCGAAATCCCATACTCTCTAAATAGATTGAAGTAGGGAAGGGCATTACATATCCCGAATTCAGATGTCTGACAGAAGAAATCCAATCCAAATGAGATCCAGAATTGAAATCTCCAGCAATAATTACAGGTATAAGTTTGCTGTTTTCTAATGCGGGTTTCAATGACTGAATAATTCCTTCCATTGTTTGCTTGTTGCCGTCTTGAGCAATCTCCCATTTTTCTACATCTAATTTAATTCCTTTATCAATCTCACCCCAATAGTCTATTGGATAATTTAACCATATGGAACTGAATACAATGGATCGATCGGCAATTAAAATTTTAACATTTGCATTGTGAAATGATTTATACGCCGGCAATGTTTCTTCTATGGGATATCGGCTCATAATTGAAATATTATCGCTTCTCAAATAGAAATAGTATCCCAATTCGTCCGCTATTTTTGCGCCCGATCCATAGGTTTCTTGCATGGCGATAATATCTGCTTTAGATTGCTTGATTATATCAACAATTCGCTTATATCCAATCCCTTTCCCTGTTTCATTTCCGCCATGCCAAATGTTGTACGTCATGATACGAAGTGAATCGACAGGCTTTGCATTTTGTTTTATTATTTCAGAAGGAACAAGTTGCTTGTAATACTGTCTTACATTTTTTTGATTCCAAGCATAGTTGAACAGTTTGACATCATCAATCATTCCATTAAACGTTTCCCATTCTCCCAAATCGCCTTTTTGATCACCACCAATTTGTATCCTAATCGACAACGGAACTGTTTTTGGAATAAAATTTTCTAAGGAATAAATAGCGACTTGCTGGCCGTTGTAATAAAAGGCAACTTCATGTTTTTGAGCATTAAAACTTAAAGAAAGTAAATTCCATCCCTGAGTGATCAATTGCCTTTTAAATCCAGGCTTGTATTCATATTTAGCATGTTTACTATAGATTTCGGAAGCCCATGCATTATTCATTTGTTTCTGCAATTGGTAATTTAATTGGACAGAATCAGGATAATTTATGGATAAATCAATAATTTTATAGGATTCAAAATCTTCCTCTGCCCAAACCCAAGCCATTAATGTAAATGATTCTTTCCATTTTTTTGGATCAATATCGTAGCTTACTGCTATTCTTTTGGATGCATCTGCCTTAAGATTCAATGCCTTTCTAAGAATGCCTTTTGATAGGCGATCTTCTGTAAATGTCTCAAAGTTTTCCTCCAATAGGAGATTTTCCTGAGCGACAACAGTATGCGATAGCAAAGAACAATAGATCATTAAGAAATGGAAAAGAAATTTCATTGTTTAAGTTAGTTATTTTTTAACTACTTCCCATCCGTAATCTACATACTCCCAAGTGAAATCATTTCCTTGGATATTTACTTTTAGATAACCTTCTTCAGTTCCATGAAAAGCACCGCTCCACCAATTAGCCGAAATAGCTCCAGCTGTGATGTATTGAACGCCCTTGACTTTAATTTCTTCATAAAGATGCTGATGTCCTTGCAAAACTAATTTAAGATTATACTTGTCAAATAAACTTCTGACTTCCATTTGATTAGTGAATGTATCAGCGTCAGTATAATACCCCTCTAACACTGGATAATAAAGAGAAAGAAATGGCACATGGCTAGAAACAACAATCGGTTGGTCAGCTGGAGTGTTACTAAGAATGGAGATTAACCAATTTTTTTGTTTGTCCGAAATGCAATATTTTCCATTGCAGATTTCAGCACTATTCAATACAATAAATTTCCAGCCTTTATGATCGAAACTGTAGTAAGGCTGATTTAGATAATTGCTAAAAAGACCAGCACCATGTTCACCCTCTGAATGCCAATACCGATCATGGTTGCCAATGGTATAAAACCACTTCAAACCAGATCTATCAACTATACTTTTATATCTTTGAAACAATTCCTTTGCTGTTTCCAATTGCTGTTCTTTGAGCCCGTCAACATCAACATTATCGCCGCCAGTTAGTACAAAATCTACTTGTTTACCTTTAACGTGGTTAATCGCCTGCTCTAATCCATTAAATGAATTAGCCTTTTCATTAGTATTCAAATGTAAATCTGTAAAATAGGCGAATGAAAATTGCTCCTGTGCAATTCCAAAAGCTGCACTGCCTAATAGCAGAAGTGTAATTAATATCTTTTTCATCAGTGTTATTTTTATTTCCAACCAAATGGTTGTTTTAAGTTAGGGTTTAAAAGCATTTGGGTTTCTGGTATAGGACGATAGTAATACATTGGTTCAATAAATGTTCGCGTACGTGTGTCAGTGACCATGCTTCCTCCATTTGATCCATTGCTAAGATACACACCTGCCGTACTATTAAATGCTCCAATTGTATAATAAACTAAGGCTACTCCTAAAGAATTTTTTTCTCGGTCAGATGGAATTGTTTGTCCTTCAGGAATCAATTTAATATCAGAAATACCATCTCCTGTCAGGTCATAATTTCCAATAGATGGAAAATACATTCCCGTAGGAATTTTTTCTAATAATTTTCCTGCATACCAGCGCATAAGATCATCAAATCTGCTATTCTCGAATGCTAATTCTACTCTTCGCTCACGTCTTATTTCTAATATGACGCCCGTATTTGCGCCAGTAACATTTGGGAAATCGGATTTCAGTTTAGAGTCGGGGTTTGAATTCGCAGCCGTTAAAATCAAGTCAGGCATGCCCACTCTTCTTCGCAATAAATTAACTGTTGCGTTTAGATCTTCTTGATTCAATGTGCCCAATTCTGCCTTTGCCTCAGCAAGAATTAACAACACTTCTGCGTATCGGTGAACTGGAAAATCTACGCTGTTTAATACATTTTGATCTGTACTATTGACATAGCCCTTTCTTTGGTGATAACCTGTGAAATTTTTATTTAGTCTCTGAACATAAATAGTTGGCCCAGGTTGTCTTTCCCATTCAGGAAAGATCAAGGTCTGCGATAATCGGGGATCTCTGTTTTCAAATTCTCGAACAAATCCGTAGGTAGCATAATTCGCGTTTTCCATAAATCGCGTTCCGTCTTTCATCAAATAGGTTTGCACCAAATCTCTAGATGGTGATTGTTCATAATCTCCAAACACCACGCTGTTTACATTTTGGGTTACATTTTTTCCTTGATCAAATGCATTTACTAAAATAACTTCAGTATTTGATGTCAGATCTTGGGATTCAAAA
The DNA here is from genome assembly GCF_015210005.1 of Sphingobacterium hungaricum. Classification (GTDB taxonomy): domain Bacteria; phylum Bacteroidota; class Bacteroidia; order Sphingobacteriales; family Sphingobacteriaceae; genus Sphingobacterium; species Sphingobacterium hungaricum. The sequence goes on from NZ_MU158698.1 coordinate 2,583,939, forward strand.
AGAGCGGCATAATCATTTTCAGGATTTCCAGTGTTATGGATAGAAAACTTTGCAGAATTTATTATTTCTTGCGCAGCGCTTTCAGCGGTTTTCAAGAATTGATCAGACGTTTGCAGATTTAGCTCTTGATGGTATTTTTGATAAGTTCCTTCATGAAGTGCGATTTTTGCCTGCATTAAATAAACAGCCCATTTGCCAGGCGTTCCAGTGGGAACATTCTCTCTTACATTGCTTACTGCGAAATCCAAATCTTCCATTATCTTGGTCATTATTTCTGACCTGGGAGATTGTGACTTGTATAAATCGGGGTCACTAGGGTTCAAGGTCTTATCATACCAAGGTACATCAGAATAGCGTTTTACCATACCGTAGTAGAAGATTGCTCTGTAATAACGGGCTAATCCAGCATAATGATTTTTTATTTCCTCACTGACATTTGCTCGAGTATAATTTTCTAAGAAGTAATTGATATCTCTTAACCTTCCCCATGACCATCCCGTCGTTATCGTTTGAGAAGAGGGGTTTCCTGTCATCATGATTTTTATTTCTACAGCCGCTGTTGTAGCTGCATTATCTGTCGACTGGTCATTTAAGTAACTGCTCCGGTTTGGCAAATTCAGCAATCCGTTGACATACAAAGAGAGATCTTCTTCCGTATTGAAAAAAACTTCGGGCGTGATTTCGGTTTGCGGTGTACGATCCAAAAAATCTTTATTGCATGCGGTTGTGAATCCGATCAATAAGATTAAAAGAATATATAATCGTGTATTTAATAGTTTCATAATCGTGTAATTTTTACTCTATGATTTTAAAAATCTAAATTTAAGCCTATAGCAATTTTCCGCTGAAATGGATAGGCCCATGCGCTACCATCTGTTCCATTATTGATAGCCTCAGGATCGACGAATCTTTTCACCTGAGAAAATTCAAAAATATTTTCGCCTGTAATGAAGAATCTAAGCCTGCCCAAGTTCCAGTTTTCAAGTACGTCTGTCGGTAAAGAATAACCCAATGAAATATTTTTGATCCTTACGTAAGCACCATTTAACAGATATTGTGTATTTGGAATTGCTAATCCCTTTCCGTCATTCGCGTCGGCAAGCCATGATTGCAAAACCGGATAGGCCGCATCGACATTAGCGTCTGCCAAACCAGCAGCTAAATATGCCTGAGAGTGTTTTGCTCTTTGTTCAGGCGAATCTGCAGTTTCACGGTAAAAATCTAGATGCCAAGGATAGATATTTGCGTAAGGTTGTTGGTAAGGCCCCCAAAAAAGATAGTGCTGCGGGTAAAAATCTCTTTTTAAAACTCCTTGCAGGAAAACAGATGCATCAAATCCATTCCAGTCCATGTTCAAATTGAATCCGATCCTGAATCTATCACCAGAATTGCCTATCACCTTAAGGTCTTTCATAGCGTTCTCGGTTAAGCCCCGTTCTATTTTTCCATCTCCATCGAGATCCTTAAATTTTGGCCATCCGTTCACAATGCTCAATGCGCCCCATGGAATAATAGCAGTCTGATCCAATGCATCTATCTCTTGCTGATTCTGGAAAAGACCATCCCCTTCCAATCCGTAAATAGTACCGAATTCATATCCTTCAAAATAGTCAGACAATAATCTTTGGTCATTCTGAAACTTAGTTATTTTTGCTCTAGAATCTGACAGAACAAGTTTCGCATCAAAACGGAAAGGCTTGTCTGAAATATTAAATTGATCTTTGTAGGACAATGTCAATTCCCAGCCCTTGGTTTGCAAATCTGCAGCGTTCTGCCGGGGAACATTTGTGCCCAAAACGCCAGGCAATTCTTGTCCCCGCGTTAGCATACCTTGAGTAGCACGGATGTAGTAGTCAAAACTTGCGAAAAGCTTATCGTTGAAAAAACCTAGATCCGTTCCGAAATTTAAGGTCGATACGTTTTCCCAAGTGTACGTGTTAGGATCGATTGTTAACGGGGGAGCGCCTCCAATGACCTGTGGCTGGCTGCCATTGATTAAATAAGGTGAAAGACCCGTTGACATAGTTTGGATGTAAGAAAAATCGCCTACATTCTGATTCCCTAAGCTGCCGTAGGACAGTCGAAACTTTAGATTCGAGAAGGTTGGCTTGATATCCTCGAAGAAACTCTCATTGCTCGCGATCCAGGCTCCGGATACGGATGGAAAGAATCCCCATCGGTTATTTTCCGGAAATCTTGACGAACCGTCATATCGTCCGGTAGTTTCAAATAGGTACTTGTCGTCGAACGTATAACTAATGCGACCGAAGGCACTTTGAGTAGCATAGGAGCTATATCCTGCATCAATACGAGGATCTCCATAGGTTAATCCAAGATAGGGCAGTGTCGATGAAATGAGTTTGTCACGATATGCCGTAGTTGTTGAATATGTATATTCTTCTTGATTTACGCCTAAGGTAGCACCGAAGGAATGCTTGCCTATGTTTTTATTGTAGTTTGCATATAAATTAAATACATCATTAAAAATTTCACCTCTGCGGTCTTGAACATAGCCATTTCCTCCTTCTTCTCGAATATCATCTGGACCATAGCCGATCTTATATTTGTTGGAATGTTGGGGATATCGCCAATATTCGCGCTTAAAACTTACATCTGCCGTTACCACCAAATCTCCATTTAGAAATGTCCCCACAGCGTTAAAGATGTTTTGGAATCCGAACATATCTTCATTCATTTTTCCTCCATCTACTAATCTTGCAGCTAATCTTCCAGCAGCATTATTGCCCCAACTACCATCTGGATTTTTTACTACGTCGGTAGGTTGCAGGTAATATATGTCTGTAAGACTGGCGTTTGGTCTTTCACGATTAGTTTGGTAAATGTTCATGTTGTTGTCAATTTTCAGCCATGACAGAGGCGAGAAGGAAAACCTTCCTCGAATACCCTTACGCTGCCAATAGTCTGGAGCTAGTTTGTTCAATCCATTCTCCTTTGTGTAATCCGCAGATAAGTAATAACTAAGAGGCCTATTGTTGATTTGACCGCCACCTGAAAAAGTTAAAGAGTGGACGTTAGAAAATGATGAGTTGTTAAGAAAATAATCGTTCCAATTGTTGCCACCCATGTAAGCCCATTGCGTAGGGTCATCTGGGTTTATCCGCACGTCGGGCAGAGAAGGGTCATCGGAGCGCTCCTTTGCCCACTGATAATGAGCTTCGCTGTAGTTAACGTAATCCCATGGCGTGTTGTCAGTTGATAGTTCCAGTAACCTTGAGAAGATATAAGGATCCGTAATAGCATCAGGCATTTCTGTCGGTTTACCCCATGCAGTAGTTACATTGTAACTCATCACTTGTTTCCCTTGCTGACCCGATTTTGTAGTAATTAAGATGACGCCATACGTTGCTCGAGCACCATAAATAGCCGCAGAGGCTGCATCTCTTAATACTGTGTATGTGGCGATATCGTTAGGACTTAGCCTAATCATATCATATGTGTCTGACACGGGGATACCGTCTATAACAATTAGCGGACTTCCTCCGTTGATGGATGTTGTGCCTCGGATATTGATGTTAGGTATACCGCCAGGGCTTCCATTTCCATAAGTGATATTCAAACCTGGGCTAGCTCCTTGCAACCCTTGCATGATGTTCGTGACCGGCCTAGACTCAAGTTGTTTTCCAGAAATTTGATCGACAGCACCGGTTAAATTTATTTTCTTTCGCGTACCAAATCCGACAACAACGATCTCATCTAAATTACTTGCGTCGTTTTCCATAAGGATGTTCATGACCTGCCCTGAATTAGCGATTACTTCTTGAGTTTTGTAGCCCAAGTAAGTGAAAACAACAGTCGAATTCGCAATTCCATCAATTTGAAAATTTCCTTGATTATCGGTAGATGTCATTTTGTTGGTCTCCTTCACTGTTACGCTAACTCCAGAGATTGGATTACCATCAATGTCAACAACCTTGCCTTTGATAGGATAATCTTGCGCAAAAAGAGAAAAAGGTATTATCCAAACCAAAAATAGGAGCAAAAAATTTCTAAACATAACGTAGGATGTTTTTTTTAAATAATGGCAGTATTTCATATTTAAATTAATTGAATGTTCATTCAAAATTACGCTTCATACTGTTAATAAAATGTTATTTCTAAATGAAGTTTTTGTTTTTGATTAATTAATTGATTTAATTGGAATTAATGAATTTGGTCATTTCCGTATTGACAAAACTAAGGTATTAAATTATAAAAATTAATCCAAGATTTTTTTTAAAATATGAAAATATCTGCTCATATTAGGAGTAGAATTTATTAAATGAACATTCGTTCAAAAAAACATGTAACATGGGAAGAAATAGTCTTAAGGATGAACGGCAGAAAGAAATAATCCAAAAGTATTATTTGGTGGCAAAAAAAGAAGGGATTGAAAATACTTCTATCGCAAAAATCGCTTTGGAAATGGATATTAATCCTAGCCTTATAATTCACTATTTCAAAAATAAGGAGGAACTTAATTATGCGTTAGTTGATTTTATTCTTGAAAAATACTTAATTATTTATAAACGGCAAAATGTTGAAGAAGATGATTTAAAGGGATATCTTGTCGAATTGATCGACAAATTGTTCTCTAAAAAATGGAACGCTTTATTCAATGATAGCATATTCTACAGTTGCTACGCAATCGGATTCAGGGATAATATAATAAAGGGAAAATTCAAGAGATTGCACGATTCGTTGCGCAAGCATCTTTCAGATGTCCTAATGAAATGCAAAATAGCTGGAGTTATTCAAATTGATTCTCCTGAAGCAACAGCAGATTTGATTTATGTGCTTGTAGATGGTGCTTATTATTATTTAAGTCTGATTTCTGAAAGAGGGGAATATGAAAATAAATTGAAGTCCTATAAAGAATATGCGTTCGGACTTCTCAAAATCTAATTAGGCTTGACGACTTCTTTCTTTTCATCTCTTTTGGTAAGATAGGGCCTTAAAAGACCATATAGTGCAATAATCATCCAAATTGAATTGGACGTGATGTTAGGAAGGTCGTGGAAGTAGAGAGCACTAACAACCAGCCCAAATCCACCGACAATATTGATGGTTTGATAAATCCAAGAATCAAAATTTAACGTTTTAGTATTTAACAGAAGAAAACCTAAAGTGCAGAAGGCTACACCCATCCATCCCAAAATCGAAACAATAATTTCCATACCATTTAATTTAAATGTCTTACAAGATATACATTCTTGCTCAAATGTATGAACTCAAAAAGATTAACATTTTGTTAGTCACTTCTGTCTTCTTTTTCTAAAATACAGCCAATGCAATTTTTCATGCTAGTCGCAGGAAACTTATGCGGTTTGCAAGGAGACTTTCAATAGCTACTTACCTTAAATGCCTCTCAGAATTGATCCGGTACGGTTACCTTGAATATGTGCCTTCCTATCACGCTACAGAAGCTAGCAGGTTTCGTTTTATCCTCAACCAAAAACAAAGGTGAAAGCAAGACTGGATGAAAAAATAAAACCTGTTCGCTTTCCCAAAGAAGCGGACGATAGGCTAGTGCTGCTAGCAGGAAAACTTGGACGTACTAAGCGGCTGCTAGTTGTTCAAATGGTAGATCACTTCTAATAAAACAAAAAGGACCCCTCTGATCTAAACGATGAACTGTTGAAGAAAGAACTCTCTAGCGAGATCAGCAGAATCCTTTCCTTTATCCGCAAGTGCCGGAGCATCTATCAAGGAAAATGTCAGCTACCTCAAGCAGGTGTATGCTCTATTGAGGAAGGTACATGAAGGGTTATCCGAAAAACAGGATTTAAAGGCCAATTTCAGCAAGATCATGGAGCATTACATTGCAGGAAGAGAAACGCTTGGCTGGCCGGTTTCGTCGGCAAAAAAAGATGAACGGGCAAAAAAGGTAAGGCAGGCGTTTGAAAGTCTATAATCGCTTCAGAAATACATCAATATCGCCCCATCAGAAACGGAGGATAACAAGAGGAGCAGCGGAGCGCTGGTTCATTACTTAGAAGAAAACATTCCCATTCAGGATCTTCGCTTACAGGAAAGATGCTTCAATGGGAAGAGTGGCACCATAAACCATATGAAGCGTGCATTGGCAGTGAGAGCAATGTCGCCAAACTAGGCAAAGATGGCAACAAATTCTTCTCGATCAATGTCAGCCCGAGCAAAAAGGATTTGGCTCACTTGGTCGTCGCTTATGGAGAACAGGGCGCAAAAGAAAAGCTGAATTAATTTGCGGTTAAAGTGATGGATGAATATGCAATAAATCTTAAAAGACCGGGAATTGGTACCAACGAAGGTCTGTTGTGGTTCGGGAAACTTGAAAACTACCGTTGCTACGGCTATCAAGACAAAGAGGTTAAAAACGGGACAAGAAAAAAGGGGGAGCGCAAAGAAGGTATACAGATGCATGTGCAGATTGTCGTCAGCCGTAAAGATATCACCGACCGGATTAAGCTCAGCCTCCAGAATACATCCAGAGGCAAAAATAAATCGCACTCCGCGAAGCTAGGTCAATTTAACCCAATGGCTTTTAAAGAATCTGGCTAAAGACTGTTCGATAAACAGTTCAGATTTGATCGCAATCTTAAGGATAGCGCCGGTATGCGAATAGGATGAAAAACGGAACTTCCCGCCAGCAGGCTGGCCATTTGAGCTATTTAATACCTTTTCTCAGGCGGATTACAATGAAGATGAAACTCCTTAACAGAAGAAGAAAGAAAGCGCAAGCGCAGAAAAAAACAGGTGACTACAAAGGTAAATTTATCGATCTACTGCGTGATCGGTTCTGTCTGCTTAACGTATAAATTTAGCTGATCCATAATATCCGCACATATAATAAAACTGGGTTTGTTTTTTTACCTGCTACTAAATTACTTCACGTGTCTGGCACGGCTCTACAAGTGAAGGCAGGGGTTATTAGTGTTTAGAAATTTTATAAGACCTGAATCAATCAAGATTTGATAGAACCTCTGCGTCTGTCAAATTGGAAAATAAAAAAATAGCGTCAACTGGATTCAATTGCTCATCTAGAACCAATGTGACATCTCGACCTTTAAAAAAGGAAATCGATGCCGGAATAAACTCTTTTATATCCTTAATGTCTTTAGGAAGAAAGAACCGATCCCCTTTTAATGCTAAGTTCCGCGCACGCTCTGAACCCGAAATATCTTCTACGGAAATTTTTTGAGCTTCGATATCAGCAATTGGCAGTTGAGCCGATCCAGAAAAATCAGTTAAAAACGCACTATAATTGCCCTTTAACTTTATATGTAAATTTTTACCTAGAGTCGGTAATACGGGATTATCGATCACGCTTTTGGACTGAAAATTACCTTTCATGATCCGAGAATTCGAACTGTAAAGTATTGCTTTATCTTTTGATTTTTCAAGAACTTGATCAACAACATACGTTTCAAATCGATCAAAATCGCTAACAGAAAACTTCAAATCTTGTGAATTTGGCTTTAGAACCATCTTGTTATGGTTGATATCCTTTCTGTACTTTCCAATCAGCTGTGCTACTTCTGAAGTCATCGTACTTGCATCAATACTGTTAATCCAGTCCTCGACATGTTGGTAAGCCTCCGATTCAGAATAATGATTTTTAAACCATCTCTCAGCAAGTTTTGGAGTGGCTTCGTAATCAATTGTTGTAACATAATTGTTGACAAGATAGTCGACAGGAATAGAAGAGTTTGCTGAGACACCATAAACACCGACAATAGCATCTGGATTTGAAAGATTATATTTTTTTATCCAGATTATAAACTCTTTAAATTCACCAGTGCGCAGATTGGGAACGGATAGACCAAAGCGAACCAATGAATCAATTACTAAAGTGTCTAGAATATCTTTGGAAGCCAAATAGCCGTTGAGTTCCCGTACCTTCCAATCGTCTTCCTCCAAAAGAACGGCACTAAAGCCTTGCTTGCCGATCAAATACGCAGCTAGAGCCGTGTTGAACCGTTGGGTTTCTCGTGCGAATGTCGCTACCTCCCCAATCCCAAAAACTTTAGTCCCATCTTTTATCTGTTTCCCTACTAATCGTTCAATATCCAAAAGCGCTTCATCGATTGGTTTTTCAGAAATTGACTGTACATCTTGTGCTTGTAAAAATAACGTGAGATTTGTTAGAAAAATGGCAATACATACTTTGATCATAATAGATAGAATTCTGAGGATGCTGTATCCCCATATTAGAGAAAATGTTAGGTTTTACTTGTAAAGAAACAAATTATTAATACCGGCGAATCGACATTTCTACAGAAACAATAAACTTTTGCCTGCCTATAATTTACGCGGAGGCAATTCTAAAAAACATCGGATCTAAAATAATTTGGTCCCTATAATTTACAATTTGTTTTTTCTTTGAACAAGTATAATAAAATTTGTGTTTAATTATAAATAAAATAACAATAAACAGCAATTTATAAATTTTAAAATCGGCCCTTAAAAAGGCTGTCCATCTATAATGAGACGATAAACAGAAATACAAAATTTTTAAACGAAAATTTCCGAACAAACCCCATCGAAAATCCTCAGAAGCAATCGCCATTAACGTCACCTACAAACTACTGTGATTAAAACTAAGCTATAGCATTTATGAGAATTGCTTAAGGAAATTTTAAAAATATCTTGTTTTTATGCTGTTTGACAAAATGCTTACCAATAAAAATTCAAAGATAGCTTCGATAAAAATGTCGCGACATCATAAAACAAAACCCTGCTTGTGGACATGAGCCAAAAAGCCTATTGCGAAGAAACGTGTAATTTTAAAGGGTGTGCCGGAGTGAGAAATTTTAGACGAAAAGAGAGCTAAAAGCAACTCATCAGTTACATGACGAAAAACCTCCAAGAAAAAAAATCTTACATCGTGAAACGCTCTGCAAATCCATTGTAAACATCTCCCGCTAGTGTATTGCAATAAAATTTTAATACACAAAATAATACCAGGATTGAAGCTTATAAATAATGTAAGGGCTCTTTTGCAAAAAAATGATGGTTCTCACTCTGTAAATGAGTATTTCATAAAGCGATATTTTATTTGCTCTATTTAAAACTTTCAATCCTTTTGTTAAAATGCTCGTTTGTACTACAATACAGGTTTGTTAGTTCTGCATTTACGCTTATACGGCGTAGAAAAGTCCTTGCCTTTCAAAGTTTTTATAACGTTAAATTTCTGAATGCGGTAAAATAATTGCTTCTAAAAAAACTCAATTAGTACGTTAATTCACTTTGTCGTTGATTTTATTAAAAATTTTTCTCCTAATTGATTTAATGGTTTTGTTTAAAATTAAATATTTACGAAATCTTTATTGTTTTGAGTTTCTGACCTTCAACTGGCGGGACTTCACTTTTATTCATGCCTAGGAAAGGCTCTTATTACTCCTTCCAACCGAGGATAAGTTTCAAAAACATCGCCATCCCCTAAAAGTCTTGGATCCGCTGTTATTATTAACTGATGTTCAAGTGAGTTTTTAAGCTCAGCCTTAATTTTTGAAAAGGATGTATCACCAGCTAAATTGTAAATGCAGGAGGGATCCGTTTCTACGTTATACAATTCTTCCCAGGGTCTCTTAGCAGTTGCCAAGTCGAGAAAGTAAAGTAATTTTTTATTTTCTCTGTTCTCAACCAGAAAGGTTAAGCTAGGCGCGGCATCTATATCATAAAAAGCACCATAATCGCTTAATTCCAATTTGTCGCTTTGTCCTCTACTAATCAACGCATAGGGGTCGCCAGCAGGCCATAAGTCGGGCTTGAAATTCCTGATATATAGATAATCACCTCTGCGAATCGCGCGTTGCGGGTAGCCAAGATTACCAAACCGCGAAGAAGAATGTCTTTCTCTAGCAGCAAATGCTGAATGACTAACCGACCCAGACACTGGATTCAACCATTCCTTAAGCACACTGCGTCCCCACATAGGAAATGATAGTTGCAAGTTATTGACCTGAGCAGCTTCCAATATTGTGGGCGCTATATTAATCATGGTAAAAACATCAGTATTAACCCATCCTTGACGAATGCTGGCGGGCCAACTCACTACTAATGGCACATGCAATCCATAATCATATGTGTTTGCCTTAGCTCTAGGAAATGGCATCCCATTATCTGAGGTGACAATCACTAGTGTGTTATCCAACTCACCATTTTCTTCCAATTGAGCCAACATCTTTCCCAATTGCTGGTCAAACCACTCAATCTCAAAACAGTAGTCCAAGATATCATTTCTGACTTCTCGCGTATCAGGCAAGAAATCAGGTACCACAACGTCTTCGAGCTTCTTTCCATTTTTTTGCCCTATGCCCTTTGCAAAAGGACGATGCGGTTCATGTGCACCAAACCAGAAACAAAATGGTTGTCCGTCTTTTTTCTCAGCATAAAACTGTCGGAAATTTTCGGCATAGTTTATTTTAGACACTCCTTCGGGAGAATCAACAAACTTGACGGAATTATATGCTGGACCCGCCGGATTAGCCTTTCTTCCCGATTCACCCCAATTACCAGGACCCCAACCTTTTCCAGTGTAACCGATTTTATATCCAGCTTCTTCCAAAATATCAGGGTACACTTTGAACTTTGACGGAAAACTGCTGCCATGAGTGCCCGCTTCTTCAGTTTGCCAGTTGTGTCGTCCGGTCAGAATCGCCGCCCGGCTTGGGCTACAGCCTGGCGAGGCTACGTAAGCTTTGGTAAATAATATCCCTTTTTTGGCTACCCTGTCGAAATTAGGCGTACGGACAGCGCTGTAGCCATAGGCAGACGCATGTGGAAACGACTGGTCGTCTGTTATCACAAACAGTATATTCGGACGTTCTATAGAATTCTCTACCTTATCTTTTTGTTGTTGTGCAGAACAATCCAAGGAGGCTGCGCCTATCAACAGGAAAACAACAAGATACTTACACATATTTCATAATCGATTTGCAATTTTATAATATTGAAAATTTATTCCAACTTTATAGTTTTAAGTCCTTTTAATCATGCAAAAGATAAGGTTTTTTAGGATAGATTTTCCCGTAAACTTCTTTTCCATACTCCTTTTTGCCGTCTGTAGACAATTGTTGAATTTTATAAAAACTAACTAATATAAAGCAATTTAAGAATTTATATTGAAGCTTTAGATATTCTTATATAGAAATCCTGTCTGCCATTAACAGCACAATTTATAAATGTAATGAATTCATTTAAGAAGCAACGTTAACTATAAAGTAACATCTAAAGTAAAATGGAGTTCTAAAAATTTCATTGCACGGAATTCACAGTAATACAATAAAAGCATTACTCTACTTGATGTACAGAAAAATCCTAATAATTATTTCAGAGGTTACAGCTATTCTGTCGAATCTTTCTATTGAATTCAATTGTAATATTTCTTTTTAAGCCAAAGGCTTATCTTTACTAATAATATCAGAATGGGAACTTCTACCAATGGCCCAATTACGCCTACAAATGCCTGAGGTGAATGGATGCCGAATACCGCTATTGCAACTGCAATAGCTAGTTCAAAATTGTTTCCTGTGGCGGTAAATGCAATTGCAGCATTTTTATCGTAGGGAACACTCAAAGATTTATTGATAAAGAAGCTTACGAAAAACATTAATACAAAATAGACAACTAATGGTATAGCGACCTTTATGACATCCATTGGCAACTCTACTATTTTATCCCCTTTCAGACTGAACATCACAACTATGGTAAATAGTAATGCATATAACGTAATGGGAGATATTTTGGGTACAAATTTACGGTTATACCATTCTATACCTCTTAATTTGACAAGGAAGTAACGGCTTAAGAAACCTGCAAAGAAAGGTATCCCTAAGTATATTAATACGCTTTCAGTTACGTCTTTTATAGATACGCTTACATTGAAACTTGCAATACCTAATTTGCTTGGCAGTACATTGATAAATAGCCAAACTAAAAAACTGTAAGTAAGCACCTGGAAGATGCTGTTCAATGCGACCAATAAGGCCGCATACTCCCTGTTACCTTTTGCTAAGTCATTCCAGACTATTACCATTGCAATACATCTTGCCAAGCCTATCAATATCAAACCTACCATATAATCTGGCTCACTTCTTAAAAAAAGAATGGCTAATCCGAACATTAAAATAGGTCCGATAATCCAGTTTAACACTAAAGAGATACTAATAACTTTTTTATCCTTCAATACTATAGGCAATAATGAATAATCCACCTTTGCCAGTGGCGGGTACATCATCAATATTAAACCTATTGCCAACGGAATATTTGTAGTTCCGACGGATAGTGTATTTGTAATTTTTGAAATACCCGGAAAAAAGTATCCTAAGCCAAGACCAAGTGCCATTGCAAAGAATATCCATAATGTGAGGTATCTATCTAAGAATTTTAGTTTTGGTTGCATCGGTTACTTAGTAATTTTTGAAAACACATAAAACATTTCCAATGCTATTTGTAAGCTTCTTTCTGAATATACCATTGTCTGGTCAGAAGTGTTATCTGAAATTTTAGGATCTTCAAATGTGATGGGAATCCTTTTTTCAGCACCAGCGATAAAAGGACATCCAACGTCAGCCTGCGAGCAGGTCATTATAGCCACAAAAGCAGATACTGGATTAAAAGGACTGTCATACTTTTTAGAAAATCCAATTATAGGTTGGGAATCATCATTATATTTTATGGCATAAACAGGATTAGTGCCATCATTTATTTTGAAAATATTAAACCCCTGATCGGATAGAGTTTCAGCTACTTTTGGAAACAATGCGGTTTCTTCAGTACCTCCCGAATAGCAAATCACATTCTCAAAACCGAAATGAGAAGCCGCTGCTTGTGCCCAAACCTGCGCGAAATGGCTCCTGCGTGAATTATGGGTACATATAAAATTTATATTTATTTGTTGTTGGCTATTTATTTTTAGCTGAATAAAATCAATCAATGGCTGTAATGTTCTTTTACGCTCGTCATTATTAATTTGTTCCCAGTCTAGCTGTTGAATTGTCTTTGATAAAATTGAATACATAGAGATTCTATTAAAATTTAGCAACATCCGGAATTTGGCGTGCAACAATTTGATTGATTTGCAGTTAATTCGGAAAGGCTTTTGTTTAGTTTTTCAGTAGGAATTCCGCAAGCATCCTGAGCCAAGCAGGCAGTCGTTTTGTTTTTCAGCACAAATGTATTTCCGTTGAAATCTAAATCGTACTTACCAATAGTATCGCTTTGATATTCCACTTCTATCTCAGCATCTTCAATTCCTAATTTTTCTTCTGAAAGTTTAATTATACTTAATAGCTTTCCTGGCTTCAACCTGTGCTCATAATCATCTGCATTCCACAGTTGGAAATTGACTGTTTTTTCTGTACGGAATACGCCGCCACAATCAATAAAATTTTTTATGATTTGTCCCACTTCAGTAACGTGAAAGTGTTCAGGAACAAATGCTCCATTTTCTAATTGAAATTCAACATTTTCTAATGCTGGTAAAATTTCTTTGATTTCGGATAATTTCATAATACTAAATTTTAAAATGATAAAATAGATAATTAAATACATAATCGTTACATAGCAATATAACGATATTTAAATATAAAAAAATGCCTTAACAGCATTGCTTTACGTTTACATCCTGATTGAAAAAGGCGTTAAACTCATCTTGAAATTGTTTCCATACCTTTTCTTCAATACAATAACATACAGATTTACCTTCAATTGAACCTTGAATAATCCCTATGGTTTTTAACTCTTTTAAATGTTGAGAAATAGTTGCCTGCGCTAATCCTAATTCCTCAACCAGATCATTACAAATACAAGCTTTTTGGTTGATAATATATTGCAAAATTGCTATTCTGGCAGGATGCCCTAAAACTTTAAAAAGCGATGACAATTTATTTTGTTCGTCCGTATATATTTCAGTTTTTGTAACTCCCATTTTTCACACATATTTACATCGCAATATTACGATATTAAGTAGGGAAAACAAAATAATTTCTTTTTTATTTAGGAAATTCATTGTTGCTATATATGTCCAAAAATTTTTGAAGTGTGCTGCCATTCCTGGGGAATACTGTTTGTCAAGCTTGGACAAATTTTTCATTGATGTAATAGCATCCCATTTTTGATTGCTTATTAGATAATCAAATACATTTTTGAAGCCAACTCCACATGTTATAAATATTATTCGCATTGAAACAGGTTTAGATTGCGTTTATTTGTGTTTGTACATTGACGGAATTATTAAGAATCTAAATTTAAAAAGCAATAAAATTAAAGTTAAACTTATTACACCCAAGGATTTTGATTGTTTTAATAATTAACTATACGAAGAAACATGGAAAAATGGATTTTATAACCAAAAACAAATCAAGAATTCCATGAACAACTTAAAAGTTATGACGTACCTAAATTATGGGGGATATCTGCAGGCACTTTGCAAACGCTCCGAGCGATAGGCGCAATATGTTTTATTAAAACTGGCGGACAATATTATTAATTTGACGTTTCTAGGAACTTAATAGAAGAAGATAAGTTTAATGAAATCGACGGTACTATGTTATAAGAATAATGGAATCTATACATTACCTTTCTTTAAAAATGCAGAAAGTGTGAGATTAAGTGTCATTAAATTTACATTATCTGAATTCGTAATACTCGTTTTTGCTAACAAAGGAATCAAATACGCCAATTTTTTATTTGAAAACCAAGGTAAATAGCCAAAAACTTATTTAATAAATGTATAAAATCTACTCATCTATACTTTAATGAAAAAAAGCATACTTTCGTTAAAGTATCGAAATGTTTTTTTGATATATTTATCGCCACAATCGAATGTTAGCTCAGGAACGATGGGATTTTTTGACTTTATTTTTAAGAAAACAACAAAGCTTGATAATGATTTCTTTGGAGAAATCGAATTTTATGAAGACTGGAGAAATTCACTTAAGAGTTATTTTAGATGTAAAAGATCGTTTGATCATTATGACCAATTAGTGGAAATTGCTGTAGAAGCAGATCTGAACGGTCCAAGCCAAAAGCAAATAGCTTTCTTTAAAGGCATTGAGGATAATTATTCAGCAATAGTTGAAAAAATATCATCTTTAATCGATGATGAATTTAGACAGTGGGAGAATAGCCCTAAAATCGAGGACTTTAGAGCAGAATTTGCTCCAGTTTATATTCAAATTCCGAAATGTCAAAATAAACCTATAATATGGGAAATCGATTTTGAATCTTACCTAGATAAAAATCATATCATCACCTTAGTCATGTCTGATTTTAATGCGCAAAATATATTAATTGATGGATAGAACTCCATGCTAAAAATCTTTCTAGATAGTTGTATATTTAATGAGATTTATCTTTATCTGTTTTATTTTGTTTGCCAACTAATTTTATCGAATGCTGGTATCGCCTTATAATTTTTTGCTTAAAGACTTTCATTAGCTAACCGCAAAATTTAATGCAGAAGTCTGAATGTACTAGCCCGCTACTCAATCCAAACTACTCAATTTTCGCAATCTAGAACTAAGGTAATTTTGCCGAGCCCTACAATCTAAATGATATCAGCTATGAATATTATAAGCAATAAAGTTTCCAGACTATTTATATATTAGCGTAAAAATAATACCGAAATGAATAAAATTTTTAATTTTTTTGACCTTCATGAAGGGGAAGATAAAAGAGAAACGGTTCTAGACAATGTCATTAAAAATATTTCTTTCCGGGGAGCCAATGCATGGATTTTGGCATGTGCAATTGTAATCGCATCTGTAGGTTTAAATGTAAATTCAACTGCTGTAATTATTGGTGCAATGCTTATTTCGCCACTTATGGGGCCTATTGTGGGAGCTGGTTTTGCATTAGGAACATTTGATTTTCCATTACTTAAAAAATCAATTAAAAATTTATTGATTGCAACCATGATCAGTCTTATAGTTTCATTCGTATACTTTTTGTTAAGTCCCTTTAAGGAAGCTCAATCAGAACTTTTAGCTCGTACATCACCGAATATATACGATGTGCTAATTGCTATTTTTGGGGGACTCGTAGGGGTAATTGCTATTACTAGAGTAGACAAGGGAAATCCTATTCCAGGTGTGGCTATTGCCACGGCTTTGATGCCTCCCCTTTGTACTGCAGGGTATGGATTAGCCATAGGAAACATGTCTTACTTCGCAGGTGCCCTATATTTATATATTATCAACTGCGTGTTTATCTGTATTGCTACTTTTGCTATCGTAAAATATTTGCGGTATCCTAAAGTCCATTATGTGGATCAGAAACGTGAAAAACGCATAACGCAAAGCATAACCCTGATTACGTTGGTTTTAGTGCTACCCAGTCTTTATTTCGCATATAATCTATTAAAAGAGAAAAAATATACCACTAAAGTCAAAGAGTTTGTACAAACGGAATTTAGTAATAAAGGATTCACCGTTATATATGAGAAATTACATTTTAAAAGTAATCCAAAGAAATTGGAGCTTGCTTTTTTAACAAAAAAATTCAGTGATGAAGAACTCACATCCTTAAAATCATCTATGGAAACTTCTGGAATTGAAAATACAGAACTTGTCATTCATCAAGACAGCTTTGATTTAAAATCCACCATCCTCAGCGAAATTGATAAGCGCTCCAATTTGGTTAACAGCAAGGACTTAACAATCAGTGAGCTAAATAACGAACTCGCTAGATTCCAATTAACAAGTCCCCAATTGAATCAAGATGTTAAAGTGCTATTTCCCGAATTAAGTTTTTACAGTATAGGTTTACAGCAACATTATGCAAAAGCCGACAGTGTCGGTAGCCGTGTAGTCTTTATCTATTCAACTTCAGAGCAGTTTACTGAGGCTCAAAAAAGTAGACTCCATAATTGGTTGAAAAACCATTTTCCTCGAGACAGTGTGGAAGTTATAAACAGACCGGAGTATACAACTTCAAATTAGATTGAAAGCTGGCTTAAGAATGAGTAAACTATCCATCTCCATTGATTAGGATAGCTTTATGTCATTGATAACTATTAATAATTAGTGTTATAAGATGCTTAATTACGGAATTATTATCAGTTTTTGATTTGCAGTTTAAGCGATTTTTACCGTTTAAGAATATGGGGAGTAGATTATTTATACTTTGAATACACTGCTATTATAATTATATCTACACTACTTCTTAATTATCGCACCTTTCAAAAATATAGGTTTGAGAATCGCGTGTAAACTTCAACAAATCCCGTCAGATGTCATTTTGTACTCATAAATTACTAGACATAGTTATCGAATAAAGGATTGCAATTTCCATCTTGGCGGACAATAAATTTAACAGACTTTTTAAATTTTAAGTATTTTAGCAATCCAAGGATCTATTATGCAAAACATCATTGAAAAAGTATATAATATTATTTGGAGTGACGCTCTGGTTTATTTTTGTCTCTTGGCAGGTATTTATTTCACTATCGTACTCAAGTTTCCTCAATTAACCCACTTCCGCGAAATGCTTCGTTTACTTTTTAAAGGAAAAAGCTCAGCACAGGGGATTTCGTCTTTTCAGGCGTTTTCGTTAGCGATTTCTGGAAGGGTGGGTACGGGAAATATAGCAGGTGTAGCAACCGCGATAGGAATGGGAGGACCCGGTGCTGTATTTTGGATGTGGGTAATTGCCTTCTTGGGAAGTGCTTCAGCCATTATAGAGGCTACTCTCGCTCAGATGTATAAAGAAATAAATGATGGGCAATATCGAGGAGGGCCAGCGTTTTATATTTTAAAAGGTTTAAATTCGAAATTTTTTGCTTGGGCTTTTGCTATTGTTACGATTTTTAGTACTGGTCTACTACTTCCTAGTGTACAGAGTAATAGCATAAGTGTAGCAATTGATTCGGCTTTCAATATATCTCCTGCGTTTACGGGGGTATTTCTTTCAATATTTTTAGCCTTAATCATCATTGGTGGGGTAAGACGCATCAGTAAAGTTGCCGAATATGTTGTCCCCTTTATGGCTGGATCTTATATAATTATGGCACTTGTAATTATGGCACTCAATTATAAACAAATTCCCTCTATAATTGAACTTATAATTTCTTCCGCGTTAAACCTAGACTCAACATTTGGTGCCGTTGCGGGAACAGCTATTGCCTGGGGAGTTAAACGGGGAATCTATAGCAACGAAGCTGGTCAAGGAACAGCTCCACATGCTGCGGCTGCCGCAGAAGTGAGTCATCCGGTAAAGCAAGGGCTAGTCCAGGGCTTTTCTGTGTATGTGGATACACTGATTGTTTGTACCGCAACTGCCTTTATGATTCTTTTCACAGGACAATTTAATGTTCAACACCCATCGGGCGGGTTTATCGTAGAGAATATCCCGTCTGTAGAAATGGGAGCTGCTTATACACAATATGCTGTTTCATCTCATTTTCCAAGTATAGGCAGTGGATTTGTTGCACTAGCACTTACTTTCTTTGCGTTTACCACAATAATGGCTTATTATTATATCGCAGAGACCAATGTACAATTTCTTTCCCGAAATGGGAAAAATCAAATCCTTATTTGGATATTAAGGGTTTCAATTTTAGGATCCGTTTATATAGGCTGTATAAGTACAGCTGAATCCGCTTGGTTATTAGGCGATATTGGCGTAGGGATGATGGCATGGCTGAATTTGATTGCCATTTTTCTCTTGCATCGAAAAATGCTTGTCGTGTTTAAAGATTATAATCTGCAGAAGAAAAAAAAGAAAGATCCAGTATTTACTAATGAGCATTTGAAATTTCCGAGTATGGAAACTTGGTCAAATAAATAAAAAATAACAAACTATGAACCAACTAATCAATTTGACAGTTTTTAAAAACTTTTTTAAATCAAGCAATGCAGGAGGAATTATCTTATTTATTTGTGTGATTTTATCTATTGTTTTAGCAAACACATCTGCTAGTACTTATCTGCAAAATATTCTTGACTATGAACTCGGATATGAGTCTGATAGTATCCATCTTAAATATAGCGTATTATTGTGGGTGAACGATGGCCTTATGGCAATTTTCTTTCTTTTAGTTGGATTAGAGATCAAGCGTGAGATTGTTGAAGGTGAATTGTCGTCACCTAAAAAAGCCTCGCTTCCGATTTTATGCGCCTTTGGAGGAGCAATTGTTCCTGCTTTAGTGTATTTAAGCCTAAACACCGGTAAAGAAACGGCAAGCGGATGGGGAATTCCTATGGCTACTTATATTGCATTTGCTCTTGCTGTAATCGGTTTGTTAAGAAACCATATTCCAGCTAGTTTGAAAATTTTTTTAGCCGCCCTAGCAATTGTTGATGACCTCATCGCCATTTTAGTAATCGCAATCTTTTATTCATCAGGTATCGAAATTACCTATCTCTTATATGCGTCTCTCGGATTAGCAGTGCTTATTATTATGAATCGGATGAACGTACTGAATCCTTATTTGTACCTAATACCGGGGATTTTTATTTGGTATTTTGTCCACCATTCGGGTATACACGCTACAATAGCAGGTGTTTTAGTTGCTATGACAATTCCGACCAATAAAACTAACGTGGAGTCACCTTTGGAGAAGCTTGAGCATGCGCTTGTAAAGCCAGTCAACTTTCTTATTCTTCCCCTATTTGCTTTCGTAAATACAAATATTACTCTTGAAAGTGAGATGATTGAAGGTCTTATAGCTCCTCTTGGATTAGGAATAGGACTAGGTTTGCTCGTAGGTAAGCCGATAGGGATTTTAGCTATGGCGTACATTTGTACGAGGCTTAAGATAAGTGCTTTACCCGAAGGAAGTAATTTCAGGCATATTCTAGGAGTAGGACTATTAGCGGGAATCGGTTTTACTATGTCTATATTTATCGCGATACTTTCATTCAATAATATATTATATGTCAACGAAGCCAAACTTGCAATTTTGGGTACCTCAATCCTGGCGGGTATATTGGGTTACATTATTTTGTTAGGTGCTAAAAATAGTAAAGAACTATTAATATCAAATACTGATACTTAAAAGGTATTTTAACCATAGTAATATAGTGCGTGTATGGAACAATACTTCAAATAGGTGGATAATTATAGCCAATTATCCATCTAATTAGTTAAACCATTTTTCGGAAATTTGCTTATTAGTTTATTTTTTCAGTATATTTGTATCAAAACAAACCATAATTCGCAGAATATGACCTGATATTCTGCTGAAAGATATTCATACAGGTGAAAACTTCAGTGCGAGGGGATCCATGCCTAGTTATTTTCTATCTAGAGTTTATACGAGTCATTGAAATATCTTGTGACTGTTAGGCGGTTTAATAAACTCAATAAGAACTTCTACGTAATATTACATTTATTGCTTATAAAATCTAGATACTGAGTATGTTAGAAATGCGGGGAAGGACATTCAGGTCGTGTGAAATATAGTAGGTATAACTGATAAATTAAGTGTATGCTTTAATTTTTAGGGGTTAAGTGTTGTAAACATGCCAATGTTGGTATTGAATATAAAGTAATAGAAAGGGATTTGAGATAATGTTATTAGCGACAGATTTAGATGGAACGTTCTTGGGAGGTAAGATGGAAGATAAACTTCAGTTATATCGGATTATCAAGGAAAATAAAAATATTCAATTAGTCTTCGTTACAGGTAGAGGGTTGGAATCAATTATTCCTCTTTTAAATGATCCACTCATTCCTACTCCAGATTACATCATAGCGGATGTCGGGGCCTCCATATATAATGGGCACAATTTAACTAGCGTTGAGCCTATTCAGGGAGAAATAGAAAATGCATGGCCTTCCATATATGAAATCCAGCATGAACTGTCTTCCATTCCTAATTTAGTGTATCAGGATGTTCCACAACAACGCAGAAGTTCGTATTACTACGATGAAGGCACGGATTTGGACCATGTCAAAGCTATTGCAGCAGGTTTTAATTGTGATGTAGTAACATCCGTAGATTGTTATTTAGATATATTGCCACACGGTGTCAATAAAGGCAGTACGCTTTTAAAATTAATAAATCTTCTTCAAGTTCCTAAAGATCAGGTAATGGTTGCAGGTGATACACTAAATGACCTTTCCTTGTATGAGATTGATGTTCGTGGAGTTGCAGTTGGCAAATCTGAAATAGGTTTGCTGAATGCAACGCAAGACTATCCTCACGTTTTACACGCAAAATCCGAAGGTGCCGGAGGAATTCTAGAATTTATGTCTAAAAGCGCCAATCTTTCGGTTTTTATAAATGGATATAAACCGTTGATAAAAGGAAAAGTTTCCAAAGGAAAATCACAGTTAGTGATGGTATATCACCGTCTGCCATTCGAGAGTACCGAAGTGGACGGAAAAACAATCCGTAGCTCTCCAAAAAGTCCAAATGGAATAATCCCTTCTCTGTTAGGTTTATTTGAAAAGGGACGGTCAGGGATCTGGATCGGAGAGGAAGTTAAACAGGAAGGGGCACCAGTTGTGAAAAATCAACTGGTAGATGGCGAAAAATATCCAAATCTAATTGCTGCAACCATCTCTCTTCCCAAAAATGACATCGATCAATTTTATCGCGTATTTTCAAAAGAAGCTTTTTGGCCTACAATTTTTTCGTTCGTGGATAAGGCAAAATTTAATCATGATGATTGGCACCATTATCTTTCAATTAATAAAATGTTCGCTGACAGGATAGCCAAAGAAGCGGATGAGGGGGCACTTGTTTGGATACACGAATATAACCTATGGATGGTGCCTGCCTATTTAAAAGTGCTTAGGCCGGATTTAAAAATCGGTTTTTTTCATCACACCGCATTTCCCGCAGCTGATATATTTAATATTATTCCGTGGAGAAAGGAAATTATTGGTAGCCTTCTGCTATGTGATTTTATCAGCTTTCACATACCTAGATACGTGGAGAATTTTGTAGATGTACTACGCAGCCATACGCCTTTTAAAGTGCTGAAAAAAGTAAATGTTGCTAAGCAATTTTTGACGTACAGTATGGCTCTTGGTGTGGAACAAATGACAAAAACGATTGAAGTGGATGGTCGATTGGTTCGGTTAGGTGCACAACCTGTAGGTGTGAATTTCCAACACATTCAAACCCTGTTAAATTCGGGATCTGTAATGGAGCGTTTAGAAAATTATGAAAAGCAAAATAAGGATAGGAAAGTAAAAAGAATAGTGTCCATTGAACGCTTAGATTATGTCAAAGGTCCACTAGAAAAAATTAAAGCTTTTGGAGAGTTTCTTGAAAATTATCCCGAATTCCAAGGAAAAGTAGAACTCATAAACGTTTGTACACCTCCTTCACAGGGCATGCAGGTTTATGATCATATAAGAGATAAAGTTAATCAAGCTGTTGGGGAGATCAATGGAAGGTATGCGACATTAGATTGGACACCAATTCAGTATTTTTTTCAAACTCTACCATTTGAAGAAGTCTTGATCCAATATGCTTTAGCAGATGTTGCGTGGATCACTCCGTTGAGAGACGGATTAAACCTTGTAGCAAAAGAATATATTGCTACACAAGGAATCCTTAATAAAGCCGGAGTTTTAGTGCTGTCGGAGTTTGCAGGTGCTTCGGTGGAATTACCGTACAGTGTGACCACTAATCCATATGACAGTAAAAGTATGATAGATGGATTATTACGTGCATTAATGATGGAGAGTGGGGAAGCGAGAAATCGTATTGTTCGTTCATTAGAACAGGTAAAATATTATGACGTTCACTTTTGGGGTGCG
This sequence comes from Sphingobacterium hungaricum, assembly GCF_015210005.1. GTDB lineage: Bacteria > Bacteroidota > Bacteroidia > Sphingobacteriales > Sphingobacteriaceae > Sphingobacterium > Sphingobacterium hungaricum. The sequence continues at coordinate 2,606,637 of NZ_MU158698.1, forward strand.
GATTTTGTTAAGGAATTAGAAAAGAGCGTGCAATAATCACCTTCAGTAACTTTTATTAATATGGGGTTAGAAAATGTATATTGTGAGAGGTTGAAATCCCAATTAACACAAGCAAAGTCGCTAAAAGGGTCTATTCTGCTCTATAAATCATAAATCCTTGCTGTAATTAAAAAAGTAATTACGATGCTTTCGACAGGTTGTGATTTGGAAATATTAAGCGGTATCGTCGGTACTCCGAATTGAATTAAACGATGTTGGCAGACATGTTAAAATACCCATCGATAAATTGATGGGTAACTTAAATGAATTGACTTTGTCGATTTCTAAGGCAATCTACGTTATATACCTGCTTTCAATGCTGACTTCGTAATATGCATAAACAAAGGACCGACTGTATCTCGAGTCCTTTGCTTATTAATTATTTTAAAAATTGTTAATTGGTACAATTAACAATTTTCTTACCATATCCAGATCCTTGCATCAAAGTTGCTCCTTGCACAGACTGAGTGGCTATGATTGTATTATCTCCAGTTTTGTTCCAAGTAATTCGATTAAACTGGTTCCCATTCGAAAGTGTTAACGGAAACAATGGACCTCCCGACGTTTTAGAGCCAAACATGGTTACATCTCCTGTTTCGTTTATCACTACTCGTATAATTGGAGCTGTTTGTGTTCCTGTCAGATTATATATTTCAGACGCTCCAGTCCCTCCCCATAAGGTTCCGTCCGCGAATTGAATGTTTCTTGGAAGAGTCGCGACCCCGCTTTGAAACTGTAACTCTTTCGTTGCTAGAAGTGTATTATTGATTTCTAGATTAAACGAATTATCTAACTTGGTTAAATCAAATACAAAACCATAATCTGCTGCGGGAGCAGTAAAGGTTTGAGGGGTGCCACCAGATAGATTAAAAGGTGTTCGTGCCAAATCTTGAGTACAAGGGCTCTGTAAAGTGAGGTTCAAATTGTATTTTACACCCGGTGCAATACGAAGATTATTAATCGCAAAATTTGTTTTTGAGACTCCATTTACTGTAATACTTCCAATGCGGAAAGTTCCGTTTGCTGTATTGGCAGATATTACTTGAGTGGGCGAACTCGTCAAAGTTCTAACACCTTGCCCTTGTCCACTAAACTGAACATTAGCCCCTAAGGTAACCGCAGATCCATATGTTACTAAACCATCTGAAAGCTTAATGGAAGCATTTGCAGATGTTGGATTAATCGTTGTACCAGAGATCGCAGTAATTCCATTTCCCGAGGGGATAGTTGACGCTAGTTGGATTTTTGTCGTTATCTGACTAAACTGATGCTTTAAGATAACATCCAAATTATTCTGTCCATAGGTTAGTGTTAGCACCTTTTTAAAGTACATCAAATCCTGACTAACACCCGTTAAACTAGCAGTTGCTAACGTCTCCTTTCCAATAATAGTTGGGAGCGCCGAAGTGCTGTTGATTGAATAAACGATGAACGTATACGTTTTTCCGGCGTCTAAGACAATTCCTAAGGCATTGGATAATGCAGTGTTATTGTAGTCTTTTTCACCTTTTAATGTTCCTGAGCTATCATACACAAGGACCTTATATTTTATGTTGTTCCCTAAAGGATTTCTTACAGTTGCAGCTGATTTCTGTCCTTTAAGTCCTCCAGATGAAAGGGCACTTTTTTCTAAAGGATTTTCGGGGGTAAGCGTAGCATAAAATGCTAATTGATCATCGAAAGGTATAATCTGCTCCTGAGATAAAGATTGTTGTAGTTTAGTCGAGATATCGCCAATGGAAGCAGACTTGGAAGAATTAGATGCTTTATCATCTAAGCCTTCGAACGAATTATCTACTCCTAGTAAGTTTATATTGACTACAGGCTCTCCAGTGCCCTCGATGGATTCCTCTGTTTTACCACAAGAAGAGAGGGAGAATGCGACAGATAAAAGCAAAACCGTCGCTACATTCGATTTTAAATATTTTGTTAGTTGTAATAGCATTTAGTTTATGTTAATTTTTTTGAAAAGATTTACCAATTAATCACCCGATTATCATCAGGTAAAGTTTCCCATTCATCGAATATTTGCTGATTATTATTCGGAGATACTACAGTTGCAGAACCCGCAGAAAATCCTTCCTCAGTTTCAACTACTAGAAGTTCAATTGTTGGTTGCTGATATTTCACCTTTTTGGTCATTTTTTATAAATTTGTTTAATGTTAATTGTGCGTTTTAATGTAAAAGCTCTTCGAGTGCGTAATAAAAAAGTGCTATTCATTGCTATCTAAATCAGAATACTTTTCTCATCATTTTAATAACTAATTGTAATTACTGCACGACTCATTCGAGGATCATCATAGTACATGTTTTCTACCCCGCCCTCATGAGAAAGTATTATCTGCGACGATTGAACGTTAAATTCTTTTATCAGCACATTATATACTGCTTGTGCGCGCGCTTCGCTTAATCTCTGGTTTGTAATTTTAGAACCTGTTCCAGCATCCGCATAGCCTGTTACCCGATATTTAGCATCCGGATTTCCTTCTTTGATAACTTTAGCTAAGAAGCCTAGGTTAACACGCATTTCATTACTAACATCACTTTTGTTAATTGGAAAAGTAAGCAATATAGGAGCTGCAATAATGCGTTTCTCCACAACAATATCAGTTACAGATTTATTGTGCGATTCTTCTATTTGTTTGCGTAAAGCATTATTGTCATTAGCTAGTTGGTTAACTCTTTCAGCTATAGTCTTTAATTCTTGGGAATCGTAGTCGATAGTAGTCACCTTTATTTTATTCCACTCACGCTCCTTTAAGGAATATTTGAAACCCACGCTCGCGGTTAACAATCCGTCCTGTCTTCTGTTGCCGGTTTCTCCATCAAATCTATCATTCACCATGCTTCCTCTAACGTCTAATATAACATCCAGACTTTTGTTGACACGGAAGGAATTGTATAAGCCGAAATTTGCACTAATCTCTCTTTCTATCGGTTTATCGATCGTCTCCATCCACCCTAATCCAATATAAGTGCTAATATTATAAAATCGATTTAGCTTATAACCTCCAATAATATTAGTTAAATTGAACAAAACGTCCGTATGTATATGGAAATAATCAAACTGTTGCTTTTCTAGCCATTTAGTTGCATCGTAAATCTCGCCTGTTGTATAGCTTCCATTTTGTGTTACTCCTTTAATTGTTGCGCCGTTCACCCCCCCGCGTACCCCAATACCCGGTGTAAACCATTTTCCAACATGCAATTCGTAAACAGGGGTCAACCTTTCTCTAAATTTCATTTGTTTATTATGATCGCCAAAAAATAGTTGTGCTCCGCCACCTAAGCCGAAAAACCAATTGTCAAAAAAATGATTGGTTTCTATTTTATGTTTATCGGTATTGTAAACGACAACTGTGTCTTTTTTAAGATCAAGTGATTGGGTAAAACCTTTAGTCCAAAATAGCAGGAATAAAATATAAAGTATTTGTTTTTTCATATGGTATGGTATCGAAATACATCTATTGTAGATAAGATCTATTTATTTATGGCGCGAATTAATGAAAATTATTTTACTGAAAGTTTTAAATCGAATGTAAGTAGCAAAAAATAGGTACGTTTGTTGTTCTTTATGCCTAAAATATGCTATTCGTTTCAAAGCTGAATGTAATTTCAAGATTTAGATTCAGAAAGTTAAAACCAGCAGGAAATCAATTCTATATTAAATAAATGATTGTGTTTGTAAGTTAAAATATGGCTAGGAGAGGCTAAATCTTAAATTTTTATCATTTTTAGTTGGACGCTTTCTACTCACCTAATCTACATTAGAATGTTTTTTATGAAAAAGCGTTTCTAAAGTACTTTAAAGAAAAAGACATGGCTTCGATGTTATAGGAAATGAATTTTAGATGGATTTTATTATTTGCCGAAATGCATTCTAAGAATTTCAGCGGTAGTGAATACTCCCGATCACTTATTTTGTTTAGTTAATAATAATTTCGAAATTTGCGCTTAACTACCTGACCTTCGCAAGGTCTTAAAATGACTTACTTTCGTTAACTATATATTAATTTTCAATGCATACGATTAGACAAGCTGTAATATTAGACGATCACAAACTCTTCGCTGATTCATTCTCCCTGCTATTAGAAAAATATGATATATTTGATCTAATACACGTCTTTTACAGCAAAGAGGAGTTTAGTAGATTTTTATTGGCTTTCGGAACAGACGAAATTTATGTTTTTTTGGATTACTACCTTGAGAAAGAGAATGGTCTATCGTTATTATCTGATATAAAACGAATAAGTAAAACTGCAAAAACAATATTTGTAACCAGTGCGGTATCTCCCTTGGTCATAAAGACCCTTGAACAAGCTCGACCTAATGGAATTATAAGTAAATCTTGTGGCTTAGATATCGTCGTAAGTTGCATAAGCAGTATTAGAAAAAATCAGTTTTATGTAGATCCAAAACTTGAGGATATACTATCTATACTTAATCAAGCTGTTGTTTTTTCACCTAGAGAAGTAGAGTTGCTGGCCTATTTCTCAAAGGGAATGAATATATCCAAAGTGGCGGAAAAAACATACCTAAGCCCCCATACAATTATTTCCCACCGTCGTAACATGATGTCAAAAGTAAATTGCAACTCAATTACGCAACTTCTTAATTATGCAAAGGAAAATCAGATAATCTGATTTCCATTTTCCATGTTACATGCGCTTCTTAGTAAGTTAGCTGGGAAGTTCAAACCAAAATTTACTTCCTTGACCGTCAGTGCTCTCAACACATAATTCACTTCCGTTCAGCGAAAGATAATACAAACATAATTGAAGACCTAGTCCAGAACCCTCTTCACCATTTGTTCCTAAACGACTTAATTTTCTTTTATTCAACTTCAATAGTTTCTCCGTTAGAGATTTTGGCATACCGACTCCTGTATCTGCGACGCGAATAGTTACCACCTGATCTGTTTTGGATAATGCAGCCGAAATGTTAATCTGATCACCTGGATTACAAAATTTCAATGAATTATTTATAAGATTCCTAATAACGATGGTAATGGACTCCTTGTTTGCAAAAGCTTCCAGATTCTCGTCAATCTGGAGAATAATTTTTATTTTTTTCTTGCTAGCATTCAATTGTTGCAAACCAATTTCGTCTTCCAGTAAGTCCCCTAATTTAAATCGAACCTTCTCCACATCTCTGTTATAAATTTGTGCTCCTATCCAAAGCAAAAGATTATCTGTCAAATTTACAATCTCATTAATTTCTCTGTGACATGAAAGCATTAATCTTTGGATTTCTTCTGAAGTCAGTAGATTAGAATCAAATAGTTGGAGTATATTATTTAAACTAGATATTGGTGTTCTCATGTCGTGAGTCATAACGCCTAGGAGATGTTCTTTAAAGCTATTTGCTTCTTCTAGGGAAACGTTTTGTTTCTCAATAAATTCTTTACTATCAATTAGTTCTGAGTGTGATCTTTTCCTTTGTCGTAAGTTGATAATTAAAAGCATAGCAACAATAACTAACGAAACGGCTACAACAGAAGAGACTACAAGAAGTTTTTGTTTTTTTTCTAATTGAGATGTGTGAACTAGCTCTGTTATTGCTTCATTCTTTTCGTATTTGTATTTTTCCTCTAATCTAACCAGATTTTGTTTGTTTTCGTCATTATATAGACTGTCGGCTGCATTTTTTGACTGTTTAAGAAAGCTCAAAGCTTTCTTAAACTCTTCGTTTTTCTCATACCATTTACTTAGCAAGTCGGCAGAGGTATGAATATAGTAGAGTTGCTTTTGCGAGACAGACAAATTATATAACTCATATGCATATTTAAAGGCGAGCTTGTCGTCATTAAGCTCAATATAACAATGAGAAAGATTTTCTAACAGACGTAAATATTCAGTTTTCTCACCAGTCGATTCGAGAATTTTTTTGGCTTTTAGATAAAAATCAAGCGCCCTTAGCGGCATATTCTGTTGCACAAGAAAGTTTCCTAATGACTGTAATGCATTTCCTTTTCCTTTTTTGTTATCATATTTTTCAGCTAGCACTAAAGAAAAATTGTAAAAATCACCTGCCTTTTTGTAGTCCTTTTTATTAAGATACAAATGTGCCATATTCCCAAGAATAAATGTTGACTTACTGGTATCCCCAAGAGATTCGTAGATTATCTTGCTTTTGTTATAAAAATTTAATGCATCGTCAGTTTTCCCTTGGTAATGATGAACCATTCCCAAATTATGAAAAATATGTCCAGATGTCAATTTCAAATCATACTTTTCTGCAATCCTCAACGCCTGATAGAGCATCTGAGTTGCTTTGCTGTGGTCACCCAGAGCAATGTAAGAAGTTGCCAAGTGACTGTAGGACTCGGCTTGTTTTTTGTAATCTTTTAAGGAGTCAGCTCGACCTAATAACCTATTATAATAAAATATTGATTGCAAATAATCTCCTTTCTCATAATATCCTGCACCCAAATTTTTCAATGCACTCATTTCACCTTTGGAATAATTCAGTTGAATGCTTAATAACAATGCTTGATCAGCGAGCAGAATAAGTGAGTCCGGTTTAGAAGACCATAGATTGCTTGATTGCTGAATTAATCGATTCACATAATTTGTATCTTTTACATCATGGATTTTGTCTGGATCTGTTCGATTTTTCGCAAGTGAAACAACAAAAAACATTTGAATTAATATAAAACTGATTGGATAATAAACCTGTTTTTTATTAAAATTAAATTTCTTTGATTTCATTTTTTGTAGTTATAGTTTATTTTGAGATTCAGAAATGTTTTTTTGTGTTTTAAGACAGCTGCAAAAGTAGTGTTTATAACAATATATCTTAATTACTCCTACACGAATTGATTCTTTTTCTTTTAATACTTTAAAAAGTCGTTGTTAGTCTTTATTTTAAGTTTTTTAATACACCAATATTTCTGTTGAAACTGGGGATATCGAACCATCCTAATTCGATCTCAGCGCCCAATGCTGCATCCGTATACAGCGTTCCTATTTCCAGTTTCGGACCAAGTTCTCCATACACCTTAAATCCTTGGAGACAAGGTAAACCAAATTCACCCACATCAATCGTGGTCGTTCCTCTAGCCGAAAGAGAGTAATTTAAGATCGGTAACGTATTAGGACTTACAATGGCATTTGGCCAACCACGAGGAATAGACTTTGTATCTTTGTATTCCAAATCGTTCTTTGCCACAGCTTAACCGGGATGTATGCCAGATTGTAAAAATTGAGCAATGATGGATGGAAGCTTTCCAGTCAGACCGATAGAACATTCATAAGTTGCTTTATATCCAGATATAACAGATTTTTTTGAATTCGATGTCCATCTGACGTTTCGGAATCGTGTCGAATTTAGCATCGTAACAGCTGAAAATGGCCTGGTATTTTCTATGACATCATAACGGTCTATTTCATAAGGTGTAAATCCACTAAATGTAAAGCGTTGTGTGTAATGATCTGTCACATAAAAATCTTTGGGATTGAATAGCTTTTGAGTAAGTAGATTATCGATCGGATAACGAACTAAATATTTGAGCAGACGAATATCTTTATTACTATTATGCCAGTTTAGACCTAATCCCATTGTATAGTCCATATCTTTATTGGTAGGGTCGAAAACATCTTGGTCAAGTGCGACTTCAAAATATCGATAGATCTCAGATAATTATTCTGTTTGCACATTCGACTACAGTGGTTTACAGCAGTCGATAGATAAAAGAAAGAAAGACGGGTGAAGTACATGTCTATTCATACTCATAAAAAAGGTGATTTGGTGTTTATTGGCCGTTATAAGTCAATGACTTATAGATGATAAATATAAGTGTTTTCTAATAAATGAATTCAAAAAATATATTGGTTGGAACGGAAGATATTGGTATAACTTATTATTGCAGATTTCCTTTCTCTGCTGGCAAAAAAAATCAAAAAAAGGAAGTGAAAGAAAAGATACTGAAACCTTGAGGAGAAATCGAACTTTACAAAAATTATGCTGGTGATATCTTTAAGGTATTTTTTTAAGAATATTGCTCATCGTTTTAAAAATTTCAGTCATGAAAGTCGAACTACAACTGACTGCTCTATAATCGTTTGTTTCACAGTATTTTATTTGCATAAAATTTTTAAGAAACTATTTTTGATCTCATCTAACTTAGAATACGTATCTTTTGATTTCAAAGCTAATTCGTAAGATCATGAAGCTTCACTAATTTACTTATTACCAAATTTTTTCAAAATTAAATTCAAATTGATAGTTCTTTAGAACTTAGTAAAGATATTAGTAGCAGGTTTTTTGAAAGTGACTTTTTTAACCAATTATAAAGCATTTTATCCGTTAAATCATAAGTTTTAAATTGAAAACAGGACAAACAAAAATGAGTTTAGCAATTGCTAAACTCATTTTTTAGTACTATAAAATCAAATACATGAAAATAATTTATTGTCTAATACATCGGATATTCAGCCCAAATCCTCTGTTTCTTATCCCGTATCCAGTAATGGCGCCGTTGTCACTTATGCTCATCAGGACTCTATTTGCAGTATTGTCCGTGCCAGATTCAGTAGAGGTCCAATAAGCTCCTCTTAACCCTCTTTCGACAAGCGTTCTAGCAGAGACGACAGGGCCGATATTTGCATCAGTGTTTCCAGCATGATAGTATCCTGAAATTGGAAAGGTCAATATAACATTGCGATCACGTTTACTTCGAAAAACCTTGGCATTAGTATATCTATTATTAGCGGCTGTCCAATTTGCCGAAGCGCCACGATTGTCTTCTGCCAATTGAGTAGTACTATTAATTAGATCATTCCATTCTAAAACTGTTGGTACTCTCCAGTTGCTGGGGCAAGGATCATTGGTCGTGTTTTTAATAGGATTATTAACAGTACCGTTAGTTCCCATCCACGCTCTGTCAGAAGCAACATTAGACCAGTAATTGTTCGCTCCAGCGTTTGCCGTTGCCCCTGTTTCTGGAGTAGCAGCTATTACATTTCTACCCCAATGGTAGTAATTACCGAATAGCGACTGAAAATTAGCATTTGGACTATTTAACAGATCCGCATCAGAAGTTGTATTTGCGCCTAGGTTGTGACGCATCCATATTTTTCCATTAATGCGAACCGCAGGGATTCCAGATTCAGTTAAAAATGCATCTTTAGGATTTACTTTTATAATTAATCGATAATGCACCCCTGGTAAAAGGTTAATATTGGCGAAATTTAGTGCTGTATTAGAAGTCAAAGGACCTATGTTCAAGGAACCTATAGATAAGCTACCATTAGTAATGTTATTTGTTACACTTATCGGTGTAGAGGTTACTACACTGGTGTTTAAAGTAGGAAAGCTTATTGTTGGATTTACAGTACCTCCAGTAGGAGTGAGAATTTGACTTTCAAAGTTTACTGACGCACCAGTTCTGCTAGATGTCAATCTTGCGGTTCCTATATTTCTAATAAGATAACCGTTTGTTGCCGTAGCATCTACAACAACAGTAATTTTACTCAACATATGTTTTAAAATAATATTAAGCTTTGTAGTTTGATTGTGAGAAACTGAAATGAGTCCGGAGTTGAATAGCATGAAATCCGAAGTTTCTGTTAATGCGCTAAGATTAAATGTTGTATTAATTTTAGTTCCATTTAAAGATTCTGATGGAGCTATATTGTTGTTGTATGAATAAGCAACAAACGTGTACTGATCGCTTAACAGACTTAATGGTTGACCATCTTCAGGAGTTACTGCGCCACTTGTAGATATATTATAGATCTTGCTCTGTAAAAAATCGCCATTTTTATTGTATACTATTAACCTAAACTTTATAGCTCTTGCTATGGGATCTCTTTTTATAGCTGCAATTTTCTCATTCTTGTCCCTGCCACCGCTTTCGATCGAAGCAGTATTAAGTAATTCCGACTCTTGTTTTAATTCTGCAACGATATAATGTTCTCTATCAAAAGAAACCTCTTGACGTTGTACTTTTGCTGCTTTATGCAAATCAGCATCGTCTATCTGAGGAACAAGATCTCCTAAATCATCAACTTCTTGGCTACTAACACTTACGTCCAAAGTAATTAGATCGTTCCCTAAGTCGAATGCATCGTTTTTTGTTGAGCAAGATTGTAACACACTTGTGAAGAGTATAATAAACAATGTAATAGTTAAATTATTTTTCATAAAATATTAATTAAGGACTTGTTACCAATCTATTTCGAATTCTTTTTCTCTCTCATCCCATTCTTCCATGATTTGATTATTATCATTAACGGGCTGTACCAACGCCGATCCTGTAGCTATCGTTGATTCAAGAACCAATAATAAAACCTCAATTCTCGGCGTAGAATACTGAAGTTTTTGATGTTTTGATTTATAGGACATATTTTTTCCTTGATTATTTACCTGGTTGCAATAAGTGTCTGTTAGTGTTTGTTTAAGTTGGTGCAATTTTATGAAAAATAATTAACCACGAAGCAAACTTGTTTTGTCTATTTCTCATTTTGTAGGTTTTATTCTACTCAAGGTTTATTTATTTGCTTTATATAAGGTTTTTTTTACTAAATGATCCGCGTTATTGCTTTTCAATATTTTTTCACAACAAGGGGATAAATTATAGTCTTTATAAAAATCTTAATAATGTTTTTTATTGAAAAGATAGCCGTCGAAACCAAAGCTTATCAAGACATATTGGTTATTTTATCTTTTATTGGAGAACACGGAGAAGATAAAATGAAACAACAAATTGAAAGGAACTGTAAATCGTCAGCAAAAAGTGGACACGGTATTTTGGTAAAACTATACAAGGACTTTCTTTCTTTTAGATTATCATAATATGAAAATTCCATCACATCAAAAGAAAAAATCAAGAAATATGTAAGAAATATTTGCGACTACAAAAAATATAGCTGTAGAGATGCATTTGAATAAAAAATATTTCTTTTATTCAATTTTAGCATATAAACTATTGAAGTGTTTTTCAGACTTTCGAAGTGGGAGATGTAAAACATACAAAGGTGTCGAATTCGACACCTTTACGCTCATTTTTTAAATTAAGTAGATTGCTTAATAAAGTAAATTCCTATCTATTTCTTCTTTGTGATTAAAATAAAAATCCCAAACTATGGTATAGTTTCCCGATCCATCGACCTGCGTATCTATATCTGGATGTAATATTAGCAAATCGGACATATCATTATTGAATTTGATACCAAATGCATAAGCGCCATACTTTTTAGTAATAACGCTTACCGTTGCTAATATTGGCTCTACCCTTTGGATAAAACTAATGCTTATCACTTTAATAATTTCCATACACTTTTATATTTATGCAATTTAGATTTTAATTATTAATAAATACTAGCAGCCGCAAATCATTCGATTCAAGAGGGTTGTAACTACATCAAGTGCTCTATAAACGGAAATGTGTGGAAATGTACACTAAAATTACTCCCACAATTTCATTATGGAGTATGTAGACTATACTAGGAAATCCAGCAATATGACATCGGTACGTATATTCGTATAATTTTTAACCTTAACTTTAGAAAAATCACATTTCGTACTCACCAAGCGAAATTTAATCACAAAAATGGACAATCCTTATAAATCTTTCGATAAAGATGGGCTTAATCTCTTAAATGGCTCAGAAACTGTTAAAATTGCTTATTTTATCATGGTACATCGACTCCCAAAACAGTTCGTAAGATTGTTTTCTGCAATTTATGATGTCAATAATTTCTATCTGATCCACGTAGATAAAAAAGCGGATAAAAATATAGAAGAAGAGCTTAATTCATATCTGAAAAATTATAAGAATGTTGCGATTCTAAAAAGTGAAGATGTTATTTGGGGCGGGTACAGTATGGTTCAAGCAGAGTTAGAAGGGATTAAATATCTTCTCAATCTCTCTGTTGATTGGGATTATTTTATTAATCTTAGCGGACAGGATTTCCCGTTGAAATCTCAAAATATAATCAAACAGTTTCTGTTTGAACATAGGGGAGCGAGCTTTTTGAAGTATGAAAACCAAAAAGAGGTGAGACCAGATACCATGAATAGAATAGAAAATTTCTTTGAAGAAATTGATGGTGAGATCTCTGTAAAAACACACCCCAGATTTTATTTAGAAAATACTACACCTTATATCGGTGGGCAGTGGATGATGCTTACTCGAGATTGTTGTAAGTTTGTTTGCAACAGCCCGGAAGTTAAAAAATATGAATACTATTATTTGAATACTTTAATAGCTGACGAATCTTTCTTCCAAACAGTCTTAATGAACTCATCCTTTGATGGAGCTTTGATTAATGATGATAAAAGAGCAATAATTTGGATTCCCGACGGGCTAATAAAGTTAAGACCTAAAACATTTTCTAATGAAGATTTGACCTACTTACTTAATAGCAATAGCCTTTTTGCTAGAAAATTCGATGATAACATAGATAGCAACATAATCAATAAACTTATGTTCCACATAAATGAACCTATGATAAGGGTAGAATTTGATGAAATGATAGGTGTTAAATCAAGTAATAACCGTCTTTGCTAAGTGAAAAAATATTTTGAATTAATCTTTAGTAACTCTTTGTTACTATTAACATAAAAGGCGCAAAATCCCCCGTTTACCTTTCTGGGGGATTTTCTATTTTCAATACCTTTCGTTACACGTTAAATCAGATCACATCACAAAAAAACTATTTCCATTGCTTCTCAAGTCCTTAGTAGCTAATTCTGTCGTAAAACTGAGTGCCTAAGCGCAAAGTGTTACCCTTTTCTAGCCATATAGAAATATTGCCAGCAGAAGTCCATTCAGGATTTCTTCCTGGATAATATGTCATATTTTCTCCTTGCCATAGATTTTCACCCACATAAGACAAATTCCTTACTACATAGGCTCCTTTAGCGCTTTGGGGTAACGCCCAGATTATAGCGAACATCGATAATAACTCCAGACTGAGTGTGTTTGTACTTTCCGACAACCTTAGCTTCTGGTACGATATCTGCACCGTCATCTTCAGGCTCACAACCCGAAAATACGTTCATAGTAATCAGTAGAACAAGAAAGGTAATTACTTTAAATAATCTCATAATTTTGTTTTTTTCAAAAATAATTTATCTAAAATCTAAAATAAATACCTCCATGTAGGTATTTTAAAATATACCCTTCATGATTATTTTTGACTATCGTTATATTTCATATGAGCAAAAACAGAATACTTTCATTAATCGGAATATTTACATTATCACTTCAATCAATATTCGCACAAGAGGCATTAAGAGACGCTGAAAAAACATTAAAGGATTTGGTTTTTCTTTTGGACAAAGGAAGCATTTTGACACCTGACTCAAGATTTAGTGTAATAGATTATAATATGACCTTAAACAATGATGTTGAATTCATAGCGGATCACTATTCAAATGGAGAGGCTATTATATTATTCAAAAACGAAGGGAAATTGGAATATACGTACAAGGATAATTTTTATGAGTTTTTTTCTAAAGATAACGAAGCCTCAATTACGGAGGAAGAAGGAACCCTGCGTAAATCTAAAATTTTCTTTAAAGTTGAAAAAATAAGCAGAGTTCAAGCTGACAGCATAGTATTGCTATTCGAAAAACTTTCTCATAATTTAAAACGAGTCAGTGAAGAGAAATCAAAAGATCAGGAGAATTTCAAAGCTAATAAAAAAATCTTTTATGAAACAGTCAAATCAGTCGATGCAGATAAATATTTTATCAATATCCCAATACCAAACACTGCTAACAGAAGCTTTAAGTCTTACTCTTTTTTTGATAACCCGTTAGAAATAAACAATAATTTTTACTCGGGTTTTAAATTTACGCCTCGCATTGATGGATATTTATATTGGTATTTTAATACTGTTAAGGGGGATAAAACGTCTTTTTACATCGTAGACTTAGATAAAAATACAAATGATGTTGATATTCCATATTTCTCAAAAATGTCATTTCACAAGGGAGAAGATGGAGAATCATCTTATATAATTCAAAAATCAAACGTAAAGCTTAAAAAGGGGAACACATATATACTTTGGTTTGTATCTGATACAAAACCACAGCCGCAGGCTAAAAATATATCGATACAAATGGAAGAGTCATCTAATCAGATATTAAGCAAATATTTTGAAGATCAGTTCAAATCTATTCAAAATGATTATTAATTTTCCGAAAATGTATTTTTAATCCTTATTGCTAATTATAAACATAGAAAGTCAGGCTGTTTAAAATTCCACCTATATCTACTATGGAAAATGCACTGCATCTTTAAAATTGTACACGATCAACAGTATTACAACTACTGACAGCAATTATATTAAAAGAAAAACTACAATGGATGAAAGCCATTACGAATAAATCGCCCTGTATTAGAACCTATGAGAAAGATAGAATTCAATTTTTTAAAAATATGGAGAAGGAAGTCGTAGGATAGGAACGGAATATTTTAAAAATCAATCACAATCTTAGGTTTCTTTTCTGTCCTAACTCTCGGAAGAAAGTAGTCTATTTCGAATGCAATAAATGGGATAATAATTATTATCCCATTTATTGCATTATTTTAAATTTCATCATTATATCGGTCTGCTCGTCGTCGCCCAATTTGAAAATATGTTTATCAAACTCAACAAAACCATTTTTCTTGTAGAAATTAATTGCTCTTGGGTTTTCTTGCCAAACCCCTAACCAAACGTAGTCGGTGTTTTCTTGTTTAGCAATGTTTATAGCTTTCTCATAAAGCACCTGTCCAACCTTTTTACCATGAAATTCTTTTAAGACATAAATACGTTCGATTTCGAGTGCCTTGTCGTCCTGTAATTCTGTTTGTGATTTCCCGAAATTAAGTTTGAGGTAGCCGACTACATTTTTGTCGACTGTGGCAAAATAAAATTCAACATTTTTGTCGATCAATTCAGCCGTCAGCTTTTCTATGGAAAATCCCTCGTTTAAATAATTTGTCATATTTTCTTCGGTATTTTCTGTCGAAAAGGTTTCATAAAATGTCTGCCGACCTATTTGTTGCAGTTTCACAATATCGTTTAACGTTACTTGTTTGATTTCTATTTGTTCCATTGCTTTTATTTATAAACTCAATTCAAAATTCAGCCAATCGTTGTTATCTTTTGCCCCTAATCTTTCACAAAATTTTGTCCCTGCTTCGTTCCACGGGGCAACTGTCCATTTTATCTGTTTGCAGTTATTGAGTTCCGCTTCTTTTATCAAAGTTTTCATCAACTGTTCGCCAATTTTCTGCCCCCGATAATTTTCATCCACATAAATCTCTTTCATATAAATTGCTGGTATGTTTTGGGCGGTATAAGGTAGGAAATAATACACTAATATTCCTGCAATTTTATCCTCGTCTTCTGCCACAATACAATAAAAATCTATTGGATTTTTGCGGAAACCTCTCTTCCTAACAATTTGTGGGGTAATTAAAAAACATCAATGTATTCTTCCAAAACTACCAATTCTTTCATTAGAACCCAAACTTTCTCGCTGTCTGCTTCAACTGCTTTACGGATTTTTATTATTATATCAGCCATAGACTTTTGTCTTTTTTTAAGTAAAGGTAGGAGTTTAGATTGACGAAGAATTTTACAAATATAAAAAACATCTATTTCCGAAAAATTCTTGATAAATGGAGATTTCGGTGATATTGGTTTGTTCCCATTTTTGGTGGTCAAGACGGAGTATATACCACACGCTTCCTCAATAAGTCAAATCCAGCTCTAATCGGTCGTTGACTCAAAATAACCCATCCATCCATAGGATTGGACTATTTTGTTTACTTTGGCCTTTCTTTAAGTATCTACCCTTTGTCCCTTTAGAGCTGTATGAGTCTTTCGTTGAGTTCGAAGATCTCGTTGAGAGGGGTGTAGGTATACTTAAAATTACGTGCTCAATCCGTACGCCACCTGGTCGTTTGGAAACATCCAGATTACGAATTCAATATCTTACCAAAATCGTGCTTATCGAAGTGCGAATTTGTTTTATTTAAATTATTTCTCAAAAAAGGCTATTAATTCCTTTTTACAGTTTATTAAGTGTAATTGTGAATGTATTTCGTTGGCCTGCTATGGGTCTTATAGTTACTGGCAGTCGAATTTTCTTATCTATATATGCATGCACTATTGGATTGTGCACATCACTGTTATTCTCTAAAATTAAGCTATTAAGTTGAATTTCAAAATTGGCAATATCATCTGTTCCTAAGGTATAGAAGCTTGCAACTTTGACCGAATCACCTGTGCTGTTGCTGTAGTTTTTCCACTTTGTGTTATCCAGAGTGCTTATTGTAGGCGCATAAATAGATTCGACTTGGTTAGTCACAAGATTGAACGTGCCGCCTTTTAAAATTGTATTGCCAACAGGCGACAAGGAGATTTCTGAAATTTTACATTTCATCTTTCGAGCATCAAATATAAAAGTCAAAGCAGCGGTTTTCCTTTGAAAAGTGAAATTTAAATAGTTGTCTTTAGAAGATGTAATGATTGTTCCACTAGCGGCCATAAATTCCGTTGTTACATCATTAATGGGCATCGTGATTTGATCATAAAGCAATGTGGGTAATGGATTCGTTTCATTATATGATGCAGCGTACCATCTATAAGTGGTATTGCCATCTGTTGTTACCTTATTTGACGTATATCCGCTTATAGTCCATGTTGCCGCCCAACTGTTCCAATTTTGGTTATTTTGGAATAGCATGAATCTATAGTAAGTTGAAGGCAAAATCATCTCATTTGATGCGTTTAGGGATGCGCTATTTTTACTAGATTGTTCATTCATTTTTTGATTCAATGAGAAATTTGTCAACCTTTCTGATTCTTTGTTTATGCTGATGTCAGCTGCTATATCATCAAAGTAAGCTGTTCCAATTAAAGAAGATGTCGCATTTATTTGATTGGACGCTCTTTTTGAAGTGCTTAACTTGGTTTTTTGATCGTTGTAGTTTTCTATAGCTATTGCTCTTGGAATAATAGTTACCGTGTTTTCTGAAGAGTCATTGTCTTTGGAACAAGATAGGGCGAAAATGCAAATGAATGTAAATGTGCTATAAGTATTTCGAGATCGTATGTTGATGTTGTTTCTAGTCTTCATAATAATCTTTTATAAGTTCCAATCAAAATTTTCATTGATACCCGTATCTTGCCAAGCTTCAATTGTGGGTCTTTCGTTACTTGTCGAGCCTCCAGGTTTAAACGTTGTAGATCCTGCTGCAATACTTTCTTCTAGTTCGATGTAATCGACATGAAGTTTGGGAGGCAGGTATGTTCTTTTTTCTTCCATTTTTTATCAGAGATGAGGAAATATTTTGAGTGATCTTAGTGATTCAATGCAGGTAACTTACTGCTCTAATTGAAATTCAGCAAACGCTAATATAAGTTCATCACACTAAAGAGCTAAATTAGCTATATAAAGATTTATCTTAGTTTTTTAGGGGGGGACAATAGGGGGACAAGTTTACATTTTTTATTTTTTTATTTCCATCGAATGTAAGTTGTTCCGAAGAAGGTTAATGTAATCAATTTATGAGAGGAGTATATTGCTATATAATTTAAAAAAGCCGGGCCAAATCCTCGAAATAAGAAAAAATAATTTTATAAAATCATAGTTGCTTGCACTCGTCTCTTAACAGTTTGTTTTGAGGCGAGTTTTTTAAAAAAAATATGCTGACATTTTTTCGTAGTTTAATAATCATTTTTAATTTTGCAATTCAAGTGATCAATATTTTTATTTTTTACACAAAAGCGCAATTAAGCTAAGGAATAGATATGAACTCGCATGTTAAATTCAATAATATAAACACTTTTTTTTCAAAGGCTCTCAGGGAGAAAATTCAAAATTATTTCATAGTAACCTCAAAAGATAAAACAGGGGGCAGGAAATTATATTTGAAATCAGCCATTTTACTGGCTTCGCTAGTTACACTATATAGCATCCTAGTTTTTATTCACCCCCACTGGATTGTTGGTGTTTCAATGTGCATTTTATTGGGAATAAACTTTGCTGCGATTGGATTCAACATAATGCATGATGCAGGTCATAACTCATTTTCGAAAAATAGTAGGGTAAATTCAATTTTTTCATATTCATTGAACCTCTTAGGTGGAAATATTTATTTTTGGAAGCTTAAACATAATATTGCACACCATACATATACCAATATAGAGGGCGAAGACCACGATATCGAAATCAAATTTATGCGTATTCACCCTGATCAGGAAATTAAGAAACATCATAGATACCAAAAGTTTTACTTTTTAATCCTGTATGGTATTTCATACTTTGCTTGGGTTTTTTACCAGGATTATGAGAAGTATTTTAGGCAAAAAATGAGTAAAAATTCTCCAATATTTAATTTTCCATTAAAAGAAAGGATAATATTTTGGATCAGTAAAATTATTCATTTAATTATTTTTTTGATAATTCCCATACTTCATGTTGGACTGTTTCCAACGCTTGTGGGAATATCGATAAGTTATATAGTGTGCGGTGTGTGTTTAGCTGTGGTTTTTCAGCTAGCACATGTAGTTGAGAGTACGCAGTTTAAAACCATTGAGGCACATAAAGTAGAAGATGAATGGATGATACATCAAATACAGTCTACAGCAAATTTTGCAACAAAAAATAAATTTCTCTCATGGTTACTGGGAGGTCTAAATTTTCAAGTCGAACATCATCTATTTCCTAAAATTAGCCACGTTCATTACCCTGCAATAAATAAAATTGTAAAAGAGACGTGCGATCAATTTAGTGTCAAATACGCTGAATATGAAACCCTTGGGGGAGCATTTATATCGCATGTAAAGGTGATAGAACGAATGTCCAAGTAATTTGGATTTTGTGGTAGTCGCGTCGGTATTTTCCAAAGATATTTCAAGAAATATCTTTTATTTGCTTAAGTATGGTGGAGTAAAGATTAAGAACATTGTTCGATGTACTGCTGTGTAATTTAAAAAGTAATTACGATGCCGTTTTGGGTTTTTATTCACCGTAGTGGAAGACAAAAGTATTCATTTCGTTTGGGAGCTGTTAAATTCATACGCAACTTATGTATGGTCATTTGATGATAGGCTACTGCCTTATCCAATGCAACACGAAGGTTGAAGAGGAAATTGGTCATATTTAAAACTGGAAGGGAAGAGTATAAGCAAGCATATGAAGATTCAGAAACAAAATCAGTATTCGTTTTTAATGTAATCCATCACTCTTCTACTTTAGCGTGATGGATAATTGGCTGCTGAAGGGAAAAATTACCGCTTAGGCTATCCAGTAATTCACCGACGGTACAACGATGGTATTCGATACCAAAATCAACCAGGTTCCCACCTTTACCCAGACCATGATCATACCATCGGTTTAGTTTTCGGTTAATCTTGAAGGAGGGTGTCTTTTCCTCCCGTAGCGGAGATAGATACCAATGATCGTTGTTCCTGATTTTTAAAGGCTCATGGCCTAATGAAGACAGGTAATTAACCATGTCCATTTCTTTGGCTTCCTCTATGGAAAGCCTTAGTTTTCTGAAACCCATAACCACATATTTTCAACTTCACAATTCAGTTCACTGGCGTAAAGTTAAACAGGGGGTTTGGGTTCTACCTATCCTCATCATATTTTGATGAGGATAATAGACTGGAAGTATAACTTATTTAAATTAGCATTCAAGGCTATGTCTTTGTAAATTTATAGACTATAAATAATCACTACCGTTTGTCCCCAATTTGAAATCTTAATCGTCATAGACGAAACACTAAAAGATAAAAACATGAAAGAATTCGCATTAATTTTCAGATTAAGCAACATTGAAGATTTCAGGCCATCTCCCGAGCAGATGCAGGAAAGAATGAACTGGTTAGCTAATATTGCAGCTCAAAATAAGCTGGTTGACAAAGGCAATACGCTTCTGCCCACTTCAGGAAGTGCAAAGACGGTAAGATCAGACAATTCAGTAACGGACGGCCCATACACTGAAATAAAAGAATTTATAAGCGGCTATATCGTTATAAAAGCAGAAAATATTGTTGAGGCGGTAGAAATTGCTAAAGGTAATCCAATCTTTACTATAGGTGGTAACATTGAGGTAAGGGAAGTACTAAAACGTGACTAATGCAGGAAAAAAGTCCCTTAGAGAAAGAAATTTTACCTCACCTATTTAGGCAAGAGTATGCAAAAATGACGGCTGTACTGTGCCGTCATTTTGGTTTGGAGCATATGGAAATTGGCGAAGATATCGCCAGCGAAACATTTCTTAAAGCATCTGAACACTGGGCCATTCATGGTATGCCCGATAACCCCACAGCTTGGCTTTATGCCGTTGCAAAAAACAAAGCGAGAGATTATTTCAAACGCCAGCACATTTATAAAACACGGATCAGGACTCAGGTAAATGAGGATGAAATTCAAGAAGCATATAATTTTGATGAACGGGACCTTCCGGACAGTCAACTGGCCATGTTTTTTTTAGTCTGCAATCCTAAGCTTTCAGCCTCGGCACAAATTAGTCTGGTGCTTCAGCTTCTTTGTGGTTTCAGTGTCGAAGAAATCGCTAATGCATTTTTGGAAAAGCGTGAAACCGTCAAGAAACGCTTGTTAAGGGGAAGGTCTATTCTTCGTAAGTGTAATTTCAAGATCAGGATACCGAACGAAACTGAGATTGAATCAAGATTGGATACTGTTTTGAAAACAATATACCTGCTGTTTAATGAAGGTTATTTTTCTAAATCACACAACCAACCTATCACCTTTATGCTGATTCGGCACTTTCCATAAAGAGTGACCTGATGGACTATTCTGCACTGAACAGCAGCCCTACCTATCCGATTGCCCGGTACAACCAAGAGGTGATCTATCAATCGGCTATCGGTGCACCGCAGATACTGAGCATCTCCCGTGCGAACATCGTTGAGGAGATCACCGGTAGCTATGTAGATGGCGACCTGCGGAAAGCGCTTTATTTCGTTAGAAATACAGATGGGACGTATGGCTTTCGAGGGAATTATATTGGAAGTGCGGGGCTGTTCATGGGCTATGCAACAGATGAGCTGTACCTTCTCCGAGCAGAATCTGCAGCGCGGACCGATCGGCTGCGGGTAGCTCTCCAGGATATCAATGCGCTGCTGTCCACGAGATGGAAAAAGGTAAATGGTATATCCACGTATCAGCCTATAGAAGAGATCGATGCCGATGACCTGCTTGCATTTATATTGTCTGAACGAAGGAAAAGTTTGTTGTTCCGGGGATTGCGGTGGTATGATCTGAAGCGGCTCAACCGCGATGGAGCCAATATTACGCTGAGAAGAAGGATAGCAGGGCAAGAATATGTCCTGCTTGCCAATGACTTGCGGTATGCGCTCCCTATTCCAGAAGATGTTATAAGGATATCCGATATGGAGCAGAACCCGCGCTAAATTAAATATGGCACCCGAAAAGGTGCCATATTGCTTGTTTTTTAATTATCAAAGTTAAATGCTTAAGTACGTGGAGGAGTTTAAGTTTTTGTAGGCTGGTCAATTCGTCACGGAATTGGGTGGTCATAAGCTCCGACCCCCCATGTGACCAACCCTTATACTGAAGGTGGATTTCAGCTTGAAAACATCTCTGCGATTTTTAGCGACTTTTACAGAGGTCAATACGCTCCTATAAATCAACTATATTATATAATCTTATTCAGTTTTTGATTACCAAGCTTATTTTTTTTACCTAGTGAGTTTAATAATCCACCTGTGTAACATCATCTTGAAAAGGAAAATGTGTGTAGCTTAGTGAATCTAAAGGGAAATAAAATTAGGTTGCCTAAACAAAAAGAATATCGTCCTAGTCAGGAAAAAAATTTAAAGCATCGGGAAGAGGTGCTTAGGGGGTGAGTTGGGAGAAAATAACTACTTTACACTATAGTGTGGATTGTAACTATTTTAAAATGGTAATAATGGCAATATCCCCTAACAGCTATGGGGACATGCTTCTACTGCCGCCAATACCTTTTCGTATACCATATGATAAGCTCAACATGTTAACCAGTATGATGCCCCTTCTCCGTATGCCTATGGCTTTATATTTTTATTGTAAAATTAGTGTTGCTATTTGTTAGAGAAAAATTTTCACTACCTTTATAATAACAACCAAATTATAATAATTATGAAAAGAGCACTGAAAACCGAACTTTCATTAAGCTTATTAGAAAAGAATTTAATGCACTTACGTCTTCACAAGCCCAGCAATATCTTGGGGGATGCGATAGTTGCAGTGGAACTTATGGGTATTGGGATTGATCCAGCGGACTTTCAACAGAGATTATCTGAACTGGCGGTGTCAAGGGGTATGAGTGCTGCTGTACTAATTAAAGGTTTGTCAAATGGCTGCCACGCAAGTACCGGTAATTAGTAGGTGTTAAACTATGAAATACTATTTAATAATTGCCTTCTTATTCTTATCAGCTAATGCTTATTCCCAAAATGTGGATGAGTCTACTTTCGAAAAAGCTATTAATCAATGCAACTTATTTATCTTAAATGAAAAAAAGATCCCGATAAAAGAGAATAATTTTAAGATAATGCTGGTGGGTAATTATTTAGATAGCGTTTCTATCTTAAATGGTAGAAGTGTCAATATCGGAACGGGGGATGTTCGATTCCTAAATATAAAGATTGAATCATCAGATCCGGCTTACGTAAGAGCTGATAGCCTCAAGATTTTCAAAAATTTAGAATTCTTGAGTAAAGAGCCCGATACAGTTTTTGAAAGTTTTAATTTTATTAATACTTCTGGATTAACATTTGAAGTATTTAAAATATCAAAAACCAAGAAGGGATATTCAGGACTTTCAGATTTTTTCTTAACTAAGAAGAATAATATTTTCTTTTACTTTTATTTTTATGGAGACAATCTTGTGGAACAAAAGAAAAATATAATCAAAATTTTAGAAACTTATCTAAACTGCGTTTCAATAATAAGTGTTTAATAATACCCAAGCTTCATAAGAATTTTTAATCTTCTAGTCAAAAAATAAAATGTATAATAAAGATATGTTTAAAGCAATCTTAAAAGACAGGCTGCTCCTTCTATCGATTGCCGTAGCTTTATTTGTTTCTTGTGGAGGTACTCACGGTCATATTAAAAGATATCAATTTACATCTTCAAAATCAGAACTTAGCCAACATATTAGAGCAGTGATTCAAGACGAAAATCTATCGCTTCCCGATTCTTTAAACAATTTGAAAGTTTATTATGGTATTGATTTTTTAGATTCTGACAGTGTAAATTTTTACGTCCAACTAAATGGCTTGAGAGAAAACTCTCGATTAATTTTTTGGTGCAAAATTATGGGGGGTACGGAAAATTGGACCGAGGAGAGTTGTTTTCTTGATCTTGTTGGCTATCGAGAAGGAAATTACAAATTCCTTTTCCTAGATAAAGACATTTCAAAAGCTGAAAAGGAAAAGGTTCTAAAAATTTTTGAGGATAAATTCTTAAAGAAAATATTATAAAATTAAATAATCAATTGTAATAACAATGGTTAATATCTACTTAATCGATTAATCAAAAAAACGGTGGGTTGAGTACTTATGTTTTTTGACAATGTGTTGGGTTGGGTCCGGATATCCAGACATTACAGATGAGGTCGATGACACTGGAGGAGGAGGCAGTGGCAGCCTTGGGGAAAACCCTAGGGTATATGATTGCGTTCGAATTTTAAACGGTAGCGCTTATATTGATAAATGTGGTAAATGTGTTGGAGGAACAACAGGTATTAAAAGCTGTGTCGATAATTTTAATGAAAAAATAGACGATGAAGAACTTCCAGATTGTATGGAAGAAGTATTAAATTCTTTAAGAAAACTAAGCGGTAATAGTGTAGCGGATATTATTCAAAAATTTGCTGGTGAAGTCCCTGGATATAATCTAAAATTTGCACAAGAATTAAAAAATGGTGCGGATGGGCTGACACGAGTAGCATGGGTAAATAATGTGATAAAAGATGGTTATGTCACAATCAATTTTAACACCAATAGAGATGTTTTAAAAAACGTGACTGACATGGCGACAGCTACAACTATACTGCACGAATCGGTGCATGCCTTTCTGTACACCTATTACAAGGACGACCCTAAAAGCGCGACAGCTACTTATCCAGAACTTTTTAAGAAGTATATTTTTAAAAAAGCTGGAATTAACAGTAACACAACTCAGCACAATTAGATGGCAAAAACGTTTATCAATGATATTGCAGCATCATTGATGCAATATGGAAGGAAAATGAAATATACAATTGATGACTTATTCTACAAGGATCTGGCATGGAAAGGTCTAACCGCACGGATGCCTTCAAAAGCCTTAGTGATAAAGACAAGAAGAGAATAACAGATATAATAAAAGCAGAACAATATGGAATTCAAAATGTTGCACCAAAAGGAAAAAAACTGGGTTGTTAATAGTCTGAGCATGAGTTTAGTAATGATTTTGCTTCTTTCTGCTTGTCAAAGTACAAAAAGATATCTTAACAGCAGGGGGTACGAAATTATTCATCATAATCAGGATAAGTCTGTCCAGCATGTTCCTTTATTGGTACATGGGAAAATTACGATAAGTGAAACGGGTAAAAAAGTTGCTTTTGCAACATTACGTTTTGAATCAAACAAAGGTAAGGTTTATAATGCCAAAGCGGATAAAAGCGGATTTTATAGCATAAAGTTTGATAAAGAATATTTCGAGGGAAATGTCGACGTAGAAGGAAATGGGAGTTCGTTTACGGTAGAGGATATATTTTTTGGTTACTCAGATGCCAGTGAATTTAATATTATGTTATATAATTATGACAAGCCTGGTAATTTTGTTGTTCTCAACAAAAATGACATCATTTCTATAAGGGAAAGAAGCGCAAAGGGAGATAGTCTGAAAATTGAATTGAAATAATATAGGCAACTTAGATCTCAGTTTATTGAAAAAATAGACCGGTGGAATTGTAACTAAAAATAAGAGACTTTTAGACTGCCAATCTTTCTTTTTCCAGCAAAATCTCTTCGATCTGCTTAGGGGTTTTATACCCCAGGGCAGAATGTGTTCTTTCGGTATTGTAAAATGCCTCAATATATCCAAAGACCTCCAATTTAACCGACTGCTGATCCATGAATTTTCTATGATAAACCGTTTCAGCCTTTGACGTCTTGAAAAAGCTCTCAGCTACTGCATTGTCCCAGCAATTCGCCTTCCTGCTTATACTTTGAAGTATCCTGTCCAGCGTCCCCCAGAACTAAAAACTAAGAGCACTCAGAAAAGTGCTCCTAGTTTTTTACCGCTGTTAGTTACTTGGTATCTCACCTTTGTCGAACTTTCATGATATAGCTGATCAAGGGGGAAAGACGTGCAGATGAGATAGTTGGAGGAACTAACGGACGAGATGTTGTGAATAGAGCTATAAACTAATCCCAACCCAAATATGCATCTCTCTACGATTAGAACAGAAAATCAGGTTCTAAGGAGTCATTGTGTGCATAAGCATGAAAATGTACTGCGAGAATATTAGGTCGTCTGCTAAACCAATAACAGTGCAAAATAGCTTTAATAAAGCGGCCTTATCTGCCTGTTTAAAACCATGGACTGCTCTTTGTTTCTCTGCTACAAGAAATGAATCAACAGCCAAGTTACTTCGCCTGTCTGATACGCCCCAGCGCGCACGCTCTAGCGCCCAATAAAAAACTGCATAAAATGGGTATCCTTTCTTGCAGAACGGAGCCTCCTGCGCTGCGCCATTTTCCTTGTTCTTTCTTTTGCTAAATCAAACTTCATGCTCGTGAGCAACTGGCGTTAATTAATTTTTTGTTTTACGCTAACTATAAATGCTATGAAAACTAATTTTATCGCTCATGAACTTCGCATCTCTTATCACAAAGATGAAAGCTTGTCCGTTTCAGATTTTAAGCGAGTCAATTGTTCTGCGCTCATGGACAATGTGTTCAGGTTGATTTGGAACAAAGATGAAATAAATGTAAGGGAAAGCTTTTATGCTATTTTCTTTAACAGCAAGCTCGATGTGGTCAGCTACAGAAAGATTGTAGATGGAGGTTTGGATGCCATATTGGTGGATATCCGCCTGCTGATGTCTACCGGACTGCTGTGCAACGCTGTAAGAATGGCTGTTGCGCACAACCATCCTTCGGGAAATTTAGCTCCGAGCCGTGCAGACAAGATGCTTACCCAAAAGATCATAGATGCCAGCGCTATTTTAGGGATCGACTTTCTGGACCACATCGTCCTTACGGAAAGCACCTATTATTCTTTTAGAGATGAAGGAGATATTTCTTAATGTAGCTAGAATCTTCATTAAGAAATATAGGGTCAAACGCAGGTTACGTGTACTATTGCGATCATGCGTTGACCTGGCTAAATAATGCTATCCGCGACGGCGATCCCTATGAAGTGTTGATTACAGACCTCAGTTTCGAGGAGGATAATAATCCTCAGAAAATTTCCCATGGCGTCGATCTTATCAAAGAAGCGCGAGCTATCCAGCCCGATTTAAAGGTGATCGTCTTTTAGGTCGAAAGCCGCCTAAGTATTATAGATGATCTATTTAAGGTGCATCGAATTAACGGATATGTGCGTAAAGCAAGGCATGATGCCGACCAACTTAAAAAAACCCTTCGAGCTATACATAACAATAAATCTTATCAACCATCCGACGTAAAGCAATCCCTTCGCGATAAGAATTCTTATGAGTTTACAACAGTAGATATTGCCATCATCTCACTATTATATCAGGGCGAGCTCCAAAAGAATATTCCTGAATGTTTGAAGCGGCGAAACATCAAACCCGCTAGTCTAAGCAGTGTAGAAAAGCGCCTTAACTTGATGAGGGAGGCACTTGGATTTACAAAGAATGAGCAGCTCGCCGTGTATTGCAAAGAAAAAGGACTAATCTAATAGAGACTAAGATTCGACGACAATCATTTGTCTTATATATGCTGGCAATAATGAAGTTAAATTTTACTCATCGATAGCCGAGTGAACAGCAAGTATATTGCCTGAACTATCTGATAATCCGAAAGTAAGCATCCCCTTCAAATCATAACCTCACATCTAGGGGGATTACTTCGATGATCTCCTTTTTATTAGATTTTTCCGAATTTCGATTTCCTTCTTTAATTCTTTCGCTTTACGGGAATCCGTAAAAATTAGTATACAACAGCCCCTACTTTTGTCTTGTTAATTAACCGAAACAATTAAAAATTGAAAGACATGGCGTGGGAAATTATAATAATGGTGAAAACGGATCGCAGTTACAGCGATCAAAGTAAAGCTTGTTTCTATCAATTTTTCATTAACTAACTTATCCAAAGATGAATATAAAATACGGTGCCATTCTAATTATTATAATCACTGTAAGTTGTTTTTACTTGACATGCGACAGTTCAAAAAATCCATTAAATGAAAAGATCAAAAAGTTGACGAGAGACAAGATTTTCGATTGTGATGATTTTGACCAGATAACTAGTTACGTAGATTCCAATAAGACCGACAGAAAGTTGAAACGCTTTTTTCGAAATGATACTTTAGATCTATCCACATTAATTTCTGTAATTAAGGAAGATCTTAATGAAGTATCTGTTAACATTGAGAAATGCGTGGAGAGGGGGGTACTATCTGCTCAGATAGAGAGTATAAATGTTTT
This sequence comes from Sphingobacterium hungaricum, assembly GCF_015210005.1. Classification (GTDB taxonomy): domain Bacteria; phylum Bacteroidota; class Bacteroidia; order Sphingobacteriales; family Sphingobacteriaceae; genus Sphingobacterium; species Sphingobacterium hungaricum. The sequence goes on from NZ_MU158698.1 coordinate 2,634,329, forward strand.
TCTGGAAAATTCAGGCAGCATGGATGGATATGTTCGTGGTATTACTGATTATGAATCCGCGCTTTCGGACATTTTAGTAGAAGCAAATCACCATTTTGGTAAAGATAGAGTGTTTGTCAATTTCATCAATGAAAAAATTTATCCAGCGCAGCTTAATAATATTAATGATTTCTTCAAATCGCTAGAACCACAGAAAGCACCCTTTAATGTTGGAAATAGATCGGTGTCTGAATTAAATGAATTATTCAGGCTTATACTCAGTTCTACTGGAACAAATGATATTTCCATCTTCGTATCAGATTGTATTTACTCTTTAGATAAATCAAATTCAACCTTAAACGCGTTAATGTTCCAACAGAATTTAACGAAATCCGTTTTTTTAGAAAAATCAACTGAATTCCCATTTTCGACTTACATATTGCAATTATACTCACCCTTTAATGGTATTTATTATGATCATCTTAATGGGAGAAATCCTTTGAAAAACACGAATAGACCGTATTACATTTGGATTTTAGGACAAGAGTCGCTACTTAAGCAATTTTTAGCGAAAAAAGATCCAACGGAATATAACGGTTTTGCAAATAGCTATTACCTGAATATAGCAAAGGAGGCTAATATGCCTTTTGAAGTATTGAGCTCGACTAGTAAGATAGGGAAAAACCGTTTAAATAAATCAGATAATACCATTCTAGAAAAGGTAGTAATGAAAAATGGTGTGTTTCAATTTGCAATTGCCGTAGATCTATCAGATTATCCTGATAAGACCTCGATCCTCAACAAAATGGCTTATAAAATTAGCCCTGGTTTTGAGATTGTAGAAATAAAACTAGTTCCAGAAAATAATCAACCTCAAATTGTCAATCCAAATGAATGGAATAAGATATCGACCAGCGGATATTCGCATCTACTTATAGTAAAGAATACAGAGAAGAATTTTTCTTCCAAATTCAATTTAAGTTTTGTGAACAATCTACCTGATTGGGTTAATCAATCTCATACTGATGATGATACAGATATTTTGAATACCCTCGATAAGACGTTCGGTCTTAAATATTTGATAACTGGTGTAAAATCTGCTTACGAAACCTTAAATAAAGGACACGATAATACATTTTCTATTAACCTTACTTTAAATAAATAACATGAATGATCTTTTCGCAAGTTTGTATGAAAATGGACCTGTTGGTTTTTACGATAGTAACTTTTCTCAAGAGATTTTTAGTCAATACCTATATCAGAAATATGGATTGATCTTGTTTTTCTCAATCTTTATATTCTTAGGGTTATATTATAAGCTTATGGACAAACCGAGGTTTGCAAAAATCCACTATTGGTTTTTGGTCATTATTATCGTAGTGGTGTTTAATTTTTCCTTTTTATATATTGATGCTAAAACGCTTTTCGAATCGCAGGGATTTGACTTTGATGGCGAATATACTTCTCTCGCAATAGTAAATAGTATTTATGCTTTATTACTGTTTGTTTTATTGTCATTTGGATTTAAGTTTATTAGTGTAAACAACTCAAAAATTCCATTCTAATCTATGCCGAAATTATATGTATTTGCTATCGGTGGGACAGGTTCCCGCGTGGTAAAATCCTTAACTATGCTTTTAGCATCGGGAATAAAAACAAATTACGAGATCGTTCCGATAATATTAGATCCAGATGCAGCTGCAGCAGACGTGGAGAAAACAACACGAATTCTAAATAATTACAAAGCTGTGCACAAATATGTAAATGTGAGTAGTGCAGACTCATTGTTTAAGAACAAAGTTGAGTCTTTGGGTGATGTAGTAAATCCAAAAACAAACGAACATATCTCCAACGAATTTAGGTTAAACATCAATAATCTTAATGGAGGTTCTTTCAGAAGTTTTATCGACTTCAATTTATTAGAGAAGAAAGGAAACAATCAGGCGATGATTGAATTGTTGTTTTCCGATCAGAATTTAGATTTAGATTTGGAAGTTGGTTTTCAGGGAAATCCAAACATTGGTTCTGTTGTTTTGAACAAATTTGTAGACTCATCGGAGTTTGCACAGTTTGCCCAAAACTTTACGGATCAGGATCGTGTTTTTATAATCTCATCCATTTTTGGAGGCACGGGAGCCGCAGGCTTTCCGCTCATTTTGAAAAATATTAGAGAAGGTCATGTACAAGGGCATAATTTTGAACATCTGAAGAACGCTGTCGTAGGAGCTGTTACGGTATTACCTTATTTTAAACTGGATGGTGATGCGGATGAAGCAATTCAGAGTGCCACCTTCATTTCTAAAACTAAAGCTGCACTTAGTTATTACCATACCAATATTACTAAAGTTGATTCAATCAATTCATTATACTACATCGGTGATACTGCAAGTAATAACTATAAAAATATTGTGGGCGGGAGTGAACAAAAAAATGATGCACATTTTGTTGAACTAGCTTCTGCCATAGCTGTCTTGGACTTTGCAAGTGATGACAGCTTGAGTTCATATGGCGGGCGGGCAGTTGGCGCAAAATATAAAGAATTCGGAATTGATAGTATCGATAGCAGTAATCCAGTTATTACTTTTCCCAATTTAGCACTTTCTACACAAAATTTGATAAAAGAAAGCCTTTCGCAGTTATTTTTTACCTGCTTATATTTGGATAATGAACTGTCCAACCAAATGAAAGCTCCATTTGCGGCTAATCAGCCCGTGTTTGATACCAACTTTTTGTCCTCTCATTTTTATCAATCTCTGAACGGTTTTCTAAAAGAATTCAAGATTTGGCTAGGCGAATTAAAGCGTAACAAAGTAAGTTTTGCCCCCTACGATTTTCATGTTGAATCGGATTCCATTGGCAATGTTACTGGATTTACAACAAACAGACGAGACATTTTTACGCTATTAAACGGTGTGGCTACGAAAAGTACTGGTCTTAATTTTTTTAAGAACAGAAGTTATGACGTGATTACTGCTCAGTTAAGCACACTTTCTAAAAACAGAACATTTATCAGTGCGGAATCAAAATTGTTGGAGCTGTTTACAGAAGCAACCAAACAAAGTATTAACAAAGAATTATTTTAAACCTAGATTATGGCCAAAGTATTTCGATTATTTGAAGGTGCGGGCGTGACCCATTGGGAAACCCGTGCTGGTGATTATAACAATAATGTCGTCAAAGATATCCAAGGAGCAGACGGAGACAAAAGTAAAAATTTACCTACCTCGATCCCTTCTCCATTTGCTAGATTAGACCTATTCAGTTCCGCCTTCGACTATTTTGAGAATCCAGCAGTTCAGTTAGATGGAGACACCAATAACCATCGCATTGTTAGTGAGTGTCTAGATTTACTCGAATTGTTATATAACTACGACAATTTAGCCGATAGAATCCGCATAGTTTCTTGGGATAGAAGAGTTGATTTACCATTGCTACAACAATCGAGTTTCGATGGTCATCAGTTGTTGGTTAAGACCTTGTCATTGTTTTTAAATCAAGATAGAAAAGCATTTAATTTTGATTCTATTAATCGTTTTTACATTATCTATTTTGATGGTTTCATTTTAGGAGGTACATCACCCAAAACGTTGGTGTTTACTACTGCAAATTCAAAGAAGTTTGCTCAAGTCACAGTAGAGAATGATACTTTGTTTTCGGAGATGATAAAACCTTTATATAAGAGGAATAGAGGATTTGTTAAGTACCTAATTTCCTTATTTAAGGAATACGATGTATTGAAAGAGAAAATGACCGAGCTTGATGCGTACATCAGAAGAAATTTTGTACAAATACGTGCGAGCGATCAGGCATTCTATCGAGAATTGGATGAAGTCGATGTACGTACGATTAATGAATATGCTGAAATTGAATACAATAACACGTTGACACTAGAGTTGTTCGGTGTACCACTTCGCAAAATAAAGAAGCAAAGCCTTTTGGACAAAGTTCAGGAAGAATCTGAATTCCTAATACATACAGACAAAAAATTCGACGCATATATACCGATGATTCTTACTGCCAACGGTAATTTAGGTCACCTAAACTACTTAAATTCAAATACAAAGTGGGATATTAATCAGAAAGTATATGCCTCGGATTTACCATTAAATCAACGAATCCTGCCTGGTAAAAATATTCAATATCCCTATCTTACAGTGGATGATTTTTTAACTACAGAACTCTATGAAACTCCTTACCCAATCAATACGGAGTTTTTCTTCAATGGAAATCTAGATAATCAGACTGATAGTAAAGTTGGTTATCTCTTACCATTAAAAACGTTGTTTTTTGAATGTTTTGCTGAATCGAACCTCTGGAATAAAAAGTTCCAAGGAAAATCTATGATAGAAATCATCAAGAGAAACAGCTTTGTAAACGTTGTTTTAAGAATACCGATTAATGAAGGAAAAGACTTTATCGAGTTGACGAAAAAATATGAGAAGTCAGACATCAATTCCAACAATGGAAAATTAGTGTCGTTTAAGAAATATCTGCGATTATTTCCTTTTCAGAAATCAATAATCCAACCAAATTACTATCTTAATTTATTGGATGCTGAAGAAAATGATGCTAACCAAGAATTGCAATTAAAATTTGATGGAAAAAATCCTATATATCAATCCTCAAAATCAAGATACAGCAAAGCTAATTCTTTTTACAACACTTATTTTTATCGCATAAAAGATAATTTTAAAGTTATTGAAATCAAACAGAAGGATGCTTCGGTCTCTAACTATATAATTCCACGGTGGCAAGATGAGAAAGGGATAGACAGTCAATTTACATTTTCTATAGACTTTGGGACTTCTAATACACATATTGAATATGCAGTGAATGGTGGCAATACCAAACCTTTGAGTTTTGCAATTGGTAAGAATGGCATAGCACAATCATTTGATAGCGATGTTCTAGAAGGTGAAGAACGCTTAGTGTTTGAAATGGAGTTTCTTCCAGATGAAATCGGAGGGGATAGTGAATATACGTTTCCTGTTCGTACCGTTCTGTTTGATTATCGCAATTATGAAGTGACAAGTTATCAACCTATTTTAGATTACAATGTCGGTTTTACCTATGAAAAGAAAAAACTGTTGCCTACAAATAGATCTGCAGCAGTAACGAACTTGAAATGGATCAATAATGCTGTAAATAAAGCCGAACATGAGGCTCAAGTATGTTCTTTTTTAGAACAGCTTATCATAATGTGCAAAACGAAAGTACTTGTCGAAGGAGGAGATTTATCAGCCACGAAATTTGTTTGGACGTACCCTTTAACCTATGGAACTCGTCAGATTTCGAACGTTTCTGACAATCTGAAAAAGATTATAAAGGATCACTTTGGTGAAAATGCATCTGTAGATGATATTTGTGAGTCTATAGCTCCGTTTTACGCCATATCCAAAGAGGGAAAACTACTTGGCACATCTAATCATATTCTTTCGCTAGATATCGGTGGTGGCACGATAGACAGTGTGGTATACCAAAATAAGCGCGTCAAAAGTATATCTTCCATGCTCTTTGGTGCCAATTTTTTATACGCAAATGGTTATGAAACCTCAATCGAAGGAAATGGCTTCTACCAAATCGGAGAGAACTTTCTCAATGAACTTCCTGAAGATTTATCTGGGACAATTCAAGGAATTAAAAAGAGTATCAAAGAGACAAATAAAATAGAAGACCTCATATCGTTTTACTTCTCTTTGGAGAAGCATAGAGAGTTTAGAGGGAAGACCAATGTGAGTTTTTCGAAAGCTTTAGCCGATAACGAAAATATTCGAACTGTACTACTGTTTTATTATGCTTCCATTATTTACTACAATATTCGAGCAATGAAAGCCAATGGTTCTGAGATGCCTACTAAGATAATATTTTCGGGTAATGGTTCGCGATTCTTATCGATACTGGACAAAGCTGAGAGTAAGATAATCCTAACCGAATATACGAATGCGTTAATTAACTCTATCTATAATGTCGTAGATGGCAATAAATCCAAAATTCAAATCATTACTTATCCTAACCCAAAAGAGTTAACCTCCAGAGGTGCTATTAGCATCATTGCAGAAAATGATGAATTATTGGATGAGCTTTCTGTTACAAATATTAAAAAGAGTTTCGTTACTTATTTGGGAGATGTAAATGACACATTGATTTCTGAAAGCAATCCATTGCAATACCAAGATTTGGATTCAAAATACAATGTGCCTGTTTATGATGAGTATGCGAAGTTTATTCGCTTATTTATTGATCAGAAAGGTGTTAGCCTCCGAGACCTGTTCGATATAACAGTAGATATGAAGAAAAGTTTCGAAGATATTCTATTGAATAAGCAAAGAGCTATAGAGTATTTGGAGACTGGAATTGCTTTACGGCATAAACAAGTAACTATGGTCGAGGATATCTCTGATCCATTTTTCTTCTATATAGTTCGCGGTATGTTAGGTGATATGTTAAGAAAATTGATGCCCAATGAAAATTAAAATGATTGCTATTATGGTGTGGATGTTAAATGCTATAAACGTGCTCGGAGAAACTATTCCTCTTTCTGCATCCGACGATAAGGGTATTCCAATGTTGAACCTTTTATCCTACGGTATAAATCTAGTCTGCTTGATCGTTATTTTTATCCTTTTACTTAATATTAAAAGGATAAAAAAAGCTGAAAATCTTAACAAGATAACCAATGATTTCAAAAATCAGTCGACCCAAGAAAGACATCGAAGTGAAGAGTTGTACAAAAAACAGATGGAATACAGGAGGCGTTATGAAGAGTGTGAGTTTGAAAACGATCTGAAAAATATCAAGATAGGTGAACTTGAAAGTGAAATTGAGGAAATCAAAAAAGCGTATTCAGCAAATATAAATCAAACCGAAGATGTCGAAGAATCAATCGTAAAGGTATCATCAACTTTAAGTCAAGTCGAAACAATGGCTAAATGTGAGGAACATGCCGGCATATTTTACTTAAAACCTGCTGATCACAAAGACCGTAAAACGCTTTATAAGGTGATCGAGAAGGATGGTGAAAGTATGTTTACGATCGATTCGACCAATAGCGATGCAATAACTAATGCGCTTAGTTTTTATGACGTTTATATCGATGGATACTGTGAAAGTGTAAATAGCTACGAGGATACTTGTAGAACCATTGAAGTTGTTAATGATAGTTATGGTAAGTTGCTTAAAGAGAGCGAGCGGTTTAAAGTAACTGAAAAATTAAAAATTAGATTCAAGTAGATATGAGTACAGATGTTTTTATTTCGATTGAGGTCTTATTAATTACCGCAATCATTTTTTATCAATTCAAGATCGGTGTTCATTTATTCGGTCGAATCAAGACTTACGGAGCGTATGTACCCATCAAGTACTATTTCAAGACTGAGAAGGTAGATGTTGATAAGAATCTTGTAGAAACAGGAGATATAGATGAAGTATTAGCACGTATGAAGATGAGTTTAGATCCTACGCTTGAATCTTACGATTCTGAGGTTTTAAAACATGGTAGTGATCACAGTGTACCTATTACCTTGATAAATCCCAAATCCATATCAGGTACTTACTTTGATGATATTCTTGAATCGTTAAATATTTATTTGCTAAAGAATAATGGAGGGATAGCAGATTTCAGTATTGTAAAGGATCTAGTTGAAAGGAACGTTGCAGTCGAAGAGGAAGATATCAAAGACTCAATCAATAAACCATTATACTTAGGGTTGATGGCCACTATATTAGGGATTATTTTCGGTCTTTTTACAATGTTACTCAAGGTTAAATCGCCGATTATTTCAAATGATGATCTAGGGACGAATCAATTAGAATTAGATGATTTTCTTACTTCTGTCTGTATTGCGATGTTAGCAAGTTTAATTGGACTATCAATAACCACATTGACAGGCTTAAAGTTTTTTAAAGACGCGAAACGCAAAGTAGAACAACGGAAAAACGGTTTCTATAACTTTGTCCACACCGAACTTCTTCCCGTTGTTAGTCAGGATTTTGGTTCATCTATATCAAAACTCTCACAAAGTATGCATGATTTCAATATAGATTTTAAGACAAATGTGTCCTCACTGTCTGGCTTATTTATGAAAAATTACGATACGCTTAAGGTTCAAGACGATATTCTGGATAAACTACAACGATTAAATGCACAAGATTTCGCAAAGACAAATGCGAATGTGTTAAGTCGATTGGAAAAAGCTACTGGAGAATTTGATAAATTTAATTTTTTTGTGGAAACTTTAAATTCAGGCCTTTCAGAAACAAGTGCATTAAGCAGTAGCTTGTCATCCCTAATGAATCGTGTTAATAATTTTGAGGGTATTGCCAGTAAACTTGATTTAAGAGTCGAAGAGTCCAACCGTATAATTTCTTTTATTGAAAGCCAATTTAGTGATCTTGAAAAAATGAGAAGTAAATACACAACAATGATACAGCGTGTTGATGACAATCTTGACGATACACTCAATAAATTCTCCTCACATATTATTTTAAAAAGAGAAGGACTCGTAACGCTTATCAACGAGCAACATGATCTATTAGAAAAGGCCTATGTCGAGAATAAGACTAAATTCGATAAACTTGACTTGTTGGAAAAATTAGATAAATTGGATCTGCTTTTTGAGATGAATAATCACATCAAGGAAGAAAAAGAAAAAATTGGAAGTTCGTCCGATAAGTTTTGTGAAGTAGCTACAGAAGTGAGTAAAGCATTAAGCTCCTTTGTAACAAAAGCCGATCTATTGTTTGATAAGGAGAATAAAGGAGCTAACAATCTTAACCATACCATTCCGACACATCAATTTACTCCAATTTCAAATATCAGCAATGAGCGTGTTTTTGTTCCTAAGCAACCCGCTGATCTAACAACGGCAAGCTCTCCGGCTGGCAACGATACGACAGTAGATGATTTTCCACAGCAAAACTCTGAAGAGTCTACAGTGAAGAGAGGCTTTACGAATAGATTAAAACGAATTTTCAAACGATGAGTAAGAGAAGCGAAAGCAATGTGTTCTGGGTCAGTTTTTCCGACCTAATGACGAGCCTTTTTTTTATCGTGTTGGTATTGTTTGTAGTGACCTTTGTTAATAATCGAAATACAATCGTGGCGCAAGCTAAGCAACTTAAGGTTTATAAAGAGGTGGAGGAATCGTTGAAACCACTTAAACAAGATAGCTCGTTGTTCAGTTATGACGAAAGGTATAAACGGTTTTTGCTGTCTTTCGACGTGAAGTTTGAGATAGGTAAAGCGGAAATAAATGCACAGGATCTAAATAATTATGATATTACTCGGACTAAAATTTTAGACGCTGGTAAAAAGCTCAAATCTGTCTTGGATACCGTTGTAAACGACGCTTTGCAGCAAAACGTTGAGGGTGGGAACAACGTTACGTACCTAGTAGTAATATCTGGTTATGCCTCGAAGTTAGACAATGCTGATGATTCACCTATGGGTTTATTTTCTGAGTACCAGCTGAGCTATGCAAGAGCGTATTCGTTGTGGCGATTCTGGATAAAAAATGGGATCGACTTTGAGAATAAAAAATATAAAGGACTGATTGATCTACAGCTGGCTGGCAATGGCTGGGGTGGTGTCGGTCGCGCTGTGCAAGAGGATAAAAACCAACGGTTTGTCGTTCAGGTGGTTCCTAAGATATCCAACACAGAAGACTAGGAGGGGATATGAACCTATATCATTATCGGTAACTTAAAAAATGTATGAAATTAATATTATTCTCAAGCATTCTTATCGTGAGTTTGCTATTGACCGATTGCCAGTCTAAAAGCGCAAGATACGCTGAGGGCTCAAAAGAGATTGGACAAGGCAAGAGGAGTAGAATTGCGAACGACTATTACACAGTTTTCAAGGTAATCGACGGAGATACATTTTGGGTAGAAAGTCATGATAACAAGCAAATCAAAATTCGATTGATAGGAATCGATGCACCAGAGACACGAAATGCTTTTAAGTACAAAAAGCATCCTTTTGGTGCGATATCAAAGACATACTTAAGTGATATGATTCTTGAAAAAGAGATTAGACTTATCTTTGATGTCGATTCGCTAGACAGATTTGGCCGAACATTAGCTTACGCATATCTGAAAAGTGGTGATTTCGTTAATGAAAATCTAGTTCGCAATGGTTATGCTACCTTAATGACCATACAACCAAATGTAAAATTTGAAAACCATTTTTATAATGCGCAGGTGCATGCAAGAGAGAATAATTTAGGAATATGGCAAAACAGTATATCTGAATAGCGCTATGGTAATGAATCTAAAAAACATTCAAATAGGACTGATTATAGTGCTTATGCTTTGTCTATTGCCAATGCCCTACGGTTATTATACCATCGTCAGGATATGTACGGTAGTATATTTCGGTTACCTCACATTCAATGTAGATACAAAGAGTAATAAGAATCGTAAAGTATTGTTTTTTTATATAGCAATAATTATACTTTTTCAGCCATTCATCAAGTTGCCCGTTGGACGACTAATTTGGAATATAATCGATGTTGTTGTAGCCATTTGGATATTACTTCATCTAGGTAAAAAAAGATAGGCGGTAGCCAAACCTTTATTCCGTATCCTTTGCTCGCTGGTCTTCTAAACTTCGATTTAGGTTTTTTGTCAATACGGTTTCCCGTAAGAAAGCTCAGTTATACCTAGTTATCTTTAAGACATGATAAGGGCCATTGCCATACTTGTGTTCACGATATTGTATACTGATTGTAGTAGCATCAAAGCAACAGAAGTTGAAACCGATAAAAATATTGTATACATCTGTGCTAGTAAAAATGGTAAGCGGTATCATTTTACAAAAAACTGTCGGGGACTAAGTAATTGTCGAGCTAAAATAGTAAAGACCACGATCTACAAGGCCAAGAAGCAGGGGAAGACGCTTTGCGGCTGGGAAGATTAAGTAAAAATTAACTGAATGAAAATATTAACTGACTACAATATGGATTTTAAAGACGAGATACGCCAGTTTGCAAAACGAGTGGACAGGTTGTTACCGCAAATCAAGACTGAGGAAGCCACCAAGACCTCGCTCATTATGCCTTTCCTAAAAATATTAGGTTATGATGTATTCGACCCGTTTGAGGTACAACCAGAGTTTATTGCCGATATCGGCATCAAAAAAGGGGAGAAGGTAGATTATGCCATTCTTCGGGATGACAAACCTATCATTCTAATCGAGTGCAAACACTATGCAGATGGACTCGACCCTCATAATTCACAGCTTTTTCGCTATTTCCATACGACCGAAGCAAAATTTGGCTTATTGAGCAATGGCTTAGAATATCGGTTCTATACTGATCTGGTTACCTCCAACAAAATGGATGAGAAACCATTTTTCGAATTTAAAATCACGGATATTAAAGACACAGAGATTGCTGAGCTGCGTAAATTTCACAAATCAGTATTCGATCTGGATAGCATATCCAGTGCTGCTAGTGAACTCAAGTATTTTAATGAGCTCACCATTCTTGCCACTGGTGAATTGCAAAACCCAAGCGATGAATTCGTGCGATACTTTGCGAAGCAAGTGTATCCAAGTGTGGTCACAGCCAAAATATTGGAGCAGTTTACACCTTTAGTGAAGCGTGTGTTCACCCAGATCGTACATGATCAGATCAGCGAGAGGCTTAAAAGTGCATTGAAAAAAGAAACCGATGGCGAAGCACAGCATTTGCCAGTTACTTTAGAGGCCGAACCACTGGTAGTTACCACACAAGATGAAATCGATGGTTTCCTTATTGTCAAATCTATCCTTCGTAAAGAAATAGAAGTAGGTCGAATCTTCATGCGCGATAGTCAATCCTATTGCGGTATCCTGCTAGATGACAATAACCGTAAGCCAATCTGCCGGTTTTATTTCACTCCGAGTCGTTTACGTATCGGATTATTTGATCAGGAGAAGAAGGAAACTAAGCATGATTTGGTAGTGATAGATGATATCTATGCACATGCCGAACAAATCATGGAGACAGTGGGTAATTATTAAGAACTTATGAGACGTTTTCTGTCACTAATTATTTTGGTCCTATTAGTCGCAGGGTGCGGTAAAGAGCAACAAGACGACGAAATATATGGTTACGAGGTGGAGTGCAATCACTGTACTATCAGTTATCTCGATGCTAGTCAACGTTATGTTACCATTCATGATCAACGGAATCATTGGAAGATTGAATTTCATAATATGGTTATTTACGACCTTCATGTAACAGCTAACACTTCTTCCGCTAGTGGCGGAATAATAAAAGTACATATACTGAAAAACGGCTCTAGAATAATGTCGCGATCGGATAATAGCAGTGTAACGACAAGTTATAATGCGCCATCTTCTGGATCATCTAAACAACATTCCACTTCAACTCTTTGCGGAGCACCCACCCAAAAAGGAGGATCCTGTCAACGTAAAGTGAGCGGTGGTGGAAGGTGTTGGCAACATAAATAACATAGATATTATTCACTTATAAAATTTAAAATTATGACAATTGAAATCAAATGTATTAACAAAACAGATAGGTATAGTGCCTATGAGAGAATTAAGTCTATTGGAGGAACGAACTCTAATGGAACTCGTTGGAAGCTTTCTCAGCAGGAGGCCATCGATGGTATTGAAAATGGAAAATGGAGTTTTTATGTATCCAAAGGCGGACAGACCGTAAGGGTCATTGTTGCCAAAAATGGGAATAATAAATATATAAAAACAGAAAATGACGGTGAGCAGCCTAACAATTTGTTGAGTTTACCTGAATGCCCATAATCCTGTTTTAAGGTTGTGGTGCAAATATTCAATGAATTAATAGATTGATTCTTTGTTGTTTACTACTGAATTTTGAAGGAAGGCTCAAATTATAACTCGAGTCTATATTTTTCTACTTACACACTTTATGGGATACAGTCATATTGATACTTCATTTTTACTATTACTGCTATTATTTATTCAAACATTTTGACCTCACATGGCCTTTTACAGACCAGATATTAAGCAATATTGAGAGGGGGGGTATACACGTCATTTCATAAATCTAAACTTATTGCATTGGGCTTTCTGATACTTTCCTTGTTGGGAGCAAAGGGTAAGAAAAGCGAAAAGATTAATTACAAAACAGCACTCAGATATATAATTTCGGGACTGTTATTGTTCTTTTTGAGCTGGTTTATCCTGCTTGAAAAGAGTACACCCGTTGGTGCTTCCATAGGCTATATGTTTACGGTTTCCGTAGGATTTATACTAATTTTTACAGGTGGTACACTGCTCAGCCGTATTATCAAAGATGCTCTGGTAGATGATATTTTCAATGCTGAAAGCGAAACATTTCCACAGGAAGAAAAGCTGATTGAAAACGAATACAGCATTAACCTCCCGGCTAAATACCGATATAAAGGAAAGGTCAGGAACTCGTGGATTAATTTCATCGCGGTTTTTCGCAGTGTGATTGTGCAGGGAGGCCCCGGAGCAGGTAAAACAGCTTTTGTTATCCGCCATTTTATCAGTCAGGCATTGGGCAAACCGGAGCCGTACACCATGTTGGTTTACGATTTCAAGTTTGCCGATCTGTCGCTTATCGCTTATAATCACTGGCTAAAGAATAAGCATAAATACAAGCATGAATCAGTGTGCTATTTTATTAATTTTGATGACCTTTCAAGAAGCCATCGATGCAATCCGCTTGATCCAATTACTATGGAAGATATTACAGATGCTTCCGAATCTGCAAGGACGATTCTGTATGGATTAAATCGTGAATGGCAAAAAAAGCAAGGGGATTTTTTCGTGGATTCTGCAATCAATTTTGTGACAGCGGTCATTTGGTATTTAAGAAAATACAATGACGGCTTATATTGTACATTGCCTCATGTTATCGAGTTTATTCAATTAGAGTACGATAAAATGTTCAGTTTGCTGAACCAGGAAGATGAAGTAATATCCTTGATTACAGTCTTTATTCAGGCGTATCAGAACGGCGCGGTGGAACAATTGGAAGGACAGATAGCATCTGCTAAAATAGCATTGGCTCGGTTGTCATCTCCACAGCTTTACTATGTTCTTTCGGGTGATGATTTTAAGCTGGATATCAATAATCCTGAGCATCCGAAAGTCCTTTGTCTTGGCAACAATCCACAAAAGATTTTGACGTATGGAGCTGTATTATCGTTGTATGTTAACCGGCTGCTGAAGATCATAAACAAAAAGAACAAACTTAAATGTATGTTGGTCTTCGACGAATACCCCACCCTGACAGCAGACGTAACAACTACAATTTCCACTGGCAGAAGTAATTTAATAAGTGTCCTTCTAGGAGTGCAATCAATACAGCAATTGGTTAAGGAATACGGAAAAGAACAGGCTGATGTAATCACAACGATAGTAGGAAATGTCATATCCGGACAGGTTACAGGAGAAGGAGCAAAGCGGTTGAGTGAGCAGATTGGTAAGATTATGCAGGACCGGCAAAGCCTTTCTATAAACCGTACAGATACCTCCATTAGCAAATCAAAATAATTAGAATCTGCTATTCCGGCATCCAAAATTGCCAGTTTTTCATCAGGTGAATTTGCAGGAGTGCTTTCCGACACACCTCAACAACCAATGCCGTTAAAAGCATTTCCTTGTATGATCCAAAATGATTTTGATGCGGTCAACAGGGAAGAGGAAGCTTACGAACCGATACCTGTTATCCGTGAGGTTGATAACAGTTTAAGAAATCCTAATGAGGAACTAGGAGATTCTTTTCAATGAAAAAAGATATATAAAAATCAGTATGCGGTGCAACAAGATCGACAACGAGATAAAAACAACATATAAGCCTGATCCTGTTCGCATATTCGACTACCATAAGCAACTCAATCTATGAGGGTCGGCGCTCCCACTATGGACTTTTCTTTGTTTAGCCGACGCAAAGGTGCACCAAGAGAGGGTTGTAGCATGTAAAAACATCCTAAAATAACTTCTCCAATACCCTTCTGGAGATTTTGTTCGTATACATCGTCAACAAAGTGCTTTATCAGCTTTTGATAAAGCTACAGATGATCAAAATTATAAAATCTATATCATCAATTTTCTTTTCAGTACAGCCATGTCTTCACCGATTTTTATGTCCAGCACTTTCGCATAATGCTGAGTTGTCTTTATGTTCATATGTCCGAGCATTTTTGATACACTTTCGATGGGAACCCCGTTTGCCAGAGTGACGGTGGTGGCAAAAGTATGGCGCGCAATGTGAGAAGTAAGCTTTTTATCTATATCGCAAAGCACTGCAATTTCCTTTAGATATTCGTTCATTTTCTGATTGCTAGGCACTGGCAATAATGAATTTTTATTCACGCAGATTGGGTGATCGCTGTATCTTTCGATGATATCTGTTGCGGCAGGCAATAAAGGGATTGCGGTTCTTATTTTGGTCTTTTGCCTATAGGTAAAGATCCAGCGTTCTCCGTCAGGTCCTGTATTTATGTTTTCGGTTTTTAGCTGAAATACATCTATGTAAGCTAGTCCCGTATAGCAGCAGAACAGAAACACATCCCTAATCTGTCTCAATCGTTCAGAAGCAAATTGTTTATCGGTGATTTTACACACTTCTTCTTTAGTCAGGTAATGGCGATTCACAGTTTTAGATTTACCCTTGTACCCTAAAAGTGGATTTCTATCTATCCAGCCGCTTGATAAACATATCTGGATTATTTTTCCTAGATTTTTGATGTTCTTGACTACATAATTATTGCTGCAGCTTTTTTTCGATCTTAAATAGAAATCGAAATCGGTAATGAAGGATTGATCAATTTTTTTTACAGCAATGTCATTAAGGCTGTACGTGAATTGCATAAAGCTCTTTAGATGGGATTCGAGCACTTTGTAGCGTTTCCATGTTCCCAGAGCAAATTCCTTTCCTACTAAACTTTTCATTTTATTATTATGGTCTTTAACAGCTTCTAATAGTGTATGAGAGTCAAGAGATTTTCCAGCAAACCTATTTTTGATTGTCTCGGCAGTAATGTTTTCTTGCTCGCGGATCAGCGATTCATATGCTTGATAAATGCTTATTTGCAGATGGTCTAGATGCGTGTTTAGCAGTCTGGACTCCTCATTGGTTCCTTTAGCTTTTCCTGCTTTAGAATTCCAACGTTCAGGGTTGCAGTTTCTGCCAGTTGCCAGTTCTGCTCGTTTTCCATTGACAGTAATTCTTACGTAAATGGGAACATTTCCACCACTGAATTTTTTTGGTTTTTTTAAATAGAATAGTAAGCTGAAATTCGTTTTCATCATGATCAACAGTATAGAATAAAACATAATCAAGTACTGTCCTTCAGTACCGACTCTGCACGGCCACAAAATAATGCAGTGCAAATTAGCTTTGCTAGCTGACGTCGTCAAGATGTTCGTTCTTCAAACTAGCTGTCTAAAAGCTGGTTGAAGTCTGTTCGGTGAGTAGAGGTGGCTTGTAAAACTACTCACCGAATTGCTCACTTTTTATATGAGAATTCCTGTAAGTTTTTAGATGCCTCAAAAAGTAAAAACCCTGCTAATCGTGCGATTGCAGGGTTTTAGTACATTTTAAATTGAATTTTTGTGAACTCATTGGTACAAAACTCGAACTCTTTATTGGAAGATTTAAGGCGATTGAGTCAATTGAAAGATAGTCCATGTCAACAAGACTTGGACGCGGCACACAGGATCGAACTTAAAGAAGAAAGTCTAAGAAAAAAAAGGTAATATTGTCAGGTTATTGGTAATGACAGCCCTTGAACCAAAATCTGGGGTCAATATCCCCGGAATATGCAATACCCTCAAGAAAATTGAAAAGATGATTTGACACTATTTCAAATCCATAAATAATTCTCTTTGATATTTATTATAGTAAATTTTGTCGTTTTAAAGAATATTCTCTTTAACCCAATACAGCGGTATTTTTTCTTGTTCAAGCCTCCAATTATTTGTTTTTAAAATATCATAAAGTAACTGTTCCTCGTCTGTCAAATTGAGTTTCGTTGAAACACCTGTTGGAGTGCCTTTGTCATTTTCAAAGAATTCCTCAAAAGTTATTTTATCCATTAGCATACTTTTGGTATGTGGAAAATAAGATCTGAATTGGGATAGTATTTCAAAACCTTGGGCATCAATATCTCCCCAATAAAACAATTTGACATTGAAAAACCAATTTGCATTTTTAAGATTATAAACGCTATAACCGCTCCCAAATATGGCAATCGTTCTGTCCATTTTGGGTAGCGTTAAAGTGGTATAAAGTGTTGTTTTGTTTTCAACTACCAAAACTCTTTTAATTGGCAAATTCAATGTCTCAAATTGGCTTATAGGAATTGCCAGATCATCAATTCCTAAAAAGTATTCTTGGCTTATTTGTTTGTCCAGTATTTTAAATCGGATAAGTGGTTCACTAAACTTAAGATGAAACCTTTTTTCAAATTCTTTATACTCGCTGTTGACATGCTCTGGAAGCAGAATGTCAAGCAATTCCCGAATTACACTTTTATTTCTTTCGATAAATTTTGTGTGAATTTTTATTGGCAATTCTCTTATATACAAATTTGGTTTGGGATTTTGTTTAAAGTATTGACATACTTTCAAAATATTATCCCATTCCATTTGATTTGTAATTACTCGCAACGCATTTTTGATGATCCAGTCTTTTAATTCAGGAAATGCATTAGTAATTTTTTCAACATCTGACTTAAATAATTCTACTTCCTTCTCTTTGCCCAAAAACTTCAAAAAATCTTTTTCTGTATCAAAGTAAATGGAAATGGGTAAGTTTTGTGAGGCTAAAAATTTTGTTTTTACTAATTGAAATTCCAATGTGTAGCCAGACCCTTTTCTCTCTTTTGATTGACTGACGATTTGCTGAATTTCTTTTTCAAATTCAGGTAATGATGATTTGGTGTATGATTTATCCCCACGAATAACCAATTTTTCAAAAGGTTTCTGTTCTACTAATGATTGAAGAAAAGAAATGTACTTTTTATCGGTTTTGTTTCTTATTTCTTGTGCTGTAATCATTGATTCAAATAATTGGATTTTTCTTCTTTGAATTGTTCAATCGGCATATCATACAACCAGGAATGTCGCTCTTCTTTGCGTTCTACAAAATGAACGAATGAAATATCATTTTCTACAATGTGAATGTTGTCGCTTGGTGTAACTACCAACAACTGCAAATGAAGCTGTTTGCAAAGCGTAATCAGGTATCTAGCCTTATCTTCATCTTGTGCCTTGAACGCTTCATCAATGGCGATAAAGCGAAACGAATTACTTTGTAACCCTTCTTTTGTTAAGCCAAATTGATATGCAATGGCAGAACCTAAAATGGTGTAGGTAAGTTGTGCTTTTTCTCCACCTGAAAGCTGTCCCATTGCTTCATAGGTTTTGAATTTTTGATTGGTTTCTTTATAAAACTCTTCAGCCTTGTAACTAAACCAAGAGCGAACATCCATTACTTTTCTACGCCATTCTTCTTTATCCAATTTTTCAATAAAAGGCTGAATATTTTCATTAAAATGATGCTTTCTTCCGTCAATTGTAGCATTCATCTGATGCACATTCGGAACGGCATTATCCAGAAGCCTCCTAAATTCTTTTACTTCATCACTGATTTTATTAGGCGCAACAATTTGAATGTAGGTCTTAGGATTGCTTTTGAAGTCAATCTCTTTCAAGGATGTGTTCAGATGCTGAATATTGTCTTTTATAGAATCCGACCAGTTTTGAAAAAACATTCTGAAATCACCCACTTTGTTGGTAATGGTTTCCTGTAAATAGTCGTTGAATTTCTTCTCAAATTTCGGAAGATTATCATTTTGAAGTTTTCCCAATCTTTCCTGGTATTCTCCTATAAAATCTAGATTAGTAGAATCGGGCAATGAATTGACATCCGAACGCCAATCTTTGAATTTGTTGGTAATGGTTTCGTTCGGTTGCTTGAAAGCATTGATTTTAATTCTTACTTCGCTTTCTTTTTGTTGCTTTAGATTTTTAAGTTCTGCTTCTTGTCTTGATAATTCACTTTGAAAATTTGTTTGTGTCGATTTGATACTTGAATAATCTACATTAAGAATTTCACTATTGTTGTTTTCAAACTCAACAACATCTAAAATTCCAATAATCTGAATTGCGTTTTTATTTTCAGACATTCCCTTTTCAATATCTTCAATATTCTTTTTCTTATTAAATATATCTTGTCCCTTATTGAAAATATCAACTTCAGCAAGCTGTTTTAAGTCGATTTGCACCTTCTTCAATTGCTCTTGTAACTGCTTTACCCGGTCGTTTGTTTTTTCTAATCCTTCTTTTTGTTCTGTCTTTTCCTGAATTTCATTAGCATAAAACTGCCAGTTTATATCATCGTATTTATCAAACTTTGAAAACAAATTATGACATTCATCTCTGAAAATTCCTAAATTTCTTATTTCGTTGTTTGTACTTGAAATTGCCTTTTTATTTTCGGACTGTTGATTTTGCAGACTATTTAATTCTTTCTTTAATACAGTTATTTTCTCTTTGTTATCCCACCCCAAAACATAGTTTTCTTTTCTAGAAATGTGCGGACGGTCGTCTTTTTCGTGTTTTCCTCTTTTGAATTTTATCAATCCGTTTTGGGTAATTGCCATTTCTGAATGACGTTCAAATTCCGAAATGTTATCTACACAGGTAAAACTAAATTGTGCTTCCAAATAGTTTTCAATCCAATCGGCATAAACTGTTTTGGGTTTTATATCAATCTTATTAAATAAGGATTTTTCTCCGATATTTTTATTTTGAAAATTTTTGAGATAATCTTGCTCTTCGAATTTATCATAACGGATTCTGCCTTTCAGATTGTGGTTATTCACATATTGATTTACTTGTGAATAATATTTTGGAGGGACAATCAAACGCAAAGCAAAATTGTGCAATACTTTTTCGATGGAAGATTCCCAATTCTGTTCATCTTCTTTTACTTTAATCAATTCGCCAATAAAAGGAACTTCTTCTCTACTTGCTCCAATGTGCGCAATAATTTCATCTCGTATTTCTGCCTCGCGACCAGCGATGTTGTTTTTATTTTCCTGAAGTGTTCTAATTGTTTTTACTAACTCTTCCGTGTCCTGTTTTAGTTTGTCTTCTTCGTTTTTAAAGGCACGAAGATTTTCATTTTCTTCATCAATATCCTGTTGAGTACTTTGCTTTAGTTCTTTTGCTCTTTCCCGGTTTTCAATAAAAGCTTCTTCGCTTGGATTGGTGTTTAGCTTTATGTTTTGAGCAATTTTATTATAATCGTCAAGTTTTCTGCTTCTGTTATCTTTTAAGATTTGGAGGTTCTTAATTTCTTTTTCTAAATCTTTGATTTTACTTCCGACTTCATCTTTTTCAATAGCAATGGCAGTAGTTCTTTCTTCTTGTTTTAGGTCATCTTCTTTCGCTCGCAACCCGGCTAATTTATCCTCTAAAAGTTGTAACGTTTCTTTACATTTTTCCAATTCCTTTTCACCTAATTCAACGCCTTTATTAGCAAACCAATACACAGCCGTTTCTTTTGATAATTCTAACTAATGTAAATCATTTTGAATTACATTTAATTTGTTTGCTATCTCGTTAATTGGTGTAAGTTGTTTGATTTGTTCTTTGGCTTTTTCAATATTGGTTTTAGCATCCATTAAAGTCAAAAAACTTTCTTTAAGTTGGATAAATTCAGCTTCTGCATCTTGTTCTTCCAGCATATTTGTTCGGATAAATTCATCCAAATCTTCCAAAACTTTTACGCCCACAACCTGATTAAACAAGCTCAACGCTTTAACAGAACGCATCCCAAACAAATTGGACATTCTTTCGGCATAAGCTGTTGGTCCTTCTATAAATTCAATCTTGTTTTTAGTTGCATTGGCATTGTACATTTTATCCAATCTTCTTTTCCACAAGCCTTTAGCATCAAAATCACGAAAATCTTTTTCTACTTCAAGCGGAACATGAGCAATTCCAAATTGCCGTCTCAATTCATTATTAGAAAACCAGCGAACCTGAAACAGCGTAATTTGCTTTTGGTCGGTGTTTGAAAAGGAAGCAAGAATTACGGAATAGGTGTTTGTATCACGCAGTTTTTGTGTAGAGGTTGAACTTTTGCCTTCTTCCTGGATGTTTCCGTAATGCCCTAATACATACGTTTCTTCGGTTCGGTCGCCTTTCTTATCAACACCGGATGATTGATTGTAAAAACGGTCTTTTTTTGCAGGAACAATTAACGTCAACAACGCATCAATGTAGGTGCTTTTTCCTGAGGCATTTGCTCCGGTCAACAATGAATTATTTCCCTGCGGATTGATTCTGAAAACCTTTTCGTTAAAAGTTCCCCAATTGTAAACTTCCATGTATTGAAGTCTGAAACCTGCTTTGTGGGAACTGGTGCTAAACAGACTCAACATATTCTTTCAGTTTTGTTTGAAAATCCCGCAATATATCCAGCGTTATTTTTTCTTTGATAATTCGGTGTATCTGGTATTTTATTTCGTTTTCTTTTTCATTTATTACTTTTAAATAACCTAAATCTACTGCACTTCGAATATATTTGTCTAAATCTTTCTGAAATCTCAATTTATTATAACCTTCTTGCAGAAAGAGTTCCAACTCATCTTTAATTTCTGTATCTGTAATAAATTTCTCACTTGCCAATTGTGTTGGGTTGCTGTCAAAATCTTCTAAGCTTTGCCTTAAAACGACCAAAACTATGGATGTTTCAAAACCAATTTGCCGTCTTGTTACCAAGCCAAGCGTTTTACCTTCGCTGTCTTCCAATTGTTTCACAAAAGCAAATCCTTCGTCTTTCTTTACGATAAGTTCTAAACCAATCTGGCTGATATAATCCTGAATTTCATTTTGATAAAGAATGATGTCATCCCAGACGTTTGAAGTGCGTTCAACTGTGGATTTAAGCAATCTTACAATTGCTTTGCTATATGGGGTAATATACTGTTCTAAGCTACTCATTTAGTCAAAATTATTTCAGGAATTTTTATGTGTTTTCCTCTTTCCACATCGAAGATTATGTTCTGTGTTTTTTCGGGATTGATAACGTGTTTAAACTCTTTTACAATTCCAATATATCCGAACAATTCGGGCAAACCTTTTTCGAGTCCGCCATAATTTTCAACCACGTCTAAAAGTGTTGTTTGCGATTTTTCTTTCAAAATATCTTTGATTCTTTTCCTTAGCAACTCTTTGTCAATGTTGGATTGTGAAAACAATTTTTCTAAATGATTGGAGGTCATAATGTTTTCGTCTGCTATTTTTGGTTTGTTGGTATAAGTAACTTCTTCATTTTGTTCGGTCGCTAATTTACGTTCAAACGGGATATTGATTTCAATTTCGGTTTCCAATTCAAACGAAATGTCGGGCTTCTTTTTTGTTTTGCTGATTTCTACCAATTGCTTTTTGATTTCCTGGATCAACTTTTTCGTGGCTTCCGATTTTGTGCTTTCGGTTTCACGAATGATACGACTTAGTTTTTCAGCCATTTTATCATTGGCTTTATAGACCTTTCTTCCCGAATTGTACAAATGATTTTTCATTCCTTTGAGAAACGAATCGTTGACAGGAATAGCCTTTTCTTCCAAAGTCAGATACAATTCTTTAGTCAGACTTTCCCATTTGTTTTGCAAATCAGGATTGAGAATAAATGACCAGAATGCGTAGAAACTTTTGCCTTGCTGGCTGTCTTTCAGTTCATCAAGAGCATCAAAAGTAAAAGACAGAATATCGCTTTTCGTTAAACTTCCTTCAGCGTGTTTTTGATAAATTCCTTTTGTTATTTCTTTAAAATTATCTTCTACTTCCTTGAAATCGGATAATAGTTCTTTCGCTGACTGATTGAGTTGGTTGAAACGTGGAACGATTTCAAATTCTTCAAATACCTTTACATCTTCACCGATTTTTATGCGTTGAATTTGTTGTTCAATTTCCAGTTTCTTTTCTTCCAGTAATTGAATACGCTTCTCGGCATCTTCATTGGTAAACTCCACCAACTCTTTCAACTGATTCAGAATATTGTTGAACTTGGATTCTGTACCAACAAATTCCTCCTTTTTCAAACTTACTAACCAGTCTATGGTTTTGCTTGAATGGACAGAAAGTTCATAGGATACTTCGCCTTGTTCATCAGGGTAATTTGTTAAGAAACCGCTGTTTGTCCATTTCTGAATGTATTTTTTAGCTTTTACTTCATACGTATCAAACACACTGATTTCGCTTTCTTCGTCATTCTCGATTTCGTGTCCTTCCAAAAAATCCGCTAATTGTGTATGCATATTTTCGAAAGAAATTGCACCTTGCTTGTTTGAAAAGGTGTTTACAAGAAATTCAATAACTATTGCTCTGTTTCGTAAACGCAACAGTTCAACACTCGGCGAAGTGTTTAGTGTGTTTAGGAGTTGAGAAATATCCGTCATTTCAGCGCATTGATTTCATTTTCGATTAAACGGTATTTATCTTTTACATCTTCTCCCTGATAATAATTCAGTAAATCCTCTTTTGTCAATGTACCATCGGTCAAGAATTTTTTGAAGTATTGTTGATTAAACTCCATTAACAAGATACTTTTTTCCAGTTGTTTAAGAATAGCTTTATTATTCTCAATATTATTATAAACCAGACTTTTTATTGTTGTGATTTCATTGATGTCTTTTATAAGCCGATTGACCAATATCGCCAACAAATCCTTATCTAAGTCTACCTGTTTTGCATTTAACGCAATATCTCTTGCCAGCATATAAGCTATTGCTAAATTGGAATAATCTCCCTTTTGTGAATTGATGATCGCAACTAATCCGACACCGGGAATATACCCTACATTTTCAAACTCTTTAAGAACAGAGTTATCTACCAATGAAATATCAAATACAATTAGGCTTACTTTTGCATCCCTGTTAGCTTGCGCTTCGAGCAATTGGCTCCAAGCGGTATCGGTCTTTCTTGTAAACAAATCTTTGGATTCGATATCTCCTAACCGGACACTTTTGTCGAATTTACATTCAATCGCAATTCTCAGATTTGGATTACCATCTACTTCACAAATGATATCGCCTGTTTTATTTCTTGGAATAGTTCCTGCTGTATTGCCCGTAAGTATTGCCCGGTCTTTTAATCTTTTCTCTACAAAATATTGATTGAGAAAATCGACTATCTCATCTTCTGCCAATATTCCTTTGATAGAGGATTTGTAAAACAGCTCCTTTTTCATATCAAAGATCATCTTCAGGCTTTCCAGTTCTGTTCCCAGTTCATTACTGGTTTTGGAAAGAAATGCTGACATACGGTCTTCCATTAGTGCCAGCACACCGATATAAATAGACCGGAGTAGCTTTTCATCCCGTTCCGTCGCAGGAAGGCTGTCAAAATAGTTGAAAACGATTTGGTTTTCGATTTCGAATTCTTTTATTTCTAAGCGTTTAAGCTGTTGATTGATTCTTAGCATCCTAATTTTATTATTTTATACAACAAACCTCATATCCTTTATGCCTTTTTCTCCTACCCATTTCTGAAATTCCTCTCCCAATCCCTCAGAAAAGTCTTTATCAAATGGCTCTTCCTTACATTTTGTATCAATAAGATCATCTAAAATTGCTTCTATAGATTTTTTCACCTCATCTTCATCTTTAATTTTTTTGAACATTATCCAAGGTTTATCTTTAGCAGATGAAGATTTATAGTTTCCATCCTCATCAAGTTCGATTTCATTATGAGCTACCTCAAATGTTGACATAGAAACTCTATGAACTATTCTTAGACCTGATTTTCTCGCATTCGTTATCTCAACATAAATGTCTTGATTTCCCGTCCATACATTATTTATATTCCCTTTTTTATTCTTTGGATAATCAGTATCGTGAAGTACAGAAAAATCTATTTTGAAATGCTTGAGCATTTTTATCAAAGGAATGATTGTGTATTTTCCTCTGGCTCTTATTAATATTGGTCGGCAATTAACGTGGTATTTATCGGCGTTCATTCTCATAATGGTATCAAACGCGGCATATTCAGTATCGCCTTCAATCAGAATAGGATATTGACCGAAAAACATTTCAGAAAGGTTTTGGTCAAAACTATTAAGTAATTTCAGGTTTTCAATTTCCTCTTCTGAAAATTTGATCTCATCAGACCGATAAGTATTTGGAGTTGGATTACCCTCATTCCTTGATAACCGAACTATTGTCGTGTGGTCTTCAAAAGGATTAATGAAAAGAGGGCTGTGTGTCGTAAGCATAACCTGCCAAGATGGATCGTTTGCCAGCTCATATAAGTATTTAGACGCAGCTCTTATTCCATTTGGGTGAAGTGCTATCTCAGGTTCATCTATCAGCAACATATACCCTGGTAATGCCACTTCATTATTCCTTTCATCTACTGCTTTTTCTGCTTCAATTTTTTGTGCATTTTCTAACTCTTTTGTCTTTTCATCAATCGCTTCTTGCTTCGTTTGTTTCGTTGCATCGGTTTTCGCCTTTTCCCTTTCGCTTTCAAGCTTCTTAATATCTTTTTCTATTTGCTTTATTCTCTTTTCATTATCGGCTTTAAAAATTTTTACCGCCTGTAGCCTGGAACGAACCTGTAACAATGACCAAAATAATGCCCGCTGAGAACCGCTTCCTTGCTGATCCCAGTCAATATTTTCTTCAAACTCCTTGATATTTAATTTAGATCCTTTTATCAACGCATCGAGAGGGTCAACCTTTAAGTCAGACATTCCTATACTTAAATCAATAGAAAGATTTGGGAAGATTTTATTATGACTATTAGTCATTCTTTGGCTTATTTTTTCAATAATCTCTTTATGCTCCTCCACTGGCTTTTGAGCGTGACCAGTAAATATCTCTAACGCCTTGCTCAATTCAGATTCTTTATTCTCTAAATGAGAACGTAGATTCTCAGCGATAGGATCAACTATAAGTTTCAATAAATTTTTTAATTCCGCCTGCGGATTCTCCAATGCACCTATTCTGAAAGGGGCAGGTAATCGGCTATTAAAAACATTATCCAAGCCTGCGGCATTACCATCATCGGAATATTCTTGAGTTTCGGGATCGTAGGTCTTCCTTGTCTTAGAACCATTTTTATCCCATTCCCATCTGCTTTTTACAACTAATAAATCTTCTTGTTTCTCTTTCCACTTCTCAGCTATATTAGCCGTTCCTTCGGGTATGTGAACAGAAATTTCTACATAAGTATTTTGTTCATCGGACCTTTTACAATAGTCCTTATCGTAAGAGTATGTTTGCGTACCAACAGCTAATTCATAAGCTCTCAATACAGTTGACTTACCAGCATTGTTATCACCAACAAGGCATAGGATGTTATCAAGGCTGACCGACAAACCTTCATTACCGATACATCCTAAATTCCCAAAAGAGATTTTTAATAGTTTTGATCGCATATAGTTATTGTATTAATCGTATAGATTTTTCACATATCGATTGATATAGCTATTTAAACCACTACCATTTCGGGCAAGTCTTTTCATAGTTTCTACGTGGTTTTGTCCTGCTTTTCTGTAACTGTAGCGATAAATTCGAGTAGTTCCCGAAAACTTTACAGTGATATAATCAGCACCTATTTCAAAAGAGGAGACTCCTGAATCTCCTCCTGAATTTCTGTATCTTTCCATTGTAAATATTAAACTTTAGAGTAGCGATATACGCCTTTAATATTCTGGGCTAAATACTGCCCATGCGAATCAGCACTCATTATCCCGTCATAAATGTGTTGAGGTACATCAAAATACTGATAGATTGTATTATTCAAAAATTCAATCTCTAAAGTTGAAGTGTTTTCATCATATCCAATTGAAGCGATATTCGATGATGTTACAGGTTTTCTTTCCATTTTTATTTAATTATACGTTCAATTTTCGGGTTTTGAGCTCTCCAAGTTTCAATGAACTCTTCATAATTTGGAGTTTCTTCCATTTTATTACCCCATCCCCCAGGGCGAAGTGAGTCTTTAGATTCAACTTCATCAAAAACAATTGGATCTTGGCTGTCTGGTCTCCTGTCTTTTGAAGGAGCTTTTATAAATGTTCTCATAGGCAATTTTACAGCTTCACCTAAAATTATTGCTTCACCTGTTTTTAAAATCGGTAACATACTAGTGAGACCTTCAAGATTATCAGAAACAGCACTAGTAATATGACCTCTATCCGTGGAGTTTGAAAGTCTTAAAGCGAAGAAAGTACCGCATTGAGAAAGGATTGTAGAATTTATCTCAGATGGTCTTTGGCTCACTATCATTGTCCCAATACCATATTTTCTGCCTTCTTTTACTATTTTTTGAACAATAGAAAGTGCACTTCCCTCGGAATTTAAATAATTATGAGCCTCTTCCATTAGTAGTAAAAGTGGTCTTTCTTTTCCTCCTTGAGAAAGATTTCGAGACCAAAATAAGCCATCATAGATTATCCTAAGTAGAACGCCAATTATTGTGTTCAATATTGTAATTGGAACGCCTGATAAATCTAAAATTGTAATCGGTTTATCACTTCCAATCCAACCTTTCAATAATTCATCTAAATCTTTGTCTACCTCTCCATCATGTTTTGGGGTTAAATCAGTAGGTTTGAAAATGAAGTCAAATCTTGGAATCCTTAATTTTGAACCAAGAGAATGAAGTTGTTGTCCATTTGTTAAAGGAGATTCATTCTGATACTGAACTCGGTCCCCATTAGCCCCATTTGAATTAATTTTTTTAAAGATAGGAGGAAGCCCATTAACTGGGTCTCCTTTAATTTCATTCCCCTCTTTATCTAATTCATAAGCCAGTGGCTTCCCCTCTTTATCTTGATACAGTTTACCTAGAGTTTGTGTATATAACTCATACCAAAGATGATTTAAACTAAAAGGGACTGGAGAATCAACATTTAAGGTGTCCGTACTCAACCCTTTTCTATGATATTTTTCTAAGCTTTTTCTTTTTTCAGATAATATCCTTTCTAGTATTGTATTATAATCTTTTTCGTTTGAAATTTTCCCAAAACTCACCTCACACAGTTCGTCAAAATTTAAAGCCCAAAACGGAAGTAGAAGTTCTTTTTCAACACTTCCCTCACTTTTATCTGCATTTATCTTATAAAGATTGGCTTTGTCTTTTAAAGCCTGACCATATTCACCATGAATATCAAAAACCAAAATCCGAGAAGACGGATATTTCTCTGTATCTGATAATGCATTTAATAAGCTTGCAACAGTTGTAGATTTGCCAGAACCTGTGGTTCCTACAACCGCAGAATGTCTTGTTATTAATTTGTTCACATCAACTAATGCTGGAATAGATTCAGCACCAGCTATATGTCCAATATTCACAAAATAGGGTTTATCAGGTTGTCCGTATATTCTTTTTAAATCTTCCTCTGAAACTAAATGAACTTCGTCACTTATAGTTGGATATTGGGAAATACCTCTTTGAAACTCACCTGCTCTTTGTCCTTCACCAACTAATTGAATTGTAATCCACCTATTGCCATAAGGTTGATTTGCAACTTGATTTTCAGGAACAGCACCTGCACCAACTTGTGTAATAATACCAAATAGGTAATTATATCCAATAGGGATTTTGACAAAGCTTCCAATTTGTCCGATTCGATAACCTTCCCCGTTAACATAAGTCAAACCTGATAATGAATCATTAACCATTGCTACCCTTATGGTTGTACCAGTTACATCCTGAACCGTTCCTAAGTATGTAGAATTATTTTTCATCTAATTTAGTTTGGTTATAGCCTATAAGTGCTTGCAAAAAATCTCCTAGCTTAGAAAAATCTCCTAATTTTAAAAGATGTTTTTCCTCTGAATCTTCAGTAGATGATATTTTTTGGATACAATTTGCCAAGTTATCTTCATCCTCCATTTCTAAAGGGATTTTCCATTTTCCTCTTACAGTTCCAATCATAGCCTCATCATAAGACCATAGAGCAAGGTTATTTCTTCTTTTGGCTAATTGTATTGCTTTAGGATAACGCTCAACAACTTTTTTTTCTGAGTCTTCAAAAGTTAATGTGTCGAATAACATAGCTATAACCATAGAATTGGGATTTGCTTTTAATGCACTTAAAATTGTATCATTCAAATGTTCATCATTAAATGAATAGCCTGATAATACCATTAATGAATTTGGCAGTCTTAAAAATCTATTAAGTTGGTCTATTAGAGCTAAATATGGCATTTTTCTACTTTGTTCATATTTCAAATGAGAAGGATATATCAAATATGAATCACCATTAGCCTTTGTCAAACTCGATCTGTAAACCTCTTTGTTTTCTTTTTGAAACCAATTTATTGAACCGTGAATTTTCCATAACCTAGTCCAGTGTTTAGGAATCAAGTTATCCTCTACTGCACGTAAATCGAAAAAAGATTGTCTTGAACCTACAAATCCGTCAAAATATGGAATTGATAAATCTTCAAAGGCTTCTTCAAGAAGCAAATCATAATTTGTAGTAAACACCTCAATTGGTTTTTCTCTATCAATTGAAATCCATTGGGCAAGTTTATGGTATGGTGTATCTTTATCTGGGAGATTTACTTCAAGCTTTTCTGCAATTTTATTGCATATATCTTTTTCAAGTTCAACTAAGTTCTCTTTTGTGAATCCTCTGACTGAATTGCCAACAGAGACCTCTTTCAATCCTCGAAGAAAGCTCAAAATGTCTTCAATATTTTTCTCATCTTTTTCTGAAAGGATTACTTCATCAATTAGCTTGTCATAATTGTTTTTATCATCTGTTTTAGACTTTAATTTATCTGTAACCGATTGAGTTAGTTTTGCCACGTCAGGTATTAAAGGCCATTTATCCTTTGGCATATTTACAGATAGAGGGCAACCTGCCGAAATAAAAAAACCTAATGGTTTTTTGTCCTGTGATAATGTTTGTCTTAAAAATTTTATATGCTTTACTGGGTCATGAGCGCTCATTTTCTTTCTATAATTTATTTGATTAAAATCTAGATAAACAACAATTTACCTTTCAAACAAATATAATAAAATAAAAGCTCTATCGATTACGGGAACCCGTATTCGACTCATGAATGAAACTTTATTTAAGACTAGAGTATTTTCTTTAAAAAGTTTAACGTTATCATGAGAAGGACACAGCGTCAGCAATTATTTGCATCGGAGTCAGTAGAGATGAACAAGCACAAAAGGATGTACATTCTGTGTAGCCAAAAAGAAAAATCAGACAAAAATGCATTATTATTTATAACCAGTTATATATAAACATATAAGACTACACTTCGCTATGTATATACCTAGTTAAAATTGTCGTTGACTAGGCAGGGAATATGGCGCAAAGGCATTGCTGGACCGCCTAAATAACGTGGACAGGCCTAAAACTTATCTTAAAACTAAAGAGCAAACAAAATCTTATCTCGAACCCATTACGCCAACCAATTATTTAAAAGACCTGATGGAAAGCAGTAAGACTGATCAAGTGCCAACCGTTGGGCAAAGAAAGAAGAAAAGAAAAAAATATAGGAGTTTTTCTCGTTAGGGAAATACTGATTTATTTAATTTAAAGGAACGACCATGAATACAGGAGAGGATGCACAAGGGCTCAGAAAAATCGTAGATTTTACCCGCTTTATCAGTATTGTAGTTTTGGGCACCCATTTTTACAGCTTTTGTTATGAGGTTTTCAATCTATGGGGCTTGACAGCGGAGATTACTGATCGAATAATTTTCAATATCTCAAAGACGGCAGTCTTTAATCACATGATGAATGCAAAATTGGCTTCATTGCTTTTTTTAGGAATATCATTAATTGGTTTAAAGGGCAAGAAGGATGAAAACATACAGCTTAAGTCAATCGTTAAATATTTGTTCTCGGGATTGGTTTTATATTTTGCTAGCGGTCTTTTCTACTATTTACCTCTAGCTCAAAATATCGTTTCGATAGTGTATATATCCATAACCGTAATTGGCTACCTACTTATTTTATCGGGCGGGGCTACGCTTTCTAGGTTGATACAGGAAAACCTGAGTAAGGATATTTTTAACGATGAAAACGAAACCTTTCCGCAAGAAGAAAGATTGCTAGAGAACGAGTATTCCATTAATCTTCCAGCCAAATACAGATTGAAGAACAAGACAAGGGACAGCTGGATTAATTTTATCAATCCATTTCGTGGAATGTTGGTGGCAGGAACCCCAGGTGCGGGAAAATCATATTTTGTAATCAGGCATATTATAGATCAGCATCTTAGAAAGGGATTTTCTATGTTTATTTACGATTTCAAGTACGATGACTTGACCAAGATAGCCTATAACAAATTATTAAAATACCGTAAGAACTTTAAAGTACAGCCTGCATTCTACATTATCAATTTTGATGACCTAAACCGAACACATCGGTGTAATCCGCTCGACCCCGAGAGTATGGAAGATATTACAGATGCTACAGAAGCAAGTCGAACGATTATGCTAGGGCTTAACCGGGATTGGATCAAAAAGCAAGGCGATTTCTTTGTTGAAAGTCCGATCAACTTTTTGACCGGTATTATATGGTACCTGCGTAAATACGAAAATGGTAAGTACTGTACTTTGCCGCATGTGATTGAACTAATGCAGGCAGATTACGATCCCTTATTTGCTGTTTTGAAAGAGGAAGAGGAGATCAAGGTTTTGATTAATCCTTTTGTTTCCGCATTTCAGAATAAGGCAAGAGAACAGTTAGAGGGGCAGATTGCCAGTGCAAAAATTGGGCTGGCGAGATTGTCGTCACCGCAATTATACTACGTACTTAGCGGTAATGATTTTACCCTTGATGTAAATAACCCGCTAGAACCTAAAGTAATATGTGTAGGCAACAATCCACAGAAGATACAAACTTACGGAGCTGTGCTATCGCTTTACATTTCCAGAATGATCAAACTCGTTAACCGAAAGGGACAACTAAAAAGTAGTCTGGTATTTGATGAGTTTCCAACGATTTACTTTAATAATATGGATAGTCTAATAGCGACTGCTAGAAGTAACAAGGTATCAACAACGCTGGCAGTTCAGGATTTTAGTCAACTTAAAAAGGATTATGGTGCAGACCAGGCCGATGTAATCAGTGGGATTGTGGGTAATATTATTAGTGGTCAAGTAACTGGGAGTACGGCTAAAAAACTATCGGAAACTTTTGGGAAAATTATGCAGGATAGAACAAGCCTCAGTATCAATAGCTCGGATACTTCTATTTCTAAATCTACACAACTGGATTATGCGATACCTGCTTCTAAAATTTCATCTCTTTCTTCGGGTGAGTTTGTGGGTATTGTTGCAGATAATCCTGACCAGAAAATTAAGCTGAAGGTTTTTCATAGTGAGATACAGAATGACCATGAGGCCATTGGTAGGGAAGAGGAAGGTTACCAATCTGTCCCTATAATTAAGAAAGTAAGCGAAATGGATATTCAAGAGAATTACCTAAAAATTAAGGCTGATATTGAATTGATATTTGAAAATGAGCTCAAAAAAATTGATGATAGAAAGCCAAAGGTTGAGAACGAGCAAAAACAAAAAAGTGATGATAGTGAGGCAAAAGGATTTTTAGAAAACGGAAGATCTGTTTCTCTGTAGTAATTATTAATTATATTTGAAATTATAGTCTCATTAAATTCTGTTAAAAGATATTTTTAACTCTTTTAATTTCTGTAATATGTAATTAGATAATAGACATTCTCCTGTAGTATTTAAAATCCCTACGCAAGTCTCATTTAAAGTAACAGGTCCTCCACTAAGTCCGGCTGATGCCTGAGGTATCGGAGATATTCTAAAGGCATTAATGAGTATGTAGAAATTATCAGTTTTTTTGTTGACTTTAACGCATGCTCCGGGTTCTACCGATGTGTTGAGCTGTCTAAAAGTTGAAGTTTCCACTGATGATAGAAGTCTATTGTAACCAGAGATGGTCACTATCTCGTCTATCTTAGGCTTTTCTTCTGAAAAAATTACTGATGCAACAGGGATGATATTTATTTTGCCGATAAAAAGGTCAGTAAATAAATTACTGTGATACTCGTCCTCTGGCGTGTACTCACTATAAATCTCAGTAATCTTATGTGACTTTTCTTCAATTTCTGCTGCGTAAGAATAGTTAGGATTCTTAAATACGTGTCCCGCAGATATAAAAAAACCATTCTCATTAATAAAAAATCCTGTACCACGATCAATTATTACTTCATTTTGATCCTGCACTTTGATTAGAAAACAGCTATTTTTTATATTGTCTACCATAATTTTTGTTTACGTTTTGTCTGGACAATTATATTTATCTCTTTTAATACAATTGGTAAAATAAATTGAAAGTCTTTAGAAAATAATTATAATCAAAACTCATTTAATTAGCTCTCGTACAGTTTTAACTATAGTGTATGCATATTTTTAAGATTACTACAATTTTACACTATTTAAGTCGATACCGCAGTGCTACATTCCTCGCTATGGCCTTCAATAGGCCATGTGGATCGGTTATGGTGCGTTCCAAAGCATCCCATTCGCCTGATCCATTGCGGAAGATAGTCAATTCTTCGCCATTTAGACTGATCTTGATTTCGGAGGTTTCCCTATCAATTTTCTTGGTCAATATGGTATAGGTATAATCTTCGCCTTCAAATGTAATCCTCAATGGTAAACTCATCTCCGCAAAGTTAATACTTGAAATTGATTGTAAAAATAATAATCATATCCGCAGTGCACCTGCACATTTAATTCAAAAATACGGATACCTGATACGCTCGTTTTTTATTTGCGAACATAAAATGTAAATTAGACGATATTTAATAATGCTCGCTGATGTCCTCTAAATTTTTTCTTCAAAAACTACAAGATAAATTGAAAGGTGGAAACGCCAGATCAATACATTTGAATGCATTGCCTGGTCGCCTTGCCACAAGGATGGATGTCAAGCAACTGGATTTAGTAGAAGCAGGCCTTTCTGGTCGGTTTTTGGATATCCTATTGAGCAAGCCCAACGTTGAATTTACGGTGACATTTGACAACGTAGACCTGAATAAATTTACAATTGAGGAGCAGAAGAGGTTAGGCGTGATCGCTAAGCGTTTAAATTCGATTATTATTGAGAATGAGGATTATTACAAGGAACATGGCGTAAAAACGTTGGGTTTTGGTTATCCCATACTGGTAAGGCGTTCTTCAAAAGATCCTTCAAAGATAATCAAAGCGCCACTTTTTATTTGGCCCCTAGATGCACTGAAGTCTAAGGTCAAGGTTAACGAATGGTCCTTTTTGAGAAATAAGTTGGTGCACAGCAGTAAGGGACTAGTAGATTCTGCTATCCACAGTGTAGAAATTAACGAAGTGCTACTTTCTTTTATAAAGGGAGAGGACAATATTACCCTGCCAGGTTTTGATGGTGATGTGCTTGATGACGTGTTGATTGATAAAGATGAGCTGCTGTTATCTTGTGCGAATGTACTCAGTGCCTTGAATTCGGGGACTTTGCAGGAACACCTCGAGATTCTTAAACATAAGTTTGAACAACCTATCGTAAGCTTACCCGATGCGGCAGAAATAGATGGAATTGCCAATAACAAGGCTTACATCCACTTCGGAGGGGTGTTTGGTCTTTTTCGTGCGCAAAAGGAAAGTATTATAAACGATATCACAAAATTACTGGATCGTTTCGACGAGTTTGAGTTCGACAACCTTAAGGTCGAAAATATTTCGGATACCCCCTTTAGTGCAGTAAGTACAGACCCCACTCAACAGGCAATTATTAGCACCCTTGGATTGCACAGTAATCAGATTATCCAAGGTCCTCCAGGTACTGGCAAAAGCCAGTCTTTAACCGCTCTGGTAACCAATGCACTTGCCAACGGATTAAAGTGCCTAGTGGTTTGTGAAAAGAAAACGGCATTGGATGTAATTAAAAGCAACATAGAACGTGCGCATCCACAGATGGCGCATTTGGTAGCCGTTATTGATGATGTGAATGAGGATAGGGAGGCAATAGTAGACTCGGTAAGGGATAGGCAGACTATAGCCTTAGATCAGCTCCAAATTTTGCAGGCTAGGTCACAATACCATAATGTAATCGAAAAAATCAGTGAAGTAACCGCTACTATTAACCAACAGCATCTGTCGCTGGCAGCACCAATTTACGATGGACAAACTTGGAGCCGATTAGTTGGCCGTTTTTTGTCATTAAAAAAGAATTTTAGTTCAATCCCGTTAAGCAATGTATTAAGGAAAGAAGATTTTCTGTTAACTGAGCAACAGGCAGAACTCAGTCAGATTCTAACCTCACTAGCCAAGGCCAACCATCTGTTTGTGGCTTCTAGCCAGATTCATGATACTATGGCTAAGATTAATGATAGTGTTTTTGTAGAAAGAACATTGGGTGATTCACGGATGATCGTTGAGGATTTTATAGCGCAGGGGAGGGAAGTTATTCCCAAACTTAAGGAGGTCTTGGAAAATGGAATGGCCGATTCGAAAACCTGGTCTAGCTCGGTTTACGACGATTTTCCAAGGGTAATTAAAAATGAATTTAGAGACTACTTGCCATTTATAATGGGAGAAGTTGTTCAGTCGAGAGCATTACCAAGTAAGTTTGCACTGGAAGAAACGATAGAGGAGGCGAGAGCTAAACTAGAACAGCTTAAGGAGGCCGCTACGCTACTTAAAGCAAGCTATCAGCAAAACCTTATGGAGCATTACGCATTCTATCACCAGGAGTTAAACTTGGTACTCTCTTCTTATGAGCAGTTTATCAAAGAAAACCTAACTGCCCATGGTGCATTCTTTTTATCCAATAGCACGGGTGCGAAAATAAAGACAAATGTTTTAGGGTTATTTTCCAAGAGGTATCGTGAACTCAAAAGGGCCCGTATACAGCTAAAGGAAAAAATTGTTGATATAAGGAATTTTCATCTGAAAAAAGAATATATCGCCCATGATTACAATGATCATTTACAGACTATAGATCTTTCTATCTACATTGACAATATAAAGAGTTTATCAAGTAAGCTTGAAGATTGGGGCAAGGGTACTGAAGGGCGTATTTTAGATTATACAGATAAGATTTCTGTAGAACATTTTCATCCAGAATTCCAGGAAGTTAAAAAACATGCCACGGAGATGCTGATAAAGTACTGGAATACGACCTCGGATTTAAAATCAAAATATGAACTGCTAGATAAAGATGATCTGGTAGAAATCAATCAATTGATTGCCCATTTGCCTCTGGTTATAGAAAAGCTGGCAACTCATTTGCAATCCTTCAAAACCTTTAACCAGTTCCATGCAGATAGAACTAAGCTGTATCACCATATCCAAGAAAGTTTTAAGGAAATCGAAGCACCTAATGGTACAAATGTGTGTACTGGTTTATACCAAAATTACGGTGATCTGAAAGAAGCAGTGGCTCAGGTTACGTCGATTGATGGAACGATAGAAATGATGAGTTCCCAAATGAATGCCTTTCGTACCTATCATGAATGGAGAAGCTATTTTTTAGGGTGCAGTCCATTATTTCAACGGCTGATCAGGTTATCCTGGGAGAATTCAGAAGGTTCTTGGGAAAATGCATTTGAATGCTGGTACCTTTTCTGGCTGCTTTCTTTAAACGAGCCACAGCAACTTCCAAAAGGAGATTACGATATCCAGCTCTATAGAAAACTCAAGGGAGAGTTTGACCAGGCGCAACTCATAAGTTTGATAGGTCGCTGGAGGGAAAGACAGGCGGCAAGTGTTAGGACATTACGAACAGCTAATATTTCGATCAATAGTCTTTTCAATAAAAAGGGTGCAAAAGGAATGCGAAGGAATTCGCTCAGATATATCATCAAAAACCAGTTTCCGCTTTTTACGGATTTTTTTCCAGTAATCCTTCTTAATCCATCGGTATGCAGCTCGATCATTCCCTTGGAAGAAGGCATCTTTGATATTGTCATTTTTGATGAGGCCAGTCAATTGAGATTGGAGGATACCTACGCCTCATTGATCAGGGGCAAAGCCAAAGTTGTTTCTGGGGACAAGCACCAAATGGCCCCATCTTCTTATTTTGAGGGCAGCGGTGCGCTTTTAGACCCTTTGGATGGAGAGGATGACGGAGACGATGAAGTTGATGAGAACCTTGCTGTCAAAAAATCAGACCAGTCTCTGGCAGAGAGCGAATCACTACTTGCTTTCGCTGTGGATAAGAACTTTAGGGAATCATATCTTACGGTACATTATCGTTCCCAGCATCCCCATTTAATTGATTTCAGTAACCATGCTTTTTATGGGAAGCGGTTAATTCCTGTTCCTGCACAAAAAGATTATGTGCCGATTGAATTCATTCAGGTGAATGGAGTGTATGAAAACCAGACCAATAGGGCAGAAGCATTACGGGTAGTTAGTATTTTAAGGGAACGTATCATTGCTGACGAAAAAGGTGAATATCCGAGTGTTGGGGTGGCAACGTTCAATCTTTATCAACGCAATCTGATACTAGAGGAAATTGGATCGGCAAGAAGGGAATCAGTTGAATTCGATTCATTAATGAGCGCACTAGGGGATAGCTTTTTTGTAAAAAACCTCGAAAACATTCAAGGCGATGAACGGGATATCATTATACTTTCCAATACTTTTGGAAGAAAGGTTGATGGTAGTTTTTCGCAACAGTTTGGGCCTATCATACAGGGAAAAGGGCATCGTATGCTCAATGTTATCATCACCAGGGCCAAACAGAAAGTATTTGTGTGCAATTCTTTTCCAGAAGAATTTATAGGCCAGTATGCGCAATTGATTGCGGAAAAAGGTAATCGTGGAAGAGCCGTTCTATATGCATACTTAAATTATGCCCGGGCAGTGAGCGAAGGAAAAGAAGAACAGCGTAAAGGTATTCTAAACCTTCTAAGCCAGCATTGTACGGATAAATTATATAGTGGTAACGAAAACGCTTTAGGCTCGGAGTCTCCTTTCGAGGAAGAAGTGTTTGCTCGCCTTTCTCAATATATTGATCCAGCAAGGCTCGAACAGCAATATGAAGTTGGAGGGTTTAGGGTTGATATCGTTGTGCATCCAAAAACAGCAGCTGGAAGAAAAATTGCGATTGAATGCGATGGTGCTAAATATCATTCAAGTCCGGAGGCGTATGCCTGGGATGTTTTTAGGCAAGAGCAGTTGGAGAAATTTGGCTTCGTTTTTCATCGCATCTGGTCAACTAAGTGGTGGGATTCGGTCGATAGTGAATTAGAAAGTTTATTGGCATTTATCAATGAGCAGGATACAATGATAAAAACTGGATTATTTGAAAATTCATAAATCTGACAGAGCTAGTTTATGTGCTGCGTTAAAATAAAAATTACAAATGAATAATGTCCTTGAATTAGTTAAAATAGTTGGTGCTCTCGCTGGTTTATTAGCATTGAGCTGGAATATTTTTGTTTACATTAGTTCTAGGAGCGGAAAATTGGAGGCAACTATAGGTTGGGGAACTAATAAGGATCTTTCAACTTATTTATATTTATCTGTAGTTAATAAGGGTATGGATACCAGAACTATCAAACAAGTTGCATTAGTATATTTAGATGAAAAGCCCCTGAAAAACGGTACGCATTCAACCCAAGATTTTATTACTGAGTTGCCTGAAAAATCACTTAAAAGAGGAGAAATGTTCACTGAGAAAATTCAATATCAGCAAAACCATATACTGAAGGAACTTTTTTTTAGAAGGAAAATACTTTTTAGAGTTATAGATACATTAGATTGTAAATATGATAGTACTCGCCTAAATGATGGTGTTTTCTTTTTGCCTGATAAGAAATTATGATTTGTTAGGTAACAATAGATCATAGAGCGCATTGTTTGGTGAAAATCTTTTATTGAATAATATACAGATAAATTTGATAAAATATAAGTCTATATGACTAACCCAATTCCTCCAATTTAGCCACCAAGTTATTGGCATGGGCT
The DNA here is from genome assembly GCF_015210005.1 of Sphingobacterium hungaricum. GTDB lineage: Bacteria > Bacteroidota > Bacteroidia > Sphingobacteriales > Sphingobacteriaceae > Sphingobacterium > Sphingobacterium hungaricum. The sequence goes on from NZ_MU158698.1 coordinate 2,673,246, forward strand.
TTAGCTTTCTCTCTTACTTCATCCGCCGTGTAACCAGCAGCTAAGGATGTTCCGTGGAAATAAATGGGGTTGACATAATTCATCTGTGCATAATAGGCGGTTTGCTCCAAGTTTTTGCAGAATTCATAAACCCTAAAATGATGGTCGCCCAGAGTTTGGTATTCATGTTCTGGTGCGCCAACGGTAAAACTAGGTAAGAAATTCCTGTTCTTGAGTTTGTCGCCTTCTGATCCATAGGCAAATTGATAGTCGAACACCACATCGAACCATAGTTTTAAAATGGCGGGCATATTATACCAATATATGGGATATTGAAAAACGATAGTTTGGTGTCTTAATAAAGTTTCCTGTTCTGCTTTTGCATCTATTTTGTAATCTGGATATAGCTTATGGATATTCCTGATTTCTATTTCCAAATCACTACTCTTCAATACATCTATTATTGTGCTGTTTGCGAAAGACGTTTCGAATTTCGGGTGTGCTAAAATGATTAATGACATACTATAATAATTATAGTTGCAAAACTATCTTTAGTAGTTTAGATTTGCAATAACTATCAAAATATATAGGTTAAGAAAGATGAGAGTTAAACCGGAATGCATTTATGACTATGTTAAACTAAAAGGCAAAACTTATCCCTGTACGGTAAGCCTAACCATGGATTTGTTTGGTGGTAAATGGAAAGCTGTTATTCTTTACCATTTAAAGGATGATGAAAAAAGATACAATGAACTCCGCAAAGAGATGCCTGCTATAACCGAAATGACTTTAAGCTTACAGCTTAAACAATTAGAAAAAGATGGTTTGGTATCGAGAAAAGTCCATGGTAAAAAACCACCAGTAAAGGTCATTTACAGTTTAACAGAGTTTGGTAAAAGCTTTGTTCCTGTTTTGGAAGCGATTACTGCTTTGGGGAATGAAATCGTTACTGATAAGGGGGAATTTGTAAAAGCGTCATAGATGATTTTATTTCAGCCGATACCTTAAGGCTACATTTCGGGCAATAGACTTTTTTAGGTCAGGTCCATCACTAATAGTACGCTCCAATACGTCCCACTCTCCAGAGGAGTTACGCGTTATAGTTAGTTCTTCTCCATCAAAACTGATTTTTATTTCAGAAGTATCTTTATCAATTTTCTTGCTTAGTATGGTATAGGTATAATCTTTGTCTTCAAAGGTAATTCGAAACGGTAAACTCATCTCGACAAAGATAGGGCTTGAGGCTGATTGTGGAAACAGTAATTAGGTATATAATATTTTAATATATTCATTAACAACCAGCCCTACAATTTCTAATTCAACTGTTGTATTGGTAATTTAATTAAAATTCGTCCTTCCTTTGCAAATTCTCTAGCCCGCTTTTGTTCCCGTTCCTGAAGAATACTTAGTCTGATCACAATCATTGCAATCATATACAGCATAGTTATAAATAGGGTGCCGAATATTAAAGTTCTATAGAAGAAATCTCCAAGCGTAGCTGATAGGTCTGATTTTATCCAGTTGATACCTGGATTATTGGAAAGATACAATATTTCGGCAATTAACGGGTATTTAGGCTGTTTCCAATTTTTCTTGTCGAGTGTAAAAGTGTGAGCATTTGATTTAATAAGTTTTCCCGTGGGTAGATTAAATGTGTATTCAAAATCACGCATTCTTGGGCTATCAGAGTATTGGTATAATCCGCCTTCTCCGGAAATCTTACCAACCGCCACTTTTCCATACTTTATAAGCTGGTATTCGCGGTAGGGGTTAATATGTTCTCCCCAAAGGAATAAATAGATCAATGTTAGTATAGCAATGTCTAACCAGGGAAACCATACTCCATAAATCTCTTTAAAAAATGCAATAATGTATCCTTTTATTCTTTTCATTTGTTAATACCAATTATCTAAAAAAAATCGTTTACCAATTATTGATGATTAAAAACAGCCCAATCAAAATAGAAGCATAAGCCAAAAGTTTACAAAAACCTTCAATTGAACGGGTCGCTACCGATTTTTCATAACTAGCGAAATGTTGTAATCCACTCGGGCCTCTTCTATTAAATCTTCTTCGGTTAATCCAATAGCGCAAGTATATTCCGAAAAGCAGTATTAAAATTCCGATTACAAGAGGTGTATTCATGGCGTCTTCGCTTGATTGCCTCACTTAAAAATACGACCATAAAATGTAAAAAGTGGTAACATTGTCAATTTTAGAATTTTGAGATATAGGGATTTCGCTAGCTAACACATGGTGCCACTAAGTAGTGTTGAATGATAAAATAGGTGCTTAACTAACAAAAAGTAATTTCCAGTTGTCTGAAAACTGCAGTGAATTTGTTATTATTAAAAAGATCATTGTTACTATCTAATATGAAGATGTTTCCTATGTCAAGAATTCTTCTTCTTTTAGGATCTAATGCGTTAAGTACCAAAAAAAGATGATAATTTTTTTTATGTAAGATGGCTTTGGCATATTCATCTCTACTGATGAAAAAGTGCTTTTCGTCACTGCTTTTCGCTTTAACCTCAACATAATGTATTTCATTATTTGTATCAACGAATTTCATATCGCAGTTATGTTCATCGCTTCCTTCAGGATTATGTCCGCACTTTTTAGAATTCAATGATATCCACTGAACGTTAAAACTATCTTTAATTAATTTGTCATAAACTGATTTTTCTCCAACTATACCTATTAACTCCAAATTTTCTCCAGTTTTACCGCCATTGATTCTCTTACCTCCAGTTCCTTTCCCTTTATTGACACCTCTTATTTCTCCTGAACTGCTTGTTTCAAATTCCTCAATCTCAAGATCGTCAGAATTCTGGTATTGGCTTAAATCAAAAGGTTGATAGGGGTTGTTAGTTGAATTGGTCTTATTTGCTTTTACATAATCCGCAAATAGGGTAACAAGCTTATCGACATTGTTGTCAAAATATAACAAGCTTCGGTTGCTATTCAGAAGCAAAAAATCATCTACAAAAGATTTTGCATCAACATCAATCAATTTTTTGAAAGTTGTTTCATTCTTTTTATATATTTCATTTATTTCAGATTTAGGAATATCCCAATTATTAAAATTAATGTAATCATATTTTTTACACAAGATGTTCTGTAATCCTCCTTCCACATCGAAATCTATTGTCGGAAAAGATATGTTTAAAGCTATAAGAGAATATTCATCCAAAATATTCTGAAATTGCATCTGTGCCTTTTGATTTTTACTTGCCAAATCTAAATAAACGCCTTTTTCAATTATATTTTTGTATCTAACTTTTAAGCCTTCAAATCTTCGTTTATGATATTCAGAGAAATCAATTTTATAAACTGCCACTTTGTTATAATCAAAAATATTGCAATTTAATTCTTTAAAGATGGTTGATAAAGGTTGGATGTTTTTTATCTCATTAAGGTTGTCGTAATTAACTATTGCGCATACTGAATCAAATTGTTTCTCAACATTAATATTTAGATCATGAAATAGATTTGAATATTTGATGCCATCCGCATCAAAATAATTTGAGAAATCTGAGAATCCTTTGGATATCAAAATATTTGACCAGAAAATTTGAACTTTAGAGAATGATTTTCCACCAACTTTTTGTTTAATTTCTTCAATCCTGTCGGTGGATATTTCGTGATTGTTTAAAAAAGCCATCACATCTCCTTGCGTGTAGAAATCTTTTAAAAGTATTCTAATCTTATGTAATTCTCTTCCCAAAATGCTTACCATAAAATCATGCATTATAGAAGCCATAAGTCCTAAATTGGTTGTAGTTTTTGTATGACTCACATAAATTTTAATGACTTGGCTCGAATCAATTTTATGCGAAACATTACTTAACGTAAAAATATGTTGACCTTCTTGAATCAGATCGATGTTTATTGATTTACAAACAATGATTTCTGCCTTTTTTATTATCGCAGCTAGATCGTCAAAGTTGGTTTCAAGATGATCTTCAATGAGAACTATGCTTTCAAAAAAGTGAGGGAACCATTCCCACAACTTTTTATGTTCTATCATTTCGACATCTTGCAAGTGTTGAACAATCTTTTTTCTGAAATCTTGACCAATTTTCTTTGCTATTTTACCAAATCTATTTTTATCCCTTATTGTAAAATGTGGTTGGATAATTTCTCTTATTTCTTTTGGTAAGATATCGTATCCAGGTTTATCCTCTATGTAATGGATTTTATGGGCTTTCTCAAAACTGTATTTATTTTTAATTTCATTAAATGCAAGAAAGTAAGTTTCCTTTAATTGATTTATATAGTTGTCATCTTTAATTTTATAAGCATAAAAGTCGAATAACTTATTGATCATTTTATTATAAAAAAGAGCGAATTCTTTATCATTCTCAATATTATTGGAGTATTTAGTGTAAATCCAATTAAATATTTCTTTGAATGAAGAAATATCATGCGAATCCAAATGTTTTAACTTGATAAGAGAAATCAAATTCGATCTCGAATCATGGTGTATTGGTATAACATTCAAATACTTTTTTGATAAAATAGCTGAAGATTCTAAACATTCAATAGGATCGATACCCACAAGATCCTTGATAAATAATGTGTTTTCTCTGTTTTCGAGAACAACCCATGCTAGTGTTTTCAATTGACTTACAAAGTTTGCCAAAGCTACTAAGTGATTTCTGCCAATACTGTGAATGTCAGAAGATTGAGATCTATATCTCATGCCAGGGAAAGTATCCTGTTCTATAATTCTTCTATATTTGTCCCAATTTTTTATAATTTCATTGGTAGACCACACATTATAATGTTGTGGATTATCAAAAAACCAATCATTGTATACTTCAAACCATAGTGTAGAAAAGCCTCTAATGTTTTCGTTTATATACCTAAATCTATCATCACCTTGTTTAATAATTTGCTTAGAAGTCGAGAAATAAATACCAGGAGCATTCCAAACGCCGAGCTCCAAAAGCCTGTTATTAAGCTCCTCCTTAGAATATCCCAATGAGGAAAATAAATCAAGATTTACGAACTTAGAGATGTCGTAAATTAGCATTAATTCATCAGAAGGAAGATACACACATTGAGTTAATGGATTTGCCCATTTGACTTTTTGCGAAACAGGGAGCATTACCTTTTGCTTTACATCGTCTATAACACGGCTTGATATTGTTAAAGAAAGCAATGAAATCAAAATATCAATCTTTGGTACTTTGGGTTCTTCATATAGCTTTAAAATTCTTCTTACAAGCAAATCTGCATTAAATTCAAAGAATCCAATTTTCTCTCTACCTAGGCTTGTTATTTTTATATCAGGGTGAGCGAAATGTATATACTTTTGAATTGACGGCGGAAGATTAATTTTTTCCTTATATCCATAAATTACATAATCATTGCTGGTACATAAGTTTAATTTACTATTAAGAAGTACCTTTTTACCTGTTAAATCTAGGTCTTCATGTTGGATTTGATACCTGTAAAGGTTCTCGAAAAATGATATGTTTTTTGTTTTTCTCTGTTTTAGGCATTCAACTTCTATGTTCTTTTCAATAGTTTTCCAATTCAGATAATCAATTTTAAATTCCTTGACTAGCCATTTCACTGTATCACTTTTTTCGATATAAACTATGCGTTTATTATTTAATATATTATCTAAAAAAAGACCTTTGTCAAAACCATCAGCAATAAAAACATCTTTGTAATTGAAAAATTGGTTAGATACTTTATCATATATGAATTTTTTATCTTCTAAGCCATTAATGATACCATCATAAAGATGTTTCAAGATGTCAGATTCCATCTTCCTTTCAAATGAAAGAAAATTAAGGAATGTATTTTGGTGGCTTTTCTTCGCCTGATTGAACCATTCTCCTGTAATATACTCAGCAATTTGCTTTAGCAAAAACACATTAAGACTAGAGTCCCTTAACTCCTTTCGTTCTGGATTAACAAGAAAATAACTGTGAATAATAAAATTGAAGCCTGATGTAATCTTAGTGGGCAAAAAAAGAAATAGTTTTGCAGATTCTTGCTTAACAAGATTATTTTGTCTATCAATATCGAAAACGAAAGTTATATCAATATAAGGATCATTGCCATAAATTTCTTTCTCTTTGTCTTCAAGTGTTTCTAAAATATCATCAGGGATTCTTACTTTATTCGTAGGCTTAAATTGCTTGAAAATGTATGTGTCATCGTTTAGTTTTATGATAAATATCCCTGTTTTAGTCTTTTCAGAAATAGTATAGTTGTAATTATTATCCACCGTTTTTAGCGAAATTACTTTTAAATTTCCCAAAAGCAGTATCTGGTGTACTCCAATTTCAATAAAGGCTTTTTCAATAGCATTAACATCTAGCCTTTTATTTAATTTCAATACAATTTTCGTTACAATATGTTGCTCTAGATCAGCCGAAGTCAGTTTCTCATTTTTGAAATGAGGTATAAAGAATAATGGTGTTTCTCGATCTTTAAAAACCCGTGGGGCAAGTAATTCACTAGTTTTATTCTTATCAAAAAATAATGTTCCCCATTCTGTTACCACTTCAGGGCAATCTGAAATTTCACTTACACTTTTAAATCCTATTCCTTTAAATCCTATAAATTCTGTGCTATCCTTGGGGCTATCACCATTCGTCGTGATGCTCCTTATACCTGGTTCGTCAAAAGGAAAACCAGTATTAGCTATTGTTAACTTGTCATCATCAAGCTCTATGAAAACCGCACCAATCATATTAGCCTTTTTATTGGCATCTCTTACATTCTGAATTAACTCGAATAGAAATCTGCCTTGATATGATTGCTGCAATGACTTTTCAGTACTGGCAATGTTTTTCAATGCTGCATCTGAATCGTTTAAACGTTCTAATTGAATGGTTTCTATAATATTTTGTAAATTCATTGGAGAGCTGTATATAGGGTTGAGAGATTTTAGTATGCTAAATATTGTTTATAGTGATATTGAATATTGTTTTAGGAGAATAGTATTTTGTTGGATTTTACTAGTTCATTAATAACAACTACAACATTTTAATCTCTCCGATTAAATAATTATATTTCATCTTAACCTTTTCTGAAGTTATCTTAGATACGGTTAACTCAAGATGATTTATAGCTCCATTAAGTTCGTTCTCTACTTCTTTTTTCTTATCTGGATGTAAAGTGAAATGGCTATTCATTAAATGCTTAAGTACAGTTGCCAAATTCATTTCGAAACCTCTATGAATAGTTATCATCTTTCCATTGATCTCTTTTTGCCCAGAAAAGGGTACAAATAAGTTTTTCATTAGCCCGTAAGATGGGCTATTGATAATTATATTATATGAAAAATCATCAAATATTATCCGAGGATAATCAGCCAGATTTGTTTCCAAATCGTAAGCATTGACCATTGCAGGACCAAATAATGGCCCACCTTCTACATGTACTAAATCATCAACCGATACGGCCCCTCGAATTAAAATTTTAAAGTCCTTCCACAACCTATATATGAGTCTACCAACGTATTCAATCAATGACATCGCATACATATCGTTTTCTAACCCAATAGATAAAACGACACTATCAGAAAAATGGGTTATCCTTATAGAGGATTCGCCTATAAGCGCTTTTGAAAACAAAGCTTGGACTCTTTTGATTTCATCCATTTCTTTTTTGCTTTCTTCAGTTTCATTGATTTCAAGAAACATTTCAGCATTGATATTTTCACTCCTCATTGAATTCAAAACATTGAATATCTCAAGACAATAATCTTTGTCCTTACCAGTCTTTTCTACAATATTTCTAAGTCCTAAAATGTCAATAAAAAATGTAATTCTCTTTTCGTACATCGTGTTATATAGTGTTTGTTATGTTAATTGTATAAAGTAACAATTCCAAACTAATCAGTCAAATTTTAATGCTAATTTTATCTAATCGTTATTTTACTGGGGGTTTCGGAGCCTATGACCACCCAATTCCGTGGCGAATTGACCAGCCTACAAAAACTTAAACTCCTCCATAAATCCTTAATTTATAATAATTTGAACTGGTCAATTTTGAACGAAATGGGCTGTCTTTAATTTCCGGAAAGCTATGGTCAGCAATACCGAAATCTCCAATGAACAGCCAAACTAAAAAGCTGTACGAAATTATTTGGAAGATACTGTTCAATGCAACCAACATAGCCGTATATTCCCTGTTTGCTTTAGCCAAGTCACTCCAAACGATCACCATTGCGATACATCTTGCCAAACCTATCAATATCAAGCCTGTCATATAATCGGGCTCGTTCCGTAAAAACAAAACTGCTAAACCGAACATCAATGCCGTTCCGATCACCCAATTCAGCAATAGGGATATGAAGATTACTTTTTTATCCTTAAATGCCATAGGTAATAATGAATAATCAACCTTAGCCAATGGGGGGTACATCATCAATATTAAACCAATTGCCAACGGAATATTTGTAGTGCCAACGGATAAAGCGTCTGTTACGCTGGAAATATCAGGAAAGAGGTGACCCAATCCTATGCCTATTGCCATTGCAAGAAATATCCAAAGGGTAAGATAGCGATCAAGGAATTTTAGTTTTGGCTGCATCGCTTATTTGTTAATAGTTGAAAAAACATAGAACATATCGGCAGCTATCTGTAAACTTCTTTCCGCATATACTTCTGACTGCTCGGGCGTATCATCTGAAATTTTAGGGTCTTCAAAGGTGATAGGAATTCTCTTTTCAGCACCAGCAATAAACGGACGGCCACCATCTGCCTGTGAGCAGGTCATAACAGCTAAAAAATATTCCAATAATGCACCTTCTAAAACGATAAATGCACTATTGATTTTTTGAACTTAAAGCATATGACTTCAATTTTAACAACATCCGACCTGGAGTACAAGCCTTGGCATTATTTCCTGGCAATTCCCCCAGATTTTTCTTTACTTTTTCGGAAGGAATACCGCAAGCATCCTGAGCCAGGCATGCAGTGGTTTTATTTTTCAGTACAAATGTCTTTCCGTTGAAATCCAAGTCATATTTGCCAATCGTTTCGCTTTGGTATTCCACCTCAATTTCCCCATCTATTATGCCCAATTTTTCTTCGGACAATCTTATGATGCTTACCAGTTTGGCTGGCTTTTATCTATGTTCAAAGTCATCAGCATTCCACAATTGGAAATTGACCACTTTTTCAGTACGGATTATGCCGCCGCAGTCTATGAAGTTTTTAGTGATTTGTCCAACTTCGGTAACGTGGAAGTGTTCGGGTACAAACGTTCCATTCTCTAATTGAAATTCAACATTCTCCAATGTTGGCAATAGCTCTTTGATTATTGATAGTTTCATATTTCTGACATTAATTCAATAAATGATATATTGCAATATTACGATTGTATAAGATTAAAAAAAATGCCTAACAGCATTCTTCTATATTTACATTATCAATAAAAAAACTGTTCAGGTCCTTTTTTACCTGTTGCCAGACTGTTTCATCAACGCAGTAGCAGACATTTGTTCCTTCGATATTTCCTTTAATTATGCCAATGCTTTTCAACTCTTTCAAGTGTTGGGAGATTGTAGCTTGCGCCAATCCCAATTCTTCCACCAGGTCATTGCAGATGCAAGCATTCTGTTTGATGATATGTTGCAGTATAGCTATACGGGCAGGATGGGCAAGCGCCTTTAGAGTGAGAGCCAAATGATTCTGCTGCGCTGTAAATATTTCTGTCTTTGTAACTCCCATTGTTGTTTTAAATATATCGCAATATTACGATAATAAATTTAAACAGCAATAATTTAGGAACGCTAAGTGGTCGTACGGACGCAAGACGTTCACGGTTGTGCTATGTTTTTGTCACTTTTATCAGCATCTCTTAAAAAATATAGGAAGCAATGTCTTCAGCGCTATTGGTTTTAACCCCTGCACAGAAAAGTTAGGACAGCTTAAGAAGCAATTCCCTAATGCGAGGACAATCGGAATATTTGATGATACCGTTTTAGGGCGCGTATTGGATTGTAAGGTTGTATTGGCATGCATACGGAAGGAGGTAAGCTTTGAGCTAGCTCATGGAGCGGTGCTATTTTCGTATAGAGGAAAAGATTTTGTGGTTCCTGAAGCTATTTTTTCCCTTCACCACTTTCG
>NZ_MU158698.1:2683653-2774806 GCF_015210005.1 Sphingobacterium hungaricum
AGGGACAGATGACACTTTTTAAACACAATTTTTAATCCCAAAATCAAATAACTATGAATGAGAACAATCTTGAATATTTAAAGAAGACGCTTGATGGACTGGGCTTCGGTTCAAAGCTTAATGATGTACTGGAAAATGCGATCAGGCGTGAAATGCCGGCATTTAGCCTTGGTATTAGAAGCGAACGCAGACCTTTGGATACAAAGGATATTAACGCAACTCGTACCGATCACCTTGCTTTTACGATCAACTTCAATCGCTCGAAAGAAAGTGATATGTATTTTCTGAACAATTATGATGTTACGTTAAGGAAAGCAAATAACCCTGTTGCCGTCTCACAGACCTTTGATCTGGCTAGAGATCATCGTATAACAGCTTTACAGGCGCATAAACTCTTGTCAGGACTCGCCTTGGAAAAAGAGGTTCCGCTACGTCCAAGAGATGAAAACCAGCAACCAGGTAAACAACCCGAGAAAGTGAGTGTGTGGTTTAAACTCAACCTCGATGTAACGGATGCGTATGGCAACCATCCACTACGAACTTTTCGTCCGGAATATGGCTACGATGTTGCTGGTGCATTAGGTAAATACCCTATAAAAGGTTTGGATACACCTGAAAAGATTCAACAAGCGATAAATACACTAAAAAATGGAAACTATCTGCATGCTGATCTATTGGTCGGTAAAAAAACCTTACCCGTTTCTATTGTAGCAAATCCACAGATGAAGACTATTGATATTTTCGATAAAAATAGGACTGAGGTGCGTGATGAAACAATTTTTCCTGAAAGAACTGCAAAAGAGAAAGCAGATGCGAGTCAAGCTGTAGCAACTTCTACTGATCTAAAAGCTGGACAGCAGAAAGAGCCCCTACCTTGGGAGCAGGCTCCTGAGCAACAGCAGGCGCCGAAGAGATCGAGATAAGATTTCCTTGTCCCTGTAGTATTTCGGGACTTCCCACGCATGATGTACCACGCTAAAGCTGGGTACATCTGTGCTGTGGAATGACCTTAGTCTTTATTTCGCACATGAGGAGTTCAAATACATCATTACTTCTTTGACCTCCAACTTCCGTGCATTCGAACACCTCGTTTGAATTCACAACGCTGAGGATGACAATACATCAGCGGAAAAATAACTTTTTTATAACAATCATATGAAAAAAATATTTCAACGGATCGACCGGATCAGGGGATCTGGTATGGCAACACTGAACCTAGAAGCTTCATCACCTTACTGTCACTTAAACGGCAAGCGTTTTCCTGTAGATAGCATCGGTCAGCCTGGGATTAAATGTCGGATAACGCTATTGATAGATGGGATGCTCGTAGATTTCACGATTGAAGAAATGCTCTGATTCTATTACTTCCAAGTAGTTTAAATAGACAGAATAAGGCTATTCACTCTCATATCTATTATGGAGGAATAAAAATTTAAAACGGGCATACTCGTGGTCAATTATCGCTACAGGCGATCACTTAGCGTTCGTTTTTAATGAATTATTTAATCTGGAATATTATGGATGCGAATACCAGACTAAAAATTGATCCCACCATGATATTCTATCATGGTACACATGCCTTTTTTGAACGCTTTGAAGATTCTTTTAGAGGAAGCAATACCGCTTGGGATAATACTGTACACGGCTTTTTCTTTGCGGATAAAAAAGAAAATGCACTATTGTTTGGTGATACGATTATCACCGCAAATCTTGAAGTGAAAAATCCGCTAGACTTGAGGTTACATTCCATTTTTAACGATGAAAGTCAGGCATCCATAATCTGGAATATGCTTACCTGTGAGAAGATTGATAACAATACCGCATTGAAACTTATTAAAGATGAGATTAGTCTTGGAAAAATACATGATATGTACGGTAGCCTGCATAGTATAGGAGAACATGAAATGATGCTTGAAGCTGGTTATGATGGTATTATATCAGATCTGGGAGATGAACAGATAGAATATGTTGTCTTTCAAGCAATGCAAATTACATTGCTTTCTATAGATCGTGAAACGTTTAGGGGTTATACGAGATAGTCAAATTAATGTGATTTTTATATAATGTAGCCATTTTTTATACGAGATTAATGAAACATAGGATGGAGAAGCATGATGCGCGAAAAAATGATATTACAATAGAAGAAGTGAAATCGCTTCCAACGTTTGCCGATTTTTCTGATGAACAGGCATTAGAGGTCGTCCGTACCATTAAAATCTTTGTCGAAATTGCACTTGATTATTACAAAAAAGAACAATCTAATCTTGATTAAAGATCTTTTTTAGTATTTTAGAATATAATTAGTTAAAACATTTCTAATACTTATTTTATGTCAGACTCACTTGTTTTTGAAAGTTTTGCTAAAGGTAAAAAAGCGCCGAAATCGATAAAAAGGTCTAAAGAGTGTGTTATATATACGCGTGTTAGTAGTCAGCAACAAGCTGATAATTTAAGTCTAGCAACCCAACTAAAATCTTGTACATTGTATGCTGAGAAGATGGGTTATAATATTGTAAATACTTTTGGCGGTACATACGAAAGCGCAGAAAATGATGAACGAAAGCAATTTACATCCATGATTTCGTTTGTAAAAAAATACAAAGGAAAAATTTCTTATATCTTGGTGTATAGTTTAGAACGTTTCTCACGCAACGATAATTCGATATGGCTCACAAATGAATTGAGAAAACTAGGGATAGAGATCGTATCCGTAACTCAACCGATTGATACTTCTAATGCATCTGGACAGATGCAACAGAAAATGCTTTTTCTATTTGGCGAGTTTGATAACCAACTTCGTAAACAAAAATGCACGGCAGGAATAAAAGAAATGCTTCTCAAAGGAGATTGGCCAACAAAACCGCCGGTTGGTTACGATGTAACTAAATTAAATGGAAAAAGAAAAATAGTTGTAAATGAAGTAGGACGCTTAATTCGACAGGCATTTCAGTGGAAAGCAAATGAAAATTTAACAGGAGAAGTTATTAGACATCGGCTTGCTGAGAAGGGCTTTAATATTGGGCGTATGCAGATATCTAGAGTGTTACACAATCCTTTTTACTGTGGTCTGATAGTACACAATATGTTGGAAGGACGAGTGGTGGAAGGGAATCACGAGCAACTTATTTCTAAAGAAGTCTTTCTTCGTGTGAATGGATTGATGAAAGATAATGCACATGGTTATACCATCAATGAAGAGAATGTAGCTATCCCATTGAAACGTTTTGTTTGTTGCGGCCATTGTGGAATGCCTTTAAGAGGCTATGTTGTGAAAAGGAAAAAAATACATTACTACAAATGCAATACTAAAGCCTGTAACAACAATAAGAATGCAAAAGATCTCAATGATATGTTTGCAAGAATACTTGAAGTTTTTAAAATAGAAGAAGCAAAGGATATAATAAAATTGATTAAAACACAGACCATTGCTTTATTCAATCAACTCACCGCTAATAAGCAGGATGATTATAAGCTTTTACAAAAGGAGTATTCGGATCTTGAAAAAAAGATAATTAGGCTGGAAGAACGCTATATAGAGGAAGAGATTAATAAAGAATTGTATAACAAATATCGAACTCGTTATGTAAAGGAAAAAGAGGAAATACAGGATAAGTTGACTAAGCTGTCGCGACAAGTGTCGAACCTCGAAAAAAGTATAGCCTTCACCATAAAATTCGCGCTTGAATTGCCTTTAAAGTGGGTTTCGGCAGACTACAATACCAAGCAACGTATACAATTTCTGCTGTTCCCTAAAGGATTGAGTTATAGCAAGAAAACTAATGAATGTCGAACCGAGAGAATAAATTTAGTGTTTTTGTATATCGCTTATTTTCAGCAGATTATATCAAATAAAAAAAGAGGAATTCCAGAATTAGGACTGGATTTTTCCTCTTTTTCACGTTGGGTACGCAAATGTACAAAATGTCGAACTTTATTGAGGATTTCGAAAATATTTTATTTGCGAAAGATCTCATGGAGTAATTTATCCCTTGACCATCAAGATCAAGGGCGGTTTATAAATATGAATTTAATTAAGAACAGGTTAGAGTGCAGTTTCGGAAAGTTTGAAATCAATAAAACAAACTGCTGTCAATCTGGGTCTTCACTTTTTCTATCTGTTTCTGCATCATTTATATCAAATCTGTAGTTATATACTGGATCAAATAGACGATTTAGAAATTCTCGAAAATATCTAATATCATACCAATTGTCTATACCATAGCGTGGAATGTCACCATGTTCATGAAACGGATGATTTTCATAACTATGTTTTGTCAAATATTTATAATCAATATCTTGATATGCTTGAAATAATTTTCTTAAAAGCCCCGTTGGTCTTACATCATAATTATGTACAAAAACGTCCTCCATTAGGATTCGTTGATATTGTTTCCAAGTCATTGAACCATGGTCAGTTTCAAAGGTTTCATTTTCGGAATTTATAGTCATGGTTTTAAATGTTTCAAAGGAAATGCCCGCAATAGTATTAGTCCAAGCAGTCGAAAAGGCTTCCAAATAGTCTTCACTGGATTTATTGTGAGTATTATCTATTTCTGGCAATATATTACTCAATTTAATGCCTGACGTATCCAAATCTTCTGTTTTATATATATCAAGTCGTTTGGTTCTTATTAGATGAAGCAGTTTGCTGACTTTAAATGGGTTAATACCAGCTATAATCAAAGAGTTAGGAAGAAGAGGCATTTCTGCCCAAGGTTGTGAGGCATAAACGAAACCCGTTATGTGCTTTGATTCCATCACTTGTGCAGCATATATGGACAGCTTATTTAATGTATCGACCATATGTGGCTCGGGATTCTGCTGTGGTGGTAAATAATTCCAGTCGTCAACGTAATCCCAAGTCAGCTTAAATATGTCAATATTGGAAGGATGGAACATTCCATTTGAAATTTTAACCAAGTCTTCGTTAGATGGAATCCACGGATGTAATTTAAGTGTGGTTATATCATCATTTACCCACTTAGGAACCAAACAATATACCGGTTTTTCGTCATTAAGAAGACTTAATAATGTGGCTTCTCGTACAATCCTTTCTTCCATAGGGGATATTAAGATATAAACCAAGTCCTCCGTAGACATACCCGGAAATAGACCTTGTATGTGATTGCCATACCCCAGCAATTCGGTATATGCTTGTCTTTCTGTTTGCGAGCTTTTTTTGATTTCAACGATTCCAAAACCTCCTCTCCCAATTGAACAGCATAATAAGTCGGCTCGAATTGTTGAATCTGAGTTCTTTTTTAAGTGTACCTCGCACCCAATCAGCTCGGTTTTGCGTGTATATTTATCTAAGTCAGATAGCCGACTATAGATTATATTTAAAAAGGCATCTTGGGGATTTAATGACCATATGTCATATTCCCCGTCTATGAAATGGTTTGGTTCAGGAAATTTTACAGGCTGAATCAAATTAACCCAATTATCTCTTAGCCCCCATATATGGAGCTGTATATCTTTTTCGCTAATAGGCATATTGTTTTGAATAAAGCTGACAATGAGTGTCTAATATCCGAAAAAATTTAATTCATAAGGATTCTTAAGATAATCATTCGGTGTTAAATTAAACGTTTCCAAA
Source organism: Sphingobacterium hungaricum (assembly GCF_015210005.1). Taxonomy (GTDB): domain Bacteria; phylum Bacteroidota; class Bacteroidia; order Sphingobacteriales; family Sphingobacteriaceae; genus Sphingobacterium; species Sphingobacterium hungaricum. Next base: position 2,689,250 of record NZ_MU158698.1, read on the forward strand.
ATACTGTTGCTTCCATTAAATATGCCATAATCGAATTGAGCATCAATCAAAGCTTTTTCAATTAAGGCCATTTGATTGTCTATAAAAGTCGAATAATATACGGGTTCAAAATAAATATTCCCTACGTGGCCTGCTAAAAGAATTGTTATATCTGATTTAAGCTTTCCTCTATTTACAATTTGTGAACATACTTTTTCATATAACTTAACATCATTCTTAAAATAGCTTATTAGAAAATATGTCTTATTAGAATCTGGAAATAGCGAAACATATAAATATTCCATTCTATTTTCTGAATGAGGGATCTGATTGCCTTCAAAATCGAAATCTAAATAAAAGCTGGAAGAGGCTGCTATAGGATAAAAAACTGGAAGTTCGAATATTTTTGTTTCGATTATATTGTAATCTTTTTTAAGAATTGCTTTATCAAATATTTTTTTTGTTTCCTTGATGTCATTGTCTGCTTGATCTCCAAAATTAGCAAGGTAACTTCCTTCGATTTTTTTGTGAGCTGCTACGATAAACCCCCGATATGCGAAAAGGAAATTTTGTTCTGCAGTTTGGGTATAGGGCAATACTTCAATTGGTTTAAATATTGCATCGTGCGTGTTACAGAATCCCCAAAATACCGACGCTAAACTTTTGCCAATTAATTTACCATCAAATCCTGGCGAAGTCTTTTTATAGGTCATCACATGACCATCTTTCGCAATTTGACTGAGAACTCGATTATTCTGGATTGAATGCGCTGCACTAATTGAAATATTTCCTGCTTTATCAAGCTTGCATGTTTGTACACCTGCCTCTGGATGCCAACATCTTTTTGAGTTTTCTTCCGATCTTCTAAACAATTCTCTTATGACAATCTGAAAATCATCTTCATTCAAATCTGTCAAATTGAATTTTTTAAAAACACCATAGTCAGTGTCACTTCTTGATACAATTGGTGGTAAGTTTCTCACAAACGTTATAAACTCATCATAATTATTGGGATTTAACCCTCCTTTTCTAAAATCACGCATAACCTCAAAAAATGCTTCATAATTTAATTGAGGATGTTGTGTTTGATGTAAATAGTTTACCATAAGAATAATTAGTGCTTTTATGCTACTTCATTACAAATGATATGGAGAATGCGCAGCAAATTTTGTTAGGCACAATCTTACTTCAGTTGTATTAACCCATTGTCCTGTAACTCACTATATGTACTTTTTAGTTCTGCATTAAGTTGAGTTATGTATTCTTTGCAAATGTGGTGATACAGATCTTCTTTATCGTCAGTCAAGTTGAATTCAAATTCCCCCTTTTTAAGTTGTTCCAATAACTTGTTGAATACACTCTTTACATCGTTAGGTCTGTCTTCAGTCAAAACTATCTCTAACACAGTTTCTCCGAGTGCAAGCTTTAATGTTGCACTTAATTCTTTTCTATCAATAGTTGCGTTATGAGTTTGCATATATTTTACCTCTTTCACCAAAAGCAGATTTCCCGCCCTCTAAAGTTTTCATGCTAATTAATTTCCAATCTAAGTTAGGTTTTTGTCCTGTATTACAGACTAAGCTGTTCGAAAATGGGTTTCCCGAATATGTGCAATAGCCGTTAACATCGTGTTCTCTATAAATTGAGTTGTATGGTAACGTCCTTACAGCAATATTTGCATCGTGAGTTGCAATAATTACTCTTTTGCCACTTCTTGCCCTTTCCTTAATTAACGGCACAATTACATCACTTATATAATCGTTACCTAAACTTTTTTCCGGCTCGTCAATTAGATATATTTCTTTGTCTTTCAATAATTCATTATGCAAAAGAACCATTGAAGATTCTCCATTTGATGGTGTATAGACTTGGTCATTTAAAGTAAAATGCCTGTAAAAAAGCAGTAAATCGTCAATTGAATTTACCATTTCTGAACTTTCAATGTTTTTAAGCTCAGTAATTTTTTCAAATAATGCGTTAGAATATATATGCCTGTGGATAATTTCAATTTGTGCAGCGACCAATTTCTGAGGAATTTTAGTCGTGCTTAACATATGCTTATATTTGCTATCTGTTATTTTACCATCTTGAGAGATTAGATTGGTAGTGCAATACAATTTCCCTTTTTCACCTAAATCTCCTACATATTCAATTTGTGCTTCAATTGGTTTAGAAATGTTTTCAAGAATTTTTCTAACATCTTTCTCAATTGCAATTCGATTGCTTGCATATTCATAAAACCCAGTCTTTATAGGTTTTTCAGGTTGTCCTGTTTTTCTTGAAATTTCAGATACAAATAGTTTTATAAGGTTATTGAATAAACTTATGCTTTTGTAGTCAATAATTCTCTTTTCTGATTCCGAATTTACCTTGTCTATGATTTTCGAAAGAACATCGTCTAATTCTTGGAAAAGTTCATCCCCAATAACAGCTTGTAATTTTGTATCATTATTAAAGTATCCCTTAAACTCACGAATTTCTTTTAAGTTATCTTTGATTTCTTCAAAACTCCTTTTAGACGAATTTTCATCGAGTTGAGTAAACTTGTCAATCTTGATGTTTTTGGATATTTTATTAGTAGCCTCCGCAGAATAATAGCGTGTATATGCTGATAGGCTAGTGATGTTTTTCTCTGTTGCGTTTTTTAGCAAAGTAAATTCAGCAGAACAATTATCAATGCCTAAACTTTCTGTATCAACATTATATTGATTTCCTTTCAAATCAAAAACTACATCAAGCCTCTTGGCATTTGATTCATAAACGTCTGTCCTAAATCCAATACCATTATAATAGTTAGAAAGTGCCCTTAAAATTTCCGTTTTACCTGTGCCCTTGGAACCAAAAAGTATATTGATGTCATTATAAATATCAATATTTATCAACTCGGCAACTCCAAACGGATTTATTTGGATAGTTTCTTTGGTTTTTTTATCAAGAATGGTTTTTATAGTTGCATCATCTTTATCTAACAATAAACAAAACTGTTCAAAACTCTCGACAGGAAGCCTCAATTCGGGCAAATTTTCAGCAATGTTTCCGTAATCGTTCCAATTATGAACATCTGAACCGTGTATAGAATTGTGTCCGTGGTTGATATAAATGCCTGCTGAAATGGAATTCGATGCCTCTTTTAAAACTCTTTTTTTATTTGAAACTAAACTCACAAGTTTCTCGACATCGGTGTCTGTTAAATTTGGCTTTTTTGAATGGTAGTGTGCGATAAAAATCGTATCAAGAGTATCGAATTTGCTTATAACATCATCAATACTGATAGCAAAAGTGTCGACAGATGAATTCCCTATAACTTCTCCAACTTTATCGTTAAATGCTTGCGAATTTTTGGGATTTACAATAATAATCAAATGTGCTCTTCTTCCTTCTTCAAGAACATCAAATTCTACACCTGGCCATATTTGGCAAATTCCGTCAACCTTATTTTTGAATTCAATATATTGGTCGTGGTCAAAATGATTGTGGTTAGTTATAGCTAATATTTTTACATCTGTTTCTTTAATTATTTCCAAAAATCTGTCAACGTCAATATTCCGATGTTCAGAGTCGCCTTGTTTTACTTTTTTTGTATGTGTATGTATATCGATTTGCATTGTTGTGGTTTTGGTTCTTTAGTCATAAAATATTGTGTTGAATAATTGTATTGGCAAAAAGCTAAACGTTTATAATTTCATGCTTGGTCAATAACAAGTTTACCAAATATGCAAAATTTACCGCTTCTGAACAAATGAATAAAATCGGCAAGCATTTCTTAACTTAAATACTGATAATAAGAATAATGGAACATTCACTGCTGTGGATATTCCCATATGTTAGTCCATTCGTCCAAGGTATTCAAAACTTTTAAGAGATCTGAACCTTTGTTCGTAATAGAATAAGCGATCTGTACCGGAGTAGTACTGCGAATCTGCTCTTTAACGATCAATCCCTTTTTTACTAAATCCTCTATCCTTGAGGCAAGCATCTGTTCAGAAATACCCGGAATTTTGTTTTTAAGCGTGGAAAACTGATCGCATCCCAGAGAGATCTCATACAAGGCTGTCATAAGCCACCGCTTTCCTATGAACGACAAGGTGTCGTTAACACTACAGCTATCGGATAGCTTTCTTTTATTTTCCTGATAAGTAGAGGTTTTCTTTAGCATATTTGTCATTTCGTAACTAATAAAAAACTGAGTTATTGCATACCCAAAACCATTGGGATACCTTTGTTACAAAGTTAAACAAATAGAATATGGAAATTAAAACCGTTGTTTTGCCGATAGTTATAGAGAATTTTGAAAGCACAGTCGAGTTCTATAAAAAAATTACCGGTCAGGGGGTGAGTATTACAGCTTCCCACGATGGCTACCAATTGAAAATGGTTGACCGCTTTGTAATTCTCGGATCGGTTACTGGTCCCGAAGCGTTGGAAATACCTCGCCTAGTAGATGCTATCTTCGTTGTAGATGACCTTGGGGCTTATTGGGAAATTCTTGAAAAGGATTCTAAGAGAGTAATTATTCCCGTTAACAGAGTAAGTACAGGCATTCGCTTTATAGTAGAGCAAAATGATGGAAAAGTGATTGAATACCTTCAGCTTGACGAAGGATAGCGCTTTCGATAACAGTATTCACAGTCGAAGAAGAGCATCATAACTGCCAGACCGCAATTCTTCTATAGAAGTAATTGCAAGAATATAAAGTGTCCAGACGCCAATAGGGGCACTTGTCAGAAAGATATTATTACTAGGTGACGAATAATTATTATAAGATGCCAAATAGTAGAAAAATAGTTATTTCCCGATTATTTCTTTTCGGTGCTCAGCACCCCAATCGGTAAGATCCCTAATTACGGACTGCAACTTTTGACCGTATTCAGTTAATTCATATTGAACAGTGATAGGATGTGTATCTAAAACGGTTCTCCTAATAAGTTTATTTATTTCTAGGTCTTTTAGCTCCTTGCTTAACATTTTGTTTGAGATTCCGTTCAGGTCTTTTAGGATTTCCGAAAACCGTCTTTTATGATAATAACAGAGGGAGGCAACAATAGATATTTTCCATTTGCCATTAAGCACATCCATTGCATCGTGGACTGCCATAATGTTCTTCTTACATTCTTTTTGGAATTTATCGTCTGCCATAAGTTACAAAGTTACTCAAAAGTTACTGTTACTTTTATATACTTAGTGTTAAAAGTAAACATTTAAATTTTAATTTTAGGGCTTTAAATGATTAAAACTTATGATATGGCTTTAATAGACGACTTGAATTGGCGTTATGCTACAAAGAAGATGAACGGACAGGTGGTTCCGCAGGAAAAACTGGAATATATTTTGGAAGCTGCAAGGTTAGCACCGTCTTCTTCTGGCTTGCAACAGTATAAAATCATTGTAATATCTGATAAGACTCTTTTGGAAAAAATCAAAGGATTTTCATATCATCAAAGCCAGATTACAGACTGTTCGCATCTTTTGATCTGGGTAGCATGGGACGGATACACAGATGAGCGGATTTCCAGTGTATTTAACGATATGATGGATGAGCGGAATTTACCTCATAGCACGATGGATTCGTACAGAAAAACCATTCTAAACCTTTATGAAGAAGCAGGACAAGAATGGCAGGCCCATCATGCCTCAAAACAAAGTTATATCTCTTTTGCTATGGCGATTGCTGCAGCGGCGGAACAAAAGGTTGACGCTACTCCAATGGAAGGATTTATTGCCGAAAAATTAGATGACCTTTTAAAGTTAAAAGAAACTGGATATAAAACTACTGTGATTTTGCCTTTGGGATTTCGTGAAACGGAGAATGATTGGTTAGTCAATATGAAGAAATTCCGTATTCCGAAAGATAAATTTATCATGGAAATGACCATGGAAGATGCAGCGGATATTGCTGGACAACCAATGGAGCAAACGCTTGACGATTTTACTCAAAAATAATCGAATAGCTTTTAACAGGCTTGGCAATTTCGCAAGCCTAGCCTGTTTTCAAGATTTGAATACACCCCAACGATTAACCCTTCTGCAGAAAATTAATTATAACAGCCACCCGCTCAAAGCCTGGATTGCATCGGAAAGAAAATCCTGTTCCATACTGTCAATTCCGCAGGATACATCTTTGGAAAAACTACACCCCATCAAAAACTGTCTGAGCAAAAGATGCTTCTATGCAACAAGAAAGCAAGGAGTAATTGCATTAAAACTTTTCCAGGTGATTTCATCGATAATAATTTTTCTTTTTAAATATCCCTCATTCCCTTTCTTTGAGAAGTAGCAATGGCACCTCCGTCTTACCCAACAATCGCTTGCTCACACTACGTCGGAACAGCCCTTCGAAAAAGCCATAGGTCTTCGGCACGGTAATCACTAGGCCTGCTTCCTCATCCTCTGCAAAGTCCGCAATCTCCTCAGCGATGTCCTCACCCTGTTCATAATGGTACGAAGGTCCGAAGCCATCCAACAATTCATGCATCTTATATTGCTCGGGGATCATATCGGGATCAAACCGCCGGCCTTCCAGCGCTACGTTCAGCACCAACAGCTTCGCACCCAATTTTTCCAGCCACCAGCCGATTTCCGAGACCGGTGTACTCCTGGTCACCTGGTTCAGGTCACAGGCGAACACAATTTTATCGATCGAACCCAATTCTGCCTCCTTCGGAACGATAAGCAAAGGTACCGGACAGGATGAAGCCAAACCGACAGTATTGCTCCCTACAAAAAACTTTTCCAGACCACTTTTTCCAGTTGTCCCCACCACCACCAGGCCTGCCCGCCATTGTTCGGCAAGCTGCTCCACCCCAAGCTCCAATGACAACCCATTAGCCACCAGCTCAATCGCAATCTTAGGATCATCTCCCAATACTAACCCGATTTCCCTTTCCACAATCTCAAGCGCCAATAGGCTTCCTTCATGCGCCAGGGTTGTATCCGTCTCTGCCACTGGAACATCCGTAACTGCTGGAGCATTGTCATACGAATGGTAAAGCACAATTCGCAAAACTCCAATTGATTTTGCCAATCCTGCAGCATATCGGGCAGCATTTATCGCTGCTTCCGAAAAGTCTGTCGTAATAATGATTGTATTCATATTCGTTCTGGTTTTACTGTATGGTTTCTTTTAAGACCTCTTCCCTGAGCACCGTCAGGTCAATCTGATTAGCATTAAGGCCATGGCACAGCTCGATCCAGATATTTTCATTTGGTGTACGGATCAGGAATTGTTTGTATTTATAGGGGCTTGGATCGTACATGTCTGATACGTAGGCAGGCTTTTCCTTTTCGATCAGATCCGAAGCCGTTGAGGGAAGCCCTCCCGAATAAACCTCGACTCCTCCCAAATTTTCAATAGCCTTTTTGTATTCGTTGACTACATAAGTGTCTTCGAAAACATCGCCCTCTTGGTAGACAGCCGTATGAAAATATTTGCCACTAATTTTCTGTATCAGGCTATCCTTGTGGAAAAAATATTTCTCCTCCAAGGTTTTTTCCTTGTCGTCCCCGTGTCGGTATCCCGACGGAGCAGACAAATACGGAAAATCTCCAACCTCCTGCTGGGACACAAGAACCTGATCAAGATTAAAATCAGAATGGCCTTTAAGTTCAGCTTTAACTTGCGATGTATCTGCACGTCCACTACCGCACTCATCCTTGCTGTTAGTTTTTTGATTACATGAACTTAAGCCGATCACTACGGCCACAAAAGGTATAAAATATGTTTTCATTTAAGAGGGTTTAACTCAATAAACATAAATATATAATGTTACAAAAGTGTTTACAAACTATTAATTGTACGTTAAGCCAACCGACAACATACTATGAACAAGAAAAATTTCATTATATAAACTCTATATACCCTCTGGCTTGAGAACCTTGAGAGTTTATTCATTGCCCCACCAAGATTGAATCTTGAATATGGTAACACAACCACATTCCTGCGTTGCCTTGTACGCATTTTGAAGACCAAAACGAAAAACCGAGGGGTTTCGACTACCCTGAAACCCCAATCTCAATAGGCGAACATATAAGAAAGAAGCGTATGGATTTAAAGTTGCTCCAGAAGGATGTAGCGAAAATCTGTAGGGTTACAGAAGACTGTGTTACCAATTGGGAAAGAAATAGGTGCGAGCCACAAATCCAATACTTTCCTCGAATAGTTAATTTTTTAGGTTATTGTCCGCTTGAATTTGATGAAGCAAGACTTTCACGAAGAATAAAAGCTTATAGATGGAGAAACGGATTTAGCAATAAGAAACTGGGAAAACTTCTTAATGTTGATGGCTCTACTATCCTTGCATGGGAAAACGAAACGAGCATTCCTAGACAGGAATATTTACTTCAACTAGAAATGTTGTTAAAATGAAAGCGCAGCACAACGACTCGCGCATCCTTCTAATAACTTGCGCTTCTTTTTTTATAACCCGTTGTCGTTCGTCACGAAAGCAAAGGCTTCAGTAGTAACTTCAATTACGCCGAATGGGATGGACAGGATGTTCGACTTTATAAGTAGAACAGCTTTGTCTCCATTTTTTATCTTCCAGTAAAGCTAGGGAGATTGTTCATTTTCGAATATCGTTTTCCGCCTTGAAAAGGTCACTTCGCTTATATGTGAAAGTGGAGAATTCGGCTTGCAAACCAAAGGAGTATCCTCAATCACTTGACCGAATATTTGTAACAAGTTACGAAATGTTGAATTGCCGGGATGGATTTTCGATTTGATACCTACCGCATTCAGGAAATCGGATAACTCTTCTTGTAAAGAGGTAACAAACGATAGCTTTTTTTTAAGTAGGGGATATTGGGCTATGTGATATTCGCCATGGGTTTCGGCATCAACAAGAAAATCGTTCAGTTCTCGGAGGAAACCTTGTACAGTTTTGTTGTCCAGCTGGCTGTATAGCGTCCAGTTGGCACACATACGCAAGTTCCAATAACCCTCGATTCGATGCTGTTCAATGTGCTTTCTAATTTGTGCGAGCATATATATGCATTCGGCTTCTGACTCAACCCCTTTGGTTACTAGCATTGAAATCTTTTCTATAACGCTTTCTTTCATCTTGCTTTATATAAGGTTGTTGTAAAAGATATCAGATAGAACGGACTACAAATTCATAGAGGAATTAGCCCTTCCTATTTCTTTTCCAAGTTCAACATGGCAGGTAACGGTATGAGGCATTCAAAATAAAAAGTCGAGATGTTATCAGTATCATTGATTTTTCACTGCCTTACTTGACCAAGCCCAAATGAGAGACAATTAAGACTTTGGTGATTGTTCTTTTAAATAAGCCTTAAGAACCTCATCCTCAAGTGACAATAATTCACGGGCCCTGATGACATATCCCAAATTCAAAGTTATCTTCATCTTAAGTTTTGTAGTGGGACGATCTAACTCCCCATAGGTTTCTGATAATGGTCCAGCAGCGGCCGTTCTTATTTGGTTTTAAATTCAGTAGGTCTCATATTAGTTAGTTGCTGAAAATTATTGCTAAACGCAGATATATTTGAATATCCTATTTCATAAGCTATCTCCGTCATGTTCAAATCTGTATCATTAATCAATTCCATTGCTCTAATAATACGAAGCATTTTTAAGTATTGAACAAAAGTGATATGCAATTTCGTTTGGAATAATCTGGTCAAACTTCTTACACTCATTCCCGATTGCTGAGCAATACTATCTAAACTTAGATTTTCATTTAATCGATTTCTAAAACCGTCGATTATGGCATTGAGCCTTTTATCGTCAGTTATAGGAAGTTGAATGGAGAATTTTTCGAGGTTTTCCTTTGATAATACGCCTTTAATTGTAGTTAAAAACTCAAATTCCCATGAACGTTTAAAATAATCACCTTGCCATTTCTCGCTAAATGAGAGCATTTCTGCCAGAAGCTTACTAACAGGATAAATACCCAGTTCATCATAAAAACTATCTGCTTTTCCATCTGGAAAATAAATATTTATAATGTATAAATCCTGTGTATTAAACATCAGATTGTGAGGGTAGTTTTTGGGTATCCATATATAATGATTAGACGGAATATAGAAATCTTTTGTTTCTGTTTGTAAATAAGCAATTCCTCCATAGACCAATAACAACTGAGCCTTATCATGCTGATGAGCAGGCAAACGCTGTTCCGTCTGCTGTCGCATCACAAGGATTGAATCGGGATTTTTATCTACACTATTTATTAATTGGCTAAGGATTCCCATGTGGCCAAATATAGTAAATATTAGGCTAATTATATAAAAGCATAGATTGCTGCGATGGATAATTTTGCTGTTTTAATAATAGTAAAAAATTATGAAACGTAAAATCATAAAACCCGACAAAGATTTTGAACTTGAAATACAAGGCAAAAAATCTCAACATAAATTACTTCGTACAGATGAAGAAATTGATAAAGCAAAAATCTACGGGTTGGCTTATGCCTATTCCAGTCCCTTTATGCCAACGGTCGATTTAAGCTTTGCTTTTGATGAGTTGAAAAATATGCTAAAACAATGGTTAGCAAAGAAAAATAAAGAACCAATCATTTATAAAAGCAAAACTAATGAAACAATATAAAACAGTTACGATTTTGGGCATACTGTTGCTGTTATTTGAACAATCCATTTATGCTCAGCATGCAGAAAACGTCCACCCCTTAAGTTTGGAAGAAATATGGAAAGTTGCAGAAAAGAACAATCGACAGCTTAAACTATCCGACCTAAATCTTCAGCAAAGTAAAATAGAAATATTGGAAGCCAAAGACCGTTTGTTGCCTGAACTTTCAGTAGGTGGAGACGTAAAACTCAATTCCAAATTTCTGATTTACGACAATGGATTATTTTCTTCTCCACAGGATGTGCCTGTAAAAGGCTATGGGTACGGAGTAGGTTACAACTTGAACTTTAATCTTTACAACGGTGGTAAAGACAAAAGAAACATTGCCATGAAAAAGGAAGAAGAGACACGAAAACAACATGAAGTTGATCTGCAAAAGCATAGTGTAAAATATAATGTCGCAGTTGCTTATTTTGATTTGTATAAGTTCTTGCATTTCTATGATTTTCTAAATGCAGAGATTGAAGCAGAAAAAAAGCAATTGAGATTGATAGAAAGTCTGCATAAAAACGGCACCGTATTAAAGAGTGATGTACTGAGAACCTCTGTGAAATTGTCTCAACTGGAACTAAGTCTTTCCGATGTTACAAAGAAGATTGAATTAGCTAAACAACGGCTCAATATACTGATGGGACGTGAAAATGATATGAAGCTAGCGATCAAATACGAAGATGCAATTGAATTAAACGCTATCACAGATGGTGACTACAATGACTATGTAGACATTGCTTTCAACAAATCTCCTGAATACAAAATTGCTGCTAGTGACATCAAATGGAGCGAACTGAATGTAAAACAAGTGAAATCTACGCTATTGCCCAAAGTTGCTTTGTACGCTAACTATAATTACAACTATCCACAGATTTCCTTTTATCCGTATTCAAATGACTTGTGGGGATTTGGTCAGACAGGAATTAAAGTACAATATTCGATTGATAATTTGTACAAAAGTAAACATACTATTGCTCGTGCCCAGGTTGTCAGCAATCAGGCTAAAGAAAAAGCAGAAATGAAGAAGGACGAAATCTCTCTTCAGGTAAAAGAAGCTTATTTACAGCAAAAACAGGCTCTGGAGAGCGTGGAAACGGCAGAACAAAATATCGTTAAAACCACCGAAACCGTTCGTGTTATCAAAAGTAGCTACCTAAATCAGGAATCGCTACTAACCGACCTTTTGGAAGCAGAAAACGCTTTATTGGAAGCAAAATTCAATCTGACAACAGCACAGACAAGCGTAAAAGTAAGCCATATCAGACTTTTGGCAATCATAGGAATTCTTTAGTACAAATATTATGAACAAAAATAAAAAAGATAAAATTATTGTAAGCCTAACCAAATGGTTTGGTATCGCATTATTCGTAGGGATCATTATTTGGGGAGCTACCTATTTCTTAAAAGGATATCGCTATGAGCAGACCAATGATGCACAGGTAGATGCTTATCTTTCACCGATAAACGCAAAAGTGGGTGGCTATATCAGCCAAATATATTACAAGGACAATCAGCTTGTTAAAAAAGGCGATACGCTTGTGGTCATTGAGTTGGACGAGTATGGACTGAAAAAAGATGTTGCATCAGCAGAGCTCATGAGTTCACACGCCAAATTACCGATTTTGACGGCGAACGAAGAAACACAACTTAAAAGTATTGAAGTTATAAAAGCACAATTGGCAGGGGCGAAAGCGAGATTGAACCAACAGCAAAAAGAATTTGACCGTTATAAAAATTTACTAGCAGATGAATCTACCACACAACAGAAATTCGATAACATCAGTGCTTCTTTATCCATTGCACAGTCAGATTATGATCAGGCTAAAGCTTCTTTACAAGTAGCAGAATCTAAACTGAATGATTTTAGAGCGCAACATAATGCTGTACAGGCAGAGATAAAAATTAAAGAAACACTTGTTCAAAGACAGGAATTAGACATTCGATACACGGTTATCATTGCACCTTTTGATGGACAAATTGGTAAAAAGACTATCCAGGAAGGTCAACTGATACAAGCTGGGCAGACACTGGCTTTTCTGGTGAACAAAGTCGAGGAAAAATGGGTGGTTGCAAATTTTAAGGAAACACAGATTGGCAACTTCAAAATCGGACAGGTGGTATCCTTAGAAGTTGATGCCTTTCCGAATGAAAAATTCAATGGTACTATCGAATCACTTTCGCCCACCACAGGTTCACGTTATTCCCTACTTCCACCAGATAATGCTACAGGTAATTTTGTAAAAATTATTCAAAGGATTCCCGTTCGTATTAAACTAATCGATACACCTGAAAAATTAGGAAAACTCTCTGCTGGAATGAATGCCAATGTTTATGTTATAAAAGATTAATTATGCAAGCACATAAAATACCTGTTTTCAAATCCTGGGTTTCTGAATGGGTGGCGAGATCCGTCATATTTGCCATTCTGATGACCTGTCTGTTTAGCTTCGCTTTTTATAGTAGTCCGATTGCAACGATGGGATTTTATGGTATACAGCCTACCGACGTACAATATGGGATGGTCGTTATCTATGGTTCTACCGTAGCTTTCCTCGCACTTGATTTTCGGATTGTAAAATATTTTGCACCAAGAAAATATTTACTGATTGCCCTCGCCATAAATGCCATCTGCTCTGTGATCTGTTTTCATTTGAAAGATTGGACATTGTTTGTTATTTGCCAGTTCTTTCAAGGAATTACCTGTGCATTGATGTCAGGAATTGTGTTACAACTCATTTTTCCTATGTTACAGTCTGTACGTGCCCGAGTGATTGCTTTTAGCATACTGTATGGCAGCATACAGATTGCCGTGCCTTTTTATTCAATTTTTACCAGCTTGGTCATTCATTTCTTTGATTTTAACTGGCTATTCTATGGATTTATTATCATACTTATCATTCTAACAATTACCATTTTGCTTACGATGAACAGTAACGCTCGATTTACCAAAAAGATTCCACTTTATCAGGTGGATTGGATGGGCTATCTGTTTTATGTGTCTTTTATCTTAATCTTGGGATTTATACTAGTTTACGGGCGACAATCCGGATGGTTCGGTAGTTCATTAATCACTACGCTTAGTGTAGTCAATCTAATTATTCTTTCGCTTTTCATCATTAGAGAATTGAAGCTTAAACGACCATTAATCAACTTACAGATTTTCAAGACAAAGAATTTTGTCATTGGGTTATTACTACTTTTTACATTTTATATTTTTAAAGGAAGCACTGGACTTGCCTACGGCTATCTTGAAGTGATTTTAGGAAATGACCCACTGAGCACCATTCCGATATGGACGGCTGTAATTTTTGGGACTACACTGGGTATGTTCGTTACTTCCAGATTTGTATTGATGGGTTATAACCTGATAAGATTGATTATTGTTGGCTTTGGAATTATGGCGATTTACTATGCTTATATGATACTATTTGTTTCTGTACAGGGCGAAACAATTGATTTCATTTTACCAATGTTTATTTATGGTGTGGCAACAGGAGTCTTATTTGTCCCTATTGTTTCGTTTACAGCTGCATCAGCACCGCCAGCAATTGCTATCAATGCATCGCTTATCGGCATATTGGCTAGGTTTACTGGGTTTACAGCTAGTCTGGCACTGAATAACGAACTTCAATTATTTGCAAAATCAGGAGTTCGCGAAAAGATTCGGGAAGCAGTTACAGAAATGAACCCACAATTACCAGCTACCTTACTGGATATTCAAAATCAATATGCGAATGCCGGTAGCGATATCTATACTTCAAAAGCAGTATCCTCAGGCTATATTAATCAAATGGTAGCTCATCAAATATTGGCTCGTGCTACTAGAGATTATTACGACTGGATGCTAACAGGTGTGATTTTGGTAATTGTTGTTTTGCTCTTATTGCCACAAATTCAAAACGTTGTTTTGAGATTAAGAAAAGGTAATATACCTTATTAAAGATCATTTTATTGAATGTATTTAAAGCTTCTTATGGATAAATTTTATATTGAAACACTAAGTGAAATAGAAACAGCAACAAATGAATTAGAGATTGAGGCTGATTATTCTTTACAGAGAATAGAAGTAATAATTTCTCTAATTTTAAAACACCTTTCTGATTTAAAAAAAATATATCCAAAATAAGAATTTAATAGCATTGAAGAAAAAATATATTTTTTAAACACCAGAAACCTATAATCGTATCCAAGCTTGTCTATTATAATGCTATCTATAAAATAGAAGCTAAAAAACCCATCGGAACCAAGCATGCTTTATTTTGTTTAGAGTTTTGATGAAAACCTAAAATTATAGCAGACAAGCTCTGTATTTAGAGAAGTGGTAGGGTTTGGCATTGAGAGGTGGAATTTGTCGTATTGATATTAATAACGAGGAATTTATTTTGTATTTTTGTAGTTATTGAACCTGATTTACCCTTATAATTTCGTGGGGTTTAAATACAAAACAATTTGCAACATGAACAATTATGAAAAAAAGAACTAAAGGTGCTTGGGTTATAAATCATACTAACAAACTAGTAGAGATTAAAGATACTTATGAGTTTGAGGATATTGAACTTGCTGGGAAATGTGGTGTTTTTCTATCAAATTTAGCAGCATCAGATGAACAAAGTAATTTAGAGTTGGATAAAGTTAATGCTATAGCTAAAGTATCGAATATAAAAAAAACAGAGATCGAAACCATCAAGTCGAAGCTTAAAGAAGCTAGATTAATTGATACTGCTAGTAATGGATCAATCTCTGTTTTAGGAGTTACCACTTCAGCTGTTCTTGGACATACTTCTGATATTTTTGACAACAATTCCCCTTCAAGCTTTCAAAAAGCGGCTTTAGAACTTTCTGATAATATTTCAGATTTGCCAAAAGGGGAAAAAACATTAAATGAATATATTTCTGACACATATTCTCTATCTAACACAGAAACGAAAGATCTATTTCTACAAGCTGAGGAAATTGGTTTTATAGATTATGAAGTTTTAGATGA
Organism: Sphingobacterium hungaricum; assembly: GCF_015210005.1. Lineage (GTDB taxonomy): Bacteria > Bacteroidota > Bacteroidia > Sphingobacteriales > Sphingobacteriaceae > Sphingobacterium > Sphingobacterium hungaricum. The sequence continues at coordinate 2,704,807 of NZ_MU158698.1, forward strand.
TAAAAGTAAATTGTACTTTAATGGTAACTTGTTTCGTAGGGAAGGCGCACAAAAGACAAATGCTGTTCTATCATCACTGAAGCCAGATGAAACTAGAAAAATAGTTGAATTAGATCAATTATTAACCTCACATGGCTGTATTACTTTAGAGAAAGGAAAAGAAATTTTAGGAGAGCAACTTTTATCAAAACTCCAGTCTATAGGAATGTATGATTTTAATGAGGTTAGTAATTCTTCAGAGGCAAAAACTTTTATAACAAAACCATCTGCATTTTCTAAATATGGAAACCCATTTGAAGAGGATGCACTTGACTTAGCTAAAGCGTTTGTTTCTTCATTGTATTACGGTATCAACTTTAGCTCTCAAGGAAGAGGAAAAATATCTATGTTAGAAGTTTTGTTGAGAAAATTGGTAAACGGTCGTGAAGTTGGACCTGCCACAGCAATAGGAGAAGACTATAAGCTATTGGAGCTTAAACGTGTTATTCAATTAAGAAGAGATAGCACGTATCCTAATCGTTATCATATGAAACTCTTAAAAAAAGATATTGGTTTATTAGCAATGCAAGTTCTTGAGTTAGGTGATGCTACAGAACAAACAATATTAGGGTCTAACATATATACCGGAAGCGTAACTAACTACATTGGACCAGAAAATAAACGTCAAATCAATAGAAAAAAACAAAATTCACAATCTAAAAAATCTGTTGGGGAACTTTTAAGAACATTTAGAAACTAATGGAAAATCAAAAAAACAATATCACAAAAGGAGAATTAATGGAAGAATTGATTAGAAATTATTTCATTAATTCAGGCTATTTTGTAATTCGAGGTGTTAAATTTAGATATGAGAATAATGACATAACCGATGTAGATTTATACTTATATGGACGTTCCTCAAGCATAACGAGACAACGTATTAATGTAGATATCAAAAACAAGAAATCTCCTCAAGCCTTTGAACGCATACTTTGGGCAAACGGAGTACGAGAGTTGTTAAATTTTGATAGTTGTATTGTAGCTACAACTGATCAACGACCTGTTGTTCATAAATTTGGACAACTTCATAATACTATAATATTAGACGGAGCTTTTTTATCAAAACTACGTTCCAATTCGCATCCAGATAGATTATCAGAAGAAGAATTAACACAACGATTTGCAAAAAATAAAAGCTACAAGACTTTTGGGAATAAAGATTGGAGATATATTTATGAAGAATCTAAATCAAGATTATTATCTGAATTAGATTTTTCTGGATTTAATGCAGCATTATCATATATAGCATATTTCGTAGAAAAAATAATCACTGATCCTCAAAAGCGCGAAGATTCGACAAGGCTATTGTATCTAATTACATCTCACTTATTAATAACAATTGACTTTATTCTTAAAGATGTTGCATTCTTAGATATTGCTGAAAGAGAAAAAAAATTGTCTAATGGTTTTAAATTTGGAAACTTAGGTAAAGATGGAGTAGATAAGATTATTTCTATAGCGGTACAGATTTCTGGCAATAGGTCAGCAAATTCTTTTTTGAAATCATTAGAAGGAGTTCCTATTGATATATTAAAAGACTTTTTTAGCAAGAATGAGAATACGAAAAATTTATTTAATTGGGCTAGAGATTTTGAAAAGATGGGTTTTAATGAAATTTTAATAAATCCTGAAAATATAGATTCTCCTTTAAAAGGTGTTATTTCATTATTACTTGATTTTCTAAGTGTGGAAAGGAAAAAATTTTTTATGTCCTTTCAGGTTTCGTCACAAACAGAACTTCCTCTGAATGAACAATCTGAACTACGGAACACGAATAAGTCAGACGATGTAAAATAAAAACAATAAACCCTCCAATTCGGAGGGTTTATTGTTTATTCAGAATTTGTAGCATCCTGCCGACTTCAATATCTATTCTGGAAAAGGTAAACCATTTTTTACCCAGGTATTTGAGCGATGCCCCGATATGGTAGAGTTCTGCATTGTCAATAATCAACAGACGGTCGTGAGCATCAGAAAACAACTCAACTTCAATCTTAGGATATTGCCTATTGTACCGTTGTAAATCGAGCCTTAATTGATTGCTGATATTTTTATTATAAATAGTAGCTGATACATTAGCATTCCTTTTTCCCAATAAGGTCAGGACCGTATCGTCCACATAGTTATCAAATAGTATAACAGAATTATTGGAACTTCGGATAATATCCGAAATAAAGATGTAAATGTCAAAAACTTGCCCATTGTAGAAAAATACCTTTCTCACTGTGGAGCTTGTCACTTTCCAAAACTTTAAATAGCTCTTCAAATTTTTGGCCGGCTTCTAGCTGCTTCAATTCAATGTTATCCAAACGATGAAACAATGAAGCATTGCTAATAAGCATACGTCGCATTTCTACAAAGGCTTCCATAATCTCGACACTGACTTTAACGGCTATACCTGAACGGAGTAGGGCAGAAGCCATTGCGACACCTTGTTCCGTAAAAACATAAGGCAAATAGCGTCTTCCACCATAATTTAAGCTTGAGCAAGGAACATTGTCGCCTTAAGTAGGGTATAGGGAGAACATATCCGGTATTTTTAATTTCCACCCTGCAAGTTTGGTCTAAAATGTAACTAATGGACATCTATTTCCTCTATTTGTTTGACCTTACCAAAAGTTTCTAGTTCCATAAACTTAGAATTGTAAAGCTTATCGGGGATTTTTTTCATGAGTAGGTTGTGAAAATTTGCATCATGTGTTGAAAGAATAATCTGACGACCTAGGTTAACTGTGATACTACGAAGCAAATCAATAGTCGACAAGATGTTGATACTATCCATCGCCTGAATAGGATCGTCGATAAATATGCACTCTAAAGGATTATTATTTGCGTCCTTAGCGTGTAGGGCTTTAGCCAAGAAGATACTCAAGCTTAAAATATTCAGTTGTGCTGTACTAAAATATAAGTTAGGAATTTGAAGCGTGACTTTCTTTTCATCGGTTACACAGACGTTAAGCTGTGGATTGTTGTCGGTAAAATCACATTTGAATTTAATCTCTTTATAATCAGGGTGCGGATCGATCTTCCTGTAAAGAGTATTAATAATATCCTCAAAAAAGAAGGAGTTAATTTGCTCATCTATATGAGCTATAACCAAATTTCTTTCTGTCTCCAGCGTTGTTTTTAATGTGGTATTTAAAAACTTTATTCTCGCCTTAATCGCCTTTTCATCATTTTTAGCTTTTTGGTACCGCAAAAATGGAATAACTTCCTCTTTAAGTTTTGATAATAACTCGAAAAGCCCAATTACATTTTGCAATTCATTTATTGCTTTTCGCTGCTTCTCCCTGACCCCCTCTACAAATTCAGTGATGGATTCATTAGTTTGTCCTTCTACCGTAAAATTAAACTCATTTTTCACAAACTCTTGATAGACGCTGATCCGCTGTCGTAACTGAGATAGCCTTTCTTTGTTTACGGCAATATTGGAAATCAGATCTTCAGTATTAAAGGAAGATGTTGAGTTTTTTAGATTGTCAACAATTAATCTTTGCTGCTGTTCAGCTTCCAAGCATTCTTTCAGGTCATCAATCAACTGATTTAATAACAAGTGAAGTTCTGATAGAGTGATTGAATTAACCACACTATCAGAACGCTGATTGAGATAAGCCAATATGGCTGTATAAGACAAATCTTCAATTAACACAACACGATCGTCTTGGAGCTTTTTCAAGTCATTATTTGCTGTAATAATTGTCATTTCCATTGTGTCAAGATCTCCTTGTAGTTCAGAAAGATCCAGAAGATTAGTTTCTCGCAGGCCCTGCAAATTCTGCAATCGGGTTTCCATAACTGCGGAATAATCCTTTACAGATAAATTGGACAGTTGGGAATTTAGTTCATTGATTCGAGTCACTAAAGTATTCACGTCAGCCCGATCTAAGGCCAGCTGTCTTTTTATTTCATTTACTCCTGCTATTGCAAAAGAAATTTTTTCCAACGGCGATTGTTTTTCATTTTGGAGCAACACCAATAACTTTTCTTTTAGCGCTTTCTCGGCTACATCATTTTTACTTTGTTCTGCCTCACTTTTTATCTGTTCTGACAATGCCGTTTTTAAACTTTCATCTAGTGAGTCGTTACTTGAAATCCGGTTTGTAAGTTCGACATAATCAGCATAATTCTGGTTGCATAATGGACAGGCACTGGTTTTGGATTCAGTGACAAGAGTTAAACCTTTCCGTAGTAATTCTGCAAGATCAATTTGCAATGATTTTTGCTGTTCAAGTTCTGCACTGCGTTTCTGAAAACTTTGGCGCAGCTCTAATCCTCTATTCCTGATTTCCTCTAATTTTCTGATGTCCGTTTCAAATTTTACTAATGTAGGAACTAATACTGAGGGAGCAAGATTTTGCTCAATTTGCTCAATAACTGTATCAATAGATCCCAAGATATTGCGATGATCTTCCAACGCTCTTAAATTGGTGGTGAGATCTTTTTCGCCAGCAGCAATCGACGCATTTAAACTAGCCAGTTTTAAATTACCATTGTTAATTTCTTCACTAATTAATGGGACTCTTTCTATCATAGAATTGATGACAGAAATATCCTGTAGATTTCTTTCAATTTCTTGGTTCAACTTGGCTAGCAAATTAATGGCATTTGCTTTTTTATCGTTTAAATCTTTTATTTCTGCATTCTTTTTGTTTTGTTTGGCACTATTACCTTTTACTTCAGAAACGATATTTGTGTAGCGTGGGAAGTGAGCTATCAGCTCTTCATGATAAGTCTGCGATTTTCTTAGATCTTCTTTTCTTTTAGCTAAAGCGGCAAGCTGGTTTTCCGTTTTTGCAAGTTTAGCAAAATCATCTAGTGAAGTTTCCGCATCTTTTATCTTTTGTCTAACATCAACTTCTTCAAGCTGATGGTGCTGATAAATTTCCAGTGGATCGATACTTTCGCTACCTGAAACGACCACTTCGATTAGTTCTACTAATCTTTGAGACTGGATAATCTTTTGATTAAGCTCGTGTACACGCGAGGTAATAATGGAACTTAAAACTGCAGATTCCCTTTCATCAAATGTAGTATCTAGGTGATTTAGTGATTGTTTTTTTTCTTCTAATTTGCTAATTGTTTGATTGATAGCGTCCATTACCTGCTGATCCCCATTAAAAGCTAAGTCCATTTGAAAACCCTTCAATTGATTTTTTAAATCTTTGATGGTGTCCTCATTAGTTTTCAATAGGTTGACAAGACACTTGTAATACTGGTCGAGTTCTTTATCGCCGAAATATTTAATAAATGTCTTATAGCGACCTGCGCCGTCGTCTTCCTTTAAAAAAGAGTCTATCCATTCCTGTGAAAGAATAACTTCCTGAAAGTACCCCCTTATAGTTTCTTTCTCGTCAAATTTATAATCAGGCTGTCCTTTCCTTGGTTTTTTCAGTGTCTTGGTAATTGGCTCATTAGAGGTGGTAGTATAAAGGTTTACAAATGCCGGGAGATTCTCATCTGAGAATTTATTTCTCAATATATGCGTATACTCAGCAGCATTCATATTCTTTTCAGTCTTGGCGACCTGCTGATTCATTTTAGGCCGCTTTAAAAAGCGGTGGATGTTGTGGGTCACGCCCCATTCGACAGCGTCATAGAAGGAAGTCTTTCCAAAACCGTTAGGTGCATAAATAGATACGAAATCAGCTGTTTCTTTTCCGTTGGTAAAATCAAAGGTGCCATCTTCGGCTAAATCATAGGCGCGAAATGCCTGAATCTCAACTTTTTTGAATTTCATCTTTAATTTTCTGTTCTAATAATTCTAATACTGAACTTGGTTTAACTATTGCTTTTTTGTCATCAATGATTCCAGATTGTCTGATTACCTCCCATAAAAGAGGATTTCTTTCAAAATCAGTCTTTTGCGCATTAGGTCTTCTTTCCTCTGGCAGGAGTTCTAAATTTTTGTTAGTAATATGTTCTTCAACAGTTGTAGCAATAAATTCATTATTGACCTCCCCATTATAACTTAATAATATTTTCCTGCTAGATACTGTATCATTCTCAATTTTATATTTTAAGTGTTTATCACAAATGGATTCTGTAATATAGAAAAGATACAGATTCCAGATCTCAAATTCATCGGGCAACTGACTTTGATAATAAACGGCAATACTGTTAGACAAATTTTCCCAATCTTTTGCCAGTGAAGCTTCCGATGGAAATTTCACAAAAAAGGTATGGATTTTTGATATGTAGGTCTCGATATGGAGCGTTACCTCTACATCAGGATAAAGGTCGATAATGAGAGTTTTAATTCTGTTTTCTGTCGATATATTGTTCATATTCTTCCTGTAGTTTAGTAAGTAATTGTTGTTCATCGAATATGTGGCTGTATTCAGCGATCTTATCGATAATGCACTTCTTTTTAAAAGAATCCAGATGGACAAAACGGTAATGGTCGAAAGGAAATTTGATGCCATTGTCAGTTTGCATCAACCCTTTATTGGTGACCCTCATTAAATTCGGTATTGTCTTCGCTTCAATTTCGTACAAACCATCTAAAGGACTGCTGTTGGTCCCAATCACAACGACACTACCGGAAGGTAATCCATGATAGTCTGCATGGATCATTTTTTGTACTTCAAAAGTCCAGTCATTGGTGGTATCGGAATACAATAATCTAAATGAATTAAATAATTTTTTCAAATCTGCCTCCTCAACATCAGTATATTCCATAATGTTAACTATAGTCAAAAATTCGAGCCATGCTATCCAGATATTTCTGCCATTGAGGACATTTGGACTTGCTTGATCGAGTAGCAAACGTCTTTTGAAGTGGCGACGAATTTCATGAGGTGCAATCCCACTGTTAACAATCTTTTCTGTTTCTGTTTTCAGAAAATTACGCGTGTAAGCAATATTTTGTTCATTGAACTGATTTACTCGTAAAAGGAAAGATGCTTCTGTAAGAAAAGAGAAACTACCCAAATGAGGAGGATCAAGATTAACCAAATGTTCTGGATGTAAAGTTACAAGCGAGTCAAAAGATGACATTGGCGAAAATTCAATTTTTCCCAATTGTTCATCCAACGCATCTACCATCTGACTTTGAATACCAGCGAGAAGAAAAAAACCATCGTCAATTTTTCCTACCCCTCCTCCGGAATGTCCACGTACTTCTTCAAGACCTGGCCTATCTGGAATTCTCGCTTCTCGCAAAGAATTGTTTCTAGGGCCTTGAATCGTAATACCTTCATCTGTCCTGTAGGCATTAAGATAGTCAGGATCAATTTGTAAATTGCGGCGCATTTGTGGGTAGCCAGCCAAAATATAAGACTCTCGATCTGCTGTAATATCATCTGTCCGAATAATTTGGTTTAGCCCTTGCAGTTTGGCAATCTTCAAAATTGCAACATCTGCGTCTGGATGTTCAAAATAATTATTGCCCAATGACATATTAAAAGGAATATCCTCTGCATGTAAAATATTATCGTGTTCAACAAACCTCTTTAATATCTGAACAGTATTTTGAGCATTTTGTATTACATGCTTTGCCGTGAGAATATAAGTTGCATTAGAATCAACAGGTTGAAACAATATTCCTGAACCTTCGTTCAAGACAACCACATAATGTCTGATTTCGTCAAGTACCATGCACTAAAATTTAAATGGGTTTTCAATTGGCATAACCTTAAACGACGGAAAATCAGCATAATCCTGCTCGGTGAAAATCCTACTGATAAGCTCTCCATAATTGAAATGAATTGTACATTCAGGATGACAATCGATTAGGCGCCCAAGAAGCTGTTTGTGCGGATGATTATCCTGCTTGCTATTTGTACTGATTACGAAGTGTTCTGATTTAATGGAATTGAAAACAGCTGGGCTGGTATTTGACTGCGCCCCGTGATGTGAAATTTTGACCAGTTTTACAGGCAGGGGATTCTCAATATCGTAACCTAATGTTTTGAGCGAGGTTTGGATTACAGACGGAAAAGAGTCACCAAGAAAAAGAAAATCATTGTCATTGTAGGAGAGAATAAAAGCAAACGAACTGCCATTTGGTACGGCATCATCTTCCTTAAAATTTTTATCGTTTACTTTTAAGTTGTTTGTATGGTGATCTTTTAATGATATCTGGTGGTCGTTGATTTTACTGGTCAGCGAATCTGGCCGCTCAGCGTTCCATCTTGCAAGCAAATCTTCAAGCCGTTGTTTGTCAGGGGAAAGAAATTTGAAACTGAGCCCGTGAAAAGCTTTCTCTTTGCCCGCGATAAATAGTTCTTTGTTCCATAGCTTATGTTTGTTGAGGTAATCTTCAAATTGAACACCCTGTGGCACACTAGTTTGATTGGAGTTATTAATGTTCATAATAATTGGTGGCATTGATTCATGTTGAGAATTCATCCAATTCTTAATTACCTTTCCAGAATTAAACCAGACTTCCCCTATCATTTTCCAAGCCTGATCAGGTTCAAATTCGATCCACGAGATAAATCCTCCAATATGATCCTCATCAATATGTGTCAGTATTACGAGGTCAAAAATCTTTTTCTCTGACCTTAACTTATCAATTAAAAGTTTTAGAGGACCGTCAGTCTTTTTTTTATGCTGATTGTTATATTGAAAAGTTTGTTTTTTCCCTCCATCAATCAATATATTTCGTTCTTGTCCGGTAATCTTATCTTTAAAGGTAATATGTATAGCATCACCGTTGTTAGCTTGTAGCACTTTTATTTCCATGATCACATCTTATTAAAATTATAGTTTAAAAGAGGTATAAACAGCCTATTAGATGTTGTATTTCATTATTTCTTTATTATATGTTTTTTATTCCTTTTGTATTAAAGCTAGCCACTCAAACTATTGAACTTTACGAAAGTAAACTTATTATGCTTATCTAGGAACAAAGTGATAGAAGTAGGCATAACATTACAGCTCCTAAAATAAACTTAGCTATCTACGGTTTTAAATATTATAATTTTAACAGTGAAAATGAGTCAATAAAACTTTAAGTTAGTAAAAAATCTTTATGTGACGCAGTCTAATTATTATCTGAAGATACTTTAAATGTCATATGAAAAAATCATTTTACACAAGTCAACCAGATATTTAGTAGATCGACTGATTAACCTTAATGGATCAAGAGTAATATCAGGACTGCTCAAACTTCATATTATTTACCAGAAAACTCCTTGCTCGCTCAGGGGTATACTTTCTTAAGAAAGCATTATGAGCCTTATCTCCATTTTTCTGAATTTTGATTGTTGCTTCTGTTATTAGCAACTCTAATAATTCTATCAGAAACTTAAGATCAGTTACTCTTGGGCTTGCTAATTTTCTTGATATAATCACATCTTCCGTGTCTCCATCCAACATAAACCCAGTTTTGGATATCTTGATGAAAACCAAAGCTTGCTCATTTACGGTGTCATCACGATGCGCAATATACGAATGTCGTAATTCCATTAAATGTTCATGTAATAATTGATACTTTTTATCATGCTGTTCAAGTTGGGATTTCTCAAATTTTGAAAATCCAGCCTTATTTTCTGTGAAACACTTACCGTAAGTAATTAAAATTGATTGCCAGAGTGCAAGTTCTATTGTTGAATTCGTATCAACTGATTCTTTTAAAGAGATTAGTTGTTTAGCAATGTCTAAAACAAATATTAAGTCTTCTCTAATAAGCATAAAGGACTTCAGTTTCTTACTCAACTCAACTGGCATAATATATAGCAGGTTGTCGGGATATCTACTTCTAGCAGTATTACATATATCGGTTAAAGCTTTTTCTTTTTCTGTCATTATAAGTCAAATTGTTTCATAAGTATTTTGCATTGCCATAAGCTAACTAGCGTATGGTTTTTATAGGCAATTCTTCTTAAAAATCTGGTTAGCGCCAGCATTAGATAGTTCTCATTTTGTATACTTACTGCTTCATAATAATAATTTAAGGCAGTTGGTTGGTAATTAAGGTTGCTTATCGTTAGAACCGTCTAATTCTAAATTCTTAACAAATCCAAATCCAAAGCTTTTAACGCCGTTACTATCGTACTGAGTTAGTATTGTAGGAGCTAGTACATTGAGTTTTTGTAGGCTAAAAGATTCTGAATAAGTCTCTACATATTCTTGGACTTCAGTCTCTGGCCAAAGAGTAATTGTTAAGAATAGATCTGCCTTTTCCTCCGCGCTTAACCCATTAGTTTTTGAGTCAAGTTTTGCTATGATTGCCTGATCAACAATTATTGTTAATTGTTCCAAGCTTGGGATTTTAGCTTTAAGGTGCTTATTGTATACTTCTACATAACTCTTTTTACCCGTTTCATTTACTAATTCAAAATCTGCAGTCTTTCCATTTGATAACGGTGACTCTATGTCTGTAATTTGGTAGTCACCGCTCCTAATTAAAGTATTTGCAGTTAGAATTTCTGAAATACCATTCAAATAGGTAGGATTAATATCCTGCATCTCTACCAAATCAAATTCTAGAAATAATCTTTTAAATAAGTTTTTACCTTTCTGTTTCAATTCTGGTAAAAGCGAATCAAATAAAAATTTAACTTCTGTATCCACGTATTTCAAAAAAGATATACATATGGATTCACCCAGTTTCGCTCTACCCATTAAGATGGGAATTGAATTTTCCGTTTTTATCTTTCCGTAAGCTTCAATTAACGGGGTAGCATTATTAAGTTTAGCTTCAAATTTATTTGTCAGCTGCGCCCAAAATTTTTGATCGTCTTGTAAAATATCATGAAGGTTTGGACAAAACTCTTGTGTAAGATCTTTGAGTTGCTGATTGATTACATCATTACTTGCCATATTAGGATAAAAATTAAGTTTGCAGTAAAAGTACGAAATTGTTGAGATCTTCCGTTCAGATGGGTGAAAATTCTTAATTTCGATTCATATTATCATTCACTTTGCTATCTTAAACTAATTGAAGTATAAGATAATTCAACAATTGCTTTATGTCGCTTGCGTACATTTTCCAACAATAGCGTGATTTATTACAGTCGAAAAATCAATACACATGATTACTTCGTAGGGGCGGTATTGGAATTACTTTATTAAATTTGTGGATGATCGCCCATTGCCAACGACCGTGTGAGATTGAACAAAGTTTGATCGAACTCATCAACGTAAACCGTGATGCTCCATATGTAAATCGAGGGTTTTATTTTCAGTATCTAACGGTATTGGACAAATGGATATCCAATTTCATTTTGGAAGACGATGTTATTGTTTATACAGAGGTTGGAAACGATATCAAAGAGATCGGTAAAAAGTTGGTGTTCACCCAAGTTAAGTGCTATACAACTAGTTTTAGTTTTAGGAACAAAACCCTGAGAAAAGAAATCCTCCATTTTTTTGTACAGTACCTGCAAGAAAAAGAGAGAAATCCTTCCGTTGAATTTCATTTCCTAACCAATACATCTATAGCAAATAACGAACGATTGCTCCAAAGTTGGATGAATGAACAGGATACAATAGGAACTGAACTGTTCGAAAAATGCTGTGGCAAGGTGGAAGAAATACTAAATAGCGAATTCAAGCTTATCAAAAGACAGCGGCTGGATAAAAAATATCTAACCAGGCAGGATAAGGAAGGCATCAAACAGCAATTTACAAGTCTTGGAGAATTTTTTAAATCATCGATATTGCTAGAAGATTTTGTGAAAAGAATAAAGTGGTACTTTAGCGCTGAAAGTCCCGAAAAACACATTAATACACTACAGGACAAGATTCTCACAAATTTAGGACATCCTCGATTTAACGGCAGGCCACCAAAGTTACTAATGGAAGCCCTGCTATCCGAGATATATAGATTTTCCCAACTCTCAGATGCAAGCCTTAGGAAAGTGGATAACACTCTACTTAATAACATCTTACTGGCCAAAGATAGTGACATCAAGCAGTACGTAAATGAGTCGCTTCTTGAACTGTTGGATGTCAAGTTTAGTGTGATTTACCAAGAGTTACAGAAATACCGTTCGATCCAAGAGAAACATAGCTCAGAACTAGCCGTACAGGGACAGCTATTACAGTCACTCAGGGACAACACTTCTGACACAACAGGGAAATATCCCAAAGACCTGACCCTGATACCAAATGTTAGGATTTCAGAAATCATCGGGAGAAAAGAGGAGCTTCGTCGATTGACAGAAACATTAGAAAAAGCAATACAAGTAAATCTGGCTGGCGAGGATGGAGTTGGAAAAACCACACTGGTCAAGATTTATCTTAACGTCCTACGTGATCGCTATGACCACCTATTATGGATCGATTGCGAGAATGGCCTGCTAAGTGGGGTTATCCAAAACACCGACCTTATTGCGAACCTAGGCATTGAATTTGCACCAGACAAGATCGGCGAAGAGAAATTCTTGCAGATCATTCGTACACTTAATTCCCTGAAAGGTCGTAAAATATTAGTCCTAGACAACCTACCAGATTTAGGACAACTTGAAACGGTTAGGAACTTAAGCCAATGGGATATCATAGTTACCTCGATGGTTAGGTTACCAGAAATATGCATTTTACAGGTCGAAAGGTTTTCTTTTGCGGATGCTAAAGACTTATTCCGTAAATACGAACCAGAACGCCATGCCAGTGACGAGGATCTAAAGGCACTTTTTGAATATATAGAGTACAACACCCTTATCATAGAACTTACGGCAAAAACTATTCGTGCTAGTTATGACCTGAACGTTAGTGACCTCCTAAGGCACTTTAAAGGCCAGAGCCTAGATGATGTGGAGCTTGATATAGAAATAGCAAAGGGAGGATCCAAAGTTCGCCTGGTCAATTTTCTCCTAGAAATGTTCGATCTGAGCAAGCTATCAAAATTAGAATCTTTCTTTATGGGCATGTTTGCTCTTTTGCCCTCCAGCGAAATATACCTGTCCGATTTGGTTACCTGGTTTGGTAAGGATCACGAGAAGCAAAACAAAGTGGATTTTGCAAACCTTATAAATAGCCTACATGAAAGAGGATTAGTTACAAGAGAAGGTGACAACATAAAGGTACATAAGATGCTACAGGAAGCATTGTTGTATAAAGAAAGAAAAAGCTACAATCCTTTTGTAGTTTATGCGGCGCAGATTGGTTGGCTTGTGAGGCGGTTTAATGAAGGTGCAGCCCATAACCCTGTTCAGGCCATGCGTTTCTTAAAGTATGGTCAATCAATACTATCTAATATCAAGGAAGCTTACAGAGGGAGTGTTTACCAGCCTCTTTTAGTACTGGAAAATGAAGTGTTAAATATATTGTTTTGGCTAAAGTCATCAACTGGTACATTGAAGAAATGGGAGGATCTGATAAACAGAGCGACAAAGTATTTACTTAAGGATAATCTAGCACTAGGCTCTATGTTCAACAATTATGCCTATGCACTAATTGAAAACGGCGAAATGGAAAAAGCCATGTCGTATTTAAAGAAGTCCATCAAGATATTGCGGATTCATGAAAAGGATCAACTTGCTCTTTTAATTTGTGTGCTTTGTAATCTTGCAAGGTTACATGCAGAACTTGATGAGTTCGAAAGCTTCAATAAAACCTTTAATGAAATCACCTCTTTACGGAAAAAATACAACTGTTGGGAAGACCCTACCTTTCCGATCCAATGCAACCTTTTGGCACTTGTAAATCAAAAAGCCACAAATTACTCAACGGCCATTGATATGTATAATATCGCCATAAATGCTCACCTGCAATTACCTAATGAAAATCGGAATGAACTGAACCTTGTTCTGTTTCTCAGCAACCTTGCTATGTGTTACCTATTTAACCGGGAGGAAGACAAAGCAGAACATACCGTAACTTTTGCCTTAGAGGTATTAAGAAAGTTGGAAGTAAAAGCTGATAAGGTTCTGGTGAATGCGATCAACATCTTATTGATGATTACAACTTATAAAAATGAAGAAGCATTATCCGTTAAATTAAAAAAGATATTGGAGACGCTATCGGGCAGGGTTTACACAGATTGAGTCTTCGAGCATCGGTGATCTTGAAAGCCAGCTCTAAAATAAAATATATTTTTCAATACTGATTTTTTAGTATTAATCGAATTCATAAGCCCAGAACGTAAGTGATCTCTAAATGGTAGATCAAACAGCAGTTTTTTTGCTATCAAACCGGTGTTACACTCTTTTACTAGTTTCCAGTATAAAATGATGCTTCTTTGTTGTTTATTCCTAAGTTAAGTTAGTTCTTCCTTTGAATAAGCAATCTAGAGTATTATGTGCGAACAAATTACTCACGAAATAGGTCTGTATTAATAAATTCAATTGTTATGAAAACAGCATACTTATACGTCCGTGTGAGTACGGATGAGCAAAAGATTAAGATGTCTTTTAACGCATAACAACCCTCATAAACAAAAACCATTTCATTTTCAAAAAGATATCTTACTGTTGGATTATCTGTTTCCTGACTAACAATATTGCACCAGCCACAAAACCCAAAATCTTTATTTTTTTAAATATTCTTCACCAAGTCTTTTAGCCTCTGATTTACAAAATGCCAAGACTTCATTTAGCTTCTTAATTTTTTCTTGATTAAGCGGCGTATAATTGAAAGTATAGAACACATCACTAGGAAGATCTTCTATGTTTTCCAATTTTCCTTTTGCAAATAATTCTATAGCCAAATCTAGAATCAGAAATTAATATTAGCAGTAAATTCTCCTGATCTTGTGTAACCACTTTCTCGTATTGATCTAACATATCGTTCTAACTCCGATGACCCCTGAGTACTTTTAATAATAAGAATAACTTCTTCAAAAGTATCGACATCAAAGAGATATAGACCAGAAAAATAATTGTCGTAATTTTCATTATCTACCCATATCTCATCATGTCCAATAATTCTCCATTCCCTTTCATGTGTCCAGTCAATCTTCTGTGCGTATCCCAGCTGAAATGCTAGATAACGATTTTATTCCTTTATTGATGAATTAATTTGTTTCCATTTTTTTTTGAAGCAGAGATTATTATTGAGGAGAAAACCTTCTGAATGAGTTATTTAAAATGAAAAAGAGAATGCAATAAGTCGAAACAACATATCTGGAAGGAATTTACTGGCGAACCTGTTTAAAAAGCACAGATACTGAAATTTATGCGCCAACTTGGTTTAGTGAAGAGAGTACGAAAAAGCCTTGTACATTCTACATAGAAGATAAGGAATAAAAAAAATATTACATTCGATGTTTTCTTGTGACATTCAACTCCTGGATGAGTAAGCATTATTTTTTTTTAATTAAAAAAGCTTACTATCAATCCAAATTGTTATATTGCAAATATAAACCAATTATCTCTGGGAGGAATAACCAACCATTGATTTATAACTAAGTATGAGATTTTTTAATTCTAAATTTTTAAAATTTGCATTCACTGGGTCTTTAGGATTTATAATCGATTTTGGTTTGACATGGGTATTGATCGAAAAGTTCTCGGTAGGATACTATCTTGCAAATTTTTCAGGATTTACGACAGCTGTTACTTCCAATTATTGTATTAACAAATATTGGACATTCAATCAAAGTTCATTGCCATCTATACGTCAATTTTCAATCTTTTTAATAATTAGTAGCATAGGATTATTTTTAAATTTTGCTATTATAATGTTTTTAAATAATAATGCAGGTTTGGATTTCTATTTTTCAAAAATATCTGCGACAATCCTTGTTGTAATGTGGAATTTTATCGCTAACAAGCACATCACATTCAAAGTGCATAGATTTTTTTGAGAAAACGTCTTTAAAGATAAATTAATTGCGAGTTAAAGTAAGTTATATATAAAAAAACAAAATTATGAAAAATAAAATTTTATTAGCAAGTTTATTAACTGCTTTCGCCGCCACACTATTTACACAATTTTATAGTGTAGCAGCCCCAAGTTTGTACAATGTATGTGCTTCAGTTAATTCAACGGATTATTATAGTATTTATAAGGCAACTGCTGAAGATGCAGCTTGCGAAAGTTGTCAAATTAACCTTATTCCTACACCACATTACGACAGCAGTGGTGAGGTTAGCGGATATAGCTATTCAGGAACTGTTGTCTCGGAAGAATATGAAACGATTACGTGCAACGTCTCGCAGCAAGGTGGGAAGGATTGTAAGTCGTTAGATTACAACATGAGGGAAGCGTTGTGTACTGATATCTTTATAAAAGTTGAAGATATTGATACAGGAACAGGAACAGGAACAGGAACAGGAACAGGAACAGGAACAGGAACAGGAAATTAATTATTCTTAAATCTCAATAATTTACTTTAACTTTTAAGCAACACAATGAGAGGTATTTGCGTATTTTTTTTCCTGATTAGTTACTTAATAATATTTTCACAATGTTCAAATTCAACAGTATCCAGAAAAGAGACTTTAGAAGTAGATAGAAATTACTTTGAAATTATTTATAATTACGAAGATCTTGTAGTTGATGCTAAAGAAATTATTGATACACTAATATATTTACCTTTAGAAACTACTAGTGAAAGTGAGTTTTACGAAATATCTCAACTAGAAATAACAGAAGAATACTTTTATATATTAGACAGAACATCTAATTCTATATATATATACGACATTCACGGTAATTTTATTAAAAAAATATCCTCATTAAATGAAGATGTGAAAATTCCATTTCAGAAGATTTTAAGATTCACAATTGACCCATCAATTAATAAGTTGTCTTTTAATGATGTACAATCGAGCAATTTATATGAATTTGATCTCGAAGGGAATTTTGTCACCATGGCAGAAAAAAGACCTATAGACTATCTAAAAAGCGATTACTCACTATTACAAGGTCATGAAATTGCTTTAGACTTATTTAACGAGATAGAAAAAACTACAGAAAATCATCCTTCAGTACTTGTTTCAAAAAACAATAAAATACTTTTTAGCAACCTCGATTACGACCCAACTGTTATTAACAATTCCGAAATCATAGGTAACAAAAAGTATTTTTATAAATCTCATTCCGATTATATTTTATTCACTCGGCCATATGACTATAATATTTATAAATATGACACGGTAAATGGCATCACGAAGTATTCACAAGTATTTTTCTCGACAGAACACTCCTTGCCCGAAGACTTTATAGATAACGTTAATTATAAAAGCAAAAGAATTCCCTACATCAAACAAAACAAGTCTATAGTTTATAAATTGACAGATATTTATGAAACAGAACACTTTATTACATACAGAATTTTTACCAGTAATTTTTCAAAATTTATAATTTTTAACAAAAAAACAGGAGAAAAATTAGATCTTAACCAAATAATCTCTGATACAACGACACGATATTTGCCAATTTTTGGTAATTATATTCATGGTGTTAAAAATAATTATTTTGTTTCTTCTTTGTCGCCAAAACATGTTATTACACAGATAACCCATAAGATGAATTTTGCGAATTATTTTAAAAACTTACCGCTCTCTACGCAAGAAATCTTTAATAAAGGCAATAATCAAAACAACGTATTAGTATTAACAAAGCTTAAAAATAATAGTCAATGATCAATCTTCAATATAAAATCTTATCTCTTTATTTATTTTTTTTTATTGGTTCTGCTTATGGGCAAAACTCATTAGAAACAGATAGTTTGATAGTAAATTCCCCAGATTATAAAGAAGTTCGTATTGACCCTGACTATGTGGAAGAAGTCCTAGAATCCAAAATTACTGACTCTATCAAGTACATTTTTTTAGAAACAACAAAAGAAAGTGAATTCACTTCGATAACACAATTGGCGGTAACGGACAGTCATTATATAATTTTTGACCGAAAATTACAAACAATTTATTTCTTCACAAAGGATGGTAGATATTTCCATAAGCTTACCAAGCAAAATAAAAACAATCCAGATTCTTTTACATATGCCGTTGGTTTTGTTTTAGACTATGACTCTGAAGTTTTATCTGTAGATGATATTCATTCGGAAAGCACATATGAGTTTAATTTAGAGGGTAAGTTTATACATAAAATAAAGAGGGAGATATATCCAATAAGCGACTACTCTTATTTTGAAAATTTAAAACTGGTCTACTATAACTTTAACAGCCATCAATCAGCAAATCAATATACTTCAAATCCTTCTTCTAGAAAAACATCCAGACTTGAGCCTAACCTAGTAATTTATCATAATAATGGTGAAGTATTTCAACAACATTTATGGTTTAATCCGGATAATGTTGATCCCGATGAATTTTATACTTTCAGAAATTTTTACGTTTCTAACAGAAATGAAGTTCTATTTTCTAGGAGCCTCGATAACACTATATATAGCTATAACTCTAATTTAAAACTTCAAAGATTAATTAAGATTATCTTGCCAATTCAAAACTCTATGCCAGAGGACTTTCTTACCAACGCGTTGTACGATAATAAACGCAGAGAATATCAAAGGACAAATTCAAATATTTCAAATAAAATTGATAACGTTTTCAAAATCAATTATTGGGTTACAGCTTCTCTTACACGGAGGAAACACGTATTAGTCAATTTAGGAACAGGAGATTTATTCGATATAGACGGAATTATTTCTAATGATTTAGGGTTGACGTTGCAAGGAAACTACACAGCTTTTCATGGGGTAGATAATAACGCTTTTATAGTTAGCATTCCATTTTTAACCTTAAAATATAAATATGACCAGCTATCAAAACAAGAAAAATCTCGAGTCGATGCATCTTTGAAAAATGTCGCAATTAAACCATATCAAAACCCTATATTAAAATTATTATACGTTAAAAACTAAGAAATGCCTAGTTTAAATAAACTTTCTCTATATATTTTACCAATACTGTTATGCTTCATAGTGTTTTATCAGTTTCGAAATCTCGGATTTGCCTATGTTGACGATGAGTGGATGTTACTGGATGAAGTTTTGATTCAACAAGGATTAAATTTCGAAAATTTTATAGCCATATTTTCAAATATTAACAATCTTCAATATTCACCTTTAAACACTATATACTACCTTTTAATTTATCAAATTAATGGATATGACGCCTACTATTATCACTTATTTTCTATTTTAGTTCATCTATTAAATGGATTAGCATTATTTAAGTTATTAAATTTATTATTTAGCTGTTTTAATATAAATAATACACAAATAATTTCGTACATCGTAGTTCTCATTTGGTTGATACATCCTTTGAATGTCGAATCAGTCGTTTGGATTTCCGCATCGAAAATCCCCCTTTTCAGTTTTTTTTATTTTATATCTTTCTACTACTATATAAAATCGTTCCTTGATAAAAAAAAATTTGCAATCAACTATAGTTTGTGCATCATCGCATTTATCTTCTCTTTTTTGTTTAAAGAACAGGCCGTAATCATTCCAGTTACCTTTTTTATCTTTTCATTAATTTTCCAAATTCAAAGTACGAGTGTCCGATACAGAACTTTATTTTTTTTAATAACTCCCCTTTTTATTATATCAATTATATTTATAAGTGCTACTCTTTTCGCTTTGAGCTATGAAGGGGGTGGACACCCATTCGATAAATACCCTCTCGAAAAGCGCTTATTTTTTTCTTTTTATAGTTTGGGTTTTTACATATTTAATTCTTATTTACCTCTAGAATTAAAATATCACTATGCATTTCCAATTAAGCCCGATCAATCAGTTCCCATAAACTTATACGTGATTGCTATATCTTTGATAATTCTATTTATATCCGCTAATAAGTATCTAAAAAAGACGAAATATTATTTAACTTATATTTTTATGTTTCTGTTTTTTGTTATTCATTTAGCTTTATGCTTGCACATAATTCCTTTACCTCGTGCATCAATCGTAGCTGACAGATATATGTATTTGGCATTAATTGGCTCAATCTCATTTATAATAATATTTATTACTGAGTATTTTAAGCTTGATTTATCCTTGAAAAATCGATCTAATTATATCTTTACACTGATACTCTGCTTGTTTATTATAGGATTAGCCGGTTTTAGTTATACGCTTGTTGAATCTTGGTTTTACAGACAAATCTAACTTATTTAAATATGAATATGTTCAAACCTTTCTTACCATACCTTGTCATATGCTTGTCGATTGGTGTTAGTCTATTATTTTTTTTTGATAAGCCATCCAAAGAGAATAAATTAAAGGGCAGTTTAGACATACAAGATAACTTAAGCTCTCAAGCTGATGATAGAACGCTCTTTTGGGATATTTATCCTGAGTTAATTTTGCCGAACGAAGGCAAAACTTTAAATAAAGATCTATCCTTGACAGATATTAATGAATCCAATATAACTCTATCGAATCTATTTGATAAATCGAGCGATTCAATATTAATCTTTAGATTTTCAAATTTCGATTGCGATTTATGCCTTAGAAAAACACTTCCTATTTTGATGGATTTTTTTAAAGATAATTCCAATAAAGTAAATCTCATAGTTGATGGAATGTTACCGAAAGAATATAGGATTAAGTTTAAAGAACTAAAAATTCCCTTCCCTGTATATTTTCTTAACGATCAAAATTTACAACTTTCACTAGAAAATAAAAACATCCCGTTTTTCTTTATTCTTGACAGAGAACATTATAAAACTCATAAAATTTTCACTCCAAGTAAAGATTATCCCCAACACACACAAACATATTTGAGAAATATTAAACAATCATTATATGATTAAATATTTTTTCGTAATAAATTTATTTCTTCTCTATTCATTTAACTGCAAATCACAAGAACGAATGGATAAATTTTTCGCTATTAGAGGACTTATTATTGATAGTGTTTCCCACGATGCCGTTAAATCAGCCACTATTTCTTTATACAACAACAATAACAATCTAATTAAATACGGCTTAAGCAATTTAAAAGGAGAATTTGAACTTAAAGATGTACAATACCAAGATACAGTTATACTTAAAATCTCACATCTATCGTATAATATATTTATATTAAAAATAGCGGCACCTAGCGACGGTCTTCTAATTCTTAAGAACACATTCTTAACAACTAAAACTAAAGATATAAATGAGATTGTAATTGAAAAACCACCTATTTTGCTTAATAAAGATACGTTAGAAATATATCCCGAAGCATTTGATTTAGGAGAAAACACTGTGATTGAGGATTTACTAAAAAAAGTGCCAGGAATTGTAGTTTGGGGTGATGGGCAAATTACAGTAAATGGCAAAAAAGTCACAAAACTGTTGGTAGAAGGGAAAAAATTCTTCGGAACTGACCCCCTTATTGCAACACGAAATCTTCCAAATAATGCTGTTAGTAAAATAACAGTATATGAAAACCCTAAACCAGAAACAAGCGAGAACAGTACTTTGAGTATGGATATTACGCTAAAGAATAACAATAAAAGTGGAGTTTTTGGTAAAGTAGGAGCTGGTATAGGTGATACGAAACGAAAAGAAACAGCGGGCTCGTTAAATTTTTTTAACAAAAAAAATCAAATCAGTTTATTTGCCGCACAGAATAATACAAATAAGGAAGCTTATACAGTCGGCGATTTTCTCAGAGTTAACACTTACATGCCTGGAGGAGAAGATTACAATTCATATTCATCATCTTTTAACAAAATAGGATATAATGAATTTTTAATACTTGGAAGTAGGTTCGAAAGAAGCTGGACAAAAAATGTCAATTCAGAATTAGATGTCTTGAACTATATTAAGAATGCTACAATAGAGCAAGAATCAAATGAAATTTATCAGTTAGAAATTGGAAGCCAAGACGTGAAATCAAATAGTACAAGCACAATAAAAAATCAAGTTTTTAAAGCTAATAACGATAACAAATTCAAATTTAAAAACAGAGAATTTAAGGTTAATTCAAAAATTTATCATACTATCGATGATCTAAAAATAAATTTAATTAAAACAATTAGTCAAGACTCAAAACAGGTTTACTTAATTGACAATGCTAATAGTACACGAGCCAAAAATCTAGATAAAAGTTTATATTTAAATTACAATGATAAGGGCTTATTAGGGAGAGATAAAGTGAATGTTTTTTATGAATTTAGGCAAGTGGATAAAGTTTTGAATCAAAACCAACATTTAATTTTTGTAGATTCTAATTATACATCTGAGACGCTCAATAGAACAAAAATAAACGACGTAAAACGCTTAAATCATAATTTATTTGCTAACATTGAAATTCTGTCCGCTTTTGGAAAAATTTCAAAATGGAGATTAAATAGCGAAAGCTACTTTGCATTATCTTCACATACTGAATCTCAAATTGATCGTCATTTTAATCAATTTACACAAAATTATGATATTGTCAACGGAGCAATATCTTTTAATGATGACTATCGAGAATTTCACTGGCGTCCAGGATTAAAGTTGTCAAGATCCTTTATCGAAATCTTCGGACGTGGGAGTAATGAGTGGGGAAGTTCCGCAATGATTAATTATGAGACTACAATGGGACAAAATAGATCTAGCAGCGATTTTAGAACAATTAAAAATAATTTTAAATCTATCCTGCCCTCAGCAGATATTTATTATACATGGTATCGTTCGGGGAAAGAAAACTCATTGATCCTAAATTATAATACTAACTTAATTAGGCCTCAACTATATCAGCAAGTAAGTCTACTAGATACTACGCAAAAAGACTTTAATTATGTAGGAAATAAAGATTTGACACCCGAATATAATCATGTTATAGAATTCAAGTTTAATAACAGAAAAATTAAAAACTCATTTAATCAAAATTTAACTTTCCGCTATACATTAAGAAAAGATCAATTAGCAGACAGCTCAATTTATCAAAACGATGGCCTTAGAAAATCTTACACTGTGAACATTAAGGGTACGCCATGTTACTCGTTAAATTATGATTTGTTAAGCTCCACGAGAATCTTTGGCAAGCCGTTAAATATGAAGTTATTTGCAAATTTTACTGGGGAGAAAGGCTATTACTATATAAACGAATCATTGATTAATATGAAAAATTATGGTTTTGAGACATCTTTTAATTTTGATTATTTACCACACGATAAAATAACCACATCAATCAAAACAACAAATTCTAAACAATTTTCGCAATTTACAAATTACGCAAATAAGACCACCACAAATATTTTAAATATAGATGCTGTCATAAAACTTCCTATGAGGACTACATTTATAAATTCCATAAGCTTTATCGATAGTAAAATAAGTAGGTTGGAAAACAATCAACAATATTTGTGGAATATTCATTTATACCACAGATTTTTTAAGAAGGAAAGATTTGAAATAAAGTTTTCGATGTTTGATTTATTATCTCAAAAATCTAGTGTAAAAAATTATATTTCTGGAAACATGATTAAACAAGAAATAAATAATAATCTTGAGCAATATTTTATGTTTAGTTTGTCCTATTTCCCAAGAAAATTCTAGAACTTAATTAATGAAAACAATATCTATTATAATACCAATCTACAATGAAGAGAAAAATATTAAAAATTTATTTGATTCATTGACAAATCTTTTCATTGGAATGGAAGTTGAATATGTATTTGAGTTTGTATTCATTAATGATGGGAGTGAAGATAATTCATTGGAAATTTTAGAAAGTTTAGATAAATCTATCGGAAAAATCCGCATAATTAATTTTTCAAGAAATTTCGGCCAACAAAATGCTCTAAAAGCAGGTTATGATCACTGCACAGGAGATGCTATCATTTGTATGGATGCTGATTTGCAAAACCCACCTGACATGATCCTACAGATGATATCACTTTGGGAGTTAGGGTACGATATAGTACTTTGTAAAAGAAAGGACGGTAATCAAAACAGCGGGTATTTAAAAGGATTGTTTTCTCGTTTATTTTATAAATTTCTAAATATTTTATCTGAAATTAGAATCGAACATAACGTTCCTGATTTTAGATTGGTAGATAGAAAAGTACTTTCTGAATTAATTACGCTTAAAGAAAAAGATCTATTCTACAGAGGAATAATATCATGGGTGGGTTTTAAAAAAGTAGTAATTGAATATAAGCATATTCCGCGTGATCATGGAAAAACATCATATAATCTACTAAAGATGATGCAATTGGCTGCATCGGGAATTACTGGATTTTCTTTAAAGCCCCTTTATTTATCTATGCTAATTGGCTTGTTAATTATATTAATATCATTTATATATATATTTTACGCATTAATAATTCACTATTTAGGGCGCACAATTTCTGGCTGGACATCGATAATAGTGGCGATTATGTTTTTTGGTGGAATCCAGTTGTTTTTCTTAGGGGTGATAGGTGTATACGTGGGCAAAATTTTTACCCAAGTAAAAGATAGACCAAACTATATTATTAAAGATCATATATATTAAACTGGTTGCAATGAAATTATCAATAATATTCCTCCCGCCGCTTAAAAGTATTTTAACTATTACGATCTATATCGCATTAGCAGTTGCCATTTATTTGATTTTAGATGCTTTTGGTTTTATTCATACAATTCCCAACAATAATAATCTTATTAATTGGGATGGAAAATGGTATTCATCAATAGTGGAAAATGGTTATGTGTATATTGAAAGTATGTGTAATATAGCATTTTTCCCATTATTTCCTTTAATTTGGAAGCTGACAGGGTTCAATCCCATCAATATCTCGATTTTTAATTTTTTGATATTTCTTCTTTCGTATCTATGGATCCTGTGGGGTAAAAATTTTTCAATAATCTCAATATTATTTTTATTGACCCTTCCCTCAGTTATTTTTTTTGCACTACCATATTCTGAATCAATATTTTTCCTAAGTTCGTCTTTAATAATTATAGGACTTGACCGACAGTCTACATTACTAACGTGTATGGGACTTTTCTTTTCTTCCCTGACAAGATCGGTTTCAATAGTGTTTATTCCTGCGATAATTATAACTCATTTTTTAACGAAGGAGAAAAACTGGACGAAAACAATACTTTCAATATCATTTTCGTTATTAGGAACTTTTACTGCTGTAATAATTCAATATTTAGATACAGGGCATTGGTTCCGTTTTTTACAAGTTCAAGAGTATTGGGGTAGAAAATGGCAGGTTATTTCTTTACCGCTAACAACTTTCAATACAGAAAACATTTTAGGTGTAGATGCTTTTGGTTTGATTGTAGGGCTACTTTCTTTTTATTATTTAATGAATATATTATTTTCATACCGTAAAAAAACAGTTAACTCCTATAATATTTTGAAATCAGATAAGGGTTTAATATTTAGTTTACTTTATATGTGCGCTATTACATTTATCGATTGTTTTTTCACTACTACTTTATTAGATCGAACAAATATTTGGAGTATAAATAGGCACATTTTAGCGACTCCTTATGCCTTTTATTTTCTTCTAAAGATTTTAAACAGTGCTCCAAATAAAATTGATAATAGCATAACAATTTTCATCATTTTCACAGGCTTATTGGTAACAAAATTGTATAGCTATCCGTTACAATTTTTGGTATATTTGATTTTAAGTTTTTGGTTATTCAAACTGAAAGATGAATTCATTTTCCCAAAAATTATATCATTATTTATTATCATAATATACCAGATATATTTTTATCAACTATTCCTGTCTAATAAATGGGTGGGTTAAAATTGCTTATAACTGGAAATCAGCGATAGACACAGGCTATTAGGTTAGATGATTATTCATTTTTTTAAAAGATATCGACGTGGCTGAAGTACTCCGGAGCTATGAGTACCGGGAGCTTCGGGCGTTGGAAAACTGACTGGAGAATTATCACAGCAAAAATAACCAAGTATATACTGAGATTATGAAGAGGATATTCAGCGTGACCTCGATGAGTTGAGTTCAAAGTTTGGTTTTCAGAGTAATTCATTTGTTGTTGGAGTAAGAAACGGTAGAGTTGCTTTCTTCGACAGTGTACCTGTTTCATCTTCAACTTCTCTTTCATATAGTTTTTCAACTCGTTTGAGACATAACAAGGGCCGTTGTCAGAGAGAGGCTTCGGTTTGGCTTTTGATTTCAAAGATTACATAGCTGAGATTGTTGATTTTCAAATGCGCGAAGAAAATTTTTTGACTCAGGCAATCTTTCAAGAAAACCTGAACACTAGTAGATATTTTTATGGATTAAAGAAATGTTTTTCATCTTAAAGAAGGTAGCAGCAAAATTTTTTCTATGGGTTACATTATAACTATCTCTATATTATTACTCTCAAGTATACCTAATGTTTGTTTGGGTCAAAACTTGCCGAAAAAAGATTTAGATGAAATTTTGAAGAAAGTTGAACATCATTCAATAATCGGCCTGGGAGAAGCGGAACATTTTTACACAGGATATTATAGGGCAAAGATCGATATCCTCAAACATCTTATTCAAAATGAGTCAATTGATGTCATTGCTCTTGAGGCTTCAATAAATATCACGGCGCTTCTAAATAAATATATTAACGGGGACGCTATGCTGGATGTGCCCAATACGTTGATTTTTCTAAATGAACCATATTCGTTGCAAAAAGCAGGGTTGTATAATTGTGTGGAAATAGTTGAATTGATCGACTGGCTTAAAGATTATAATACCTACCACAGTAAAAAAATAAAATTGGTAGGTATAGATTTCCAAAGTTATTCTATTCCCCTTGATAATTTAAAGAACCAAGCTTCATACAGGCAACGGGAAAAAATTAGCCAGACTAAAGTTCTATTAGATAGTTCAATGCAAGCAATCCTAGATAGTAGCATTATGATTATAACATCGCAAGAATGGCTGAGCCTTTTCAAACTCGCACAATCTAATGTCAAAAGCTTGAAATTAGACCTTATTAATAATGAAAATAAAACTCTATTCACCGAACTCGAGCAGTTTACTACCTTGTGGGATAACCCCATGTTCCCGCGAGATTCACTAATGTATGAAAACTTAGTCTCACATATTGATGAGAAATCACGTGTTTTGATTTGGTCTGCTAATTTTCATCTAGAGAACGATAAGCACTTCAAAGGGCCGAAGAAATTAGGTGTTTTTCTTGATGAAAAATACGGAAGCGAATATTTCATCATCGGGGTCACTGATATGACCAACGAACAAGATGATAACTTAATTTATCCTTCAAAAGCTGATTTTTCCATCCAATATAATTTGAAAATCAATGTGCCAAAAGGCGAGAAATGCGAGATGTTAAATTACGAGCAAGTCTTCAAGATTAATGAATAAATTTTTAAATCGAACATTTCCCATCGATCTATTGTATAGCAAATGGTATGCTAGTAAATTATGAGAGCTAAACTTTAAACGTATTTGTTTAAACATATCATTCTTTGCCTAGCGTATGTCTACCTTACCTAGTGTAAGATTTTACTTCTCGAATATAAACGACACAATTTAATCAACTACTTCGACTAGATTGAGCATAGCAGCCACAACTTCTTGATCTGAAGGTACGGGAGTTTGGGTAAATCCTTGAAAAGACACTTTATGGGCGGTTTTTCCATTCGAGTAAACTTGCGGTATATAAAGCTGAAACATCCAATCTCCAGGTTTATTATTGCTGTTTTTAACTATGAAAAGTTTTGGGAATTTCTGTGTTCTACTATCTTCGACCGCGACTAAATTTTTGTTTTCATCTAAAATGAGTTCCAATGTTTCTTCTCCTGTTCCATCAACTCCCGCAGAGATCCTTTGATTATTCTCTCCTTGTCCAGATACTCCTTCGTTATTCATTGAAAGAGAATAGTAATATATGCCCGCCGAAGAAGGGTAGGTGCCAATCTGAGTGAGTTGTAATTCTCCTGTTGACCAGCCTGCTGCATAATTGCCAAGCGATTCAACCAGCTGAGCTTTAGTCGTGATGTGTTTGAGTCTAGCTTTAGTCATGTCAGCCTGCTCTAAGTGCGGTTTTTCTTGAGGTTTTCCGCAAGCGAACACCAAAGCGGCAGAAACGAGAAATCCAAAAATCTTCATTGTTTTATTTCTTAAATTAAAAAGGATAATTCGAAATTAATACAAACTTTATAGTATAGCTATCCACGAAAACTAGTATTTTTTTCTATTCATCAGAACTTTTTCCGACAATGACAGGCTCCTTGCAGAGCAAGCAAGCATATAAAAATTCAGAAACAAAATCAGTATTCGTTTTTAATGTAATCCATTACCAAGATCATTCACCTCATTGGAAAGTGATTATTCTAAATGGTTGCAGTCGATAAATGAAGTACTCGCTAAAAAGTAATGTTTAATTGTTATTAAAAGCGACTCAACAAGTTTCTTACAAATGTTTTTCAATCGTGCTGAATTGGATGACAAGTTAAGACTAAGTCGATCCATAACTGAAAAGGGTGGTGGCAATTTGATTCGCTATCGGCAATGCTAACATGTCCCATTTCTAATGTCTTCAGTGCATCTAGTAAGGAGTTTTTTGACTTCCTTTAGCTGTTGTATTTTAACATCGACCTCCTTTATTTTGCTTTGTACAGCAGCTATTTTTTTCTCCGTTGAGAGCTTCTTGTTATCCCATTTTTCCAACAAATCTTTTATTTCCGCCAAGGTAAAACCTACCTCCTTTGCACCTTTTATGAGGTTGATTTTTTCTATAATATCTTCATCGTAGTATTTGTAATTGTTTGTTTTTATTTTTTCATTGGCTGTGCCTTTGAATAAACCATAGGTTTCATAGTACCTTAACGTGGCAATCGAAATTCCTGTTCTTTTTGATAATTCATTGATTAACATCGTCGTCGTGTTTAATTTTAAAAAAAATATAAAGTATAAACCCTACTATATGGTTATAATTTCTAAAATTACAAACTATATTTGCTAAAACAGAATGAATTTTTACAAAAAAGGTTTTCAATTTCAACACTTATTCTTAGGTGTCAGACTAGGTTCTTTTAGGATTTCTCTTAATGTGTTAGCAGGGTAATCTCAAAAAGATGCGAAACTTGAAAAGTAATAGCTCCTCAAAATAATCTGTGTTCCTAAGAGTAAACAGAAATTGATAATCTATGCAAAAAGGGAATTTTTTTAAAATCATCAAAAGAATAATGATCATATTTCTCAGTATATTATTGTTGCTGGTAACAGCTGTGCTCATATATATGCAACACCCCAAATTCGGAAAAGCACCGAGCGGAAATCGGTTGGCACGCATTAAGCAATCTCCACGTTTCAAAGATGGGAAATTTCATAATACTCACGTTACACCTATGGTTAGCGAGGGGAATTCTATGATAAAAGTAACTTATGATTTCATTTTTGGTAGATTTCCTCGAACCAATCCAATTGATGAAATTCCTGCTGTTAAAACAGATCTGAAAACTTTGTCAGTTGCCGATAATGTTCTGATATGGTTCGGGCATTCATCTTACTTCATCCAGCTAGACGGAAAACGTTTTTTGATAGATCCTGTTTTCAGTGGAAATGCTTCCCCAATTCCTGGCTCCAATCGATCATTTAATGGAACGGATATCTATTCGGCAGATGATATGCCTGAAATTGATTACCTGCTGATCACCCATGACCATTATGACCATTTGGATTACCAAACTATAATCGAATTGAAGCCAAAGATCAAAAAGATTGTTTGCGGTTTAGGGGTTGGTGAACATTTCGAATATTGGAACTTTGCATCTGGACAAATTATTGAAAAAGATTGGAACGAAAGTCTTGAGCTCAGTGAGAATTTTACATTGCACACTGCGCCTGCTCGGCATTTTTCGGGTAGAAGCTTTAAGA
Source organism: Sphingobacterium hungaricum (assembly GCF_015210005.1). Taxonomy (GTDB): domain Bacteria; phylum Bacteroidota; class Bacteroidia; order Sphingobacteriales; family Sphingobacteriaceae; genus Sphingobacterium; species Sphingobacterium hungaricum. Next base: position 2,734,477 of record NZ_MU158698.1, read on the forward strand.
GTAATAATACGCTTTGGGTTTCTTTTATTATGCAAACACCAAATATCAAAATATATCTTGGGGGAGATAGTGGTTACGACGATCACTTTAGTGAAATTGGCAGGAAATTCGGAGCATTTGATTTCGCACTTTTGGATAATGGTCAATATAATCCTGCATGGCGGGAAATTCATTTACTGCCCCACGAGGTACTGATAGCGGCAAAAGATCTTAAAGCGAAACGATTACTACCAATACATTCCTCGAAATTTAAATTGGCTTACCATCCTTGGGACGAGCCTTTAAAAACCATAAGTGAACTAAATGAGAAAGAAAATGAAACGATATTGGTGACGCCGAAAATTGGTGATGTTGTAAAACTAAATGATTCTTCGCAGACCTTTGGCAAGTGGTGGGAATCGATCACGTAGTGTTATTTGTATGGTTTGCTAGCTGTACCTCTTAAAAATATATAGTTTTTTATTTTCTAACAACACTCTTAAAGCTGTTAGCGATCAAGTAGGGTAGAGCGGATTGTCAATCCGCTTTCCTCACTAAGTCAAGATGATTCTGGAAATTCCGAAATAGCATAAATGCTCAAACGGTGTTAAATCCGACCGCTATTGCCATGCATATCCAGATCGGATAGGAGGTCGGTTACTATTTTGATGATCAGTTCTACGTCTTTGTCCACAAGGGTTCTGTCAGCCCAACTTCCTTTATAAACAATATTCCAATCAAACCGATTAATCGTAAAATTTGCTCTAAAAATGCTATCATTTGGATGAGCGAAAAATTCTATATTCTTCGTAACCTCTCTTATTGAAAGATTTCCTGAAATTCTAAGGCTGTCAATTCCTACTTTTTGAATATTGGTTAGCTCCAATAATGATTGTGGATGCTCTACAATATTAAAAAAGTCGACACTTTTTAGATGGTTAAGCAGATTCTTTCGAGCAATTTTTTCGTTTGTGGGAATATCAGTTACGTCAATGGTTGTACAGCTTTGGACAAGTAACAACAACCTACGAGATAATGATGTTAAGATCAGGATGGTGCGGCTTCTATATCCTAAAGTATGGATAGATGTCGATACGGTATATAGCGATGCCCCGGAACGTATTCGATTCTGGGTACAGAATGAAGAGAATAGGTTGATCGCGATTAAAAAGGCAGAAGGAAATGCAAAAAGAATCTCAGAACAGGCTGAGCGCGCAAAATTAATCTTGGATAAGCTAAAAAAGCAATGATCCGATACTGGTAATATTTGACATTTGCAGGAGTAATTTAATTTCATCGTAGCCATTAATTAGTTAGAACTCTTGAGAATTTTTAGATTTCAGAATGGTCGTGGACATAATCGCCATAGGTAAAAGCGCAACAGCAAAACTTTATTTACTAAAAATATTAGTATTTTAAAATGTTAATTATATATTTGTTGTGGATAAATAAACTATGCGTAAAGTAATACTCTAAGTTTTTATTTGTATATTTTTGTTTCACTCTAAAGTTTTAGATATGAAAATAGTCTCTTTTTTTGCAGGTGCAGGTGGTTTAGATTTGGGTTTTGAACAAGCTGGTTTTGATGTGGTATGGGCAAACGAGTATGATTCAGAAATTTGGGACACTTACTCACGTAATCACCCAAATACATTCTTGGACAAAAGAAGTATCGTCGAAATACCTTCGGATGAAGTTCCTGATTGTGATGGTATTATAGGTGGTCCACCTTGTCAGAGCTGGTCCGAAGCGGGTTCGAAAAAGGGTATCACCGATAAGAGAGGTCAGCTTTTTTATGAATTTATGCGTATATTGGCAGATAAAAAACCGAAGTTTTTCTTGGCAGAAAATGTCTCTGGAATGTTGTTAACCACGCATAGAGACGCTCTCAATAATATAAAGCAAATGTTTAAAGACATTGGTTATAATCTGTCTTTTCAAATGTTGAATGTGTCCGATTTTGGTGTTCCGCAAGATAGGAAGCGAGTTTTTTTCATTGGTTTTAGGAATGATTTAAAAGCTGAATTTAAATTTCCAGTTTCTACTCATAAAGATGCTAAAATCAATTTAGCAGCTGTGATAGGAGATCTAGTAAATTCTGCTTTGCCTGCTAAAGACCGCAATATTACCAATGGTAGCTTTTGCTCTGTTCCAAATCACGAGTATATGATAGGAGGTTTTTCTTCTATTTACATGTCGAGAAACAGAGTTCGGTCTTGGGATGAGGTCTCATTCACAATCCAAGCTGGGGGAAGACATGCACCGATTCATCCACAAGCTCCGAAAATGGAATTCGTTGAGCAAAATGTTAGACGATTTGTACCTGGGCAAGAGCATTTGTATCGAAGATTGAGCGTGCGCGAGTGCGCACGTATACAGACGTTTCCAGATGAATTTATCTTTGATTATAAGTATGTTGCTGCTGGTTATAAAATGATTGGAAATGCTGTCCCCGTGAAGATGGCTAAAGTACTAGGCGAAATGATAATTCTACAATTGACTAAAGCTAAATTGGCTAAATCACGTATTTCAAAAAAAGCCAGTGGACTGGACGGAGAGGCTGTCAAAAACAAGTTAAACGTTTTTTTGGAAGAATTAACTGCTTAGCCTGATGTCTACAGTCCGAAAATCTATACAAGTGATTAATGGGAAAGCCTTTGAATATTCTTTATTGATGGGATTTTATGAACGTCTATCCTTGTTAACAAATGTAAGTATTGAAAAAAATGGTGCTTATCTTTTAGCCAAAAGTTATTTCGATAGTTTTGATGAAAGCGAACAGCAATCTTTCAATTTATATTCCAGTTTTGCTGTTAATTTTTTGATAGATTTAGAACCGAGATTGTCCAATGGTATTAATGATGATGATGTGTTGACCTTAGAACTGGTGTCCGATAAGCAGGGGCAAGCTGGCGATGTACGCGATGTTCTTGCTATTAGGGTTAGTCAAGGTTGGGAAATTGGTATTTCTGCTAAAAATAATCATAGAGCCGTTAAACATCCTCGTTTATCCCAAAACCTAGACTTTGGAAAGCAATGGTTAGGTTTAAATTGTTCTACAGAATATTTTGAAGCAATTGCACCTGTTTTCAAGGAATTGGCTAATTGCCAAAAAGCTAGTGTCAAAACTGCTAAGTGGGATGAGCTAGGCGATTATCAATCGTCAGTGTATATTCCTGTTCTAGATGCTTTTAAGACCGAGCTTTTAAGGTTAGAGAAGGATAATGTCGGGCTAGTAGCAAAAAGTCTTGTGCAGTATTTAATTGGTCGACAGGATTTCTATAAAGTGATTAAAGACAAAGGACGAGTAGAAATACAAGCCTATAACTTGTACGGTACACTTAATCTACCTTTTGGTAAAGCGAAAGCAAAATTTAAAGTAAACCTTTTAAAGTTGCCTACGCGGTTAATCGACATATCATATCAGGCTAAATCTAGAAGTACTCTCATCGTAGTGCTAAATGAGGGATGGCAAATTTCTTTTAGAATCCACAACGCAAGTTCGAGAGTCGAGCCATCTTTAAAATTTGATATAAACCTTGTATCGTCGCCGTATACACTTTTTACCAATATGTTGTCGGTATCATAACAACTGATTTTAAAGTTTTTGGCGAAATGCAGTATAGGTCTAATTCACTGTGTTTATTTTGATAGCATATTTGATTTCGCAAAATATCTAAACAGGTGACTTATTTATGGTATGCGATTTGCAGTGAAAATAGACTATTTTGGTTGATAGAATCTAAGATCGCTACAGATTTTTAGTATATTTTTTTATGCCATAAAAAAAGGAGATTACAGCTAATCTGTAGCAAGAAAAACACGGTAAACCGTAACTTTAAAAGTTTGTAACTACTTAACCGCTGTATCGTGGATACGAGCGAAACGCTCGCACTAGCGAGGGTCTTAATTGTATTTAGTAAATAAGTCGTCGTATGGATCCTCATGAAGAAAAAAATTCATTGCAATTACTTTGTACTTTTGATCACCATTTTGTTCTAGAAACCGAAGTCTTTTGTCACTAATCTCTTTGTCTAGAATAGAAGTGAAACGTTTCAAATCATTAGGTTTACATATTTTATTGATTTTAGGTATCAACTCTTTTAGAGTGAAAATGTGACCTACCATTTCTAAAGTAATATGTCTAGTAAGCACGAGAACGAAATTTTGATAGGTATTGATTTGGATGTCAAGGTTTCTGAGTACCTCATCATCTGGGTAATATATAGTTTTCAAATAATGGTTTACTATGTCGAGGGCTATTCTGATTTGTTTTTCTTTTGGTTTGTCAAGTTCATGAATAGCATTGTTACCTAGAAATCTAATACTATGTAGCCTATGTGCATCATTCTTCGTTAACAACCCTTCATCGGAAAGATTATGGATCTTTTGCTCAAGATCTCTTTGAGTACTTAACTTTTTGTCTATATATGTACCTTCAATAATTGCTCTTAAACCAGCTGAAGCTAAAATAAATGCTTTGTTTTCAATAGCAATTTTTACTTCTTGGTACAAATTAGCAATTTTATTAGGTAGTTTATTTATCAAGGAATAACTAGCAAACCCCATTTTCGCAAATGGAGGATAATACGTCTTTTCGCTATAAGGAATTAGCTCCTCATTTATTTCATTCACCATACTGGGGTCATGAAAGCTTCGGCAATAGATAACATCATCGCAACCTAAACACTGTAATAAGATATGTGTAGTTGTACCCCAATAATGATAGCTTAACGGGAACTCTTCATCTGGCAATTCTTCATCATGCACAGCATTAGAAAATATAGGATTATGATTTGTTTCTTTTTTGCATGAATTACAAAATACTTTGTTTGTTTTCATATTTTTTAGATATTATTAAGTAATAAAAACTGATTGGATTTAATACAAATTATTCGATTTTTTAAACGGATTTTGAGCAATCCAACCAAATCACTAAAGATAGGAAGCAACTATGGAAGATTCAAATAAAATTATTCAAAGCTTTTGGTACGGGGATGACTGCCACTTTTCGGTAACACCTCTTTTCCCACAAGACATTTGTCCCGAAAGCTCGCAAGGTGCGAGATAAACAGTAACAAATTAATGTGTTTCAATTATGGAAAAACAAGGAAAAAAAGTTTTACTGGCAGCCGTGGCAATGCTGTCAGGAATTGGTGCGTTCGCACAGGGCAACGGCTCGGCAGGAATCAACGAGGCTACCCAAATGGTAACAAGCTATTTCGACCCGCAACGCAATTAATCTACGCCATCGGTGCGGTAGTCGGGTTAATCGGGGGCGTTAAGGTGTACAACAAATCCGGTTCCGGCGACCCGGACACGAGTAAGACTGGAGATTTCGGTATTGCTGACCATAGCTTTCCGGAAATTAAAGACAGCCCATTTCGTTCAAAATTGACCAGTTCAAATTATTATAAATTAAGAATTTATGGAGGAGTTTAAGTTTTTGTTGGCTGGTCAATTCGCCACGGAATTGGGTGGTAATAAGATGGTTCTTCCCCACTTTTGGTGGTAATCCTATGAAACAAATATTGATTTATCCGTTAGTAAGTTAATGAATGTCAATAAAATAATATTCAACGGCACTAGTCAGTTCAAGGTTGTTTCTGTAGATAGTGATATGGATAGCTTCACTATCTATGTATTGGGCAAAGGGAAAATATCTTTTTGCCCAAATTGTGAGCAGGTCTCATCTAAAGTTCACAGTTATTACACAAGAAAGTTTGCGGATCTTCCAACATTCGGAAAGTGCTCAAAGATTATCTTGCGAGCACACAAATTTTATTGTAGTACGCTGGAATGTCCATTAAAAGTGTTTACAGAAAGATATCAAGACCATTTTAAGCCATACCAGAGAAGAACTGATAGGTTAAATATTAAATTACTAAATATAGTCCTCGAATCTGGCGGAAAATCTGCAGAACGGATCTGCAACCAACTTTCCATCCCTGTATGTGATACGACTTTATTGCGACTAATAGAAAAGGCAGAGCTCCCCAGTAATGAAGACATAATAGCCTTGGGTGTTGACGATTGGGCAATAAAGAAACGGGAGCGTTATGGAAGTATCCTTGTAGATCTAGTCACAAATCGTCCAATTGGGCTACTTGGTGATCGCGAAGAAGATACGCTTTGCTCATGGTTACAGAAAAGAGATAGTCTCCAGATTATTTCCCGAGACAGGTACATTAATTTTAAAAATGCTTCTACAAAGGGTGCCCCTCAAGCAATACAAGTTACGGATCGCTGGCATTTATTAAAGAACTTAGGTGAGGCGATGCGCAAGATTCTGGACCGGGAGTATTCAACCCTAAAAAAAGTCAGGGAGGCTAATAGCAAAACTAAAATGGCAGAACCACGTGTTCTAAAAAGTATGATACCCAGCGCTCAACAGGAGAAGTTCAAAGAAGTAAAGCTGCTGCTTGAACAAGGTGTGTCTATCCAGGATATTGCAAGAAGGTTTAAGATGAGCCGTACAGTTCCGTCATATGATACTCAAGGACCGAAGCAGTGACGGTTTGAACTCGTGGATTATAAATGTGATAAACTCCTCAATTGCGGAACTACGTAGTTTTGCAAACGGATTAATGCAGGATATTAAAGCGATAGAAAATGCTTTCAACCTAGCCTGGAGCAATGGGCCGGTGGAAGGAAATGTAAATAAACTCAAAACTTTAAAACGGCAAATGTATGGGAGATGCTCGCTGAGCCTTTTGGAAAAAAGGTTAGTGTTGACCCCATCATAACCACCAAAAGTGGGGAAGAACCATAGGCTCCGAAACCCTCTCTCATGACATAAAACAGAATATTTAATTTGTTTTACCACCAAAAGTGGGGAAGAACCATAAGATCCGAAACCCCCAATTGCCTTTAATAGTTTTTCTCTTAAAAACCCAACAACTCATTAGCTGACACTTCTAAGGCTTTGGCAATTTGATATATTGTAAATACTGAAGCGGTAACACGCCCATTTTCTATTCTTCCGATAGCCTGATAATCTTTAAAGCCTATAGCGGCGGCTAATTGGGGTTGGGTTAATTGTTTAGCTTGTCTTAATTCTTGAATACGCGCACCTAACAACTTCCTAAATCTTAATTCTATTGCATCCATATGGACTAAGCACGGAATAATATGAAAACTAATACCAAACAAATTTGTTTGGATTATATTAATTTTTTATATTTGTTTAGTTAAATCAGGTCGTTATCTGATTTAAGGTATTAAATTAAGAGAGTCTCGTTCACAAACTCTGACAATAAATCCCAAACGAGACGGTAGTTTAATGCCCGTGCACATATTTTTGTACCTTTGGTGCAAACTATAGCGCATGGGCGACTATCGTAAATCCGTTTTGGGAGGGGTCAGAGCCTTGTGTAGCGGTTGATAGGAGCCCTGCTATAGTTCTTCTTCCATAGAGACTCACTAATCATAAGTGAGTTATGAAAAAAAAACTTTACAAAAATCTGATTAAAGCTCCCGAGTAGCTCGGCTATTTCTTTTCGATAAATGATGTGTTAACATAAAAAATAATTGACGTATATTTTGTGCGCACGGTATTTCGAATACCAAAACATTCATCAATTAAGACTGGAGTCTTGGCATCTGGACGGATAGCGAGTCTGATACTTCGTTAATGCGTTGCAGATGCAATGGTTACACAAAAACTAACTTAAAAAAATGAAGGATTTTTATGAGGATGGGAGGGGACAGTTTTTTTTGAAACTGCTTTTCTCAAAGGATAAAGGTGCATTATATCGCTCTGTTGGCGCAGCACGCCCATTTCCTTTTGTCTTGGAACAAAAGGAACCAAACACTCATGGACCGATTTTACCGGGTAGTGATTATTTTAAGATCAGACTTCATAATAAAAAGTTTCTATTGCTATCCTGGCAATTACTCAAAATGTCACATGCGAACCGAGTTTATGATCCCCGTAAGGAGAAGCAAAATAATAGAGGGTGTATTGATGGTATACATATACCGAAGGATCTTAATTTTACCTTTTGGGCGCTAGGGGGATTTAGGACGTATAGCTTACAAGCTATGATGTACAGCATACTGCTTTTTGTTTCATTTTTGTTTCATAGTGTTGCCTTGGCGCAGTCTCGACAGGACATCGGGACTGTAGCTGGGGCAAATAGGATTGTTCCATTACGAGCAGGGGATAAATTGCCTGAAGAGTTCTGGAAGCAGGAATACCTTTTTTATCGCAATGGCGATACTGTACGACAGACGCTAGACGTATATCGAGGCAAGGCTATAATTTTAGATTTTTGGGCACAGTGGTGCACACCATGTCTGGTCTCGCTGGGGAAGGTAAACACCTTTGCACATCAGCTTTCCGGCAATGGCGTATTTATCCCTGTCACATCGGACAAATTGACTTCAGTCCAGTCGGTGTGGAAAAAGCAAGGGTTCACGTTGCCTTCTGTTATTGGAGACACCATACTGGGACAGTTCTTCCCCCGAGCGAGCATACCCCATGTGGTGTGGATAGATGCCGAAGGCACAGTCGCGCACATCACCAACCAGCAGCCGCTAGATGAGAGCAATATGAGCGATTTTTTCAAGGGAGCAGAGCTGGAGGTCGCCCAGAAGACCGCTGTCGATAAAAATAGGCCTTTGCTCCTGGATACTCGAGTCGATCCAAGCAGCGTGGAGAATTACCAGCTTGTGCTCAAAGGGAAGCAAGAGGGGATGCCCATGCTAAAATTCACGCGCAGTACGCCACAAGGGGTCTTTAGCAAGACGTATATCAATAGGCCGCTGCTGCTGCTCTATAAAGGGCTGGCATACGACCTGTTTTACGGGCTGGGACAGACAATGTTCGAAAAGGACTTTCAGATAGCCGATATAGATCCTGCCATACTGAATGAAATCTATACGCTTGATATCATTTCACCGTCTAACACAGAAGCTACGTTTTACAGCCACCTGGTGGATCTGTTGAATACAGCATCGGGCCTGGAGGCAGGCATGGACAGCGAGCAAAGGCAATGCCTGGTGCTAAAAAAACTGAACGGTGACGTTGTCCTCGGTACAGCGGGAGGAGAAAGATTGCGCCAAGTGGACTGGAACGGACATATCGATCTTCGCAACCTGCCCTTGCCATCTTTCCAAGGTATCCTGATGGACGATCGCTTGACGGGAAAGTATATCGTCAACGAGACCGGCTATAAAGGAAATATCGATGCACAGCTGACCGTAACCAGCGATCTGGCAGAATTGAACAGACAGTTGGCAAAGATGGGGCTTCAGCTCGAAGAGGCCATTAGAGATGTGACCATATTTACCATAAAAAAGCCTAAACCTAACGAACATGAATAAAATACGCTATAATTTTTTTGTGCTGATGCTTAACCTGTTCTGTGCACCGATATTAATGGCACAGGAGCAGGCCCTAAAAGGGCGGGCGGTCGACCGGGCCACAGGGGCAAGGATCGCAGATGTATCGATGTACCTGCCAGGCGATGCCGCTATGGCAAAGTCGGATCAAAATGGCGCTTTTAGCATTCAGGTCCGCAACGGTACAGAAAAAGTGCCCGTCCGTTTTTCGGCAGTGGGCTACATAGTTCTGGATACGCTGCTAGCCATCGATAGGACCCATTTGATACAGCTCGAGAGGGGACTTGTCGACGTGGAAGAGGTGTATGTATCGACAGGGTACGATAAGATCCCAAGGGAGCGGTCTACCGGGTCATTTTCGGTGATCGGAAGCGACCGCATCAGCGAGCAGATCGATTTTAACATCATGGACCGGCTGCCTGCAGTAGCGTCGGGCATCGTGCTCGACCGCAATTCAAAAGGAGGGTCTGACCAGCTTTTGGTAAGGGGCATGAGCACGATACTGGGAGAAACTGCGCCTTTGGTCGTATTGGACAATTTCCCGTACGAAGGGGATCTTTCCAGTATCAATCCTGACGATATCGAAAACATAACGATCTTGAGGGATGCGGCGGCGGCGTCCATCTGGGGAGCGCGGGCCGGCAATGGCGTGATCGTGATCACCTCAAAAAAAGGGAGCCTGAACCAAAAATTAAAGGCCAATTTCAGCGCGCAGACTTCCATAGAGGCTAAACCGGATCTTTTCGCGATCGAGCGGATCAGCTCCTCGGACATGATCGATGTCGAGAGCATGCTCTTTGAAAAGGGGTATTACAGCTCCATGATCGGTTCCAGGAGCAAGCCTGTGCTGTCTCCTGCCGTAGAGCTCTTTATCCGCCAGGCATCGGAATCTGATCCTGCGGCCTTAGCAGAGATCGATGCCGAATTGGACAGGCTGCGCACGCTGGATGTCCGGAACGATTTTTTAGACTACATATATCGGCCGGGGCTCCAGCAGCAGAGCACGGTAAGCCTTGCACAGGGGTCGGACCGGTTCATCTGGAACGCTTCAGCGAGCAATGCCTCCTTGAGGGACAACCTGGGCCAAAAGACACAGAGAAATACGTTCGTGACAAATTCCAGGATACATATCGGCAAGCGCCTGTCCATCGATGCAGGGATCAATATTTCCTTTCTGGCAAGCAGGAGCGGCAGGCCAGGGCTTGGAGCTATCAGCGCTTATAACAGCGGGCTGTTCCCCTATGCCGAGCTTGCCGACGCCCAGGGAAATGCGCTCGCTGTCTATAAAGACTGGCGCGCGCCATTTTTGGAAAACGATCTCCATCCCGAGCTGCTAGATTGGAGATATTACCCACTAGAAGACTACAAGCACAGTACATCTGTGCAGTCCAGCCAGAACACGCTGCTGTCTACAGGTGCAGAATACAGTCTGCCCAAGTGGTTCAGGCTCTCGGCCAAATACCAGTTCCAAAAACAGGCCGGGCTTTCCGAAAATCTGACAGATATACAAAGCTATGAAGCGAGGAACATCGTCAACAGCTACTCCAAAATAAATACAGCGACCGGGGGGATTGACCATCAGGTCCCCAAAGGGGGGATCTTAGACCAGTCCACCAATAGCCGGACAGCCCACAGCTTGAGGGGACAGCTGAATTTCAACTGGGAAACGCCTATCCATAAGGTATATGGGCTGCTCGGCAGCGAGGTGCGCAGCGTTTCCGCGAATTCGGGCAGCAATAGGCTGTATGGATACAATCACTCCAATCTGGCCTATTCGCTTTTTGACCTGACCGTTCCGTATACCCATTACATTACCGGAGCAAACGTAACGATGCCCAGTGGCCTATCTCTAAACCAGCGGGAGGACCGTTTTATCTCCACGTTCTTCAATGGATCGTATATGTTCAAGGACAGATATACGGCTACTTTCAGTGCCAGGAGAGACGCGTCAAACCTCTTCGGGTTGCACGTGAACGACAAATGGAACCCCTTTTGGTCAGCAGGCCTTGGATGGACCGTTTCAAATGAGCGTTTTTTTGCAGACCATCCGATAGGCCACCTGAAGCTTAGAGCTACCTATGGCAAGACCGGCAACCTGAACCCTTCGATGGTCGCCCTTACTACGATAAGGTATGCCGGCCCCAATCCGTTCACGCAGACACCTTATGCCAGGTTTGACAATTATGCCAATCCCGAGCTGAAATGGGAAACAGTGGGCATGGCCAATATCGGCCTGGATTTCGCTACCAAAGATAACCGTATCTCAGGAACGATCGAAGGCTACTACAAGCAAGGGACAAATCTGTATGGCCTGGCTCCCATGGACTATACGAGCGGCGTGGATGCGTTCATCATCAAGAATGTGGCGGCCATTTCGGCAAAGGGAATGGACGTGACACTGAACACGATCAATACGATAGGGAAGGTCAGATGGACAACAAACCTCCAGTTCAGCTTGAACCGGGACAAGGTGACTAAATATCATGCAGAGAGCGATCTGGCATCTCAATTTGTGGGCGCGACGAACAGGATTTCGGGAAGGGAAGGTTCTCCGGTATACGCTATGTATTCCTATAAATGGATGGGACTGGATGCGCAGGACGGCGCGCCATTGGGGCTGCTCAGCGGCGAGGCGTCACGGGATTACCGCCAGTTTACGGGAGCGAGCGCCACAGTAGACGATCTGGTCTACCATGGGGGAATCCAGCCAACGCTGTTTGGATCGCTGGGCAATACTTTATCATGGAAACAGTGGTCGGCCACATTTCGCATGACCTACAAGTTTGGCTATTATTTCAGGAGAGAGACCATTGTTTACAGTTCGCTCTTCTCGACATGGAATGGCCATGGCGATTTCAACAAGCGGTGGCAGCGGCCCGGCGACGAATCTGCTACCGATATCCCTGCCCTGATATATCCCGTCGAATCTGGCGCGGAAAACTTCTATCGCTATGCAGAGCCTTTTGTGGAGCGGGGCGACCACATCCGGTTGGAGTATGCCAACCTTTCTTATGCGTTCCCAAATGGTGCCGTATCCAAGCTGAAAGATGCATCGGTGACTTTCAATGTCAATAATCTAGGCCTGCTGTACAAAAGGAACAGAGCAGGGGTCGACCCGGATTTCAGCTCAGCCTCAAATACGGGATTTTCACCTTCGACGATTTATTCATTAACGATAAAATGTGCAATATGAGAAACATGGAAAAAACAATTTTTTGTGCGCTGGCGGCCCTGTTGGTTTTATTTTCTGCATCCTGTGACAAATTTCTGGACACAAAGCCCGATCAAAAACTTGCCGTTCCGCAGAGCCTTGAAGATCTTCAGGCTTTGCTGGATGACTATACCAATCGGACGATGGAAAGCGCTGCAGGAGAGATCAGCTCTGGCGAGTACACCGTCAGCGATGCCAATCTAGCATCCCTTTCTTCCTCATCAGCCTTTGACAGGCGGATGTATCAATGGGACGGAGATAATTTGTTCGAACAGGGGAGCTCATTGGGCGATTGGGGGCGCTATTACACGACAATATATACATGCAATACGGTGCTCGAAAATCTTGAGAATATCGAGAGGGGCATATCCAATGCGGCACAGTACGACCAGATACGGGGCAGGGCTTTTTTTTGGCGCGCACAAAAGCTGTTTCAGGCTAGCTTGATCTGGTGCAGCGCGTACGATCAGCGTACAGCGGCGAAACAGCTCGGGCTGCCGATCCGGCTTGGCACAGATTTCAATGAGGTATCGGTCCGATCTGATATGCAGCAGACATATCGGCAGATCCTCGAAGATGCCGAAAGCTGTATCCGTCTTTTGCCAGAGCAGGTTTCGCACCCTGTCCAGCCGGGCCGTTGCGCCGGTTACATGCTCTTGTCGCGCATACATCTTTACATGGGCAATTACGAAAGATCCTTTCTTTATGCTGATTCGGCACTTTCCATAAAGAATGACCTCATGGACTATTCTGCACTGAACAGCAGCCCTACCTATCCGATTGCCCGGTACAACCAAGAGGTGATCTATCAATCGGCTATCGGTGCACCGCAGATACTGAGCATCTCCCGTGCGAACATCGTTGAGGAGATCACCGGTAGCTATGCAGATGGCGACCTGCGGAAAGTGCTTTATTTCGTCAGAAATACAGATGGGACGTATGGCTTTCGAGGGAATTATATTGGAAGTGCGGGGCTGTTCATGGGGTATGCAACAGATGAGCTGTACCTTCTCCGAGCAGAATCTGCAGCGCGGACCGATCGGCTGTCGGTAGCCCTGCAGGATATCAATGCGCTGCTGTCCACGAGATGGAAAAAGGTAAATGGTATATCCACGTATCAGCCTATAGAAGAGATCGATGCCGATGCCCTGCTGGCATTTATATTGTCTGAACGAAGGAAAAGTTTGTTGTTCCGGGGATTGCGGTGGTATGATCTGAAGCGGCTGAACCGCGATGGAGCCAATATTACGCTGAGAAGAACGATAGCAGGGCAAGAATATGCCCTTGCCGCCAATGACTTGCGGTATGCGCTCCCTATTCCAGAAGATGTTATAAGGATATCCGATATGGAGCAGAACCCGCGCTAAATAAACATGGCACCCCAAAAGGTGCCATGTTACCTATTAAATTGAATACTGCCTATTCCGGATTTCTTGTAGATTCGGCATTCTCTACAACTTGCTCTTCAGTATCAATTGGATATTCCGATTCAAAATAATCGATCAATGCTTCGGCGTCTACAATGCTGACATTTGTCTCGAAGGTACAAGGGAGTTCTAAGGTAAGCTCCGTCTCACAATTGTCAGGAGACGACCCGTCTTCCCATTTTTCTGGGTTCAAAATTTCAGAAGGATCATCTCCTGTGAAATGCCATGTAGTTGTGGCTGTCTTTTTTGCTACAGCTGTTTTTTGATTTTTCTCAAAAGCTGTTACCGTAAAGAACAGCCCAAATAATAATGCAAATGCGGTCATGCCGGCTACGATTTTTGATTTTAATGTTTTCATTTTTTTATATTTAAAATGTGTTGTAAAATTAATTTTGACTTGTCAAATTTATACTCGTGAAAAGTGCTGCGAGTGTTTTCTTAAAAGGTCTACCCATCACTATTGTGGTAATGGATAGACCCCGATCGGGAATACCGCATATTTTCTTCGTTGTCTTTTAAAAATATTCATCATCGCATATTTTGTTTGGGGAGAAGTAAACTTGTTCAGCAAAAATAAATACAACAGCCTTATTTGTATAGTCTGTTTATGCCAATCGTATATCTCTATGTTGGCATTTTCTGAATTATTTTTGATATATTTTTCTGTAGGATGCAAGGGTATGACCCTTTATTTTTTTGAATGCTCTATTTAAAGAATTGATGTCACTATAGCCACATTCCACAGCAATCTCGAATAATGAAATATTTGTTTCAGCAAGTAGATTCCCTGCCTTTTTAATTGTTTCGGACCGGATGTATTGCTTTGGATGTTGTCCTAAATATTGTGGAAATATACGGGCTAATGTACGTCTAGATATCGGAAAAGTGCCAATTATATTTTGCGCAGTAACGGGATCTCCCTTGGCAATTTGAGTCGCTATAAATTCCTGAATCTGAACTAAAAGTTTTTTAGTTTGACTGATTTTGTCACGATTTTTCAATAATCCCTTATAAGCAGAAAGTAGAGGTGGCAATTCCCAGAAGAGATGCCTATTGAAATCTTTATACCGCATCGGTGGTATCTCAATCAACCGTGCCAGTCGATGTTTAAAGATTTGATCCATCGTGCAACTTTCCATAGAATGGAATCTGGCTAACGCTGGATTATTCATGAATCGTATCAATTCGTTAAATTCATCTCGCATGGGATACAAGAGTTCCGGAGCCAGACATATTACGTGAAAGCTGTTTTCTTTGGTGATGAGCTCAACACAATACTTTCCGCTATTAGCAAATAGCATTCGACACTGATTGGTAGCTAAACTTATGCTTAAAACTGACTTTTCATTTTCCTTGTAGCACAATTGTCCTTTATGTACGGCTATCAAAATATAAGCGGGGGCTTCTGAAATAATATGTAAAATGTACTTTTTTGTATTTTTGGTTTCATAATGGTCCAGTTGTAGACTTTTCCGACTATATTGCCGTCGCGTAATAGTCATATGCTTATTTTCATATCTATAGCATTTGGAAAAAGGATAGTTTTCCGAATCTTGTAACAAGGTTATTAGCTTCGATGTGTCTTCTTGAAACTGTAATCTAAAATGCATGATCCAAAAAGTTCAGGTTCGCTTGTTGTCTATGTGTTAACTCTGTTCGAGCTTAATAGCATCGAACTGAGCTTTACGTATTTTTGCGGCTCGATCAATTGCTTCTTCCAAATCAATAATGGGTGATACATTGAGATGATTGAGGATCTTTTCTAAACGTGCAAGTGGATTTCCTGATATAATTTCGGGATGGAGCCCCATCTCTTTATAAGCTGTTAATAACCTGATTTCGGAGAGTTGCCTGAATCTTTCAGAAGTTGGACGATGACCGTCCGCGACAAAATCAAATTCTACGGGCAAATGGAAAAATGTGTCATAGTGGCTAGTTGCGTACGCCTTCGCCATACCTTCAAATTGATGAAGCTGGACAACGAAGTTCCGATATTGGCGGTAATGCAATAATTGTTTTAGCTTCATTTGCCAAGGATATTCGTCTGGATAGGCCCCCGTATAGAGCCGTGTGCTCCCGTACAACCACTCCTGCAATGTACAGCCATCGGAAATAAAACCATCCGTGAACTTGGCTTCAGCGTGTATTCTTTCGGCAAAGCGCCTCATGCCTAAACAAAGTAATTCGGCATAACTGCATGCACGCAGCGTTTTGCCAGGGAATAAGTTAGGAAGGATTTCTCGCATGGTTAGTGCATGGGTAACCGGTACTCCAGTTGCTAAGGATAATGCCAAGCTCAACGTTGTTTTTCCTGTACAATAGGTGCCAGAGATAACTATTTTTTTCATTTTAAGATATGTAATGGGCATTCTTTTCTTATGATAATTTGTGCGCAATTTGAAATTTTCCTCGATAGGTTCCCACATTACCCGACAAGTCGATCATTTGCCAGCTTTCTTTTCTTTGATTAATTCGTTTGATTTTGTCAAAGCTTATACGCGAAATACAGTGCTCTTCGAGCTGTGGTGCATGTACTTCTAAATCCATTCTACGAAGCCATATGTTTGGACATTGCTCTCTAT
Organism: Sphingobacterium hungaricum; assembly: GCF_015210005.1. GTDB lineage: Bacteria > Bacteroidota > Bacteroidia > Sphingobacteriales > Sphingobacteriaceae > Sphingobacterium > Sphingobacterium hungaricum. The sequence continues at coordinate 2,751,021 of NZ_MU158698.1, forward strand.
TCGAATTCATTTTTTGATAAAGTAGAGTTTGCATAAGTTGACCAAATACCTGCAAAGCATCCGTCGGCAATAAGATACTACGCGAAGAACTCAAACCATCTATTTCGTTTTCTGGATATTGTCTTGGACAATGTACATGCCCCTGAATACTGTTGCTGTGTAAGTTAAGGGTTATCGTATGGATTTTTAATGTCCGTTTTTTATAACCGATGGTGTAAAGTTGTTCTGAAAATGGATCTAAGGACTGATGAGCGGTAAGCCAGTGATAACGCTTGCCCTGATGATCGATCCGTATACTGATGGTTGTGAATCCTACTGTTAGTTGAAATGTACTGTAGCTTCCTTGCTTACTGGAGTTGTCTCGTCCGGATTCTTTAATCTGTATAGCAAATGATACCTCGCCGATGCAGAGAATACTGCTGATTTTAAAACTCATCCGGTCTAGCGTAGCCATATTGATCTGTTCAATGCTCAAACCGACTAACTTGGATAAACCGAAACCGGCAAGAAGCAAGGCAAGAGCAGTGTATTCTATACTTCCCAAATGAACAGTTTCATGACGAGGTCTTGCAGGTCCATCATAATCGATCTTGAAAACCCCGGATATTATAGAGTTATCAATAATAAAAGACTTGAGTTTTATGTGATATGCCTGAAATGCACGACCAAAATAGCGATTCCTTGCATCGCCTAGTACCTCGTCAGTGGTGTGGAAAAACGTATGCATAATTTACAGATTTAATTTTATGACTAAGTTATAGCGTAGGTCGATGGTAAACAATTTGAAAAACCACAACAAGGCACAAGTTAGTTGCGAAATGTACAAAAGCTCAAGTTTTAGTAACTTTACTGTAAGGGAAGGTTCCGTAAATGATGTAAAGTTGTTTGCTTTTTGTGATACAGCCAATTAATAATGACTAATGTTTAAATTTTTGTGAAAAAACTAAATCTAAACATTGTTTTATTGAAATATACTTCTTTAAATTTGTCTATATGAGGTTTTTATGTTAAATTATTTTACTGTTAATGTTAAATTAACAAGTATTCAAACCTTTTTTTTAATCTACTTAGTATTCTATTTATGAAAACACAAAAACGATTGTTTGAATCGATTCGAGAAATTATACCGCAAGAAGATCTGCTGGTAGATCACATTGTAAATGTGTTGAATATTTCTAAGCATCAGGCGTATGCAAGGATAGCGGGAAAGATATGGCTTGATCTGGACTCGGGAAAAAAGCTAATGGATTTTTTTAAAATTCCTTCCGAAAATGTTTTTGGAAAAACTGGTGATGATGTGAGCTTTCAATACACAGATCTCAATATGAGTGATTTTAACGAATACCGAGCCTACCTCAAACATCTAACAGGGATGTTGAATGCAGCAAAAATTAAGAAAGACTGCACGATCTTATTTTTAGCAGACGATATTCCGATTTTTCATTACATGCCTTTCCCAGAATTAATTTTTTTTAAACTTTATTCTTGGTCAGTCGATACTGTGGGAATTAGTTTGACTTATGAAGCGTTTGTTAAGCAGGCCAACACGTCAGAACTGAAGGACTTATTTACGGATTTGTATAATGCTTATCTGGATATTCCCTCTGTCGAAGTTTGGAGTCAATCGACAATTGATGTAATTCTGAATGAAATAGTAGAATATAACAAATTTCGGGCGTTTTCAGAACATAAAAGTGTAGGGATTCTTTTGGAACAGGTAGATGCCATATGGCAAAACCATAAAATTTGGGGAAGTCAACGTAAAAAAGAGAGTGGACGTTCTTTTGACCTCTTTTATAGTGGGACTCCAGCGCTAGGAGGGAAAATGCTCCTCGAAGCAGAGGATTACAGTCGCGCAGTAATAAAACTCTACACGATCAACAGTATTTCTACCGATAACATGTTATTTATTGGAGAACTTCGACGATACATGAGGTCGGTTCTGGATAGGGGCATGCTCATTGGAGCGAGCACCAGGGAAAAAAGATTAGAGTTTGAGCATACAATAGAAAGCAAGTTGGAAAAGGCCAGAAAAATTTTGTCATTTAACTAAATGTAGTGTTTTGTAGGTTTTCTACCCTTTGCTAAATTTTACTACATCATCATTAATCGTATCCTCGTATCCTCGTATCCGGGTGGATACACTGATATCATGCCGAAATATGAAAAATCATCGACTGGAACAACTCTATGAAGGGATGCTTCATGAACTCCGCACATTAAATGATACAATGATTACTTCAATCATCGATTTCCCAAAGTCCTTAAATGCAACAGTGCGAACGATGGATGCACTTGCAGAATGGTCTAAATCACATCCATTTGATGGAGATAGGGAAGAAATTTATTTCTTTAAATATATCAAACCAAGGTTTCAATGTTGGCATCTGTATATTATTGAACTTTATCATATAATAAGTGCCGCCCCGATCGATACAGATAAGATCATCCAGAAATACTATGAAAGTGAGTTGAAAGTTATAGATCGTTATTTTAAGCGATATGCACTGTATTACCAATACTATTATGCAGATGAAAATGCTCGAGACAAAGATTTCTTCCTAAGTAGGAACCACAAGCATATACTTCCCGAACTTAGTCTGTTTACTAAGTCTAATAGTTTTTCAAGTAGCCTAGATTATCTCTTTGCAAAATTCAAAGCACTTGAAATGCTCAGAAACTGTATCATTAGGATAATGAAAGAGCACCATCGGAATAGCGAAATTCAATCGTTAGAATTGATGCTGAAAGAAAAAAAACAATGGTGGTCCGGAAATAAAATTGAACTGGTAGAGTTGGCATATGGACTTTATCACAGCAAACGAATTAATGGGGGCAATGCTGAAGTTGGAGAAATAATCACATGGCTCGAAATGAGCCTTAATGTTGATCTAAAGCAATCTTACAGAATGTTTCTTGATATTAGTCGGAGAAAATTGGTTAGCCACACCAAGTTTATCGATGAAATGCAGACTGCATTGAATAGTCACATCCAAAATAATTATGGACCTCAGCCTACAAATAATAAATAAATAGCAGCTGGATCCTTGCTTTTTTGCGAGGTGCTTTAAGAAAGAATTACAAGTCAGAAGTCGAGCTCAAAGCTTCAAAATAGGCGAGCGTATCACAGTGCATTGCAAACTAGGTCGTATGTTTTCCTTTCTTAGAATCTATAGTTTCAATACTGTAATTCTTGTTATCACTATAATGACAGTCCTAATTTTTGTAATCATCGTGGATATTGTTTATTATCTAGAATTAGTAGATGTTTAAATAGTTCGTAATTAGGATCGAATGGCTGATGGAAACGAATATTAATCATCCACAAAGTTACTTCGCCAGCTTAACGCGCTCCATTTCACAAGCCATCGGCACCCAATAAAACCTAACAAAAATGGGTATCCGTTCGATAACGGAGCCTCCTCGCTACGCTCATTTTTGAAGCAGTTTTCTTTTGCTCGGTCAAGCTATCGTCTCGTAGAAAACTGGTGTTAATTAATTTTTTCACCTTAAAATTTTCTGCTATGCAAACATTTTTAGATTTTAAAGAACTCCTCCAAACTAGTGACGACATCGTTGCAAACGAACTATCCTTATGCTATAAAAGATCAGTAGAACTCATGGGCCCACAATACAAAAAGTTAAACAACTCACGCACTGTGAGTAATCTTCTCAGACAGATTTGGGAAAAAGACCAGATTGAAATTCGAGAAAGCTTCTACTTACTGTGTTTTTCAACAGGACTGGATTTATTGGGTTTTCAGAAAATATCAGAGGGTGGACTGGATGCTGTCTTAGTTGATTTTAGAATCCTATTTTCAATAGCACTGTTATCAAGAGCTTCTTCAATTGTTGTAGCTCATAATCATCCTTCAGGAACATGCCATCCCAGTGAAATGGATAGAACCTTGACCAAAAGGATTGTAGAAGCAGGTGGATTACTTGATATTCGATTAAACGATCACATTATATTGACAGAGACCAGTTACTACTCATTTAGAGACGAAGGGCTTTTATAGGCCTTTTTATTTTATAAAGACAAGTAGTCTGTAGACTACTTGTCTTTATTTTTTGTCGCTGTAATATCATTTCTGAGTTCTTGTGATAGAGTCTTGATTTCTTGAAGTCCTTTTCTTACACGTGTACCAGCGGTTGCATTTCCTTGTCTAAAGAATTTCGTTGCATCTGCCTCTAATGAATTTACTAATTCCTTTAATTGGTTGAATTTTTCCATTTTTAATCTATTTGTTTAAATATAATATTCCTAATTCATATGAAATATAGTGTTGGCATTCCTTGAAAACAAACGAAGCTACACTTTCCCAATATTCCTAAAATGGGGATGATGTAGAATAATTTTAGTTAACGTTTTGGTTCAGACACTCTATATAACCCCCTTTTTTCAGTTAACGTATCTGAAATCCAAAGGAAATACTTGTTTCGACGCAATCCATTTGATCTAAAAATCCACTAATTGATTGTCTAATCCCTAAAACTACTAAATAAAAATCAATACCAACATTGTCATATTGTGAAATCTCTATCCAATCTCTCCGCAATTTTGACTTCATAAAATAAATGTTCTTTGACATGAGGGGAAGAAGCGTTATTAGCGAATAGCTAATAATTACAGTGCAATCGCTCAGATCTATTCGCGGATCTTCGATGAACCATAGGCAGCCGGTTTCGGCAGATATGTAGATATCTACGTGAGTATTCCCGAATCGTATTATATAGAAGATTAACGTTTTAACACGTACACATAACAAAAACTATTACTGAAGGAGGCTTATCATGGCCTCCTTCTTTATTTCAGCTTAGCTGAAATCCCTACTAAAACTTATGAATTTCTAACCCATTATAGCATGACACAGTGGACGAACATACAACAAATGAAACAGCAAGCTTCAATTGTGGAACTATTGAGTAGGCTTGGTCATGATCCAGCTTATAGATCTGGTAAAGAACTTTTTTATAAAAGTATGCTGAGAGAAGAAAAGACACCTTCGCTATGTGTAAACGATAGCCTGAATGTTTGGTATGATCACGGCGGACAGAATGTCGCTGGAATAAAAGGTGGCAATATCATCGATTTTGCACTTGCCTATTGGTATCCTGCATCTTTTAATGAAGTTGTCGAAAAGATCAAGAATATAATGGCAATAACAATTAATTCACCTCATAAAATAAGTGCTGAGCAAAAAAGACCAAGAAAGCTGACTTCAAAACTCAGTAATTATAGTATCGAACGGATTCAAGATCTTGGCCATAATTTCGGAATAACCAGGTATCTTCAAAGTCGTAGTATATGGGATCAAGCACAGGACAGAATCAAGGAAGTTTATTATACCATCAATAGTGGTTCCAAAAGGGGTCGACAATTCTTTTCGGCTGGTTGGCAAAATGATGCCGGGGGATGGGAATTGCGGAACCGCATTTCTGACCGTGATTTTAAGTCTTGTATCGGTCGAAAGGCAATTACCACAATTTCTGGCAATTCGGATTCTTTGTGCCTATTTGAGGGATACATGGATTACCTTAGTTGGTTAAAAGAACATCCTGATGCAACAGATACAGTTCTTGTACTGAATTCAGTAAATCTGTTGGACACGGCAATTCTTCAAGCGAAAGATTTTGCTTCCATACACGTTTTTTTTGATCGTGATCCCGCTGGTGAATCGGCCTTGAGCTTGCTGAAAAGTGAGCTTCCCCAAGCTATCGATTGTTCTGCCAATTATAGAGGGTATAAAGACTATAACGAGATGATAATGAACCGTCCTAAACAGTCGATACTTTACGAAGAGAAAAATATCTACGAAAAAATAATGGCGACCTACCGCCGTTAGTAAGCGACTAGGCTAATTAGAATGCTTAAAACATAGCCAGCCAATTGGCTAAATGATATGATAGTAGGCTGATAGGCTTGCTAATTTGTTAAGTAAGTAGCTGATTATTCAATTTGCATGGTAAGCGTTAAGCTATTTGGCTAACTAAATGATGCGTTTACTAAGTGGGCTATTGGCTAATTATTTAGTAGATTAATCGTTTAGCGCGTAAATAAACTAAGTAGTGGGCTGAATAATGAAGCCACTAATTGTTCAGATAAATGAGCAAGATCTATCTATGTAGGGATCGAAAGGCCAAAATAAAGGTGTTGTTCGTTTCCTGGTGCATTGGCTAGCGCAACTGCACTAGGAAACGAACGTGCAGCTACCAGACCTCTTCTTGTTTTGTTAGCTGCAAGTTGTGTTTTCAGGTACCCCAAAACCCCTTGCCGTCGCCCTGCGACACCCTCGTAGGGAGTCTCGGACGAAGGGTGAAAAACCTGCGCAACTTGGTTTTTCTTAAAAAGGGCGGCTAAGAATTATAAATAAGCTATGAAGAAAAAGCAGAATAAAGGTGGAAGACCAGCAATGTCAAGCGGTAAACGCACGCACATTATCAAGGCCAAACTGACCGATGAGGAAATTGGAGTACTAAGACGTATACAGCAGGAATCTGGGCTAAACCGTACAGAATTGATCCGCAAACGTGTACTTGGTGGTACGGTTGTAATCATAAACATACGCGAAATCATTTCACTATTTGATCCCATTGGTGCTGAGTTAGGCAGGGCGGGGAATAACATCAATCAGCTAGCACGCCATGCCAATATGCTTAATAAACAGCATAAATTGGATCCTTCGATTGTCACAACATTTAATGCGCTATTGACGAAATATATTCAGATCCAAGGCGAATTGGAGAAAGCGCTTCGCCAACTTTTACGAAAGATAAAGGATACTTAATAACATTTCAATGATTGTAAAAATACTGAGGAAGTCATCGACATTTAAAGCGGTACATTACAATACTGAAAAGGTAGAAAGAGACCGTGGCGAACTATTACTCGTGCAGAACTTCGGTATTCTAGAGGGCATTGAAAACCTGCGGCCAAAGGATTATATGAATTACCTCGAGGCATTATCGGCACAAAGTAGACGAACCAAATATCCGCAATTCCATGTGGCGATCTCGACCAAAGGACGCTTGCATAGCAAAGAAGAACTGTCGACTATTGCACAAAAATGGATGCAGGGCATGGGGTATGGAGAACAACCTTATCTGCTTATTTATCACAGGGACACCGCCAATAACCATATCCACATCGTATCCAGCCGTGTTGGTCGGGACGGCAAAAAGATTTCAGATAGCTATGAGAAGCTTCGAGCCTATAGTGTGATGAACCAGATCCTTGGCAAAAATGAACGCCATGCTTTAGCCAATCATCTGCAGAAAGCATTGTCGTACAGTTTCTCTACACGTGCCCAATTTGCGATGCTACTTGAACAACAAGGCTATGCGCTGAACCCAGCAGATGATGTTTACAAAATCTCTAAGTATGGCCATGTGCTGGGCGAAATTGAGCTGGCTAAAGTGGATAATTATATAGCAGCTAGACAAAAAGACAAAGCTCGGATGGCTCAGATCCGCGCTGTAATCGAACGTTATAGCAAAAAGTATGATCCAAAACTAGAGATCAAAGACAGTACATACATCTCGCATTTAGCAAATTTCCTTAACGAAAAATTTGGTCTACAGTTCATTTTCCATGGAAAGACTGGTCAATCTCCGCACGGCTATACCATCATTGATCACGCGGAGAAATCCGTCTACAAGGGAGGTGAGATTATGCCACTGCGTGAATTTATTGCCGAGAGAAATGCGATCAATGAACCAGAGCGGAACGAAAAGAAAACGGCTGAAGAGGCGGTTTTTGAAGATACAGTTAAACAGGCAAATAGTCCTGATCTAACCAATAACATCGCCAAATCTATAACATCCGAACCTGATGCCCAAATGGAGACACTAGAAAATGCCAATACTATATTGGTTGCTATCGATATCCATATTTCCGATGATGTGGACGATGAAGCCATGCATGGTCGAAAGCGTCGTGGGAAGCAAAAATCAAGTGCTCAGAACAGATAATCATTAAATTATTAATCCATTATGGTCATATTAATAGGAAACCAAAAGGGTGGAGCAGGCAAGAGTACCATCACCCTGCTGCTGGCCAATTACCTGTGCGAAGCACATAAGCGAAAAGTTACAGTGCTGGATATGGATTACCAGCAATCTGTTTCATCCAAGTTCGAGAAAGCTAAAATACTCGAAAACGAAGCACCGTATGAGGTCATACCAGCCGATCTCAAACATTTCCCGATACTTTTGAAAGTGCTGACAAAAAATCCCGAAGAAACGGTGCTGATTGATCTTCCCGGAAAAATGGATGATGACGGGCTTATTGCAGTTATTCTCTCAGGAGACCTTATACTCTGTCCTTTCAATTACGATGAGTTTTCGGTGGATTCAACTCTGCTGTTTGCCATGGTGGCAAGCAAAATCAATAACCGCGCACCGATCGTCTTTATTCCCAATCGTATCAAATCAACGGTACGGTACCATACCCGTAATGATGTGGACAAGGTACTTGCGAAATTCGGAACAGTCAGTGCAGGTATTCCCGATCGTATAGATTTTCAGCGTGTGGATACCCTCCATATCCCTGCAATTCTTTTGCCCGTTGTACTTCCATTGCTTGACCATATCTATGCAAACTATATCGATAGAAAGGAGCTCAAATGAAAGAGATCAAATCACTTGCCGATCAACTCCGCGAGAAACTCCGTTCTGGTAATACCGAAAATGAGTCAATAAAGACAGATAGTGCAAGAAATACGTCCACAGCTGTACGTAAGAAAAAAGCACGCGCATCCCCTGAACAGCATAAAGTGAACGCATTCTTTAAAGCCATCGAAGAATTTAAGCTGGAAACAACAGAAAAGAGTATGATCCGTGTCGATGCGCGGACGATCAACCTGCTCAAACGCATGAAACTGGCCAAAGGAATCGACATGAACCGCTTTATTGTCTATGCGCTCCATCAGTATATCAGCCAGCATCCCTGGCTTGCTAACCATATCCAAGAAACCCTTAAAAACTCCGATTTATGAACTGGACAAATTTCCTACTTACCCTCACGCTGTTATACCTCAGCTATTATGGTCTAAATCTGCTTTACGATCTATTCAGGGCACGAAAGGCAACAAGGCATGACAGCGCAGGCGAAGTCCTATTTTTTGATGAGGATGTCAAACCCCAGCTCATTCTACCCAAAGAAGAGCAACCGGAAGATTTAGACAGCTCTACAGAAGGAATAGAAGTCGAATCAATTCCACAAATAACTGCATTGCCCAGTCCACAAGTAGTGCCATCTTCCGATCTGATTCAATCAACCGGCGCCGTTGGATTAAAAGAACTGTTCAACCTGGCCAAAGACAACCTGATCGAATTTACCGGGGCAATAAGTTATTGATGGAAAAAATACCACAATCGATATCAGGTTTTGCTTTGGAGAACTTGTTGATTTTGTTTCCATACCTATGTGCGGCCCAACCCGGTATAAATGATTTTTACAGCGCGACAGGAGAGATGCACCGCTGGTATTTTTCCCTTTCGGATCTGGTACTGGTCATTGGCGCAATATCCGGTATTCTTGGTGGTCTACGAATTTATGCCAACTGGCAGTCCGGTAAACACCACCATATAGATGCGCAGGTAATGGGCTGGTTCTTTTCCTGCCTGTTCCTCACGCTGATCAGCGTTTTCCTGCGCGCACTCTACGGAATCAGTTAATTCCATTTTTATACATCCTTTAATTTTTATCCAAATGACAGTAAGAACCAAAAAACTGTTTGCATCCGCTGTGCTTACGCTTGTCGCAGCGAACTCGTTAATGGCACAGACCGGTGGTGGTACGACAGGTATCAACGCGGCTACCTCTTCACTCACCGGTTACGTCGATCCCGTTTCGACCTTAACGCTCGCTATTGGTGCCGTAGTCGGTATTATCGGTGGTGTACGTGTTTACATCAAGTGGAATTCTGGTGACCAGGACATCAACAAAGAGCTTATGGGTTGGGGAGGATCCTGTCTCTTTCTTGTATTGGTATCCGTGGTCATCAAAGCATTCTTTGGCGTTTAATGATCCGCAGGTTCTCCATATACAAGGGGCTTCAGAAGCCCCTTGTATACCGGGGTTTTAAGGGCAAATTTATCGGTTGGGGAATCGGATCCCTCGTAGCAGGTCTAGTGGGAGGAGGCTTGGTCGGTGCGCTGACCAGCATGTATCTCGGCGGATTTATAATGATCATCGCCATTGCAGGCGGCCTTAGCTATACCTTCCATAGGCAGAAAGCCGGTCTCCACGATAAAACAAAAGCCAAAGGTGTATTTATCCATCCCGTAAACCTGAAGAAAAATTATGCAGACAACAGCTTCTAAAACCGCATTTCGAATGCCCTATGCTGGCATTGACCATTTTCAAGGTGAAGCCCTGCTGTATGGTGACCGCGGAGATTTCTCCGCAATATTCAAGTTGCGCAATCCCGTGATACAATATGGTGCAGACCCCGAACCCTATACCGCCTACCATAATCTGTTGCTCAATATAATCAAGATACTGGGCGAAGGACACATTATCCAAAAACAGGACATTTTCTCCAGAACAGTATACCATCCGGAAGAGGCAACAGAATTTTTGCAACAGAAATATGGTGAACACTTTGCAGGTCGCCAGTACACCTGCATTACGACCTACCTTACCATTACCAAGCACGTGAAACGAAGTGCCTTTTATGTGCACGATGCCAAAGCGCTACTGGATTTTGGACAACAGATAGATAAACTCTTTGATCTGATGCAGGGGAGCGGGATGCTACCCCAAAGGCTCAACGAACAGCAGATACAGCAACTCGTATCACGGATGTTGGCTATGGATTTTACTTCCCCAAATATCGTACTCGACAATATGGGAGCAAACGATATGGAACTTAAACTGGGCAACCGTACCCTTCGTAATATCAGTCTGATCAATACCGACACCATTGATCTACCAGAGACCGTAGGTACCTATACACAACGGCAGGACGGTAGAAATCTGCGTGATTTTCCAGTAGATAACCTGTTCTTTCTCCATAACGTTCCCGATTATCGTTGTATGGTCTATAACCAGCTTATTGAAATTCCGGGTCAACAGGCTACCTTGAACAAGCTGGAGCTGAAACGAAAGCGGCATTCGGGCGTACCTGATCCAGCAAACCTGATCTGTGTGGATGACATCGATCAATTGTTGGTAGACGTTGCACGCGAAAATCAGTTGCTCGTACATGCCCACTTCAATATCCTGCTCTGTGCCGATCAGCAGAAAATTGGTAAAGCAGCCAACTTTATTGAAGCCTCGCTCTTTCAACAAGGGATTATTCCTTCCCGTAATGCTTACAACCAGCTGGAACTATTTCGTACAGCGCTCCCTGGCAATGGCATTGAACTCAAAAAATACGATTGGTTCCTGACCACATCCGATGCAGCCATCTGCCTTCTTTTTAAAGAAACCATGCAGACGGATGAAGATTCTGATTTTCTGATCCGATTTACCGATCGGCAAGGGATACCTGTTGGTATTGATCCAGCCGATATGCCCATGCGTACAGGAAGAATAAACAACCGATCGAAATTTACCTTGGGTCCATCGGGATCGGGAAAATCGTTCTATATGAATGCACTGGTCGAGCAGTATTGCCGCTACAATATGGATGTCATTATTGTCGACACGGGAGACAGCTATTCGGGATTGTGCAGGTATTATGGTGGGAAATATATTACCTACACCGAAGAAAAGCCCATCTCAATGAACCCTTTTGCCATATCCAAAAAAGAGTTCAATCTGGAAAAAAAGGATTTCCTGAAAACCTTGATCGCACTGCTCTGGAAAGGCGCAGACGGACAGCTTACACAGATTGAAGACACGGTACTATCCAATGTTTTGTCTTCATATTACTATGAGCATTTCTGGTTAGATCCAGGAGAGCAGCACCCCAAACGACCAGCCAAGCTTGACTTTGATTCATTCTATACCTATTCCGTGGATAGGATACATGAGATCACTGAGCAGGAATCCATCAGCTTTGATCTGGATGAATACCGTTACGTACTGCGTAAGTTCTATTCAGGACAGGAATTCGGTACGGTACTCAATGAAGCAGCCGATTCTTCACTCTTTTCCGAACGCTTTATTGTGTTCGAAATTGATAATCTGAAGGAAAATAAGGTGCTTTTTCCCATTGTTACCCTCATTATCATGGATGTCTTCCTGCAAAAAATGCGGCATCGAAAAGATCGACGCAAAGCCCTGATTGTGGAAGAAGCCTGGAAAGCCATAGCCTCTCCGCTTATGGCATCCTACCTGCTTTACCTCTATAAAACAGTGCGGAAGTTCTGGGGAGAGGTTATCGTTGTGACGCAGGAATTGGGTGATATCCTAGGAAACCCCATTGTAAAAGACTCCATCTTAGCCAACTCGGATACCATCTGTCTGCTTGACCAAAGCAAGTTCAGGGAAAACTACGACGCCATTGCTAAATTATTGTCCATCACGGAAACCGAACGGCGCAAGATCTTTACGATCAACCAGCTTGAAAATAAAGAGGGCAGAGGGCGTTTCAAAGAAGTTTATATCCGCAGGGGTACTACGGGTGAAGTATATGGTGTTGAAGTATCCCTTTACCAATACCTCTGCTACACCACAGAAAAACCGGAGAAGAGTGCGGTAGAAAGTTACGTTCACAATCATGGTAATTACCGCGATGGATTGAGCGCCTTTGTTGCCGATTTACAAGCCAGCGGTCTAACACTAGGAACTTTCTGTGCCAAGGTCAACCAGTCCGCACAAGAACACAACTAACTATACAATAACGAACATCTTGATTATGAGAATAAAGACAACTTTTTTAGCCTGCCTCATACTATTATGTATAAAGTTGCAGGCTCAGATCTACATTGATCCCGCCGTAGCAGTAGCTACGGGAGCACATGCAGCAGTAATCAACGGCCAGCTCAATACCACAAACGAAAGACTCACGCTGATCCAACGTGGACAGCTTGCTGTAACCGGACAGCTGGTTATCGTTAACGACTTGCAGGACAAAATCTACAAAGGGCTGAGTGAGGTTTCCGCAGTTGTCCGAAACCTACTCGCTGTAAAGGATATTGCCGATATCAGCTCGGATATCGTTCGGGATGCCAATCGGGCGATGGTGCTGGCTGGTAATAATCCCGTACTGGTACTTTTTGCAGAACAGGGTGCTCAGGAGTTTAAGACCAGAGCTACGAACCTAGCGGTAGAGGTCACTTCCTTTGTTACAAAAGGAGGTGCTGATAACCTGATGGATGCCGGTGAGCGCGCCAAACTGCTGAACCGTATCGTAACCGAAATGACCATCCTGCGGGGTGTCGTCTACGGTATGTACCGATCTATGTATTGGGCGAAACAACGGGGGATCCTGAATTCACTCAACCCTTATGTCGGATTTATCAATATCGACAGACGTATCGCAGATGACATAATACGTAACGCCAAATATTTAAAACAATGAGCAAAATCTTTGTCCTTTTATGTTTCCTGCTGATGGTATTCAGGGGAAATGCACAGTTGAACGTCGAGCTGCTCCATCAGCTCGTGCAACATAGCAAAGATGAAAATGAGCGCCAAAAAACAGCCCGAACCCGTCAGGCAGTCACCTCCGCCAATGAAGAAGTGAACCGTTCCAAAATGGCGGATCTCAAAGCAAAGTACCGAACTTTACAAAAGAGATTCCATGCTATAGGACTGGCTATTGATGCAACACAGATCGGCTTGCAGGCAGCACCGATCATTAGCGATATTGTCGATCATCAAGCAACCATTCTTGGTCTTGCGGGACAGGATCCATTGCTAATTACAATGGCCTACAACACACAGGTCGATCTCGTGGATAAAGCCTACCGACTTAGCCAGTACCTCTACGCGCTGGCCATCAGCATAGGCGATATCAACCGAATGAAAGCCAGTGACCGCAGGTTGCTATTTGCTCATGTACTAACCGAACTGCGACGCATGGCTGGCACATCACGTGGTCTTGCAACAAATATGTATTACGCTAACCGCAAGCGAATCCGTACATCCATGAACCCCTTTTCGGAATATGTGAACCGAGACAGACAACTGGTCGAAAGCATCCTCACTAAAATCAAACAGTTTTGATTATGAAACCAACTATTTTCTTTATGCTGACTTACCTGCTTTTGTTTATACCGATATGTTATGGACAAGGTTACGTAACCATTGTTTACGACAGCAAACACCTGGCTGTTGTAGGCGAAAACGGCGCTGTCCGTTCCGCAGCCGAAATAACACACAGCAGTTACCTTGGATCTATCAAGGACAGGCTGGATGATATCAATCTCAATGTCAGCTCCGTCGTGCTAGTGCAGGATATGATCCACCGCTCACTGACGGAAGTCGATAAGGCATTGCGTACCGGACTTACCGTAAAGCAGATCGGAGCTCTCAGCGCCGAAATTGTCACCGAATGTAATCTGATGTTGCAGACAGCCAAAGACGCTCCACATCTACTGCTTTTTGCTGAAGAGGTGGCGCAGCAACTGAAAAACCGGGGCGTAAACCTAGTTGCTGAGGTATCCGGTTTTGTACTGAAAGAGGGAGAGAACATATTGATGGATTACAGCAAACGCGATCAACTGCTCCGCAAGGTTGTACTGGAACTGCGTGTTATGCGTGCACTGGCCTACAGTATGCACAGATCCATGTACTGGGCAAAGCTACGAGGTATTTTTCGTAGCCTCAATCCGTACAGCCAATTTGTAAATCAGGACAAACGTATGGTCAATGACCTCATTTACAAGATAAATGTCTTAAAGAACTAGCCTATGAAATCAAGAATTTTCCTTTTGCTTTGCTTAGCGATATGTTCGCTTCAACAAGTCAAAGCGCAGACCGTCAAATATCAGACGGATCAACATATTGTCAACCAACAGGAACGCATGGTCCATAAACAGTGGGATCGCAAGAAATTTACGCCGACAAAAGGCTTCCTTGGACTCAACTACCAGTATTGGCTGACTTGGGGGCTACATCCCAATTATCCAAAAACAGATTTGAGGCCTCTTAGTGTATCAGGCCCCCAGACACAGCGGTTATTGCTCGTTGCCGCGATGAAAAATACGGAAGAAGCCTACAAGAAACATGTAGATACCCTCCGAAATACAGCACTTGGCGAGATGGCAGGTTATGCAGGAGCGGTATCGCTGACCGATCCGCTCTGGCAGCTTTATTACCGCAAAGAGTTCCAGCCACTGATCGAGCAGATCGATCCACTGCAGGGGAGTACACCCGAAGTACAAAACTACCTCACTCGAATAGGTGTACTGGAATGGTATAGAGAAGAAACGCAAGCATTGGCTCAGCGGCTCAACTCTGCTACAACAACGAATATGGACCGAGGATCGCGTATCATGAGCTATCACAGCATGCTCGAGGAATATAGGAAGCTTCTTGCGACCTGGGAAGCCAAAAAACAAAGAGCTGTACTGTATCTTAAGGTCAGTAAGGTAAACGCGCAGGTCAAAGAGCCTTCTGAGCCCATCGTTGCTCAGCCCGGAAGAACCGATCGTCAGATCGTAGACGATATACTCCGCAAATCCAAACTCTAATCCGATCACGATGAATCTCACTTTTATGCTGTCGGGTATGCTGTTGCAGACCCCAACACCGGTCGATGTACCGCAATCTTTTAAAGACACCTTCAATTTTTTGCAGGGAAACGGTGTCTACGATGATAACATGATGCACTTCCTGCGCGGGATGAAGAATACCATCTGGACACACTATGATGCTTTCATTGCTGATGCACAGGCACTCAGTGCCATTTTTATGCTGGTTTTCTTCGCTACAAAAATTTACGAGATGATGGCTGGTGATAAACAGCTGGAGGTAATGCCTCTACTGCGTCCTTTTGGTCTGGTCATGGTGATCCTCTGGTGGAATACATTTACCAAAGTTGTGGCTTATCCTACAGATCTGGTTTCGCTCAAGACGGAGGTTATGTTCAATGAAAGCCAGACCGAAGTCAATAACCTCAGGATGCAACGGGCAAAACTGATGGTGGACATCGCTGATCAGCTCCTCACGGTAGAAGCAGAAGCAGAAACAGCAAGGATAGAAGCAGATACTTGGTATGAAAAAGCATGGGAATCGGTTAAATCATCCGTCAAAGAAGGGTTTGCCGAAGTATGGAATCCGATCGTCGAAATGAGTAACCGCCTAAGAGTAGGCTGGCAGCTTCTGATGACTTCCTTACTGGAAACCTTGGCCATATGGCTGCTCCGAATCTGCGTCTACATCATCTTCATCGTGCAGATTATTTACTCGACTATTTTGATTATCCTAGGTCCGTTCTCGGTGGCAGCAAGTATTCTGCCGGCATTTCGAGATTCCTTCGGTACCTGGATAGCCCGTTTTATATCCGTTAATCTGTATTCAGGTATAGCCTATCTGGTCATGTATGTGGCTTCACTTTTTCAGCATTATGCCATGGAAGCAGAGATAACACGTTACCAGCAGCTGGTCGGTACAACAGGTCCTGATCTGGAGAAACTAACGGTATTTGCATCCAATGGTGTGCTATCTTTTGGACTGGTGATCGGAACTTTTGTAATAGGCGCACTCACTATGCTAACTGTACCGAGTATCTCAACCTGGGTTATCTCGACGTCGGGTATTTCATCAGCAGCTTCTACCATGGGAAGAGGTTCGGCAGGTCTCTCGCGCATGATGGGAAAAGTATTCACCAAAGGACTATAACAAATTAAGTAGACCAAAAGATGATTATAAAAAATATAGAAACCAAAGTTCGGCTCGCGACATTTCTCTCCGCAGGCTGCCTGATCGCATCCGTGATTATGGTCATCGCTGTCTCGTTCTTTGCCTACAGACAGGTTGCTGATGCCCGTAAGAGTATCTACATCATGGATGCAGCTAATGTACCGATGCCTGCAAGACAGACCGATGTTCAGATGAACCGAGAAGCGGAATATCGGTCCCACGTTGGACGATTCCATAGCCTATTTTTCTCGCTCACGCCAGATGATCGATTTATGGAATACCAAATGAAGCAGGCCATGTACCTGATCGATGAAAGCGGAGCTTTGCAGTACAATAACCTCAAGGAGAAGGGTTATTTTAATTCTATACTCTCCTCCAGTGCTGTACTGACCATCCGTACCGATAGTATAGAAATCGATATGCCGAAGCGTTATTTTAGGTATTACGGTACACAAAAGATAGACCGTAGAAGCTCGGCGATTACCCGTTCGCTCATTACGGAAGGATACCTCAACGATCTGGAAATACGATCGGACAACAATCCCCATGCAGTACTCATCACCAGGTGGAAAACAGTAGAAAATAAAGATATCCAACATGCACAGAAAAACACATTCTAAAAACACCGAGCATCCCTCGAAAGATGCGGCCTTTCTGGAGCGGATCGTGCAGTTCAGAACCATGTGCCATAGCCTGATGGAACGTTATCCTTTTCATTTCTTTGTCAGCATGTTAATCTGTATCCTGATTTCAGCTGTGCTTGCTTTTACCGTTATGCGCGTAGAAAAATCCACGGAGCTTCCTACATTTCCGGGCTTAGCTACGGGAGGAGTAACTAAGAATACGACCGATATCATCGGTTTATATGGCGCCATTATCGAACTGGAAGAATTACAGCATAGTATTGCAGCAATTATCCAAAAGGATTCGTTGTCTGATCGCGACAGTATCCGCCTGAGCGACGCACTCAAACGTTATGAACAGATTCAACGTTCCCTTATACACACAGGCGATACAAGCACTGCTCCATAAAGACATAAGTTTCATTTCATCCACAACCTTATAATTTTAATTTGATGAAAGTAGATTTTAATAAACCCAGGTATGCGATACCGCTTATCCTGCTTCCTTTTCTATGTATATTTTTCTATGTGTACAAAAGTAGCTTTGGAAAGGAGGAAGCTCCACAGGCAGGGGAGGATTCCCTGCAGACAGAACTGGCCGAAGTTTCTGACCAGGTTCGAAACCGATCGCTTTCCGATAAACTTGATGCTTACCGTAACCAGTATAAACAGGCCGATGGATATACCGCAATCGGTCATATTCAGGAAGAAAAATTACTGGAAGAAGTACCCAATACCTTGTACAACGAGCACGAACGTCAGATGCTTGATTCCATAGACCGTGCCATGAAGGGTAAATATGGAGCAAAGTCCAACGGATTTCCAGATGCGACCTTGAAAAATGTAAATCGCGCCAACGATCCACATGAACGGGCGCTACAGCAGGCGCTTTCGGAGATCAATGCACCTCAGCGACAAAGCACAACCCCACAGATACAGCAACCTGATGCCATGGAACTTTTTCGACAGCAAATGGCGCTTATAGATAGTATGGGAAAAGCCAATGATCCCGAGGTAACGCAACAAAAAGGTAAAGAAAACGAACAGCTGACCGCTAAACACCAACAATCACGTTTGAATGTTAGTAAAACGATAGGTATGGCTTCGGTATTCAATACGGTGAAGCCCGATGTTGAGGAAACATTTATCACCGCCATTGTGGATCAGAATATCAAAGGTTATGCAGGATCGCGCTTGCGGATACGTCTCTTGGAAGATATGCTGGCTGGCAGCTTTTTGATCAAAAAAGGCACCTATATCTACGCCGAGATTTCTGGTTTTTCCAGTCAGCGGGTTAATCTAACGGTCAGCTCGATTATGAACGGACAGCATATCCTTCCTGTTCGATTAGATGTCTATGATCATGATGGTCTTCGCGGATTGTATGTGCCTGCTTCCGCATTCCGTGAGTTCACCAAAGAACTGGGTGGTAATGCGAGTCAGGGGATAACCTTACAGCAGGCAGCAGAAAACAATCGCCAGCTAGTCATGAGCATGGTGCAGAAAATGTTCCAGTCGACAACAAGCGCTGTGAATAAAATGATCCGACAGAATAAAGCAAAGATCAAGTACAACACATTAGTCTATTTGATCGATCCCGAGCAATTACGCAATAACCAAAGCAACTATTAAACCTCATTATTTAACTATAAAACTATACCGATGAAAACATTATTTCTGATATTATCCCTGTTGTTGACAGGTATCGTAAATCTTCTTGCACAGGAAAAAGCAGGTACTTATCGTGAAGAACTCCCCAAGATTATACTGGATGGCAAGAGCTCGCTACATATTATTTCTCCCGAACCGATACGTTACGTGGATATATCTACACATCAAGTTATTGGCGATATTCCTGAACCTAATATGTTAAGATTGAAATGGATAAAAGATTCAACCGATATTGATAATTCGGAAACAGGAGATCTTGGCGTGGTAACCGTTGTTGGTGAAAGCTTTATGGCACAATACAACCTCTGCTTTTTTGAATATTTACCGGGATTGGGAGCAGTAGCGAGTTTTGAGATTTTACCCCAACATACCAAACCGCTCGCTGTAACGGTGGAGTTGACCACACCCGAGCTTAAGCGTCATGCCTTAACGCTGTTATCCAAACGTCGGCCGGTAGCTATCAGAAAGTCCAGCAGCTATGGTTTGCGCGCTGAACTTGGAGGCGTATATACTGTAGGAGACTTGGTG
Organism: Sphingobacterium hungaricum; assembly: GCF_015210005.1. Taxonomy (GTDB): domain Bacteria; phylum Bacteroidota; class Bacteroidia; order Sphingobacteriales; family Sphingobacteriaceae; genus Sphingobacterium; species Sphingobacterium hungaricum. Next base: position 2,770,605 of record NZ_MU158698.1, read on the forward strand.
CTATTGGATATTGCGTATTACAACAGTACAAAACTGAGCTATGCTATCGATGAATTGCGTTTTAAGATTGAAGATAAAAAGATCGCCAAAGCCACCAATGTACAGTCTACCGAAATCAAACCAATCTGGCAGCTCTACCAGCACAGTACCTTTAAAAAACAGTATAGGAACATCTATGTGCTCAAGAAAGCAACTTTTCCAGACAAAAAAATACTCCATATCGAGCTTTCTGAAAAGCAGATATCCGGTCGGACATTGACGCTTAAAGTCAAATACAAGGATATCCTGCATGCCGATACCTTTTAAGCATACCCGTAAAAAATCACGATGGAAGAAAGTAAAGAACAACAGGCGATGCACCGCTTCCTGCAATTTAGCATTTATCTTTCCGTAGCACTTGACATCTTGATGTTTGTTTATGCAGAAAAATTGGCTGAAACGCGGTTTGCTGAACGATATGGACTGATTCTCTTTCTTGAGCGCATGGCAAAAATTATTATCTATCACTTTCCTTGGTACAGCAAGCTGTTTACCCTTTTATTGATCTCTCTGGTTGCTATAGGTACACTCAGCCGAAAGGAAAAGGACCTGAATCCCAAAAATACCATTATCTACCCTATTACCTGTGGTTTGCTATTGCTTTCTGCTAGTTTAGGATTTTATGACAGACATGGAAATTGGCCTATTCCGTATACCAGCTGGTATGACATCGGTTATACCCTATGCAGCATCTTTGGGGTGTTATTGATTCATATAGCCATGGATAATATTTCCAAGATCATAAGTTCTAAACTGGGAAAGGATAAATGGAATGTGGAAGGGGAATCTTTTATGCAGTCCACTAAACCCAAGGTTACAGCATATGCAGTCAACATTCCCATGCTTTTTTATTACAAAAAGCGTGTCCGAAAAGGTTTTCTGGTGCTGGCAAATGTATTTCGAGGCACTTTGTTGGTGGGTACCCCAGGAAGTGGAAAGAGTTTTGGCGTAGTTATGCCCGTCATTAGGCAGTTCGTTGGACTGGAATTCACGATGTGTATTTATGACTTCAAATACCCCGATTTAGGTAAAGTTGCATATTACCACTATCTACTGGCTAAACAGCAGGGCAAGTGTAACAATTACGATTTTCATGTGGTCAACCTGACCGATCCCCAAAGGAGCAGGCGCATCAATCCTTGGAAGCCAGAGTATCTCCAGACGCTGGCGGATGCTTCCGAAACAGCCGAAGCTTTGGTTGAAGCGATGAAAAAAGGGGATAAGGGCGGAGGTAGCGATCAATTCTTTACCCAGTCCGCCATTAACTTTTTGGCCTCCTGTATTTATTTTTTCAGTAGATACGAGGGTGGAAAGTATTCCAGTTTTCCGCATGTACTGGCATTTCTAAATCGTTCCTATGAAGAGATTTTTACGGTACTGTTCAGCAATAAAGAACTTGAATCTTTGCTTTCGCCTTTTATGACGGCATTTAAGGCGCGTGCTTTTGATCAGCTCGAAGGACAGGTGGGGACACTGAAAATATTTATCAGCAGGCTCGCAACAAAAGAAACGTTTTGGGTGTTCTCTGGAGAAGATTTTGATTTGAAGATCAGTTGCCCCGCAAGTCCTTCGATACTCATCCTGGCAAATGATCCGAATACGCAGAGTATCAATTCAGCCTGTTATTCGGTGATACTGAACCGTATCACAAGGCTTGTCAATTCCAGAGGCAATAAACCTGTAGGCCTGATCATCGATGAGGCACCGACACTCTACGCGCACAAGATCGAAAACCTGATTGCACAGGCACGATCAAACTTAACAGCGGTGTTGCTCGGATTACAGGAACTCCCGCAGTTTCAGCAACAATACGGCAAAGAAACAGCAACCACAATTGCATCTGTAGTAGGAAATGTGCTTTCGGGATCGGTCAGAAATAAAGAAACCCTGGAATGGCTTGAACGTATTTTTGGTAAAGTCAAGCAGATCAGTGAGAGTTTATCTATTGATCGCACCAAAACTTCGCTTTCCATCAGTGAAAAGCTAGAATCCTTGATTCCAGCAGGTAAGATTGCCGCACTCAAAGCGGGTGAAATGGTAGGTATCCTGGCTTCCGATGCTGTAGAAAAGTATACAGGTAAATTTGATACATCAGCCATTAATTGCCGAATCAATCTGGACATGAAATCAATCAAAGCAGAGGAGGAAGCTTATAGGGAACTTCCTGTATTCTATGATTTTGGCGGAAAACAGGATGAAGTACTTCTGCAAAACTTTTATCGTATCAATGATGAAGTGCTGGAGATTGTATCGGGGTTTAAACCAACGAACAACTCAAAATTTTCTAAGGCAGATAGCAAATAAAGTAATGGGGTATGGAGATACATTTTTTTAAGTTTTTCCTGTTGCTGTTACCATTTTCTATACACGCTCAGGTCAAGCAAATCAGTCTTTATCCAGCAACTAGATGGATAAAAACGCCTGAAATTAATCTACCATTGCCAGTGTTAACGGAGCCTGCTGCTAAAGAAACGGAGATAGTCATCCATATGCCCTTATCGGATTATAGCATCACCTCTGGATTTGGTTGGCGTAGACATCCGGTAACTGGTAAAGCTGATTTTCATAAAGGTGTCGATTTGACGGCGAAGGATAAGATTGTGCGAAATATGATGGATGGAAAGGTAATCTGGGCAGGATATCACAAAAATCTAGGGAATTATGTCCGAATAGATCATGGCACAATACAGAGCGTGTATGGACATCTTTCAGTTATAATAGTAAACGTCAATCAGGCTATCAATAGTGGACACCCTATTGGAATAACGGGAAGTACAGGACGTGCGACGGGGGAGCATTTACATTTTGCTGTCATGAGCAATGGAGTCTACATTAATCCCTGGAAATATTTGCAGGGATTAATTAACAAGAGTAATAAATAAAAGTCATTTTTTATGGACAAACTATTCAATGAACAGGATATTCCTGTAGGAGAATTACGTAAACTTGGCTTGCATAATAATGGCAAGCCAAGTTTATCTGAAGCCGATATGGATGCCTTATTGACAGGACATCGCACGGAGCTCATTACCTTGCATGATTTGCATGGCGACGGTATACATATCAAGAAAATGGATGCAAAATTGTCGCTGGAAAGAATGCCCGACGGACATATCACGCTGCAGCTTCACCCCATATACCGTAATGTAAAGAAACATCCGCTTTTACTGGATGCCGAAGCAGAACAGCTTGAACAGGGAAAATTGACCCACGTACTGAAAACTTATCAGGAAGCTGATGGAAAGCGTAAATCTTGGGTTATCGAGTTTGATCCTGAAACCCGAGAGTTTATTGCAGCCGATCCTGAAAAAATAAAAGTGCCAGCGATGATCAATGGGGAGAAGCTCTCTGATTTACAAAAAGAGCAATACAGGAATGGGTCTGTTGTTGAACTTTCGGATGGCACACGTCTACAGCGCAGAGCAAGTAGCCGTAGCGGCGTTACATCCAATCGGGAAGCGCTGATGTACTCACTTTTGCTGGATGGTGGTATTTCTTACACGTTGCTCCGCAGTCTTAGAAATCTATTCGGTAGCAAGTCCCAACAAAAGGATTCCTATACCGAAGGCTATAAAAGAGCATTGCAAGATATGCAACAGCAGGAGCGAAGCAAGCCTGTTATGCTCCATGCTGCTGATCCTGGATATGAAGTAGACAAACAGCAGCAGAGAGATCTGGGAAAAAGCCATCCACGTTAATTAGGCTATGCTGACTTTAGATTATGTTGATCGTCGGGTACAGGTTTACTTTGCAGCTTGGATAGATTTATCGCCCAAGGATATCATCTCACTGAAGGAGACAGCAGGGGTAGTGGAGCCTCACATGGCGAGACAACATTTTCTTTTCTATACAGCTGTGGATGTGATATGTTTTTGTCACTTTTATCAGCACCTCTTAAAAAATATAGGAAGCAATGTCTTCAGCGCTATTGGTTTTAACCCCTGCACAGAAAAGTTAGGACAGCTTAAGAAGCAATTCCCTAATGCGAGGACAATCGGAATATTTGATGATACCGTTTTAGGGCGCGTATTGGATTGTAAGGTTGTATTGGCATGCATACGGAAGGAGGTAAGCTTTGAGCTAGCTCATGGAGCGGTGTTATTTTCGTATAGAGGAAAAGATTTTGTTGTTCCCGAGGCTCTCTTTTCCCTTCACCACTTTCG
>NZ_MU158698.1:2775272-3354028 GCF_015210005.1 Sphingobacterium hungaricum
AGGGACAGATGACACTTTTTTAAACACAATTTTTAATCCCAAAATCGAATAACTATGAATGAGAACAATCTTGAATATTTAAAGAAAACGCTTGATGGACTGGGCTTCGGTTCAAAGCTTAATGATGTACTGGAAAATGCGATCAGGCGTGAAATGCCTGCATTTAGTCTTGGTATTAGTAGCGAACGCAGACCTTTGGATACAAAGGATATTAACGCAACTCGTACCGATCACCTTGCTTTTACGATCAACTTCAATCGCTCGAAAGAAAGTGACATGTATTTTCTGAACAATTATGATGTTACGTTAAGGAAAGCAAATAACCCTGTTGCCGTCTCACAGACCTTTGATCTGGCGAGAGATCATCGTATAACAGCTTTACAGGCGCATAAACTCTTGTCAGGACTCGCCTTAGAAAAAGAGGTTCCGCTACGTCCAAGAGATGAAAACCAGCAACAAGGTAAACAACCCGAGAAAATGAGTGTGTGGTTTAAACTCAACCTCGATGTGACGGATGCGTATGGCAACCATCCACTACGAACTTTTCGTCCGGAATATGGTTACGATGTTGCTAGTGCATTAGGTAAATACCCTATAAAAGGTTTGGATACACCTGAAAAGATGCAACAAGCGATAAATACACTAAAAAATGGAAACTATCTGCATGCTGATCTATTGATCGGTAAAAAAAACTTACCCGTTTCTATTGTAGCAAATCCACAGATGAAGACTATTGATATTTTCGATAAAAATAGGACTGAGGTGCGTGATGAAACAATTTTTCCTGAAAGAACTGCAAAAGAGAAAGCAGATGCGAGTCAAGCTGTAGCAACTTCTACTAATCTAAAAGCTGGACAGCAGAAAGAGCCCCTACCTTGGGAGCAGGCTCCTGAGCAACAGCAGGCGCCGAAGAGATCGAGATAAGATTTCCTTGTCCCTGTAGAATTTCGGCACTTCCCACGCATGATGTACCACGCTAAAGCTGGGTACATCTATGCTGTGGAATGACCTTAGTCTTTATTTCGCACATGAGGAGTTGAAACACACCATTACTTCATTGACCTCCAACTTCCGTGCATTCGAACACCTCGTTTGAATTCACAACGCTGAGGATGACAATACATCAGCGGAAAAATAACTTTTTTATAACAATCATATGAAAAAAATATTTCAACGGATCGACCGGATCAGGGGATCTGGTATGGCAACACTGAACCTAGAAGCTTCATCACCTTACTGTCACTTAAACGGCAAGCGTTTTCCTGTAGATAGCATCGGTCAGCCTGGGATTAAATGTCGGGTTACGCTATTGATAGATGGGATGCTCGTAGATTTCACGATTGAAGAAATGCTCTGATTCTATTACTTCCAAGTAGTTTAAATAGACAGAATAAGGGTATTCACTCTCATATCTATTATGAAGGAATAAAAATTTAAAACGGGCATACTCGTGGTCAATTACCCTACAGGCGATCACTTAGAGTTCGTTTTTAATGAATTATCTAATCTGGAATATTATGGATGCGAATACCAGACCAAAAATTAATCCCACCATGATATTCTATCATGGTACACATGCCTTTTTTGAACGCTTTGAAGATTCTTTTAGAGGAAGCAATACCGCTTGGGATAATACTGTACACGGCTTTTTCTTTGCGGATAAAAGAGAAAATGCACTATTGTTTGGTGATACGATTATCACCGCAAATCTTGAAGTGAAAAATCCGCTAGACTTGAGGTTACATTCCATTTTTAACGATGAAAGTCAGGCATCCATAATCTGGAATATGCTTACCTGTGAGAAGATTGATAACAATACCGCATTGAAGCTTATTAAAGATGAGATTAGTCTTGGAGAAATACATGATATGTACGGTAGCCTGCATAGTATAGGAGCACATGAAATGATGCTTGAAGCGGGATATGATGGTATTATATCAGATCTGGGAGATGAACAGATAGAATATGTTGTCTTTCAAGCAATGCAAATTACATTGCTTTCTATAGATCGTGAAAAGTTTAGGGGTTATACGAGATAGTCAAATTAATGTGATTTTTATATAATGTAGCCATTTTTTATACGAGAATAATGAAACATAGGATGGAGAAGCATGATGCGCGAAAAAATGATATTACAATAGAAGAAGTGAAATCGCTTCCAACTTTTGCCGATTTTTCTGATGAACAGGCATTAGAGGTCGTCCGTACCGTTAAAATCTTTGTCGAAATTGCACTTGATTATTACAAAAAAGAACAATCTAATCTTGATTAAAGATCTTTTTTAGTATTTTAGAATATAATTAGTTATAACATTTCTAATACTTATTTTATGTCAGACTCACTTGTTTTTGAAAGTTTTGCTAAAGGTAAAAAAGCGCCCAAATCGATAAAAAGTTCTAAAGAGTGTGTTATATATACGCGTGTTAGTAGTCAGCAACAAGCTGATAATTTAAGTCTAGCAACCCAACTAAAATCTTGTACATTGTATGCTGAGAAGATGGGTTATAATATTGTAAATACTTTTGGCGGTACATACGAAAGCGCAGAAAATGATGAACGAAAGCAGTTTACATCCATGATTTCGTTTGTAAAAAAATACAAAGGAAAAATTTCTTATATCTTGGTGTATAGTTTAGAACGTTTCTCTCGCAACGATAATTCGATATGGCTCACAAATGAATTGAGAAAACTAGGGATAGAGATCGTATCCGTAACTCAACCGATTGATACTTCTAATGCATCTGGACAGATGCAACAGAAAATGCTTTTTCTATTTGGTGAGTTTGATAACCAACTTCGTAAACAAAAATGTACGGCAGGAATAAAAGAAATGCTTCTCAAAGGAGATTGGCCAACAAAACCGCCGGTTGGTTACGATGTAACTAGATTAAATGGAAAAAGAAAAATAGTTGTAAATGAAGTAGGACGCTTAATTCGACAGGTATTTCAGTGGAAAGCAAATGAAAATTTAACAGGAGAAGTTATTAGACATCGGCTTGCTGAGAAGGGCTTTAAGATTGGGCGTATGCAGATATCTAGAGTGTTACACAATCCTTTTTACTGTGGTCTGATAGTACACAATATGTTGGAAGGACGAGTGGTGGAAGGGAATCACGAGCAACTTATTTCTAAAGAAGTCTTTCTTCGTGTGAATGGATTGATGAAAGATAATGCACATGGTTATACCATCAATGAAGAGAATGTAGCTATCCCATTGAAACGTTTTGTTTGTTGCGGCCATTGTGGAATGCCTTTAAGAGGCTATGTTGTGAAAAGGAAAAAAATACATTACTACAAATGCAATACTAAAGCCTGTAACAACAATAAGAATGCAAAAGATCTCAATGATATGTTTGCAAGAATACTTGAAGTTTTTAAAATAGAAGAAGCAAAGGATATAATAAAATTGATTAAAACACAGACCATTGCTTTATTCAATCAACTCACCGCTAATAAGCAGGATGATTATAAGCTTTTACAAAAGGAGTATTCGGATCTTGAAAAAAAGATAATTAGGTTGGAAGAACGCTATATAGAGGAAGAGATTAATAAAGAATTGTATAACAAATATCGAACTCGTTATGTAAAGGAAAAAGAGGAAATACAGGATAAGTTGACTAAGCTGTCGCGACAAGTGTCGAACCTCGAAAAAAGTATAGCCTTCACCATAAAATTCGCGCTTGAATTGCCTTTAAAGTGGGTTTCGGCAGACTACAATACCAAGCAACGTATACAATTTCTGCTGTTCCCTAAAGGATTGAGTTATAGTAAGAAAACTAATGAATGTCGAACCGAGAGAATAAATTTAGTGTTTTTGTATATCGCTTATTTTCAGCAGATTATATCAAATAAAAAAAGAGGAATTCCAGAATTAGGACTGGATTTTTCCTCTTTTTCACGTTGGGTACCTAGGGCGGGAATCGAACCCGCACTCCCTTAACGGGAACAGGATTTTAAGTCCTGCGTGTCTACCAGTTCCACCACCTAGGCAAGTGATTTGAGCGAAAGACGAGATTCGAACTCGCGACCCCAACCTTGGCAAGGTTGTGCTCTACCAACTGAGCTACTTTCGCTTGTAGTGCTGCAAATATAGCGGAAAAATCGAATTCAACGAAAATTTTCTCAACTTTTTTGACCGCTAATCTACTGCGTTGTTATTCAGGATTTCCCATACTAAATTGCTTTCAAATCCTCTGCTTAATGCGTATTGTGCCAGCTTATTTTTCCGCTTGAAGGGATCAGATTCGACCAAACTGTTATTTTTCTTTGTTAGAATTGCCGATAGGGTCTCATAATATTCATTCAAATCAATTTCTTTTAAAGCCAACTTGATCAATGGGGAAGACACCTGTTTAAATTTCAACCCTTGAACAATTTTAAGCTTTCCCCATTTTTTGATTTTAAATTTTCCGCTGACATAGGCTTTTGCAAAGCGTTCTTCATTCAGAAAATTATTTTCAATCAGTTCCGAAATAATCTGTTCGACTTCGTTTGGATAGAGGCCGTATTCATACAGTTTGCTTCGAACTTCCTGCTGTGCACGCTCTTGGTATGCACAATAGCTTTCCAACTTCAAGCGTGCTTGATTGGGCGTCAATTTAACTTTCCTCGATTTCCCTTCATCCATAAGACAAATGTGTAAAAAATGTGGAGAATAGTGAAAAAATGATGAAATTCGTTGAGAGAAATCAAGGCTATGTATACAATTGAAGAGGTAAGTGAAATCATTAGGGCAGATCAGGAAATCATTGTTGATCCTGGGGTTGTCATAAAAGATCTTATTTATGATAGCCGTAAAATTCTGCAAGCGAATAACAGCTTGTTTTTCGCATTCAAAGGCATCCGTGATGGGCACCTATTTATAAAAGATGCCTATGCAAAAGGAATTAAAAACTTTGTGATTTCTAATCAGCATTTGAATATTCTTACGTACCCGGATGCGAATTTTTTGATTGTTTCAGATGTTCTTTTGGCAATTCAGGATTTGGCTGCTTACCATCGCAAAACATTTAAACATACCGTTACCGGTATTACAGGGAGCAATGGCAAGACAGTTGTCAAGGAATGGCTCGGACAATTGTTGTCGGATAAGTTTAATGTGTATCAAAGTCCAAAAAGCTACAATTCGCAATTGGGCGTTGCACTATCTTTATGGAATTTATCCAATGAATATGATTTAGCCTTAATTGAAGCGGGAATTAGCCAGGAAGGAGAAATGGATGCGTTGGAAAAAATGATTCGGCCAGAAGTAGGGATTTTTACCAGCATTGGACAGGCGCACGCAAGTGGGTTTTCTTCTAAAGAGCGAAAGATTCAAGAGAAAATGTCTTTGTTTGCGCATTCAGATAAGCTTATTTATCCTTCGGAAAATATTTCTTCCCATTTCGTTCCGTACAATGCGGTAAGTTTTTCTTGGGGCCTGAATAAAAGTGATACTCTTCAAGTTTTAGAAATCGACCATTCGAAAATCGACAAAACTCTGCTTCGTTTTAGATACGAGGAGAATGTATATCAATTGTTAATTCCATTTGCTGATCGTGCATCGGTAGAAAACTGCTTGACTTGTGTGTCTACCTTGTTATCTTTTGGCTACTCATTTGAGCAGATCCAATCGAAGATCATTACGCTGAAGCCTGTGGAGATGCGTTTGCAATTGAAGCAAGGAAAAAATAACACATCTATTATTGATGATAGTTATTCCAATGATTTAGCATCGCTTCAGATTGGCCTTGAGTTTTTGAATCAACAGCAACAGCATGCTAAGAAGACTTTAATTCTTTCGGAAATGGAAGGGTTGAAAGATAGCCAGAAAATGCAGGATAAATTGTTAAAATTGCTTCATCAGCAAAATCTATCGATGTTGATTTTTGTTGGAGATCGTCAATTGATTAATCCTGAAAGTTTAAGTTATTCGTTTCTTCAGTACAATGATACCAAATCTTTAGTTGCTGACCTGCCAAAATTGGCTTTCGCTAATGAAAGCATATTAATTAAAGGGAGCAGGCAGTTTCATTTGGAAGATTTAAGCAAACATTTGGTTGCCAAATCACATGAGACGAAGTTAGAAATCAACTTAAAAGCATTGGAGCATAACCTGCAAGTTTACCGAAAACTATTGCCAAAGGACGTGAAATTAATGGCGATGGTCAAAGCATTTTCATATGGAAGCGGTGGAGTGGAAGTTGCGAATACCTTGCAGTTTAATCATGTGGATTATTTGACCGTCGCATTTGCCGATGAAGGTGTCGAGTTGCGCACTGCCGGCATTAAAACCCCGATTATGGTGATGAGTCCGGATGAAAGCACATTCGAAACATTGCTAACTTATGAATTGGAACCCGAGATTTACAGTTTTTCAATTTTGGAATCCTTTATCGATTTTCTAGTTGCCAAAGGACGCAAAGCATTTCCGATTCATATTAAAGTCGATACAGGCATGCATCGTTTGGGTTTTTTGGCTGAAGAAGTTAAACCCTTGCTTGTTTTGCTTAAAAAATCAAAGGAAATCCGCGTAAAATCTGTGTTTTCGCATCTTGCGGCAGCTGGTGAAGATAGCGAACGGATTTTCAGCAAAATGCAAATAGAAAGTTTAACGACATTTGCTAATACGCTGGAAAAAGCTTTAGGCTATTCACTGCTGAAGCATATTGCTAATACGGCGGCAATAGTAAAATGGCCGGAAGCAAATTTGGATATGGTTCGATTAGGAATCGGTATGTATGGCATCGATACGACGCATTCTAATTTAGGATTGGAGCAAGTCAATACATTGAAAACGACGGTTACACAATTAAAAGAATTGGATGAATCCGAAACAGTGGGTTACGACAGAAGAGGGAAATTATTTCGTCCAAGTCGAATAGCGACTGTTAAAATTGGCTATGCTGATGGATACGACCGACGTTTTGGTAACGGTGTCGGAAAAATGAAAATTGCGGGTCAGGAAGTTTCTACGATTGGCAATATCTGCATGGACATGACGATGCTGGATGTGACGGATATACAGGTCAGCGAAGGCGATGAGGTGCTTGTTTATCCAGATATTAGCAAGGCTGCAAGTTCGATAGGGACGATTCCATACGAATTGTTGGTAACTATTTCGTCTCGAGTGAAAAGGATATATTATTATGAGTAATTTTGTACGTTTATGATAAAGAAAGTATTTCAGAAGTTTCTGTACTATTTGATTAAAGGTGCATTGGTTGTCATTCCGGTAGGGGGTGCAATCTTTTTAATTGTCTGGCTGGTTGCATCCCTAGACAATGCATTAAATCTTACGCAACATTTTTTAATCGATGACAGCGGTCATCCGCTATATATTCCTGGAATAGGTATTCTGACCGTTCTCATCTTTTTGGTAATCATTGGAATTATCTTTACCAATTTGGTAACCGATCCTATTAAGAATTGGCTGAATCGAACGATTAATAAAATTCCGCTATTCAATACGCTTTATTCTTCCATCAAAGATTTTACGGCGGCTTTTGTTGGCGATGCCAAAAAATTCAATGAACCGGTTTTGGTGGAAGTGAATGAGACGGGTATGAAGAAAATCGGATTTCTGACGCAGCGCGATTTACAAAAAATTGGATTGGTCAATGAAGTCGTTGTTTATTTTCCTTATTCTTACTCGTTTGCGGGACAGGTCGTTATTGTGAAAGTTGAACGCGTTACCAAATTAAATATGTCGGCTACAGATGCGATGAAACTTGTCGTTTCAGGCGGAGTTAGCGGACTTGAATAAGATACATGTCCTCATTTTTAGATCGAATTTTTGGAAGTAAATTAGAGGTTGATTTGGCGAAGATTGAGTCGGATGCTTTGCTATCCTTTCAGCAATGTCAGTTTGATTCTAACTTGATTCAATTGTTTTTTTCTGTCGAAAGAAAAGAGGCGAATACCCAGCAATATCTCGAATTTCAAAAATCTATTGCATTTCTAAAAGAGAATGAGCCGATTGATATTCGGCAGGAAATCGAAATTTTAAAGAATTACATCCTTCTGTATCAGGGACTTCAAGAAATTGACTTTTACATTCAGTATAAGGAAAAGCTAGAAGATTCTGCGGTGAAGCTACCTCCGCTTACTTTATTGCCAATTATCCAAAATGCCATCATCCATGGCTATTCGTCGATGGAGAAATACCCGATTAAAGTTAGTCTGCTGGTCTATGCAAATGCGGTGCAGCTTGAAGTCAGCAATCGCGTGAACCATTATCTAGAAAGTCAGGAAAATACAGTGATTATCAGTCGCTACAAAAATCGATTGGTACAGCATTTCCCCGATCGTTTCTCGTTGCTTTTTAATAGCAACAGCAATACATTCAAAGGAACGTTGAACTTAAGGTTCTAAGAACTAACTCGCTTCGTCTTTCACTTTTGATTTTAAGAAATGGTACAGCTCGATTTGGGAACGGCATTTTTCGTCACCGTTCTTCACATAATTGTTTTCCAGTTCATTATCTAAAATTCGCGCTTTTACATTGTCTTTCAACTGGATATGGAGCATTTCCAATAATTCAGATTTTATTTTTTTATTTGTGATCGCAACAGCCGCTTCAATTCGGTAATCCAAATTCCGAGTCATCCAATCTGCAGAAGAAATATACATCAATTCCTTGCCAGAGGCGTAAAAGTAAAATACGCGAGCATGCTCTAAGTATTCATCAACAATACTGATGGCATTGATCGGTTCGATGAATTTCTTTTGATTTGTTGCGCAATAGATGCTTCGGACAATCATGTCAATCTTGACACCAGCTTCGGCGGCTTCATAAATCTTTTTGATCAGCGTTCGGTCGCTAAATGAATTGACTTTGATAATAATTCTTGCGGGCTTTCCAGCCAATGCTTCTGCAATTTCATAATCGATATGATCGAGCAAAGCCAATCGCATATCTGTTGGACAGACCATTAAGGTGTTGCAATTGCGCAATGAAATCGATAAATCCAGTTTTGGAGTTTGTAATGCCCTAAAAATTTTATTGATGTCTGCCATAACTGAGCGATTACTTGTCATTAAACAATAATCGCCATACAATTTAGCTGTCTTTTCGTTCATATTTCCGGTGCTGACAAAACCGTATTGTACAGTTTTATTGGCAACTCGTTTTTTGATAATACAAAGCTTGGCATGTACTTTTTTATTTGGTATTCCAATCAATACTTTGACGCCTTCCATCTCGAAACGGTCTTTCCATTCCAGATTCTGTTCTTCATCAAAACGAGCTCTTAATTCGAGCATCACGGTTACATCTTTTCCATTGCGAACGGCATTGACCAACGCATTCGCAATCTTCGAGTTCGAAGCCAGCCTATAAGCCGTGAGTTGAATCGACTTCACGTCGGGGTCCATTGCCGCTTCGCGCAATAAATCGATTACGGGATGAAAGTTATGATAAGGAAAAGAGAGAAGCACATCCTTTTTAATAATGACATCCGTTACGCGCTGTTTGCCATCAAATTCAGGATGGTAAAAGGAAGTCCGTTCGATGGTTTGTTTATAGAGCTTGAATACATTTGGGAAATCCATAAAATGCCTAAAATTGTGGATTTTTTGCCCCGGGATTATGCTGTCTTTTTTGGAAAGGTTTAATTTTTTAATCAGAAATTCCAATAATTTATCGTCCATTTCCTGATCGAATACAAATCGAGTGGTTTTGCCTTTTCTGCGGTTTTTAATTCCCTTTTCAATCTTTTCGACTAACGACGTATTGATGTCATTGTCCAAATCGAATTCTGCATCCTTTGTAATTTTGAATGAATTGGCTTTGAATTCATTAAATCCAAAGTAAGAAAAGATGTAAGGCAGATTGAATTTAATCACATCTTCCAATAAGATAACATGCTTTTCACCTTTAGGAGAAGGTAAAATAACAAACCTGCTCGATTGGTTTGTAGGAACTTCTATGATGGCAAATTTAGTTTCATATTGCCATTTTTTCTTGCGCATCGCAATGCCTAAATACAGACTTTTGTCGCGCAGATAAGGCATTGGCTTATTGTCTACCAACAGCAATGGAATCACGCTGGATTCGACTTCATCTTCATAATAGGTTTGCACAAATTGCTGTTGCTGTTCGCTTAGCTCTTCAGCAGTTTTAATGAAGACCTTTTGTTTGGCCATTTCCTTTTGGACCTGAAGCCATGTTTTATCAAACTTCTTTTGTTGCTTGATCACAAGCTCATTGATTTCATCCAAAATCAACTGTGGACTTTCGAAAAAGATATCTTTGGCTTCTTTTTCATTGACTTCCAAAGCTCGTTTTAAACCTGCGACGCGAACTCTAAAAAATTCATCTAAATTATTGGAAAATATACCCAAAAACTTAATGCGCATTGGCAAAGGAACATTATCGTCTGCAGCCTCCTGCAAGACACGTCCATTAAAACTCAGCCAACTAATATCTCTAGGAATAAATTTTTTAGTCATTGGAAATTGAAAATTTTACCAAAAATAGCCTTACAATGTAAACTCTGTGTTAAGAAATGGTTTTATAAAGTCAATAACTAAGATTGCATGTCTCGCAATCTTAGTTATTTGCACCTCGTCTTTTGATGATGCTTATTGCATCGTATTGATTTAAATCATAATGTGGGGCTTCCAATTGCAATTCCGTCGCATAAGGCTTATTCTTATCGAAGAAATAAATTGTCGTGCTGCTACCGTAATCATTTGTCGGAAATAAATCTGCGCAAGCATCATATCTTGCGTTGGCAATATCACCAACCGTCACGGCATAAATGCGGACGATTCCACCTTTATTTTGTTCATTCCGAACAAATGCGACTTCTTCAAAATCCCCCGGAACAGAACTAATTGATTTTTGCGTGAATGCATCAATAGTAAAATAACCAATCAATAAAATCAATGGAATCGCAATCCACCAAAAACGTTTGTTTTTTTTCTGCATTATAGCGTAATCTGAATGCCTAATAATTTGTAAAATTCTTTTAAAATCGCTTGGTGTCCTGGCCAAGCAGGGGAAGTTACTAAATTACCATCAACAACCGCTTGGTCTGCAGGAATATTTTTCCATGTGCCTCCCGCCAATTCGATGTCAGGTCCAACAGCAACATAAGCAGTCAGTGTTCTACCTTCGAGTACGCGAGCCGTGGTCAGCACCTGAATACCATGGCAAATCGCAGCTACGGGCTTGTTTTTCTGGAAAAAGTGTTTTGTGATATCGATGACCTGCTTGTTGAGACGAATGTATTCCGCAGAACGTCCGCCAGCGATGTATAAACCATCATAATCTTCGGGATTGACGGAGTCAAAATCCTTATTGATTGCAAAATTGTGACCGCGAAGTTCTTTGTAGGTTTGGTCGCCTGTAAAATCATGAACAGCTGTAGGCACTACATCGCCACTTTTTCTGTCTGGAGCAATCGCATCTACTTCGATGCCTATCGCACCCATCGCTTGAAACGGAACCATTGCTTCATAATCTTCTACGTAATCTCCAACAATTAATAATACTTTCTTTGCCATGTCTAATTTTATTAAGTTATAATTTAATAACGATTATCCTGAATACATGTTTTGCAACAGCGTATATTTTTCTAAAAATAAATATAGCTGTCTCCATAATGCATTCCGACAGGAGAGTTTCGGCTTTAATGAAAAGAATATTTGCTTTCTGCTGTAGCGGAATGATTGGACATTTCGTTTATGCTGATGTACATGGATATAACAGTTTGTAAAGGGGAGACGCTGTACTTTTTCAATAGTTAAATAAAAATAATTAACTTGTTAAACGAACAGTTGTCTGCGAAGTGAGAATCATTCATAAATATGTAAAGAGTAAGGAACCATTGACTTTGAGAGAGGCTTTGGATGCTTGCGTTGTGAATAATTCTGAACGGGGCAAAGCCTACATTTATAAGCGATATTATGGTTATCTGATGGCAATTACATTGCGTTATGTGAAGCATGAAATGGAAGCTGAAGAAATAACAAACGAAAGTTTTGTTAAGGTTTTTAGAAAATTGGAAGCATTCAGCCAGCACGAGGAGGATGCTGTCTTAGAAAAAACATTCAAATCCTGGATGGCAAGAATCGCTGTCAATACCTCGATCGACGTGTTACGGGTTCGCAAAAACAACACAATGCTGGAAGATGTCAGTGAACAAGTTCTTTTGCAACATGCCACGGTGGATTCTTCAAAAATGGAAGTTCAGGATATTCTGAACCTATTGCACCAACTTCCAGATTTGCAAAAATCCATTTTCAATTTATATGAAATTGAAGGCTATTCGCATGATGAGATCGGTGAGATGCTGAGTATTCCGGAAAGTACATCAAGGACATACCTAACCCGAGCTAAACAAAAGCTAAGGAAGTTATATACAGAACAATTTATTACGCATAATTTAAATTTTTAATCTCGGTCATCTGATGGAAGATAAAAATAAAAGAGATAGTATAGATGAAATGATCGATTTGCTGAAAGCAGCAGACGAGGTTCCCTATCGCGAAGGCGCTTGGGAAAAGTTTCAGAAGACCTATCCAACAGCTAAAAAGAATCACTCACTTGCCTACTGGTCTGCTGTAGCGGCTTTGCTATTGCTTTTCGGTTTGGGCTATGTTTATCAAAAAAATAGACTGCCACAAGAAACTAATTTGATCACGCAAACGCAAACAGATAGTGAAAATGAAGTAAATCCAAATGTTGAAAATAATGTTGCTGTCACACCCGAATCTAATCAACTGAGTCCTATGACTGCTGCTGATGAAACAGAGCATATATCAAGCTTGGAATCGAGTCCGTCTAGACCAGCAACAGTAAATAATCAGTTGATTCCTTTAGAAAGAGAAGAATTTTCAGCATTGGCATTGAACACTAAACCAACTTATACCTTGAATTTGGCTGATCAAGGGTACTATCGCACAACTGTGTCGCGTAAAAATCAAGATATTGCACTAAAATCGGATGTAGTGACTCCTGAGCATTTGGCGCATAACAACTTTATGACGCAAGTCGAATTTAATGAGGTAGACAATCGTCCAACGACAAAGAAATTTATGCTATCCAATCGATTTGAGTTAGGAGCTTTTGTTTCTCCAGCGTCAACAGAAAATAGGGTTAAAGTTGGAGGTGGTTTAATCGTCGCTTATAATTTGTCCAATAAATTGAGTTTTCGGACGGGTATTGCCTACAACGAATACGAAGTTGGTATTCTTCAAGATCCTACACAATCGTCAAGTACAGAAATTGTTCCTGCAAGCAATGTTCAAGGGCGTTCTTCATCGTATAGTTTGGTAGGCACGAATAATGCAGTAGCGGCATCGAGTTACGTTGTGTTGCCCAATGTAAGTGCTATTACAGGAAAAGTCCAATCCTTGGATATTCCATTTGAATTGACGTATAAAGTGGCGAAGAATTTCTATGCAACAGGCGGAGTATCTTATGCGCCTATTTTGAACCAACAGCGTTATGCTCATTACATCGATAATGTAAACACAACCACGTTTACTGATGGCCTTCCAACCAATCAAGCTGAAGTTGAATCGGCTGTTAAAGCGGTCACTAAAACGACAGAATCGAGCGAAGAAAACGTGAGCACGAATGGCTTTGGTGGATTTGTTAACTTCTCTGTAGGCCGTAAAGTTGGATTGAACAAGAAGTTTTCGGTCTCTGTGGAACCTTTCGTAAAATTACCTGTCGGAAATTTCCGGTCTCCTGAAATGAATTATACAAATGGGGGAATAAAAATAATCACTAATTTCTAGCCGAAATTAGTGATTAGTATATGCTGTTAAGCGAAAGTTTTGTTTGCGTTTTATAGCTGATCAATACGAACCCAAGACATTCCTGCGCTGATCGCGCCTTGAACCCCAGGATCTCCATCTTCGAACACTATACATTGTTCAGGTTTCAATCCCAAATGCGCTGCTGCGAGCAAGAAGGGTTGAGCTGAGGGTTTTCCTTCGGGAGTATCGCCCGCACAAACCATCGTTTCGTATCTTCCTTTAACGTCGATTACTTCCAAAGTGATGGATAGCGTCGAGCGTGTTCCGCCAGATACAACCGCGATCCGCTTTTTATCTTGATTCTCTTTTAAATGGTTGACAACAAAGTCAATGGGTTGAGTTGATTGAATAAAACGTTCAATAAAGATTGCTGACTTACGTTTTGCGAAAACCTCGAAATCAAATGTTTTGTTATACCGTTCAGCGATTTCTTTTGCTACCGCAATGGTTGGCCATCCTGCAGTTTCATCGATTAGATCGGTGTCCAATTCAATGCCATATTCAGCTGCAGTAGCAGCATATGCGGCTTTGTGAGAATGCATATTGTCTGCCAAAGTTCCATCGACATCATATAACAAACCTTCAAATCCTTCGGATAGTTCCTGTAACTTATTAAATTTTAGTGTTGATTCTGGACTCATGCTTTTTTGTTAGGCAAAGAAGGGGTTTTATTTCTTTGCGGCTTTTCTTCGTTTTTTCTCTTTGATGATTAGTCCCAGTTCACGTCCGGTCTGTCCACCTACAGATGTATTTTCTTGAGCTCTTCTGAACAAGTAAGGCATCACAGCTTTCACGGGTCCATAAGGCATGTATTTCCCTACATTGTATCCAGCGGCAGCTAAATTGAAACTCAAATTATCTGACATGCCCAATAATTGCGCAAAGAAAATATTCTTGTTCTCAGGGCTGATTTGACGTTTTTGCATTTCATGAACAAGCAAATTGCTGCTCTCTTCGTTATGCGTTCCCGCCATAAACCCAATTTTATCTGCGTGATCTAAACAGAACCGAATGGAATCATCATATTCTTTATCTGTCGCTTCTTTTGTCGGATTGATTGGAGAAGGATAACCCATTTCTTTCGCGCGTTCGCGCTCAATCTCCATGTATGCGCCGCGAACGATTTTCGCACCAATATGAAATCCCTGTAATTCTGCGAATGCGAAATCAGCTTTTAACGAAGCTAATTTATCATGACGGTACAGTTGGTAGGTGTTATAAACCAATGGTTTTTCTTTGTTGTACTTCTGCATCATATCGCGAGCTATATCGTCGATTGAGTCTTGAACCCAAGAATGTTCTGCATCGATAAGCACGCGTATATCAGCTTCGTAGCTAGCTTTACATATAGCGTCAATTCTTGTCAATACCCGGTCGAATTCTGCTTGTTCGTCCGAAGTCAAAGGCTTGTCTTCGTTTACTTTTGTGAATAAATCGAAACGTCCTAACCCGGTTGGCTTAAATACCGAAAAAGAAATATGCGGATTTGTTTTGGCGAAATCAATTGCTCGAAGTAGCTCTTGAAAAGTTTCATCGAAACTTTGTTCTGTTTCTTCGCCCTCCACGGAATAATCCAAAATCGTAGTCACATTTCCTACCGCAAGCTCGTCAATTGATTTGCGGCAATCTTCGATGCTTTCGCCTCCACAGAATTGTTTGTAGATCGTGTTTTTAATAATTCCCTGAATTGGAAGCCCGATATTGAGTGAGAATGTTGTAATTGGCGTGCCGATTTTTATTAAGGCATTACTGGCAACCATTTTAAATAACCAATACGCTTTTTCTAAATCCTTGTTGCTTTTGTGTTGAAAAGCGATTTCTGTATTATCGAAATTCACCTGAGTGTTTTTGTTAGGCACTTCCATATATCTTATTTGCTGCGCAAAAGTAGATAAATAATTTTTCACTTGAAAAAATGAATGCATGAATTAACAAGAATTAAAGTAATTTTGGACATGCAAACGTTTACATTAGAAGGTGAGTACATCCAGTTAATCCAATTGATGAAGGTAATGAATTGGGTAGAACATGGCGGAATGGCTCAACGCATGGTTGAGGAAGGCCTTGTTCGCTATAATGGCGAGGTCGATTTCCGCAAAAGACTAAAAGTTCGCCGCGGCGATGTTGTTGATTTCGAAGGCAACTCCGTCAAAATCGTTTAAAAAAAAGCATTATCTTTATACCTTTAACACAAACTATGCAAACTTTAGAAAGTTTAGGATATCAAGTCATTTTTGATAACAACTTATCAACTTTACCTTCATTTATTTTAGAAAGAAACTATTCCCAAATTTTAGTTTTGGTGGATCGCAATACCAATGACCATTGTTTGCCAAAATTACAAGCTGCTTTTGGAGACATCACGGACTACGACATTATTGAAGTTGATCCTGGCGAAGAGAACAAGAACATTGATTTTTGTATCGGCGTATGGAAAACCATGCTGGATTTTGGCGTCGACCGCAAAGCCTTGATGATCAATCTTGGCGGTGGCGTGGTGACGGATATGGGCGGTTTTGCAGCATCGACTTTTAAGAGAGGCATAGATTTTATACATATTCCTACAACTTTATTAGCACAAGTTGACGCTTCCGTTGGCGGAAAGACAGGCATTGACATGGATAATGTCAAAAATATTATTGGGACATTTACACAGCCGCAGGCTGTATTTATCAGCAATCAGTTTTTAGAAACTTTAGATGAACGCCAATTGCTTTCCGGCTTCGCCGAAGTAATTAAACACGGCTTAATCTATGATAAAAACTTATTTGATTACAGCAAGTCCATATTTTTAGATGCTATTCCTAATGATTTAGTAATCCGTTCTGTAAAAATCAAAAATGAAATTATTCTTCAAGATCCAACTGAAAAGGGCTTGCGGAAAATTTTGAACTTCGGCCATACAATCGGGCATGCTGTCGAGGGATTTTCGCTATTGCATGATAGCAATCCTTTGTTGCATGGTGAAGCAATCGCTATCGGAATGATTTGCGAAGCTTATCTGTCGAACAAGCTAAATAATCTTTCGGACATGGAATTGGAAGAGATTGTAGCTACGTTTACCAATCGATATCCTTTCTATGCTATCCATGAACAAGCTGACGCTGAATTATTGGCCTTGATGCGAAACGATAAGAAAAACGAAGGCAACAAGCTTGGTTTTGCGTTGTTAAATACCATCGGGAAGTGCGATGAACAGTTTTTTGTTGATGAGGAATTAATTGTCGAAAGCTTAAATTATTATCGAAATTTAAAGTAAACCATGATGAGAAAATTTGTTTTATGGAGCATACTGTGCTTAAGTTTTATTTTTGTGAACCTCACGTTTGCTCAAGAAAAACAAATTCATAAGGTTCTTATTTTTACAAAAACAGCTGGCTTCAGGCATGAAAGCATTCCCAAAGGAACGGAAGTGCTTTCCAAATTGCTGAAAGATAATTCGTTTCAAGTAGAACATACGGAAGAGTCTTCTGTATTTACTCCAGAGAAATTAAACCAATTCTCTTGTGTCATCTTTCTTAATACGACTGGTGATATTCTGGACGCTTCTCAAAAAAATGCCTTTGAGCAATACATTCAAGCAGGACATGGTTTTGTTGGCATTCATGCGGCTTCGGACACCGAATATTCTTGGCCTTGGTACGGACAATTGGTAGGCGGCTATTTTATGTCGCATCCTGCTGTTCAGGAAGCTAAGATTGACGTGGTAAATCATAAACATCCGGCAACACAGCACCTGCAGAAAGTCTGGATGCATAAAGACGAATGGTACGATTTTAAAGATGTCCAGAAAGATAAATTGACCCTATTGATGTTGCTCGATGAGACTAGCTACAAAGGAGGGAAGATGGGAAAATTTCATCCCATTTCTTGGTTTCATCAATTTGATGGTGGACGATCTTTCTACACTGGCTTAGGCCACACGAATGAATCTTATGATTCCCCTGCGTTTCAGCAACACGTTTTAGGAGGAATCCTTTGGGCGATGGGCTTAAAAGAAGTGAAAAAATAAAAAGAAAAACTCGTTTTTTTGAATCCCTTTAGGTATAACTAGAGGGATTTTTTATTGTTATGTTTTTTTTTGAGTTCAAGCCTGATACGATATCAATTAGCGCGTCTAATTTGAGAGCTTCCGGTGCTACCAACGGATTGAGATACTTTGTAATATACTTTTGTTACAATTCGATAGAATGATGATAAAAAAGCAAAAAAAAATGTCGAAAACTGAATAACTCTTGATAAATCAAATTGACTATTATTATTTATTTTTTTAATCATTAATTAAGTTTATGAATTTTTGCTATTCAATTAACCATGTGGAAAAATTTTATAATTACAGATCGAAATACCCATCGTAAGAAAATTTGTAATTAATATTTCTGGTAGTAGATTTAATAAATAAATCTATTATGCCTATGAAACACAACTAATTAATCCAACTACAATCAAATCGTAAACTAAAATTATAAACTATGAAAAAGCATTTACTTAGTTTAGGCTCACCGCCTAAAATCACTTTTGCGTGCAAGATACTTTTTTTGATCTTGTTTTTAGTTCTGTCTAACGCAAATATAAATCTCTATGCGAATCCGCATTTAGCTAAGAAAAACCTGAGCAACCTTAACAACTATCAAACGAAGGTTCTTGGGAAAGTGTTAGATTCAGAAACAAATTCTGGTATTGCCGGAGCAACAATCACTGTTGTCGGAAAGTCGATAAGCACACAAACCAATTCCGACGGGAGTTTCGAAATCAATGCGGCAATTAATGATAGGATTCTCGTCAATTACGTCGGCTATGCGAGCCAGCAGTTGACAATTTCTTCATTGAGTCAACAAGTCACAATTGTTCTGACTAGAGATATTAGCTCGTTGGAAGAAGTGGTCGTGACGGGATATGGAACACAACGTGTTAAAGATCTAACAGGTTCGGTGGCCGTAGTCAATGTCGATGAATTAAAAACTGTTCCATCTGCTAGCGCAATAGAAGCGTTACAAGGGAGAGCGACTGGTGTTCAGGTCGTAACTGATGGTGCTCCAGGAGCAACACCATCCATCAAAATTCGTGGATTTAGTACAATTAACAACAATGAACCATTGTATGTTATCGACGGTGTACCTTTTGAAGGAAAATTGAGTTGGCTCAACCAGAATGATATTGAAAGCATGCAAGTGTTGAAAGATGCTTCAGCAGCTTCAATTTACGGTGCTAGGGCGAATAATGGAGTTGTAATTATCACTACGAAGGCTGGAAAAAGGGGGAATGCTGTGATCAACTTTTCCGGATACTATGGACTCCAAACGCCAAAATACAATACATTTCCTAAAATGCTTTCCCCTCAACAAATATTGGATATCAATAATGAACTAACAGGTGAAAGCGAAACACTTCCCGAATACTTGATCGCTGGCGAGAAAGTTGGGCATGATATCACTGAAGCGGATGTGAATATGGATTTGTATAATTATGATGCAACGAGCCGTGAAACATTCTATCAAATTACGAAGGCAAATCAAGCAGGAACAGATTGGTTTCGGGAAATCTCTCAAGTTGCGCCTACTCAAAGCTATCAGTTGTCTGCAAGCGGAGGAAATGACAATTCAAAATATTCTATTGCTGGAGGTTACTTAAATCAAACGGGTAGCTTGATTTACACCGGATTTGAGCGATTTAATGTTCGGGCAAATACAGAATTCTCTGCGTTTAACAACAAACTGCGATTTGGAGAAAATCTGCAATATAGTTTTCAGGAAGGTTTTGGAATGGGGGTAAATACGAATGTGGCGGGAGATTATATTGGCGAAGGAAGTGTGATGGGATTTGCTTACCGTATTCAAAATATTATTCCGGTTTATGATGAAGGAGGAAATTTTGCAGGAAGCTATGGAGGATATGGCAATGGACAAAATCCAGTCGCCATGTCGTATCGGTCAAAAGACAATAAAAACAGAAGCAATTTCTTCTTTGGTAATGCATTTGCTGAGTTTGATCCGATTAAAGGATTGACTTTTCGCAGCAATTTCGGGTTGAAATACGAAACATATAACGGAGTGAGCTATACGTATCCGAATCCTGAATTTTCCGAAGGAAATTTTAACACGGGTATGAGCGAATATTTCGGTTTTTCCAATGAATGGACCTGGACGAACACGTTAAGCTATAAAAAGATTTTTTCCGAAAAACATAATTTGTCCATCATGGCAGGAACAGAGGCCATAAGAGGCAATCAGCGTGATATTTCGGGAAATCGAACTGATTATTTTACCATGAGTTCTTTAGATTACCTTTACTTAAATGCGGGAACCGGTAGTATCGGAAATACCGGAAGTGGAGCAGTCTGGTCAATGTACTCTCTATTTGCTAAAGCAGATTATTCGTTCATGGATCGCTATGTACTGAGCGGAACTATCCGTCGCGATGGATCTTCGAATTTCAGCGAGGATAATCTTTTCGGAACATTTCCCGGAATATCTGGAGCTTGGCGTATTTCGGAGGAAGAATTCGCTAACGATTTAAGCTGGCTGAAAGACCTAAAGGTGCGTGCTGGATACGGAATAACAGGTAATCAACGAATTTCAGGTTTTGAATATGTGAATCGATATGAATCGGCGATAAACTCGTCCTCGTATCCAATCGGTGGGGCTGTTCAAACCGGCGTTTGGCAAAATGCTTACGGAAATCCCGATCTAAAATGGGAACAGGTAGCATCGTTAAATCTGGGTTTGGATTTCACAATCTTTAATGGTGACTTCGACGGAAGTTTTGATTGGTACGATAAAAATACAACAGACATGTTGTATCGTCTTCCTTTGCCTTCAGCGGCTGTGGGTGGAGCTTCGTCGCCAATCATGAACGTGGGAAATATGAACAATAGAGGATTTGAACTTTCATTGGGATATCACTATGGCCACAGGCAAGAGAAACCGTTTAAGTTTGATCTTAGTGCCAATATTTCAAGAAATGTAAACAAGATCAAGGCATTGGATCCAACGGTTACCCAAGATGTATACGGCGATTTTAGAAGTATGCAAACTTCGATTTTGACCGTTGGAGAGCCATTTGGTGCATTCTATGGATACAATGTCATCGGTATTTATCAAAATGCTGACGAACTAGCCAATTTGCCGACTTACACTGGTGCTCGCGTGGGCGGACTAAAATTTGAAGATGTCAAACAAGATGGAGTTATTAACACAGAAGATCGAACCATTATAGGAAGTCCACATCCAGATTTTGTGTATTCATTGAATTTCAATGCGAAATATAAAGATTTTGATTTATTGCTCTATTTCTACGGATCTCAAGGGAACGATATTTTTGAGGCGACGCGCTATTTTACAGATTTCAGTGTATTTGACGGGCAGAAAAGCGCTCGCTTATTGGATGCTTGGAGCGATGAGAACACGGGAAGTTTAATTCCAGCACCCGTTATCGATGGACCAGACTTTGAATATGAATCTTCAAGTTATTATGTGCAAGACGGCAGTTTTCTAAAACTTAAGAATCTACAAATAGGCTATAATTTACCTACTCAACGGTTATTTAAAGCAGAAAATAGCATAAAGAATTTGCGAGTTTACTTTGGTGTTACCAATGTGTTAACGTTCACTAAGTATACAGGAAATGATCCTGAAGTTACCGCTACCCCGTCGGAATATCCGGCTTTGGGTGTAGATTTTGGAACCTATCCTCAGGCTAGGCAATATCTATTGGGATTCAGCTTGGGGTTTTAGCAATCATTCATTCATAATTTAAATTATAACGCAATGAAAAAATTAAACATACTGGCATCAATTATCACATTCATTTGCCTTGCGTCATGCAGCAAAGATTTTTTGATGCTAAACCCGCAAGGTCAGTTGAGCGCAGATCAATTGGCTAATGCTGAGGGGATTGAAGGTAACTTAATAGCCGCGTATGGTATTATGAACGGTAATGTAAATGGTACATGGGGTAATTATGCCAGCGCGCCAAGTCAATGGGTATTTGGAGAAATGGCGTCGGACAACGCGCATAAGGGAACCGAGCCAACTGACCAGCCCAACATGAACAACATTGAAGCTTATACAAATATCAGTACCGACGACAACATCGCAACCATGTGGCGCGTGTATTATGAAGGCGTTCTACGTTGCAATAGCACACTAAGGCTGTTAGCGGCAGATCAAGCAGGACCTAAAGAAGTTACAGCGGAAAGAGCTTCGCAAATTCAGGGAGAGGCTCGGATGCTGCGAGCACATTATTACTTTTACTTATGGCGAGTATTTCGAAATATTCCTTACGTAGATGAAAATACTAGCACGGAAGATGCGAAAATCACACCTAACAATACTGATGTTGTGCCTATGATTATAGCCGATCTTGAATTTGCAATAGAGAATTTGCCTGCCGATAAGATCAATGGAGAAGCTGGGCGGATGGATTCCAATATCGCCAAAGCATATTTGGGAAAAGTATTTCTATATCAAAAGCAATACAGCGAAGCGCTAACATTGTTCAATGAGGTTATGGCGGGTAAGGACATTGTAAGCATGCCTTTTGAGAATAATTTTGATGTGCTGAACGAAGATGGGCCGGAAGCACTATTGGTCTCGAAGCATGCAATTAACTCAAACGGATCAGGAGATAATGCCAATGTAGGAGATATGCTTTCTGGTTTATATGGAACTTCTCCGGTAGGCTGTTGTGGGTTTTATCAGCCAACCATCGAACTAGTCAATGCATTTAAAGTTGGCGCTGATGGTCTTCCGTTCTTAGACGGATCTTACAAAACAAACCCCTATATTTCTGATATCGGAGCTGGTGCAAATTATATTCTAGACAGCACGTTGCACTTTGATCCACGGTTAGATTATACGGTCGGTCGGAGAGGAGTAATGTATTTAGATTACGGCGTCATGCCTGGGAACGACTGGATCCGAGATGCTGCTTATGGAGGGCCATTTGTTGGAATGAAAACCATGATCCCTCAAGGTTTGTTCGGCGCTCATGCAGCTGCTGGCGAAAATTATTTAACAGGTTTAGACGTTAATATTATCCGATTGGCAGATGTTATTTTAATGGCAGCAGAATGCGAAATCGAATTGAATAATCTGGAACGGGCTCGAACCCTAGTTAATCAGATTCGAACCCGCGCATCGAATTTGGCGCCAAAATTGACCGCATACGGCAATCCGGCAGCAAATTATAGCATTTCCAATTATGCAACATTTCCAAGTCAAGAGTACGCAAGAAATGCTGTTCGATTTGAAAGACGATTAGAGTTAGCGATGGAGGGACACCGCTTTTATGATTTAGTAAGATGGGGTATTGCTAAAACAACTTTAGAGGCTTATTCGCAGTTCGAAGGACAATATTTAGATTCCTATGATGATTTGATATTTAATTCCCACAACGAGTATCAACCTATTCCACAGGAAGAAATAGACAAAAGCAATGGTTTTTTAGAGCAAAATACAGGATATTGATTTTTGTTTTCATTTTAGATTTGGTTTTCAAGCGCCATGGATTCGTGGCGCTTGTTTTTGCTTACAGGATATTAATCAAGCAACTCCGTCAATAATATCACAGGCTTCTCTTGCAATTTATGGGCAGTTTGTTCCGCTAATGCCAAAATATAAGGCTGGTTATTATGATAATCTAATGCTTCTTTGTCTTTCCAGATTTCATAGAATGTAAATAAGTCTTTGTCATCAATTCCTTGATGCAAATCATATCGTTCACATCCTTCTTCTTGACGAGTTTCAATGACTAAGTTCTGAAGGATTTGTTTTATTTCTTCGCGGTGTTGCGATTTAGCTTTGATTAGTGCGGTTAAGTATATTTTGTTTGACATTTTCGTTTTTAGTTTAATTGTTAAGCTATGTAAAAATGGGACTTAATTCTGTATTATTGAAATTATATAATTCATACTTTTGTATCTAATAAATAATAGCATGGTTAATCTAGAATGGTATAGAACATTTAAGGCAATTTATAAAGAAGGCACGCTGACCGGAGCGGCAGAGACTTTGTTTATCTCGCAGCCCGGTGTTAGTCTGCATTTAAGTTCCTTGGAATCCTATGTGGGTTATAAGCTTTTCGATCGAACGGGACGAAAAATGATTCCAACCGAAAGAGGAAAAGTGTTGTTTAATGCATTGAATGAACCTCTAAACAAATTAGAAGATATTGAAAAGAATTTTCAGAAATCAACTGAAAAACATACGCCTACGATTAGTGTAGGCATGTGTTTCGAAACCTTCCAGATGACTTTGGAACAATATGTCTCAACCTTGCCATTCAATCTGATTATCTGTTTCGGGGAATATCCCGAAATGCTGGATCAGCTGAACAAAGGAATTCTTGATTTGATTATTACTCCTAAAAAAGGGATTTCTCCGACGATCATCCATGAAAGTTTTTCGTCCGAAAATATTGTGCTGGTGGGAGGAAAGGACATTGATGCGAAAGCATTTAAGGCTGTCTTAAAGCAAAAAGACAAAGAGGCGACACAGCTTTGGCTAAAAGAACAGAAATGGTATGGAACTGCTGGCGATATGGAACATTTATTCCAATTCTGGATTACTAATTTTCAGGAGAAGCCAGATTTCAGGCCAAATTACATCGTGCCTAATTTAAATTCGATTGTTCGCTGCTTAAGTGCTGGAACTGGATTAGCTGTAATTCCCGATTTTTTATGTCAAAAAGAAATTAACAACGGTCAGATTCAATTGATTTGGGAAGGAGACAAGAAATTAACCAACACCTTATACTTTGGAACTCGAAAAAATACAATGCACCAGATGGAAATTAACCACATTAAAGATCTTTTTCGAAAGGTGATGACTTAAGTGTTTTTAATTTTCAAAGATAAATTATACCTATTGATTAAATAAAATTTATGGTATATTTGGTATAACTAACTGTTATGCCATGAGAAAAACGATTATAAATTATGTGTGGCTTATTGTGCTGTTTTTATGCACATCGCTAGAAGCTTACTCGCAAGATTATTTAGATTTAATCCGTATCGGATATAGTCAGGCAAATCTAGGATACGCCGATGATGACGCCAAATCGAAATTGAAATCTTTTGATGCAAATGTTATGATTCCCATTGTTATCAATGAATCATCAGCAGTTCTTACGGGAGTAGATTTTAATTCTAGAAATTTAGCATTGATGCCTGATGCATCCACAACTTCACTTTTTAACGCCGGATTAAGGCTTGGATTTTCAAAAACTTTTAATGAGAAATGGAATGGGTACTTTGTAGCGATGCCTAAGGTTTCTTCGGATTTCGATTCCAACATTGGATCTTCATTTCTGTTAGGAGGGCTGGCAATGGCAAAATATGTTAAGCGAGAGAATTTAACGTACAAAATGGGATTATATGGCTCGCAAGAGGCTTATGGTTTCTTTGGAACACCCATATTAGGCATCTTTTACCGCAGTCCGAATGAAAAGCTGACTTTAGATCTTTCATTACCGCTACTCGGTGACTTGAATTATGGACTATCAAACAGTTCGTCGATAGGTGTCGATTTTCAGGCTGTACGCAGAAGTTTCTACCTAGGCGAAGACAATGCGACACAACAGTATGTTGAAAACAACGAAATTATATTGGCTCCATATTATCAATTCCGAACATTAGATAACAAATTGTTATTCCGCGCAAAGGCAGGATATTCTACAGCAGATTTTGGAGTTTATTCAACCTCTTCAGAAAAAATGATTGGGCTATCAGCCTTTAATTTTGGCGATAACCGAACACAATCGAATTTAGAAACAAGCGGTGGCCTGTATTTTAATGTGCAAGTTGTTTTTAGAGTGAGTACGAAGAAGTAAAAGGATTATTAAGATGTGTAAATAAAAAAGTCTGTTAGAAATGCATCTAACAGACTTTTTTAATAGCTAGACAGCAGTGTATCCACCATCAACTAAGAAGTAGGAGCCTGTTATAAAAGAGGATTGGTCCGAACTTAAAAATAGAACCATATTGGCCACATCTTCGGGCTGTCCCAATCGTCCGATTGAATGTTTCTGTTTTAAAGACTCTAACAATTCTGCATTCGCATGATCTTCCAATAATGGCGTTAAGATATAGCCAGGGCCAACAGCATTGCATCGAATGTTTTTAGCTCCATATTCAGCACCAATATTTTTTGTTAAGCCAACGACTGCGTGTTTGCTAGACGTGTAAGCGCTCGACATTGGGGCAGCAACAGTACCATGCACTGAAGATATATTGACAATATTTCCGCCAGCATTTTTTTCCATTGCTTTTAGTTGGTATTTGCAACCATAGAAAACGCCGTTTAAGTTAATATCTAAAACTTTCTTCCAACTATCCAAATCATAATCTCCAGTCAAGGCTGCTTCCCCTCCAACGCCGGCGTTATTGCAAGCAATATCTAATTTGCCAAACTGTTCTACAGTAGCTTGAACAAGTTGTTCATTGTCTTCTGCTTTTGACGTATCGGCTTTGAAAAATTTAGCATTGCCACCTGATTGGATAATCAAGTCAACAGTCTCTTGACCTCCTTTTTCATTGATATCAGAAACCATTACTGATGCTCCTTCATTCGCGTAGGAAATAGCGACAGCCCTTCCGATTCCTGATCCTGCATCCGTTACAAGCGCAACTTTATTTTCTAAACTTTTCATTTTATTTTGAATTTGATAGTAATAATACCTTAAATGGATAAGAAATGTTTAGAATAGCAATTTATATTACACTTACTTGATATATCAATTAAACTCAAATCTACTAAGGATCCAAAGGTTCATCAGGGTCGATCGTTAGCGATTCATAGCGGGGCTGAAATTCGATAATGACATCGCTAATGCGTTTGCCCAACGAATATGGAACATAGCCCAGCTCTTTGATACAGCGATCGGCCATTTTTTCGACAGCATCGATATGTGAAACTGCGCTGTTGATAATCGCAAATTTATCCGATGGAAAACCATAGTTGATCATGATTCGGGAGGTGTTTCTCAAGTTCGTTGTTGTATGACGAGCATGGGGATCAATCAAAATGGCTTCTTCAGGAACCTGCATTACCGTAATCAGGTATTTTTTCATCTCGATAGCCTCGATGTAAGGGGTTTTGAAAGGGTGAACTCGACCACCTGAAACCACAATAAAAGGTGCTAATCCATCGAAATAACTTCGAGCAGCTTGCCGGCAGCGCAACATGCCGCCAGGACTAATTGCTTGATCATATTGGCCTGGCCCTGCGCCAAGCGTTAGCAATAAACTGTATGGGTATTTTTTAAAATCTGTTTTTGCGATTTGTTCGAAGGCTTTTTTGTTTTCCAATTCAACCAAAGGTTCTAATTGCGCAGCATCCCAGCGCTCATTCACTTCCAATAAGCGAACAACGAGCAACATGGTTTCAAAAAACCGATCATGGTCTGTCCGTATATCTTTGAGCACATCTTGGCGAACATCTTTTAGTAAAGTGAGGTAAGATTTCTTAGAGATATCGAAAGAGATAGAATCTATGCGCGGATAATTTGGTTTTTTTGCGCCAGCATAGACATCAATGACATAATTCATTGCGTTAAGATCCTGTTCAATTGCTTTTAGCAAATAATCTTTCGCAGTCAATTCTTTCTGTAAGCCATATGTTTTCGACGGGATTAATTTTGAAGAAACCAACGCTTGAAGCGCTTGGTTTGTTTCAAACGCTTTGGCAAAAGCAGAAGAGATTCCTTCCATTTCTGGAGAAGACCATTTGAATGCTTGAACTAAACAATCAACTGTTGTGCAGTCGATCGCTTGATCCAATCGAGAATGCCTCGCTGAAAGAATGTCGCTAATAGCTTTTGTTTGCGTCAACTCTTTTGTTAAGCTGCTATCGGTTAACAGGAGGAATGTTGCATAATAATTCTTTCCGATGATCCAATCTTGCGTCGTCTTAAAAGGCTTATCCTGCCCCCAAACCGTATTGGAAACCAATACGATTAGAGACAGGATAAGCACAGTTGATCTTTTTAAGGAGCTGTTAGTAACCCTCATTTTGATACATTTTTTCAGGATTCAATTTATATTCATCGAATGGAATCGGGTAATAGCGGTCTTTCGTGCTAATGTTTGAAAGCTTCGCATTTCCAAAATTCTCTTGTTTCTTTGTTCCGAAATAGGTCACCAATTCTTGAGCCGTATAATTGCGGATCAAATCAAACCACCGATGGTTTTCAAAAGCCAATTCTACGCGGCGCTCATGAAGCAAAGCTTCTTTCAATGTTGGATAGTTTGTGTTGTAAGTCGCGTTTGTTCTTGAAACTGCATAGGATGGAAGTCCTGCTCTTTCGCGTACTTCATCCAAAATTGCGATTGCTTCTGCATCTTTGCCTAAGTTCATTTTTGTTTCAGCCAATAAAAGCATCACATCCGCATAGCGAATCAAGATCCAGTCATTTCCGCCCCAGCCATTTTCTCCAGCTGCGGAGCTTGCGTCTCTAAATTTAGTGATAAACCAATCATTTACTTGAGCGTCAGTTGCAAATTTGATAGAAAACGTTTTTCTAGCATCATTGGCTTCATAGTCATACACCAAGTCGTGCGTTACATTACCGCCAGAACCCGTAGAAGGTCTTAATGAGTTAATGAATTCACCTCTTGCTTGATTATTTGCTGCGATGCTCGAATGATAATTCTGATCTCCTTGAATGTTTTGGACTTGGAAAATCAATTCCTTATTTGTTGTTTTCTTAGCAACATCAAATACATCTGCATAAGGAATCTCCGTCAATTTTCCGAATGTACGCATCCCATAAGCCAATGTCAATTGTGCTTCTGCTAATTGATAATTTTCTTGCTTGTTTGCGGCTAAAGTGGATCCCATTGTCAAATAGACTTGGCCTAATAAAGAATGGATAGCGGCTTTAGATGCTCTTCCGATCTGGTAATCCCATTGTGTATTCGGAATATTGCTTGTCAATGCATCTTGCAGATCTTGAACAATTTGCTGATAAACAACGTCTTCTTTCTGTCTAAATGCTAAAGCATCTACTTCGTCTTTGTTCGTTAACATGGTTGTCGACAAAGGAATATCTCCCCATTTTCTAACCATATGGAAATAAAGCAATGCGCGAATGAATTTCGTTTCTGCTTTATAGCGTTCTCTGGTGTTCTCATCTGCAAAAGTTACCTTATCGATATTTGATAATAATGCGTTGCAACGATAGATACCTTCGTACATTTTTACCCAATGAGTTTTCAAATAAGTATTTCCTGCAAGAAGGGAGAAGTCATTAAATTGAAAAGGTTCACCCGCATTGGATTGGTTGTCATCACGTCCGGTATTATCCGAACGTTCTTCACTGTATAATGCACTTGTTTCGCCAATTCCGCTTCCAGAACGAAGGATGTTATACACACCGTTTACAGCTAATAGAACATCATTTTCTGTCTTAAAATACGTGTCAACAGCGACCGCATTTGGATTTGTTTGGTTTAGAAAATCCTTTTCGCAACTAGCTGTAGCGAATAACAAAAAGGGTAATAAATATATCTTCTTCATTTTATTAATTTCTTTAGAATGTTACTTTTAAACCTAAATTAAATGATCTTACTAATGGGTATTCTCCATAATCCACGCCCGGAGTCAAGTTTCCACGCTGATCGTAATCTGCTTCAGGATTGTATCCTTTGTATTTTGAAATCGTAAATGGATTGTCCACACTTGCATAGATTCTCAAACCAGAAATATCTAGTTTTGAAGTGAATGCTGGGGTGAATGAATAACCCACGATGATATTTGTCATGCGGAAATAAGAGCCGTCTTGCAGATAGAAAGTTGATAAACGAGTGCTGTTACTTTGTGTTCCACCGCGAGACGCTCTGTATACTTCGCCGTTGCCTGGATCTGCAGATGATCTCCAACGCTGATCTACCGAAGCATAATTATTTCCCGAACCCTCCATGTTGTACAAGTAGTAATCGTATCCGTCCAATATTTCATTTCCTTGAGAACCATTGAATGAGGCGCGGATATCAAAGCGTTTGTAGCTTGCATTGATCGCAAATCCATAGGTGAAATCTGGATAAGGATTTCCAATGACACGCTTGTCATTGTCATTGACAATGCCATCGCCATTCACATCTTCAAAATATAAATCTCCCGGCTGTAATGGTGTTGTTGATGCTGCCGAAGGTGCTACAGAACTGTAATTTTCTTCCGTTGCAATTCCTAACACTTTGAATCCGTAGAACATTCCGACAGGACTTCCTTGTTGCGTCACGTGTGTAATGTATGAACGTTCGGCACCATTGGTCAAGATGGTCGAAGCTCCACCCATATCCAATACTTTATTTCTGTTCAGGCTGATGTTTCCGCTAAAGCCTAATTGGAAATCTTGCTTGCGGATGATTGTTGCATCAGCTTGAAAATCGAATCCTTTGTTCTGAACTTTACTGTCTCTTAAATTGGTCAAGATTGTTGTTGTTCCTGAAACTGCTGAAACAGGTTGCTCGAACAATAAGTTGTAGGACTGACTGATATAGTAGTTAGCTAAAATATTTAATCGGCCATTGAATAGTCCCAAATCCAAACCTAGGTTGTATTGAGAAGTTGATTCCCAACCTAAGGTCGAATCAAACAATTTATTTGGCCAGTAGGCAGTACCGACTTGACCATCAAAGACAACGCCTCCAGGAGAACTGAATTCGGTTATTGTACGGTAATCTCCGATGTTGTTATTTCCACTTACACCCCAGCTTCCACGGAATTTAACCGTAGAATTTTGGCCTAACCATGCATCGTAAAAATCTTCATTCGATAAAGTCCATCCTGCAGATACCGAAGGGAAGATACCCCATTTATTATCCGGTCCGAAACGAGAAGAACCATCTGTACGGAACGATGCCGAAAGGAAATATTTTGAATCGTAGTTATAGTTCACACGACTGAAATACGATTGCATAGTCGTTACGCGTTTGAAAGCATTTAACAACGTGAAGTTAGCAGCGTCAGCGCCTTTATCCGTGATTTCTCCTATCGCATCGTTCTGAAAACCATTCGCCCTAACTTCCATGTAATCAGTGTTAGTCTGCTGCGCAGAATAACCCAATAAAGCAGTTACATTATGCTTTCCTCCGAATTGTTTATCGTAGTTTAATGTGAATTCACCTAACTTATCGATTTCACTTCGCGTAATCGCATCTGCATAAGCCGCTGTGATTGCTTGAGGAGAACCTGGTCTGTAATTTCCATTACTGATACTTGTCGGACGGTAGTAATCGTATTTCTCATCATAAGTTTGAATACCTCCGTTAAATTTCAGATTTAAGCCATCCAAGATTTTGAAATCCGCAAAACCATTGTAAACACCGCGTCTTCCTTTGCGCTGGTTTTTGATTTTGGTCACATAAGCCAAAGGATTTTCAGGGTTCTGAATACCGAAATTGTTTGCTGAAAGCTCCGCCATATTGTATTGCGCAATACTTCCATCTTCATTGTAAGCAGGTAATGTAGGCAGATAAATCAATGCCGCCATCGAAGGGCTTCTGTCATAACGACCAGTCGTCACTTCATTGTTGTCATTCATGGTGAATGAAACATTCGCGCCAACAGTCAATCGTTCACCAATTTTAGAATCTACATTTGAACGGAAGTTGAATACTTCTTGGTTCGTTCCTAGCATAATTCCTTCTTGATCTTGGTAAGATCCACTTAAGAAATATTTCGTTTTATCATTTCCCCCATAGAATGAAACGTTATGGCGCTGAAATGGAGCGTTTCTATACAATTCGTCCTGCCAATCCGTATTGTATTGTGCTGGTTTAGCCATCGCAGATCCGAAATCATAATATTCTTCCGGAATAGAAACCGAACCGGCATTTCCGACACGCGAAACACGCTCTTGGTTTGTGTGTGATTTGAATGCATCAGACCATTCTACACCTCTAGCTGCTAATAAATCCCTATACGAATTATTACGCCCATCAATTAATAAATCAATAAATTGGTCCGAATTTAATACATCAACTTTTTTTGATAACTGTCCAAAGCCAGCCAATACTTCATAATCTACATTGGCTCTGCCTTCTTTACCACGTTTTGTGGTGATCAAAACAACCCCACCAGCAGCACGAGAACCATAAATTGCTGCAGAAGCAGCATCTTTTAAGATATCAATCGTCTCGATGTCATTCGGATTGATGTTTAAATTATTTCCGGCAGGGTAACCATCTACCACATATAATGGGTCGGAACCCGCATTGATTGAACTCACGCCGCGAACGCGGATTTTAGTTCCATCATAAGGCGCGCCACTTGTTTGCGAGATTTGAACACCTGCAACTTTACCTACCAGAGCTTGGCCTAACTTCGGAGAGGTCAGGTTCAGTTCTTCTGCTTTTACAGAAGCAATCGCACCAGTCACATCCGACTTTCTTATTTTTTGATACCCAATAGATACCGTAACCTCTTCGATTTCATTATCGGTAGTGACTAAGGTAATGTTTTGGTTGTTTTGGTTAAGCTGTGCTTCTAGCGTTAAGTAACCAAGGTAAGTAATGGAGATGCGGTCGCCTAAATTTCCGTCGATCGCAAATTCACCATTTGCATTGGTCTGAACCATTTGATTGTTCGTCAGGTTTTTTACTGTTGCTCCAATGATTGCGGCACCATTTTCATCAATGACCTTTCCGCTAACTTTTTGTTGATAGCTGGATGTCGCTTTTGATGCATATTCCTTCGCCTGCGAATGGGGCAGAAAGGAGGGGCTCATCGTCAAACAAAATAGACCTACGGCCATAGAATATCTTAAAGATATGTTCATAAAATGTATTGTTATTTAAATGAAAAGTTGAACATTTTGAATGCGACAAAGCTATTGGAATCGCGTTAGCATGCGATTAGGAGAGTATTATCAGTATATTAACTTCGGGTAGCTATGTTACCATATCGTTATTTTTCGATAATCATTTTGATATCAAGCAAGGATTGTTACGGCACCTATTTCGAAAATTCACAGACAGTAGGAACAAAATTCACGAAATCATTGAGTCCTAATTTATTAAAGCATGTATAGCTGGTGAAGAGGAACAAATAGTAAAAATCCATTTTTTTTAATGGACAATACTTCTTGCTATCTGAATAGATTTATTAAATTGAACTTTTATTTTCAGCTAATTCGTAATTATGGAAAAAATCACCTATACCATTGCTTTGTTATGTTTCGCGTTGCAAAGTTTCGCACAAGAATTTAGATTTCAGACGAAGTTTGATGATGCGATTCCGGTATTAAACCTAGGAACTTTTCACATGGGTTATACACCTGATGCAAATAAGGTGGAGTTCGATGAGTACGATAAGGAGAATGTTGCTCAAATTCATGAGATCGCTAAAGCATTGGCTGCATTTAAACCTACGGTGATTGTGGTCGAAACAACAGCGAACTATCAGCCGACATTGGAAAAACTGTATAAGGCTTATCTCCAAAATCCAGCAATGACCTTTGAAAAACCAAACGAGGTTGAGTTGCTGGCTTATGAAATTGGGCGATTGAGTGGGGCGGAGCGAATTTATGGGATCAATTATAAGGAGGAATATAATTATGGTCTGTATTGGAGCCTGCCGAATAAAGTCGACTCCACGATATTTCCAAAATATGAAAAATTGTTCAAGAAAAACGAAGCAATTTATGTAGAGAAGTTCGGTGAACCGAAGACTGTATTGGATTTGTTGGTGCAGACCAATCATCCAGATTACCTTGATTTTTTAATCAATGTAAATGCAGACATGCTGACCTATGTATCTTCCAAAGGGAAAGCGGAAGGAGCGGACGAAGCGGCTAAATTTTACCACCGGAACCTGGTTATGTTTTCTAACTTAAATCAAATTCAATTGACTAAGGACGACCGCGTTTTTATTCTGATGGGAGCGACCCATACAGCTTATTTTAATGAATTTATGAAACGAAGCCCAAAATACAAAGTGGTTGATGTGTTTGACTATCTGAAATAAAGTTTTTAAAATACCAACGTGGCAATCATGGAGGAGAAGCCTGTTTTGTAAAGCACTTCCATCGAATGTGGTTTTATGTTTTCGTTTTCGCTGATACAATAGGAGTAGATTGAAATCAACTGGTTCTGGCTGTTGAATTCATAGACATCGCAAGAAGAAATTCTAGAAACTAATTTTTTATTGTTAAAAAATTCTGCCGTTCCATTGATGGAAACGGATGTTTCGTTTTCAATGGTTTGATGTATGTAGAAGTTCTTTTCGACTGCATTAAAATAGTCCATCACTTTCTCACAGAATTCCAAAATAGCATTTCTGCCTGATAAATATTGTTGGCCTGGCGTATTCCAAAACGTTGAGTCGCTGATATAGGGGTAACACTTAGCAAATTCTCCGTTTGAAAATGCTTGCGCAATAGCTAATTTGTTCATTTCGATTAAGTTTAGCGATCTGAAATTTATTAGCTAAAATAAAGTTATTTGTAAAGAAATCAACTTGCCTTATGTCAAGAAATGGTTTGCAAATTCAAAATTCAAAAGTTAAAATTAAAAAACATGTATGGGTATTAGTCATTTCGCTAGCAACCGCGTTTCGTCTTAGGTCGCTAAATGACTAATACTCAGAAAGTATTTTCTATTTTCGAATTACTAATTCTGACTATTGAGTTGCCCCAAGAAACTTGTTATAAGCAATAATTAACGCCTCTTTCTTTGCCGGATCTAAGGCAAGATCATAAATCGGGATTAACTTATTTCCTTGATTATGAAAATCGACTAAGGTTACGTTTTCTTCAGTCAAACTGTCAAAACCTTTATAATTTATTCTCTCTTTTTTGTAATTGGTAATGTCAATCATCCAGATATTAGGCGATGGATTTAAACCGTCAATTACCTCAACGTACATGTTTTCTTTTAACGGAGCTGCCTCTTCTGGTTTGACCGTATAAACATGTGCGGCAGGATTAAAATAATAAGGGATGTTATAAATAAACCAATAATCACTGTTAGATTTTCTATCTTCTGCATATCGATATAGGTAATCTATCCGTGAACCAATTGTTATATTTGTTAATAGGTGAGTTCCATATAGCTTAATAATGTCATCAGCGGATTTTGTTGACAAGTCATTTTTGAATTCGTCGGTAAGGTAGTTTGTTAGAAACCACTCATCTCTACCTTGAGGATAATTAATCCTCATTAAAGTGGAAGCCCATAACTCGGATATTCCATAAAATTTATAGGATAGATTTTCGAATGTTTTATCATTTTCAAATTTATTTTCAAAATGAGCTTTGAATAAATTTGTGTAACGCAACAACTCATCACTGGTAAAACCAGCTTTTTCGCTTATCGTAGCCAAAACCTGTTCTTTTGTACCACCTGTTGGTAACTCTGTTCCTCGGGAATTGGTTTTTGAAATAGTAATCAAACTCTTGTTTTCATTGTAGAATTTTGAAGCATTCATTATTTTACCTTTAATATAAGCCGGATGAGCGTATTTTCCGGTTGCATCGTATCCATATCCCAACATAAATAGTTCTTCCGAACCCCATTTTTTTTCTACAGCAATGGTTTTCGATGTGGATAAATCGATA
The DNA here is from genome assembly GCF_015210005.1 of Sphingobacterium hungaricum. Lineage (GTDB taxonomy): Bacteria > Bacteroidota > Bacteroidia > Sphingobacteriales > Sphingobacteriaceae > Sphingobacterium > Sphingobacterium hungaricum. The sequence goes on from NZ_MU158698.1 coordinate 2,810,580, forward strand.
CCTGTTTTGTAGATGTTTTCTTCAGTCTCAACTGGAAGTTCGATAGTATCAGAGCATGACATTAAAGCCGTGGCAAAAAAGAAAAAAAGGAAATACTTACTCATAAAATTTGTTAACTAATTATTTTTACTGTCGTGGAATTTAAATTCATAATTTATAAATATTAATTCAAAGATAAATAACTAAATTCATTTTTAATAAAAAATAAGATATTGGGAAAGATTAAAATTAAAGACCTACTTGAATTTTTTTTAATTGCGAACGATATCAAATTTATACGAGGCGATTCCTTATTTTTACGTTGATTACCGAACTAATAATTAAAAGTAGCCATCTTAAATAAGGCTGAAATTGATCGAATGGTCTAACATACGTGGTCCTAAATCTAAAAACAATGAGAAGATACACTTATATCGCAATACTACTGCTGCTTACGACTTGGCTAATGACTGGATTTGCGGTGGATGATGAATTTTCAGATGAGTTTCGATTTTTTGTCAAACATCGACCTTTCGTTACCTATTATTTCAAATCGCCATTGGGAATGCAAGACATGCCAACAGATTATCCTTCTAATAAAATGGCTGAATACAGCAGTTATCGCGAATTTGTTTTAGATAAGCATTGGTCGTCGGATATAGAATGGGTTGCCGAAATACTTTTATTATTGACCGTCATTTCAATAGGATATGTGTTTGTGCAATGGGCGCGTACGAATAAAATAGATGCTGATGGTCCAAAATAGGGTGTAAACTTGGTGAACGATTGCTGTTTCGGTTTACTTTATACATAGGTCAAAAATTATATAATGTTTTATGCCAAACTCCTTTCCCCAGTTCTCCACATCTTTGCCGCTACTATCCACTGCACAGTACATTTTATAATTCCCTTTCTCATACGGCAAAATATATGCAAATGCATGAAAGGATTTGCCTACTTCGATATCCATATGTTTGCCTATGTCTCTCAAAGAATAGTCATCGGAATCAATGGCATCGAACAGTTTCTCGTAGGTGAAATTTTTGAAATTGAAAAATAGTTTTAATTTTTCAGCGTTGAATTTCTTGCCTATCAGACTGAAATGTAAGGTGTCTGAGTCTATTGCTCCAAAATTTGTGATTTTAGCAGTATTCAAGATGGTGTCAATTTTGGAGACTACACCGTCTGAAATCGTTTTGGATATGACCATGTAATTCCTTCCCTTAAGTCCTGGCCCAGCTATCTTAACGTCGAAGTAGTCAATTTTTTCAAATTTTAGAATATCGCGAAGCTCGCTATTTCCTGTGCCATAATCAGGTTTCATTTTCAATTGTCCCAGTGCTGCTAATGGAAGTAAAAGCAGCGTAAATAAAAAAGTTTTCATAGTGTAATATTAATTTTTAGAAGTTATAAAGAATACGTTTCTTCCATGTTATTAAAAAAAAACCTATCTCCAAAGTCTTATAAATTCATCCACAGCTCTATTTATTCCTTTATAATAGTTCCCTTCCCTAAATTCAGGCATAATAATACTATCCAATACCTGTTGACAAATCTCATCCGTCAAAATATGTTTTGTACCGATTCCTGTATTTATTCGGATCATGCGGAGTCCAGGGCTTAAACAAATTGCTATTCCGTTATTTTTTTCTGCTGTTCCAACACCCCAATAATTCGATAAATCAATGCTGAATTGATCAAAGTTATCTTCTGTAAGTTTATCAGAATTAATGCTTATAATCGCTATTTGGTTGCTGGTTTTTTCGTCGTAGGCTCGGAGTTTGTTTTCTAACAAATTAGTTTCAGTAGAATCTAATATAGAAGCAAAATCATTTACGTAGCCTATTGGGATTTGGAAGTCGGGATTTTTGAAGACACTGCTGTCGTTAAAGTTTTCAGCAAAAGGAGTCCTGATGCTACTCGTTTGTGACTAGGAGCAGCTTGAGAGCATAAAAGCTGAAACTAATGTAAGTAGTAATTTTAGGATAATCGAAGCATGTTTAGTTCATGTAAGCATTAGATAAAATTAATAAATTTATTTAAATTAATTATTTACCTTATAAATAATTTTTAATTAGCATATCAGAATTTCATTCTGATATGCGGAATACAATTTAACAGTCCTCGGGAATTAATTAGGGTTTCTCTTATTACTAAATTTGCGAGTTAAACTTAGCTCTCACTTTTTGTTAGTGGGATCCAGAACAACGACTTAAAATTATGAGTAGCTCTGGATATTTAGAGATCATAAGTTAGTTGTTATAAGAAAATCAGGATGTACTTTTGTAACATCCTGAAGCGCAATCGATTTTTATTATTGATTTACAATAACTGGTTTTCCATCTTTGCATCCAACAGTTGGTTTAATTACTGGGCTTTCAAAAAGGCATATTGTGCTTTCTAAATTCCGCTTTCTTAATATCAGACTATTATAAGCACCAACTAATAATGTCGCTTCATTTGTGCGAATGGTTTTATGAATAGCAAATCCTTCATAATTGCATAGCTGCTGTACATAATCAACGCTCCATTGGCTAGCGTCCGTACAAGGAATATCGTTGTAGAAATTTATTAAGGCATCGTAACGACCGACTAATGCATTATTTACCTCTTCTATTGAAAGATCTTCAGCATACGTTAACTTTACTTTTCCATTTTCGCAAGCTTTTTCGATTGGCGGATAGGATGCCATATAATCCAAAACAATCCCTTGTCTCATTGCCGTCTCGGTTACTTTCTTATCGTAATAATTTAATTCATCTTTAAGTGTTTCAAATCGTGCTTTTATAGAGGGATGAACGGCGAAATAGTATGTGTAATTGATTCCAGCACCTAATATTTCAAAATCATTAATATTCGTGCATGAAACAGATGCTACTAAATTTTCTATTTCTTTCGTTTTCTCGGAGGAAAGTTCACTCCAGTAGGCAATCGATTGTTCATCATCTTTAGAACATGACATGAAAAATGATAAAACAATCAATGGTAATAACAAGATGTAACTTTTCATAATAAGTTGTTTATTAGTTATATTTATTACCATGAACGGTTGTTTATTTCCTAACGCTACAAACATAGCGAATAACTTAATGTTTTAATGATGCTCATTTATTGCGTTTTAGAATGTTTATACTTATTTTACTGTCTCATTAGTTAGATAAGGTTATGTTCAAACATTTAAAATATATTGACGGTTCGTCGGATAAATTTTGGGAGATTCAAACGAATGATAATTCGCATACTGTAACGTATGGACGGAACGGAACTTCTGGCCAAAGCAAAACCAAATCTTTCGATTCAGAAGATGCCTGCCTAAAAGATGCCGAAAAATTAATCCTCGAAAAGACTAAAAAAGGCTATTCGGAAGATGGGTCGGTGATTCCTTCAGAGAAAAATGCCACAGGACAAACAAGCAAAAAGCCGTCTGCATCTGCTCTCCTAAAAGAGAAGATTGTTGATGCTTTGCATGATTTGATTAAGAAAGGCAATAAGCAAGGCATCATTCCATTTTTAGATCTGTATGCTAAAGGAAATCTTGAACTAATCAAAAAGGAATTACGCATCGCAAGGCGCTATTACATCACTTATGTTGATCTGACCAACGAGCCACAATTTAAGAATAACTCGAATTATAACTGGGGATATCGAGGGACAGAAAATCAACATCAAATTATTAACCTTCTTTCTTTAGCCGTTTATAACCAAACAGAAGCAAGAACTGTATTTGATTTTGTGAGGATGCTTGATATGCCTAAGAATCCGGAAGTGTGGGCAGTATTGCAATGGGCAAAACCTACTTGGCTGACTCCTTATCTATTGGATCAGCTACAGCGTAACAAATGGGCCAGAATAGGTTATTGGAATTTACGCTATTTGGAAGAAAATGATTTAGTCACTTTTGAACCGGAATTATATGCTCGCTCAGTTTCTCGGTTCGATGAAACTCGCGATAAAGATTTACAGCTAAAGAATCTGAATAGATTGGTCATCGATGCCCTCGCGTTGAAAAGAGATATTCCTTTGGTATTTGAGTACGAAACAGCCATACATACCTCTTATTATGACTATAATTACCAAAATAAAGTCAACGAACTGTTGTGGCATAAAGTGTTCGATGAATTGGTTGAGACAAATAAACTATCGAAAGAAGTTCTTTTATCTTCTGCTCTAGAAATACAAACTAAGAATTGGAACAGTAATTTAAAATCTTTTTTTAGAGGTTTGATTTTAAGATTGAATGCAGACGAAGCCACCTTACTAGCACATCAGCATCAGATTTTTCCGTTGTTGCATTCCGAAGATAGCAGTCCGATTAATTTTGCAATTAATCTACTAAAACCTCTACTTGATAATCAAGATTTTGATATGAATGAATTCTTGATATGGGTAGAACCAAATTTTATGCGCACAGATTTGAAAGGAGGCATAAAAACGTTGCTCATTCAGTTTGATAAATTGATGAAATCAAAACCTGAGCATAAAAGTAGAATAGTTCTTTTGGTTACAGACGTGTTTATGATTTCAGATTTTCAATTGCAAGAGCGAGCAAGCAAGTTTATACTAAAACATCAAGCAAGTGTTGATGAAAATCTTTCCGATAAGCTCAATACTTATTCCGCACAAATGCTTGGTTCTATTGCGCAAGACCTAAAATCTCTGATGGGTGCGGGGCAAACAGCTTATTCAGAGGAAGAAATATTAGCTACTTTATCTAGCGATGCTCAGGAATCCTATACTTATCAACCACAATCAGCCGAAAAACTTGTTCAGAAAATTAATTATCCCAGTTCGTGGAATGATATATTATTTCAAGTTGGACATGTCATTCATACGATAGATGAAGTACAAATGGAAATTTTAATGAATGCATGGATGATGCATAGTTCAGAATTTCCAGAAGATTATAAAAAACAACTTGAACCTTATGTTGAGAAGCTAAAGAAAACCTACGTAGAATCAAATTGGTTTGCTCATTTTTCGTCAATATTTATAAGCAGATATTACGATGTATCCAAAATATTTTATGACAACAACCGGCATTCCAACCACTCAAGAAATGCAAATACCGTCAATGATATTTTAGTTCTTATCCAACAAAGAATGTTTTCTAACATTCAATTGCCTTTATTAAGTCTTCCTACACATGAGCCTTTCTGGATAGACCCAGTCGTGTTGATTGAAAGGATTTTAGATTACGAAAAACAAGCTGTAGAAATCGATCTGCTAGATTTGTCCATTGCATTGAGCCGTACAGTGCGCGAGAATCTTCAGCAAGCTGAAACGAAATTGGTTGCTGTGAAAGATGAAAAGGTTAGGCAGATATTGTCTTATGCACTTGGATTTGAGAATCAATTAGCTGTCACAAAGAAATCTTGGCTATCATCAATTATTGGTTCATCCAATTCAAAAGATGCAGATTGGATTGGTATTTGGGCTACGGTCGCAAGATCAAATTATCCTGAAGGAATTTTTGATGAATTTGAAGAAACTGCATTAAAAGATGCACCCTATGCGGTCAGAGATTTTCGTCCAGAAATAAAAATCGAAGCATTCTATTATGATTACTACAATTATACGACGAAAAAGCCTCATTATATGGGAGAAGCAATCAAAGCTCCACTTCCTCCTTTTAAAGAATATCCAAAAACTTTTTTGTACGCAAAAGAAATATTTAACCGAGGAAATAATCCATTTTCGTCCTATTATATGTTAAGCCTTGATGTGCCTTATGCCTATAGTTTGATGCCTCAAAATCCAGATTCCGTTTCTTTTATTTATGGCGTAGCCTATAATAGTATGAGCTCCAATATTACTAAATCTTCCAAATCCTTATTGGAGCTGATGCTTTATCCTTTTTTTGAGTTTAGCAAACATTCCTTATTATTTTTAGCTACAAGTTGTTTTGGAGCTGATAAACTAGTGCGTGCAACTTGTGTAGAAGTTTTGATTCAAACGATAGCAGAAAACAGATTGCCGATCGTAGAGATGAGTAATTTCTATGCTTTCCTATTGAACGGTAATTATGGTCCTTACACTCGTTTTGTTGAAGTGCTGGAGCAATGCAAAGATGTTTCGGCAAAACAAAATGATGCACTTTTCCAGCTAATTGAAGGAACGGTTTCCCAGCTAGAGGTCGGCGAAAAGACGCCAACAAATTTTAAAAAGTTTTTGGAACTGTTTTATGACCTTCAGCAAAAAGGAAGTTACACCTTATCCGAAGAATTGTCTTCATCGCTAAAACAGTTTAATGCATATAAAGCTGTTCAACCTATTCTTAAAAAAATACTTAACTAAAACTATATGGCTACTGTCGATTTAGAGTTAGCGTATGCTAAAAATTCAACCCTTGTTCAGAAATCAGGGATTCAGCAATTAGTTTTGTCGCATCAAGCGGAATTACCTGAAATCACCAATGTACCCTGCTTTTTTTGGGGAAGTATAACCGATCCTTTGCTTACATCAAAATGTTTATTGACCTTGTCAAAAGTTGTCCGTTCGAGTTTCGGACCAATGCCTCCGGGCCTGCGCGATCCTATTGTTTCAGCAGGAACAGATCAAATCCGCTTCGAAGGATTTTCTTCCTGCAATGGTGTGTATGCTCGGTTGGACTTATTGGAAGATGCCATCGATGGCGAATTTTTAGCCAGCGGAACGACCAATGTGGATTTTAATGAGCCTATGCTCAATGCGCTGAATGCCGTTAAGAAAACCGAAAAAATGGTGCTTGGTGTCGGGAGCAAAGAAGTATCTGTTAGTACTGATAAGGGAAAAGTGACTGAAAAGAAAGTAACCTTACCTCCTAGGTGGATTAAAGGCCTTACTTCTGTACAGCTTTACCTTGCCGGAATGGAAGAAAAATTTCGACTAAATAAAATCCAAGTTATTCAATTGTTTCAAAGCATTCCGAAAGGAAATACCAAAGGCGAATTTTATTTAACAAAAAGAGCCAATCGATTTGTGTTATCGCCAATTGCCAGCAAAGATTCGGTTCGAGTAGGAGGTATCCAACGCCTTCGTTTGCTAGAAGGCATTTTGCCTTATATTGATAGTTTAATTGTGTATCAAGAGTCAGGTGGTGAAAGCAGTTCGTTTGTTGCTGATTTTGGAAAAATGCGATTAACGTTATCCCTTTCTCCTGATAGTTATCGAGGTTTTTCTGGCGAAGGAAATGTGTTGGAAAATATGATTCAAGCTGTGCCTGATGAATGGGTAATGGGTGTAAATTCACTTTTGAAATCCAATGAATTATTCGATCCGACTTTGTTGTCAATCGAAAATGACGTGGATTTTGACCTAATGGATACGTTGACTGCATCTCTTTCCTCCATTGGTTTGCTAGGATATGACTTACACCAAAATCAGCATTACTACCGAAGATTGCCATTTAAAATGGAACGCATTCTTGCCTTAAATCCAAGATTAAAAAATGCAAAGAAATTGCTTAGTACAGAAGGAGTGGAGTTAATAAAAAATGCCGACGGATATATTGAAGCAAGGGTAGAAGGTTCCGGAGTCAAACATACCGTGATTATTCAAGGGGAACAAAGCCGATGCACATGCGATTGGTTTACCAACCACCAAGGGAAAAGAGGTTTATGCAAGCATATTTTGGCTGTGAAGATGTTGAGTAATTGATAAAAAAACAAAACCGATCGGCAATAACCGATGGGTTTTGTAAATGCGCAACCGAACGCTAACTTAACTTACTTTTTTCTTGACGATTATGCTCAAAGCAAATGCAGCAGCTGCTGAAGTGAAGACGGAATAGTCAAGTGCTGCCTTTAGGCTGACCGAGATGGTCATTGCCAAAGCGAAGAGCAAAAGAAGCGCGCAGCTAGTTTTGGCGACTAAATTGGTTTTGAACGTAGTAAGTAAGAAGACACCTAAACCTATTTCAAGAACAGTTGCTGAAATCGCAAAGAAGGGTATTAGTTTTTCGGGGATGAAGGGCATTAAACTTTGCGTGTATGCAATAAAATTTTTCCAATTTCCCCAAACTGATAGATTTTCCGGCCAAAGACCAAACCTATCCGCAGAAGCAGATAAAAAACCTGCGCTCAGCGCAATGCGTAGAAACCATTCTGCCAATTTCAGTTGAGATATTTTCATAAGCTGATGCGGTTTAATTTTAGATAGATTTTGACGCCAATTTCTTGTGGGCGATTACTTCCGTGACTTCTCCCGTCGCTGATTTAACTTTGATTTTTACCGTATCCATATCTGGGAAAAATGACTTGTTCGTCCAATAGCTGCAAAAATTGGATTCATTGAACTCTGTTCCATTCATTTCTAAGATTTCATCTCCAAACTGTAAATAATCTTTTAGTTCATCTTCCCACACAACGCCAATAACCAATTTATTCTGGCTTAATGTTGGCGTAAAGCCAAATACAGGTTCTTCAATCTGAATGTCGTTTGACTTTCCTTCAAAATAAAATTTTTTATTTATGAAATCAATTGTCATTATTCCATGCGCTAAAAATCCCGCGCCGATTTTCGAATTGTTGTCCGTACTGGTAGTCGTAACTACATTTTTGAACCGTGTATTTCCTAATTTAAATGTTGGAACTAAAAGTTTGAGGCGCTCTATTGGCTCAACGTCCGCAAATATGCCAACCGAAGAAGAGCCTTTGCCTTTGGCTATAACTTCGAAAATCTCTTCTTTTTGGAATTGTTTATAATTTCTAGCCGACAGGGAGTATAGCCCGCCCATTCCAGTATCAATTAATAATTGCTCTTTTCCATCATCTTTACCTTTTAAATTAATCCATATGTAAGGACTTCCTTGGTCACCAATTAATTTTATTTTTGTCGATGCTTTATTATTTAATGTCAGGCGATTGACGTTGTCGGTCAAAATCATTTCTTTCTTGTCAGCATCTAGCTGAATAATAGAATTTCGCAACATGTTGCTGCCGATAAATCCATCAAACCCAAAACATTTGAGTACTGGATTTTCATTAAAATCATAGACTAAGCTTTCGATATTTTCAAATAGAAGAGTCCCGATTTTAAGCTCTTTGACTAAGACAAGGTCAATGTTCTGCTTTTTATTGTTAGAATCTGAAATGGAAATCTCTTTTAGAAATTGAGGCTGTAACAGATCATACAATTCTCTTGAAATCATATTCGGAGCTCCAGTATCCACTAAAAACCGATAAACTTTTCCATTTATTTCAATTGGAATAATTATTTTATTGTTTACAAATTCAAAATCTATGCGCTCATAATAATCTTTAGCCGTTGTTTTTGGTTTTTTTGAGGATAGGCTCTGACCAAATCCCGCTTGAAAGAGTAGGAGGAATACGACAATCAATAGGTTACTTTGAATAATTTTCATTTCTATAAAAAGGGATTTCTTAAATATCTACATTTTATATAACTATTCGATAAAATGATTATCATTTAATTGAAACTAATAGTTGCTTTAACATATTTTATAGCTTCATTAGGTCAGAATAAAATTTGAATTGGGTAATTTTACACAAATTAACTGCTTGGACTCTAAAAAATAGAATATGTCTGCTTATAAAATTTGCTAATTAATGAAAAGAACAGTTTTATTTTTCTGCTTTTATACAATCGTTCTAACGACTTTTGCACAAAACGAAATTGCAATCCAGAAATTTGCGAAAGGAATTAAGATGGCAAGAGAAGGCTATATTTCTATAGGAAGCATTGATGTCGAGCAAGCAGCTTTGGCAGGAAATGCTGATGCATTATATGAGCTCGGAAAATGGAACCTAAATGATAAAGCTTTGGGCGTGAATATCATTCAAGCTACGAAATGGCTCAAGCTCGCTGCAGAAAAGGGACATGTTTCAGCAATGCTTACATTGGGTTATGTCTATCAATACAATTCTACAGAGCAAAACCATCTAAAACTCGCCGACGATTGGTATCGCAAAGCTGCCGATATGGGAAATGCAGAGGGAATGTTCAGGCTGGGGGATTTGCAACGCTTATCAGAAAATAAACAGAAGATGTTTATTGCGCAATCATGGTATGAAAAAGCCATTCAGAAAGGTCATATTGCATCTAATTATTGGCTTGGCTATTTATACGAAAATGGATTTGCAGCAGATAAGACCGTAGATGACGCAATTGCGCTATATCGCATTGCAGCTAGGCAGCGGTTTCCAGAAGCAATTGAAGCGTTAAAACGATTGGGATTGACAATAGAAAATTAAGGTACATCAAAAAATGAATACGAGACTATTTTGCTTGCTTTTTGCGTTTTGTTTGAATACTTCTTTGTATGGACAAAGTTCAGCAGACGAAACCATAGAAGATAATTTTACGGTTGGAGAATACCTGTATCAAGAAGCATCTTATGATATTGATCCAAATACTGCTTATCAGCATGCCCTAAGTTATTTGCAAATTGCTGCGGATTATGGGAAGGTTGAAGCTCAAAACTATGTCGGCATCAGTTATTTAAATGGCATCGGTTATGTTCAGGATACACAAAAAGCGATCGATTGGTTTAAGAAGGCAGTCGAACAAGATAATGCTGACGCAATGGAAAATTTGGCCGTTGCCTATTACCGAGATGGACAGCCAACTGCCGAGTCCATGATTTGGATGAAAAGGGCGGTTGAGAAAGGCAGTACTTCTGCTATGAACAAATTGGGCTTAATTTATTATTTAGGTAATGCTGTTCCTGTAAATCAAGAGGAAGGACTTCGATGGCTGACGAAAGCAGCCGAACTTGGACAGGAAAATGCAATGATCAATCTCGCTGGTATTTATTATCGAATGGGAGGGGATGCGAATAGAGCAAAGTCCATTGAATACTTTAAGTTAGCGGCTGCCAAAGGAAATCCAATGGCAATCAATAGGTTGAAGGAACTGGGTGTTGAATAGATTTCGACAGGCTGCATAACACAAATAAAATAAAACGTCAGCCCAAACATTTTTCTCCTACCCCCAAATAGTTTTTTTCCAAATTCTAATAGTGTAGATAGAATACCTTCCTAAACGATTTTTGATTTTTCTTAACCACCTAGACCTTAGTGATGTAACATTATTTTTTTGTTCACTCAGCTTGGATTGTCTTTCGCTCATTAAAACAGTGCTTTCATCATAAATTATCCATAAGCCATTTGATTACAGGTAGATTCAGTAAAAAATTAAAACATTTTATAAAACTTAATTATCAAAATCATGGCAGATGTATTTAAAATTTTAGAAGACCTTAAATGGAAAGCTGTGGGTGTCGACCCAACAACAGGACAAGTTCCAGAAAATCAGTTTGTATCATTTTTACCTATTGGTTTGCCGATTCCTGAAGAAGATTTCAAGAATCCTTGGTCGCCCACACAATCGAATTTAAAGGAATCCATGGATGAAGCAAAAAAATCAAGGCAAGCTTCCGAATCCGGCACTGATCCCGCGCAAACCGAAGCTGCGTCAGCAAGCGCAATGATTGAAGAAACAATGATGAAGAGCGCGCTGATCGGTCGGGATATGATGTCTTATCTACAGACTTTTTCATTAACGGACACAAAAATCTCCATTGACGAAACCTACCGAGGCTGGCCGACTGCCAGTAAAGTGAATGATACTTGGTATGCAATTATCAATGGCGCTAACGCTGTTCCTTCTGGCTTAGAGTTAAGCGATGAATTACAAAAAGCGGTCAAAAAAGCAGAACGCGTTTTGATCGATGAGGAAGGGGAGGAAACTAAAAAGTACGAACGTTATGCGCAATATCGTGAAGAATATTATGATGCTGTCCGTGAACGCGACAGACAATATGCGAATGCGATTTCTGATCCTCTGAAAATGAATATGTGGCCTATTCAGGGAAAAGTGTATCAGGATGACGTTGACTATGCTTGGGATAAATGGCAATCTCGCGGTTATAAACAAGAGATTGAAGAGGCTGAAGCTTTCTTGTCAAGCCAAGGAATCGATCCGGCAATCTTAATGATTCGCAGAGCGAAGACCAAATATGAAACGAGTTTAATCAATATGCCGAGTATCGGAAATATTCCTTATACGTTCATTACGCCATCAAAATGGTATTCAAAGAATGGTCCAGGCTGGAATACGTACACAAGTAGTGATTACAACTCTAAAACAAACTACAGCACGCAAAAAACATCAACTAAAGTTAGCTCAGATGTGAAATCAGGATTTTTCTTGTTGGGTAAACTCGATGCTGGAATGAATTATTCTAAGGATACCTCTAAAAAAGAAATTCACACATCGATGGAAGGATTGACCATCACGTTTTCCTACTGCGTTGCAAATATCAACAGGCCGTGGATGGACACTTCTTTATTGAATATCGGCAATTGGTTTTTAGTGGGTGATTATCCAAAGCAATGTATTTCTTCAGGTTCAATTGACCAGGAATTTTCCATTGACAACCCGAATGAATTTGTTTTGCTTCCCTCGGTGGTAACAAGTTTAATTCTGATTAAAGATGTGAAAATCAGATGGAAAAGCGGTTCGTTTGATTCTACAGAATTGAAATCTGCAGTTGAGGGTGGTGGAAATGTTTCGTTCGGAAATATCTTTGCTTCTGGACATGCTTCTGCAAGCCATCGGAGAGAAGATTACAACTACAACAGCGATCTAAATCTAAATAGTCAGGGACTGGATATTGATGGGGTTCAATTGATTGGTTATGTGTCTTCTATTATGCCATTGTCACCTAAATTAAATGGCAAAGATTATACGCAGAAAAAGAAAGATGCGCCTGTAAAAGAAGAAGATAAGAAGTAATCATTTAATTGGTATAGTTATGGACTTTACAGAATATTTAAAGCAATTCTTCTTAAATCACTATTCTTCTTCGCTCGACAAAAGCAAATTGTTCATTTCTTTTGAACCGATCGGTTGCATGCTGGATGAATTGGATTCGGAAGATGCCAATGCAAAAAATAAAGCTTTGGAACAATTGTCCATTCTTGCTGAGCGCTTGCCAGCTATACATGAATCATTGATCGCCGGGACTTCACGTCTCAGCGATTTATACGAAACGATGATTCAAGGAAGCCGTTTTCGTTCTTCGGCATTGGATGAGACAGATAGGGAAGAGTATTTGAAAGTTTTCTCCTTGGCGAAAAGCGAAGCCATTGCCAAGTTGGAGAAGGGAAAGCGTGCATCATTGGCTACGCCAATGGGAAACTTTTTCTTGGTTCAAGGTGCGCCTGATGGCTGGTACGATAAGAACAGTGGAATTTGGACTTCACAAAAGTTCGAAATGAAAGATTCGGCAAAAAAACCAAATCCAGAAAAGCCGAAACTTAAATTTAACCTCAAATGGAAAGCATTAATCAATCAAAAAGCAATAGTCGACATAAAGCCTTTCGAAAAGATGAAGCCAATTGATAATGTGGTGCTTAAGCCAATATTTTCAGATAAACACAGTATATTTCTTGAACCGAAAAAGGAATTTAAAATCACACGTAAGGATAGCAAAACGGCAGTTAAATCCGATTTGGCAAAGCCAATGTCCATTAAAAATGCAAGTGGCTTAAATCAACTATTATTGAAAGACCGAACGATGATTACAAAAGATGTAATCAAAGTGATGCCCAATATGTCAACCATCAGCCGCATGGAATTAATTCATGCATTGGACAAAGAAAAATTGATTAAAGAGGAGCCTGTAAATTCCAATGGAATGGAAATCAGTTTTGACTACTGTCTGGTGAATTTACAGCGCGATTGGATTGACCGTTCTCTATTTGTCTATTCGAAATTGTGGTACAGTTTGGCTGTAAAAAAAGGATTTTTCTCTAACGGAATGAAGGATGATAGCAACACAGGTGAAATCAAAAGCATGACTGTCGCAATGATTTTGATTAAAAATCTAAAAGTAAAAGCGCAATGGAATCAAACGGACAAAAATATAGGCGACGAAAGCTTGAGTTTGGGCATGTTCAATGTTACTGGAAATAAGATGACTTCATCCAGCGAAATTGGAAATGAAGGGATTCAGATCTTAGGATGGATTTGTGAAGTTTTGCCTCAATTGCCTGAGTTCGATGATCCAAATATTTAACTCTTATCTACACATACAATGGAAAAATACAACAATAAAATCGCAGAACTTCGGGATAGAGGTTTTGATATAGGTTCGATAATCGGTTTGGGAAACCAAAATAACGGCGGAGAAAAGGCTGTTTGCGATCATGGGATTTTATACGCTAGTCCAGATGGCTTGATCTTCGAAGTCCATGGAAATATTTTGATTAAATATCAAAAACTTGGAGAGTCTTATAGTGGATTAGGATTTCCAAGGTCTGATGAAATGGACGATCCGGAGCTTGCCGGTGGAAAGGTAAGCTATTTTGAATACGGAAAAATCAGATGGAGTTATCCGGATGAAGCTCAAGAAGAAATTTATGAACACATAGAATTGGATGAGCTGGATCCGGATTCGATGTTAAAAGAGAAATTGCAAACAATTGCCAATCAATCTATGGATGCTCTTCGTCAAGATGTAGATGCATTAAAACGAAAGATTATGGGTTCATCGAATGAAGCCTGGTGTGGCAAAACGGTGGGTTATTTTTACAGATTAGAAAATACGCCAAAAACGACCACTTTAAATTTCAACAGCGCTCATGCTGTTTCCAGGTTTGGATCCTACGGAACGACCGATTACTACGATACTGGACATGCACTAGCAGGCGAACGATTTGAAAATGGCAAAGAGGATTCAGAAAAAAAAGAACAACACGTTCAGGCTCGCTCTACTCGAAAGATGATTAAGTTCGAAGACATTCAGCGTGGCGAAGGACTGGATATTTGGCCAGGTGATATCGTTCTGGAAGATAACAAAGGGGCAGGAGGACCAGATCACATACAGATTGTCTACAAATGGATTCCTGAGAAAAAATTGCTGTTAGTGATTGATGGAAATGGCGGAGGATTTGCGTTAGCTTCTTCCGGTAAACCGCATGTTGAAAGCCACATGGACAAGATCGGTGTTGACGGAATTCATCGGCGGGACAAGAAAACTTGGATCGAAGAGGAGATCGGAGAGTCACTGGTGTTTCCAGGCAATGTAGGAGAAGATACACGAATTGGCATTACCTGTCATGTTTTAAAGCCTGAACATCAGATTTCGCATGCGGATAATCCTAAAGAACACAAACGAATTTGGGCCGTAGTTAGACCCTCCCTGCTCGATTTTTATTAGCATTTCGCGTTGTTTAAAATCCAATATCAAATAGGCAAACTGATTTTGAATACATAACAAAAATGATACTTAATTTTTATGTATTAATTAGGTGGATGAAATACAGATGGATGATATTTTTGTATATTTATTTCCATTAAACCTAATCAATACAAGAGTACCATTATGAAAAGGAGAGATTTTATTGCCAAATCTGTATTAGGAGCTACAGCATTTACCATTTTACCGAGAAATGTCTTGGGAGGAAGCGGTTTTTTATCACCCAGTGATAAAATAAATATCGGTTTCATTGGCGTAGGGAAGCAATCTGTTGGCCTAATGCATAACATTTCGAATGTCAAAGAAACACATTTGTTGGCTGCCGCTGATGTCGACCAAACTAAACTCGCTTACTTCTTGGGAGAAGCTACAAAAGCTAATGCAAAAAAAGCAGCGCATCAAGTTCAAGGTTATGAAGATTATCGCGAATTGCTAGGCCGAAAAGATATCGATGCCGTGGTGATTGCTTCGCCAGACCATTGGCATGCGATGCATACTGTAGACAGTGCAAAAGCAGGTAAAGATATTTATTGTGAGAAGCCACTTGCTCTAACTATTGGCGAAGGCCGAGCAATGGTTCATGCGGTGCGCAAATACAAGCGCGTGTTGCAAACAGGAAGTATGCAGCGCTCGCAATACAATTTCAGGCAAGCCGCTGATTTAGTTCGCAACGGCTATATCGGTGAAATAAAAGAAGTCAATGTTTCTGTCGGCGGACCGGTTAAACAATGTGATTTGCCTTCTTTAGAAGCTCCTTCGCACCTAAATTGGGATTTGTGGATTGGTCCTTCGATGTATCGCGGATACAACTCAATTTTGTCTCCGCCTTTAGATAGTCCTGAATGGGCGCTTTGGCGTTTGTACAAGGATTTTGGTGGTGGTTATATAACGGATTGGGGAGCGCATATGTTTGATATTGTGCAGTGGGCTTTAGATCAAGATCATTCTGGACCTGTCCAGTTTATCCCACCAAGTCAGACAGGCGCGCTGGAAGGATGTGAATTTGTCTACAAGAACGGTGTTCGTGTTAAGCATGTTTCATGGGGTTCATTTAATGCGATTCAATTTATTGGTACGGAAGGTACATTGGAAGTTTCTAGGGAATTTATCCGCACAAGTAAACCAGAATTGGCAAATTTAAAATTGCCAGCGACTGCAAAAAGAGTGTGCCAATCAGAAAACCATTACGAAGACTGGATATCGAGCATAAAAACACGCAAAAAGCCAATTTGTGATGTTGAAATCGGTCACCGGACGTCAAGTGTTTGTAATGCGGTGAATATAGCTTATGAATTGCAGAAGACAATCAATTGGGATCCTAAAAAAGAGGAATTTGATAATGCCTACGCGAATAATATGCGGACTAGAGCGTACCGTGGAGAATGGGATTATTTGAACTTTTAACTCGACGCGAAATAGATATAGAGCATCGGTCTTCTGCCGGTGCTTTTTTATGCACCGTTTGTAACAAATAGAAATTCCATTAAAACAATTTGAATCGTAAAATCGTTTTATAGTTACTTAGTAAAACAATTTAATGATTTAGCCATGATAGAACAATCAAGAAAACCAGAAAATGAGGATGATGATTTTATGCCAAATGATTTTGCGTTTGACAAAGATAAAGGTTCATATGAATTAGATGTGAACGATAATGACCCTGATTGGGATCATCCATCGGATTACGAAACGATTGCTGAAGGAGCAAAGGATGATGATTCAACCTACGACAACTCAAATCCATTGGTCGGTGATGAATATGCAGATCGGGAGGATTTGATTGATGATGAATTTAATGACGAAGGGATTCGCATTGTTGGTAAAAAGGATTTGAAAATTTCCAAATTGGATGAGGAACTTTCTCGCACGGAAGAAGACTATCGCGATGATTTAGATGAAGAAGGGTATCCTAAGAAATAAAAGCGGGTTTTTACTCGCTTTTATTTCTTAGGATATTTTCTTGTACATTTAGTTTTTCAACCTTTAAATTACGAGATGGAAATTGTATTGAATAACAAAAAAGCATTAGTAGGTGGAAGTACCTCTGGAATTGGCAAAGCGATTGCATTTGTTTTGGCATCATGTGGCGCAGAAGTTGTCCTGATGTCTAGAAACGAAGATAAGCTGAAAGCTGTTTTAAGCCAATTGCCATCTAATGCAAATCAAAAACACAGCTATCTTGTTACTGATTTCAATGATTTTGAACAGCATAAGCACAATCTTAAATCCTATTTTGCAAATAATGAAATTGATATCCTAGTCAATAATACGAACGGACCGAGCCCTGGAAATGTACTGAATAAGGATGAAGCTGATTACCAGCAAGCGTTCGATTTGCTATTTCAGAATGCTGTTTATACGTCAATGTTGGCTTTGCCGTATATGCAAAAGCAAAATTATGGTCGTATTATCAATGTTTCTTCAATGACCGTAAAAGAACCCCAGGATTCTTTAATCTTGTCGAATACCATGCGAACCGCATTGGTTAGCTGGAGTAAGTCGTTATCCAACGAAGTTGCTAAAGATGGTATAACTGTAAATTCTATTTTGACAGGATATTTTGATACTGAACGGTTGACAAGCTTAATGGAGAATCAAGCAAAAAATCAGGATATTTCTTTGGAAGATGTGCTTGCTCAACGAAAGAAATCTGTTCCTATAAACCGTTTGGGAGACCCTAAAGAATACGGTTATTTAGTTGCTTTTCTGGCTTCTGAATATGCATCTTTCTTGACGGGCGCTGCTATTCCTTTGGATGGAGGAATAGCAAAAACCATCTTTTAAGTTTATCTATTTTTCATCCGTTAACATCTTTTTGTATTTTTTCAGGTGGTCTTGAACTTCATCGGGTAGTTCTGGATATTGAATGTCCTTGTATTTCTTCAACTCATCCAAAATGATTTTGGCCACTAAATACCGGCTGATGTCTTTGCTATCTGCCGGAATGATGTGCCATGGAGCGTTAGGCTTCGAGGTATTTTGTATAGCTTCTTGATAATATTCCATGTATTTGTCCCATAATGCTCTTTCCTCAAGATCTCCGGGCGAGAATTTCCAATTATGGTCTGCTTTTTCTAAACGGCGCAACAGCCTGTTTTTCTGTTCTTCTTTACTTAAATTTAAATAGAATTTAAGCACGATCATCCCATTTTCCGTAATTTGCTTTTCGAAATTATTGATTTGGTCGTAGCGCATTTCCCAAAAATGTTTTGGAACATCTTTTACACTTTCAATGCCAGGAATGTTTTCATTTAATAGGTATTCGGGATGTACTCGAGTAACCAATACATTTTCATAATGCGTTCGATTGAATACTCCGAATTTTCCTTTTTCAGGCAATGCGATTGCATGCCGCCACAAATAATCATGTTCCAATTCTTTGCTTGTAGGGGTTTTGAAGCTTTGAACTTCGACGCCTCGCGCATTGAATTTCATAAAAACTTCTCGAATCAACGAATCTTTCCCTGCCGTATCTATCCCTTGTAAACAGATTAATACGGCATATCGATTATGCGCATACATGACATCCTGTAGTTTTGCCAATTCTTTCCGAATCTTCTTCAATCCCTTTTTGGCATCTTCTTCTGTAATTAAATCTGACACATCTGTTGGAAAGTTTTCCAATTTGAAATTCTTTCCTGCCTTAAGCTTATTTAAATTCATATTTCAGCGTTATGTAGTTATAATAGCAATTCAATGGAAATTGTTTATGAATTTAACTCTTTTTGATTAAATCTTTATTCTAGTTTTATGATTATCTTTAAATTTCATGATAATTCAAAATATCTTGAAATTTTGTGATATTTTCAATTATCTTGATATTTTGTGATATTTAATAATATCTTGAAATTTTGTGATATTTCAAATTATCTTGATATTTTGTGATATTTGAGAATATCTTGATATTTTGTGATATTTTTTTGTACCTTTAGTATCATATAATTGAAATAAGCAGGAACTGATGTCAGCTAAGAGGAAAAGTAAAGCGATTCAAACCATTGTGACGGGCGATATTGTTAGCTCCCGAACAATAGAACAAAATACTTGGTTGCCTATTTTAGAAAAGGCAATTCAAGGATATTCATCAAAATACGATATATTCAGAGGTGACAGCTTTCAGATTCAGCTTCAGATCGAAGATGTATTTGAATGTGTTTTTTATCTAAAAGCATCCTTAAAAGCAATTGGGCTGGATGTACGCATTGGGATAGGAGTGGGTACGATTGAGCATGATGAAGACACTATAAAAAAATCTTCTGGTGAAGCTTTTGTGTTTTCGGGGAATGCATTTGACGAATTGGGTAAAGAAACTTTGTCCATCAAATCAGAATGGACAGAATTAGATACAACCTTGAATTTAATGCTGCAGTTGGCGACCGAGATAGCCGACCGATGGACAATGAGCATGGCACATTCTATTGCGATAGCATTGAGCAATCCGACCATAAATCAAAAAGAATTGGCTAAATTGTTGAACCAAAAGTATCAAAGCCAAATAAGTACCAAATTGGGAAATGCTGGTTTTCAGAAAATAAAGCGAGTCATTCAGTATGCTACAAATGAATTGATTAAACGATGTTGATTGTATTTTTAAAATTTATTATAGCTCACGTTCTGGGCGATTTTGTATTTCAGCCTAAAAAATGGGTAATCGAACGCAGAAATAACATGGGCTATCTGTTTGCGCATGTGCTGGTTCATGGGATTTTGCTGTGTTTGTTTTTCTACAATGACTTAGCTACTTTTTGGCCGACAATTGTTTTTGTGACCGTTTCACATTTGGCTATTGATAGCTTGAAAATCTGGTGGGAAAAAATGTGGCCATATAAGCCCATTCAGTTGTTTATTGCAGACCAAATCTTGCATATAGGCGTGATTGTCGCGGCTGTCTGTTATTTATTTCCTATTCCAGAACCAATTTTTGACGTCCAAATTTCAATAACCTTTTTGTTATATAGCCTAGCTATCTTACTATTGGTATTTGTCACTCCGATATTTTTGAAGGTGTTCTTTACAAAATGGGAAAATGAAAATGCATTCCATAATAAAAGAAAAGACTCCTTGCTGGATGCGGGATTAATTATAGGTATTCTAGAAAGGATTTTAATCTTGTTTTTCGTTCAGCTTGGTTTATATGAAGGAGTTGGTTTCTTGCTCGCGGCTAAATCAATTTTCAGATTTGGTGATTTGGCAAATGCCAAAGACACGAAATTTACAGAGTACATTTTAATCGGAACTTTATTGAGCTTTAGCATCGCTATTTTTGTGAGTTATTTTCTGAAAATCGCGTTGGAGAAGTTCGCTTACTAATTTTTGCAACCCTAAATCAACACCCATGAAATCCAAAATCATTTACATATTACTTTGTTCTTTTGCATTATGCACATTGTCGGTCAAAGCACAAGAAATAAATTCATTCTCGTCAGAGATAACAGAATTAATCGAAAAATATAAAGCTGTCGGTTTGGCTTTCGTGGTTGTCAAAGACAATAAAATAATCCATACAGAAGCCATCGGATATAAAAATGCGGAAAGGGGAGAGAAGCTGGAAATAAACAATCTGTTTAGGATTGCGTCCATTTCCAAATCATTTACTGCTACCGCCATCATGCAGCTTGTTGAGCAAGGGAAGATTTCATTAGATGATGATTTTAGCGAATTGATAGGATTTCCAATCCGTAATCCAAAATTCCCGAATACTGTAATCACTTTGCGCATGGTTCTGTCGCATACATCAAGCATTAATGATAAAAATGGTTATTTTGATTTTGCCAGCATCAATCCGTTGATCAACAAGAATTGGGATAAAAGCTACAACGATTATGAACCTGGAACGGATTATCAATATTGCAATTTGAATTTCAATATGGCCGGTGCAGTGCTAGAACGTTTGACGGGAACTCGATTTGATGAATACATTAAAAAGCAGATTTTAGATCCATTGCAATTAAATGCGGGGTACAACGTCAACAATTTGGATTCTGCAAATTTTGCAACTATTTATGAATACGGTGCTTCTTCAAAGCTGTTTACCCCTCAACCAAATGCTTACAATCCGAGGAAAGAGGATTTAGAAAATTATGTTTTAGGTGTAAGCACACCGGTTTTTTCGCCTACAGGCGGAATGAAAATCTCAGCACTGGATTTAGCCAAATACATGATGATGCATCAAAATTATGGCAAAAGCGGAAACCTCAGGATCATCTCTAAGAAGAGCGCAAAAAAGATGCAAACTCCAGTCAGCAAAAAGAAAGCCTATGGATTGGCTTTGGAAGTTCGGGATGGAATTCTAGAGCATGGAAAATTAGTTGGCCATACGGGCTCTGCGTACGGTCTATACAGCAGTATGTTTTTTAATCCAAAGAAAAAATTCGGATTTGTAGTGATTACAAATGGCTGCATAGCGGCTTATGACGGAGAAAATTTAGAGTTGACGAAATCCGCTATACAAATTCTATATAAACATTTTATAGTCAAGCGATAAAATTGCATGTTGGCTTATTTTTTGTATCTTAATCTTATAATTTGCTAATAACCACAAAATAAAAGATTATGAAGATACTTTTTCTATTTATTAATTGTGTTTCCACATACTTTGTTGCTGCGCAATCATTAGACCTTAAAGCTATTCGTCAAGATTTTAACCAAGGACATAAAAATGAAAATCTTTGTAAAAAGCATCTCAGTTCCTTGGAAAAAAATGCCAAAAGTCCTGTAGAAAAAGGATATGCGGCCGCGTATCATATGTTTATGGCCAGACACACGGCTAACCCAATCAAGAAGATGAGCTATTTTAAAAATGGAAAAAACATGCTGGAAAAGCAGATTGATGCGAATCCGAATGATGTGGAACTGCGGTTTATACGTCTATGTATCCAATATTACATTCCTGATTATTTAGGTTACAATAGCGACGTCAGTAATGATAAAAAATTTGTGATGAATAACCTCTACAAATTAAAAGATGAATCCACCAAGGATTTGATATATAATTATTTAAAAGGAGCTAAGATGTATTCAACCGATGAGTTAGCTTTATTAGGTCGATAATCGCATTAAAATCTTATACCTTTACGCCAAATTTTACGTTTAGTTAATAATGAAACAACTTATCACATTTGCATTTTTAGCAATTTCCCTAAGCACTTTTGGACAAGTATCGCATTCCATTTCAAAATTTAATGAATTGGAAGTAACCGACAAAATCCCTGTAACTGTTATTTTAAGCGACAAAGATTCGCTGATTATTAAAGGCGAATTGGCCAGTCAAGTTGAAGTCATTCAAGGCGATAACATTCTACGCCTGAAAATGGCTGCAGGCAATCTGATGAAGGGCGACCAAGTAGAAGCAACTTTATATACTTCTAATTTTCAGAAAGTTTCGGCGCGCAAAGGCGCAATCGTGCTTTCTGGAAACAGTACATTTACACCCGATTCATTATCTGTTGTAGCGAATGAAGGTGCGAAAATTGATTTATCCGTAAAGACTAATCATGTAGAGATTTACAGCAATTCGGGCTCTAGCATTGAGCTTTATGGAACCGCAAAGCGTCAGAACATTAATATTTTCGCCGGCGGCGCATACGATGCTAAAGCTTTGGTTTCAGAATCAGTTACTGCGAGAGTGAATGCAGGAGGAAAATGCATCGTGCATGCGACAGAATTTGCGGACGTTCAAACTAGAGCGGGCGGAAGCATCCAAGTTTACGGAAGTCCGAAGGAGAAAAAACAAAAGAAACTTGCAGGAGGCTCCATTAGCTTTCTTTAATCATTCGAATCATGGATTTGTTTTTAGAAGTTAATTCCGAAAACAAATCCATCATTAACTTTATTAGCCGCTGGGTGACTATTGAATGACCGTACGTAATCTATCCTAAATAGCCGATATTTTCCAAATCCAACGTTACTAAAACCTATCGTAAATTCTTGATAATTCATTTCTTCTGTTGCAAAGAAGTTATGTCCAAGATTCAAATGCCATTGCAATTCGCTGATTACCGGAATTTTGTTCATGATAAACCCTTTGAAATTATGATTTAAATGTGTTTCGATATAGGGTTTATTGGTGCTGTAGTCATAATAAGGAAGCAAAAAGAACGACTGTATATAAGGTTTGGAGATAATCGTAGTCACTTGGTTTCCATTGAAATGCTTATAATCCATAAATGCAGCATTCTCCCCATTAAATAACTTTCCTGCTATCAAATTGTATTCAAAAACACCTTTATTGCCTAATACAATGCTTTGCCTAAGTCTAGCTTCGATCTGGCTATAATTGTAATCGTCAAGAGAAGAAGCAAAAGCTTGGGTATAATCGATTTCAAAGATTGGGTATTTACGATTTGAAATGCTCACTTTTCGATCAGGCCTTTGAACAAATTTTTCTCCAAAATTAATCACCGCTCCAATATTAAATTTGAAAATTGAATGGTCTGAAAATGCCGCTGTCGTGTAATCATCCGGCAACAATGGATTATTGGAAGAATAGCTCCGTTCTTTATTCCAGAATGAATAATCCGTTGTGTTAAAAAGATTTTGACGATTTTGATAAGATAACGAAGCATTCATAGATAAACCAGCCCAAACATCTTGGCGATAATTTATTTTTGCAAAGCTGGATTCATATAGTTTGATGTAATTGCGCTTCTCAACAAGCGATGTAAACATGTTTACAATTGGAATTACAGGGTTATCTGAATTAAATTGAAATACTTTATTTCCGGCGCTCAATTCTAAAGTTGAATAATTTTGCGTGTTGAATCGATGCCTGAAAAGTCCGTCTGCACGAAGTCTTTGGTCGGAAAATCCATATTGGATCGTACTTTGGATTGTAGATAATTTCCCTTCATCTGATTGTCCAAATCGTGCATCGAAGCCAATTCCAGCATTCCATCCTTGAATGGTATTGAAATTTATCGATGTGACGTTTAGCAGACCGCTATAATGAATGGAATATTTCGAAGGTGTATTTTGATAAGTGTATCCTAAAAAGAGCTTAGACAATTTGAATTTATTAATCGAGCGATCAACAGAATCGATATATGCTGGCGAATTACGAACTTTTTGAACGCTGTCTTTTTTAAAATAATCTTTTATTTCCGTAGTCAATAAAGGAATTGGGCGGTTGCTCTCCCAAAAGGCGCTATCTTTTAAATTCGCTTCCTTTTCTATATTGACCACAGTTTTCCCAAATGTTCCTTTTTCGAAATCACTCACAAATTCGTAATTACTGAAATTACTAGAGAATGAACCTCTAAATTCAAAGCCTAAAAATCCAGCATCAAAATCTAAAAACTGCGAATTTTTCACCCAGCGATTATCCGATTGATTAAATGAGTAATGCTGTGTGATTTTCATCTGATTCATGAAAGGTTGATTCATGCGGTAGCCTTTCAGGTTAAAATCTACTGCATAAATTTCGTAGGTGTCATCGGCAATGTAAACATACCCTTCAACCACAGGCTCCTTGTCGCGCTTTGCGATTACTTTTATTTTATAAATTGTTTTGTTTTCTGCTTCGAAACTGCTTTCTAATCTAAATGAGTAATAGGTAAATGCAATATCCGCTAACGGCGAAATGATAGCCGTACCGAGATTGACATAATTGGTGTAGAAATCAAAATTTGAACCAATTGCCGTATTGAAACTGTATCCACGGTCATTACCGCTTAATTTTGAAGCAATAATATTTTCGTAAAGTTTGTTAGGTTTTTGAAAGGAGATTTTAGAAAAAGTTTCTGATAAATAAATGTAGCCCGAATTGGTTGTATCCATCAGTTCTTTGACTTCCGGACTTTTGTCGTTTTGAACGACTTTTGGCATTTTCGTTAATTTAATATTTCCACGAGAATAAAAATCTGCATCATATTTATCATTCTTGGCTGAGTTCTTCTCTTTTTCGGCAATTGCTTTGCGCATAATCCGGTCGGCAGGGTTTTCGTTATTTTGAATAACAACTTCTTCAATCGTTAGGTTTTCTTGTTCTAAAACTGCATTTTGGACAAATGGAAGTTCGTTTGCTTGAATAGTTAAGCGAGTTGTCTTGTACCCTAAACTTTGAAACAGCAAAACATACTTGCCGGCCTTTGTGATTTTTAGTTGGTAATTTCCATCACTATTTGTAGACGTTCCAATATAAGTCCCTTCAACAGTTACGCTTACATAGGGCATCGGCAAACCTTCATTATTTGTCACTTTTCCCAAAACTTGGGCTAAAAGAGGAGCTGGAAATAGAAATACCAGAAACCAAAAAAACTTACTCATGTATACTAGGTTAAACAATCAAATTTAATTGAAAATTCGAAAACATATCATTTCTTCGGCCCTAAATCTTGTTAATATATGTTAATAATTTCCTTCGTAGGTTTTGACGCTAAATCTAAAATTCATTTTTATTCTAATTTCAACATAAAAATTCCTAAAAAAAATCCACCTCGATTATGTAACTTTGCGCTATGTTAGAAAAAATTATCATTCTTGATTTTGGTTCCCAATACACCCAATTAATAGCGAGACGTGTTCGAGAATTAAATGTTTATTGTGAAATTCATCCTTTTAATAATATTCCTGAATTTGATGATTCCGTTAAAGGAGTTATTTTTTCCGGAAGTCCTTTTTCAGTACGTCAAGCGGATGCGCCACAAATTGATTACGATAAAATTTTAACTAGTTACCCTGTTTTAGCTGTTTGTTATGGTGCCCAATACCTAGCGCAGCAGTTAGGCGGAGAGGTTTTGCCTTCCGAAATCAGAGAATACGGCCGTGCAAACTTGCAGTTTGTATTGCATGAAAATAGGTTATTAAAAGACATTCCATTACATTCTCAAGTGTGGATGTCACATGGAGATACGATTAAAGAAGTTCCTGAAAATTTCGAAATTATTGCGAGCACGGATAAAGTACGCGTAGCAGCTTTCCAAATAAAAGGCACGAATACATACGGAATTCAATTCCATCCCGAAGTGACCCACAGCACAGATGGGCAAATTTTATTGAAAAACTTTGTCGTCGATATCTGTGAGTGTGTTCAAGATTGGACGTCGGATGCATTTGCCGAAAGCACAATTGCAGAACTTAAATCTCAGTTGGGCAATGATCATGTAATTATGGCTTTGTCCGGAGGAGTAGATTCAACCGTTGCTGCAGTTTTGTTGCATGAAGCTATCGGAAAAAATCTCCACTGTATCTTTGTTGACCACGGTTTATTGAGAAAAGATGAATACGAACAAGTGTTGGATTCATACAAAAACATGGGATTGAATATCAAAGGAATCAATGCTAAAGAGCTTTTCTATTCTCGTTTAAATGGTGTTTCTGAACCAGAGCAAAAGCGGAAAATAATCGGTGCTTCATTCATCGACGTGTTCGATGAAGCGTCTAAAGAAGTTCAGAGTCAGTTGCCTGAAGGCGTTGAAGTGAAATGGTTGGGTCAAGGAACAATTTATCCAGACATCATTGAATCTATTTCTGTAAAAGGTCCTTCAGCAACGATCAAATCACATCATAATGTTGGTGGTTTGCCAGATTTCATGAAATTGAAAGTTGTCGAGCCTTTGAAGACTTTGTTTAAGGATGAAGTTCGTCGTGTTGGAAAAACGTTAGATGTGGATCCTAAGATTTTAGGAAGACATCCTTTTCCTGGACCGGGTTTAGCAATTCGTATTTTAGGCGACATTACAGAAGATAAGGTACGGATTTTGCAAGAGGCTGATGATATTTATATTCGTAACTTGAAAGAGTCAGGTTGGTACGATAAAGTATGGCAAGCTGGAACGATTTTCCTTCCGGTGCAGTCGGTAGGAGTAATGGGCGATGAGCGTACCTACGAGCACGTTGTTGCATTGAGAGCCGTTGGTTCTTTGGATGGAATGACCGCAGATTGGATTCATCTACCTTATGATTTATTAGCTAAAATTTCAAACGAAATTATTAATCATGTCAAAGGAATTAACAGAGTTGTGTATGATATTAGTTCAAAACCGCCAGCAACGATTGAGTGGGAATAAAATACAAATAGTAAAATTTTCGTTTTTCGCGTTTATTTTTCTTTTTGTAATCGCTTCTTGTGCGCCGAAAAAAGGTGTACTTCGTTCGCCTGATCCTCGGGCTGGAACCGCAGGGCAAGTAAAGGATGGGGATTCTCCATCTAAAACGGTGACTGAAGTTACTCCTGAAGAAGTTAAGGTCGTTGGGAAAAAGAATTACGAAAATCAGATTGCTTTAGTTTTGCCCTTTCAATTGGACAAAGTTGGCACTGATTCTTTGGGTGCTGATGATATAAAACGTTCTTCTTTAGCTCTTGATTTCTACCAAGGATTTCAGTTAGGGTTGGATGAATTAGCAAAATCTGGAACAAATTTTACGTTAAATATCTTAGATTCTCGAGACAACGTTTCTCAGAATCAAACTTTAGCAAGGTCTGAAGATGTTCAAAATGCATCAATAATTATCGGGCCTGTTTATCCAACTGAAATAAAAACATTTGGATCGAACTTAACGGACAAAAACATTCTGCAGGTAAATCCACTGGCAGCTTCGATGCCTTCCGAATTTAATTTACCAAACCTGGTTTCGTTGACTCCGTCAATACGATCGCACACACGTGCCATTGCAGGACAGGTCGCGAAAGCGTACGAACCTGGAGATGTCGTTATTATTTACAACACTTCTGATGCCGACAACCGCCAGTTTATCAATGGGATGCAATCAGAAATCAAACGTCTTGACGTCAATGCGAATATTATTACCGTAAGTACGATTGAGCAATTAAATGAAAAACTTGTTATTGCAGGTACAAATATTATCGTTACAGGCACAACAAATAAATTTCAGATTAATGCGTTGCTGAATAATTTAGATTCCAAATCGTCTGAAGGATTGAATACATTCAAGTTGTTTGGTCATCCGCTTTGGTCTAAATTTGATTTTTCTGCTAATCAGAATTTCGCGAATTATTCTCCTGTTATTAGTTCGGAATCGATTTTGAAAAAAAGTTCTTCACCGGTCAGAGCGTTGGATGAGTTATATCGCTCGACATACGGCGTCAGTCCTTCGGATCATTCGTATAAAGGATATGATGCTGCTCGATATTTCGGAAAGCTAATCGCGAAATATGGAGATGACTATGCCGCACATGTCGTTGATGAAAATTACAGCGGTATTTTTAGCTCCTACAAATTTTCGAAAAACAACGTTTATGGCTATGTCAATGAATCAGTTTCTTTCTTGCAATTTAGAAACGGTTCATTTCAGCTGCGCTAAATATTAATGGATATTCTAAACGAAAAAAAATTATTCCAATATTATAGAAATTTCGAAAATGCGATTTCTAATTATCGGTTTGATATGCCTTTTTCTAGGTATCTGACTCAGTTTTATAAAGAGAATAGACAGATGGGCTCTTCCGATCGAAGAATGAATACCCGTTTATGCTATGCTTATTTCCGTCTAGGAAAAGCTCTACCTGAATTAAATCGCAAAGACCGCCTATGCGTTGCTGAATTTTTAGTGGAACAGGAAAGTGATTTCGTGAAGTTTCACTATCCTGAATGGGTTGCTCATCAGTATAAATCAATTGAGAACAAATTGGCTTTTCTTGAAGAAATCAATCTTTCCGTTTTGCCGGATAATTTTCCTTTAATTGACGAGGCATCTGACGCAATTGAAAAAGAAAAATTTATAGTCAATCAGTTTGCGCAACCCGATCTCTTTATTCGGATAAGGAGAGGATTTGAAGAAGAAGTTTTAAGAGAATTTGATTTACATTCGATAGCCTACAAGAAAATATCCAATCAAACTATTTCTTTAAGTAATGGCTTTAACCTTCAACAATTCAAAAGGTTAGAAGGTAAATTTGAAGTTCAGGATTTGTCATCACAACGAACTTTTGAATCTTTTGGAGCAAAGCCAAATGAATCATGGTGGGATTGTTGCGCAGCATCAGGAGGAAAATCTTTGATGCTTTTGGACGGCATTCCTACGGTCAAGCTTTTGGTTTCTGACGTTCGGTTAAGTATTTTACGCAATTTAGATGAGCGGTTTGACAAGGCAGCTATTAAAACCCCTTATCGCAAAAAAATCATCGATCTGACTAAAGATGCTTCATCCATTTTATACGACGAAAAATTTGACGGAATTATTTTAGACGCTCCATGTTCGGGTTCGGGAACTTGGGGAAGAACTCCGGAAATGGTTTCAAAATTTACCAGAAAAGATATTAGCTATTACACAAATCTTCAAAAATCGATTGCTGGAAATGCTGTCAAGCATCTTGCAACTGGTAAACCATTGATTTATATTACCTGTTCAATCTTTAAAGCAGAAAATGAAGACATTGTTGACTACTTAACCAATGAACTTCATTTAAAGCTAGAGTATGCAAAAGTATTAAAAGGATATGAAGAGCACGCCGACAGCATGTTTATTGCTCGTTTAATCAAATAAATTTAATCGCATTTTCCTGGAATGACCAATACTGGAACGGTTGATTTTCTTATGATCGATTCGGAAACGCTACCTGAAATAAAATGTTCAAAACCAGTCCGCCCATTGCTTCCGATAATGATTAAATCAGCAGTCCATTCTTGAGCCGTTGTTAAAATTTCTTCCCTAACTGAACCGATTTTATTGAACGTGAACACCTCTGCTGCCCCTAAAAATTCAGCTGCAATCGTATCTAAATAATCTTGCGCAGTACGTTGCTGGATTTCAGAAACTTCGGGAATGATAATGGGTTGCTGCCCTAACAAAGGATCTGCTCCATAACTTGCTGGCGATGTTGGTGGAACAACCGTAATCAAGGCCAAAGTAGATTTAAATTCTGCTACTAGATCTTTCGCATACTCGATTGCTTTTTGTGAGCAAGGAGTATCATCGACTGCCAAAAGAATTCTATTAAATTTTCTGTTGCTCATAACAATTATTTTTTAAGGTATATTTGATGTATAAAACGACTGTATGGGTCGTTTTGTTTTAAATATAAGCATATTATTTTATGAACTTAGCAATTTGTACGCTTTCATTAATTCCGCTTCGCGCCGATAAATCGCATAGGAGCGAGATGGTTTCTCAGCTTTTATTCGGTGAACTTTTTGATGTCTTGAAACAAGAAAAGGAGTGGAGCTATATTAAAATTCTGGAAAATGGCTACGAAGGCTGGCTTCAGAATGGGCAATTCGAATCCATTTCTGCTAACAATTCAAATAAGAAAGTTAAAATTGTTGGTATAAATCAAGCTCGTGCTGTCGAAAATCAAAATTCGATCAACTTAATTCATGGATCTCCCATTGAACTTACAGGAACTGATTCAGTCCTGATCAATGAGAAATCCTATAAGTTAGATGGAGAATTACGTACGCCTAGCCAAGATGATTTTGCCATTGAATTTCCCAATTTAATTGCGCATTATTTGAATGCACCTTACTTGTGGGGAGGGCGTTCTGCTTATGGCATTGACTGTTCTGGACTGTCTCAGCTTGTATATCGGCATTTCGGAATTGTTATTCCGCGAGATGCCTGGCAGCAAGCAGAAGGCGGAATTGTTGTTGATTTTGTTTCAGAAGCGAAAGCTGGTGATTTAGCTTTCTTTGATAACGAAGAGGGAAGGATAACGCATGTCGGGATTATGATTGATTCTGAAACTATCTTTCACGCTTCTGCAAAAGTGCGAATCGACAAATTTGACAGCGAAGGAATTTATAACCAAGACTACAAACATTATTCTCATAAATTCAGAATAATGAAGCGATACTTTTAAACAGAAATAGCTCCAAAAAGGAGCTATTTCTGTTTAAAATATAGTTAATTAAACGTTGAATCGGAAGTGCATGATATCGCCATCTTCAACAACATATGTCTTTCCTTCAACGGATAATTTTCCAGCTTCTTTCACTGCTGCTTCAGAACCTAATTCTACAAAGTCAGCATATTTAATTACCTCGGCACGAATGAAACCTTTTTCAAAATCCGTGTGAATGACGCCTGCAGCTTGAGGAGCTGTAAAACCTTTTTCAATTGTCCAAGCACGAACTTCTTGAACACCTGCCGTAAAATAGGTCGCCAAATCCAATAACGAATAGGCTGCGCGAATCAATTTATGTACACCTGATTCTGTTAATCCTAAATCATCTAAGAATAATTGGCGCTCTTCGTAACTGTCCAAACCTGCAATTTCAGATTCGATTTGTGCAGATATAATCAACACTTCCGCATTTTCTTCTTTCACCGCTTCTTTAACACGGTTCACATAGTCATTTCCATCAACCACAGAACCTTCATCTACATTACAAACGTAAAGAACAGGTTTTATAGTTAGCAACGATAAATCTTCAATAAATTCAAAATCTTCTTCAGAAATTGGAGATGTGCGCGCAGATTTTCCGGACTCTAAATGAGCTTTGACTACTGAAAGAATTTCAAAAGTCTTTTTAGCATCTTTATCGCCTCCAGTTTTAGCCATTTTCTCGACTTTCTGAATACGCTTAACAACAGTATCCAAATCCTTCAGCTGCAATTCTGTATCAATAATTTCTTTATCACGAATCGGGTCAACCGAACCATCTACATGGATTACATTTCCGTCATCAAAACAACGCAACACGTGAATGATTGCATTGGTAGCACGGATGTTTCCTAAAAACTGATTTCCTA
The DNA here is from genome assembly GCF_015210005.1 of Sphingobacterium hungaricum. GTDB lineage: Bacteria > Bacteroidota > Bacteroidia > Sphingobacteriales > Sphingobacteriaceae > Sphingobacterium > Sphingobacterium hungaricum. The sequence goes on from NZ_MU158698.1 coordinate 2,842,408, forward strand.
AACCTTCGCCTTTTGAAGCGCCTTTAACTAATCCTGCGATGTCTACAATTTCAATTGTATTCGGAACAACTTTTTGAGGAACAACCAGTTCAGCTAATTTATTCAATCGTTCATCAGGAACGGTGATGACACCAATATTAGGTTCAATTGTACAGAATGGAAAATTCGCCGCTTGTGCTTTTGCATTCGACAAACAGTTAAATAGGGTAGATTTACCCACATTTGGTAAACCAACAATACCACATTGTAAAGCCATAGAGTTTTAATCTTTTTTGGAAAAGCACAAAGATATGAAATTTAAGGGCTGTAGGCAGTAAAAAAGTTTTATGTTTTGTCTTTTTGACTCTTTTAAAATCATTGCGAGTTTTTATATTTGTTTTAAATTATAAAATTTTAAATTATGAAAAAAATCCTTACAATTATTTTGTTGCTAGCCTGTTCAACAATTTATGCGCAGCAATCGTCTTTTAAGCCTAGATTCTCTAACAACGTAAGTTTCGGGTTCGGCGTTGCAACTTCGAATACAGATGTAGCTTTTTATGATGATTCTTACGACGACGATGATGATACTTATTTAATGGGGTTACAGTTCGATTATGTCGGTTTGATGCATATTTCTCCCAAAGTTGGGTTGGGGGTAGGAACTGGAGTTCGCCAACTAATTAATTTTGAAGATTATTTTGATAATACAACGACGTTAAATAATTACTTTATCCCATTGTATGCTCAAGCACGCTTTAGATTTATGGATCGCAAAGTTAGTCCTTATTTAAACGTATCCTTAGGTTACAATTTTAACGTTGGAAGTAATTCCGAAGATTTTTTTGATGATGGGGATTCTTACAATGACGTGAAATATAAGCTAGAGTCGGGAGTAATGGGTAATTTATCTGGCGGCGCTTCCATTAGATTTAAGCGTAACATGGCTTTGCAGGTTGGTCCGTACTTGGAATACCAAAGAACAAATGAAAGTTTTGTTTATGATAATGTTACATCTGAATACAATAATGACCTTGACCTTTTTCAATTTGGTTTAAAAGTCGGGTTTTCATTCTAAAAAATCAGCAATGAAATTACATGTATTATTTGCTATCATTATATTGATGGCAGTGCAAACCATGTCTTTTGCTCAACAAAAATTGACATACACTAATCAAGTAAGTTTTGGTTCTAGTTATGGAAAAGGTTCTTATTCGGGTTCATTAAACAATCCAAACGGGACTATCAATTTTGTAAATCTAAATTTTGAGTATGTTGGATCGCTAAAGTTCGATGAAAAATTTTCTATCGGATTAGGAACAGGAATAAAGCATTTCGTGGAATTTTCGAATGATTATAGAACGGATGTGGAATCTCCGAATCCGCAGTATTTGTTTGTTCCTGCATTTCTACAAGCTCAATATCGATTTTCTGACACTAAAGTTAGCCCATTCGCTTCTACAAGTATTGGATACTTATTTAGCTTAGGAGAATGGGAACACGAATACACGCTTAATTCAATGAACTATTCTAACAGTTCTAAATTAGATAACACGGGCTTTGCCAATTTGCATGTAGGTGCTTCGATGAGAATTAATAATAAATTGAACGTATTTGGTGGCCCATATTTAGAATATCTCAGGACTAGAAATACATACAAGTCTGCAGGCGCAACAGATATCACCGAATTGAATATTGACGATTTGCAAAATGAACCCATTTCAATGTGGATGAGAACAGATGAGTATACAATTAATCTGATGCAGTTTGGGTTAAAAGTTGGTTTGATATTTTAGCTTGTTGTATTTAAAACATTCTTTTCTTATTAGATATAGTATGCAATTTTTGCGGTGGATTTTTTTTTAAACACACGATTAAGGTAGTTTAGGTTTTGTGTTGCCGCATACTATTTCAAATTTTAAGAGAATTCGATTAGAGTTTAGCGGAGGCATATTCCAAAATATTTCCCAATAATATCTTCTCTAAATAACCTATCTTTGCAAATTAATAGATTGAATTTATCCCTTTATGAAGCATATTCGTAATTTTTGTATTATAGCACATATTGATCATGGCAAAAGTACTTTAGCAGATCGATTGTTGGAATTTACCAAAACTGTTACCCAACGAGAATCTCAAGCACAATTGTTAGATAATATGGATTTGGAACGCGAACGTGGCATCACGATCAAGAGCCATGCAATTCAGATGGAATATGTCTACGAAGGAGAAAATTACATTTTAAACTTAATCGATACGCCAGGACACGTGGATTTCTCTTATGAGGTTTCGCGTTCCATTGCGGCATGTGAAGGTGCATTGCTGATCGTTGATGCTTCGCAAGGAATTCAGGCGCAGACGATTTCCAATCTCTATTTAGCACTTGAGCACGATTTAGAAATTATCCCTATCCTAAATAAAATGGATCTTCCGGGTGCAATGCCTGAAGAAGTGAAAGATCAGATCGTTGACTTAATTGGTGGCAAACGCGAAGATATTATTCCAGCATCAGGTAAAACGGGTTTGGGAATTCCAGATATTTTAAAAGCAATTATTGAACGAGTGCCAGCGCCGGTTGGTGATCCAGATGGCCCATTGCAAGCGTTGATTTTTGACTCGGTTTTTAATTCGTTCCGAGGAATTATGGCATATTTCAAAGTAGAAAACGGCCAGATTCGCAAAGGTGACCGGGTAAAATTTGTCGCTACTGGAAAAGAATATAACGCGGATGAAATTGGTACCTTAAAGTTAAATCAGGTAGCCAAAGACGTGATCAAGACAGGTGACGTTGGCTATATTATTTCTGGGATCAAAGAAGCCCGAGAAGTAAAAGTAGGGGATACGATTACGCATAAAGACCGTCCTTGCGCAAATGCTATTCAAGGATTTGAAGAAGTAAAACCAATGGTTTTCGCTGGGATTTATCCTGTTGATACAGAAGATTATGAAGAACTGAGAGAATCCATGCATCGCTTGCAGTTAAATGATGCTTCATTGGTATTCGAACCAGAATCTTCTGCCGCTTTAGGCTTTGGTTTCCGTTGTGGATTCTTAGGAATGCTCCATATGGAAATTATCCAAGAGCGATTGGAGCGCGAATTTAATATGACCGTAATTACTACGGTTCCGAACGTATCCTACAAGGCTTTTTTAAGTAAAGATAGAGAAGAAATCATCGTTCATAATCCGTCAGATCTTCCGGATCCGAGCAAGCTGGATTTTATTGAAGAACCATATATTAAAGCAAACATTATTACCAAATCTGAATTTGTTGGTCCTGTAATGTCCTTGTGTATCCAAAAAAGAGGTGCGATTGTCAACCAGTCATATTTGACTTCAGACCGCGTTGAATTGGTTTTTGAAATGCCAATGGGCGAGATTGTCTTCGATTTTTATGATAAATTAAAAACGATCAGTAAGGGTTACGCGTCATTTGATTACCATCAGATTGGCTACCGCCAATCGGATCTGGTTAAATTGGATATCCGCTTAAATGACGAACCTGTAGATGCTTTGTCTTCACTGATACATAGAAGCAATGCTTATGATTTTGGTAAAAAAATATGTGAGAAGTTAAAAGAATTACTTCCTCGCCAACAATTCGAAATTCGTATCCAAGCATCTATCGGCGCAAAAATCATTGCCCGAGAAACCATTAGCGCTTTACGTAAAGATGTGACAGCCAAATGTTATGGAGGTGATATTTCCCGTAAACGTAAATTGTTGGAAAAACAGAAAAAAGGTAAAAAGCGCATGCGTCAAGTAGGTAATGTGGAAATCCCACAATCTGCTTTTATGGCGGTCCTGAAATTGGACTAATCTAAAATTCAAGACGAAATAATTTTATTTATTACTAACGAATAGATCGATTTTATATCGATCTATTAAGTTTAAAGACTATTTATTAAGAATACTTTAACAGAATTTTGATTATTATCCAATAGTTCTGTATTTTTAAAACTTATATCAAATCTACATTCTCAAGCTCTTATTTTATACAATGAAGTTATTAGACGGAAAAGAAGTCTCTGCAAAGATTAAACAAGATATTAAAGAAGAAGCAGCAGCTTTTACTGCCGAATTTGGAAGAAGGCCACATTTAGTTGCTATTTTAGTCGGAAATGATGGCGGTAGTGAAACGTATGTTGCAAGTAAAATGCGCAACTGCGAGCTTGTTGGTTTCGAATCTACAAATATTCGATACGAAAGTGATATTACAGAAGATGCACTGATTGCAAAGATTCAAGAAATCAATAAAGATGAAACAATTGATGGTTTGATAGTTCAATTGCCATTACCAAAACATATTGATCCTGAAAAAATTACTGAAGCAATCGATTATCGCAAAGATGTTGATGGTTTTCATCCAATTAATCTGGGTAGAATGCAACGCAATTTGCCTTGCTTTATTCCTGCCACCCCTTACGGTATATTATTGATGCTGGAACATTATGGAATTGATACCTCCGGTAAAAAAGCAGTTGTTGTCGGAAGAAGTAATATCGTTGGTTCCCCAATGAGTATTTTATTAGCGAGAAATACGAATCCTGGAAATTGCACAGTTACATTAACGCACAGCCGAACTGCAAACTTGAAAGAGGAAGTTTTAGCTGGGGATATTGTTGTTGCTGCAATAGGAAAAAAGAATTTCGTTACGGCAGATATGGTCAAAGATGGAGCGATTGTTATTGATGTAGGTATAAATAGAGAAGATTCAACAGAAACTAAATCAGGTTTTAAGTTGTATGGAGATGTTGATTTTGAGGAAGTTTCGAAAAAAGCATCATGGATTACACCTGTTCCCGGTGGGGTTGGGTTAATGACAATCGTTGGTCTGCTTAAAAATACTTTGCAAGCGGCTAAAGCGGAAGTGTACCCAAGGTAATGTTTGGCTTAAAATTTGTAATCTAACTTAAACTTAAAATAATTAAAACATGAGAAATTTTGCATTATTAGCATTAGTGGCAGCAGGATTAACATTTGCTTCTTGCAACAATGAGAAAAAAACAACGGAAGAAACTCCAGGTGAGCAACTAGATAATACTTTAGCAACTGTAGACTCAACGACAAACGCAATTCAAGTACAGACAAATGCTGAAATTGCCGAAGCGGAAGCTAAAGTTAAAAAGGCACAAGCTGATTTAGACGAAGCGGTTCGTAAGGGCGACAAAAAAGCAGAAACTGAAGCGCAAAAGGCATTGGACGAAGCAAATACATTTTGGGAAAAGACTAAAGCTTCAGCGATTCACACAGCTGACAAGGTTGAATCAGGTGTAACAAATGCAGCCGAAAAAACAGGTGAAGCAGTTGATAAAGCGGCAGAGAAAACAGGTTCAGCTCTAGAGAGAGCAGCGGATAAAACTGGAAAAGCAATTGACAATGCAGTTGATGCAACGGGAAGAGCGGCAAATAAAACGGGTGAAGCGATTGACAAGACAGTAGATAAAGCTAAAAAGGATTTAAAAGATTAATTTTATTTATCATTAAGATAAGCTAATGCGCTATATTGTATAGCGCATTTTTCATTATATGGATTCAATCAAAGAAAAGTTAAAACAAATCTGCCTTGATTTGACAGAAAAGAGGATTCAAGAAATTGAAGTTGGAATTGCGTCTGCCCAGGAAGCCATATTCAGCGATACGAAGAATAGCGCTGGCGATAAATATGAAACTTCTAGAGAAATGTTGCAGCAAGATTTAACGCGCTTCGAAAATCAGCTTTCGTTAGCAAAGGAAGATTATGCAGTATTATCCAACCTGGAAAGTTCTCCAAATAAATTGATTGGCTTAGGCTCATTAATCGAAACTGACCAAGGTTTCTTTTATATTGCTGTGGGTATCGGCAAAGTCATGTTAGATGATGCAACCTATTACGCGGTTTCTCCACAATCGCCGCTTGCCAAAGAGTTCTTAGGAAAGAAAAAGGGCAATAAAGTTAACTTTAACCAAAAAGAATTTTCTGTAAAAGAAATTCTTTAGCGTGCAAACAATTAATGTCATGTTTCGTTTAATCATTAACATAAACGAATTTAAATGATATGATTATGAAATTAAAACAATTCATTCCCCTGCTAATGCTGGTTTTTTGTTTTGCACTGGTTACGTCCTGCAAATCAAAAGTTTCTGATGCTGATATTAAAGCAAAAGTGGAAACAGCAATGAGTCCTAATCCAACAGTTATGGTGGATGTAAAGGACGGCGTTGTGACTTTAACAGGCGATGTGCAAACCGATGAGGACAAACGAAATCTAGAAAATGCGGCAAAAGCAGCTGAACCCAAAGCGATAAAATCAATTGTCAATAATTTAACGGTAGCTCCGATTGAAATCAACACAGACGATGCTGACTTAACGGCGAAAGTTGTGGATGCTACGAAAGATTTTCCAAACGTAAAGGCTACAGTCGCTGATGGCGTTATTACCGTAACCGGTGAGGTAGAACAGGCACGTGTTCAAACCTTGAAAATGAGCCTAGATGCGTTAAATCCTAAGAAAGTAGATTTTACAGGTCTTCAAGTCAAATAATTGGATAATTAAATTTAATAGTATGTCATTAACAACAAAATATCAAGCATTGATTGCGGAAGCAAAATCCGCTGGAATCGATGATTTACAGATTGCAGAAATCGATGGTGTTTTACAAATCCGCGGAACTGCGCCATCTGCAGATGTGAAGAATAAATTGTGGGATATCTATAATCAGATTGACCCAAATTTTCTATCAAGCGATGTGGTCATGAATGTGGATGTTTCCACAGCTGTTGCCGGAAGTAAAGTTAGAGTAATTACCAATAATTCGAACTTGAACATTCGAAAAGGGCCCGGAACGGACCAGCCTATTATCGGAAAGGCAGCTAAAGATGAAATTATCAATCTGATTTCCCGAGCGAATGACCAGTGGTGGTTAGTTCGTACAGAAGATGGCGAAGAAGGATATTGCTATGCGCAATATTTGGAACCCGTTGAATAATTAAATTTATTAACATGGAAAGCTCTTTATCTTAATTTGATAAAGAGCTTTCTTGTTTTGGCTGTGCATCCATTTGATTCATAATTGCTTGCGCCATGGATTTTACTTTCGTCTTTAATTCTTGAGGCTCTAAAATTTCTGCAGTATCGGCAAACATCAAAAACCAGCGTGAAAAATCATGGTCAATGTTGGAAGACTCAAAATGCATCAAAATGTCATCACCAGATTCTTGTTCAGAAACAAAGCCGAAAAAATTACGCTCCCAAATCAAATGCCTTGCGACTTCTTTGCTCACCTTAATTCTTATCGTTGTGGTAACTTTTTTTTCTTTTCTGTTTAAATAGTAAGCTAGGTTTTTATGCTTTTTTGAGTATTTATCTTCTAGTTTTTCAATGTTTTCTATCCTGTCCAATCGGAATTGTCTGTAGTCTTTTCTTAAATGACAAAAAGCCATGAAATACCAGAAATTGCTTTCATGAAATACACCGACAGGTTCTACAATTCTAGTTTCTGCAAATGCAGAGTTTGATGAATGATATGTTATTTTAATTACTTTTTGCGCTGCAATGCTCTCAAATAAGATTGCCAACGCTGAAGGAACTTTTTGATTAAAAACGGGAATCGTCGGTTTCATGTAGACCTCACTTTCCAGAATCATGATATTTTCTTTATCCGATGAGCGAAGAATGGATTTCATTTTATTTAAAGCGGAACTGAAATAACTACCTAAGTCTTTGTCAAAATATTTCTGAACGAGTTTTTCGGCTGCGACAAAACTTAGTGCTTCTTCCTTTGAAAATAAGGTTGGGGGAATTTTATAACCGTCCACTAAGGAATATCCGACAGTTGGTTCACTGACAATTGGAATCCCTGCAAGTTCCAATGATTTCAGGTCTCTATAAATGGTACGCAAAGACACGTCGAACCGCTCAGCTAAATCTTGTGCTTTGACAATCGGTTTAGCTTGTAATTGAAAGTAAATAGCAATTACTCGATTAAATCTTTTCGTTATGTCCATGATTTGCGAATACTTTAAAATTAATTAAGATGCGTAAATTTATGGATTATGTATTTGTTGCGCTAATGATGAAAGACGAAAATTTAGAATGGATTGAAATTCCACCTGATAAACTTGTAAAGGATGGTAAGATTCATTCCCTAACTGTGAATAATAAATCGTTTTGTATTGTATTTACAACAGAATGGCACGCTTTTGCATCGAAGTGTCCGCATGCTTCTGCGCCAATGGCGAATGGATGGTGCGAAAAAAACAAAGTTGTATGCAGTTATCATCGTCGAAAATATGATTTAGATTCAGGAAAAGGAGATGAAGGGCAAGGCGATTTCTTAAAAATTTTCCCATTAAAGGAAATAGGTGACAAAGTATTTATTGGCTTTGCGAAAGGATTTTGGAAGAATCTATTTAAGTAATACTGTGTATTTCATTTGAATAAAATACACAGCATCGTTTGCGTCTTAACCAATTTTGAAGGATGTCATTGTTAGTGCGCCAGCAACAGCTTGGTCATTGAAAATTTGCAACTCTTCATTTTTCTCTTGCAAAGCAATCGCATAAAGCATGGGCATGTAATGTTCTGGCGTTGGGATTGCAGTCTGGAATGCCAATCCTTGTTTTTCGAAATGAATCAATGCCTCATGATTTCCATTTCGCATAAATTCTTTCATTCTCGTGTCAGCTTCCAGAGCCCAGTCGTACGCATAGCCTACGGCGTTTAGATGTTTCCAAGAAACCAAACGAAGATTATGCACAATATTGCCGCTTCCAATGATTAAAACGCCTTTTCGGCGCAACTCGGCAAGTTCTCGGCTCAATGCATAATGATAAGATGCAGGTTTGGTATAATCAATGCTCAGTTGAATGACTGGAACATCGGCATCTGGATAGAGATGGCGGACAACGGACCATGAACCATGGTCTAATCCCCATTTGTCATCCAAATGAACATCTGTGCTCTTAATCAATTCCTGTGTCTCCAATGCTAATTCTGGACTTCCCGGAGCTGGGTATTGTACGTCAAATAATGCTTGAGGAAATCCTCCAAAATCATGGATTGTTGACGGATTTTTCATAGCAGTGACAAACGTTCCTTGCGTTTCCCAATGTGCAGAAACGACCAGGATGGCTCGAGGTTTTTCAATTTCTCGACCTATTTTTCGAAAACCTTGAACAAATTCATTTTCTTCAATCGCATTCATTGGGCTTCCATGACCAAGAAATAAAACGGGCATTTTATCCGAATATCCCAGCGTGTCCGAAAATTTTTTCAATTCTTGCAATTTAGAAGCCGATTGCGCAACATTGTTAGTTGTTAAGCTATTCATTGTGTAATTCTCCATGTCTAGTAACAAAGGTCGCATTAAATGCTCGTCGATAGGTATAAGAAATTGGTAAAAAGGTATAACTATTTTGAGGTTTCACCACGAATTTCATTTCTAAATTCAGAAGGCGTCTGTCCCGCTTTCTTCTTAAATACATGTGTGAAATATGCTTTATCAGAATATCCCAAGTCAAATCCGATTTCAGATATGGTTTTGTCGCTAGTCAGCAATAAATTTTTAGCTTCAATAAGCTTTCGTGTCTCAATCAATTCTGATACAGATTGATTTAAAATGCTTTGAGTAATTTTATTCAGGTTTCTAGCACTCATAAATAATTTTTCCGCATAAAAAGCCACGCCTTCCGGTCTCCGGAAATTTTCTTCTAGGATGGCTAAAAAATTTTTGAAGGTGATGTTCTGATTGCAAAGCAATTCATTGCTGTCGCTTTCCTGTAGTTTTCTTTCGGCTTCAATATTAATAAAGATGGTAACTAATAACTGCCGGACAATAGCTAATTCCGAATCTTCTTCCGCCATTTCATCTTGAATAAGTTTTGCCAATGTATTAATCCGTTCAAATCTATTTTTAGATGTAAACATAAGGCTTGCTTGGTCGTGGTAATATTGATAGAGCTGAAATGTCGTTTCTGGAATAAACTCGCTTTTGAAACGGATTACCCAAAAATCACAGTCATCATCAACTAGTATTGGGTCGACCTGATGAATTTTCCCTTTGGAAACGAAAGAAATAAAAGGGGAGGTGTAGATTTTTGCTTTAAAATCGATAAAATGGCGCAATTGTCCTTTGATTCCGATAATCAATTCTTCATAATTATGCACATGCGGCTTATTTGGACTGTTATTTACTTTAATTGCCTCCGCTCGGTCAACTTTACGAATTGAAAATAATAAATCCATTTATCTTAACGTCTCTGATTTAAAAATCTTAAGATAAGAAAAAATATTTCGTATGCATAATTAAGTTTTTTATAAAATTTTCTTCTAAAATTTGAAAAATAATTCATTCCATTAGCTATTTGTTGACATAAAACTTAAAATTTAAAATATTTTATTAAAATTTTTGATTTTAATTATATATTTGCTCAAAGTTTAGAATTATTTATGCAATCTCTTAAAGTAAAATCATCGTTTCCCTTTATATTAATGCTTTTATTAGTTGTTTTAGCATTATTTTTCCCTGGTTTGCCAAAAAATGGTCAGGATTACACTTATAACAACGCGGATATTGCTTGGATGTTAGCTTCGACAGCGCTTGTTCTGATAATGACACCAGGTTTAGCTTACTTTTACGGAGGTATGGTCAAGAAAAAAAACGTTATTTCTACCATGCTCCAAAGTTTTATCTGTATGGCAATCGTTGCAGTTATTTGGGTAGTCTTTGGTTTTAGTTTAGTCTTTGGCGAATCAGTAGGTGGAGTCATTGGAAATCCTAGTTCATACTTTATGTTTGCCAATGTATTAGATGGTGCGCCCTGGGCAGGCGCACCATCTATTCCGCTTACTTTATTTGCAATATATCAATTGAAATTTGCAATTATTACTCCAGCATTAATAACTGGGGCATTTGCAGAGCGGATTCGATTTACTTCTTACATTTTATTTATTTGTTTATTCTTTATATTTATTTATGCACCATTAGCGCATGCCACTTGGCATCCGGATGGGCTATTGTTCAAATTGGGGGTGTTGGATTTTGCAGGAGGAACGGTAGTTCACATGTCTGCAGGATTGACTGCTTTGGTTTCTGCAATCTATTTAGGACAAGGAAAAAACTACAGAGAACATACACCTGCTAGAATTACCTACGTATTATTAGGGACTGGTTTGCTATGGTTCGGGTGGTTTGGATTTAATGCCGGTTCAGCGTTCGGAGCCTCGGCTTTGGCTGCAACAGCATTAGCAACTACATCAACCGCGTCAGGAGCTGCAGCATTGACTTATATCTTTTTTGATGCAGCGCGAGGCATTAAGCCTTCAGCAATGGGCGTATGTATCGGAGTGGTCGTCGGTCTCGTAGCGATTACACCCGCTGCAGGATTTGTTACTATTCCTCATTCCTTGATTATTGGTGCAGTAGCTGCGATAATCAGTCGCTTATGCATTGCTTGGCGTACAAAATCCAAATTGGATGATACTTTAGATGTATTCCCAAGTCATGGAGTAGGCGGTATGGTTGGAATGTTGTTGACTGGTGTCTTTGCGAATAAAGCAATTAACGGAGCTGTCGAGCATAACGGATTGTTCTATGGAGAAACTGAGTTGTTTACCGCTCACGTAATCGGACTTGTTGGAGCGACGGCTTTTATTGTTATTGTCGCTTATATCTTATTAAAACTTACTGATGTCATAACTCCTCTTCGCGTTTCCGAAGAAGAAGAAGAAATCGGTCTAGATATTTCTCAGCACGGCGAGAAATTATAAAAATATCCCATCATGTTTAACCTAAGTAAAAACCCCACATCTTCCAAAGATGTGGGTGTTTTTTTTATGTTCAGTTGCCATATTTTATTTATTTGCTTAAAATGATAACCTTAAAAAAATGTTAGGTATAACTAATTGGGTTTACCTTGTGATTCTTATCCCCAAATAGTAGTTTCTTGGCATCGAAGCATTGTAATATCTTCCTCCAAATGCATTGATGTCATTTCCCAAGCTATAAGTTTCATTAAAGAGATTATCAATGCCCGCATAAATTTGTAGGACATATTTGGAATTGAGTTTCGTATTCCAAAATGCTTTCGCCTGCATTAAATGATAGTCGTCTGCAAATACAGTATTTGCATCGTCTAATGGGATTCTCGATGTGAAATTATGTTGCAAGTTTAGCCCAAAACCTTTGGGAAATGCAGCAGAAAGGGTATGGGTAAGCATCCATTTTGGAACGGAAGTTACGGCATTACCTGTAAAATCTTTTTCGTCCACTTGATAAGCCTTAAATTTATAATCCTGATGGGTGATGTTGCTGGATAGTGAAAGGTTTTTGAAAAATCCAGAAGAATTCGAAATCAATTGACCAAAAATCATCAGTTCGACGCCTTTCTGGTCGATGACTCCTGCATTCACAAAATATTCAGCTCCAACATCATTTAGCTGTCTAACAATGCCATCATTTAATTGATACGTATAAGCACTGATGTCAGCGATTAACCGCCTGTTTTTTGTTTCAAATCGATATCCAAGTTCGTAATTTGAGCCTGACTCCGGATTTAGATTCGTGTTTAAATTATTGTCTGAAGAACGCACCTCCGAAATCGTAGGGGTAGAAAATCCTTTTGAATAGGAAGCGCGCAAAGCCATTTGCCGCGTAAGCGCATACGAAGCGGCTAATCTTGGCATCCATTGAGAATCAAAATCTAAATTTCCACTTGGATTATTTACGGTTGGAAATAATTTGGTATAAGCAATTGAATTAAAGTTTAGGCCAATGGAGCCTTCTAAAGTCAATTTATCTTTTAGTTTTACCTGCGTTCTATAGAAATAGAAATGCTGGCCGTTGGTTAAATCGTCCTCTGCTTGGGCATCGCCGGGAGTTCCTCCGTTGTTATCGAAATTTCGAATAGCATACCAGCCTTTCTGCCCTTCAGCCCCCAATTGCATTTCTACTTGGATATTATCTGAGGCAGAATGGCTATAGGTAAAATAGGTTCGGAAACCGATATTTTTCTCATCACGAAATTCATAATTTGAAATAAATGGATTTTCAAAATCAGTTTTTGTTCCAAATAAGGTAATACTGTGCGAAAACGAATTATTTATTTGATAGGTATTCGTCAGTCCCGCGAGAAATGTTTTATTGTAAATAGTGGCTTGCTGTTCCACTGCTCCAGGGTTCGGCCCAGCAGCTGGTCTTGCCATCCTCGGGTTTTCCTGATATTGAGCTAATGTTAATCCTCCGGGAGTCTGATACATCAAATCCGAATACAAAACCAACCCTTTTAAATTTCCTCTGGGGCTATAATCCCATTGATGTGCAGTCTGGAAATACTTTTTATTCAAAGCAGTTTGTTCACGGTACCCATCGGAACGCAGAAAAGCTTGGTCAAATGAGAATTTATAGTTTTCGCTGACTTGATAATTTGTTGAAAACTGCTGATGAAACGTGCCGTAGCTTCCAGCGTTCAGGTTGATGGAAGTTTCATTTTTGGCTACGCCAAAGCCATTGGACGAAATGGAAATCACACCACCTGTATTTGGCCCATACAATGAACCATCGGGACCTTTGATGATTTGGATTTGCCCTATTCCGACAGGGTCTAAACTGTTGAAGTAGGTATTGCCTCCGGCATCAGTCAATGGAATTTCATCCAGGTATATTTTGATATTCCGAACGCCAAAGGGAGAACGAATCAAGCTTCCGCGCATAGCAATCCGATAACTTCCAGGCGAACGCTCTTCCATTCGAATACCGGGCGTGCTGTTCATTGCCGATAAAAGTGTGGCGGAATATTGAGATTGAATCTGTTGTTGGGTGATGACTTTTGCAGAACTGGTGCTCGTCAGAATGGGTTGAGATGTGAAATAGGCTTTTATATCTACCGGATAAATTGAATTGATTACACTGTCTTTTTTCTCGTCTTGAGAAAAGGCAAGGTTGTTAATCAACGATAAAAGTGGAAGAAGAAATATAATTTTAATGTGTCGAAAATGCATCGGGTTTGGTGTGTGTTTTTATAGGTTTAGAATGTAAATCGCTCATACATTCCTAGAAATCCAGTTAATCCTCCGGTATGGAGAATTAAAATTTTGTCGTTGGGTCGAAAATAGTCTTTTTGTATCAAATCATCAACAGCATAAAATAATTTCCCAGTATAAGTGGGTTCAATCAGTATTCCTGTCTGTGCAACAAACGTTTTGATAAACTCCAGCAATTCAGGTTTTGACTTTGCATATCCGCCAAAATGATAATCTGTATGAAATTCAATCTGTTGGCTTGAAACACCTAAAGATTCAATTTCAGTTCGAATGAACTCGCCATTTTTTAATACGGGAACGGTATGCAGTGTAGTGGTTAAATTGCTGTTGTTAAGTCCTTTCTGCAAGCCAGCAGTCGTTGTTCCAGTTCCACTAGCCACAAATAGGTGGTTATACTTGTTTGCTAATTCATAAATCAGCTCTTCGCATCCATTTAATGCCAGTGGCCCAAATCCTCCTTCTTCAATAATAAATGTGTCTTTGTCTTTTACAATAGATTTTAATTCTTCTTTATTGCGATAGCTTTCTCTTGAAACAAACTCAAGTTCCATTCCGTAGACTTGACATAAAGATAAAACAGGATTATTTACTTGTTCGCCACGAACAAATGCCTTTGTTTTAAAACCAAAAAGAGCTCCGGCGCATGCAGTTGCCAAGAGGTGATTAGACCAAGCGCCTCCAAATGTGCAAAGTTTTTTTTTCTCTAAGCGCTTAGCCTCAATGAGATGGTATTTTAACTTTCTCCATTTATTGCCTGAAATAAACGGGTGTATTAAATCATCACGTTTTACAAAAACCCGAACACCCTTAGCCAGGTATTTTGTGGAATGTATTTCTTGTTCAGGACTATGGATATCGAATGACAACATATAATCCATAAAGGTAGGGGATTTTGGGCTAATTCAATTACTTTTGTACAATGGCTGATGATTTGGAATTTCAAGAGCAAGAAGATCAGGATTTGTATGAACACCTGAATATAGTGGTCGATAAGGGCCAAGCTCCATTACGTATAGATAAATTTTTATTAAATAGAGTTGAGAATGCGTCTCGAAACCGCATTCAAAATGCAATAGATGCTGGTTCTGTTTTGGTGAATACCAAAATAATCAAAGCAAGCTATAAAGTTAAACCATTGGATGTCATATCGGTTGTGATGTCTGAACCTCCTCGTGACACGGAAGTTTATCCAGAAAATATCCCCTTGGATATTGTATATGAGGACGATGATTTATTGGTTGTGAATAAAGAAGCTGGAATGGTTGTCCATCCAGGATACAATAATTACACCTCAACGTTAGTCAACGCATTAACGTACCACTTTTCACAATTGCCAACCATGCAGGGCAATCATGGACGTCCGGGACTTGTACACCGGATTGACAAAGATACTTCAGGTTTATTGGTGATTGCTAAAACCGAATGGGCAATGACTTATTTGGCTAAGCAATTCTTCAAGCATAGCATCGAACGCAAATATGTGGCTTTGGTATGGGGAGACATCGAAAAAGATGGAACCGTTACAGGCTATATTGGAAGACATCCCAAAGATCGCCGTGTAATGACGATGTATGAAGAGCCTGAACAAGGCAAATGGTCGGTAACACATTATCGGGTTTTGGAGCGTTTGGGTTATGTGACTTTAATTGAATGTGAATTGGAGACTGGAAGAACACATCAAATTCGCGCGCACATGCAATCAATTGGTCATCCATTATTTAATGACGCAAGTTATGGGGGTGACAAAATATTGAAGGGAACAGTCTTTAATAAGTACAAACAATTTGTCCAAAACTGTTTTCAATTGTTGCCTAGACAGGCATTGCATGCTCAAGTGATTGGATTTGAACATCCGACAACTAAAGAATCCGTGCGGTTAGAAGTTCCTATGCCAGAAGATTTTCGTTTAGCATTAGAAAAATGGCGCAATTATTCCTCGCTTTCGCAGGATGGAATTAAGTAATGATTTAAATAGAGCATGTCAGCACAATATATAAATTTTAATGGGAGCCTAGTCTTAGATACGGAAACCATTCTGACAAGTGAAAATAGGGCTTTTCGCTATGGAGATGGTATTTTTGAGACCATGCTTTGGCAGGATGGAACTATCCGCTATTTGCATTTGCATGTAGCGCGTTTGCAGGATAGTTTGCGCATGCTGTACATGGAAGATTTCCAGAAGTACGATGGATATTTTATCAAATCCAAAGTCGAAGAACTGATACGGAAGAATAACTTTATCGGACAGAAAGTCCGCGTTCGTCTGATTGTTTACAGAGAAGGTTCAGGATTGTACAGTCCTGATACCAATCGTTCGGCTTATGTTTTGCAGGTTAGCCGTATGCCAGATACTATACGAGATAAAAAATTAGGTTTGATTGTCGACTTGTATACAGAATATAAAAAACCTTACAGCGAGCTGTCCAAGCTAAAATCAAATAATTCATTGATTTATGTGATGGCTGGATTGTATAAAAAGAAGCATGCTTTTGATGAAGTTTTGATTCTGAATCAAGAAGGTTTTTTGTGTGAAGGGTTATCATCGAATCTTTTCGTTTATTACGAGAAAACTTTATATACACCTGCGCTATCCCAAGCTTGTGTAGCAGGAGTGATGCGTTCAGTGGTAATGGATATGGCTACCGATGAGCAAATTCCAGTCGTTGAAGCTGAAATTAGTCCAGAAATTATGAAGCGAGCCGATGAAATATTCTGCACAAATGCCGTTCAAGGCGTTCAATGGGTAATGGGCTATAAGCAGAAGCGTTATTTCAATAAAATTTCCAGAATTCTTCAAGAGAAATTGACGACTTGGAAATATGAAGATTAGAGATGCGCAATGCGCATCTCTAAAATTGAATTATTTTAAAAAAAACTCTATCAAAGTTTTCGTGAAACCATCAAAATTTTCGATACTAAATATTGTTTTATCCTAAGGTCGTCAATCCCTTATCTTATAACGACTATTGCATTTTAAAGATATGGATAGCATTGGAGATCAACTAAAATTCTTTCATTAGCATAATTATTTATTGATTGGTTAAACTTATTGTTGAAACTATTGTTTACAAGAAAATAATTATTGCCGAACAATGTTTAATCACCAAATTGCTATCGTCGGGACAGGTCCCGCAGCGTTGTATTTTTTACACCATCTTTCACAAAAAGATGCTATCATAGAGAATATTATTTTATTTGAGAAGGGAAATCGCATAGGGTGTGGAATGCCTTACAGCAAATATGGAGCGGGTTTGGAGCATGTTACCAATGTTTCTGCAAATGAAATCCCTCTTCTTTCGGAAAAGCTGGAATCATGGGTTCATGAGCTAACAGATCCTGAGCTAAAGAAATTCAACATGGATAGAAACCAGTTCAATGAGTACAAGGTATTGCCTCGCTTATTCTTTGGAAATTATTTAGAAGACCAGTTTAAGTTGGTTTTGGAAGCGTTGACAAAGAAAAATATCCGAATCGATTTACGTCTAGAAACGGAAGTTGTTGATATTGAAGAACAAGCTGATAAAAGAGGTTTTTTAATTTTGACAAATAAGTCAGAAACTTTTGAAACCGAAAGAGTAGTCATATGTACAGGCCATGTTTGGCCAAGAAAAAATGAGACTAAAATTCCCAATTATTTTGATTCTCCATATCCTCCAAGCAAGATTGATTTAGAAGTAAATTTTCCCGTAGCTTTGAAAGGATCCTCCTTAACTGCGGTTGATGCCATCCGAACTTTAGCCAGAAAAAATGGGAATTTCACAAAATTGGATTCAGGCTATTTAACCTATGCTAGACATAAAGAAAAACCAAATTTCAAAATTTGTATGCATTCCCGTTCCGGACTTTTGCCCGACGTACGAATTCACCTCGACAATGCCCAACTGGGCTTGGCGACTTCTGGTTGGGATATGGAATTTGTTGATGAAAGCAAATCGAGAAACGGAGGCTTCGTTAGTTTGGATGAAGTATTCGATCAGAAATTCAAAAAGCAGATTTTCGAGGAGGATCCAGATTTTTACGAACTAATTAAACATGATACGCTTGAAGGATTTGTAAAGCGGATTATGAATTTTAGGAAATCTATCGATCCATTTGATTTGCTAGCTGGAGAATATATTCAAGCACAGAAATCTATCGAACGGAAAATGGGCATAAGCTGGAAAGAGTCTTTAGCGGTTTTAAGTTATTCGCTGAATTATCCAGCCAAGTATTTTTCTGCTGAAGATGTACACCGCATGAATACGCATTTAATGCCTTTGATTTCGATTATTATTGCATTTTTGCCTCAAGAATCGACGCTCGAGTTATTAGCACTGCATCAGGCTGGAGCTTTGGATATGATTGTTGTCGATGATTCAAGCTGGGTTGAAGCCGATGAAGCAGGTGGCGCAACCTATCATTATGTTTCAGAAAGCAATCAAAAGCATAGCCAATATTATTCCTTATACATTGATTGTACAGGACAAAGTGCGCAATCATATGAAGAATTTCCTTTCCCAGCTTTGCGAGAATCTCAAACGGTAAGTCCTGCCAGAATCAAATATAGAAATCAAACTTACGCGGAAATGCTATTAGAAAATAAAGATCCTCGAATAGAACATATCCAGGATGACCAATATTACTTAAGAGTTCCTGGCGTAGCGATCAACGATTATTTCCAGGCAATCAATCAATACGGAGCGGTTAACGAGAATCTCTATGTCATGGCGGTTCCTTTGATTGCGGGATATAATCCAGATTATTCCGGACTTGATTTTTGCGACACAGCTGCGAGAAAAATTTTTGAAAAATTCTAAACATTTATGCTAATCCGTTGTTGAATAGGTAAACTAATAACAAATACTATGGGACTACAGGAAAAAACAAATTCGATTTTAAATGATTTAATTGAGATTAATAACGACCGTGTTGCTGGATTTGAAAAAGCAATCGAAGATATTGATGATGCCAATCTAGACTTAAAAGTTTTGTTTGAAGCATATATTTTGCAAAGTAAAAAATATGCGGTTGAATTAAGTGCGATTGTTTTGAAGCATGGCGGAAATCCAGAAGATGGAACGAGCGTAAGCGGTGGATTGCATAGAGCTTGGATTGATGTGAAAGCGTTGTTCGGCGGATCAGATCGCAAAAGCATTTTGAGCGAAGCTGAACGCGGTGAAGATGCCATCAAAAAAGCGTACAAAGAAGCTATCGAAAGCCCAGAGATTGCACAAGAAGTTTTGCCTACTTTGTTAGATCAGTCTAAAGGAATTCAAGATTCGCATGATAAAATCAAAGCTTTGCGCGACAGCGCATAAGCGACAAATTATAAAGTAAATGAAAGCCACAAAATTTTTGTGGCTTTTTTGGTTTCAGTATATAATTTACAAAACCAACTTTTGGACTTGATAATAATTGCATAAATAGTCATTAACATAAAAAGCCCTAAATGCAAGGTGCATTCAGGGCTTTATTCTTTTACGAAAAGTACTATTGCAATCCTGCAGCAGTTTTAGCAGCAGCAATCATATCATCACCGTATTTTAAGATCGCATCTCTATCAGCCGTAGTAATCTTGTTATCTAAAGCTTTTTGATTGATTTTAGAGCGTTCTTCAGCGATATGAGTTTCCGCTTTTGTTGCATCTTCTACAGTGGTAGCATTGATTCGCTTAATGATTAAATCCGCTAAAGATTTTGCTAAATCTTTAGACTCATTTTTCTCTAAAGCAGGAGTTTGAATTGTTGATACAGCGTTGTTTGCAGCTGCAATATCCGAATAAAGAATCGCTGCAGCAGCGTTGTTTACAGCAACATCTTCAGCATTAGCCGCTCTAGTTGCAGCAGCATCAGCATGGCTTGCTGCACTTTCGCTAGCATTTTGCGCTTTCTCTTGTGGACTATTATTACAAGCGACTACGCTTCCAATCATGGTACCTAACAATGCAATTTTGACTAAATTTTTCATAATTGTTATATATTTATATTTATAACATAAAATTACATTATTATATTTTAATTTTATTAAGAGTATAAAAAATTTTTGTTAAATATTTTTGATTTGTAGTTATTGAATGATAATTAGCTATTTCAGTTCAGGAATGATTTTAAATCTGCTAAAAGTTTGCTGAGCGAGCCTTCGCCGATTCCATGATTATCTTGATGATAGAATGTTAGCACTGAAACATTTTGCTGTTTCAACCGAGCTTCAAAAGCGGTAGCTTGCCCAATTGAAACCAATTCATCATTTGTCCCATGGACGATATAAAATTTAGGGCTATTGGCAGAAACATAATGTATAGGGCTCGCATCCTGATATTCTTTTGCTTTTTCTTCCTTTGTACCACCTAGAAATTGTTCGACAAACCTCCGTGCATCATCGCTTTCGTTTTCTAAATCTGCTGTAAAATCATACACGCCCGACATCGCTATGCAACCTTTGATGTAACCTCGATCATTGTGTTTCAATGTATGCAAGGCTGCCAGATGCGCGCCTGCGCTGAATCCCGCCATATATGTTTCAGTTGAAACCTGGTAGGCATCTAGGTTTGAATAGATAAAATCCATTGCCATCTGCACATCAATCTCTGCTGCAGGATATTGGTTTTGATTTCCTTTCACTAAGCGGTAATTGAGATTTACCAACGCATAGCCCGGAAATTCTTGCATAAGGCCATTGATTATTTCTTGATTTAGTATGAGATCGTCTTTGTCACCGCCTTCCCATCCACCGCCATGGATAAACACAGCTATTTTAGTCGTGTTCATTGATCTTCCTGGTGGTAAATAAATATCCATTTTCTGAAGTGGATCTTGTCCATAACTTACGTTTTTAAGCGAATAGAGTTGATTCGTAGGGTATATTTCAATATGCTCGTCTTTGCTGCAGGATACAGAAAGCAAATAAATGATCAATATATTAAGGAATTGGAAGGCTCGTAATTTTGTCATAATCATGGATTTATGCAAAAACACGCACAATTATAATGCCGATTTATGTTAAATTCTAACAGCGTAAAATTGATAAATTTTTAAAAAATGCATATAATTATTACATTTAATATGGCATTTATGGCTCTTTCTTTCTTAAATTCGTTAAACCAAAAAACTAAAATGTATGTTTGATTCCAGAAGGGAATTTATCAAAAATTCTTCGCTATTGCTTGCTTCAGCAGGTTTAAGTTCGCTTTATTCAACGAGTTTTGCAGGTCCGCAAGGACAAAAAATCCGGATTGGTGCAATTGGGATCAAAGGAATGGGTTGGTCCAACCTAAGTTCATTTTTGAAATTAAAAGATGTTGAATGCGTAGCCATCTGTGATATCGACCAACAGGTTATTGATGATCGATTGAAAGAATTAGCAACAAAAAATATAAGACCCAAAGTCTATCATCATCATAAAGATTTATTGGCAGACCAATCGATCGACGCCGTTATTATCGGAACACCCGATCACTGGCATTGCCTGCAAATGATTGATGCCTGCGCTGCAGGAAAGCATGTGTATGTCGAAAAGCCTTTAGGAAATTCGATTGTTGAATGCGATGCAATGCTCGCGGCAAAGAATAAATACAATAGCATTGTTCAAGTGGGGCAATGGCAACGGAGCCAGCAGCATTTTAAAGATGCAATTGATTTTGTGCATTCTGGCAAGTTGGGTAAAATACGTATCGTGAAAGCTTGGTCTTATCTAGGATGGAAACATGATGTACCTGTTAAACCAGATACAGCTCCGCCTGCTGGCGTGGATTACCAAACTTGGCTTGGCCCTGCCAAAACAAGGCCTTTCAACCTGAATCGCTTTCATTTTGAATTCCGCTGGTTTTGGGATTATGCTGGAGGCTTAATGACTGATTGGGGAGTCCATTTGTTAGATTATGCGCTCTTGGGGATGAAAGTCGATACACCGAAATCCATTATTGCTTCGGGCGGAAAGTTTGCCTATCCGAATGACGCAAGCGAAACGCCTGACACGTTGTCGACGGCTTATGAATTTGATGATTTTACGATTCAATGGGAGCATACCAAAGGTATAGGCCTAGGTCCTTATTCCAGAGATCATGGGATTGCTTTTATAGGAAACAATGGAACTTTAGTGCTGAATAGAAATGGCTGGGAAGTAATTCCCGAGTCCAATAGGATGGAAGCCGTATCGTTAAAACGCTCGGTTGATAATGGACTTGATAAGCATACTGCAAACTTTGTGGAGGCGATTCAAACTAGAAATGCTTCTATATTGGCCGCACCGATAGAAGTAGGCGCACATATTGCGAAGTTTTCGCAAATGGGAAACATTGCTTACCGAACAGGAAAGAAATTGCATTGGGACAAAGCCAAGAATAGGTTTCACGAAAAAGAAGCCAACGAATATTTAGCGGCTAAATATTATAACAACTATAAAATCCCTAAAATAAGTTAACTGATAGCTTAAATAATCGGAAATAACTTCGATTCGACAGCTATTTTAAAATTAGCATGAAGTGTCTCTAAGAATAATTTGTTTTGCGGATTCTCGGCAACCAAATAAGGAATTTGAATCGTGTCATGCGATAAAATCAGTTCATAATATCCAAAGAAAAGACCTCTGGTATTCTGGACTGATTTTACTTCTCGAACCCGTCTAACATCGTTCAACAAATTGAAATTGATATTTTCTGCATCAATCTGCTCAATGAATACAGCTGAATTTTGTGGATTAAACCAAATCTGCTGTTTCTTCGTCGTCTTCACGTGATTGGACAGCAAAAACAATTGCCCGATTAGGTAAAAACTGATTGGAAGCAAGAAAAGTAATATTTTAATTTTAATCGCCAATACCAAAACGATAATCAATAGAATAAATCCTATACCGACTGTTGTCAATGTGAGGTTTGTGGCTTTGCTAATGATCGTATGTGTCGTATCAATTAGCAAGTATCCGTTATTCTGAATAATTTTGCCGTCGTTTCCCTTTAAATTCGGTTTGATAAAACGATTATAAAGGATGTAAAACAAAAATCCGATTAGGCAGACAATTAAAATGAACTTTAGCATGGTTTAGTATTGTTCTTGTTCGTTGGGAAAGTTCCCGCTTTTGACATCTTTCACATACTGTCCGGCAGCAACTAAGATTTCGTCATATAGTTTTAAATACTGTCTTACAAATTTAGGCTTAAAATCTTTCGTCAAGCCCAAAAAGTCATTCACGACCAAAACCTGTCCATCGCAATCATCACCAGCACCGATTCCAATCGTAGCCATCGATAAGGATGCAGTGACTTTTTTTGCCAACGCAGCAGGTATTTTTTCTAGAACGACGGCGAAGCATCCAGCTTCTTCCAACGCTTTTGCGTCAGCAATTAATTTTTCAGCTTCGGCATCTTCTTTTGCGCGAACGCCGAATGTTCCGAACTTATTAATGGATTGAGGCGTCAAGCCTAAATGACCACAGACTGGAATTCCAGCGGCAATTATTTTCTTGATGTTGTCAATGATTTCGATGCCGCCTTCTAATTTCAAAGCATGCGCGCCCGATTCTTTCATCATACGGACAGCAGATTTGAAAGCTTCGTCCGCAGAACCTTGATAGCTTCCGAAAGGCAAATCAACTAACACCAAAGCATGTTCGGTCGCTCGCACTACGGACGATGCATGATAAATCATCTGGTCCAATGTGATCGGTAAAGTCGTTTCGTAACCAGCAATAACATTTGCAGCCGAATCGCCAACGAGGATAACCTCGACACCGGCATTATCCAGAACTTTTGCAATCGAATAATCATACGCAGTTAGCATGCTGATTTTCTCGCCTTTAGCTTTTAATTCTTTTATAGTAGATGTTGTAATTCGCTTGATTACTTTATTTACGGACATGTTCTGTTCATTTAATTTCCTCAAAATTAGGAATTATTAGCCATACCCCTTTGCTTTTAATGAAATAAGAAGGATAATCTAATCCGATAAAGTCTTTCTGAATTTGTATTTTTGTAAAATGAGTACAAACGAAAACCGTTTATTTAAATTTCCAAAATTCACAGACTTAATCATTTTTGAAGATGACAATCTAATTGTCATCAATAAACCGCCTTTCGTAGCTTCTTTAGATGAGCGCGAAGGAGGAGAGGTCAATATATTGCGCCTAGCAAAAAAATATGTAGACGATGCGCAGGTTTGCCATCGCTTGGATAAAGAAACATCAGGAATCTTATTAATCGCCAAAAATCCAGAAACTTATCGTGCTGTTTCAATGGCTTTTGAAAGAAGAAAAGTTGATAAAACATACCATGCAATCATTTCGGGGACACATACCTTCTCTAATCTGTTGGTGGATTTACCGATTTTAAATCAAGGAAATCGCACGGTTTCAATCGATCGTGCGAATGGTAAACGTGCGGAAACTGTTTTTAATAGCATTCGCTACTTCAACCATTATACCTTAGTCGAATGCAAGCCGGTAACAGGAAGAATGCATCAGATCCGAATCCACTTAGCGACACAGCGCGCTGCGATTGTCGGCGATTCGATGTACCATGGGAAGCCAGTTTATCTATCGCAGATTAAAAAACGCGGTTTTAGTTTAGGCAAGGATCAAGAAGAACAGCCAATCATGAAGCGTTTTGCATTGCATGCAAAAGAAATTAAATTTGAAATTGATGGAAAATTATTTCATTTTGTAGCGGAATATCCAAAAGACTTTGATACGTTGTTAAAGCAATTGGAGAAATTTGATTCTTAATTTGAAAAACAATGAATAAAACTAAATTAAGCCGAGGAAATATCATTCTCTACGTTGTTTTGGTCGTTCTGATCATTTTATTGTTTATTCCTAGCACACGTTCTTTACTTCAGCAGGGATTGATGAAGCTTGGTCTATTCAAACCTACGCTAGAAGCTCCAGTTGAAAAAGCTCCAGATACGCCCGTCGTCGCGCAAGTCAGTTCTTCTTTCTCTAACGAAAAGGGAGAGATTATCAACACAGCATCGCTAAAAGGAAAAGTAGTTTTTATCAACTTCTGGGCAACATGGTGTGGCCCTTGTATTCAGGAAATGCCATCCATTCAGGTTTTGCATGATAAATTGAAGGATAATCCAAATGTAGAATTCCTATTGGTTGAGATTGATCATGAAAATGAATTGGCAAAGGAATTTATGGAGAAGGAAAAGCTAAATATGCCTATCTATTTTCCTGAAGGCGATATTCCGAATACTTGGCTCGGACAATCCATTCCGGTTACGGTGATCTTGGATAAAGAAGGAAATATAGCGGCAAGGCATGAAGGCATGGCGGATTATTCCACAAAGCAAGTAGAACAATTTATAGTAGATTTAAGTAACAAATAAGATGACCCGTTCGGAATTAATCGCTCAGATCAAACAAAAGAAAAGCTTTCTATGCGTCGGTTTAGATACCGATCTAACAAAAATACCTGAACACTTATTGGACGAAGAGGATCCGATTTTCACATTTAATAAAGCGATTATCGAAGCCACTTCCGACTTGTGCGTGGCATACAAACCGAATATCGCATTTTATGAATGTTATGGGTTGAAAGGATGGGAATCCTTGCAACGTACCGCTACCATTTTGCCAAAAGATTGTTTCAGCATCGCTGATGCAAAGCGCGGAGACATTGGGAATACGTCTAAAATGTATGCAAAGGCATTTTTTGATCCTCAAGTTTCTGGTTTTGATTTTGATTCGATCACAATAGCACCCTATATGGGAAAAGATTCTGTGACGCCGTTTTTTGAATTTAAGGATAAATGGGCAATCGTCTTGGCATTGACTTCAAATGAGGGAAGTGCAGATTTTCAGAATATCGAAAATGCAGAAGGCGTTCAATTGTTCGAACAAGTTCTAGAGAAAGTAAATTCTTGGGGTTCGATCGAAAATACCATGTATGTAGTAGGAGCGACTCGCGGAGAAGCTTTCTTAAAGATACGTGAACATGCGCCCGATCATTTCTTATTGGTTCCGGGAGTAGGAGCGCAGGGAGGTTCGCTTTCAGATGTTTGCCAATATGGAATGAATAAAGATTGCGGACTATTGGTGAATAGCACTCGGAATATTATTTATGCTTCCAAAGGAACCGATTTTGCCGAACAAGCGCGCATTGAAGCGCAGAAGCTTCAAAAAGAAATGCAGATTGAGCTTGAAAAAGCGGGTATTTGCTAAGAAATTGCTTGGACTGCGTTCAATACATCTTGTTTCTTTTAAAGTAAATTAATTTTCGGGTAAGGTTTGGCACAATAATTATTCTTTAAGGCTGTTTACGTTTATGTATGAGAAGATTATTTATTGGTTTCCTAGTTTCTAGCAGTGTAATTATCCAAAGTTGCAGTTCGATTTATATGCCGAATGTTCCGGTGACACCGATGTTTAGAAACAAAGGGGAAGGTTATGTCGCTGCTCACGCAAATATCAAGGGCAATGTCAGCGCAAGCGCAGGTGTAGCTGTTTCTGATCATATAGCTGTTCTGGCAAGTGGCTCAATCATTGACAATCAACGGAGCAATCCGAGATTCAGCCAGAAGTTAGGCGAGGCGGCTTTGGGTTATTATACCACAATGGGAAAACAAAATCGCCAAGTCCTGGAATTTTATGCGGGCTATGGATTGGGAAAAGCGATTGACGAAGATGTTCGAGCATCAACCACAGGATATGATGTTGTCGAAAGCCGGGAGCTTGATTTTGATAAGATCTTTGTGCAGGTAAACTATTCGTCCACGCGCAAAAATAAATTAAATCTCTTCGGAGGCAAGAAGGAATTAAACTATGGAACAGCCATTCGAGTCAGTAGAATACAAATGAAAGATTTTACGATTAACGGATTGGACACACAGCATGAAGAGAATCTATTTATCGAACCTGTTTTCTTTACCAGATTGGAATTGAATAAAGGATTTCAATTGCAATATACTTCTGGATTTAATATCGGTGTCGCTGATAATATGTATTTGAAAGCTGGCAATTCTGTGTTTACTTTAGGAGTTACTTATAATTTTGGACGTAAAAAATAATTTGAAATGAAAAATATACTTACTTTATGCATTGCAACGATTGTTTTGTTTTCAGGATGTGAAATCAATAAAAAAGCTCAGATGGAAGCTTTGGGGCAATGTACATATACTATTGAATCCATGGATCGTTTGACAATCGGAGGACAGCCCGTGAATAATTTCATGAAAAATGGACAGGTTAATCTTGCTGTTTTACCAAGCATGGCATTGTTGCTATTAAGTAAAGATGTTCCTTTGGAAGCGCAGGTCAATATGAAAATCACCAATCCTGTAGCGAAAAAAGCGGCTATGAATTCGTTCAAATATCTGATTGAGATTCAAGGAAAGCCTGTGTTTGAAGGAACTGTTGATGAAAATATTAATCTAGACCAAAATCAATCCACTACAATTCCTTTGACCTTTAAAGCAAATATTTTTGGCGTAGCCAAAGAAGCAGGCTTTGAAAACTTCTTGAATGAAATGCTGACACGCAAGAGCGAAGGATTTATCGCTTTGAAAATCAAGCCTTCGATCAAGATCGGAAATTCCAATATTTATTACCCAGGTTACATCACGGTTGATAACAACCTGATGCAGCGAATCAAATTTTAATTCGCTTATTTTCTGGTTTTTACAGTTTAAAATCTCTTACTTCTAAGAGATTTTTTTTATGTTTAAGCAATTTTTATTTAGTTTTGTTCGCAAATGATGACCTCAATAACCAATATCATGTTTTTCTTCACTCGCTTAAGAATTGTTAAGTAAGGGGTTGTATTTGTACTCCAACTTAATCAATTAGGCAAAAAATCAACAATTTTAATTTTTAATCATACAAAATACCTTTGGTATTTTAAATAGCATAATCATGGATAATTCTTGGAAAAGAAAATTCTCAATTATATGGGCAGGGCAATTTATTTCATTAATAAGCAGTTCTGCCGTCAACTTTGCCATTATTATTTGGCTAAGCCTTGAAAAAGGTTCTGCCGAAGTATTGGCTTTTGCTGCGATTGCAGCCATGTTGCCTCAGGCAATAATAGGACCTATTGCAGGTGTGTATGTAGACCGATGGGATCGGAAGAAGACCATGATTTTCGCCGATGGTTTCGTTGCGCTATGTACTTTAGTGATGTCGATCAGCTTTTATTTAGGTTACGAAAGCTTGTTATTGATTTATGTTATGCTGGCTTTACGGTCGGTCGGATCTTCCTTCCATATGCCGGCTATGCAATCATCAATTCCCATGCTTGCTCCAGAATCTGAGCTGTTGCGCGTTTCCGGAATCAATCAAATTATCCAATCGGTTTCCACAATTGCTGGACCCGCTTTAGGTGCATTGGCAATTGGGCTGCTATCTATTGGAAATGTGCTGCTTTTGGATATTATCGGTGCGATAGTAGCTATTGTTTCTTTGCTGTTTGTCCATATCCCGAACCCTCAAGTCGCTGAAAAATCGAAGGCTAGCATACAGCAAGTTATTCAGGATATAAAAATCGGATTTAGAGAGATAACCCGTAATAAAGGCGTTTCTTGGATGTTCTTCTATTCTATTCTGGCGACATTCTGCATTATGCCGGTCGCGGTTTTATTTCCTTTGCTTACGATACAGCATTTCGGTGGCGGGAAATTTGAAATGAGCCTGATCGAAATTATGTGGGGAGTCGGAATGTTGGTAGGAGGAAGCTTGCTCGGGATTTTCAAGCCTTCGATTTCAAAAATCGTAATTATCAATTGCATGCAGATTATCCTTGGGATCACCTTTTCTCTGTCGGGATATATTTCATCAAGTGCATTTATCTTTTTTGTGGTGCTGACAGGAATAGGAGGTGTGGCAGCATCGATTTACAATGCTAGTTTTACCACCGTTCTCCAAGAGCAGATCAAGCCAGAAATGCTAGGTCGTGTATTTTCGATGTATTTCAGCGTGGCAATTTTTCCATCGATTGTTGGACTGATGAGCAGTGGCTTTGTTTCCGATGCGATTGGAATCAACCTGATGTTTATAATTCTAGGATCGATTGTTGCATTTATCGGAATCGTATCGTTCTTTACGCCGTCGCTAATGAAGCTGAAGTAGGGTTTTTGAGATATGAGACAATAGATTTGAGATGCGTGCAATTGGTAAAAATATCGATTGAGATGGCGAAGAAGAAATTGCTTCGCTTTCTTTATCAGAGATAAATTTAAAAGTTGTGAAACTCCTTCGATGGCATATAATATTTTAAACCGATGCATACATAAATAATAAAATTTTAGTTTCTTTGTTTTTTTAAGTATTAAAGCTAACAAGTGCTAGTAATAGTTTTAAGGAACCCAATATTAATTTATCAAAGATTTACTTTTTCAAATTTGCTTGAAGCGCTATTATTTTGAGTTTAAAAATCAAAAATTTTAATGAAAAATAACCACCCTAAAGGATTGCCTTATTTATTCTTCACAGAGATGTGGGAAAGATTCGGCTACTATCTCATTCTCGGTATATTTGTTTTATACCTTATCGAACCCCAAGGTTTACATGGTGGTTTGGGAATTTCGGACAAAGGGGCTGATGATATTTTTGGAACCTACATCGCGCTGACTTATCTGACACCTTTTCTTGGCGGGTTTTTAGCAGATCGTGTTTTGGGATATGTCAAATCCATTTACCTCGGTGGCGTATTAATGGCTGCAGGGTATATAGGAATGGGGCTTTTCAAAGATTTAACTTTATTCTACACGTCATTGGGTTTGATTATTGTTGGTAATGGATTTTTCAAGCCAACGATTTCAACGCTTCTTGGAAATCTGTATTCGGAAGAACCTTACAAAGCAAATAAAGACGCCGGCTACAATATATTCTACATGGGAATTAACATTGGCGCATTTATCTGCAACATTATTGCCGCCTTTATGCGAAATAAATTTGGTTGGGGAGAAGCTTTTATCACGGCAGGCGTAGGGATGTTGTTGGGCTTGGTGATTTTTACTTTCGGCAGAAAACATTATTTGCATGCCGCGAAGATGAAGCCAAAACAAGAAGGAGATACAAAAATATCAGAAATATTAATCAAAGTATTTGCTCCAGCAATAGCCTTTGGCGCAATCGGCTGGATTATTCCGGATAATATATTTGGAAGCGATTCCTCAGATGCCTTTATATTTGCCTGTGTTCCGGTCATCTATTTTTATGTTTCCCTATATTTTAAATCGAATCCAAAAGAGAAGCCAGCGATCAGTGCCTTGCTATCCGTTTTTCTTATCAGCATGTTCTTTTGGGCAGTTTTCAAACAAAATGGGACTGCGCTAACCCGCTGGGCGAATAATTACACCGATCGCACGGTTTCAGAAAGCTTGGAGAAGCCCCTTGAAAAAATCTATTTAGTCGAATCAAAAGAATATGTCGACAAAGAGACTACGGTGTATGATGACCAATTCAGGGCGGTAAAAGAGCCTGATGGAAGCAACAAAAAAGCAATAGGCAAAGACCCTTATTTTAAAAATATTTCGGACGAACAAAGAGCAAGCTTGGAGAGTTCCCCGGATAAGAAAGTCTTTTTATACAATACAGAATTATTCCAATCCATTAATCCTTTCTGGGTAATCGCTCTGACGCCGGTACTGGTAGGAATTTGGTCTTTTTTAAGATGGAAAAGAAAAGAACCGACCACACCGTCCAAAATTGTCTGGGGCTTATTTATTTCTGCTCTGTCTTGCCTAGTCATGGTCTGGGCGGTATCGGCAGGAAACAATGGGATTGTTAAAGTTTCGCCATGGTGGCTGGTGGCGAGTTATGGAGTGATTACGGTTGGCGAACTTTGCCTCTCACCAATGGGCTTGTCCTTTGTTTCCAAGATTTCACCTGCAAGACTTACCGCATTGATGATGGGCGGGTTTTTCTTGGCAAACTCTGTGGGAAATAAACTTTCAGGCATTCTGGCAAGTACTTGGTATTCGTATGAAAACAAAACAAATTATTTTCTTGTGAATTTCGCCTTGCTTATTTTTGCTACATGCATAGGTTTATTTATGCTCAAGCGGCTTAATAAGATTATGAAGAGCGAAGGGCATTGAAAAAGTTGTTTTCACCTAGAATACTGACTTAGCTGTGAGGAATTAGCGATATTCTTGATTGATTTGGCAGTTGAAAGTTGTAATATTTTAAAAACAATGTTTATAATAACAATAAAATTTTAGTTTCTTTGTTTTAAACGATTTCGAAAGTATATTTTAACCATACAAAAGATTTAATATTATTATCAAAATATGATTCAGCAAAATGATGAAGGCTTAGTTAAACATTTAGCAAAGCAAGGAATAGACGATAAAATGGTGATGGGACATCCAGCCAGTTTATTTGTTTTATTTTTTACAGAGATGTGGGAGCGTTTTAGTTATTACGGAATGCGCGCATTACTGACTGTATTTTTAATTACAGAATTGGCAAAGGGTGGTTGGGGTTGGTCAAACGCTGACGCAATGACTTTGTATGCATGGTATACTTCATTAGTTTACTTAACGCCACTTATCGGAGGTTTAATTGCAGATAAATTAACGGGATATAAGAAAGCTATTTTGATTGGAGCATTTGTAATGACTCTAGGTCACGCTTCAATGGCTTTAGAAACTGTTTCTGCAAACTTTTTCTATTTAGGCTTGGTGTTGATGATTCTTGGAAATGGAATGTTTAAGCCAAATATTTCATCGATGGTTGGACAATTATATCCGAACAACAGTTCGAAAAAAGATGCAGGTTATACGATTTTCTATATGGGTATCAATGCGGGAGCATTCTTAGGAATGTTATTGTGTGGATACATTGGAGAAAAAGTAGGCTGGCATTACGGATTCGGATTAGCCGGAGTATTTATGTTCTTTGGTATGTTACAATTCTATTTTGGACAGCATATTTTTGGGAAAATTGGCGTAAAACCTACGAAAGTTACACTAGAAACAGCTGTAGTAGATTCTGTTGTTGCTAAAGATGAAGAAGAAGAGAAATTGCCATCTAATGTAGTACGCGATCGCCTGATTGTAATCGCGGTTTTTATGGTTGCCAGTATCTTTTTCTTTTTTGCATTCGAGCAAGCAGGTGGATCCATGACAATCTTTGCGAAAGATTTTACACAACGCTCATTATCTGGTTCTTCTGGTGAAATCTTTAAATGGATTGATGCTGCATTAACCATATTTCCTATATTAATCGTTACTTGGGTTCTATATGGTCTTGCAAAGAAGATTGCGAAACAATATCCATTGACAATTATTTTTACTGCGATTTCCTTTGCTATTATTTGGATTCTGGGTGGTTGGAAAGTGTACAAAGAATTTAATGCCGTTGGAACAGAAGTAACCGTTTCTTGGTTTCAAATTTTAAACTCTTTCTTTATTATTACCTTAGCATCTTCTTTCAGTAAGTTCTGGGAGCGAGTTTGGAATCCATCTGGACCAGTTAAATTTGCAATGGGGCTTTTATTGGTTGGAATTGGATTTGTAGCCTTAGCTTATGGCGCTAGCGAAATTCCAAAAGGAGCTGCTTCGGCCTCTGTTAGTATGATTTGGCTTATCTTAGCTTATTTCTTCCATACGACAGGAGAACTATGTTTATCTCCAGTCGGTTTATCTTACATCAGTAAATTATCACCGAAATCTTTCGTTGGTTTATTATTCGGATTCTGGTTTACAGCTTCAGCTATTGCGAATTTATTTGCTGGTTTGGCTGGATCATTGATTGACAAAATTTCAGAAGAGCACGGACTAATGGTTTTCTTCTTAGTGATTGCTGCATTGCCAATCGGAGCAGCCTTGTTGTTATTGGTCTTCAACCCGATATTGAAGAAAATGATGCACGGGATTAATTAAGTCAAAATTAAAAAGTAAAAATTCAAAAAAATGTATGGCCGATAATTTTAGGCCATACGTACAAAATAATATAAAAAGGACGCTACAAAGCGTCCTTTTTTTGTTCCTAAATAAGCCCCGTTAAATTCAATGGTTTAGTTATGCGATCTAAACATTAGCTCTTCAATATAGGATCTTGAATTATTTCCTTATTTTGAGTAACTTAGGTTATTATTTCAACTTACTAATTACCTTCTTATGAAATCAGTCAAAATAGTTTCTTTTGCTTTGCTCGTTGTGGGCTTGGCTTCATGTAATCCTTCTGAAAAGGCTGGCCGAACGCCAAAAGAATATAGCAGCGAACAATTGCGAAGCAACACAATAATCAGTGCGGCAGGAATCAGTGCCGATGATTCTCGCGTGTTGGTCAGCAATAATGTTTCGGGTATTTTCAATGTGCACGAAATCACCATCAATGACACGACGGATAATGTATTGACCAAATCTACCAAAGAGTCCAATTTCGCGATTGCTTATCTTCCAGACGGAGAACATTTTCTGTATGCTTCGGATAGTGGCGGCGATGAGAACAGCCACATCTATTTAGCATCAAAAACGGATACATCCGTCGTTGACATCACGCCTTGGCCAGGAAGTAGCAATTCGTTTTTTGGATGGTCAGCAGATAAATCAGCAATTTATGTATTGAGCAATCAACGCGACAAGCGTTTTTTTGATCTATGGAAATTAAATCTCTCAGATTGGAAGCCGACACTGATTTATCAAAATGATACCGGTGACGAACCAGGTTCCTTAAGCCACAATGAACAATTCATTACCCTAACAAAATCAATTACGACAGATAAAAATGAACTTTATCTTTTGGATTTGGTTTCGAAAAAGAAAACAATGATCAGTAATGCTTCCGAATCGAGCTGGATTCCCCAAAGTTTTGAAAAAGATGATTCCTCATTCTATTATTTGACTAACGATTCTAGTGATTTTAGGTACTTGGTCAAATATTCGATCGCAACAGCTGAACGCGAAAAAATCTATGAAACGAAATGGGATGTCGATGGATTCTATTTAAGCAAAAATGGTAAATATCATACACTGTTTATCAATGAAGATGGAAAAAATAAAGTGTTGCTTTATGACCACGCAACCAATAAGCCGATCGATTTTCCTCAAATCGAAGATGGCGATGTCATGAACCTAGTGTATTCGGACAGTGAGAAGAACATTCTATTAACTGTCGGAAGCAGCACGAGCCCTTCCAATTTGTATGTCTACAACACAGATACGAAAGACCTGAAACAACTGACGAATACATTGAACAGCCAGATTGATGAAAATGATTTAGTCAAAGCTGAAGTCATTCGTTTTAAATCTTTTGATGGAAAGGAAATTCCAGCAATCTACTACAAGCCTTTAATCGCAGATAAAAACCATAAAGTACCAGCATTGGTGTATGCACATGGTGGGCCAGGTGGACAAAGCCGTGTCGGATTCAATACTTCCATTCAATTCTTGGTCAATCATGGCTATGCGGTTTTATTGGTCAATAACCGCGGAAGCAGCGGCTATGGAAAAGAATTCTATAAAATGGATAATAAGGATCATGGAAACGGTGATCTAAAAGATTTTATTTGGGGTAAAAAATGGTTGCAAGAACAAAATTACATCGATAGCACAGAAATTGGGATTATGGGCGGAAGCTACGGAGGTAATATTGTGTTAAATGCGTTGACTCTTCATCCCGATGAATTTAAGGTTGGGGTTAACATGTTTGGCGTTGCCAATTGGTTGCGCACGTTAAAAAGTATTCCTCCTTATTGGGAATCGTTTAGGTTAGCGCTGTATGAGGAATTGGGCGATCCATATTCTGCGGATAGCGTTCGTCTAAAAATGATTTCGCCTTTATTTAATTATGAAAAAATCACAAAACCTTTGATTGTTTTTCAAGGAGCGAATGATGTACGTGTCTTGCAAGCGGAAAGCGATGAAATAGTCGCTGGCGTTAAGAAAAATGGTGTTCCGGTTGAGTATGTGCTATTTCCAGATGAAGGTCATGGATTTATTAAAAAGGAGAATCAGATCGAAACCGATAATAAAACGTTGGCTTTTTTGGAGCAGTATTTAAAAGTAAAAAGTAAAAAGTAAAAAATTCATAGTTTCACAAAAAAGGCGCTTTCGGGCGTCTTTTTTGTGTTTAATATTTTCTTAATTTTGCTTCATAATTTCATAACATGTCAGAGCAAAAAGAATTAACCCTAGAGGAAATTCAGAATTTTGAAGGAAAGTATCCAAAACAACTGTGGTATCTGTTTTTAGTGGAAATGTGGGAGCGATTTTGCTTCTATGGAATGCGGGGCGTTCTGGCAATCTTCATGGTAGATCAGCTGTTTTTGTCTGATAAGGAAGCTAACTTAAAATATGGCGCCATCCAAGCCTTTGTATACGCGTTTACATTTGTAGGAGGGATTTTCGCAGATAAAGTTTTGGGATTCAAACGCTCATTAACTTTTGGCGCGATCTTAATGATTTTGGGGAATGCATTGATTGCCGTATCACCTCATGATTTCTTTTATTTTGGAATTGCATTGACGATTATTGGGACGGGATTTTTTAAGCCGAACATTTCCTCTATGGTTGGAGAGTTGTATAAAGAAGGAGATCCTCGAAGAGATGCAGGTTTCGGGATTTTTTATTCAGGAATAAATGTTGGCGCTTTATTAGGTGGCGCATTATGTGTTTGGTTGGGGAAAGAATACAATTGGAGTTATGCTTTTTTAGCTGCTGCGATCGTCATGGTAATTGGCTTGCTCGTATTTCTGATTACAAAAAAATACCTTGGCCCAATCGGGAACAGTCCCATTGCTTTTCTGCCTAAAAAGACTAAATTGGGAAGAGAACTTCTAGTTTATATCGGAGCGCTAATTTCCATTCCTTTAATTTTTATAATGATCCATAATACGCGCTATACGGATATTTTTATGTTTATCATTGGTCCATTGGCGCTGTTTTATTTTTTATATCAGACATTTTCGATAAAAGACAGGATCATTCGTCAGCAGCTTTTTGCAGCTATGGCGCTGATTCTATTTTCAATTTTATTCTTTGCCATATTCGAACAAGCTGGAGGATCTTTGGCTTTGTTCGCCAACAATAATCTGCATTCCGATTTGTTGTTTTTTAGTATTGATCCCAATGTGGTAAATAACGGTGCGAACTCTTTGTTTGTCATTATTTTAAGTCCTTTGTTAGGTTTGTTATGGTTAGCCATGGCTAGAAAAAAAGTCGAACCGAATATGGTTATTAAATTTGGTTTAGGATTTTTGTTTTTGGGTTTGGCTTATTACATTTTCTTTTCCACGCGTTTCTTTGCTGATGAAAGCGGTAAAAGTTCATTGGGCGTATTTACTTTAGCTTATTTAGCCGTGACGATAGGTGAATTGTGTTTGTCCCCGATTGGCTTATCCATGATTACAAAATTATCGCCGAGACACTTAGGAGGAATGATGATGGGACTTTGGTTTCTAGCAAGTGCTTATGGACAATATTTGGCTGGAATCTTAGGAGCTGGAATGTCTACGCCTGATAACAATGCATCGTTATGGGATAAATTATTGGCTTATACGGATGGCTATTATCAATTGGCAATCTATTCTGTCATTGCTGGAGTTATTCTGATTTTACTATCTCCGATGATTAAAAAATTAATGCACGGCGTGAAATAATTTTTTTAAATAGAAATTCGATTTTTCTTTAGAATAAATGACTAAAACCTTACGTTAAGTATTGTTAAATGAAGATTTGTTGGACTAGAATTAGTACCTTTACGAGTATAAATTAATCAACGTGTCAGACAGTTTAGTCATTATTCCAACTTTTAACGAAAAAGAAAATATTGAGAAAATCATACGCAAAGTATTTTCATTAGAGCAAGATTTTGATATTTTAGTTGTTGATGATGGTTCGCCTGATGGAACCGCTGATATCGTTAAGCGTTTGATCATAGAATATTCTTCTCGATTGCATATTGAAGAACGAAAAGGGAAGTTAGGATTGGGTACTGCTTATATTCATGGATTCAAATGGGCCTTGGCTCAAGATTATGAATTTATCTTTGAAATGGATGCTGATTTTAGCCACAATCCCGACGATTTGATCAGGTTGAAAGATGCATGTTTAAACGGTGCGGACATGGCAATTGGTTCACGGTACATCAAAGGTGTAAACGTAGTGAATTGGCCAATGAATAGGGTGTTGATGTCTTATTTTGCTTCGGTATATGTCCGGATGATTATGCGGATCGATATTCAAGATGCTACGGCTGGTTTTGTTTGTTTTCGCAGAAAGGTGTTACAAACGATTCCTTTGGACAAAATTAAGTTTGTTGGCTATGCCTTTCAGATTGAAATGAAATTCACCGCGATAAAATATGGCTTTAACGTTGTTGAAGTTCCGATTATATTCACTGATCGGACAGAAGGAGTTTCTAAAATGAGCCCGCGAATATTTCGGGAAGCATTTTTTGGGGTGATTCAATTAAAATGGGAAAGTTTTTTTAGAAAATATTAGTTAGCATTATTATATTCGAACTTGTGATGAACGAAAATCTAGATCCAAATGCCGAACGATTGCACCCAACTGATAAAGAGTTAGAGCGTGTACTTCGTCCCCAAACATTTGATGATTTTACCGGTCAGCAAAAAATTTTAGAAAACCTTTCCATCTTTGTTAAAGCAGCAAAATTAAGAGGAGAAGCGCTAGACCATGTCTTGTTGCATGGCCCTCCGGGATTAGGAAAAACAACATTGTCCCATATCATTGCTAACGAAATGGGGGTTGGCATCAAAATTACATCAGGTCCAGTTTTGGATAAACCAGGTGATTTGGCTGGTTTATTAACAAATCTTGAAGAAGGCGATATTCTTTTTATTGACGAAATCCATCGATTGAGTCCTTTGGTTGAAGAATATCTGTATTCAGCCATGGAAGATTTTAAGATTGACATTATGTTGGAATCCGGTCCCAATGCACGTTCCGTACAGATCTCTTTAAGTCCATTTACACTAGTAGGTGCTACTACGCGTTCTGGTTTATTGACTGCGCCCTTGCGTGCTCGATTTGGAATCAATTCCAGGTTGCAATATTACGATGCGAAATTATTGACTACAATTGTATTGCGCTCCGCGCAAATAATCAATACGCCGATTACTGAAGAAGGCGCTTTTGAAATTGCGAGAAGAAGCCGGGGAACGCCCAGAATTGCCAATTCCTTGTTGCGAAGAACACGTGATTTTGCACAAATCAAAGGAAATGGACAGGTGGATAAAGCCATTGCTGAATACGCTTTAAAAGCATTGAATGTGGATGTTCATGGATTGGACGAAATGGACAATAAAATTTTGAGCACAATTATTGATAAGTTCAAAGGCGGGCCGGTTGGTTTGAAAACTATTGCGACAGCAGTAAGCGAGGACGAAGGAACGATTGAAGAGGTTTACGAACCTTTTTTGATACAAGAAGGATATATTATGCGTACTTCTCGCGGGAGAGAGTGCACAGAATTGGCCTATAAACATTTAGGAAAAATTAATACAAACAAACCGAATACATTATTCTAATACAAATACATGGATAGGATTTACACCATACTTATATTTTTAGCTGTTCCAATTTTAGGTTATTCGCAATTATTTTGTCCACCAATTGATGGCAAGAAAAATCAAAATAAAAATATAGAAATTACTGCCGGTGGGGGTTTTACTATGTTATATGGAGATATTAACCACACCAATAACTTTGGTTACGGTGCGGTGCTGAAAGGTGACTATCACATTATCAAAGGTTTGTTTGCCGGTCTGGAACTTCAGACAGGTTTGCTTAAATCAAGAGGTGAATCCAATATTTACATCGTAGATTGGGATCCTCGGTTTGTTGAGAATCAATATTTTGCTGGTTCATTAAATGTTACGGCTTATCCGTATCGATTTTTCACAGATGAAAAATTCTTGTTTAAAAAATCTTTTTTCGAGCGCAATATCCTCTATGGGTTTTATGTTGGATTGGGTGTAGGAGGAATTTTCAACAATTATAAAAATATTCAACGTCAGACATCGTATTCATACAGAGACCTGAACACCGGAGCAACGGAAGTTATGGAGATTCCAGAAGGTTCTGTGAACGGTGCTCACGAGAATGTTTTTGTTTACGATGCAGATGGCGAGATGGTTTTGGATGCTGACGGAAATCCGGTGACGACAAAATTATATAGCCAAAAAACAAGAGATAAATTACTGCCGATTGTCAATGTCGGATTATCTATTCCGCTAAATAAATTTTCAACTCGTACTGACGGTTATTTTAGTTTAGTAATCAATAGTCAGTTCAATTTCTCAGGCGGAGAAGATTTAGATGGGTACAATCCGATTAATACGGATGGTTCTCGTCCAGAAGGAGCGAGAAACGATATGTATAATTTTAGCTACTTAGGAATTAAGTATTCGTTTTAGAATTTTATTTCCTCGGCTTGCCAATGCAGGTGTTGGCGTTTTTAGAAATAAATTGATTTGCTCAATCAGTTCATCTTTTATCCATTCGTGTTCTGAACTCAGCTGATATAATATATCCATGCAATTGCATCGAACAGCCAGCGGACAGTCGATGTCAATCATCCAATTAAAGGTATCTTCGATAATGATTTCTTCTTGTTCTTTTGATAGGGAAAATGATTTTTTTGGATTTGTCAACTCCATGAGAATTTTAGAATAACTTCTCAAACTGCTCCAATCTTTCTGAACGGAAAGACTTTCAATCAATTCATCCTGTATCGCTAATAAGTAGGATGGATTTGCTAAGACCACTGTTTCCAAAACCCACGCTGCTCGCCAGCCTACTTGTTTGTATTGGTAGCTGATCGAAAGTTGCAGTAAATCTTTTAATGTTATTCCGTCTAAATCGGATAAAGAAAAGTCCATTGCTTTAAAGTTTCTTAAAACAATGGACAGTTCTTCTATTTTCTTTGCATCAAACACTTACCTCTTCAAAGCCTTGTCCCGATTCATTTCCAGAATATCGACATCATCACTTTTAGATTCGCCTAATAGATGCTCACTAAAATAGTCAGTCATTTTCCAGAAGAAATATTCTGTCATGTTTCCAAAACCGTGTCTTTGTCCCGGAAGCAATAAAAATTCAAAACGTTTATTTGCTTTGATCAATGCATCAGCCATGCGGATTGTATTGGCAGGGTGTACATTGTTATCGATATCGCCAGTTGCTAAAAGCAATTTACCTTTCAGGTTTTTAGCTAATTCTGTATTTTTTTCAATTTGGTAAGAGAAAGTAGTATCTCCTTTAACTGAAACTTTTTCAGCTACTCCATGATGACGCTCGCTCCACCAGCGGTTGTAGATATCATTTTGATGATTTCCGGCACTAGAAACTGCAACTTTAAAAAAGTCAGGGTAAACCAGCATAGCAGCAGTCGACATAAATCCACCACCCGAATGCCCGAAAATTCCGACGCGATCGATATCAATGAAATCATATTTATTCGCTAACTGCTCAGCAGTTACTTTTTTATCTTCTAAACCATAATCACGTAAATTTCCGTATCCATAAGTATGGTACCATTTTGAACGTGCAGGGTGACCACCTCTGTTACCAACCGTCACAACGATAAACCCTACTTGAGCGATGCGATCAATGCGATCCATGCTTCTTCCAAAGGATTTGTTAACGGCTTCCGTTTGTGGACCGGGATAAACATATTCTAAAATAGGGTAGGTCTTCGTGGAATCAAAATCGTAAGGCTTATACATCACCCCATATAAATCTGTAATTCCATCAGCAGCTTTCACTTTGAACGGTTCAGGAAATTTGTAGCCTGCAGCAAATAATTGAGATAAATCCGCTTCTTCCAATTTTAACAGCAATGCACCATTCGCAGCATATAGATTTGTTGCCGGTGTGGTATTGACTCTGGAGAAATTATCGATAAAGAATTTACCTGAGGTACTTGTTGAAATCTGATGATCGAAATCGCCTGGATTCAACAATTTTAATCCAGAACCATTTGCATTGACACTATAAAAATGTTCGTAATACGGGTCTTCATTGATTTCGCGTCCGTTTGCTTTAAAATACAAAGTTTTAGTTGCTTCATCAAAATGAGTCGCGTCTACCGCATTGTAAGATCCTGATGTAATTTGATTGATCAATTGTCCATTATTGCTGTACAAATAAAAATGTCCCCAGCCATCACGCTGTGACCAATGGATCAATTGATTGCCGTTTTGAATTAATGTAGGTTTGCGAACATCTAAATATACATTAGAACGTTCTTCAATCAATGTCTTCACTTCCCCGCTAACCGCATTTACAGAAAGGATATCAATGCGTTTTAAGTCGCGGCTTGAACGTGCAACATAAAATTCAGTATTATTTCCTAACCAATAATTGATGTAGATTTTTCCTTTGTAACTGCTTTTGTCAGCATCTTTTGTCCAAAGACTAATGGTTTGATTTTTAAATGCAGCTACATTTACTTGTTTTGAAGTCAAGCTTTGCGCATCAAAAATATGCAATTCAGCTTCTGTGGAGTCTACTTCACCTGGCATTAAATATTTGTACGTTTCCAAAGTTGGACGTTTATCAGCTACATTGTTGATGACCCATAACGGGGATAAAGTCCGATTATCCTTGCGGCTTAACGAAAAATATTTTCCGTCAGGAGACCAGCTTAACCAAACTGATTTACGCTTCGATTTTTCTTCGTCCTCTTTTCCGCCTGTAGTAATACTGTATTCATCACCGCCCCAAGCATAGCCTTGAACTCCATCTTTTGTGATTTGATGCTCAATGATTGTACTATCTTTATCATCT
Source organism: Sphingobacterium hungaricum (assembly GCF_015210005.1). Lineage (GTDB taxonomy): Bacteria > Bacteroidota > Bacteroidia > Sphingobacteriales > Sphingobacteriaceae > Sphingobacterium > Sphingobacterium hungaricum. Next base: position 2,884,076 of record NZ_MU158698.1, read on the forward strand.
TTCAATGCTTTCTCATAGTTCTCTTTATCCATCCAATACAAGTTGTAATCTTTAGCGAAATAGACTTTCATCGTATCAGGCGAAAAATTAGCCCAAGGAGCTCTAGATTTTTCTTTCGTACTATCGCTTAATTCGATTAAATTTCTTGTTGCTAAATCGTACTCCAAATAGAATAATTTCTTTTTGATCGTGTCCGATTTCGTTTTCAACTTCGCAATTTCTTCTTTGCTTTTAACTGTATCTTTTGTGCTTAATACCTGAAAACGGATTTTCTTCTCATCATCTGTGAATTTTAAATTCTGTAGAGATAAGTTTTGCGCGTCGAAAGGGTTTTTAACGATTCTAGTGACTTTGGCTGCCATATCTGCATTGTCAAATAGCTCTCTTTTGCTTTTTGTTGCAGGATCAACCAAGTACCATTTTTTGCCATTAGATGTGGAATATTCATACCAAAAGCGATCTGAAAAATTAATCCAGTTTGGATTAACGTCTGTTGAGAATATCATTGTTTTCAACTTATCAGGAGAAAACTTTGAAGCTTGCTGGTAATTTGGTTTTACTAAAGTACTTTTTTCTTGCGCTTGCACTTGTATAGCAAGCAAAATAAATAGTAGGAAGATGGTTTGACGCATGTGTATGATTATTGTTAATAATTAGAAAGCTAAATTATGCGTTTTTGAATGTATTTGCGCTGATTTCTTGTAAAAATTTGAGTATAAATCAGCATTTAATAGAAATGCTGGGAGAAATTGACTAAAAATAGTTCTGTTTTTGCACGTGTAATAGCCGTATACAGCCAGCGGAGAAATTCAGTATTAACCATTTCATCATTTAAAAATCCCTGGTCAACAAAAACAGATTCCCATTGACCACCTTGTGCTTTATGGCAGGTGATTGCGTAAGCAAATTTAATCTGCAGGGCATTGTAATATGGATCTTTTTTAATGGCTTCCATCCGGTCTTTCTTTCCAGGGATATCTTCGTAATCCTTTAAAATCGATTCGTACAAACGTTTTTGGTCTTCATAAGGCAAGTTGGGAGAATCAACATGCAAGCTGTCTAACAATACCCTGCATTGTATGCCATCCAAATCAAGTCCATCTAGAAAGTCTAAGGTAATATCGGCAAATCGAAAGCCATGCATTTCATGTTCATTGCCAAGTTTGCGAATGCTGGCCATATCGCCATTTGCAATAAATCCGGTATTGCTTTCGTCATGCTGTTGCAACCAAAAATAATTGTTGCGGACAACCATGATCAAATCGCCCCCAGTGATTTCTTCTTCTCGAAACAAAATACTATTGCGAATATGCTGATTATATAAATTGGCAGCTTTGTTCGATCGGCAAATCACCATCGAATTCTCTATACCATATTTGTCATAACTGTAATGCAGACCTTCAATCAGTTTCTCTCCCGTCATTCGGAAAATATCTTTAAAAGGTTTCGTAATGAATTTAGGGATAGGGTAGGTCTGATTTTCTTCTTCTAACTTAATTTCCTTCCGGATTTTTGTAGCATTGTATAGAATTCCAGAATCGCTGGCTTGACGAACAACGTCTGTCAGTTCAATAAAATATGGATGTAGATAATAGCTGTCTCGAAGAACCAACGGATCCAAAGCTGGACTTTTCTCCAATCCAACAGGAGGGAGCTGTGCTGTATCGCCAACAAATAACAAACAGCAATTTTGACCGCTGCGCACATAACTGATTAGGTCAGCGAGCACACTTTTGGAAAAAAGAACATCCGATCCATCAGAGAGCATTGAAGCTTCATCCACAATAAACAAGGTGTTCTCATGCATGTTCTCTGCTAATGTAAAATCCAATTGAATGGAGGCGGCCGACTTTTTGCGATAAATCTTTTTATGTATGGTCAACGCTTTTCGGCCACTGTAGGAGCTCATGACCTTTGCTGCTCTACCCGTTGGAGCGAGCAAAACCGACCTTTTTAATAAATTCGATAATGTTTTAACCAAAGTTCCGATGATTGTCGTTTTACCTGTACCGGCGTATCCTTTTAGAATAAAACAGGACTGATTGTCGAATGAGGCTAAGAATGTGGCTAATTCTTCGAAAGCCATCAACTGCTGGTCGGTAGGCTCGAGTGGAAAATTCTGGATTAAGAGATTTTTGATGTGCACACTCAAAGTTATTTAAAAGGTTTGTCAATTCAATTGTAAAAGCTAATTTTGTTAACATAGCTATTTTGCTATGTTGGTTTATGTTTTAGTATGCAATATACATCGGAAAAATTTCAGCTTCACTATTTATCGAGCTACTCTTTATTGATTAAAACAGATGATGTTCATGATGTTTTACTCGTTTTAAATGATGAAAATGAAGTGATTCATGCGCTGGTTTATGAAATTGAAAATCCCATTGCCTCAGCAACAAAATTATTAAGTCTGCCGTTTTCCAAAGTCTATATTTCTGTTGCGCACGAGAGTTTAGTTTTAATTCCGAGCGAAGTGTATTCCGCAGAGGATGAAACACTGTATAGTGCATTTCTTCAGCAGGAAGCGCCGATAAGTAAATATACCACCCATTTAGATCAATTATCCGTAGTCGCTATTTATCAATACGATATCTTAAAATTGAATAAATGGAAGACCTTATTTCCTAACGCTCGTTTTGTTCCAGAATTTGCCGTGCTTTTAGAACAGGCACAGCCAAAAATACCAATTCGGGGTCAAGTTTTAGGTCTTCATTTTAATGAAAATAGAATGGACCTATTTCTTTTTATTCACGGCGAATTTGTGTTGTATACCAATTTTGAAGTATTCAATCAGGCAGATGTCGCGTTTTATGTCTTGCAGGTTTTCCAAAACTTCAATATCACAAATAAAGTGGATAAGCTGTTGCTTTCGGGTATTGCAGAAGATCATGATTATATTTCTTCTTTAAACAATTACGCGGATACTGTAGAATATTTAAGGCATCGCAATCCTGTTCATATTGACGAAACTACCGCTGAGAACTCCATTTTAACGTACAATATTCTTTTAGATACTCCAATATGCGCATCATAGGTGGCCGATTGGGTGGTTTAAGACTAAATCCACCAAGCAATTTACCTGTCAGACCGACAACTGATTTGGCGAAGGAAGCGCTGTTCAATATTTTGCAGAACCGGTTGGATTTTGATGAATTGATCTGTATGGATTTGTTCGCAGGAACTGGAAATATTTCCTTTGAGTTAGCGTCAAGAGGAGTGGAGTCAGTTCTAGCAATCGACATCCACTTCAAATGTTTGGCCTATATTCAAGAGACCGCAAAAAAAATGGCTATCGATTCAATTAGAACGCAGAAAGCGGATGTCTTGAAATTCGTGTCGAGCTGTAAGGATAAATTCAATTTTATTTTTGCGGATCCTCCATATGACCTTCCTCGATTGCCTCAGTTAGCCAACATGATTTTCGAAAATGAATTATTGTTGGAAAATGGATGGTTAGTTATTGAACATCCATCGAATCGAATAATAGAAAGTTCAAGCTATTTCGTAGAAACAAGAAAGTATGGAATCAGTTCGTTTAGTTTTTATCAGTTCACTTCAAATTAATTCAGTATGAATATCGCCGTATTTCCAGGATCATTCGATCCATTTACAAACGCTCATCAGGATTTGGTAGAGCGTGCTTTGGGATTATTTGATGTAATTTATATAGCAATCGGAGTAAATAGCTCGAAAAAAGGTTTAATGAGTTTCGATGATCGTAAACATGCTATCGAAAAGCTGTTTGAAGATAGTATCCGTGTTCGCGTAACAACTTATTCTGGATTGACTGTCCAATTTTGTGAACAGGTTAATGCCAAATTTATCTTAAGGGGCTTGAGGAACTCTGCTGATCTTGAATTTGAGAATGCCATAGCGCAAAACAATTTATTGCTTGCGCCCGCTATAGAATCCTATTTCTTGATGAGCCGTTCTGGATTAGCACACATTTCATCAACAATTGTTCGGGATATTTTGGCAAATGGGGGAGATATCAGTCAGTTAGTTCCAACGAAAATCATTGATTTTATAAAGAAAGATTAAGTCCTTCCAACCCGAATCTTTTTACCTTTAATTTTTCCATTCGTAGCCGTTTGGATTAAGCTTGCTACAATTTTACGGTTGACAGCCACAAAAGATTCATAATCTTTTACTTCGATAATGCCAATATCATCCTTGTGTATTCCATCAATCGAAAGAAAATAACCGACTAAATCAATTTTGTTGACTTTATTCTTTTTCCCCGCACTTACATATACCGTTGCATACTTCGAGCTTGGTGGTAATGGATAATCCCTATCTAATTCTTCTTCGTCAATAATTTCTGGCAGATAGGAGTAGTTGTCTTCTGGTTTCAGGAGGACATATACAGTTCCTTTAGCCAACATTCTTGCAGTTCTCCCATTTCGGTGAATAAAATCATCTTCCTTGGCAGGCAATTGATAATGGATAATTGCGTCTACTTCAGGGATATCCAAGCCTCTAGATGCTAGGTCAGTGGTCAGCAGGATATGGTTGCTTTTGTTCCTGAATTTTAGAAGAGCCAATTCACGGTCTTGCTGTTCTAAGCCTCCATGAAAGACATCATGAATGATTTCTCTATTCTCCAGCAATTCACTGATGTGTTCTACAGCATCTCTATGGTTGCAGAAAACTAGAATCTTTTGGTCTTGAAGCTTACAGATTAGATTAAATAAGCTGATTAGTTTGCGCTGAACTGTAGAAGTAATTTTCTTGTAGCTAATATCTGGCTTTGAGGAAGCTTCATTCAGAAAGTTAACAGAAACTTTGTCATTTATTCGGACGAAATCAGGAATTTCTGTCATTTCTGTGGCAGATGTCAGTATTCGCTTACGAATTGACGTGCACGCGTCAATGATTTTCGTCATTTGGTCTTGAAAGCCATATTCCAAAGATTTATCAAATTCATCAAGAATAATTGTTTTGACAGTTTCTGGGTCGAAATGATTTCGGTCTAAATGATAAATGATGCGTCCTGGGGTTCCAATCAGAATAGCAGGAGCTTCTTTTAAGTTATTTCGTTCAACTTTAGTAGCGTGGCCTCCATAAACACAAGTCACTTTATATCCTTGAATAACCTTGCGGACGACCGTTTCAATCTGCAGAGCCAATTCTCGAGTTGGCACTACAATCAGGCATTGCACAGCATTCGTATTTTCTTCTAATTCTTTTAAAAGCAATAAGGTGAACGCTAGCGTTTTACCCGTTCCAGTAGGGGATAGCAATAAAAAATCCTTGTTAGTATCGTATTGATTAAGAACTTCATGTTGCATGGCGTTTAAATCGGAAATCTGTAGCCGACTAAGGATTGAATCTAATTGCATAGCGCAAAAGTAACGATTAAAAGCGGATAATAGCCGGAATTGTCAGCTAATCGTCTGAATACCGTTAATGTTTTGTTAAAGGCCTCTCGAGAGTCTATTTAATGTCTACAGAGGATGTATATTTGAGCTTCATAATTTAGGTTAATAATTGGTTAGTTAAGCCTTCAATCTCCCCGATTGAAGGCTTTCTTTTTTTAATTTTATTTTAATCTAGTCGATAATCGCTTGTTTAATTACAAAATTGGTCAGTGGGAGCCGATTTGTATAATTTTTAGACATATTTTGTAGTCTTTTAGCTACAAAACTAAATCAGGTGTTTATTCAATATATCATAAACCAACAATACTAGCTAAAAATCCCTATATCAAATGTGTTAATGCAACAAACTTGTGATATAAGGAAGTTTTTTAAGCCAAATTACATTTTGGTATGGTGATTGTATATAGTTTAACTCATAATTTAGGTTAATAATTGGTTAGTTAAGCCTTCAATCTCCCCGATTGAAGGCTTGCTTTTTTTTATCTATTTCATGTCTATTCATTCAATCATTTATTTTTTGTTAATTTCTGTTAAAATATAAGTGCCAAAATAGTTTGGTACGGTCATTGCAATATACTTAGTTCATAATTTAGGTTAATAATTGGTTAGTTAAAGCTTCAATCTCCCCGATTGAAGCTTTACTTTTTTATAGCTTCTAATAAAACGCCATTTTTTTTACGATTAGATTTTCTATGTTAAGTTTATGTTAAGGATTTTGATTCAATGATTTTTGGTACGGTCATTGCAATCTATTTAATTCATAATTTAGGTTAATAATTGGTTAGTTTAATCCTTCAATCTCCCCGGTTGAAGGATTACTTTTTTTAGGCCATTCTGAATTAAAGTTTTTTTAGAGTAAAGATTAAGGGACAACGAGTAAAGAGTATTCCATGTGCTTTAAGAACTAGTAATAATGATATGTTGAATACCTAAGTTGCACAAATTTTATTTAGATAATTCAGCTACAGAACGATAACTTATCGATATCAGTATCCAAACTATTTAGCCAAAAGCAAACCTTCATTGTTGATTGGATAAACACGAACTTTCGTTAATTTTTGTTAAATGGCATCTGTCCAAAAATTTTTGGTATGGTCATTGAACTGTATATAACTCATAATTTAGGTTAATAATTGGTTAGTTTTAAGCCTTCAATCTCCCCGGTTGAAGGCTTAATCATTTTAGAATAAAATTCTTAACCGAATTCAAATTACATATAAACGTTACATAATCCACATTTTTCTGGCACGCTTGTTGAATAATATTTAACTCATAATTTAGGTTAATAATTGGTTAGTTAATGCTTCAATCTCCCCGATTGAAGCATTGCTTTTTTAACACTATTTAGCTTAAAATCGCATTTAGACTATTTGAATACCACATTTGTTTTCCTACATTTATATAAATAAACAAAATGTCTATGACAAAATATCTATCGATACCAATAACTATACTTGTAGCAAGTGTATTATTTTCAAGTTGCGTAAGCAATAAAAAGTTTACGGCACTTCAAACACAACATCAAGATTTAGGTGAGCTTTATCAAAAAGGCCAAGTTGAATTAGCGGAAAGCAGATCAAGGGTAAAAAGTTTAGAAGATCAATTAGAGCAAGAACGCAAAACCAATGCAACGCTTCGCGAAGCTTTGGCAAGATTGCAGTCTACTTTAGATAATAGCATCAGCCAAAATACACAAGGAAACGTCAATATTTCTAAACTAGTTGATGAAATCAATGCATCGAATAAATACATTCAACATTTAGTAAACACGAAAAACAAGAGCGATTCATTGAATATGGTATTGACCAATAACTTGACGCGTTCATTGAGTCGTGAAGAATTGAAAGATGTGGATGTGCAGGTTCTAAAAGGTGTAGTGTATATTTCATTATCGGATAACATGCTATACAAATCTGGTTCGTATGAAATTTCAGACCAAGCAGGAGAGACTTTAAGTAAAATCGCGAAAATCATTCAAGATTACAAAGATTATGATGTCTTGATTGAAGGTAATACGGATTCGGATCCTATCTCGAAGCCAAATATCCGCAACAACTGGGATTTAAGTACATTGAGAGCATCTTCGGTTGTTCAAGCATTGCAGAAAAACTATGGCGTAGATCCAAAACGTCTGACCGCTGGTGGTCGTGGAGAATTTAATCCAATCGCCAACAACGGAACTCCGGAAGGTAAAGCGCGCAACCGTAGAACACAAATTATTATTACTCCGAAATTAGATCAATTTATGGAGTTAATTGATAAAGCTCCTGAAGAAACAGAAGTTCCTACAGGAATTTAATAGCAAATAATACTATTGATAAACGGGATAAGGTTAACTTATCCCGTTTTTTTGTAAATCTATTTTGTATCAAATTATTTGATAATACCATAAAGGCATTAAGAAATATGAAATTAGAATCGCAAACGCACACCCGCAGTCGCAATATTTGGATTGACGTTTGGAATTCTTATACGAGTCGTGTTGATAGTCGGCTCTAATAAAATTGCCTTTTCTTTATGCTTTTTGGAAACAATAAATACAGGAATACTGCCTAAGCTTAATAGGCCTCCGCCAATTAACGTGACCCCAGTTGCACCCACTGCTCCAAGAGTTAAAGGATCTATGACATCTGAGCCATGTGAGCTACCATCATAATATAGTACATAGGTTAAAAGGCCACTTCCTACAACTACTCCTGTGGCCCCAAAAATCAACATGTTCTTAGCGGTTTTGCGTTTTTTTATCGAAGACTCGAGGTAATATTCCGCATTGCGAACCTCTTCTGTTTGTGCAAAGGCTACTGAGCAGGATACTGAAATTGTCAATAGGACAACAACTAATTTTTTTAGAAACATAACAGGCTAATAAGTGAAAATAGAAATGTATTTTTCTATCACAACTATTAACGAATAGGAATGTTTTTACGCTACAGGTTAAATTAGTTTTCTATCATCAACTCCTTCACCCATTTGGCATCAATGTCTGTATAATCGTTGATGTATGCTTGGCAGACTGGCAAATCTTCTTTTTTGTGGGAGCTTAGTACGCCGACGACTTTCATCCCTGCATTTAATCCTGCTGTAATTCCGGAGAATGAATCTTCAAAAACCAAACAGTTTTCAGGGGGAATGCCTAGATTTTCGGCTGACTTCAAATACACTTCAGGGTGAGGCTTGTGCAAATGTATATCTTCGCTCGCCAGAACAGAATCCATCAATGGGAACAAATCCAATTTTGTCGCAATCAAATCCAAATTCGCCCGTGGGGCGGAAGTGGCGATTCCTGTCGGAATGCCCGCTTCTTTTAACGAAGCCAAGAAAGGCAAAAAGTTATGAATTGGGTCTATCTCTGTCGCATAGATTTCACGAAACAATGCTTCCTTCTCGTTTTCAAGCTCGACCAATTCTTCCCTGCCAATTTTACGGTTTAAGAAATGCGAAAAAATATAGCTGTTGTGCTTGCCATACATGTGCAGTTCAAATTCTTCCTGCGAAGGATTCAGCTCGTAGGCAGTAAAAAGTTTTCTGAATGCTAAAGAATGGTAAGGATTAGTATGGACGATGACACCATCCATATCGAAAATTACGGCGATTTGTTGCATGCAACAAAAATAAGGATATCCATTTGCATTCAATTACATAATCTCCATCAATTAACAAAACAAATCAAAGTAGTGATGCTGGATAACTTTGTCGAGAACAATTGGATAATAGAGTTTATATCAAAAAGGCAACGAGCACGATGCTCGTTGCCTTTCTTATCTATTTAAAAGGGAAGAGAATTACCGCTTTAAATGCCATTCTTCACGATATAGGATTCCATCTTCCGTGTATTCTTCCGCAAAAACAAGTTCTGTAGAAGTTAATTTAAGAATCTTAAAAACTAGAGCTCCCGCTAGGTCATCGCCTTCCGACATGGTTAATGTTTTGTCCTTTACGGTGTACTTGCCTGCATTATTTTCATTTTCAATGTCAATAGATGTTATTGATAGTGTCCCATCTGAATTGAAGGTAAATTTGACTCGTGCAAGATTGTCATTTAAACGCGTAAACTTATTGTTTTCGTAATAGTCAATCTTAACGCCAGCCCATGTTCCTAATATTAATAAACTATCATCGTCCTGTTCATCTTTTCCGCACGAAAAGACAGTCAGTAGCATAAACAATGCAATCGTTAGTCTCAAAAATTTATTCATAATTAATTTATTTATAACTGTTCAATGATAGGCTAATGTTTCTTATCATGATAATAAATATCTGCGCTTGTGGTTTTTCGACTACATTGAGCAGTTGTTTAATGCTCCAATAGCTACAGCAACTCGTTGAAGCTAATTTTGCGATGTAACAACAGCTAAGATCTAAAGAATTTAAAATAATTACCTCCTTAAATAGGATTCTTCACGATACGAAATGCCATCTTCGGTATATTCTTCCGCAAATACCAATTCCCTAGAGGTCAGTTTAAGAATCTTAAAGGTAACATTATCAGCCGGATTTTCGCTTAGCATAATGGTCAATACATTGTCTTTTAATGTGTAATTCCCTACTTCATCATCTTCATCATTTCCATCGTATATGTCGGTTATGCTAACTGTGCCATCTTGATTAAAAATCATTTTAAATTGATTAATGTAGTCATCAGAATGCGTAAACTCATTATTATTCGAAATAATCTATTTGGACGCCGGTCCATGCGCCTACTAAAAGAAAATTTTCGTCCATCTGCTCATCTTCTCCACATGACACGAAAGACGCAAACGCAAGAAATAACACAATCAACTTCGATATTTTATTCATAATTAATTTATGTGTTTATAATTCTATAAAATTACTATAAAATTTCGAAATGAAAGCACAGTAGAGCGACTGTCGGCAGTCGATAAAAACTCAACCTATCGAGTGCAGCATTTCCAATCTCGATTATATATAAAACTTTTGGACTCGATGACTGTTTTAAAAAGACAAAAACGCACAGAGAGCCAGTATATGAAATTACTTACAGTCAACCAGAAGGGTCTTTATTGCAAACAGGCTGATGTCTATTTGGATCCTTGGAAGCCGGTCGATACCGCTCTGATTTCACATGGGCATTCGGACCACATGCGCTGGGGAATGAAGAATTACATTTGTCAGGAACAAACCGTTCCGATCCTAAACCTGCGGATCGGAGCGGAAAATAATGTGCGTGCGGTTGCATACAATGATCCGTTTGAGATTAACGGCGTGAAGATTTCTTTTCATCCTGCTGGACATATCATTGGCTCTTCGCAGATCCGCCTAGAATACGAAGGCGAAGTGTGGGTGTTTACAGGCGATTATAAAATCGTTTCGGATGGAGTCAGCCAGCCTTATGAACTAGTGAAATGTGATCATTTTATTACCGAATCAACTTTCGGATTGCCGATCTATAATTTTCCGGATCCGCATGAGATTTATGAAGATATCAATACCTTTTGGCGCAAGAATGTGGCATTGGGTTACAATACTGTTTTGCTCGGCTATTCATTGGGCAAAGCCCAAAATATCTTAGCACATTTGGATCAGAGTATCGGTGATATTTATCTGCATGGTGCTGTCGCAAATACCAATGAAGCGTTGGCTACGATAGGCTACGATTTTCCGGGCGTTCGCATTACGCCCGAGAATGACCGGAGCAAGATCAAAGGTGCGGTCATTGTGGCTCCGCCTTCGGCTTCCGACACGCCTTGGCTCCGGAAGATGACGCCCTACAAGATTGCGATGTGTTCGGGCTGGATGCAGTTGCGCGGTGCGCGAAGAAGGCGAGGAGTGGACAAAGGCTTTCCGCTTTCGGACCATTGTGATTGGCAACAATTAAATCAAGCGGTTCAGGATACCGGAGCGAAACATGTGTATGTGACGCATGGCTATGAGAATAACTTTTCAAAATGGGTTTCTGAAGAATATGGCATTAAATCATCCATCTTTAAGACCTTGTACAACGATGAAGAAGAGGAGGTTTCGGAATGAGGGATTTTGTCAAATTATTCGAAGAAATCGATGGCACGACCAAGACCAACCAGAAGATCCAAGCAATCGTGGATTACCTGCAGGTTGCGCGTGAGGAAGATAAGGTATTCGCGATAGCGGTCTTGACGGGAAATAAACCTTCGCGTCCAGCGAAAACTACCGACCTTCGGCTTTGGGCTTCCGAACTGGCGAATATTCCGCTATGGCTATTCGAGGAAAGTTATTACATCGTCGGTGACTTGGCAGAAAGCTTAAGCCTGATCCTTCCGAAAACTTCGGCGGAAGCTGATTATTCGTTGGAACAGATCATTACCGAAGTTGTTCGCTTAAAGAAAGTGACTGTCGAAGAACAAAAAGAAGTGATCACTGGTTATTGGAATCACCTTTCGGGCACGTCCTTATTTGTGTTTAATAAATTGATGACCGGAAATTTCCGTGTTGGTGTGTCCAGCAAGATAGTCGTGAAGGCGCTTGCAAAATATTTAGATAAAGATGAAGCGGTGATTGAACATCGCCTGATTGGGAAATGGGATCCATTTACCGAGACGATGGCGAGTTTGTTCGAAAGCAACCTGGCCGAAGACAAGCATTTCTTGCCTTATCCTTTTTATTTGGCGTATGCGCTGGAGGGCGATCCAAATGATTTGGGTGACCTGTCGGAATGGGTTGTCGAGCCAAAACTGGATGGCATTCGCGGTCAGCTGATCGTAAGGCAGAATGACTTATTTGTCTGGAGCCGGGGGGAAGATCTGATGACCGAAAAGTTTCCGGAATTTGCGAAGCTCAATCAAATTCTTCCTGACGGAACGGTGATCGATGGAGAAGTCATTCCGTGGAAGGATGGCCATGCGCTGGATTTTAATGTTATGCAAACACGTATCGGTAGAAAGAATCTTTCTGCCAAGATATTGCAAGAAGCTCCTTTGGTCATGGTCTGTTATGACTTGTTGGAATGGAATGGGGAAGACATCCGAACCAAACCTTTATACGAGCGCAGGGCATTGCTCAAGGCAATTTTGGAAACATATCCATTGGACAATATCCTGATTCTTTCTGAACATAAACAGTTTGCAAACTGGGAAGAAGCCAAAGCCTTTAGAGAAAACGCGCGCGTGCATTTTGCCGAAGGCTTAATGCTCAAAAGAGCGGACAGTCCCTACGAGGTCGGTCGCAAAAGAGGAAATTGGTACAAGTGGAAGACCGAACCGATGAGCATCGATGGCGTATTGATTTATGCGCAGTCGGGGAGCGGTCGAAGAGCGAATCTATTTACGGATTATACCTTTGCGGTTTGGGATCAGGAGCAATTGGTTCCGTTCACAAAAGCTTATTCTGGTCTGACGGATAAAGAATTGATCACGATCGATAATTGGATCAAACGTAATACCATTGACAAGTTTGGACCGGTGCGCTCGGTGAAACCCGAATTGGTTTTTGAGCTTGCATTCGAAGGCATCAACCTTAGTACGCGCCATAAATCGGGCGTGGCTTTGCGCTTTCCAAGAATTTTGCGCTGGCGCAAAGATAAGCTCGCGAAAGACGCAAATACCAAAGAAGATTTGTTGGATTTGATCAAACAGAAACCATGAATCAGTTAGCCGACGTTTGGTTTTACAATCAGGGATGGACTCCGCATGCTTTTCAGAAAAAGGCATGGTCGGAGATTCAGAAAGGACATTCTGGCCTGCTCAACGCACCTACAGGTTTTGGAAAAACCTTCGCGATCTGGTTTGGCATTATCGATCATTATTACAATAACAAAGCCTATCAGAAGAAAATCAAGAACAAAAAGTCAGCTTTGCATGCGTTGTGGATTACGCCTTTGCGGGCATTGTCCAAAGAGATCTACAAAGCGACAACGCAGGTTTCGGAAGATTTAGACCTAGATTATAAAATCGAATTCCGAACAGGCGATACCAGCATTTCCGACAGGCAAAAACAGCGCAAGAATCCACCTCAATCGTTGATCACGACGCCCGAATCTGTTCATTTGCTATTGGCTTCCAAAGGGAGCGAGGAGTATTTTAAGCATTTGGAATTTATTGTGATCGATGAGTGGCATGAACTGCTTGGAAGCAAGCGGGGCGTGCTGGTCGAACTGGCTTTAAGCCGACTGAAAGTCCTGAATCCTGACCTCAAGATATGGGGGATCTCGGCAACGATCGGCAACTTGGCCGAAGCGCAGGAAATCCTTTTGGGACAAAATCATCAAGGCGTGATGGTTAAAGCGAATCTGAAAAAGAACATTCAGATTGAAACCGTCTTGCCCGATACGATCGAAAAGTTTCCGTGGGCAGGGCACCTGGGCATCCGCCTGCTCGATAAAGTCATTGACATTGTCAAGCAATACAATTCGACGCTGATCTTCACGAATACACGTTCGCAATCCGAGATCTGGTACCAGCAGATTATTTCCAACTATCCTGAATTTGCCGGTATCTTGGCTATTCATCATGGTTCTTTAAGCGATGAAATCCGTCTTTGGGTAGAGGAGGCTTTGCATGAGAATAAGCTCAAAGCTGTAGTCTGCACCAGTTCGCTGGATCTGGGCGTTGATTTTCGTCCGGTGGATTGCGTGATACAGATCGGTTCGCCCAAAGGCGTTGCGCGCTTTTTGCAACGTGCTGGCCGTTCGGGGCATCGCCCGCATGAAACGTCTTATATCTATTATGTACCGACGAATTCCCTTGAAATCATCGAGGGCGACTCGCTAAAGTACGCGGTCAAGGAGCATATTATCGAACAGCGCATTCCTTATATCCGAAGTTTTGATGTATTGATCCAATACCTAATGACCTTGGCGGTGGGCGATGGTTTTGTGACAGATGAAATCTTTGAAGAAGTCTCGCAGACCCATTGCTTTGCATCCATTACGCGGGGCGAATTTGATGAATGCATGAGCATGTTGCTTCATGGCGGAAAAACGCTGACGGCCTACGATGACTTTCATCGGTTGGTGCTCAAAGACGGACGTTATAAAGTAGAATCTCGCAAACTGGCGATGCGTCATCGGCTAAGCATCGGTGCGATTGTGTCGGATGCGATGATGAAGGTCAAGTTTATGTCGGGCAAATACTTGGGGAGCATCGAGGAAGGATTTATTTCGAAGCTCAATCCGGGAGAGACCTTTTGGTTTTCGGGAAGACAGCTCGGCATCGTGAAGGTGTCCGGCATGGAAGTCATCGTAAAGCCTGCGTCCAATAACAAAGGCATTGTGCCCTCCTGGATGGGCGGTCGCTTTTCCATTTCGCCCGACCTCGGCATTGCCATTCGGCATTCCTTTGCCAATATCCACAAGACCAGCGGACAGAGTCCCGAACTGAAATTTATGAAACCGCTGTTTCAGGAGCAGGCGAAGCGCTCCCTCTTGCCTCAGGAGAATGAATTACTGGTGGAATACATCCATACCAAATATGGCTATCACCTTTTTGTCTATCCCTTTGAGGGCAAGCTGATCCATGAGGGCATGGCGCAGGTGCTGGCTTATCGCTTGGGGAATATTACGCCAGCGAGTTTTAGCATCGCGACCAATGAATATGGGTTTGAATTGGTTTCCGCAACGAAATACCCTGTCGATTTGGATTTTATTACCGAACTCTTGTCGCCAAAATCCCTGCACTCGGATATCAATTCGGGAATCAATGTGCAGGAGATGGCGCGCCGGCGTTTCCGTGATATTGCCGGTATTGCGGGATTGATTTTTCAAGGATTTCCAGGCAAGCACATGAAGACCAAACACATGCAGGCCAATTCGGGACTGTTCTTTTCGGTCTTTGAAGAATATGACCCAACAAACTTGTTGCTCCGCCAGTCGTATGATGAGGTCTTTGATTTTCAGCTCGAAGAGGGTAGGATGCAACGTGCTTTCGAACGCATTGAAAACCACAAAATCCTTTTGTCCTTTCCGAAGAAACTCACGCCTTTTTCATTTCCTATCTTCTCGGAGTCATTTCGCGAAAAATATAGCAATGAAGATTGGCAAAGTCGCTTAGAACTCGTAAAATTACAGCTCGAAGGAGCAGACAATGGCTAAAAAGTTGGATTTTAATGGAGTTGAGGTTTTTTTATTGCCACAGAAAGCGGTCTTTGTGCCGTTATACAATACACTCGTGATTTCCGATTGGCACTTGGGCAAGCTTGGACATTTCCGTCAGGAAGGGCTTTTTGTACCCCCCATGCAACTCGTCCATGAGTTTGCCCGCGTCGAAGAGTTACTGCTCGAACTGCCTGTTAAGAAGGTGATTTTCCTCGGAGATTTATTCCATTCCAATTGGAATACCGAATGGGATGAGTTTGTGCTTTTCCTAAAGAAATATCCGCAAATCGAGTTTATCCTGACCAAAGGAAACCACGATATCCTGCCGAAAGATATGCTCCATTCTGCCCTGCATATTAAAGATGAATACCTGCTTACCGAAGGCCTGGTATTCTCCCATCAACCGATTATCGGACTTCCTGATTATATCTACAATATCGTTGGCCATATCCATCCCGGCTGTGTGATCACGACCAAAGGCCGTCAGCATTTCCGCTTGCCTTGCTTCCATCTGGAAGATAAAGTACTGACCGTTCCCGCCTTCGGCAAATGGACAGGGCTCCATATTTTGCATAAAGATGAGGACTCAAGGATCTTTGCAGTAGTCGGGGATGGGGTGGTGGAGGTTTAGTTAAAAATTAAAAATTAAAAAGTAAAAAGTAAAAATTCAAAACCTTCTAATTCAAAATTCAAAAGTAAAAATTCAAAAGGGAGGAAAGACTTTCTGGCGGAAATGCGTAACCTTTAGTTTGCACATAACCCTCAGAACTTTTTTCACCGTTCACTCATTTGTAGATAAGTATTTACATTTTTCTTAAAAGTTAAATATTTTTTTGGAGTATTATTTTTTGATTTGCATATTTACCAATCTTAATATCAAAGTGATAGATTTATCTACTTAGCTTAAGTTAGTCGTTAATTATTAACAATCTTATAATATAAATTATTTTAATGTATTCAAAATAAAATGAGTGTATCAAAAGACTATTGCCCAAACTGCAGGCAAATAACTAATCATAAATGCTTATTCAATATTAAAACAAGCTCTGATCCTCAATCCGCATTTGAATTTGAACATAATTATGAAACTATACAATGTCTTGGTTGTGAAATTATTCAATTCAGAATCCGTTATAATGATGAATCAATGATTAGATATGATGATTATGGATATACGGAAGTTTATGATGAAATAAAATATTATCCAAAGAAATTGAGTAATCACTTTCTAATTAATAACATCTATGATCTTCCTGATAAAATAAGGATTATTTATATAGAAACAATTGAGTCCTTAACAAACAATTGTTATTTATTAGCTGGAGTTGGTTTAAGAACTATAATTGAGGCAGTTTGTATTGATCAAAAAATAACTGGGAGAACTTTAGAAAATAAAATTAATAATCTTGTCAAAAACAAATTAATTACAGAGAAAGACGGACAAAGACTTCATAGCATTAGATTTTTAGGAAATGATTCTGTTCATGACATGGATGTTCCAAATGAAAACAAATTGAAAACTGCTCTTGAAGTTATTGAAAATTTATTAAAAAGTTTATATTTAATAGATATTGAATTGGACCAGCATTTAGATACAATTATTGTAAAATTTGAGGATTTTAAAAATTTAATATTTAGAAAAGTAAACTCGAACTTAATAATAGTTGGAGAAGAGAAAAATTTAGTTGAAATTTTAGGAAAAGATATGCGAAGAATTGAGAGATCCTATTTAACAAATTTTGTAAGTCAATTAACTGAAGAAATTGAAAATAACATTATAAAATCATTATCTATTGGTAAAATTGAAAATAATCAACAATATTTTATAAAAAGATAGTTACAATTAATAAGCTGTTCGATAATTTCCGCCGAGTGGTAGCTAAACTAAATAGACAGGATTTGCAAAAAAAATAGAAGGAGCAATCAGTTCTTGTGAAAGGTAGCAACCTTCCTGTTGCTCCAAAAACTGACGCTCCTTCCTTTAGCTTGCGAAAGGGAACAGGCTAAATACCGATCTTAGAAATCGCGAGGGTGTATACTGTCGTTTCGACGGTATCATTGAGCACGCCATATAAGATCAGTTTAATCGAAACGTCGCCAGCAAGAATACCCAAGTCAATGTCCTGTTTGGACTTGTTCATTGGTTTGGAAAAATAGGGCAGACTTGGGTCTAATGTTTTATTTTCCAGGCTATAGATAACCATGCCCGAAGCTACGGATGCCTGGAATTTGTAAGAAATTTTAAATACGCCCAAATTTTTTGTGTAGTCGATCTTAAAGTTTTCAATCGGTATAAGAAAGGTCGCTGATGTAGATCCTTCAAGGTTAAAATCGAAACATTTGCGCTGGCGCAAGGCTGTGACTTTTGCGTAGATAATAACCCGCGCGAAACACTTGCGCTAGCGGGGGCAATTGTCACTCTGAGTTTATTCCCCCTTCGGGGGATAAGCGGTTGTGCCTACGGCAAATTGATTGGAAAATGTGCTGTCTTTTCAATTGCTCCGTAGGAGCAAAATATTTGTAGCCATGATTATAAAAAATCTATTTTTGCTCCGTAGGTGCAAAACCGTCGGGATAGGTTGCGTACCTACGGCACGCTTGTTCTTCTACTCAATATATTGTCTATAAACATTCAACCTCTACGAGGTTTTAAAGTGCAATTAACTGAACAAAGGGCAAATAACAGTCTCAAACTTGTGTCTTAGATTCTTCGATATAATTGTCACTCTGACGGAATGGAAGAGTCTCATTTTAAGTGAGTTTCTCAACGGGAAATATGCACACGCGAAACGCGTGCGCTAGCGCGAAGGGAGTTTACGATTGAGATTCTTCACTGCGATCTGAATGACAGGCGGGTTTGGGAGTGATTTTTTTAGGGAATAAGGAGCAAAGAGTAAGGAGTAAGTATTTCCCCCTAGCCCCCAAAGGGGGAACAGTGAAGAAGGGTTTTATCGGCGTATGGTATTTTTGAAAGTTGTTCCACGGAGTCGCGCGGAGGAGGCTCGGAGTTTCGCGAAGTTGGGGGTCAGTGAAATCACATGCGAAACGCGTGCGCCAGCGAAGGGCAAGTGAAGTGAGATTCCGAAATGAGTCGGAATAACAACACTGTATCACCGATTCAATCATCAATTTCTAGAAAGATGTCAATTTCGTGTAAGTACTATAGCTTATTTTTGATCTCCTATTTTTATCGTTTTTAAAATTTGGTCAAATTCGCTAGTGCAATCTTCTCCAACTTGTCCATCAGTGAAATTTATTTGAAAAAAATAATTTTTATATGGAATTGCATATCCTCGACTTCGAACTTTAACTTCTTGACCGTCTTGTGTATTCATTGAGAATTTTGCAACAAAGTAAATGCTTTTTATTCCTGAAACTTCAACCTCTGTTATATCTTTGATTAATTCAAAATCTGGAAAATAGTTTTTAAAGCTTTCTGTACTTTCAGCCATGCTTCTCTTAAATTGTTCAAAAGTGGTGTTGCCTTTTGCTCTTACATTTACTTGAATGGTAGGTATCAGTCCTGGATGAGTTTGCGGATTATATTTATAATAAGAGGTCAATAAGAGAGAGCCTTTGCTGTCTGAAATAAGTTTCGATAAACTCTCTTCTGTTAATTCTAAATTCTTCAGATTGCTGATCAATCCCTCATTGCTAACTTCAATCCAATTATCAGGCTCTTGCATTGCAAATTCATATTCCTTATTTACAAAGATTTTTTGTCCAAAAACTAAATTTGTAGCGTGGAGTAGGATAAAGGAAAGTAAAATTAATCTTTTCATTTTTTTAATTATGGTTAAATAATTGGCCACAGCAAAGGTAAATAATCCAGTATATCTAAGCAATGATATTAAGCTTGAAGATAAATATTTAATTTTTTAAATATGTAATACGCTTGATAGCTTTAAAGAGGTATGTGTTTAATACAATCGAATTAATGTAATGATGTAATCATAAGTTCGAAGTTATAGAATCTTTGTGCTAGTTAGAAAGAGTAGAAGTTTTTTCTTGAGTGCAAGAATAAAAACGGAACAGTATTATGAAAAAAAATAAAAAAAGTCGACATTTAATCTTATCCATTTTGCAGATTCTATTTAACCAGAGATTCAAAATGACCCTTCATAACTTATCCAATTTAAAATTCGAAAAGGCCTAATAAGCTACAGGCTTTAGGCTGTATGCCGTAGGCAATTTGCTATTACAAGCGTTGGATAATGATGAGAGCGGATTACAAATCCGTATTTATCAGGAATTCTAGCGGAACTCAGAAAGTTTTTAACTCTTTACATTTGAGATTTTACTTATTTACTTAGTGCAATCCTTGCGCATCGCGCATGCTGATGATCTGATCTACGATAAAAACCGTATTGCCGCGCCATGGTAGGCGGCCGTGGTATTCTTTGTAATGCAGGTCGAAGACTTTTCCGCTGTTCAGTTCTAGGATATTAAAAATCGAATCGTCTTCAACAGAAAATACAAATTCATTGCTGCTGATTCCTGTGGTTCCTGCGGCGCCTGTGCCTGTACGGAATCCTTCTTGGATTAGTTTTCCTTCGTATGTTTTGAATAAATTTCCTTTTTTGACTGCGAAATTCAGCTGTCCGGATTTCACGCCTTCGCCAAATACAAAATAAAACTGGAAATAAATAAAAACGGCTAGCGCTAATACTAAGACTACGCTTAACCAACCGAATATTTTCTTCACGCCTGAAAATCTATTTTCATTTTTGACCGTACTTACATTCTTTTCCATATCCTTTTAGATAATAAAGTTAAATATAGCTTTTCTTTTTATTTTTTAAAATAGAATATCCTGCCAAAAGAAATTTAGCTGCTGTTGTTTTGGCTGTTCTCTGACCTAAGCTAATCTTATTTCGGGAATTTTTCCAATATACACAGAACTTTCAGGCAATCCTGCAATATGTCGGTCTAGCTATTTCTTAAAATGCCTTTGCAGATATCCGCCACCAAACCTGGTCCTTTATAAATAAATCCGGTATACACCTGGATCAGGCTTGCTCCGGCATTGATTTTCTCAATTGCGTCTTCTGCAGACTGTATGCCACCGACTCCGATAATCGGGAAGGAGCGGTTTGATTTTTCAGCAATGTATCGGATCACTTCTGTGGAGCGCTTTGTCAATGGCTTTCCGCTAACACCGCCAGTTTCCTGAACAATCTTTGGGTCGCTTTGCAAGCCTTCGCGCGAAATGGTTGTGTTCGTCGCGATCAGTCCCGCAATCTTGCTCTCCTGAACAATCTCGACTATATCGTCCAGTTGTGTATTTGTCAGATCGGGTGCTATCTTTAGCAAAATAGGTTTTGGTTCGTCTTTTTGGTTGTTTAAGTCCTGAAGTGTATTCAAGATGTGCAACAAGGGGCCTTTTTCTTGCAATTCGCGCAGTCCAGGTGTATTGGGCGAACTTACGTTGACCACAAAGTAATCTACGACATCAAACAAGGCATCGAAACATTTGACGTAGTCATCCACTGCCTGTTCATTTGCTGTGACTTTATTCTTTCCAATATTGCCACCGATAATCAAGCCATTTTTGTTTTTCAGCGCTTTTAACTTTGCGGCAGCCACTTCAGCACCTTTGTTGTTAAAGCCCATGCGATTGATCAACGCTTCGTCCTGAACCAAACGGAACATGCGGGGTTTGTCATTTCCTGGCTGAGGTTTCGGGGTCACTGTGCCTATTTCGATAAAACCAAATCCAAGATTGGCCATATCTTCAATGTGTTCTGCATTCTTGTCGAAACCAGCCGCCAATCCGACTGGATTTTTAAATTTCAGTCCAAATACTTTTCTTTCCAATCGAGGATCATTGACCGTGTAAATGGATTTAATCAACGATTTAGCGCCCCATATTTTTGAAAAAGCAGCTAATCCACCGGTTACCTGCTGATGGGCAGTTTCGGGATCCATGGTAAAGAATAATGGTTTGACAAGTGTATACATAGCTGCAAATTTAGGAATTATGCAGGATGAATTATCAAATAATTCCAAAATCAAATTCTGTGTTGCAGCGAAGCTGAATGATGGGTAGACCACACGTGATTCAACCTTCTCACTAAACTCATTTTTGCACAAATAAAAAATGCGAACTATTCCTAGCTAGAATATTTCGCATAAGTATTGATTCGATTTGTTTTCGCTTCCTATATATCTTCATCTTCTAAGAACTCTGCAATAAAACGATGGTTTATTTTTCCCACGGAATCCACAAAAGGGGAGTTTTCGATAATAGCACTCTCTATAATTAGAATGCGATTACGCGCATCTTTGATCAATAGATCTCCATTTCGATTAAAGCGGTAGGAATTCAGATAATTTCCGTCCGCGTCTTCGATGACTTCTTCTCCATTTTCGTCCACATAAAGTTCCCTGATCTTATCCCGATTTTCATTTTCGACGATCTCTTCCCCAAAGATATTGACTTTGTAGGTTCTGATCGTTCTGCCCGAGCCATCAACCACTTGAAGATTGTCAAAAATATCTGTTTTTAGCGTTCGCAAGGTTTGATGATCACCGTTTTTAATGATCAAATCGCCAAAAATATTAAGTTCATATTTCCGTTTGGTTCTGAAGCTTCCATCCATAAGTTGCAGGTTGTTGAAAATGTCTTTTTTAAACGGAATGATCTCCGGTCTATTGCCATGATACCAGTGGAGCGGAGGGTCAGTCTTCCCTTTATCGATCAAATTCCCTTTTCCGTCAACAATCCGATGATTTCCGAAGATATCAGTTTCATATTTCATTAGCACATTTCCTCTTCCGTCCTTGATTAGGTCGTTCCCGAAAACATCTGTTTTGTAGGTTCGGATGGTGGTGCCAGCTAGGTCTTTTACGATGATTTCCCCAAATAAATCTGTTGCGACCGACAACTTATGGTCGCGGCGATCTTGCTCGATTCGGTCTTTGTATTCCTGCCGGAATGGATTTTCTTGGCTATAAGCAGAAAAAGAGAGCAATATGCTACTGGTTATTGACAAAAGAAATTTCATGTTCACTGAATTTAGAGATCTAATCTGTTTGTTAAATCTTAGAGCATGAGTTTAACTAAGAGTTTAGTGCAGGGAAAAATAATTTTTGGGAATAAATGCTTGGGTCATGTAAAAGCTCCTTACACAAAAGCCATTGGATTACAATAGGCAAAAGAAACCCGTATCAAAATCCAATGCAATTCTGATATATCAAATTACTAGGATTTTTAAGTATTAATCTTCAAATTTGTTTTCCTGAAGCATTTGCATTAGGAATTGTCCCAATTCAGGGTCGACGTAATTTATTCGAGTTAGGTAGGATTGCCCTATCCGGTTAAATGTAGGATTCACAAAACCTCCAGTCGTTGTTACGCCAAAACTGTATCTTTCAAAAGCAATATACGTTATGCCTTCATCTTTTCTATTTTTAACAGTTTCGGTAGAAGGCGAAAATTTACCAGTTTGCAATTTTGATTTGCCATCTTCATCATTATCCAATACATAATAGGTATAAGGTTTTATGGAATATTCTTTGTCATCAAACTTAAATTCCTTTGCTAATTTATCGCCTATAATCGTTCCGAAAATTACAGTTTTATTTTTTGGGAAAAGTTCATAATTCTGCTCAATTTCTTGATCATCGAGGAAATAGACGGTTATCGTTGTGTAGATCGTATCCCTAGACATTGACGTTGTATCAACACGGTATGCATTTGCTCCCAATTTATGGGAAAAACTTCGGAATGCCTTGAATAATTTAACAATGTTTGGGCCTCGATGATACACATAATAGCTCTTTAACGTTGCGATTTTTGGAATGGAGCCAAGTGGAAAGTCCTCACTAAGAAAATAAAAATCAGAAACTTTATCTTTCTTGATGTCTTGATATAGACTAACTATTTCTACTTGCTGTGAATAGGAAGTATAAAAAGAGGCAATTAGCAGAATGCTGGTAACTAACGTTTTCATGGTATATAAATTAAAAAGAAATATTTAAGCAATAAGTATTTTTAATTAGCTACCCAAATATACTCAATAATTGATAGTATTAAAGAATTTGACACTATTTTTGGCTTGTCTTTGAAAACTTTGGAGCTCTATTGGTTTATGTACTGATGGTTTGAAAACGATGCATATGCTTAAAGCTTATTCTGCTTAAGCACATGGATTAAAAACCGGGCAAAATTAAGAGGCACCAGATGAAATGTTCCGTTATTAAATCCTATTGTAGGCTGACCATAAGTGTATGGGGCATCAGTAAGGCTAAAGCCCTTAAGGGAATAGTAAAGTGATTCTTTTTGTTCTCTTCCAACAATAGAGCCTTTAGTACCTATGAGCCCACCGATCGAGATGGTTGATTTTTCTCCGATCTCGTTTTGATGAGAAACATATTCCATTGGGTTGACAATAATTTTATCTCCATTAAATCTAATATTCTTGCTTTCTGGTTTATTATCTATATCTCCAAAGATGCAGATCATATTATAAGGAATCAATAATCGATTTTCAGCAAGTTCATGTTTGTCCAGGTAAAAAACATTGATCTTTAGAACGATCGAGTCTGCATTAGACATAAACTCTTCAATGGTAAATGCATTGGCTCCAAGCTCATTCGCTTCGGCAGCAAGTTTATAATACAAGGATTCAAGATTATCTTTTTTTAGTTTTTGGGATATTCCTTTTAAGATCGATAGGGGCTCTTTCTCCGATAGATCGAAATCTTCTTCGATCAAATGAAACTCATTTTTGGATAAGTGTTGGATAGTATCTACCTCTTTCAAGACTTGTATTTCTTGTGCTTTGCTAAAAAGCAAAGAGGCTATAAAAAAGAATGAACATGCAAGAAGCTTCATTTCGTTATGTATTAAGATAATAATTTACCTATTGGTTATATAAGATTGCTCAAATATATAAAACATTTACAAACTTGCGATTCAAAAATAAAAAAGAGGTTATTCCATTTCTCGGCTCGTTAATACATCATTTTTGTACTCTACTGCATATTGACGATTATTATTTTTGATAACTGCCTCGAAAGGGGAGGCTTTTATTTTGATTTGCGTGGGAAACCAAGTTTCTTTCATGTGGTAATCCGCTAATAGAAACAAACCTTCTTGAGAGCCATGTGCAGCGAACCTTGTTAGATCGCCTTTCCATAAATTGACGTCCATTTCTTTTTTCAGTTGCTGATCAAAGGCAGGGATTGACGATGTTCCGATGCCAATCTCATTGACGCACAATAGATCCGATAAGTTAAATTCTGTTCCGCTTTCATTTTTGAGCTCATGCCTTACGATGCATTCCGCAATGTTTCCCGCGCCATCATAGAAATAGAACGAATCCGCATTCCAGGAGTCAAAATGAACAGTTTTACCGCCATCCTCAAGCGTGACTGTCTCCAGTCGCTGATCAAACCATTTCAAACCTTCCTCTAGCTTGTTAGAAGGAATCAAAAAGCAATAATGGTATGTATGGGGTTCAACCGACTGGATAAATGTCAGGTATGTCCATCCGACCTGAATGCTGAATTGAGTGTCGCTCTCTTCGATCAGCTCAAATCCTAACGTAGTTTTATAGAATTCTTTTTGGGCTTCTAGTTTATTTGTCAATACTTTTAATTCTTCAATTCTCATGTTCATCTATTTTTTGGAGCCTTTTAATTAAATTTTAAAAATGGCTATTGTTAACGATAGTATAAATATAGTTGGAGGCCGCTGTCATTCACAAATAGTATTTTTCTATGCACTATATGCTATTTTTATAGGAATAGATAAGATGTTTTGTGTCAGTTTTTAAGACTTCTTATTTTTTTTTCAAATTTATTTGGAAGGACGTGAATTAATATTTTACTTTGTATATCAAAGTACTTTTATATTTATTATTTAAACAACAACTGATCAGGAGTAGGATTGCAAACTAAGTTGATTTGCAGTTGAATCCATAAAAAACAAAGCATATGATTACTCAAAAAAACAGATTTAGCTACATGGTGCTTGGCATCGCATGTCTATTATTAATTCCATTTGCAGCGATGCAATTTTCAACAGAGGTGAATTGGAGTTTGTTCGACTTTATGGTTATGGGGGCCTTACTTTTTGGAACCGTTTTATTAATTGAGCTTGTTCTCCGCACTGTTAAAACGAAGAAGAACAGGATTGCGCTCTGTATCGTTCTTCTGCTAGCTTTTCTATTTATCTGGGCGGAATTGGCTGTAGGGATTATTGGATCGCCTTTCGCGGGAAGCTAGGGCGAAGTCATTTACTTGGTCTAATTTGCGATTATTGCACGCTGTAAAGTAAATTATTATTGTCTACAACACCTGCTGTCTTTTAGAATTAGATACCTCATTTGTTCTGACTTAAGAAAAATGAGGTATTTCTATTTATTGCGCATAAGATTTAATTTAACTGACTATTTGAAAGAATACAATTTTTCAAAGTATACTTAAATAATTTCTAGTTAAAATTATTTAAGTATTTTTAAAAATATCCCAACAATAAGTCAGTATTTATTTGTTATTTATTCCAGATTGATTGTTATTCTTAGAAAAATCTACTATTTTGAACTATGTAATTATTGCGTTAGTAAGTTAAATTTCTTTTTGCTTATATATATAAAATTTAGAGAAATTGATATTCAGTTTTTATAACTTTTAATATTTTATAACTAAATTTTAATTCATTAATTACTTTGTTACATAAAATACGCGGTAACATATCTTAAAGTTAATATTTATCGTATAACTATGCATTTGTCGATGCATTTCTACAGTGCCACATATTTCCAAAAAAACTTGAAAATTTCTGTTCTATACCAATATACATTTGTAAAAAAAATAAATTTGATTCGCTTAACCATTGAGCTTTTACAAGATTCTATTATCAAGAGCACTCGAATTAAATGTAAAAACTGGTGACAAGAAGAGGGTAAAGACAATGAGAACTGAAAAAAAGTTAAAGTACACAGCATTGCTATTTGAATTACAAGTAATTTATCTTGAACAAGGAATCGCTACAACTTCGCAAGCAAATGTGATTCCGGGAAGCAATTCGAATGCTTCTTCGCCCGAAGTGGAGGATTGGCAGACTAATACGACTTCTACTAATAAAGTTTATCTGTATTAAAAAAATATATACAACTAATTCTATTTTATGCAAAATAAGGTTACTATATCATTATTGAGTTCTAGATGGAGTATAAAATTTGGCCTTTTTGTAGTTCTATCAGCAATCTTATCTTTTCAGACCTCTTGTAAGAAAGAAATGCAAAGTGAGGAACTTTCAGATGGATCTAATGTGGTGTTTACACTGGAAGGTATTAATGAAGATGAATCCTTAGACCTGTTAGCATCGACTTCTAAAGGATTCTCAAATAGTTTAAGCAGCTCCTCGAACCAGATTTCCACCAATAAAAATAATATTGTTAACATGAATGGGCTGGTAGCCTCTTTTACTTTACAAGAATCCTCGAATTTCTCAACAGCAATTGATTCGACGAAATTAGTTTCATCGTCGAAAAGTATAAACAAACTCGCTGCGGTAAGCATCCTACCCAATACAGTAAAGTATCGGCTTATTTTATATGATAAATCTACTAATCCATCTACCTTCGTTTCGTCGACTTTAGCAACACCAGGCACAGCAATTGCTATTCCGGTTGTAAAAGGGAAAAACTACGACTGGGTTGCATTTTCATTTAATGATAATTCGGATCCTGGATCTTCCTCTACGAATATTGAAACAGACAATCGTGATTTGCTGCACGCATTCGGTACGACAGGCGTTATCCCAGGAGTTGGGGGGGATGGAACGGATGTGAGTGTTCCTATAAAAATTACGCTAAAGCACAAGCTTTGTAAAATAACCGTAGAAATAAATGCAGCGAATTATGTTGGAAATATTACAGCTTTAAATGCTAGTTTGGCCTCAGCTAATTATTTTTCGAAAGGAACTTTAGATCTGAAGACTGGAACTATTTCCGATATTTCGGCTTATACTGTACCACAAGCAATTACATTTACACCAGCCACCGCCGCTTCCATAAAAACAGCGACTTACTATACTGCAGGCACTACTGCAATAAATCCATTTTCTGTGAATTTGAATAACATATCCATTTTGAGTAATTCAATAACTCGAGCTATGGCAACCACGCAACCATTTACATGGACGACGATAGTACCAGGGCCAAGTAAAAACTATACTGCTAAAATCGAATTCCTCAAATTAGATCGATCAAAATTGAAGATTATATCTGCAGGTTCTTCCATATACGGCATTTATAATGACTCTAGGAGTGGACTTTATCAAGCGTTGGTTTCTACGCCAAATAATTTTGGACCTGATGGAATTGTTGCTACAACTAGTGCAAATTGGAGCATCACAAATTTCGATGCTACGTCTGGATCACTTTCAACATTAAATACTGGTGGATATAAGTTTTTATATCTCGGCTATGCTTATCAAATCAGTGCTGCGGAAGCAAATGCGATTATTGCTTTTCTCGATGCTGGGAATACCGTTTTTATTGCTACGGAACGACCTGGATCGACAGGTGAGAGCTCATTATTGACAATATATGCCGGAACCAATTCATATACGTCTTGGAGTTATTTGGCGACGAACACCAGCAACGCTGTCTTGAATGGACGGTTCGGGGATGCAAGAGGCAAAACAATCGGTAACGATGCTGGGCTAGGATATGTTATGACGAATACAAACTCTGTTTTAATAGATGTATTAGCTTCGAGTTCCAGCAGTCCTTTTTATGTGGCATTTTTCAAATCTAAAACTAGAAAACTATATTGGGTAGGCGATGGTGGTTTCACAGTTTATTCATCAAGCTATGCAACGCCTGGCTCAGCAAATGGAGCCGGTTCATTTCCATTTTTAATGAATGGATCAAAAGTACCCTACATTGGAAATTGGTATACATCTTCGAATGTTTCTAATTCCACAGTTGTTTTAAATATTCTTACACAAGCTTTAGTTGAAGCCCAATAATTTGATTTTAGTTTTTCTCTGACCAATTCAATCCATCCGGTAATTCTGTATTGGAAAACTCGATATGGATCACTCTTCTCTTTTTTTGATTCGTGGTTCGGGCGGAACTATGGAGAAGCAAAGGCTTCATCAGGATAATTCCGCATTTATTGACTGCGCAGATTGTTTCCTTTTCAACTGACCAATCAATTTCTTCTGGTCGATAAACGCCTTTTAGGTGAGAGCCTTCGATTACACGCAATGCTCCATTGTTTTCGTCTGTTTGGTCTAAATGGATGCGTATGGTGAAATTATTTTCAAGTATAGAAATCGGAGGCTGAACGGCAAATTGATTTTGCTTTGTTGTCCATGGCCCGTAATTTTTAAGCTCCAGCTTTCGATCCACAGAAATCGTCAAATCTTGATGATAGGCGACATACCAATTTGATGTTGCAGGTTTGTCAAAATAAATGCTTTTAACGACGAAATAGTCTTTCCCAAATATATTATGTATAATCCTATTCAACTTTTCGTTGAATATAATTGGTTGTAGTTCTGGAAATTCTTTTAAGAACTGCCGAATGGCAAATAAATCTGCAGATTGCCTGAATGTTTCTTTGGATCGATCGGCTTGCTGTATAGCCTCAAGGATTTTGTTGATTTCATCATCAGTATAGATGTTATCAATAACTGCAAAACCTCTGTTTGTCAATTCTATTTGTTTTTCTGAGAATGTTTGCATGCAATTAGCTAAATCAATCTATTATAAATTTACTATTGTTAATTGAATCGGACAAAAATAATTAGCTTATTTAATA
Source organism: Sphingobacterium hungaricum (assembly GCF_015210005.1). Lineage (GTDB taxonomy): Bacteria > Bacteroidota > Bacteroidia > Sphingobacteriales > Sphingobacteriaceae > Sphingobacterium > Sphingobacterium hungaricum. The sequence goes on from NZ_MU158698.1 coordinate 2,913,266, forward strand.
ATTCACCAGTTGTTTTAGGTGATGCTCCAAGTGATCCACATAATCATTAATTAGAAATGCGAGGGTATGCGTGCTACCATCTATCATTTTACAGCTGTTTGTCAATTTTTCTTGAGGAATAGCAGTCATTATGTGAACTAAATGGCTATTATATGCTGTCCAAAAATCAATTAGCTGCCTTTTATCTGCTGCTTGATAATTTGAAGTTTGCACCCATTTTTCTTGGTCATAAGAAATCAAAGGATTTTCTTCGAATTGGCATCGAATAAAACGTTGATGATTATTTGTGGCGCTGTCGATTAAATGTCCTAATATCTCTTTTTTGCTCCACTTATTAGGCATTGATCGCTCAGAAAATATATTCTCATCAATTTCTTGAAGTTTAGTTGGAATTGTAGCCAATAAGAATTTTAAGCGGTTTATCGTATTTTCAATCATCGTGAAACTTGTTAATCATCACTTTTTTTTGAATTCTTCTTTAAATCTTCAATTGCATAATTTTATCAATCAATGGAGGAAGACCATTTTGATTAAGCTGATCATTGTTCCAATGGCTCATAATACAGCTGATATAGTTTGTTCCGGAAGGTACCACGACGTAATATGCGGTTAACGTTTTTGTGCCTTCTGACAAATTTAGTTCCGTCACTCGTTCCGAAACATCAAAGACAATTTTTCTAGCGGTGGTTTCTTTTCCTTCAAAAATAACTTGAATACTTGTATCGGTCACTAATTTTCCGAATTTGTTCATTTCCGTTGTCGCCGCAAAATTGTCCAATACATCTTGCGCACTTCTTAGGGTAGGGTGCAGACTCCAATTAATTTGTCCACATTTGGGACACTGAAGACTATTGACATCCATCCATTGGCATGGGAAATCCAATAGCAATTGGCGTCCTGCGAAATTAACGGTGTCCGTAGTCATCTTGTGATAAACACTTTTCGGTATTGCATTATTTCGTATAAGGTGCACAAGCTCTCTCTCCAGTTCTTTTTCGGATTTATCAACAGAAGCAAAGGAAATGGCAATGATTTTATTGTTTTCGCTTTCAATAAAATAAGTCGAGAAATAGGAAATGAATCCCAAAGAATCTTTATGCTGATCGGCTACATGATAATTTTTAAAAGCCAGTGTTTCGTCCGAAGATGCAAGCTGTTCTTCTCTCAAGTCATTAAAATTAGCGAGTATATTCTGCTTGGAAAAATCAAGGTCGATTGCATAGGAATACAACTTTATGCCCTCAATGTTGTAATAGTTCACCCCATTATTGGAAATTCCGCTCAATCGTTCTAGCGTTCCTGGACTGTTCTGCGCGGAAGCAACTCCGAACATAAAAATAAATAAGCTAAAGAATAGGTATTTCATATGCATCAGTTGATTTTCGTTTACCTATACAACGGATTTCGTTGTTTTTGGTTTTATAGATTGAATTTTGATTGAATCTGATGGCTTATTTTATCCGTCAATAGCTCAATAAGTTCGGGATCTAAATAATCATAGTCGTCAGGAATCTGAAGGACCTCGATGTCTGCCAAAGCAAGATAACGATAAGCTTCTTTGATTTTGGATTTTTGCTTAAATTCCATAACAAAAATCAAATCTGCCCAAGCCAAATCTTTTTCCGTTAGCTTATGGTCGCTCTGAGGACTTAATCCAGCGGAGCGGATAGCAAACTGGTTGCTGTTCTTGAAGATGTGCTCGGCAGTTCGGCTCCGTCGCTTGTTTCTTCCGCAAATCACTAAAATATTAGGCCTGTGATTCATATTTTCTAGGTGCTCATTTCAACATTATCCCAATCATTCGATCGGTTAAATGCCCATTCTAGCGCTTTGCGTCGTTCATATACAATTCCCTCATTGAGTTTGACCTCATAGCTATTTAGTCGTCCGTCAACACAATACCAATGCAAGCGATAATAATAGTCAAGCATAGTGTACAATTCGCGTTCATTGCGAATGCTCTTCAGGTTGTCAATTTTACGGTTTGATTCCCCTTGTTCTAGGTTAGGCAACAATGAGGCTGCATGGTCACTCACATATTCTTCGGCAACAAGTTTATCGCACATCTCCGTTAACCACATCAGCGCCCACAAACCTTCTGCATACCAACTTAAGGAATTCAGTTCTTGCTCTTCAAGTTCGTAATTGTCTTTTTGCAAAAGTTCCTGCTCCGTTGCCGAAAGAAAATTGTTAAGTTTCTGTGCAGCAATCCAATCTTTGATGATGTAAATCGGAGCATCGAAAGCAATGTTAATTAAAGCATTCATGACCGACATCCTTCCCTTAATTTGTTTGATATCCCTCATTTGGGAACTATCTAGAATCGGAAGCCAATCATTGACCTTATAACCTTGTTCTTTAATTTTTAAGTCATTATCGCGCTTTATCGCAATTTTATCTTCTACTGTTATCGCCATTTGGAACTAAATATAGGCAAAGAAAAAGAAATGGAGCTTCAGATTATTCATTTTCTGAGCGGTATTTTTCAACCTGGAGAATGTTGTTCTGAATATCTTTCATAATATTTTTTGCCCACCAGCTCGCATAAAAATTAAAACTCGTCGTCAATTTGAAGTTGCTATAGAGATGAAGGCGGTAGGTTTTATCGGTTAATTTTTCCAATTCGTAAGTGCCGTTTAACACATCAAAATATTTTCCTCCGACAACCAAGTGCTCGTCCATAGTCGTTAATGGAATTTCATGTGGCAATGCCCGGATGGAAAATGACATTTTCTTATTGTCTTCGTAATCAGTTACCGTTTCATGAAAAACTAATCCATTCGTAAATATCGCTTGCCTGTAAGCGCCCACGCCTTCATAATTTAATTCTGCTTTAACAGGTCTTGGAAAATTCAATAATTTCGTAAGCCATCCTTTGTCTTGCTTTTCATCAATTTCTCTAACCCTCGTCACATTATCCCAGATTTTTTCGGCAGGAGCATCTATATCAATGTACGTATATGCCTGATAAGGTTTTGATTGAACGCCGATATAACTTTCTATTGGCGAAGCGAACAAAGGAAGAACCAATAGAATGGATAAATAGGCTTTGCTATCTTTTTTCCTAAGCTTGAAGTATCCGCCGAGCAAACCACCTAAGCTCGCTGAAAGCATAAAAATTGGCAGTATCATAACAAGACAAGGCCATCCTTCAATCGCAAAAAGGAACGTGATAATGAAAAATGCATAAATCGGAATCCATGGTGCGATTATACGATAAGCTAATTTCTTTACATTCTTGATATCGGAAAAATAAACAGTTAATGCACCCACAATACTCGGCAATAAAAACAGAAAAGTAACGGACATCATGCTGAATACCGCCTCCCAATCTTTGGCTCCAAATATAAATCGAAGGAATAATGCGTAGACAGTAGGGATAGCGACTATTTTTAGAAAAGATTTTAGCCTGTCTTTTGTTTTCTGATTCATTTTTTAGTCTTTAATCGGTACAAAAAATTTTATTGATTTTATTGTTCCATCAAAAATATAAAAAAAGCTCAATTATTTATTCCGACCCTCTCGCGTTTCTTCGCCCAAATGAATACATCAGGTAAAATAAAAATGGCAAAATAAATATACTGCCAAGCATTAATGCCCATGCTAAGAAACTAATGGTTTTCTCAGGCGCGCTATCGGTAAGCAGGGATAAGTGATTGCCATTTTGCAACAAAATAATATCTGGATAAAGCTGATAGGTCGCCGCGACTAAAATCAGAATAATTTGTCCAGCAGCTAGCACGCGAACGATAATTAGTTTTCTTTGCTTGATAAAATAGTATATCATTGGCAGAAAAATTGTCGCTACACTTACCGCGACAATACCAATCCATCCGCCAAATATTCTTTCCAATAAAGGGATTTTTGAATAATAAGCCGCAATGAAAACAATTAGGCCTGTAATAACGACAAATACCGTTGACTGTTTTGATTTTCGAATCATTAAACGGAGATTATTTGCCTCATAAGTTTCTCTCAAGCTGTAAATGGAAGCCAGATAGGCGCAGATGGATACTGTGAAAAATCCGACTGCGATTCCGAAAAGATTGAACCAATCTAGTACGTAGAGATCCAAGAAATTGTTCGCATCTGGATTCAATGATCCAGATATGGCAGAAGCGCCAATCATTCCGAAAAAGAACGGTGTTAGCAAACTTGAATAATAGAATATTTGTGTGTAAACTACTTGCCAATTATCATCGACGGCATCGTAATGTCTAAACGTAAAAGCTGTTCCGCGCGCAATGATTCCCACCAGCATCAACACCAGCGGAATGTGTAGATAAGTGGATGCGAAACTATAAATTACAGGGAAACCGACAAAGAGAATAACGATCGCAATAATCAGCCACATGTGGTTAGCTTCCCAAATTGGAGCGATTGATTCATACATGATTTTCTTAGTGAATTTCCGCTCTTTCTTGGTCGTAAAAAGCTCAACAATTCCAGCTCCAAAATCCGCTCCGCCTAACACAAGGTATAGACAAATTGATAACCAAAGAAATCCGATAACAATGTAAATCATGACTTTTTGGATTTAGTTTGATAATTCGGGTCAGTTGGGTCGTAGAGTTTAGGGACCATTTGGATCTGTCTTTTTAGAAGAAAAATAATAATCAGAGAAAGGGATACAAAAACTGCTGTAAAGAAATAAAATGAGTATTGGATGCCTGGCATAGGTGTCACGGCATCGGCCGTTCGCATAATGCCGTAGATAATCCATGGCTGTCTTCCGACTTCGGTTACCGTCCATCCAGCTTCCAACGCTATGTACCCAAATGGAATTGCAACGACAAAGGTCTTTAAGAACCAATGTTTCGTCAGCCATTCTTTTTTAAAGAAGAATGCGATCAGGTATACTCCGCCGATAGCCATCATGACCATTCCAAAGAAAATCATGATCTGAAACGCATAATGAACCACTGCCACAGGAGGCCATTCATCCCTCGGGAAATCATGAAGACCTTTCACTTCAGCATTAAAGTCATTCGTCGCCAAAAAGCTCAGTAACTTCGGGATTTTAAGCGCATATTTTACTTCTCCTGTTTCTTCATTCGGAATACCACCCAAAACAAAAGGAGCGCCTTTCTCTGTTTCAAAATGAGCTTCCATCGCTGCCAGTTTAATGGGTTGCCTTTCAGCAACAGATTTCGCTGCAATATCACCGCTTAAAGGAGCGCCAAAAGCGCCAATCAATGCAAAGGCAACTGCAATGCGAAAAGCTTTGGTATGAAATTCAACATTTTTCTTTTTGATGATTAAATATGCATGTACACCAGCAACCGCAAATCCTGTGGCACAAAATGCCGCCACGGTCATGTGCAAAGCCTGTGGAAACCAAGCGTCATTCAGCATGGCTTGAATCGGATCGATGTTTAGGTACTGTCCGTCTATAAAATCAAAACCGCTGGGGGAGTTCATCCAGGAATTCGCAGCAACAACAAGAACTCCAGAGGCAAGGCCACTGATGCCAACCAATAGGCCACAAAACCAATGAAACCATTTGTTGAATTTGTTCCAGCCGTATAGGAAGAATCCCAATGCAATGGCTTCGATAAAGAAGGCTGTTCCTTCTAAAGAAAAAGGCATTCCGAAAATCGGTCCAGCATGTTTCATGAATTCAGGCCACAGCAATCCTAATTCAAATGAAAGCATGGTTCCTGATACAGCTCCGGTAGCAAATAGGATAGCTACGCCTTTGCTCCAAGCTTTCGTCAGCCCTTTATAGATTTCGTTGCCGGTTTTTAAATATTTCCAGTGAGAGAAAGCCATTAAAAAAGGCATCACCATTCCCACACAAGCAAAGATAATGTGGAAACCTAATGACATGGCCATTTGCGCGCGAGCGGCAATAAAATCATCCATAGGGCATCGTATTTTATGTCTTAAAGATAGGGATTATTCGCGGGGAAGGCTAGTGTTTTACACGGGATTTGTGGTTTTATTTTTAGTTTTTAATGTAAAAAGTTTATTTTTTTACATTCATGAAATACAAGAATATGGTTAAGGCACGAAATGCAATAAAGGAAATGGCTAAGATTTTGTATTAGTTGCTTTGAGTCAAATGGACAATCTCCCAATGATGTCCATTAATGTCTTTGATCACTACCGAATAGCCCCATTCTTCATTCAATTTCTTTACTTGTACAGCGCCCATTTTTTCAGCGCGGCTAACCAGCATGTCGACTTGTTCGGTCGAATCCAAACTACAACTCAAAATAAATCCTGAAGAACGCTCTGCAGGATTTTGATTGTCTCGCTGTTGCAAAAAATCGGCTTTCGTTTGGATCACAAAATAAAATCCATTTTCCATATCAAATAGGCACAAATCCTCGCTTTGTTCAGCAATTTTGAAGTTGAAAACCTGCTGATAGAACTCGATTGACTCTTGCATATCCTCAACAGCGACCGTGATGAAATTAATTTTTGGCGTCATAAAATCATTTTTTTCTAATCGTAAAGCTATAAAAATCAAAGATCGGATTTTGACTTTTATCGTAATTAACGATCTGGCTTAACAAAAGGGTTTGATCATTTATCCAAAAAGAATCTTTGATCACACAGAGCCATTTTCCTGTTGACTTTTCAAATTCTTCATCCAGCTTGCTGATTTTATTCCATTCTCCGTTTTGGATTTTTTGGATAAAGTAGGTCGAGCATTCTTGTCCCCCGAAATGGCCATTCAATCGGAATGATTTATTCGGAGAAAATACAATCATATCAGGATTTCCGGTTTCCTCCGTCAGTTTTCCGTTCTTTAGGTTATAGCTAACATCCGTAGAATGCCCACCTTCGCAAAGCAGAATGTCTTCTGTTGGAAAAAAGGCGATAAACGATTCTTCAGTGTACTCGCTGGGGTTCTGATAGACCGTTCCATTCCTAAAATTAATCTTTTGTATTCCATTGTAATATTCGGTTTCTTGAAATTCTACGATGCCATTCAATAATTTCTTTGCTTGCTTGAAATCTGTAATTTTCAATAAAGTGTCCGATTGGTGACTAACCTTTTTTTTACTTCCAAAAAAACTGGCAGAATCTATTTTGGCAATCGATATCGTATAGGTTTCGGAAAGTTTGTTGATTTCCTCGGAATTTTGTACAGAATCCATGGTTTGCATAGGAGCTTCTATTTCATTGTCGGAGACTGTATCCTTGCTCTTTCGCTCTTTGCAAGAGATGAGGAATAGAAAAACCAGGCAGGCTAGGAACTTTGCTTTCATTTTTATTGATCTAATAAAGCATTAAGGTAATAAAAAATGAGTAAAGATTGAATTATTGAATTTTTGAAGATTAAATCCTTCTTGTAAAAATTGGACAAACGATTGCGTTTACGTTGTGCTTATTTTATATAAAATTATATTATATAATTGTAGTTAATATTATAACCTATTATAAATATTAGTGTGTGCTTGGTTTTAGTGACAACGAAATCTTGTAAAAAATAATTTTTATTAACTTAATTAATGTCAAAATGAATGATTTCTTAAAATGTTGTTGTTTATTGATGTGTATGTTATTTGCTGTGCATCCATCATTTGGACAACAATCTGTCACAGGGATTGTGTCAGATGCTACCGGTAATCTCGCTGGTGTAACAGTTTCGGTAATTGGGACATCTCGAGTAACTCAAACGGACGAAAATGGTTTTTTCAGTATTCAAGCTTCAAATGGTGAAAAAATAAGATTTTCCAGTGTGGGATATGTTTCCCAAGAATTAAATGTAGCAGGATCGAGGTTAGATGTAATTCTAGTTTCAGATGCTGAAATTGATGAAGTTGTAGTAATCGGGTATGGTACTCAAAAGAAAACTACAGTTACTGGTGCAATTGCAACGGTTTCGGCACAGCAACTCGAAGGTAGACCGGTTAATCGCTTGAGCGAAGCTTTGCAGGGTATGGTAGGAAATTTAAATATTACTACGACCACCGCAGGAGGCGCACCAAATGCTACGCAAAATATTAATATTAGGGGATACACTGGTTTCGGTGTGAGTTCATCTCCTTTAATTGTTATAGACGGAATCCAAGGAGGTAATATCAATAATATTAATCCAAATGATATCGAAAGCATCTCGGTGATTAAAGACGCTGCGACCGCGGCAATTTATGGTTCAAGTGCACCAAATGGCGTAATTCTAATTACTACAAAACAGGGAACAAAAGGTGGAAAGCCAAAAATTACTTATTCAAATAATTTAAATTGGAATACACCGATCAATTTGCCAAAAATGTTGAACTCTTTAGATTTCGCAACGATCTATAATGAGGCATCCATCAATGCAGGTGGATCTGCAATATTTAATGATGAGACACTGGCTAGGATTATTGCTTATCAAGCTGGAACAATTACTACAGAAACTGTTCAAACTGGATACAATACATCTACTCCTTCCGATACTTGGGCTTCTTGGGAAACATCAAATGCAAATAATGATTGGTTCGAGATTTACTTTAAGGATGTAGCTTTCAGCCAACAACACAATTTGAGTGTAAACGGGGGTTCTGAAGCGTCCAAATACTTTATTGGTGTAGGATATAATGATAGGCAAGGGATGTACAATTTTGGAGATGACAAATATAAAAGATTTAACGTCAGGAGTAATCTTAGTTCAAATTTGACGGATTGGTTGAATGTAAGTTTAAGAACAACTGCTGCTCGCGAAAATTACAATACTCCAAATACCTATAGTGCCAAAACTGGCGGAAACTACATGCACCAAATCGCTCGAAAATGGCCTACAGTGCAACTATTTAATCCTGATGGTTATTATTCGGATGAAAGTGACGTCAGACTACACATGGATGGTGGCAGAGACATTACACGAACGGATGATATAGGCATTACAGGAGAGGTAAATCTAAAACTGGCGGAAGGCTGGACAGCAACTGCAAATTATTCGTTTAATGGAATCTTTGCTCAACGAGACATTCATACCAAAACTATTTATGCTTATAGACCAAGTGGCGCACAATATATTATGACAGGTAATCCTAATGGCTATTCAAAGCAAAATTACCGAACAGAAAATCAAGTTGTGAATCTGTTTTCTCAATATCAGAAGAATGTAGGTGATCATTATCTTAGTATTTTGGGAGGTTTCAACTCTGAACTTAAATCGTATGAAACTTTCTTGGCGAGCGCTAGCCAGTTATATTCAGATAATATACCCTCCCTTTCATTAAGTTATGGAACCACGCCTAGTGTAGCTGACGCGGTAAGAAAGTTAGCTTCTATGGGTTATTTTGGTAGATTCGAATACAACTATCAAGAAAAATATCTGTTAAAAGTCGATGGGCGTTACGATGCAACCTCACGGTTTTTAGAAGATAATAGATGGAAATTTTATCCTGGAGTTTCCGTTGGGTGGAACGTTGATAAAGAATCTTTCTTTGAACCAATTAAATCTACTATGAATATCTTTAAATTAAGGGGATCCTATGGAGCATCAGGTGATCAAGGATTTTTAGATACCGACCCTAATAACCCGAATTGGTATCCGTTTTATCCAAGCTTAGGTACTAGTAGACCAACCAGCAACGCTTGGCTATTTAATGGAGCACAACAGGCGTTAGTTTCAGCTCCAGGGTTAGTTAATCCCGATTTAACTTGGGTAACAACAACTCAGTTAAATATAGGTACAGATATGGGCTTTTTAAACAACAAATTGGAAGCGTCTTTTGATTGGTATATTCGAAAATCAGACGACTTTGCTTATTCTGGTACTCCTGTACCTTCTGTTCTTGGAACAGGCGTGCCCGTAGAGAACAATGCGGGATTGAAAACCACGGGATTTGAACTTAGTTTAGGCTGGAAGGATCAAATCGGAAAAGTGAATTATTCATTACGAGCAGTATTAAGTGATTATCAAAGTGAAATTACAAAATTCGACTCAAATCCAACAGGTTCTATAGGAAGTTACTATGTTGGGCGTCAACAAGGAGAGATTTGGGGATATACAACGGAAGGTTTATTCCAAAGTACCGATGAAATAGCTAACGCTCCTTCTCAAACCGCAATTTCCACTAATGCATGGACTCCAGGCGACGTACGCTACGCAGATATAAATGGAGATGGAGCGATAACATTTGGTAACCAAACATTGGAAAACATTGGAGATTTAAGTATTATCGGAAATAATACACCACGATACGCTTACAGTTTTACAGGAAATGTGGGGTATAAAGGGTTTGATCTATCCATTTTCTTACAGGGAATTGGAAAACGTGATGCCGCAATCACTTCAAACTATTTCTGGGGCATTGTTGGTGATCAATGGCAAAGTTCCTTATTTGACGTCCACATGGATCGATATACGGCAGAAAATCCTGATGGCTATTTTCCAAAGTTCTATATGAGCGGTGAAAATAGTAAAAATACACAAACACAAACTAGGTATTTACAAAATGCTGCGTATCTACGAATTAAAAATTTGCAGGTTGGTTACAATTTGCCTCAGAGTGTTTTGGAAAGAGCTAAAATTGCAAATGTTCGGTTATACTTTAGTGTGGATAATTTAGCAACATTTACAAAACTAATTAAAACCATGGATCCAGAACTGTCAATCTCGGATTCCAAGATATACCCATTACAAAGAGTTTATTCATTTGGAGTAAACATTGGTTTATAAAATATTTGATTACATAAAAACTTGTAATAACATGAAACACATAAGTTTAATATATATAATCCTTGCCAGTTTATTAATAGGAACAAGTTGTAAGGAAAGTTTTCTAGATCGGGCGCCCGAGACCAGTATAAGCGATGCCGAGTTTTGGAAATCAGCTAGTGATTTGCAACTGTATGCAAATAACTGGTATACCATTTTCCCAACTTATACAGGTTTTGGAACACTTGGTGTCTATGGTATAGACGCAGATGGAGGTAGTGATAATATGATTACGTTGAGCTACAATAGCATGTTAAATGCTGAACGTGTTGTTCCTGCGACTGGTGGTGGTTGGGATTGGACTAGAGTTAGAAATGTCAACTATTTCTTAGCAAACTATAGCAAGTCAACAGAAGCTTGGGATGTGATAGGCCCATATGTTGGTGAAGCTTATTTTTTTAGGGCGTATTTTTATTATACGCTATTAAAGCAATTTGGCGACTTACCTTGGATAAACCAGCCCTTAGTTCCAAATTCTCCTGAGTTATACGACGCAAGAATTTCAAGAGGCATTATTGTTGATTCCATGTTAAATGATCTGGATAAAGCAATAGAATACCTTCCAAGTAGAAATGCTTCAACGACTAGAATATCGCGAATAAACAAACAAATCGCACAGCTTTTTCAAGCGAGAGTTGCTTTGTATGAAGGAACTTGGGAAAAATATCATTCAGGAACTCCTTTCGGGGTTACCGGATCTACAGGAGAAAAATATCTACAGAAAGCAGCTCAAGTAACTGACAATTTAATTGCTAATCCAGGAGGAAATGCGTTGGATCCATTGACAGCGACAACCGCAAATAACAATATGGGCTATTGGGGATTATTTAATCAAACAGATTATCGAAATAATACCGAAGTTATGTTATTTAGGCATTATATTATAGGTGTTAATGCAGGACATAACTGGCACCGGTACACTCTTTCTGGAGCTGGACGTGGAATCACGAAAAATATGGTTGATGCGTATTTATGTACCGATGGAAGCCCAATAAGCACAAGCTCACTTTATCAGGGGGACAATACATTACTCGATGTCGTAAAAAATAGAGATCCACGAATGGTTCAATCTATTTATATCAATGATAATCAACATTACATTACGACAGGAGGTTCAACAGTCATATTTCAAGTGCCGACTTTTAGCCTTGCGAACGAATATAAGTCAGCAACAGGTTATCAACTATACAAAGGACATAATCCTAGTTCAACACAGCAAGTGTCCGATCAAGGAACCACTGGTGCTATTTATTTTCGTTTTGCAGAAGCTCTTTTGATAAATGCAGAAGCTAAAGCAGAGTTAGGGACTGTAACTCAGCAAGATTTAGATAATACGATAAATAAACTAAGATCAAGGGTTAGTATGCCAAATATGATTTTGTCAAGCTTACCCTCAGATTCATCCCCAGAATTCCCCGCTTTATCAAGAATAATTAATGAGGTTCGGAGAGAACGACGAGTTGAACTAGCTTTCGAAGGATTTAGACTTGATGACCTATTCCGGTGGGCAGCAGCTGATGAAAAAATATTCGGACTAAAGCCTTTGGGGGCTATACGGAGTCAATGGGACGGGATAGTTCCAGCAGAAACCTTGAATACATTCCCAATTAATAGCGGAGGCTATATTGAACTATTTAGAAATGTTGCAGCTATGTCTGCTGGATACAAATTCAATGTCGCTAGAGATTATCTATATCCATTACCAACGGATCAATTAACACTAAACCCAGCATTAACACAGAATCCAGGCTGGTGATAGTTTCATAAATGTTAATTTTAGAGACATTATTCCTATTGGGGATAATGTCTCTTTATTTTTAGTATTTAATCCCAATTTTACTAAATTCGTGTGATTATTAAACTATAGCCCGATGGGAAAGCTCGCTGATATAAAAACAAAACCTACTGAAATCGATGCTTCTGAATTTTTGGCGTCTGTTGAGGACAAACAGAGGCGAGAGGATAGTTTTGCTATAGTTCGTTTACTAGAAGAACTTACAGGTGAAGTAGCTAAAATGTGGGGAGCTTCTTTGATTGGATTTGGACATTTGATCTATAAAAGTCCGAAAACGGGAAGAGAAGTGGAGTGGTTTAAGGTTGGCTTTTCTCCACGTAAGTCGAATTTATCGATTCATCTGGTCGCTGATTTAAATTTGTATTCCGATTTATTTGACAAACTTGGAAAACATAAGCTCGGGTCGGGATGTTTATACATCACGAAATTAAGCGATGTGAATGTGGATGTATTGAAATCGATCCTCAAAGGAGCTTTTGAAACGAAATAATTCTTTTGTCTTTAGATGACAAATTATGGAAGAAAAAGTGAAAACTAATAGAAGAGCTGACGAAATCTCGAAAATGTACTTTGCGTTTTTGGATCAGCATATACAAGATGTTTCCTCCGGAAAGCTGGACGATTTTATGGAACTTAACCAGATTGCCAGCGAATTGTTTATCTCGCATCAGCATTTATCCGATACGATACAGCGCGAAACAGGCCATCATCCTTGCTATTTCTACGACAGTAAGATTATTGAGCAAGCTCAGAAACTGCTGTTGGAAAATGAACTATCTGTTGCCGCTGTCGCAAGAACATTGACTTATGATCCTTCAAATTTCTCTAAGTTTTTTAAGAAAATGGTAGGCCAGACTCCGAAGGCCTGGGTCTTAAAACATAAAAATTAATATTCCGAAAAGTTCACCATTAAAGCCATGATCTATTCGTGAAATTTGATGTATTCAAATAAAAAATAGATTATGTCAAGAAATGATTTAAACGGAAAAGTAGTTTTAATTGCCGGAGGTGCAAAAAACTTAGGTGGTTTGCTGAGCAGAGATTTTGCGGCAAAAGGAGCGAAGGTAGCCATTCATTACAACAGTGATGAAACAAAACCAGAAGCAGAGCAAACATTAGCCGACATCGAAGCTATCGGTGGACAAGCATTTTTGTTTCAAGCGGATCTCACCCAAATCGAGCATATCAAAGCATTCTTTGATCAGACGAAAGCACATTTTGGTGGAATCGATATTGCCATCAATACAGTAGGTCGTGTCCTAAAGAAGCCATTTACGGAAACTACCGAGGAAGAGTACAACAGCATGTTTGCTATCAACTCTAAAGTCGCTTATTTCTTCATCCAAGAAGCCGGAAAGCAGCTGAACGATAATGGCAAGATTTGTACGATCGTGACTTCATTATTAGCAGCCTTCACCGGATACTATTCTACTTACGCTGGCGCTAAAGCTCCAGTTGAGGATTTCACGAGAGCAGCATCGAAAGAATTTGGCCCACGGGGAATTTCTGTTTCCGCGGTTGCTCCAGGCCCGATGGATACGCCGTTCTTCTACGGACAAGAAAGTCCAGAAGCGGTTGCTTACCATAAATCAGCTTCGGATTTAGGTGGTTTGACGGATATTAAGGATATCGCGCCAATCGTAGAATTTTTAGTGTCAGATGGATGGTGGATCACTGGCCAAACTATTTTCGCCAATGGCGGTTATACCACACGATAAGGTTTAGCCAAAATCTATTCCCTTCCTTTTCGTCAGAGCAAAGAGGAGGGGAATTTGATTCGAATGACAGGTGAAGGCCGAATTTACTAAAATAATCAATACAGGTTTTATTCTCGTCGCTCGATTTATAACCTTAACAAATCAGTGGAGTATTTCCAAAAATATTTGTTTTGCGGAATTTTTTCGTGGAGCAGGTGCTTTAATGATTATTTGTATGTAAATCAGTCTAAAGGAATTCATCGAAGTGACAATAGAAACTCCATTTTTATTGCTCAATCTTCATGTATCTAATTGCAATATCCCAGCAAAAAATTAGAAAGTATTATTTTTCTGCTGCGGAAGAAAATTTCTTCTAATCTAATCAATTCCGGTAATCGTTTTGTGTATTCTTAAACTCCCAAATCGCGGTCAGTTTAACAGCCTGGAAATTTCAGCTTTGTGTTTTTTTGTAAATCGATTATCTGTATGTATGAAATTAATTGTGTAGCTAAGTGGCTACAATCAGTGTTTTATTTCTACACTTTTCATTTATTTGTCATAAAAATCAAACAAATGTTTGATTGAATTTGTAAAACATTTACATTTGTGCACAAATTAAATTTATGGCAACGAAAGAGGAACACATATTATTGCATGCGGAACAGATAATCGCAACGCAAGGATATAATGGAACGTCTGTCCGAGATATTGCCGCTAAGGCAAAAGTCAACATTTCAATGATTTCGTATTATTTCGGTTCGAAAGAAAAATTGATGGAGGCGCTGTTCAAGTGGCGCATGGATTCAGGAATTCATTTTGCGCAAGAAATCCTTGAAAATCCTGATTATTCAGAAGTCGAAAAGATTGAATTGATTTTATACAATTATGTCAATCGTGTAAAAAAGCTGAAAAACTTTTACCTGATCATGCAAACGCAACAGGTTATTTCCCAGAACAAAATCATTAATGATCTTTTGAAAAATTACAGGTTGAGGTATATTCAACTCTTGCAATTATTGATTGAAAGCGGTCAAGAGAAGGGCATTTTTAAAAACAACCCAAATTTATTCTTTATCCATACCACGCTCACTGGAACTTTATTCAATGCTATTAACGGCATGCAATTGTACAAAGATTTTGCTGATGACGAAGTCAGCAAATTATCCGAAGCGAAATTCAAAGACTATTACTTTGAAAATCTATTCATTCATTTAAAATCACTATTAAAAAACCTTTTGGGTTATGAAAACAAGTAATAAGCTGTCATTGCTATTGGTGTTTTTGTTCGCGTCGCAGACTATTCTTGAGGCGCAAACTGTAAAGACACTTCGATTTGAAGAAGCTATCGCCATGGGCATGAGCAATAGCAAAGTACTAAAAGTAGATGAGGCAAAAGTAGACCAGTCTATGGCGGATTTGTTGGAAGCAAAAAATCAACTTTTGCCAAATCTAAACCTATCTGGTTCGTACTTACGTTTAGCGAAGGCTAACGTGAATTTCAAAATTCCGACTGGTTCTGCAGAGGGAGGTTCGGTTCCAGATGTCAATTCAGCATTGTATGGTTCTGCGAATTTATCATGGCCGATTTTTGCAGGTGGACGAATCCAATATGGGATTCAATCGGCAAAGTATCTCGTCGAAGCATCTAAACTGGATGTCGAAAATCAGAAGGATCAGGTGGCTTATACCATTGCAGAAGCATACAACAACTTATTCAAAGCCAATAAAGCAATTGAGGTTTTGGAAGAAAGTTTAAGGACGGCTCAAGCACGCGATTCATCATTTTTAAAATTGGAGCAAAATGGCATTCTGGCAAGAAATGACCGGTTAAAAGCGCAGTTGCAGACATCCGACATTGAACTTCAATTGTTAGATGCTAAAAACAATTATGCTGTAGCCAACATCAATATGGATTTGTTGCTAGGCTTGCCAGAAGAAACGTGGATTGAAGTTGATTCAAATTATTTGGACCAAAATAATAACCTTGAAGCGAATGATTATTATTTGGAACAAGCATTCAAAAATAGAAAGGACATTCAGGCGTTGGATTTGAATAGAAAGGCAGCAAGTTTGCAAACGAAATCAGCAAAATCAATTTATTATCCCACTATTGCTTTGACTGGGGGTTATGTTGCCGCAGATATTCCAAAAGTGTTAACGGTTACGAACGCGTTGAATGCCGGTATTGGAATACAATACAATCTGAGCAGTTTGTATAAAAAGAATTCAGGGCTGATGCGTTCGAAATCCATTGAAAAACAATTGAAAGCGAGCAATGACCTATTAAGCGATCAAGTGACTTTGGCTGTGAAAAGGGATTTTCAAAATGATGTTTTTGCAAATCGCAAGACCGAAGTTTTTGAACGTGCTTTGGTACAGGCGGAAGAGAACTATCGGATTACACACAATAAATTTGATAACGGATTGGCAACAATGACCGAATTATTAGACGCGGATACCGCGCGGCTAGCGTCACGAGTGAACCTGACAAATTCAAAAGCTGATGCAAGTTTAGCACACAAAAAATTATTACAAACATCAGGACTTATCAACCAATAAAATTCAAGACCATGTCTACAGAAATAAATACCACAGAATTAGAAGTTAAAAAGAAAAAGAACCCACTGTCTTATGTCATCATCGCAATTGTGCTGGTCGCTGCGATTTCGTACGGAGTACATATTTACCGATACGGACAGGTTCATGAAGAAACAGATGATGCACAAATTGCAGCTGATGTTAGTCCGGTTATCTCCAAAGTGTCGGGATACATTGCAGAAGTGAAAGTCAATGACAATCAATTTGTGAACAAGGGCGATACGTTAATCGTTTTGGACAACCGCGACCAACAGATTCAATTGGCACAAGCAGAAGCTGCGTTGGAAACTGCAAAAAGCAATGTAAATTCTGCACAAGCTGGCGCGAGTGCGGCTTCACAAAATATCAATACTTCAAAAGCGGCTATTGCGACAGCAAACGCACAGATAGAAGCAGCAAAGGTAAATGTTTGGCGTACGACGCAGGATTTGGCTCGCTACGAAAATCTAGTCAAAGACCATTCAATTACACAACAGCAATACGAACAAGCTTTGGCAGCTAAAGAAACCGCCGATAAGCAATTGCAAATTTTAGTTGAACAAAAGAATCAAGCTACGCAACAAACAGGAAGTGTGAGCTCGCAGTCAAATGCAACTTCACAACAAATCGGAATTGCAAATTCCATGGTGAAGCAACGTGAAGTGGATGTAGAAATAGCAAAACTGAATCTTTCCTATACTGTTATTCTCGCGCCTGAAAGCGGCTTTGTTTCCAAAATCCCAGTGAACAAAGGCCAGTTTCTTCAAGCCGGTTCGCAGCTGTTTAGTTTAGTGATGAGCAACAACAAATGGGTAGTGGCGAATTTTAAAGAAACGCAGATTACCAAAATGGTTGAAGGCCAAAAAGTAGAGATAGAAATCGATGCTTACCCAGACCAAAAATTTGAAGGAATTGTAAGTTCTTTTTCTCCAGCTACGGGTTCTACTTTTTCATTGCTTCCGCCAGATAACGCAAGCGGAAATTTTGTAAAAGTTGTACAGCGTTTGCCTGTAAAAATATCGTTTGAACATATCGACCCTAAAGTAACGGAAAAATTGCGCGTGGGCATGAATGTCAAAGTTAATGTATCCTTAAAAAGTTAAATAACCCATAATGGAAGATTCATTAGTCGAATACGGATTTCGACGTGGCATCATTACCATTACCGCGATTCTATGTGCTTTATTGGAAATTGTCGATTCGACAATTGTCAATGTCGCATTGAATGACATGAAAGGTAATTTAGGAGCCACTTTATCCGAAGTAGGTTGGGTAATTACAGCATATGCCATTGGTAACGTGATTATCGTTCCGATGACAAGCTGGTTGTCCGCACAATTTGGAAGACGGAATTATTTCGCAGCATCCATTATTATATTTACGGTATTTTCTTTTCTATGTGGAAATGCCAGCAACATTTGGGAATTGGTGTTTTTTCGTTTATGCCAAGGAATCGGAGGCGGTGCATTGTTAGTGACTTCACAGACGATTATCACCGAATCCTATCCACTGGAAAAACGGAGCATGGCCCAAGCAATTTATGGTCTAGGTGTGATTATCGGGCCGACATTAGGGCCACCGTTGGGCGGATACATTGTCGATAATTACAGCTGGCCATATATTTTTTATATCAATATTCCGATCGGGATTGCAGCAACGCTGATGACTTTGCAGTTTGTGAAGAGCCCAAAATATGCGGAGAAACGAAGTGCTTCGCAAGTGGATTGGTTGGGGATTGTCCTGTTGGCGATCACGGTTGGATCACTGCAATATATTTTGGAAAAAGGGCATGAAGATGATTGGTTTGAAAGCCAAACAATTGTTATTCTAACGATTTCAGCTGTTGTCGGATTTGTTCTGTTTTTATGGCGTGAATTGACCTTCAAATTTCCAATTGTTGAACTGCGTGTGTTGAAGAATGGTAATTTGCGGATAGGTACATTGATGTCATTTATTTTAGGATTTGGTCTATATGGTTCTACATTTATTGTGCCCTTATATACTCAAAGTATCTTGGGATGGACGGCGTTGCAAGCTGGCGCGCTAATGATTCCGGCTGCATTGACCACAGCTTTCATGATGCCGATTATCGGACGCTTGCTGACCAAAGGTGTGAAACAGCAAGTGTTGGTTGCTTTGGGTTTGCTGATCTTCTTTACTTATAGCTTCTGGGGTTACAAAATATTGACTCCAGACACTGGAAAAGATGCATTCTTTTGGATGCTGATTGTTCGCGGAATGGGATTGGGACTATTATTTATTCCGATTACATCCCTGTCGTTAAGTACTCTAAAAGGGCAGGAGATAGGACAGGGCGCTGCATTTACAGGAATGATGCGCCAATTAGGCGGTTCATTCGGTATTGCTGCAATTACTACATTTATCGCGAATAGAACCATGCTTTTTAGAAATGATTTAGTGGGAAAATTGGATGTGAATAGTCTGGATGTACAACAAAGGGTTGCTGCCTTGAAAGCTGGATTTATGGCTAAAGGAATGACCCCAGATGTTGCTTTGCAATCTGCTTACAAATCGCTGGATTATGCCGTGACGAAGCAAGCAACAGTTTTATCTTACATGGATGTATTTCTTTATTTAGGGCTGGTATTTTTGGTTTGTATTCCTTTTGTGCTGTTGGTCCGTGAGAAAAAAGGAGGTGCGAAGGTGGATTTAAGCGAGGCGATGCACTAAAAATTCAAAAGTAAAAAGTAAAAATTCAAAAAAATGGGCAGAGACTAATCTGCTCATTTTTTTATGATAATCATGAGTTACTTGATCTCTTCTAAACTACTAATGATCTTCGATGTATGATCTTTGATGCGCATGTTCACACGAGCATCTTTGTCAGAGCTGTTTTTTACCTTGATGTTCGAATTTGCAGAAATAACCAAATCAAAATCTTGTTTCGGCTCAAGGGTTATTTTACTCGATGGAGTTTCCAAAACGATAAGTTGAGAAGATACGTTTTTTCCTCGGATAGAAAATGGTTGATTGTCCTCAGTAGAAATGATAAAAACATTATTTTTTGGAATAATTTTATTGATTTGCAGCACATTAACTTCAATGTCTTTTTTAGTTGCACAGTTCGTTAATAAAAGAGTTAATGTTAGACAAGCCATTAATTTCACAGACTTTAAAATGGTAACAGATTTCATGTATGGATTTTTGGATAAAAGATTTAATTTTTCTGACAAATATAGAAATAACACGAAATATTTTTCCATAAGGATAGAGGCAATATAACAGTTCGGTTAGTTTGCTATCTCAATTAAATTTCTACTGATCTACGATTTGAAAATGCACAAACTGCAAAATAAATTTACCTTTGAAAAAAATAGCTAGATGTCGACGCGAACACCATTCTTTGATTTTTCTCAAAAGATAAATTATAAAACCGAATTATTAGCGGGAGTCACGGTCGCAATGACCATGATGCCAGAATCTTTGTCCTTCGCCATCTTGGCTGGATTTCCTCCTTTAGTCGGATTGTACGCAGCTTTTATTATGGGTTTGGTTACGGCAATCTTTGGAGGAAGGCCGGGATTGATTTCTGGTGGAGCCGGAGCGACAGTTATAGTATTGATTGCCTTAATGAAATCACATGGTTTAGAATATGTTTTTGCTGCTGTTGCGTTGGCCGGAGTGATTCAGATTTTGATAGGCATTTTTAAATTAAGCAAGTTCGTTCGCCTGGTTCCACAACCAGTGATGTATGGATTTGTGAACGGTCTGGCTGTGGTTATTTTCCTATCGCAGTTAGAACAATTTAAGACGGTGGTGAATGGCGAAGAAGTTTGGCTTTCGGGTGCTGCATTGTGGACCATGCTCGGATTAGTTGCGGTGACAATAGCTATTGTTTTTGTTTTTCCCAAAATCAGCAAGGCGGTACCTGCTTCTCTAGTTGCGATTATTGTGGTGTTTGCGCTTGTTTTAGGTTTTGGAATAGAAACTAAAACCGTGAACGACATTGCCTCTGTAAGTGGCGGATTTCCTCCTTTTCATATTCCGAATGTTCCTTTAACTTTCGACATGCTAAAAGTTATCGCACCTTATGCATTGATTATGGCTTGTGTCGGCTTGACGGAAGGATTGTTGACTTTAAATCTTGTCGATGAGATCACACGAACTAGAGGAAATGGTAATCGGGAATGTGTTGCTCAGGGAAGTGCCAATATCCTAAATGGATTCTTCTTTGGCATGGGCGGATGCCCAATGATTGCGCAAACCTTAGTCAATCTTTCTGCTGGCGCGAGAGCACGTTTATCTGGAATAGTAGCTTCTCTAACCATTTTATTAATTATTCTTTTTGGTGCCCCAATCATCGGGCAATTGCCAATGGCAGCGTTGACAGGAGTGATGGTTATGGTCGCTATCGGAACATTCGAATGGATTAGTTTTCGTGTCATCAATAAAATGCCGAAACAGGATATTTTCGTCGGAATTTTAGTTGCGTTAATAACCATATTTCTTCATAATCTGGCGCTAGCGGTACTTATAGGAGTGATTATTTCCGCGCTGGTTTTCGCTTGGGAAAGTGCGAAACGCATTCGGGCACGGAAGTTTATCGACGAGCACGGTATTAAGCACTATGAGATCTATGGGCCTTTGTTTTTCGGTTCGGTAACAGCGTTTATAGAAAAATTTGAAATCGATGAAGATCCCGATGAGGTTATTATAGATTTCAAAGACAGCCGTGTCAGCGATATGTCTGCAATCGATGCATTGCACAAGATATCCGACCGCTACCGTAAAGCTGGTAAAAGGGTGCGTTTAGCGAACTTAAGTGAAGATAGCCTCGTGTTGTTGGAAAATGCAAAAGAAGTTGTTGATGTGGAACTGATTTGATAAAATTAACACTAAAAATAAAAACTTTCACGCTTGTATATTTTATTTCCACTAAAAGTGTTTAATTTATAACTTTGATTTTTGCTTTGTAATAAAGTGTGGGTTATTGGGCTGTTCCAATTTTTGCTAATTATAAATTTGCTTTCTTAATTATATTTTTTAAAACTTTGAAAATTATTGCACCGAAAGATGAAAACGCTTTACTTGTTGCTATTAAACATGGCGACCAAAAGAGCTTTGAAAGTTTATTTAATCACTATTCGTCTCCGTTCAGCAATTACATTTATAGAATTTTAGGAGATAAGCAACAGACGGAAGATCTAGTTCAAGAAATCTTCCTACAAATTTGGGTGGAAAGAGATAAGTTAGATACTATCCTTAGCTTCAAGGATTTTCTATTTGTCCGGGTTCGAAATCGTGTATACTCCCTGTTAAAGGAAAATGCGAAACGCAATGCTCTTTTCAATCTAATTGATCTAGATTCCATATTGGAGGTGGAAGATGAGCTTTTTGAAAAGGAAGAATTAGAAAAATACTACGTTTTTTTGGAAGAGCAGATTGAAAAACTTCCCCCACAACAGAAAGCCGTTTTTACATTGTCAAAATATCAAAAATTGAAGTATGAAGAAATTGCCCAGCAACTTAATATTTCAATTGAAACGGTTAGGAAGCATATGTACGTTGCTCATAAAACATTAAAACAGCAACTAAAAACTAAGTTTGGTTTTATTTTATTTGTACTGATATACAGCAGCTTAATAATTTTCTAACATAAAATTCATATTTACACTACCACTTTATTTTATTTCACTGTCTTTATACCAACTAAGTACAAAAACCAATTTTAGATGGTAGAAGACAGAATAAATAATTTGTTCGCCAAATATTATGATAAAACAATTTCTTTTGACGAAAGGAATGAATTGTTTCGCTGGATTCTTGATGATAAAAATAAATCCCAAGTAGAATATTTGCTAAAGACTTTCTATGACAAAGAGTTTGAAAATCCAAATTCTATCTTAGTTGAAATTGATAATCATCGCATTCTAAATTGCATTTTTGAACAAAATCATCTACAGGAACAAAACAATTCTAGCAAAAAAATAGCTTGGATCAGACCAATCTTGGCTGTGGCATGTACTATTCTCATTTGCATGTTTTTTTTATTTAAATTCAGTGATAGAGATAAGCAGATAATAGATCCAAATGCTTCTGCTGTAAATGATATTCCAGCAGGAGGAAATAGAGCGATCTTAACTTTAGGAAACGGTGAAGAAGTTTTGCTTGATTCTTTGAATTCGGGGGAATCTTTAACCGAAAGCAACATCTTGATTACAAAATCAGCCGACGGATTACTTACTTATACAATGCCAAATGGAATTGATAACATAAATTCTTACAACACGTTGAGTACTCCGATTGGCGGTTTTTTTCAAATTGTGTTATCTGATGGAACGAAAGTTTGGTTGAATGCTTTATCCTCTTTGAAATTTACGCCGTCATTTCCGAAAAACGAACGAAGAGTAGAACTGACAGGCGAAGCTTATTTTGAAGTCGCTAAAGATGCTACCAAACCTTTCATTGTTGATGTAAACGGAACTTCGGTGAAAGTTTTAGGAACCCATTTTAATATAAATTCTTATGAAACAAATTCAAATACATCCACAACTGTTTTGGAGGGGGCGGTATTGGTTTCTAAAAATGATTTCAATAAGAAAATTATCCCTGGACAACAAGCCTTGACATCAGAAAATGGAGAGATGCTGCTTAATAAAGCAGTTGATTTGTCAGAAGTAGTGGCTTGGAAAGAAGGCTATTTCAGTAAGGGTAGCATTCAATTTAAAATATTGATGGATGAAGTTTCACGTTGGTACGGTGTGAAGCTAGACTATAAAGATAATATTGACACTGAATTTGTGGGGAGGTTTCCAAAAAACTTAAGCCTGCAAGAATTGATCAGTGTCTTGGAGTTAACCAAAGTAGTAAAATTTGAATTGAACAATAAAACCCTAAAAATTATGAAGATGTAGCATAGAAAAAAAAAA
Organism: Sphingobacterium hungaricum; assembly: GCF_015210005.1. Classification (GTDB taxonomy): domain Bacteria; phylum Bacteroidota; class Bacteroidia; order Sphingobacteriales; family Sphingobacteriaceae; genus Sphingobacterium; species Sphingobacterium hungaricum. The sequence continues at coordinate 2,936,891 of NZ_MU158698.1, forward strand.
TTTTAGGATCAAATAAAAAAAACCGATTTGTCTGCAAACAAACCGGCCGTAAAATTTGGCCTAATAAATCGAGTGTTGTATGATTTTATAAACCTAATTAATCTAATTTATGCATTTTTTTAAGAATGTAAGAAGTAATTATTATTTATTTCAAACTAGCAGTAAGGCACAAGTCTTTTTAGTTATGAAGCTAACCATTATTTTAATGCTGTCATTTGTGACGATGAGTTTTGCTCGTAGTTACTCGCAGAATATTTCAATAAATCTAAAGAATGCACGCATGGACGCTGCATTAAAACAGATTGAAGATCAGTCTGATTATGTATTTGTATATGAAAAGAAGCTATTAGCAAATACAAAAAGGCTAAATCTAGCGATTAAATCGCAAGGTTTAAATGAAAGTTTAAATCTATTGTTTAAGGATCAACCAGTAAGTTATACCGTTACAGGGAATTTTATTGTACTGACTCCAAAAGCAGAAAACCGAAATTTATTGGCTATCGATGAAACGGTTGCTAAGCAAAGTAAATTATCAGGAACAGTCGTTGATTCTTTGGGTAATAAATTACCAGGGATTACGGTCACAAATACTAAGAATGGTTTAACTACTCAGACAAATCAGCTTGGAGAGTTCTCGGTTGATGGAAATTCCGGAGACATCTTGATACTATCTTCTATCGGCTATCAATCAGTCCGTATGACTACTCAATCAAATTCTAATCTTAGAATTGTACTATTAGCCGAAAATCAATCCTTAGATGAAGTGGTTGTGACAGCTTTAGGTATTCGTCGTTCCGAAAAATCACTGAGTTATGATGTTCAACAATTAGATGGAGAAGAATTAACAACAGTTAAGAGCACAAATTTTGTCAATTCATTGATTGGTAAAGTTGCTGGAGCACAAATCAATACGAGTGCGGCTGGACCAGGTGGTGCTGTTAAAGTTGTATTGCGGGGGAATAAATCAATTGAGTTAAACTACAATGCTTTGTATGTAATTGATGGAGCTCCGATGAATAATTACCAATCGACAGGAGGTGATCAACCTATGTCTGGGCAACCAAGCTCCGAAGGTATTGCTGATCTTAATCCGGATGATATAGAGAGTGTCTCTGTATTAACAGGTCCTTCGGCGGCAGCTCTTTACGGAAATGAGGGTGCCAATGGCGTAATATTAATTACAACTAAAAGAGGAGTTGCAGGCAAATCATCTGTATCCTTTAGTCACAACTCCATGTTTTCTGACCCTCTTCTTATGCCTAAGTTTCAAAATACCTATGGCAATGAGCTCGGGTTACAGACCAGCTGGGGAGAGAAGACTTCTATGAACTACAATCCTTCAGATTTTTTCATTACAGGAACTTCAATTAATAATGTGCTTGCTTTGTCAACTGGTAATGATAAGAGCCAGAACTACTTCTCAGTAGCATCTAACAATTCAACTGGCATATTGCCAAATAACAAATACAACAGGTATAATTTCAGTTATCGTAATACGACAAATTTTCTTGATAACAAATTTATCTTGGATGTAGGAGCGAATTACATCATTCAAGACAACCTAAATATGGTGTCACAAGGACAATATTTTAACCCTTTGCCTGCACTTTACTTGTTTCCGAGAGGAGAAGATTTTTCAAGCATCCAATTATTTGAAAGGTTCAATCCAACTACCGAGGTAAACAATCAATATTGGAATTTTGGAGATCAAGGTTTGTCTATCCAAAACCCTTATTGGACCATGTATCGAATGAATCGAAATACAGATAGAAAAAGGTATATGTTAAGAGCAAGCTTGAAATATAACATTACTGACTATTTGGATATCATCGGTCGTGTAAATATTGATAATTCAAACTTGAAAAGTACTGATGAGCGTCATGCTAGTACCTTAGGAGCATTAGCAGGTCCAAAGGGTAGGTATACTTTATTGACGCAGGACGATAACCAGACCTATGCAGATGTGATTGCTACTTTCAAAAAGAACTACAATGATTTTAGTTTTAACATTAATGTCGGTGGAGCCCTTAAGCATGTATATTACGATCAATACAGCTTAGAAGGAGATTTGGATAAAATCACGAATTATTTCAGTATCGAAAACTTAAATCGTTCGACAGGAACATTTAAGACAGATGCAGAAGGGTTTAATAGGCAAATACAATCTGTTTTTGGTAATGCAGAAGTAGGTTACAAAAATTATTTGTTTTTAACCTTGACCGCAAGAAATGACTGGGATTCTGCTTTAGAAGGGTCACAATCCAAAGAACGTAGTTTCTTTTATCCATCAGCAGGCCTTTCAGCTGTTTTCAGTGATATGTTCAACCTACCAACTTGGTTTACTTATTTAAAAGGAAGAGGGTCTTACACTCAGGTTGGAAAAGGATATGAACCAAACTTAACGAGAGAACGGTATATTTATAATCCTCAAACAAATACGTATGCGTTGACAACAACCCGTCCAAATTTTGATTTGAAACCTGAAATAACTACAAATACTGAGTTTGGTTTGGATATGCGTTTCCTAAATAATAAAGTGAACTTAGCTTTGACTTATTACAATTCCAACACAAAGAATCAGACCCACTATATTTTAGAAAGCGGTACAGAATACAATCAAGCGATTATTCAGACTGGATCTGTCAACAATAAAGGTGTTGAGATTCAATTAGGATATGAAAATACCTGGAATAAATTTAGCTGGAGCACAAACGCGACATATTCGTACAATAAAAATACCGTTGATAAGCTGTTTAATGAGGATCTGTTAAACGCTAATCCTGCTATGGAAAATTATGTAGATAAAGCTGTTTTGGGAAGTACGGGTTCACCAATAGTCCGTCTTACTGAAGGTGGAAGTATGGGAGATATCTATATGACTTCTGATTTCAAACGAGATAACAACGGATATGTTTATCTAAATCCAACCACTTTGCTACCAGAAATGGAAACATTATCTTCTGATGAATACAAAAAATTGGGCTCTTTATTGCCGACAACGTTTGTTGGTTGGAAAAACTCCTTCAAATATGATAACTTCCGTTTAAATGTCGTGTTGAGTGGACGGTTTGGCGGATTAGTCGTGTCCAATACACAAGCATTTTTAGACCGTTATGGTGTTTCTGAAAATTCTGCGACGATGCGCGAGGCTGGACCTATCAATATATTAGGACATGATGTTTCGATTAAGGATTATATGAATATCACCGCTGAAGGCACTGGAAAGGCAGATTTCTATGTTTACAAAGCAGATAATATTCGGTTACAAGAAGTTAGTTTAGAATATACATTCGATAAAACCTTTATGAAGTATTTTCCATCGGCTACTATTGGAATCGTAGGAAGTAACTTAGCGATGCTATATAATAAAGCGCCATTTGATCCAGAGGCAGTTCCATCTGCAACAAGCAACTTTTATACTGGGGTTGATTACTTTATGCAACCTAGTTTAAGAAATATAGGTTTCAATCTTAAATTACAATTTTAGTCTAAAATTTATGAAACGGATGACATTTCAAAAAACGATAACATGGTGCTTTGCATCACTGATTATACTATTTTCTTCTTGCACTAAAAATTTCGAAAAATATAATACAGATCCATATAATCCAATAGAAGATAATCTTACAAATTCTGAGGTATTGGGTATTTTGTTCCCTACACTTATTTCTACGATGCATTTTGCACAGGAGAATCGGAGCCAAATGAACGATCAGATGGTTGGAGGTCAATATGGAGGGTATTTTACAACAACGAATAATTGGTCTGGGACTAACTATGGTACCTTAAATCCTTCTTTGGATTGGGTCGAAACACCCTTTAAAGATATAATGGTGGATTTCAATTCCAACTATGTAAAGATTAAACGTGTAACACAAAGCACGGGCTATATTTATGCTTGGGCAAATATCATTCGTGTTGCTGCGATGCTTCGCGTTGTAGACACATACGGTCCTATTCCTTACACACAAATTGGTGAACTGACTACTGATAACGTTCCTTTTGATGATGTAAAAACAATTTATTATAAAATGTTTGAGGAGCTGAATAGCAGCATCACCGCGTTGAATAATTTTAATACCGAATCTAAAAATTCCACAACGCATCCAATGGCAACTTATGATGTTGTTTACAATGGAGATTTTTCAAAATGGATTAAGTTTGCTAATTCTTTGAAAATGCGTATGGCTATGCGCATCTCAGCTGTTGATGCAGAATTTGCCAAAACCAATTTTTTAGAGGCAGTAGCTTCTGGTGCAATTGAAACAAATGCAGATAATGCATATATTCCAACTCAAGATAATCCTTATTATAAAGCATCTGTAAGTTGGGGTGATTTAGCAATCAATGCAACCTTGTCTGCTTACATGAACGGGTACGCAGATCCAAGAAGAGCAAAATACATGACTACGATCAATAGAGGAGTAAGAATGGGCATTGCGAATATCAATAAAACAAACTACAGCAGTGCTTCATATTCTAAGCCCGCGTTTACAGCTAGTTCACCGCTATTGGTGTTCAATGCTTCTGAAACTGCTTTTCTTAAAGCTGAAGCCGCTTTGTTAGGTTGGATCGCAGGAGGTGATACACAAGCGAGAACATTTTATGAATCTGGTATAACTCTTTCCATGTCCCAAAATGCGGTTACAATCGGAACCTATTTGACAAGCACAGCTAATCCTGCGCAATATACAGATCCGTCGTTGAGTAGAGCTAACATTAGCGTTCCAAATCCTATTTCTGTGAGCTGGACAAACTTTGGAACAACGACCAATACAAAACGCGAAAAAATTATTACACAAAAATGGTTAGCGAATTACCCATATGGTTATGAAGCTTGGAGTGATTACAGAAGAACAGGATTTCCTCAGATTTTCCCAGCTTTAGATAACTTGAGTTCAACGAGTTTCATTGGTAGTGTTTCTAATACATATGGTCGCTTAGTGCGTCGTTTGCCTTATCCACAGTCTCAATACAGAAGTAATTCTACAAATGTAATGGCAGCTGTCAGTTTATTGGGAGGCGATGATGCAGCTTCAACTGATTTATGGTGGGCTAAGAAGAACTAATAAAAACAATTTTATTTAATTGAAATGAAAAAGATAAAGAACATTGCTAGCTACATATTTTACTTTGGATTTATTCTGTCATTACAGTCATGTAAAGATTGGACTGAAGTAGAGAGCATAACTGACAAGTCAGTTGATCTAGATGCAACAATAAAAACAGACGAGTATTTTGCGTCTTTAAGAGAATGGAAAAAAACGCCAGGTTTACCTCAAATATTTGTTTGGTTTGATAACTGGAATGGCGTTGCTCCCACAGGAGAAAATAGTTTGCGCGGTCTCCCAGATTCAGTAACTATTGCTTCCAATTGGGGAGGCCATCCAAAATTTGATTTAAGCCCTGAACGTAAAGCTGATATGGAATATGTCCAAAAAGTAAAAGGAACTAAAGTAGTAGTCACGCTTTTCTCAGCAAAAGTAGGGGATGATATGCCTGAAGATCCAATTTATAACATAGGAAATAGTTCTGACCCAGCTGTTATCCGACCTGCTATCCGAAAATATGCAGAAGCCATTTACGATGCAGTGGTTGCGACTGGATATGATGGATTTGATTGGGATTATGAGCCGATTTACGCAGGTAATGCGACAAATTATTTATGGCGCAACATAGCTCAGAGAACAATGTTCGTGGAGGAATTAGGTTATTATTTTGGAAGAGGTTCACAACGTACAGAACGGGATGGAAGAAAGCCAGCTATACCAGGTCTACTTTATATTATAGATGGAGAGATTGGTATCGGGGATGGAATGGATAAAAATTGGGAATCTCAATATGTCGATTACTATGTTCTCCAAGCATATGGGTCAACCACAATAGCAAATCATACTTCAAGAGTATTGGGGGTGATTAATGATATGAGCGATCATATTGCTGCGGGAAGAATAACAGCTGAAGAAGTTGTTTCACGTACAATAATGACCGAAAATTTTGAATCTTACGCGAACACCGGAGGAGGATTTTTATCTATGTCCAGCTTCGTTTATAATAATTTAGGAGTCGAACATCAGATCGGTGGAAGCGGTTTATATAGGTCTGGTTTTGATTATTTACCAAAAGGTAAAGGTGATTATGATGGCTCTCCTGAATATTATTTTTTGAGAAGAGGTATTACTAATTTGTATAAAGTATATAATGAACGTAAAGTGTTGAATTAATTAACTTTAATGATTTATAAAATGAAAAATATTAAATATTTTACTCTCGGTATTCTTAGCTTATTTATTTCGTGTAATAATGCAGAATATGAGATTTTGGACAATGCAGTGTACATCAGTGCGGCGGCTTCAAGCTCAGAAAAGGCGGAAACCATAACTATGAATAATGGAGCTACAATTCAATTGTTGGTACGTTTAGCAAAAGCAGTCGAAGAGGATGTTGAAGTGGAAGTGGTCTTGGACCAATCTCTGCTTACACCCTACAATGAAATGGCGGGAACTGAATATCTTCCAATCACTAACTTAACTTTACCAGCTGGTGCCAAAGTTGTTATTCCGGCCGGTGAAATTAGCGCTGCCTATACAATTCAGGTGGAAGATTTTGATACGGGTTCAGATAGGTATGCTGTAGGAGTTTCTTTAGGAAAAGTTTTGAAAGGGAATGTACCTGTCTCCACTTCTCAGGCTAGTTACCTGTATATATTAGCTAAGCCCTTAAATGTATCAGTGCCTGAAATGACTGGGCCTAACGCTGTAATTGCCGCGCCTTCTACGAATTGGGGTATCAATGTTAATCAATGGACTATTGAATGCTGGGCTAAAATGTCTGCATATAGCATAAACAATCAAGCTATTTTCTATACAGGAAGCAATGATCATGAGATATACATCCGATTTGGAGATGCCAACAGACCTTATAATTATCTTCAAATCAAAACGCTTGGAGGCCAGGTTCAAACGGCTTCAGATTTAGTTGCGAATCGCTGGTACCATTGGGCATTTGTTTATGATGGCACTACATTAAGCATTTATCGCGATGGAGAAGCTGATGTCAAGTTTAATCCACCTGCTCCTCTTGGAGGAAGCGTGCGAATAGATTTTCTACAAATGATAGCTTCCGGAACCTATTTTAGAGATAGAGCACAAATGGGTGAAGTACGTTTATGGAACACCGCAATCTCTCAAACTCAAATCAAGAATAACATGTATTTTTCAATTAATCCTAAAAATCCGAATCTAATTGGGTATTGGCCTATGAATGAAGGGACAGGAAATACATTCAATGATATCACTGGAAACGGGCACAACGCAACAGCAGGTGCAAACGTGATTCGTAGCTGGATACCTAATGTTAATTTCAGAAATTTATAATATTATTTAGTTGGATGATTAAGTGGGTGCTATTGATTTAGCACTCACTTTTTTTTAATCAATTTTTTTAGGCAGAACTCTATTCCTCCATATTCAAAACGCTACTCAAGAGTTTCAGCCAATTTTCTGCCATTGTATCAAATTTGATCCTATTTCCATTTTTGTTCTATTTTTCCTATGTTTAAAAAATGAAGCATGTCTTGTTGATTGCTTTGCTTTTTGCAAACATCTTATTTTTAAAAGCCCAAGATCCGTACAAATTAGATTCCCTTTTTGCTAAATCCAAATTGCTGAATCGCCATTTTGTGGGATTCTCTTTGTATGGCGTCGGCCAGGATACGGTTGTCTATGCCCGAAATGAAGATAAAGCATTTACCCCAGCGTCGAATACCAAAGTATTTACGCTGTATACCGCATTACAGAACTTAGGGGATTCTATTCCCGGCTTAGAATACATCGAACGCGGAGATTCCCTGATTTTTTGGGGAACGGGCGATCCCACTTTTTTACATAATCGCTTAGATACCCGCAAGGTCTATGATTTTCTGAAATTCAGCACGAAGAAACTCTATTATGTGCCGACGGAAAGTGCTGAAGATTATTACCGGAACGGATGGTCGATTGAAGATTACGACAAATACTATCAGCCCGAAATAGCAACCTTTCCGATTTATGGAAATGTAGTTACATTCCGAGCTCCGGAGAAAAACAGTTTAAAGGCAAGCCCTCCATATTTCGACAAAAATCTCGTCATTTCCGACAGAAAATATAAAAGCTTCTGGATCACACGCAAAATGAATGAGAATGTCTTTCAACTTTCTTCGATCTATGTTCCGAAAAATTATGTCAATGAAATTCCCTTCCATTATAGCGACAGCTTATTTACCAAACTGCTGATCGATACGTTAAAAAGGGATGTAGAAATGATTGCGTACGAGAAAACGCCTGATACGCGCATGATCTATTCGATCGATACCAAAAGCCTATTGCGCGAAATGATGCTGCCAAGTGATAATTTTTTGGCAGAGCAGTTTACAATGCTTGCTGCGCAAAGCCGTTTTCACGCGTTTAATACAGATGAATTGCGCGATAGCTTAGCTAGCGTATACAAGACGATCCTGACGGACACGATCAGCCTACATGATGGGAGCGGCCTATCTTCATACAATAAAATCACCCCTAGAAGCATGGTGGAATTGCTGAAACAGCTGCAATCCCAGATTCCAAACGAACTGGATCTGCACTATTTGTTTCCTGCCGGAGGGTTAAGTGGCACCCTGCGCTCGGCCTATCCCTTATTTAATGGCGAACCGTATGTTTGGGCGAAGACAGGTACGCTAACTTCTGTCTACTGCCAGTCGGGATACATCACTTGCAAGTCTGGGAATAAGTATATCTTTTCCTTTCTGAACAATAATTTTCTCGGAGCGGCTTCTTCCGTTAGGAGGGAAATGGTTTCCATTATGAATTACATCCATGAGAATTATTAGGGTAAAGCAATGAGCCTGAATCCTGTGGACTGGCTCAAAAAGAATCTGTTTTGATTAGAACCATAAACGATTTTTTTCAGCTAAATAATTCTTAAATTTAAAAGTCCAAAAAATATAAATCTATTGGTATATTCGTGTTCTAAACATGTCGAATAACGAAATTAAAAAGAACGACAAGCGATTGATTCGCTCTTGGTCCATGTATGATTGGGCCAATTCCGCTTATAACCTAGTTATAACTTCCACGATTTTTCCCGTTTATTATACGACAATTACCAAAACCCAGGAACATGGCGATAATGTCACTTTCTTTGGTTTTAGCTTTATCAATACGGCTCTATCCAATTTCGCATTGGGCATCGCCTATTTGATCATGGCTTTGGCATTGCCGTTCTTATCTGCTTATGCGGATGCGGCGGGGAAGAAGCGATTCTTTATGAAACTCTTTACCTACGTTGGAGCGCTCTCCTGTATGGGCCTGTTTTTCTTCAAATTGGAAACGCTCGAGTTGGGGATTATCTTTTTTGCCTTAGCGGCAATGGGATATATCGGTGGTTTGGCATTTAACAATTCGTATCTTCCGCAGATTGCAACGCCCGATCAACAAGATCGCGTGAGTGCGCAAGGCTTTGCGTATGGCTATGTGGGTTGTGTGACGCTTCAGTTGATCTGTTTTGTTTTTATCTTTAAGCCCGAATGGTTTGGCATAACCGATCTGTCTTTTCCGGCAAGATTTTCATTTTTCTTGGTAGGTCTATGGTGGATGGGCTTTGCGCAGATTCCTTTCCGTAAGCTGCCTGCCAATAAACCACAGGTTAAGGATCCAGAATTGGGTTTCTTCCAAAAAGTCAATAAAGAATTTCAGCACGTTTTCGGGCACATCAAGCAGATCAAGGCGATCCGCCTATTTTTGCCGGCCTATTTTTTCTATGCCATAGGCGTGCAGACCATTATGGTCGTTGCGGCAGCATTCGGAGAAAAAGAACTTGAGCTTGGAGCTGACAAACTAATTCCTGCGATTCTGCTGATCCAGCTAGTCGCCATTGCTGGCGCTTATTTGATGTCCTTTTTAGCAAATAAGATTGGGAATATTCCTGTGCTGATGATTGTGGTTTGTATGTGGATTGGCATTTGTATCGCGGCTTATTTCTTATCCAGCGAATTTGAGTTTTATGCAATCGCATTTTTTGTTGGTTTGATGATGGGTGGTATACAATCCTTATCGCGAAGCACTTATTCCAAATTGATCCCACAAGATATCGGCGACACCACCGCATTTTTTAGTTTCTATGACGTTACGGAGAAGCTCGCTATCGTCGTTGGTTTATTTTCATTTGCCTTTATTGAACAAATAACACACAATATTCGCTATTCGGCACTATTTTTATCCGTATACTTTATCATCGGATTGCTTTTGTTATTCCGAGTGTTAAAGTATAACAAAACAATCTTAAAACCCGTAAAATGACGAAAGTACAACTGTTTGTTCCTTGTTTTATCGATCAGCTTTATCCCGAAACAGCATTTAATACCATAAAATTGCTGCGCAAAGCCGGTTGTGAAGTGAGCTATAACCCGAACCAAACCTGTTGTGGACAGCCGGCATACAATGCAGGTTTTTGGGACGAAGCGAAATCCATCGGATTGAAGTTCTTAAAAGATTTTAACGAAAGCGACTACATTGTCGCTCCATCAGCGTCCTGCGTCGGAATGGTCAAAAATGGCTATGATGACTTATTTACCAATTCCATGGAGCACAATACCTGCCGGAATATGCAGCGCAATATCTATGAGCTAAGCGATTTTCTGGTAAATGTGCTCAAAAAAGAATATTTTGGTGCTGAAATGATGGGCACAGCAGTCTATCATGATTCTTGCGCAGCACTCCGCGAATGCAAAATTAAAGACGAACCACGTAAATTGCTTGCACAAGTTGGCGGTCTAGAAGTTTTGGAAATGCGCGATCAGGAAACCTGTTGCGGATTTGGCGGAACGTTTGCCGTGAAGTTCGAAGGAATTTCTTCGGCGATGGCTGAACAGAAGGTACACAATGCACTAGAAGTAAAAGCGGATTACATTATATCGACCGATTCGTCCTGCTTGTTACAAATACAGAGTTATATTGATAAACATAAAATGCCCATTAAAACCATGCATCTTACTGATGTGTTAACGACCGGATGGGCAAATATTTAGATTTTAAATAATAATATTATGAATTCAAGAAGAGAGTTTCTTAAAAATGTTGGCTTGGCAACCGCAGGGTTAGCCATCGCACCCAACTTAGATTTATTCGCTGCAAAGAAAGAATGGTTTCAGATTTCGTTGGCCGAATGGTCATTGCACCGCACTTTATTTAAAGGCGATCTTAAAAACATTGATTTCCCAGAATTCACTGCAAAGAATTTCGGCATCTATGGAGTTGAATATGTAAATCAGTTCTTCAAGGATAAGGCTCAGGATATGACTTATTTAAAAGATCTAAATAACCGTGCAAAAGATAATGGCGTGACGAATGTGTTGATCATGATCGATGGGGAAGGTGATTTGGGCGACCAAGATGAAACCAAACGCAACAAAGCCATTGAAAACCATTACAAATGGATCGATGCGGCTCATTTCTTAGGCTGTAAAGCGATCCGCGTGAATGCGGCAGGTAAAGGAACGCCAGCTGAAGTTAAAGGTCAAGTGGTAAAAAGCCTAAGCAGCTTAGCTGACTATGGCAAAAAAGGGAAAATCAATGTGATTGTCGAAAATCATGGCGGCATCTCTTCAGATGGAACATGGTTATCGGATGTATTGAAGACGGTAGGTAAGAAAAACTGTGGAAGTTTGCCTGACTTTGGTAATTTCTACGAATACGACCGCTACAAAGGTGTTGAGGAATTAATGCCATTTGCAAAAGGCGTCAGCGCTAAAGCGAATGTATTTAAAGAAGATGGTTCTGAAGCCAATTACGATTACGACCGCCTAATGAAAATCGTGAAAGATGCAGGCTACAAAGGCTACATCGGAATAGAATTCGAAGGCGATAAATTAAGTGAAGTAGAAGGAATCAAGAAAGCAAAAGCTTTATTGTCTAAATACTTGTAATAGCTACATGAAGTATATCTTCAAATCGATTTATATTTTACTATTCCTAGCAATAGGAGAAAAAGCATACTCCCAGACTAGCGCCGACGCAAAGATGCTAGTCTGGGAAGATAGCTTAAAAAACCTTGGCGAAGGGATTTTTAAGCAAAATGCCGAACCCGAGCGCCTCGACAATAATTTCAAATTTGTCAAGACATTGGTTTCTGCACTCAAAGAAAATCAATCCTTTGGGCATGATTTTACTTCCCTGAAAATGATCTCCATCATTTCTTCGCCAGCAAAAGATTTCCGGATTTTCTCTTGGAATGTCCCGCTGGATGACGGTTCATATCTTTATTACGGTTCCGTCCAATTCAAGACAGCAGATGGCAGCTTGAAGCTTATTCCACTATTGGATAAAACATTTGAGATCCAGGAACCTGAAAAGGAAGCATTATCAAATAATGAATGGTATGGAGCGCAGTATTATGAACTTATCCCATTAGGAACAAATCAATATGCCTTATTGGGATGGAAAGGGCATACGCCTACTTACACGCAAAAGGTAATTGATATTCTGACCGTAGATAAGGGGACTGTATCTTTCGGACAGGCTGTGTTTTCGGACGATAAGGCGCTAAAGCGAAAGATTTTCAACTATACCCGCGAAGCGAGCCTGATCCTCAAATACGAATCCGAAAACAAGCGCATCGTATTTGACCACTTAGTGCCCGCAGATCCTAAACTGATCGGGAACTATCGATATTACGGCCCGGATTTATCCTATGATGCTTACGAAATCAAATCCAGCACACTGCATTTTAAAGAAAATATTCCGCTGACGAATCCAGTCCGTGGCGATGAAGATCAATACCTCGCGCCAGACCGCAAGAGAGTAGGCAAGGAGTCGGGCATCTAATTGGATTGTTTTTTTTATTCCCCGAAGGGAAATGATTTTGTGGACTTTTTAACTATAGGAAATAGGCTATGCTTGTTTAATTAGTAAATTGCAATGAACGTCAGTTATAAAAAACAGAACATTATCTTCCAATAACCCTTTAAGAAATCACAATAACCCTTTAAGAAATCACAATAACCCTTCAAGAAATTATAAAACCTCTTCGAGAAATTATAAAACCTCTTCAAGAAATTATAAAATCCCTTCAAGAAATTATAAAACCTCTTCAAGAAATTATAAAATCTCTTCAATAAATTATAAAAAAGCTTCAATAAATTATAAAAAATTGACAATATTTTAGTGACAATTCTCGCAATTCTTTTAATTAAAAACTTTATGTAAGGATTGTAATTAATTAAAATATAATAACTTGTAATTTTTTATCGTTTTTTTGAGGTGTTATACGGAAGAAATGCCAAAAATTTAGTTTGTCATTTAAATGTAAGTTTTTCAATTCCCAATTATGCTAAATTTATTTCTTCATCGATTTAGTATACTTGGCTATAATAATGCGAAACGAATTGGCGATAAAAGCAGCGTATGGTAGTTACGCAACGTATAGATTGCTGTGTTATGCTCTTGTCACTCTGAGTGAAACGAAGAGTCTCGAATTTACGTTTTAGATTCTTCAAGATAAAACATGCACACGCGAAACGCGTGCGCTAACGACCAGAAAGGTTTTTTATTTTTTACTTTTTAATTTTTACTTTGTAAGCCCACTTCGGGGCTAGGCGGAGAAAATCAATCCAATAAACCTTGCTGATGCAAGTAATCGAAAATCAATTTATCCACTTCAGAGATTATCTCTTTATCGGCGTAATGTAGCCACCTGATTTCTTCGATCTCGGAATCGGCATTTAATTCTCCATCATATTCTGCAGAATAGCAGGTCATTTTTACAAGCGTACCTTCGGGATGGCTATGTGCTTGAGCTTCAAAAGTGCCGATAAATTGTAAACTGTCAGGAATCAAATCGACCTGCAATTCTTCCTGAATTTCGCGGATTAATGCTTCTGCGTCAGATTCCCCGGATTCTCTTTTTCCTCCCGGAATGTAATATTTGTCCTTGCCGTAACTTTTGGTCGAGAGAATCGATTTATTTTGAATCTCAATCCAAGCTAATTTGTCAATTATTTTCATCGTATTAATTTATAGGAGCAGTATCTTCTTTTCTTAACCAGCCCAAAATATTGTCATTCTTAATCGTCCATTTGTTATTGGCATATTCCAGCGCATAACGTGCTCTCGAATTCCCAAAAGGTCCTGGATTTTGCTGAATAATCTCCATTTGGTTTTCAAAAACATTAGAAACAATGGCGACATGGCCAAAACGATTGATTAACGTTCCATCAAATATCAGCAGATCATCGATTTTCGGTTTCGTCTGGCTAGAATTGGCGTATTGAATCAAATTTCGTTTGACGTTCAATGTGCCATCGGCCAAGGTATCAATATAAAACTGTTTGGCATGGCCATAACTATCTGGCATTTTATGGTTAAGGTATTGGTAATAATAGCGCTTTACAAATTCTACGCATTGGTATTTCAGTCCAAGGTTATAGCCATCTTCTGTGGTATCACGCTCCAAAACATGATCTACACCTCCATTATAATACACGAAAACACCATTTAAGCTATCCAATTTCTGTCCAACCACATAATCGCTATTGAAATTGAATTTCTTAAAAACCCAAACACCCATATAACTTAAAATCAATATGCCAATTACGGCATACATCCAGCGTTTCGATTTTATTTTCCGTAATTTTTTGTCATTCGGATTATCGCTTAAGAGCATAGTTAAAGTTAATAATAAATTTCATTTTTATGATTTTCTAATCTCTATCTTTGTCGCATAGATTAGACCACTTGAAAGATTACAAACTCATTTTCGCCGTACTTATCGTTGCAATTGTTTGGGGAACTACTTATTTGGCTATACGGGTCGCCGTAGAAACCATTCCCGCCTGGTTTGTCGCAAGCATTCGTCAATTGTTAGCTGGATTGATTCTGTTTTTGGTGCTGATTGTACGGAAAGAGTTAAAATGGATAGGGAGGGAGAATTTAAAATACCAATTGCTTTTTTCGTTCCTGATGCTGATTGTAGCGAATGGGCTTACAACGGTTGCTGAGGAAAGTCTTTCGAGCAGTTTGACTTCTTTAATCGCTGCCTCGACACCGATTCTGGTTTTTTTGGGAACTGTGGCAATCGGACTGGAACGGTTTAATTATCGTTCGCTGACTGGCGTATTGCTCTGTTTCTGTGGCATTGTCTTTATCTTTTGGGATGGACTCAAAGATTTTTTGAATCCAGATTACCGAATGGGCATTTCCTTGATGTTCTGTGCTATTTCGGGATGGGCTTTAGGCATTATTTTTACCAAAAAACTCAATATCCAAAAAGGAAATATTGTTTTGAATCTATTCTATCAGTTTATGTTTGCTGGAATTGTTCAGTTGGTGTTCGCCTTTCTTTTTTCAGACAACTATAATTTTGGAAGCTGGACATCGAAAAGCATTTCGGCGATGATTTACTTATCTGTTTTTGGTTCAGTATTGGCATTTTTTGCATTCCATTACGCACTAACCAAAATTTCACCTGTCAAAGTCTCCATCCTTGCTTACATCAACACCATCATTGCTATTTTCTTAGGCTGGCTGGTTTTGAATGAAGAAATTTCACTTAAGTTTCTAATCGCCGCTGTCTTGATTATTTTGGGTGTATTTATTACAAATTACAAACCTGGAATGTTTAAACGGAGCCCTGCAAAAGTTTAATTGTTGATTATTTATATCGGGCAATGTTTCGTTTTCGGATTAACCCGAAAACTAAAACACATGCGTATGCCCACATTAGCCATGAGCTAAAGATTGTTCCATCTGTCGATGGAAGGGTCGGAAATACGAGGTCAAAAAAGAACAAACAAAGACTATCCAATAGCATGCCCGGCAAAACCAATAGGGCGGCAGCGTGTACGGACTGAGGTTTTGATAACCTGAATTTATTAAAAACGATGTGAGAAATAATACCTAAAATTAATGCCGTTCCGGCAAATAGGGTGATGACAACCCATTGCCTATCCGTTAGAAAAAAGAGATGTCCAAAATAACGGAATGCAAATGTGGCTATCGCCCAAATAAAAAATCCTAAACAAAAACTATATCTTTTGTAGTTCATTTAGACTTGTTTAATGCTTTATTTATAGTCGGCAAAAGGAATTATTCCACCTCTTGCACCAATTCTCCATCTTTTGTTCTGACAAATATCATGACGATTGCTGTCGTTATGATGCCCATTGTCAAGGCTCCAATCATTCCTTGCAACGCATAATTCTTATAATTTAAATTCGCTTCAGCAATTTCAGTACTTTCATAATAACCCAATTCAACTGAACGTTTGATTACGTTTGGAAAGAATTCAGGACTGATCACGTAAGTGATGACCCATTGGGTGAACGGACTGATCAATGTGATAATCAGTGTTAAGATAATTCCAGAAACCAGACCCTGTTTATAGTCCATTTTACCTTCATAAAAGTTCTTCTTTTTGTCCTGTAAAGCTAAAACATAAGTCCAAATCGCGGGGATAGCAAATAGATTGGTCAGATACATGTGGTAGTCTATGTTTCTGTCGTGTAGGCCACAAAGTTTTTCTAAAACCATCCATAACAAACTCATTATGGTGAATATAATTGCCCACTTAAATTCAATTCCGATATTTTTCATATTTAATTTAAATTAGTTAAATACTCTGTTTTCATTAGGGAGCTTCACTATAAAACATGCTTGAAGGCACATGTTTAAGCTATATAAATTTACGGAATAAATTATGAGTATAGAAAAATAAATTTTTATCAAGACGGTTCATGTAAAATTCGACGGATTTTCTGCCGTCAAATTCTTCAATTAGGTAGAATTTTAGATTATTTTCATTTGAAATAAAGATGTCTTTTAATTGTGCAAAAGATAGTTATATTTGCTCTGTCCAAATTAATTAGGTGCTCATTTAAGGTATGCAAATCTCAATTTTTTAGCTGATGTTTGATAGTATAGTTGATTACTTTTCGGGTATAGATCCCATTTTGGCCGCGCTTTATGCAGGGCTTTTTACCTGGGGAGTTACGGCATTGGGTGCTGCTGTTGTGTTTCTGTTTAAAGGAGTGAACAAGAAGCTGCTGAATGGCATGCTTGGCTTTACTGGAGGGGTAATGATTGCGGCGAGTTTTTGGAGCTTGCTTTCTCCAGCTATTGATATGAGCGAAGGTGAAAGCTTCGAAAAGGTAATGCCTGCGGCAATCGGTTTTATTTTGGGAGCCTTGTTTATCTTCGGATTGGACAAGATTATGCCCCATCTGCATGTCAATTTTAAGAAAGCAGAAGGTCCTAAAACTTCCTTGCAACGCACGACATTATTGACGATTGCAATCGCTTTGCATAATATACCTGAAGGATTAGCTGTAGGAGTTTTGTTTGGTGCTGTCGCTACAGGTTCGCCTGACGCATCCATCGCAGGCGCTGTACTCTTAGCAATCGGAATCGGTTTGCAAAACTTTCCAGAAGGAATTGCGGTTTCTATGCCCTTGCGCAGAATGGGATTGAGCAGGCGAAAAAGTTTTATGTATGGACAGGCCTCCGCAATTGTAGAACCTATTTTTGCAGTCTTAGGTGCCGTTGCTGTTGGTTTCTTTCTTCCGATTTTGCCTTATGCTTTAGCTTTTGCTGCTGGTGCAATGATTTTTGTTGTTATCGAAGAAGTTATTCCTGAAACGCAACAAGACGAACATTCGGATATTCCAATGCTGGGCTTTGTGCTAGGATTTGTGATGATGATGGTTTTGGATGTGGCTTTAGGCTAATCTTCCAAGGACGTCCCGAAAACTTTCAGAATCGCTTCAGCTTTAACTAGGCATTCTTCATATTCTTTTTCTACTTCGGAAGCATTCGTGATTGCACCGCCTGTATGAAACGATAGATAACCAGTACGTTGATTATAGACAAGTGAACGGATAATCACATTGAAATCGAAATGTCCATCTGGCGCAAAATAGCCTACAGCGCCTGAATAAATTCCGCGTTTCGAATTTTCATATTTTTCACACAATTCCATCGCTGAAATTTTAGGTGCGCCGGTCATAGAACCTGCCGGAAATGTATTCTTGATTGCTTGCGTTGCGGTGATTTCTGGGTTGAGCTGACAGGTTATCGTCGAAACCAATTGATGGACTTGCTGGAATGATTGAACTTCTAATTTTCGTTCAACTTGAACGGTTCCTAACACGGCACTTTTGGTAAGGTCATTTCGGACCAAATCAACAATCATTAAGTTTTCCGCAATTTCTTTCGGGTTATGAAGCAACGCTTGCTTGATGTTCGTATCCTCTGTATCCGTCAATCCTCTTTTCGCGGTTCCTTTGATTGGCTGTGAAATTAATTTCTGTCCACGCTTTGCTAAAAATCGTTCCGGCGTAGCCGAAATAATGTAATTGTGCTGCTGTTTAAATAAAACAGAAAATGGCGTAGGAGAGAGCTCATCCAATTTTAGGTAGGTTTGAATTGGGTTGATTTTTGTTTGCTCCGCAAAAAACTCTTGGCAAAGATTTACTTCATAAATATCACCCAACTGAATATGGCGTTGCATGTGTTCAAACGCTTCAAAATAGGATTTTTTCGACATCCGTTTTTCAAATGCTCCTGAAAAGGGAACCCTAAGCTCCGGAATCAATTGTGCATTAATTTCCTGAAAGATAATGGATGGATTTTCGGAATCAATATTCACTCGATTTTGAGCAAACGACAAAGTCGTTTTTGGAATAAAGAAGTAAGCTTCGGGAAAATCAAGGTAATTTGGAAAGCGAGTTGCCAAATCTTCAATTTCGTTCTTCAGGTCGTAACTAAAAAAACCGGGTATCCAATGATTTGGATATCCGGTTTTAAATTTTTCTATTTTCTCAAAAGTTTCTTCTCCATCATATTGAAAGCTATCTAGTGCTTCAACGGCAAGAAAAGAAGTTAATTTTGAATAAACATCGTCAAAATTATTTGAGTTGTAGTATGCGAAATCTTGAAATTGATTTGCCCAAAAAAGTGCTTTTTCTAAGAATTCTTTCGGATTCTCAACTTCAAAACTGGCAGTAGCCATTGTTACTTTAATTCAATCGTTTGTATTCTGTCAGGGCCAACTGATAAATATTTAATCGGCACTTCTAACGCTTTCTCTAAATAGTCGATGTAATTTGCTAAAGCTGTAGGGATTTCTCCTGTTGTACGAATGCCAGTTAAATCCTGTTTCCAACCTTGTATCTCTTCATAAACCGGTTCTGGTTTAATCGCAATAATATCGTAAGGCATGTAATCAATTACTTCGCCGTTGTATTTGTAATGCGTACAAGCATAAATCTTGTCAAAAGTATCTAATACATCGGCTTTCATCATGACTAATTCAGTCACTCCATTCAGCATGATTGCATATTTCAACGCAGGAATGTCAATCCAGCCTGTACGTCTCGCACGGCCAGTAGTCGCGCCAAATTCATGACCTAACTTTCTTAATTCTTCACCAACTTCGTTATCTAATTCCGTTGGAAATGGACCACCTCCGACACGCGTACAGTATGCTTTAAAGATTCCTAAAACCTGCCCGATTTTATTCGGAGCAATTCCTAAACCTGTACAAGCACCAGCAGTTGTCGTATTGGAAGAAGTAACAAAAGGGTAAGAACCAAAATCAATATCCAATAAAGTTCCTTGAGCACCTTCAGCCAACACTTTCTTTCCGTCTTTCAAATATTGATTCACCAAATGTTCAGAATCAACATGAGGAATGGTTTTGATAAATTCGATTGCATCCAAAAACGTTGCTTCACGTTCCGCGAAATCAGGGATTTCACCGTAGTGCGAAAGAATGTTCAAGTGTTTTTCTTTCAGTTTCTCGTAGCGCTCTTTGAAATCAGGAAGTGTCGTATCACCTACACGCAAACCGTTTCTTCCGGTTTTGTCCATGTAAGTAGGGCCGATTCCTTTCAACGTTGAACCGATTTTTCCATCACCCATTTTAGATTCGGAAGCAGCATCCAATAACTGATGAGTTGGTAAAATTAGGTGCGCTTTGCGAGCAATAACCAATTTGCCATTTGCAACTGGGTCAAAACCTGCAGCACGCAGATTATCCAATTCTCTTTTTAAAATAATCGGATCGATTACAACGCCATTACCAATTAAATTCAAAATTGTTGGGTTAAAAATTCCTGATGGAATTGTGTTTAACACAAACTTTTTGTTATCAAACTCTAATGTGTGACCCGCATTTGGACCCCCTTGGAATCGGGCTATTAAATCATATTGTGGACATAAAACATCGACAATCTTGCCTTTTCCTTCGTCGCCCCATTGTAGGCCTAAAAGCACATCAACTTGCATAGCTTTTTAAATAATGAATTTTGTAGTAATGAATAAATAATGAATTACGGTATCAAAAGTACAAATTTAAACCATTTGCCAAAGGTACTTTTGATAACTTATTCGTTATGTGGAAAAAAATTAATTTGAGAGCGTGCTCTCTTCGTATTGGATTTTTGTTGCAGATTTTTTGTTTTGGCAATCTTCGCAGACACCATACAGATTTAATGAATGATGCTTGATCTCAAATTTTAACAATTCGCCCATCATACTTTGGATCTGATGGATCCTAGGGTCACAAAATTCAACTACTTTATTGCATTCGATGCAGATAATGTGGTCATGCTGCTTGTATCCATAAGATTTCTCAAATTGAGCCATGTTGCGGCCAAATTGATGTTTGGTAACTAAGTCGCATGAAACCAGCAATTCTAACGTGTTATAAACTGTTGCACGACTCACTCGGTACTTCTTGTTTTTCATGTGGATATACAGAGATTCCACATCAAAATGATCTGTTCTTGAATAGATTTCTTCCAAAATCGCATAGCGTTCTGGAGTCTTTCTTAGGTTTTTATTTTCTAAGTAAGCTTCAAAAATCTTTTTGACAGTTTCGTAATTTTCGCCTTGATTCATAGTATAAAATGATTCTATACAAATTTACCATTTTCTAATCAAACTTCAATACCTCTAGAAATTCTGATTTTCGAATGATTTAACTTTCGTATTCAAATCGGGTAACTCCTGTGATACCCGGTATATGTTTTAAATTAATGATTAAATTATCCAATTGTTGCGTGTCATTCACGAAGACCATGATATTTCCTTCGAATATTCCTTCGTTGCTAGAAATGGACAATGAGCGGATGTTGACATTGAATTCATGAGAAATAACCATGGTTATTTTATTCACCAAACCGACATCATCAATTCCAACAATCCGTAAGCCGGTCAAGAATGCCACATCATTTTTCGACGAAGCCCATTTCGCTTTCAAAATACGATAACCGTAATTAGCCATCAATTTTGATGCATTCGGACAACTCGTGCGGTGGATTTTGATGCCATCATTCACTGTTAAAAACCCAAAAATATCATCACCTGGAATTGGATTGCAACAAGGTGCTAGGGTATAGTCGACTTGCTGATAATCATCTCCAATCAAGATGGTGTCAACTTCTTTTTTGTTGATTTTCTCAACTAAACCATTGATATGTGCCTGAAACTGATTGTGGTTCGGGTCTTCTGATTTTTCGCTTGCGACGAATTCGCGCAAGTTTTTGATATCAATTGAGCCTTTGGCAACATTATAAAACAGCTCCTGAGAACTAGGGAACTTAAAGTAGTTCGATATTTTATTGATGTTGTCGGTGTTGTATGTAATTTTTAACGATTTTAATTTTCGTTCTAAAATCTCTTTTCCATCTTCAGCGACACGGCGTTTTTCTTCTTTAAGCGAAGAACGGATTTTTGATTTCGCTTTCGCGGTAACGACAAAATTAAGCCAGTCTTCTTTAGGGGTCTGCTTGCTGGACGTAATGATTTCGACTTGGTCGCCGTTTTGCAATGTATGGCTAAGCGGTACCAGTTTATGATTTACTTTCGCTCCAATACAGGTTGCGCCAATGTCTGAGTGAATTTCAAAAGCAAAATCCAATGCTGTAGCACCATTTGGCAATTGAACCAATGTTCCTTTTGGAGTGAAAATGAAAATTTCATCCGAAAACAAGTTCATTTTGAAATCATCTACGAAATCCAATGCACTTTGCTCGGAATTGCTTAAGATATCGCGAATCTTTTGAATCCAGTTGTCCAATCCAGAATCAGAATTTGATTCTTTGTATTTCCAATGCGCAGCGAAACCTTTTTCAGCGATTTCATTCATTCTGCGCGTCCGAATCTGTACTTCCACCCATTGGCCGCGAGGCCCCATCACCGTAGTGTGCAGGGATTCATAGCCATTTCCTTTCGGAGAAGAAACCCAGTCTCGCAGACGGTCAGGATTCGGACGATACAAATCCGTAATGATGGAATAGACTTTCCAACATTCGGTTTTTTCTTTGTCATCATCCGTGTCAATAATCACACGAATTGCAAATAAATCGTATACCTCTTCAAAAGGAATGGATTTTTTGCGCATTTTATTCCAAATCGAATGGATCGACTTCGGCCTTCCAAAAACAGACGCCTCAATGCCTTGTTCGGCTAATATTTCATTAATAGGCGTAATGAAGTCTGTTACAAATCGTTCACGTTCAGCCTTTTTCTCGTTTAATTTTTTTGCAATGAATTTATACGTATCCGGATCGGTATACTTCATCGATAAATCTTCCAATTCAGATTTAATCGCATACAATCCCAAGCGATGCGCTAGGGGAGCATACAAGTAACTCGTTTCGGAAGCTATTTTAAGCTGTTTATGGCGAGCCATAAACTCCATCGTCCGCATGTTATGCAGTCTGTCCGCCAGCTTAATCAGAATCACGCGCACATCATCCGCCAGTGTCAATAGCATTTTACGGAAATTTTCCGCTTGCATTGAACTGTTCGGGTCAAAAATTCCTGAGATTTTAGTCAATCCATCAATAATTCGGGCAACCTTTTTGCCGAATTGTTCTTCGATGTCTTGTAAAGTTAAATGAGTGTCTTCGACTACGTCATGCAATAATGCACAGACAATTGAAGTTGTACCCAAACCGATTTCTTCAGCAGCGATTTGCGCTACTGCAATTGGATGGTAAATATAAGGTTCGCCTGACTTCCGGCGCATGTCTTTATGACATTCTAAAGCTAGATCGAAAGCTTTACGAATCTGTTGTTTGTCCCCTTTTTGAAGTGTTGGTTTACAAGCTCTTAATAATGCGCGGTATCTTTTTCGAATTTCTTTATTTTCTGCATCTATATCAATCACATATTCTTCCATATATTGCCCTATAGTATTAGGATTTATCCGTTTTAATGTTTAAATTTAACTGTTTAATAATATACAGTTTAATAACTATAAATATACGCATATTTTGTGGATTATTCAAGCTGACTTATTTATCTTAAAAATGAAAAGAGGAATACTTTTTACGCTATTTCTTTTAGGTTTCGTTCTTATTGGTAAAGGACAAACCTTAATTATGCCCCATTATGGGGGAGGTGCTCCCGATACGGTGGGTGTGTATCATACTGCAACATTGGATGATGGGGAAGTTGTGCCACTATTTCCGATTGAGGAAGTTGTCGTGCGCGCGAATTATGTTTGGAAAAGTGAAGATGCACGCCAGCAATATTTGCGTTTGAAACGCAACGTTTTGCGCGTTCTTCCTTATGCGATTTATGCTCAGAAACGTTACCAGCAACTCGATCATGATTTAGCTCTGGCGACAAACAAGCGAGAAGAGAAGCGATTGATTAAAATCTGCGAGGACGAAATCAAATATAAATTCAATACAGAAATTAAAAACCTAACAATTTCTCAGGGAAAAATCCTGATTAAGCTTATCGAACGCCAAACGGGAAATACGAGTTATGAGCTGGTCAAGGATATGAAAGGAGGGATGACGGCCTTTTTGTATCAAGGTATTGCGAAAGTTTTTGGACACAATCTGAAAAGCACCTACAATCCTCAAGAGGAATTTGAAATAGAAAATATCATTCGCTCATACGAACGCACACGTCCGATGGGTGCTCCACCTTATAACTAATTGTTGCCTATGTCTAACAGTATTTACGATTACGAATCTCTTCAGTTTAATGGAAAATTATTGCCATTGGATACGTTTAAGGGCAAAGTTATTTTAATTGTAAATACCGCAAGTCAATGTTACTTTACCAAGCAGTTCAAATCATTAGAAAAGCTGTATCAAACCTATAAAGATCAAGGTTTTGAAATATTGGCTTACCCTTCAAACGATTTTGGCAATCAAGAACCAAAAACAGGATTAAATCTAGAAACTTTTTGCCGAGTCAACCAACAAGTTACTTTTCCTGTATTCAAACGGATTCATGTGGTTGGAGATTATAAAGACCCATTATATACCTATTTGACTGACAAAACTTTGAATGGAACTGTCGATTCTAAACCTAAGTGGAATTTTCATAAATACCTGATTAATAAGGAAGGAAAAGTTGTGGATTTTTATTATTCATTTACGAGCCCGCTTTCGTCAAAAGTCAAAAATAAAATAGAAGAATTACTTTCCGAATAAAGAAAAATCAATTGTTATCTTTGATTTTTTAACACTTAAACGAGCTTAAGAAAATGCAGTTAGATTTATTGGTGATGACCGTCCATCCGGATGATGCTGAATTAGGCGCAGGCGGAACAATTGCAAAATATGTTGCCGAAGGCAAGAAAGTGGGCATTGTGGACCTGACTCGAGGGGAATTGGGAACTCGAGGAACTGCTATAACAAGAGCGAAAGAGGCGGAACATGCGGCTGCGATTCTTGGCGTTTCAGTTCGCGAGAATTTAGAATTGCGCGATGGCTTTTTTATCAATGAAGAAGAAAGCCAGCTTAGGATCATTGAGTGCATCCGTAAATTTAAGCCTGAAATTGTTATCACGAATGCTTTGGACGACCGTCATCCCGATCATGGCCGAGCTAGCAAATTAGTTAATGATGCGCTGTTTTTGTCAGGTTTGAGAAGGATTGAAACCGCAGATAAACATGGAGTAGCGCAAGAAGCATTTCGTCCACGATTGCAATTGCAACTTATTCAAGATAAATACATCAAGCCTGATTTTGTAATTGATATTACAGATTATTGGGACATTAAAGAGCGTTCTATTTTAGCTTATAGTACCCAGTTTAATTCGCAAACCGAAGATGATGAGCCACAAACTTACATCTCAAATCCTGGTTTTATGGATTCTACGCGTGCAAGAGGGCATGAGTTTGGACGTAATATCCAGGTGAAATATGCAGAAGGATTTACCGCAAGAAAAATTTTGGGTATCGAAGATATTTTTACGTTAAGTTAAATTAATGCGTATCGAAGTAATTTCGAATCGCTTCCTCATCCTTCTTAATGTTTTCTTGAAGAACTTCTAAACTTTCAAACCATTCATCGTGACGGATGAAATGCAAGAATTTGATTCGCAATGTTTTATCGTATAAATCATCCTTGAAATCCAATAAGTTTATTTCAATTTTGCGGTTCATGCCATCGACTGTTGGACGTGTTCCGATGTAACACATTCCTTTTGCCATGCGCTCTGGCTGAGGGGTGATGTAATCGCCAGCCGCAATAGATGGTACTTGAGGATAAATTTCCACTTCTACCGCATAAATTCCATAAGCAGGAATCAATTTATGCGACTCATGAACGTTCAGGTTTGCCGTTGGAAAACCAATCGTACGGCCAATTTGGTCACCGCGAACAACTGTTCCTGTCAATTCGAATGAATAACCTAAATATTTATTTGCTGTTTCTACATCGCCTTTGATCAAGGACTCGCGGATACGGGTCGATGATACAGCAACATCTTCAATATCTTGCTCTGGAATCTGCTCGACCTCAAAGTCGAAAATAGAAGACATTTCTTCCAAGTCTTTAATCGTTCCTTGCCTGTCTTTCCCAAAATGGTGATCATATCCAATCACAATCCGTTTACAGCCTAATTTGTTGACTAACACATTGGTAATGTATTCTTCTGGTGTCTGAATAGAAAAATCCCTAGTAAATGGAGTAATGATCAAATGATCAATGCCCTCCAACGCCAATCGATGTGTTTTTTCTTCAATATCATTGATCAATCGAAGACTGTCATCATCTGGATTAATGATGAGGCGTGGGTGAGGGTAGAAGGTCAATAGAACTGTCTCACCTTCGCATTCCTTTGCATTCTCCTTTAAACGACTTAATATTTTTTGGTGACCAATATGAACCCCATCAAATGTACCGATGGTTACAACAGCACTTTTCAACGCTTCAAAATCGTTTAAATTTCTATATATTTTCATTAATACTGGTTCTATTCGTAACTGGATTTATTGGTGCTTCTGCAATTTAATAGCATTAATTAAATCTTCCAAATTCCATGCATTTTCTACCGAAAAATCGCCGCTTTTAGTTCTTCTCAATGAAGAAAGGTAAGCGCCATTATTCAGCTTTTTACCAAAATCACTTGCAATCGACCGAATGTATGTTCCTTTAGAACAGGTAATTCGGAAATGCACTTCTGGTAATTCGATTTTCTCTATAACAAAGTCCTGGATAAAGACTTTACGTAATTTTAATTCTACTTCTTCGCCTCGGCGAGCCTTCTCATACACACGTTCACCATCGATTTTAATCGCCGAATGAGCAGGTGGATATTGTTCATGATCGCCTAAAAATGTCTGTGCTGCCTCAAGGATATCCTGATCTGTAATCGATGAAATATCAAATGTTTGATCGACTTCGGTTTCTAAATCGTAGGATGGTGTCGTCGCACCTAAGGTAATAATTCCCGTATATTCTTTGTCTTCGGCTTGAAAACTGTCGATCTGCTTGGTCATTTTGCCCGTGCAGATAATCAGTAAGCCAGTCGCCAATGGATCTAATGTTCCCGCATGGCCGACTTTTACTTTGACTGGTTTTATACTATTGCGAAGCTTCCCGACAACATCAAAACTTGTCCAGCTAACTGGTTTGTCTACCAATAACATTTGCCCTTCGACAAAGGTAAATTCTTGATTCTCTTTAGTTTCTATCATTTATATAATCTGTAAACTATAGTCGCTCAATAACAACGCTATAATTACAAGCCCAAGCACAATCCGATACCAACCGAAATATTTAAATCCATATTTTGTCAATACGCTGATAAAGGATTTGATGGCGATAATAGCAACTACAAATCCTACTAAGTTTCCGATAACCAATAGATTGATTTCTTCGCCAGTAAACGTATGGCCATCTTTGAAAAACTTCAATAACTTAATGACAGATGCACCGAGCATCATTGGAATCGCTAAAAAGAAAGAGAATTCTGCAGCCGCTTTCCTCGTTAATTTTTGAGTCATCCCCCCAACAATTGTACTTGCCGAACGAGAAGTTCCAGGAATCAATGCTAAACATTGGTACCAGCCAATAATGAATGCTTGTTTGTAAGAAATGTCATCAGAATTGTCAATTGTCGGCTTGTTGAACCATTTGTCAACGAATAATAAAATTACGCCACCAACTACCAGCATCACTGCAACAGTCATTGGGCTTTCCAACAAAGAATCAATAAAATCATTTAACACCAAACCCAAAATAGAAGCTGGAATCGCAGCAACTACCAGTTTGTAATAGAAATCCATTGACCTAAAAAAACGTTTCCAGTAAAGTACCAATACCGAAAGTATGGTTCCTAATTGGATGACAATGGTAAATAATTTGACGAATGCGGTAGGCTCAATTCCCATTAAAGCCGTTCCGATAATCATGTGTCCTGTAGAAGAAACAGGTAAAAATTCTGTTAATCCTTCAATAATTGCTAAAATAATAGCTTCGAAATACGTCATTCTGATTAAATATCCTTGGTTTTAGGTTTGTATAAAATTGCGATGAAACCAATTGCAAATCCAAGAACAACTACGATAGGAGCTAAGGTGATTTTAGTGAAACTATAAATATCTTCTTTTCCCATCATTAAGATAAAGCCTAATGCAACAACAGCGATACTGATAAGAAATAATTGATAATTGATTTTCTTAAATACAAATCCTGCTTTTTCAGAATTGCTAGTTAATGAGGTTTTTTTTGATGTCTGTGCCATTTAAATAGGATAAATAGTTAGTTTTTTGATTAACGATACAAGCTGTTCGATTTGGCTCTTAAATATTTCGTAACCGCAAAATAGGTACTTGCACTTGATATTACAATTCCCAAAAGGATTACAATAACAAAAATCATAGCGAATTCATACCAATCGCGTAAAATTACCAGTTCAGGAACTTGTCTTTGAGCAAATTGAAGCGTAAACAATAACAATAGGATTGCGATAAGTGCACCAATCAATCCATGGATAATCCCATACATGATGTAAGGTCTGCGGATGAAACTTTTAGTAGCACCGATTAATTGCATGCTTTTGATTAAGAAACGTTGAGAATAGATTGCTAAGCGAATCGTATTATTGATTAACGCAACTGCAATCACTAAAAGAATCAAGGTAAACGAAAGTACCACAATACTGATAACGCGAATATTCTTGTTGACCATGTCAATCAATGACTCTTGGTAAACCACTTCTTTAATTCTACTGTTTTTTGAAACTTTATCGATAAACGCATGGATGCTGTCCGTATTTGCGTATTGTTCCTTCATGTAGATATCGATTGAAGGAAGTAAAGGGTTGTGTCCCAAATACTCAACGAAATCTTCGCCCAAATCTTCTTTCAGATTTTTCGCAGCTAATTCTTTGCTAATGTATTCTGTACGCAAGATGTAAGGATCTTTTTCCAAGTCTTTTTGTAAAGACAGCACATCTCCCTCGTTCACATTATCATTCACAATCACATTTAGAACGATATTTTCCTTCACATAGCGCGACAAGTTTTTAGCATGAACTAAAATCAAACCCAATAAACCAGTCATAAGCAATACCAGCGCAATGCTGATTACTGTTGAAACATACACGGATTTTGTTCTTTTTCTTGGCGAGCCCTGATCTATTACTGACATAAAGCTTGTTTAAATATTTATATGATGCGAAAGTAACCATTTCAGATGATTTTTAGAAAAATAATATTGTAAGAAGCTTAAAAATAGCCAAATTGCCTAAAATGTTACAGTCCCGAAAAATTACCCTAATTACTATAACAACGTTTGGGCTTAGATTATTGTTCATAATAAAAAAACGTTACTTTATTTGTGCCAAAATCGCTATTTTCGCATTCTTATAAAAGATGCAAAGGGAATTATGGATTACAATCATCAGTCGATAGAAAAGAAGTGGCAAAAATTTTGGGCGGATAATCAAACTTTTAAAACTGAAAATCAACCTTCAAAACCTAAATATTACGTTTTGGACATGTTCCCATACCCATCCGGAGCTGGTCTCCATGTGGGTCACCCGCTGGGTTACATTGCATCAGATATTTTTGCTCGCTACAAACGACTAAAAGGTTTTAACGTTTTGCATCCCATGGGCTATGATTCGTTTGGTCTTCCAGCAGAACAATATGCTATCCAAACAGGTCAACATCCAGCAATTACGACAGAAACGAATATCAATCGCTATCGCGAACAACTAGATAATATCGGATTTTCGTACGATTGGAATCGTGAAATACGCACTTCTGAAGCGGACTATTACAAATGGACGCAATGGATTTTTACACGTTTATTCAGCTCTTGGTACAATAAAAAATCGGATCAAGCCGAGTCAATCGATGCTTTAGTTGCGTATTTTGAAGTAAATGGTTCACAAGGAATTATTGCTGAATCAGATGATGATGTTTTACATTTTTCTGCGGATGAATGGAAAGCCTTTGATGAAGAAAAACAACAACGTGAATTATTAAAATACAGACTAGCTTATCTACGTGAAAGTACGGTTAACTGGTGTTCGGCATTAGGAACTGTATTAGCAAACGACGAGGTGATCAATGGTGTTTCTGAACGTGGAGGATATCCTGTAGAACAAAAGAAAATGATGCAGTGGTCTATGCGTATCACGGCATATGCAGACCGTTTGTTGAAAGGATTGAATACGGTAGATTGGCCGGATCCTTTGGTTGAGATGCAACGGAATTGGATTGGGAAATCTGTTGGCGCCTTGGTGAAATTTCCGTTATCCCCCCAACCCCCCGAAGGGGGGCTTCCCGATAAAAAAAAATTTGGGTATCTAACCGGTGGAAATAACGCTCATCTTTTACATCCAAAAGCGGTTGAGATGAGAAACAATCCTACTGAAGCAGAAAATGTGCTATGGTTACGATTAAAATCGAAGTCATTAGAAGGTTTCAAATTTAGACAGCAACATTTGATATCCGATTACATAGTTGATTTTGTTTGTTTATCTGAGAAGCTTGTTGTTGAAGTGGATGGAGTTATTCATGACACTCAGGTAGAAGCTGATGAAGAAAGAACGAAGCATCTTAACGATATGGGCTACCAAGTTTTACGCTTCAAGAACGAAGAGGTAATACACCATATTGAAGATGTATTGCAAAAGATAGTATTGAAACTAAAATCAATTCAATCAGATTCTAGCAAGACTAATATTTCTTCGGAAATTGTTCCCCCTTTGGGGGTTAGGGGGATTGAGGTCTTTACAACTCGAGTTGATACGATTTTTGGGGTTTCTTTTGTTGTTTTAGCGCCTGAGCATGACTTGGTGGATGAATTAACGACTGAAGGGCAGAAAGAAGAAATCCAAAATTACATTGATAGAACAAGCAAGAAATCTGAATTAGATCGCATGGCAGATACCAAAACGGTGTCCGGTGCTTTTACAGGTTCTTACGCAAAACATCCAATCACGGGTGAAGATGTTCAGATCTGGATTGCGGATTATGTATTGGCAGGTTACGGAACAGGTGCTGTAATGGCGGTTCCTTCAGGCGACCAGCGCGATTATTTATTTGCAAAGCATTTTAATCTGCCAATTATTGCGATTTCTGATGCTCAAAATATAGATGAAGAGGCCGATCCTACTAAAGAGGGAAAATACATTAATTCAGATTTTATCAATGGAATGGGTTATGACGAGGCTGTCTCGGCTTTAATTCAGCGATTGGAAGAATTGAATTTAGGAAAAGCGAAAATTAATTTCCGCATGCGTGATGCTATCTTTGGCCGTCAGCGTTACTGGGGAGAGCCAGTTCCAGTTTATTTCAAAAATGGATTGCCTTATTTAATCAAGGATGAAGAATTGCCTCTATTGCTTCCAGAGGTTGATAAATATTTGCCAACAGAATCTGGCGAACCGCCTTTGGGCCGTGCTGAAAATTGGAAATACCAAGATCAGTATGAGTATGAGTTAAGCACCATGCCAGGTTGGGCGGGTTCCTCATGGTATTGGTTCAGGTATATGGATCCTTCGAACAATGATGCTATTGCCGATGCTGAAGCAGTAGATTATTGGAAAGCTGTCGATTTATACATTGGTGGTTCTGAGCACGCTACAGGCCATTTGCTATACTCACGCTTTTGGAATAAGTTTTTAAAAGATATTGGATTCCATAATGAAGAAGAACCTTTTAAAAAGCTGATTAATCAAGGGATGATTCAGGGTCGATCTAACTTTGTTTATCGGTTGCTAAATGATGAAGGTCAGGCCACGAGTACGTTCGTTTCAGCAGGATTGAAAAATGAATACAAAACAATTCCATTACACGTTGATGTAAATATTGTGCACAACGATATTTTGGATTTAGAGAAGTTCAGACAATTCAGACCGGATTTTTCTGATGCAGAATTTATTTTGGAAAACGGAAAATATCATTGTGGTACGGAGGTTGAAAAAATGTCTAAATCGAAGTACAACGTAGTAAATCCAGATGATATCATCGAAACTTACGGTGCTGATACCTTACGTTTATATGAAATGTTTTTGGGTCCGTTGGAACAAGCAAAACCTTGGAATACAAATGGCATCGAAGGCGTTTACAAATTCTTGCGCAAACTATGGCGATTGTTTCATGATGCTGAAGGTAATTTTTCGGTATCGGATGAAGAACCAACCAAAGCGGAATACAAAGCCTTGCATAAAATCATTAAAAAAGTGGAAGATGATATTGAACGGTTTTCGTTTAATACCTCCGTTTCAGCTTTCATGATCTGTGTAAATGAGCTAACAGATTTGAAATCCAATAAACGCAAGATTTTACAAGATTTAATCATCGTATTAGAACCTTATGCTCCGCATATCGTCGAAGAATTGTGGTCACTTTTAGGAAACGAAGCTGGAACAATTTCTTACGCTGATTATCCGGTATTTAATGCAGATTACTTAATTGAGTCTGAATTTGCCTATCCTGTTTCAATTAATGGTAAAATGAAATTGAACCTATCGCTAGCATTGGATTTAGACGCAAAAGCTGTAGAGGAAATTGTGCTGTCAAATGAATCTGTGCAAAAATATCTAGATGGAAAGCCGATTAAAAAACTGATTTTCGTTAAAGGCAAGATTATTAATATTGTAATCTAAAGAAAATGACCAAGCTAATACTTGGTCATTTTCGTTTTCTGTAGCTTTTTCATCCGATGAGCCATTTTGATAGCGAATCATGGTTCTCATCATCAGAAATTTTTTATTTTGGTTATCCGCATTGCTTAAGATTGCTAAGAATAACCAACCATCTTTTGCCATAAAATTGAATATCTGCGCTTCGTTGGCGAAGGTTTTGATATTGCCGTAGGCATCCTTAATAAACAGATTATCTTTGTCTAAAATAATTGCGTGATAATTTCGACTGCTTTTATCGTAAACAATTTCTAAGACTATATATTCTTCTTTCTGAGTGCGATCTGGCTCTTGTGCTTTTAATTGCATCGCAATTAGGAGCATCATTGTTGCTAATATTATTTTCATTTTAGTAATATTTATTGGTACTAAAATATAGAAAATCAAAACATTGAATTCCTTTCGTTCGGACTTTAAATTAGATTTAACTAATTTTTACTTTGATTTACAATCTTGGAAATTAGGGCGTTAATAATTTCCATATGGAAGAATTTTTCAAAAAAAATCGGATAAGTGTTGAAGGCTTATCCGATAGCTAGCTTTTGAAAAATATTAGTTCGCAACGACTTTTCCAGAAGAACTCGTGTCGACCGTTTTTGTTTTTGGATTTCCAGTATAGACAATTCTGGCACTTGAGCTAGCTTTCGCCGTTATCGCGTCAGACACTGATATGGAAGCATCGCTAGAAGAGCTTGCATAAATAGTCGCGTTTTTGGTTTTTAATCCAGAAAGGTCGGCTGTTCCGCTTGAAGAACTTTCAATCGTTGTGTTTTGTGCTGAACCTCTTATCACAGCATCTGCACTGCTTGATACTTTGCATGCCAAATCCGATACTTGAACAGTCGCTTTTAAATTCGCAGAAGAACTGACATCAACAGCCAGATTAGAAGCTTTAACGTTTGCCGTCAATGTGCCCGAAGAATTGACTGAAAGGCTTACATTTGATGATTCGACCAATGGTGCGATAGTCAATCGTGCTGAAGATGATACTGAAATATTTTTCAATTTATTCGGGCCATATACTACTGCTCTTACATTTCGGATTGATTTGCCCTGATTGTTTTCAATTCTGATTTCTAAAGTTCCATTGACTACTTCTGTTTTTACGTATTTTAGATGATCTGCATTATCTGCAGAAACAACAACTTCATTTTTATCTGAATGAATATAGTCAGCCTGAATGGAAGTCGCTACCATGATGCCCGAGAAATGTCCTACTTTACGGGTTTGTTGTGCAAAAAGAGTTGTCGAGATAAAAAGTACGAGCAGAGTTAATGTTGTTTTCATTTAATTTGATTTTAGTGATATAATTTGTTTCAATCTTAACAGAACATATTGTTAAGACGCAAAGATTCATTATTCGTTGCATGTGCCAAATGCAAAATAAATTTTATTTATCATTAATCTTGTTTGTAAACTACTAAGTTTCTAAAATGCGCCTCAGTATCTGGACCAATCCACAAACCAATACTGCCTTTAAGAGCAGGTCCATGTTTCAAATCGTTTACGATTAATGAAGGCTGAGAAGCACCATGTAAATAGAGCTTAGCCGAACTGTTTTCGACAACAATCTTGACTTTTGTCCATTTGCCCACTTCCAAATCGGAATAGGACTCGTATTTCTTTGGTGTTTCTTCTCTTAATCTATGCCAAGGATATTCTGGATATGAAATGTATTGAAGGGAATGATTTCTTCTGACCTGATCATCCGCTCTTCCATTGGAAGGTCTTAAATAAAAACATTCAAATTTGGAATTCTGCTCATCGATTCTAAATGCAATTCCAACAAACCCTCGCGCATCTTCGGACGAATTCGGCATCACATCTCCTGCCAATTCGACTTCGATAACACCATTATGAAAATTTCGGGTGTCAATTTTGCAAAGCGCAATTCAGAATCTTGTCCACGGATATTATCTATAACTTTTATCCCATGCTTTGCTTCAAATTTTTCAAGAAGCAAAACAACATTAACCGGAGTCAGTTCTTCAGTATTTCTTAATGAATAAGCGGATTTGCTTGATTGGCAAATTGCTGAACTGCAAATAAATAAAAATAAAAATGAGTGCACTATTGTTTTCATGTCTACAGTGAATTAAGTAGACTAATTTAATGAAATTACCATAAAAAAAGGCATAGAGTAGCCGAATCAATTATTTTGTCTGAAAAATTATTCTGAATATAATACCTTAATCACTTCAGCTGTCATTTCCTTTGAAAATCCATTTGTCAACAGTTCGTACGAAGAACTTAAAACTTGGTTTTTTGCTAAGCGATATGCGCTGATATCAACTTTTCCAAATTCAAATTTTGATTCGGTAGTTTCTAAAGAACGTTTGGAATAAGCTAGACTTTCGGCTAAAATCGGTTCTAGCGACTGGAATTGAACAAGTTTTCTTCGCTCATTTTGAAACTGATTGTGTACCTCAATTTCTGTCTTTTTAATCAACTGTTCTTGTTCCAAAATCTGTATGCTTTTCTTTGTGCGATTGCGTAAGTTGTCTCCACGGGAGTAAATAGGAATACTCAAACCTAAGCCCAAGAATTGATTTTTGTTATCCTTTAATTGTGAACCAAATTGAAAAGACGTGCGGAAAATATTGTCGATGGCATTGGAATAAAAGGTGTTGTATGAATATGAAAGCCTTAAATTGGGCAGATACGCGCTAAGAAGCTGTTTATATTCCTCTTCTAGTTTTAATTTAGCGAGTTCCTCTTTGTGAATTCTAGGGTCATTTGTGATCGAGTCTGCTAAAGCAATCAAAGAAATTTCTGGATTATTCAATAGCAAGGTTTCATCGGCTTTGCCATCCGAAACATTTAGCCATTGCAGTAAAATCATTTTTTTATTCAACTCATCTTGTACAGCTTGCTCAACAAGTTTCTTTTCATTGCTATACAATACCTGAATATCGTATTCATCGCTGACCGGCTTTGCACCTTCCAATACTTCATTTTTGATGCGATTGACTTGCTCTTCCGAATTTATTATTTGCTGTTGGATAACTTTTTTCCATTCTTGCGAAGCAAGAGCTTCATAATAATACGTTATCAGCGTCAAAAGGTATTCTTGTTCGACTATTTCTTTATTGGCCAGAGCCAGCTGATAATCTTTCTCTTGAATTTTGGATTCTCTCAACTCAGAAAAGTTAAACAAATTGACTTCCGATTGTACAAAGAAATTGTCGTATTGAAAATTTGCCGTAATCCGATTATTTGTTGCGGGGTCGATGGCCGAACCCAAATCGTAATTGTGGTTTATTCCGCCCGCAAGTCTTGGTAAAAAACGGGATGCTGTCGAACGTTTGCTTTTTTCTGCAAATGCAATGCGCATCTGTTCGATTTTAAAAGTCAGGTTATTCTCGATTCCTATCTGCATGCATTCTGCTAAGGTCAACTGCTGTTGAGCGACTCCCCAAACAGGAAGCCACAACAACAGTACTAAAACTAAACAAAATTTGTTATTCATATTTCAAATAATTTATTGCTTTTAAACGCGAAGCACGATTGGCTTATTCGTATTTAAGGTAAGTCAATGCATTGATTTTTGTCGCGCGATAGGCCTTAGATAGCACTACCGATAAAGTCAAAATCAATAGAGTCACAAACGAAATAACAAAAGCATTTATGGGCATATCGATGCGATAAGCGAAATTATTCAGCCAGTCTTGCATAAAATAATATGCAGGAATGATGGCAAGTAAAAAGCCGATGATGCACATCAGGATATATTCTTTAGAAAGGCTTCTGAGCAGGGAAGGAGCTTCAGCACCCAAAACTTTGCGTATCGAAATTTCTTTATACCGTCGCTCAATAGTGAATGATGCCAAAGCGAATAATCCAAAAAGAGCAATACAGACAACGACTAGACTAAGTGTTGCAAAAAGGTTTCGTTGTTTAACAAAATCACCGTAAGTTTTAGCAAACTTCTTATCCACAAATTCATAATCGAAAGGATAAGTTTTATCAACTCTGCTTTTCCAAAATTCTTCGATCGACGAAATAGTTTTTTCCATATCATCTTCCGAAATTTTGATATGGATTGTGTTGACAAAATTGCCCATCCATGCGATGGTTTTTACATGAGAAATCAAGATTGGAGAAACTTTACGCTCAAGGCCAGAGACATAAAAATCTTTTACTACGCCGACAATTTTAAATTGCTGATCTCCATTCCACACAAATGTCTTATTCAAAATAGTTGAGTCGTTTGCCTTTTTGACAAAGGCTTCATTCACTAAGACATTCTCCACGGAGTCAGACGTTATTTTAGCATCTAAGCCTCGACCTTCCAAAATTTTAAAATCTAATAGTTTGTCGATTGCGAAATCAGTGGCGAGGTTGGAAACAGCGATATCTTTTTCCCCATATTTTCCGCTGGTAGAAATATAGATTCCGGAACCAATATTCATGGTACTGATATTGACGTCTAGAACGCCTGGAGTTTTTAGTAAGTCATTCTTAAAGCTCTCGTAAAATTGATATTTATCTTTGTTTGAAGCGACTTTATATTTTACATCAATCACTTGTGCTCCCGAAAATCCAAGGTCTTTCGTGATCATATAATCGACTTGCTGGTAAATAATGTATCCGCAGATTACAAATAGAAATGAAATCGCAAATTGCACTGTCAGAATAGATTTCCTGAACCAACTGTTCTTTTTGCTTGAAGAAACCTGTCCTTTTAGCGCGTTTAGTAAACTGTATTTTGCAAAATAAATGGATGGTAAAATACCAGAAATAATAAAAACGCTTAAAAATAGAGGAACTAATAGTTTGAATGAACTAAAAATATTCAAACTTAAATTTTTTGTCAGCAAGTCGTTGTAAGCTGGTAGACTGAGTTCCGAAATTGTCAGGCCAATTAAAAATACACAAGAAATGACTAAAAAGGATTCAAAAATAAATTGTGCGGATATGGATTTTCTATCAGCGCCATTGCTTAAACGGATTCCCATCTCTTTTATCCGTTTAATTTGTTGGGCAGTCGTTAGGTTTATGTAATTCATGATTGAAACCAATAAAATCAACAAGGATACTGCAACATTTACCACTAAAAATTTGTAGTTCGCGTGTCCTAGATGGAATCCCGTTATTTTAGCTTCAAGTCTTAACGTAGATAATTTATTCAAATCATATTTTGCAGGTGAATTCTTTTCTAAATACTCCTCCAATGTTAGACCCTCATCTTTTGCATAAATTGCATAGGTATTTTTTGTTTCTAATGCTTCGATTTCGTTAAGCATTTCGCTTTTAGAAAGTACATCGCTTTTCAAAAGAAGGCCATATGTAGACCAATTCCATTCGCTCGACTTTTCAGCCAATACGTTGTCCATTCCTAACCTGATGGAAGAAGGGCTTAGCGTTGTGTATTTGGGAAGTTTATAGACAAGCTTAACGACCGATGTAATCGTATCCTTATTAGCTATTATTTTATTTATTGCTGGCTTATCTTTGAAAAGTTTACTAGCTTCCTGCTGTTCTAAAGCAATAGCGTTTGGATTATTTATAAAATCCTGCACCGACCCTTCTATAATTTCAAATGGAAAGAAGTCGAAAAAATTTGTTTGTACCCGGATACCATTTTCGTTATCAAGCCTCCGGTCATCCGCAAACAGCAAGTCGAGTTGCTGATCATTTTCCCAATAGGAGTAATCTAGTCTATCACCAAAATGATCTTTTAAAGCTGGGCCCAATGGTGCCTGAACGGTAATTCCACCTCCACCTCCTACAACTTCATAAATTTCATCTTTGTAGGGATTCCATTGGTCGTATTGATGTTCTTCAATCCAGTATAGACTGCTCAATACTACAGCTGAAATTCCAATTCCTAATCCGAATACTGTAAGCAAAAAGTACAATAAATTATGTCTTGTATTGTACAGAAATATTTTAAACCAGTTCTTTAACATAGCGTAGTGTTATTTTAATAATCTAATCCCCATAACCCCCGAAGGGGGAACTATTTCGGAAAGTTTTTTTCCCTAACCCATAAAAGATTAATTATCGTTTAAATTCTTTCCACTTTTTTACTTTTTACTTTTGAATTTTTACTTAACCAAAAACATCCACCACCTTATAATTTGCTCGTTCTGATAAAATTTGTCCATCTTTCATCAAAATGATTTTTTGAGAAAATGAAGCATCATGTTCTGAGTGGGTAACCATTAAAATAGTTGCGCCTTGCGCATGTAAAGAAGTTAATAGCTCCATTACTTCATTTCCATTTACGCTATCCAGATTTCCGGTAGGTTCATCCGCAAGAATAATTTTCGGATTATTGATCAAGGCGCGAGCTACAGCTACACGTTGTTGCTGACCACCAGATAATTGTTGAGGGTGATGTTGCAGACGATGTACAATATTTAGCTTTTCAGCAATCTCATTGACGCGAACTTTTCTTTCAGAAACAGGAACTTTATTGTAAATCAATGGCAATTCAATGTTGTCATACACATTCAATT
This sequence comes from Sphingobacterium hungaricum, assembly GCF_015210005.1. Taxonomy (GTDB): domain Bacteria; phylum Bacteroidota; class Bacteroidia; order Sphingobacteriales; family Sphingobacteriaceae; genus Sphingobacterium; species Sphingobacterium hungaricum. The sequence continues at coordinate 2,975,800 of NZ_MU158698.1, forward strand.
CATCGATCAAATTAAAATTCTGAAAGATAAATCCAATATTCGCCTTGCGGATTCTCGAGCGTTCGGTTTCATTCAAACCTGCAATCTCATTATCCAATAATTGATACGATCCTGAATTAAAATCATCCAATAAGCCGATAATATTCAGCAATGTCGATTTTCCGCATCCAGAGGGTCCCATAATGGAAATAAATTCTCCAGATTTAATTTGTAACTGAATAGCATTCAATGCTTTTGTTTGTATTTCTTCAGTCACGAATACTTTTGTTAGGTCTTTAATAGTTATCATCCCCCTATCCCCCGAAGGGGGAACTATTGTTGAAACTCTTTCCATATTTTTTACTTTTTTTTTCTGCTTTTTTTTAATTTCATCAGTATCTTTTTTTTGGCTAACCACAAAGCTTTACAAAGATTTTTTCACAAAGAATTGCAAAGCTAGCCTCAAAATCTATATACTAAATACTAGCTACTATATACTTTAAAATAGTCTTTCCACATTTTTTACTTTTTACTTTTGAATTTTTACTTTAAAACTCCAATTTCTCCACATTTTTATAGTCATCATAGTTTGAAACAATGATCTGTTCATTTTCTTTTAAGCCTGAAATTACTTCATAATAATAGGGATTCTCACGCCCTAATTCAATGATTCTTCTTTCGGCAGAATTACCGTTTACGACAAATATCCATTTTCCTTGCGAAGCACTGTTAAAACTTCCTTTCGGAATCACCAATTTTTGTTCTTTTCCGGATAAGATCAGTTTAACTCCGAATGATAAACCTTCCTGCAAACCTTCTGGCTGTTTTTCAATAAATTGCAGTTCTATTTTAAACTGTCCATTTTTTACCTCGGGCAAAATTTTTGTCACCTGAATTTGCGTTACCTTTCCCTTCACTTCAATTTGCCCATTCTGTCCGGTATTTATTTTATCTAAATAAAATTCATCAACCATCGCTGTCAGTTTGTATCCTTTCAATACATCTACTTTTCCAATGCTGGTACCAGCAACTACAGTTTCTCCAAGATTAGCTTCAAATGAACTCAATCGACCAGAAACTGGAGCAAGCACCAAAAAGTTCTTTTTATTTTCTCTTAAAGCTTCTAAACTTCGTTCCATCGTTGCCAAAGATTGATTGATTTGATTTACCTGTACTGAATTTGCTTGCTGTTCTCTTTTTAAACTTTCTTGGATAATTGCCTTTCTTTCCTTTTGGTAGCGCAGTTTTTCTTCTGTCGCTTCCCACTCATTTTTAGCTAAAATTTTCTTGTTATAAAGTTTTTCATTTAAGTCATACTCCAATTTGCTGTTGTTATAGTCATGGTCTATCAAAACCAATTCTTTGTTCATTTCCAGCTCTTGATTTCGGATAGTCAGTTTGGACACATTAAGTTGATTCATCTGTTCGATTATCGCTGTTTCTTGCGAAAGATAATTAAACTCTGTGTTTGGGTTATATAATCTTGCGATAGGCATTCCCGCTGTGACTATTGCTCCATTCTCAACAAATAATTCTTGGACCGCTCCGCCTTCCACAATATTGACAAGCATGGAATGCAGAGGTTCTACCTGCGCCTGAAAAATCACAAAATCCTCAAAACTATCCATTTTCACTGCCTTGATTAATAATTCTTGCTTATTTACTTTTAGCGTTTTTGGTCGGGTTATCATGTAAGCTCCCAAGCCGACCAAGCTAAATATTCCAATAAAAGCAAGGGCAATGTATTGTTTTTTTTTATTTTTACGAGGAATTCTAGTGTCCATTAAATCATGTTGTTAACTGATTTTTGTGGACGAAAATTTATGCCACGCGACTTAAAAATTGTAATGAATTGATTTATAGCGAAGGCATGAATTATGGAAAATATAAATTGTCCGAATACGGACAGCGAATCGTACGGAAACGTACATCAGCTTTATACAAATGAAAAAAATTGATACGAGGATTTTAGTTGTGGATGATCAAGATGAGGTGTTGATAGCTTCGAAATTGATTTTGAAGCGAACCTTTGAGTATGTGTATACATTAAACGATCCGAAAAAAATATTAGCATTTCTCGCCGAATGCTCGATAGACATTATTCTTTTAGATATGAATTTTCGGGTGGGTTACGAAGATGGGAAAGAAGGCATTTATCGGTTTAAAGAAATCAAAGAACATTTTCCGGCGATTAAATTGATATTAATGACTTCTTACGGAAATGTTGAAACTGCAGTTGAAGGAATTAAATTGGGAGCGATAGATTATATTCTAAAACCTTGGGATAATGAGAAGTTGATTGAAACAATCAAACAGACTGTCAAGCAGATTCGTAAAACAAAATCCAACCCGACTGTATCCGAGACGAAATATTTTATCGGCGATTCAATCGCTATCAAAGAAGTGTATAAGCTTGGTGAGCGTTTGGCAAAAACGGATGCAACTGTTCTAATCCTTGGTGAAAATGGTACTGGAAAATTTGTGCTTGCCGATTATATCCATAAAAATTCAGCTCGAAAAGATAAACCCTTTGTGCATGTAGATTTAGGTGCGTTGCACGAAAATTTATTTGAAAGCGAATTGTTCGGTTATTCAAAAGGAGCGTTTACGGATGCATTTCAGGATAAAGCCGGAAGATTTGAAACGGCGAACGAAGGGACGATTTTTTTGGATGAAATCGGAAATATTCCTTTGCATTTGCAATCAAAATTGTTGCAAGTTATTCAAAATAAATCGGTAACGCGCTTGGGAGAATCTAAACCTCGATCCTTAAACGTCCGTATTATTACTGCGACAAACGTTGATTTGCAAAAAGCTGTTGATGAAAAGCTATTTCGTGAAGATTTGTTTTATAGAATCAATACCATGTCTTTGTCGCTTCCGTCGCTAAAGAATCGTTTGGAAGATTTGGAAGCCATGACTAATTTTTTTATTGATCAGTTTTCTGAAAAATATCAAGTCCAAATCAACCCTGTTGCTCTGCAGTTAATCGAAAAATTGAAGCGATATAGTTGGCGAGGAAATATTAGAGAATTACAAAATAGGGTAGAGCGGGCTGTTATTTTAGCAGAACGCGAAGAATTAACTCTTGAAAATTTAGGATTTTCGGATGAGAATTTTTCGTCATTTCAAAAATCAGATACAACCCTAAGCGAAGTCGAACGTCAGTTTATTGTGCAAGCGTTGAAAAAAAATCATGGAAATATTTCTAGATGTGCAGAAGAGTTAGGTGTTTCTAGACCTGCTTTGTATAGGAAATTAGAAAAGTATCATATAGAAATCCAAAAAGATGAATAGCAAAAAAATCACTTGGTTAGTTGTCGTACGAATTGTTTTTGCATTATTTCTTTTAGCTCTGGGAATTTGGCTGTTCACCGTTGGTAAGATGTATTCTTCTATTTTTATTGGTCTATTGTTTTTACTTGTCATCATCGACTTATTCAAATTGCTATATGACTATTTTAATCAAATTGATAAGGTGATTCTTTCGATGCTGTATGATGATTATACCATTGATTTAAAGAGAACCAGCCATGATCATACGTACAACCATTTGGTTGACCTTTTTGAAAAGAATAAAGAAAAGGAAGCAAATCGGGCATCAGAAACATTAATATTTAATCAATTATTGAATGGGATTGATTCAGGTATTTTGATTTTAAAAGGAGAGCATGTCGATCGAGAAGTGATTTTGGTCAACCAGTATTTTAAGAATTATTTTGATTTGCCGAATCTTACAGATTGGCGGTTTCTAAAGCCATTCATTCCTGCATTCTGCCAAGTAATCGAAGAGCGCAACTTTACGGAATTTAAAACAACGCTGGATATTCAGGTCGACAAGAAGGAACGTCAGACGTTTGTTGTGCAAACTTCCCTTTCAAAGATTCATGGCGAGACCTACTACATTATTTTGTTAGATTCTATACAACGGGTAATTGATTCGAAAGAGAATGAGGCTTGGATTTCAATCATGAAAATCATTTCACACGAGCTGATGAATTCATTGGCGCCTATTCATGCGCTGGCCTACAATATTCAAGAAATAAGTAAACAAGAAGATATATCAGAAGAAGATAAAGAGGACATTCAGACGAGCGTTTCGACCATTATCAATCGGAGTAACCACCTACAGGAATTTGTTGAGCGATATAGGAAATTGACCATGCTTCCGACTCCTCAAAAGAAAAAAGAAAACTTAGCTCAGGTCGTTGATCAGGTACTTCAGAACTTCCTGCTTCTCGCAAAGAGTAAAGGCATTGATTTAAAAACAAGTATACCAGAAGGAATTGATTTTTTAGTGGATGTTTCCCAATTTGAACAAGTATTAATCAATCTAATGACCAATAGTTTGTATGCAGTTGAAAATGCAGAAAAAAAGGAAATCGCTATTGCTAGCTACCTCCAGCAAAATAGATTATACATTGAATTATCCGATACAGGAACTCTAGTCGATACAGAAATTGTCAAGAAAATCTTTTTGCCATTTTATACTACCCGAAAAAATGGCGCTGGAATAGGGTTGACGCTCTCCAAAAGCATCATGGAAGCGCATAAGGGGTATCTATTTTATCAGCAAAAAGAAGAGAAGAATGTATTAGTGATGGTGTTTGTTCTTTAAGTAATACAATATCCCAATTCTGGTTTTAAGAAATTACGTTACGCTTGCCTAGTCACTAATTTAGCCACATATTTTCCAATAATGTCAAATTCCAAGTTCACTGTAGAGCCGACCTGTACACTTTTTAGATTTGTGTTTTCCAATGTGTAGGGAATAATTGCAACCGAAAAACTGTTCTCTTTGGAATTAACAACCGTTAGGCTAATCCCGTTCACAGTGATTGAGCCTTTCTCGACGGTGATATATTCTTGTGCAGGTGAATAACTAAATGTGTATAGGAAACTTCCATGCTGATCTTCTATGGATTCACAGGTTGCGACAGTATCCACATGACCTTGTACAATGTGTCCATCAAATCGACCATTTGCAACCGTACATCTTTCTAAATTAACGACATCATCTACCTGCAACTCTTTGAGATTTGTTTTTTCTAATGTTTCATGAATTGCCGTGACTTTGTAAATCTTATCTTCTAAACCTACAACTGTAAGGCAAACTCCGTTATGAGAGACACTTTGGTCGATTTTTAGTTCATGTGTAATAGGAGATTCTAAAAAATAGTGGATATTATTCTCATCATTTTCAATTTTTTTTACAACAGCAATTGCTTCAATAATACCTGTAAACATAGTTCTAAGCGGATTTTTAACAAAGTTAGGCATTATATTATGTAAGCCATTTAAAAAAAATAAAAATAAATTTTGCATAGTGTATAAAATACACTATCTTTGTGTCATCATAATTTAGGTTTATAATTGGTTATAAAGGTTTTCATTCTCCCCGTTTGAAAACCTTTTTTATTTCCCTGACTATGAGATTCTTAAAGAAAAATTAAAAAATAATTCAATTAATAAGATAAAAATATTTGCAAGATATATTGTTTATTATATATCTTTGTTCAGGTTTAGGTTGATTACCTCTTACAAGAGGTTAATTTTAAGGCCTGAGCAGTCGCCCGACTGTCTCAGGCTTTTTCTTTTCAAGCTATCGTGAATTCGTTACTAATATCCTTAACGTGATTTAAATGTGGTTTTTAAAAGGAATAATGAAATCCTCTAAACTGGTCATGCTTTCTTAATTTAATTTATTAGTTGGATTAATAAATCAAACTTTAACAAAAAGTACTATTTTTATCGTTTGTAGTTTTTTAACCACAAATTAAAAGTTAGATACATCTAATTATTTTTCATATTCTTCTTCAACTATAACGTTTTCGGAAATTATGCAAACGGTTGTGTTTGTCGATTAAATATTTTGAAGACTAATTATGAATATATTTAAACCAGATTATTTACTGAAGTCCTTTTTATTTATTATGATTTATAAAATAGCAGTCTTTTTATTTTTTATCTTGCTTTTTAGCAATAAGCCCATTCTAGCTCAATCAAGACAGACGATTTCTTTCAATACCGATTGGCAGTTTTACAAAGCCAATAACGGTACGTTTTTTACAGAATTTGATAATGGAGCTAAATATATTGAGTCCCAAGGTCAATGGACTGGGCTAGAAGTTTGGGAGAAGATAAGCTTACCCCATACTTTTAATAAAGATGACATGCAGTTGGATCGCAATTTCTTTGAAGGTAAAGCAGTTTACAAAAAGAAATTCACTACGGTTGCGAATCAACAAAATAAACGAACCTTCATTAAATTCGAGGGCGTTGGTTCCGTTGCCCACATTTATATCAATAACAATTACATCGGGGAACATAAAGGCGGTTATTCGATGTTTGTGTTTGAAATTACCAATTCGATAAAATACGATGCTGAAAATACCATTGTTGTGATCGCAGATAATAAAGCGCGCAAAGATGTACTTCCAATAAACCAATTTTTATTTCCAATGTATGGTGGAATTTATAGGCCAGTCTCATTAATAACTACGGAAAAAACAAATTTTCTGGTCACGGATCAAGCTTCTGCTGGAATTTACATTCGTCAAAAAAATGTGTCAAGTAAAAGTGCTGATTTGTTAATTGAATCAAAGTTAGAAACAAAAGAAAAAAATATTCAGCATGCTGAGCTTATACTTGAAATTAAGGACCATTCCGGTAAAATTATTCAAACTCAAAAAAATCCAGTTCAAATTTCACCTCAAGGAACTACTTACTTGAATCAGAAATTAACCGTAAAAAGCCCACATCTTTGGGACGGTGTGCGCGACCCGTATTTGTATTCATTGACGGCTAAAATAATCGTCAATGGCAAAGAAATGGACAACATTACCGAACCTTTAGGAATTCGTCATTTTGAATTAGTTGCTGGAAAGGGAATGTTTTTAAATGGAAAACAGTATCCTATGTATGGCGTTTGTCGACATCAAGACGAATGGGGATATGGTTCTGCGTTATCCTTTTCTCAGCATAAACGCGATATGGAAATGATTCGGGAGATGGGCGCGACGACTTTGAGATTAGCACATTATCAACAATCCTCTGATATGTACAGTTTGGCAGATTCGCTAGGATTATTGGTTTGGGCAGAAATTCCATTCGTTAACCGTGTTTCATATTATGAAAACGACAATGCAAAGCAACAAATGACAGAATTGGTCAAACAAAATTTTAATCATCCTTCGATTTACATTTGGGGAGTACATAATGAGGTGTATTCTTCGACTCCCGATGAACAGGTTCCAGTTTTATCGAGAGAGTTGAATGATATTGCAAAGACTTTGGACCCAGACCGCTTAACAGTTGCGGTTTCTGGTTACAATGAAATTAATCGTCCTGCGAATTTATCGTCTGATGTTCAAGGCATAAATCATTATTTCGGATGGTATGGAGGTGAAATTGAAGATTTAAAACCTTGGGCAGAATCCCTACAGCGGGATTATCCCGAATATAAAGTCATGCTTTCCGAATATGGTGCAGATGGCAATATAGATATCGGTGCAGAAAAAGTGGAAATGCCAAAAGATGTGGTTACAGGAAAATCATTTCCAGAAAATTATCAAACGGAAACACATATCCAACAATGGGCAATCATCGAATCGCATCCAATTATCGTTGCGTCATATGTGTGGAACATGTTTGAATTTGCGGTTCCTGCATGGAATAGAGGTGGCGTCAATGCGAGAAATTTAAAAGGTTTGGTAACATTTGACCGCAAGCGCAAGAAGGATTCATTTTTTTGGTACAAAGCCAATTGGAATCCAGAACCGATGATTTATTTAGCAAATAGAAGAGATAAAGAGAGGACAGAAGCAAGCACGAAAATTCAGGTTTTTTCTAACCTTGAAGCTGTGACTATTCGTGTAAACGGTAAAGAATATCAAGCCGTAAAAGGTGTAAATTCAAGACATTGGGTTGTAGAAAATGTATCGTTGAATAAAGGCGAAAATACCATTGTGGCAACTGGAAAAAATAAAAATCAAGAATTATCGGATGAGATGAAATGGAATCTCAATTAATTAGTAGAAATGTATAAGAGCGGATTATTATTTTTTATTCTTTTCATTAGTCTGAATGTCAATGCGCAGTTTGTTGGCATTATCCCACAACCTCAAGAAGTCGTTGAAGCAAAGGATAGTTTATCCGTTAAAGGATATTTGAATATTGCGTATGGTAGTGAGACGAATGTTTCGACCATTCAATATGTAAGAAAAGAATTGGCAAATAAATTTCAATTGCTTAGTGCTACAAATTCAAATTCCAAAACCACTATCACTTTTAGGCAAAGTAAATCGAAAACTAAAACTAATGGTGCATATTCATTAACTGTTAACGATAATGGAATTTTCATTGAGGCATCGACTCCCGAAGGGTTTCTTTACGGAGCTTCAAGTTTGATACAACTATTATCTTATCATCAATCAAAATCTGGAATCAAAATTCCTTATGTAAAAATAACAGATGAACCTTCGAATCAATGGAGAGGTTTTATGCTCGATGAGTCAAGGCATTTTTTTGGAAAGGAAAAAGTCAAACAGCTTTTGGACTGGATGGCTTTTTATAAGTTGAATAAATTTCATTGGCACTTGACAGATGAACCAGCCTGGCGAATAGAGATTAAACAGTATCCATTCTTGACTTTGGTCGGTGGCGTTGGGAATTACACAAATCCCATTAGTCCGGCACAATATTATACCCAAGAAGACATTCGGGAGATAGTTTCGTATGCGTCTGATTTACAGATAGAAGTAATTCCAGAAATTGATATGCCGGGTCATGCGACTGCTTCTAATCGCGCATATCCACAATTTTCTGGCGGAGGAACAAAAGACCATCCTGATTTTACTTTTCATCCTGCCAAAGAAGGAACATATCAATACCTCAACAATATTCTCCAAGAAACAAATAATTTATTTCCTTCGAATATGTTGCATTTGGGTGGTGATGAGGTTTCTTACGGAAGTGATGCGTGGAATCAAGATTTGAGCATTCAGAAACTGAAAGCCGATAAAAAATTAGAAAATAACAAAGCCGTTGAAACGTACTTTATGCAAAGGATGGCGGATTCAGTTTATGCAATGGGAGCCAAAGTATTGGTTTGGGATGAAATGGCAGAAGCCGATTTGCCAAGAGATAAAACCATACAATTCTATTGGCGACATGATAAACCAGCGCAATTGGATTTGTTGTTAAAGAATGGTTTTCAGGTAATTATCTGTCCTAGAATTCCATTTTATTTTGATTTTGTACAAGAAGATTCACATCGATACGGACGTAAATGGAACAAGGATTTTAATTCATTGAGTACGGTTTATCATTTTGATATGGAGAATATTAAGGCAAAAGAAACTTTTCCAAATCAGATATTGGGCTTGCAGGGAAATTTGTGGACCGAAAGAGTGACGGATACAGACCGATTCGATTTTATGGTTTTTCCTCGTATTTCTGCTTTGGCAGAAAGTGCTTGGACAAATAAAAATCGTAAAAACTTTGCTAATTTTCAGACCATTTTAAGAAAGCATTTGTTATTGTACAAATCGGCTGGGCTCTATTATTTTGACCCGTTTAATCCTCAAAATAATCCTGAACCCAACGTAAATAATAGCACAAAAAAGTACATTGATAACCCAGAATAAAAAATTATGATTAAGAAAATTCAAATTTCTCTCTTATGTCTATGCCTATTGTCAATATCGGTTTCTTATGCACAATGGACAGGCCCAAAGAGAAAGCCAGCTCAACGAATTGAAGTCAAATACGGGCCAATTACTCCAAAAAATCGCACGGATGAAAATATGGAACGTTTTCGTAATTATGGTTTGGGTCAATTTATCCATTGGGGATTGTATGCTATTCCAGGGAATGAATGGGAGGGTGTAAGTGCACGAGGCGGCGCGGCAGCATCGGAATGGATTCGATCATGGGGTGGTGCAACGGCTCCAAAGGATTGGAAAAACACCTACGATAATTTATACAAACAGTTTAATCCTAAAGATTTTGATGCCAAGAAATGGGCTAAACAAGCTAAAGATATGGGTGCTCGGTACATGATTTTTACGACAAAACATCATGATGGTTTTGCAATGTGGCCAACGAAATATTCAGATTACAACATTTCTAAAACTCCCTATAAAAAGGATGTGACGAAAGAAATTGTGGATGCTTACACGGCAGAAGGAATTGATGTTTATCTTTATTTTTCTGTATTAGAATGGAATAATCCTAATTATATGGGAGCTGAACCAAAAACACCAGAAGAAAAAGAAAAATTTCAAAAGTTTTTGGATTATACACGCAATCAGCTGTTGGAACTATTGACAAATTATCCTCAAACAAAAGGTCTTTGGTTTGATGGCACTTGGGATAAATCTTGGATTATGGCCTATGAATTTACCTATAATTTAGAGAAGGAATTGCGTACCAAATTTCCGGGAATAATCATTGGTTCTCGTTTTCGCAATGATGAATTTGGCAAAAGACATTTTGATTCTAATGGTGATATTTTAGGAGATTACGAACAAGGTTGGGAACGAAAACTGCCTGCGGAATTTGAATGGTTAGACGGAAATACATGGGATTGTGTAATGACCGTTCCGCCAAATGGTTGGGGATATATGAAAGATTGGAGTGGACTTTATACCAAAACTTCGGATGATTTAATAGATATGCTGATGCATTGTGTTTCAATGAATGGAAATCTTGTTTTGAATTTTGGTCCTGACGGAAATGGTAAAATGCATCCTGGTGAAGATATTTTGGCAAAAGAAATCGGAGAATGGATGAAAGTTAATTCTGAAGCAGTCTATGATGTTCGGCATGCTGGACTTTCTCCTTCGAAATTAGGCTATTTTACTCGCAAAGAAAACAATTTATACCTCACTGTTTTCAACCGTCCGGTAAACAATATTGTTCGTATTGCTGTTCCTAAAAAGTCAACAGAGGTTCCAAAAACTGCGAAACTTTTAGTTGATAGCAAAGAACTTAAAGTAGTACATTCAGATATTGGCCTTGACTTAGATCAGAGCACTTATTATGATGTGGTCTTGCCAGAAAATTTTAACGCTAAAAAAGCATTCGTAATTAAAATGGAACTTGGTGCGCCTAAAACTGCAGCAGAAAAGTTGATGGACGCGAAGATGTAACATCTCAATTCGAGCTAAGTAAAAGCACTAAATGAAAGTTTAGTGCTTTTGTCGTTAAATATCGTGGTAAACAGAATTATTTAAAAATCGACTATAACGTTTTCGTGGATTCAACAAACGTTTGCGTAAATATTTCGATTATTAATATTGAAATAAAAATTTAATTTTATTTTAATAATCTATTTATCTGTGCGATTATAAAGTAATAACTAACCTAAGTTTAAATTTATGAAAAAACTAACGACTTTCAATTCGATAGATTTAAAGATAGTCTATCGGAAAATTCCACTCCTGTCTACATTGTTTATTTTGCTTATTTCAAATCCTCTATCATCTAAAAATCTTGCGGTAGGTGATATGGTTGTGTCCAAGGATTTTAAACAGAATACGATTATTGGCAAAATTGTAGATAAAAATGGAGCGCCGATTCCTGGAGCTACTATTCAAGAAAAGGGAACAAACAACACCACTTCATCCGATATTGATGGAAATTATGCGATTAATGTTTCATCGAACGCAGTTATAATAATAATTCGAATTATAGGACACAAAACCGTTGAAGTAAAAGCAACTAACGCCTCCTTGATTACGATGGAAATTGAAGACAATAGCTTAGAAGAAGTCATTGTTGTTGGTTATGGTACTCAAAAAAGAAAAGATTTAACAGGTGCAGTGGATCAAATTGGAGCAGAGGCTATTGGAAATCGACCCACAACAAGCTTTGGTCAAACTATGCAGGGATTAATACCTAACTTAAATGTGGGTATTGCGAATGGTAATCCAAGTACTAATGCTTCTTTTAATGTGCGTGGTACTACCTCTATTGTTTGGAACACGAGTACTAGTGCATTTGAATCCTCTTTAGGATCTCCATTGATTTTGGTTGATGGTGTTACTGGAGATGTAAACAATATAAATCCTGAAGATATAGAAACTGTAACCGTTTTAAAAGACGCTGCCTCAGCATCAATCTACGGTGCTAGAGCAGCTTTTGGGGTTATATTAATTACCACGAAATCTGGTAAATCTGGTAGATCTCAAATTGATTACTCCAATTCTTTTCAATGGAGTTCGCCTACAGCTATACCAAATATCCTAGATGCAAAAACTATTCAAGAAGGGATTATTGGTGCTTACGCGAATCGGGGATTATCTGTACCAACAAATGAAGAACTAAAATTGGAAAAAATAATTGAATATATGAATGATCCAGTAAATGTCGACCCATATTTCATGAATGGCAATAGCATAGTTTGGGTTGGTAATGTAAATCCATATGAAGAAGGTTTAGCAAAATCCGCTCCAATGCAAAAACACAATCTCTCGATATCTGGAGGAAATGAAAATACTACGTATTATGGTTCGTTCGGGTTTCAAAATCAGGATGGAATTTATAAAATTAACACGGATAATTTAAAAAGAATTAATGCAAATTTGAATGTTTCGTCACAGATTAATAACTATTTCAAAATCGATTTTAGAACGCAATATAACAATTCTACTTATAATGAGCCCCGATCTCCAGTTGGTAAGGGGGGATGGTGGACAGCAATGTCTCAGGATCCCGGAAGAAATGTAAATATGCCTATGAAAACTCCTGAAGATTCCCCCGTCGGTGTCATGTATACCGACAATATTTTATCATTTATGGATTATGGTGCTACCGAAGGAGAAAATATTTCAAATTTGATACTTACGGCTTCTCCAAGAATTACAATTTTACCACAGTGGAGTGTCCAGGCTGATATTTCATACAAAAATTATGAACTTGATAACAAGCAGTTTGTACCTTTATTAACCCGAGTAGAGAATAGTTGGACGTCATTTACCAATGTTCACACTAATCCAAGCTACGTGTCAAGGTATAATGCACAAAGCAATCAATACACCATAAATATTTTTTCAGATTACAGTAAGACAATAGCTAAAGACCATAATTTAAGGGCGATGTTAGGGTTCAACCAAGAATGGTACACTGATTTTTATACTGATGCAAGTAGACAGGATGTAAATCCAAATATTCCAACGATGAGTCAAGCTCAAGGTGTTCAGACTGTAACAGATGGTGAGTCGCATTGGGCTATTCGTGCAATGTTTTACAGGCTTACATACGATTATAAAGGAAAATATCTCATTCAATCCAATGGTCGTTACGATGGGACATCAAGATTTGGAACAGAAGATAGGTTCGCTTTTTTTCCAACAGTGTCCGCTGGATGGGTTGTTTCCGAAGAGGAATTTGCAAGCAACTGGAACCCTTATGTAAGCTTTTTTAAGTTGAGAGGTTCGTATGGTAGTCTTGGAAATCAAAATGTACCAAATTATTCTTATTTGCTTTATTATAATACTCAAAGTAATTTAGCATATCTTTTTAATGGCGTAAGAACATTATATGTACAGCCTCCAGGATTGGTAGATCCAAATTTAACTTGGGAGACGGCCACTTCAGCTAACATTGGAGTTGACTTTCAGTTATTTAATAAATGGGATTTTACATTCGATTGGTATTCAAGGACTACATCAGATATTTTAGCGCCTGCGGAGCAATTACCAGCTACATTAGGTGCAAATGTACCTTTATCTAATTCTGGTGAAATTCAAACTCAAGGTTGGGAATTTTCAACAACTTATCGAAACAAAACCAACTTTGGGCTTTCTTACGATTTTAGACTTACACTAAGCGATTACAAATCAAAAGTTAATAATTTTAATGGAAATGATAACAAATTATTAAGCCAATTTTATGATGGCATGAATATAGGGCAAATTTGGGGATTCGAAACCTACGGGTTATTTCAGACTCAGGAAGAAATCGATAATGCTCCAAAGCAAACAAAAATTAGCTCTTCAATTTGGTATCCTGGCTACGTCCGATATACAGATTTAAACGGAGACGGAGAGATTTCTACAGGTACCAACAATGTAAATGATCCAGGTGACAGAAAAGTGATTGGGAACAGCACGCCAAGATACCAATATGGATTTACTACAAATCTAAACTACAAGGGCTTTGATTTTAATCTTTTCATTCAAGGAGTTGGTAAACGTGATCTTTGGATTAGTAACAACTTGTTCTGGGGAGCGGGCACTACAGGAACTTATGAAGTGTATAATGATTCTTGGACACCAGAAAATACAGATGCTTATTATCCTATATATGTTAACGCCGGTCAAAATAGAAATGTTCAAACTCGATATTTGCAGAACGGCGCATACTTAAGAATTAAAAATATTGCTTTAGGTTATACTATTCCAAAAGAAGTTACTGAAAAAATGTATTTTAAAAAATTAAGAATATTTACTTCTGCATTTGATTTATTAGAATTCAAATCCGTGCCGGACACATTTGATCCAGAGTTAACGGGAATGGATTATCCAATTATGAGGTCTTATGCATTTGGAATTCAAGCATCATTTTAGAGAATTATCATCATGAAAAAAATAACAATAAATACATTTTTAGGCTTATTAGTTCTTTTAATGTTAAGTCGTTGCAACAATGACTTTATGGAGCGTTATCCATTGGACAAAATAACAGATATAAATTACTGGCAAACAGAAAACGATTTAACTCTATATGTAAATAATTTCTATCCAATATATGTAGTTGGATTTGGATTTCAATGGCAAGATCAGACTATCCAACCTAGGGGTGTAAACGTCGGGATGACCGTTTATGGGGATATGCTATCTGATAATGCAGCCCCCTTATCTCAAAACCTCTACTCATCGAATTTGTACACTTCCTATTTAACTAGCGATAGCAAGGCTATCGGTTATAGTTATGAAAATATTAGATCTTTGAATATTTTTTTGGAAAATTATAATAGAGTTCAAATTGATCAGACAATAAAAAATCGATACAAAGGCGAAGTCTTATTTTTTAAAGTATATGACTATTTTGACAAGTTAAAAAACTGGGGTGAAGTTTCATGGTTAAGTAACTCATTACAGACAAATTCTGAAGAGTTATATCTTCCAAAAACTTCTCGAGAGGAATTGTTAGATTCAATGATTACAAATTTAGATCTAGCAATAGAGTATCTACCTGAGGGAGGTTCAGAGTCAAATAATAGAATTAACAAGCAAATGGCATTATTTCTAAAGGCGCGTATTGGTTTATATGAAGGCACATTTCGCAAATACCATAATGTGGCGAATGATGCAAATAAGTTTTTGGAATATTGTGTTGACGCATCTGAAGAAATTATGAGTGGAGGCAAATACAATCTAATCCAGGGAGATAAAAATGCTGTATACTATAATCTGTTTGCTACAAACACGTATGTCGGTAACACTGAAGTTATTCTAGCAAGAGAGTATTCTACAGCTCTTTCTTACGGATCGGCATTTAGTCGTTATTTTACGCAGAATTTAAGACATCAATTTGGAGCTACCAGAAGTCTCGTTGATGATTACCTGTGCGAAGATGGTTTGTCAATATCGTCAAGTCCATTATTTTTGGGCAAGGAATCAATCACATTGGAATTACAAAAACGAGATCCTCGGTTAACACAAACTATTGCAAATTACGGGACATATAATTTAGCTGTAGGCGTTTCGCAAGGAGCAGATAATGCGCCTTATCCAAATCTGCAAGGGATGAGTGGAAATAAATGTCCTACTGGCTATCGGCTTGCGAAATGGTGGTACAATAACCCCACTGATTGGAATGCTACTACAAATGGTCAACAGGCAGGTTTAATGTGGAGATATGCAGAAGTGCTGTTAAATTATGCAGAAGCAAAATTTGAATTGGGTGAAATCTCTCAAACAGTTATAGATAACACGATTAACAAATTGAGAGATCGGGTTAAAATGCCTCACTTGATTATCGGTAATGAACCATCTGACACACGACTTGATAATATTTATACGACGTATCTAGGCGGAACTATCAATGCAACATTAAGAGAAATTAGAAGAGAACGCAGGGTAGAGCTAGCGTTCGAAAATACAAGATGGGATGATTTAGTTCGCTGGAAAGCAGGGAAATTACTTTAGGTACCAGTTGAAGGAATTAAGTTTGTCCAATCTGAATATCCCAAATTGACGATTAACAAAGATGTTTTTGTCAGTAATGAGGGCTTTATTAGGCCTTATGCTCAAATCTTGCCAAATGGCAGAGTCTTTGAAGACAGACAATACCTTTTTCCATTTTCGATGACTGAACTAATTTTAAATCCAAAACTAGTTCAAAATCCAGGATGGGATAAACCCTAATCAATATTTATCGATTTGAATGCAGTTAGATTTGAAGAGTTCTAACTGCATTTTTTTACGTATTGTTTTTTTAAAAATATTAGTTAATCAAATCAATTGATGAAAAATTAATTGACGATATACAACTAGTTATTAAAATACTATTCCCAATACGAAGCAAAATTAATACTCGATATTACATCTAAATGTTTAATTTTATAGCTTTTAGGATTGACTATACATGACAAAATATTTTTTAGTTGCTTATTTCTTTTTAATTTCTGCTGCTACCTATTCCCAAGAAAAAATAATCTTAAGCGGTTTTGTTAAAGACGCTGGCTCAGGCGAAAGCTTGATTGGCGCCTTGATTCAACAAGAAGGAACGAATAATGCTACGAGTAGCAATAGTTATGGTTTCTTCTCATTAACGCTAACGAATCCCAATGCCAAAGTTAGCTTTAGCTTTATAGGATACGAAACACAAGTACAGGATTTAAAGCTCACGAAAAACAGTCGAATTACGGTGGAATTGAAAGCTAAGAGCAATGAGATTGACGAAGTTGTGATTACAGGAAATCAGAAGAATGGTAACGTGACAAGCCCACAAATGGGAAGGGTTAATTTTACCATGGAAGAAATTGCAAATGTTCCCGTAGTTTTTGGCGAAAAAGATATTTTAAAAACGATACAGTTGCTTCCCGGCGTAGCATCGGGAGGAGAAGGAACTTCGAACTTCTATGTCCGCGGTGGCGGTTCAGATCAGAACCTAATCCTGTTGGACGAGGCTACCGTGTACAACGCCGCGCATTTGTTGGGTTTCTTCTCAACATTTAATTCAGATGCGATCAAAGATGTAACCTTATACAAGGGAGGAATTCCCGCTCAATATGGAGGAAGAATATCCTCTGTTTTAGATATTTCGATGCTTGACGGAAACAACAAAGAATTCGGTGTCGAGGGCGGTTTGGGATTGATTGCTTCTCGGTTGAAAGTCGAAGGGCCAATTGTTAAAGATAAAAGTTCATTTATGCTAAGCGGGCGGAGAACCTACGCCGATCTTTTCTTAAAGCTTTCGAACGATGAAAAAGTCAATTCAAGCAAGTTGTATTTTTATGATTTGAATGCAAAAGCAAATTATAAATTCAATGATCGCAACACCTTGTATGTTTCTGGTTATTTCGGAAAGGATGATTTGAGCTATTCTGATTTATTTAGTTTCGATTGGGGAAATGCAACGGCGACTGCGCGTTGGAACCACATCGTGAACGATAAATTATTTAGCAACACAAGTTTGATATACAGCGATTTCAGTTACAATGTCAATGTCAATAGTGACGATACAGATTTCACAATCGCTTCTAAAATCAGAAATTTTAATTTTAAAGAGGATTTCGCGTATTATGCGACTCCGGTCAGCACATTTCGCTTTGGATTGAATGTTTTGCATCAGAAGATATCTCCTGCAAGCATTGATTCTGGCGACGATTCAAACGTAAATTCCATCAGCGTAGATTCGCGTCAGGGCTTGGAAGCAGCTGCATACATCTCACATGATTGGAAACCTTTGCCTCGCTTAGGCGTTATCTATGGTTTGAGACTGACGAATTTTTCAGTGTTAGGTCCAGGAACTTTTTATCAATTTGATCAAGATGGAGAAGTTCGTGACCAGAACAATTACGGAAGTGAAATTGTGAAAAACTATTTGTATTTAGAACCAAGGCTTTCACTGAGCTATCAGATAAGCGATCAGAGCAGTGTGAAAACCTCCTTCAATCGCATTGTTCAGAACCTGCACCAATTGACGAATACAACTTCAAGTCTTCCGACTGATCAATATGTTGTTAGCAGTGAGAATATTAAGCCTCAGATTGCGGATCAAGTTGCCATTGGTTATTTCAGAAATTTCGCGAATAACACCTATGAATTCTCGATGGAAGCATATTACAAATCCATGCACAATCAAATTGATTTCCGAAATGGAGCTGACTTGCAGGCAAATGCTTATTTAGAAGGCGAACTCCTTTATGGAATTGGAAGATCATACGGTTTGGAATGGTATTTTAAAAAGCAGAGAGGGCGATTGACGGGTTGGCTAAGCTATACCTTAGCAAAATCAGAGCGTCAGTTTGACCAGATTAACGAGGGAGAGTGGTTTAATGCGCGTCAGGATAGAACGCATGATATTTCGCTTGTCGGCATATATGACTTAAGCAAGAAATGGACTTTAGGTGCCACCTTCGTGTACAACACCGGAAATGCAGTCACATTCCCTAGCGGAAAATATGTGGTCGATGGACGGACGACATACTATTACACAGAACGCAATGGTTATCGCATGCCTGATTACCACCGCCTTGATTTATCGGCGACCTATGACCGCAAATTAAAAAATAAGAAGTTTAGCTCAAGCTGGACTTTCGGTGTCTACAATGCTTATTTTAGAAAGAATGCATACATCATCGACTTTAGAGAAAGCGAGGATAACCCGAATGTCACTGAAGCTTATAAAGTAGCTTTATTCGGGATCATACCTTCTGTTACTTGGAATTTTAGATTTTAATAGATGAACTTACAACGATTATATATTTTTCTGATAGCATTAGTAATCTTCACATCTTGCGAAGATATTATTGAAATCGATTTGAATACAGCGAATCCAAAAGTGGTGATTGAAGGCGATATTTCGAATATAAGTTCTGCTCAGACCATTCGCGTTTCACGCACGGTAGCTTTCACTGCTACCATCAACAGCGAGCCAATAGATAATGCCTCTGTGCAAGTCCGGGATCAGTCTGGACGTAATTATGTCTTCAGTTATGTTGGAAATGGAAATTATCAGAATAATAACTTCATGCCTACGGCAAACAACACCTACAATTTAACAGTCGCTATCGATGATGAATTATTTGAAGCCAGTTCTCGCATGTATGATTATGTGGATATTGATTCCATCGGTTTGGTAGAAGAAAACCTATTTGGGACGGATTATTATTTTATCAATTTAAAATTTACAGATCCGATTAATCAAGCTAATTATTACAAATACAATTTATCGGTTAATGGTA
The DNA here is from genome assembly GCF_015210005.1 of Sphingobacterium hungaricum. GTDB lineage: Bacteria > Bacteroidota > Bacteroidia > Sphingobacteriales > Sphingobacteriaceae > Sphingobacterium > Sphingobacterium hungaricum. The sequence goes on from NZ_MU158698.1 coordinate 2,995,199, forward strand.
AGCCATTTCAATTCAGTACCGTGTTTAATGATAAATTTAACGACGGATTGAATGTCACGCATCAGATTACGAACGCAAATAATGATTTAGCTTTGGGCGATTCCGTTATTATCCGCAGGCAAATAATCGACCAGAATGTGTATAAATATTGGAGTGACCTGCAGTCGATAAACCCGGGTTCAGCGGCGCCAGCAAATCCAAAATCAAATATTAGCAATGGTGCGCTTGGCTATTTCAGTGTCAGCAGTGCAAAAGAATTTGGCTTAACAATTTTTGGATTATAAGGTTTCAAAAACGTAACCTCTTGATAGCAATGTCTCTATTGCTTTCGGCAAAGCATATTCAACGCGCGGGACAGCTTTAATGTTGTCATGGAATACAATGATGGATCCATTTTCTGTATTGTCTAGAACATTCTTCAGGCATTTTTCAGGACTTAACGATAAATCGAAATCACCGGATAATACATCCCACATAATGATTTCGTAATCTTTTTTAAGTTCTTTAAGCTGGGATTTTTTAGCGCGCCCGTAAGGTGGCCTGAAGAGATTTGTCTGCGTAAGTCGTTGGCATTTAGCTATGTTTTCTAAATAATCATCATTCTCTTCACCCCAACCTTTTAAATGGTTGTATGTATGGTTTCCGATGCGATGGCCTGCGTTTTTTACATTCTCAAATATTTCTGGATGCTTCGCAACGTTTTCCCCGACGCAAAAAAAAGTGGCTTTGATGTCGTATTTTCTTAAAACTTCCAAAACATAAGGTGTCAGTTCCGGGATTGGTCCATCATCAAATGTTAAGTACACTTTTTTCTCTTTTCGTGATTTATTCCAAGTGAGGCCTTGATAATATAAACGAAGAGCAATGGGTGATTTAACTAAATACATATTGCAAATTTGAAATTTTTAGTTGAAATTTAAGTAACAAATACTTCATATTTTCATAAATGCAGTAAAGAATGAAACGGTTTTTTGAGTTTTTCTCTATAACTCGCTCAGAACGCAATGGTTTTTACGTACTTTTTTGCATTATCCTTTTACTCATTTTTATTCCTGTTCTGTATCAAAAATTTACACCTAAATCAAATCCATCTTACACATTAGTTGAGTTTCCAGAAGAGGAAAAAAATGATTTTCGCTATGCTGACAGCAAGAATCATTATGATTACTCGAAACGAGAAAGTACAGCGAAGAATAATCATGTAACCTATTTCCCATTTAACCCCAACAATCTTCCAGACAGTTCTTGGCTAAAATTGGGCTTAACACCAAGACAAATAGCCGTTATCAAAAACTATGAAAAGAAAGGAGGGAAGTTCTATAAGAAAGAAGATTTGGCTAAAATCTATTCAATTTCAGAGAAAGACTACGCTCGCTTAGAACCTTACATCAATATTCCTTCGAAGAATTCCGAAGTTCCCATTCCAGATAAAAAGATTGAAGTCTATCCATCAAAAAGTTCAACGGTCCGAATCGACATAAATTCAGCTGATACAACTGACTGGAAACAATTAAAAGGCATCGGCAGTTCGTATGCGAAACGAATTGTCAATTACAGAATTGCTTTGGGAGGATTTTATAAAGTCGAACAACTTAAAGAAGTGTATGGTTTGCCAGAAGAATTGTATCAGCAAATCTATCCGCAGCTATTCGTTGGCAATACTGGAGTTTCTAAAATCAATATCAATTCCGCTGATTTGGATATGCTGAAAAAGCATCCGTACATTTCAAATAAAGAAGCTCAGTTGCTGGTCAGTTACAGAACGCAACATGGTGATTATAAATCGATGGATGATTTAAGAAAGATTTTAGCGATAAATGAAAATTTTTTTCTTAAAATTGAGCCATATTTGGCATTTTAAGGATTTACATGTTAGAAGAACAATTAAAAGCATCCATTCGCGATGTGGAAGACTTTCCTCAGGTAGGCATTACTTTCAAAGATATCACCCCGATTTTAAAAGACCCAGAACTTTGTCATCAAGTTGTTGTTGAATTTGCAGAGCAACTAAAAGACATTGAAATTGATGCAATCGCAGGAATTGAAAGCCGTGGTTTCTTATTTGGTTTTATGTTGGCCAATTACATGAACAAACCATTTATTCCAATCCGTAAACAAGGAAAATTACCCTACAAAACAATTTCGGAATCGTACAAATTGGAATACGGACAAGCAACAATTGAAATTCATGACGATGCATTTGAATCTGGGCAGAAAATTTTAATCCATGATGATTTATTGGCTACAGGTGGTACTGTTGTTGCGGCATCGAAGCTTATCGAAAAATTGGGTGGTGTGGTTGCGGGCTATTCTTTTGTCATCAGCTTAGATTTCTTAAATAGCCGAGGCCGTTTGACACGGTTCAGCGATCAGATTGTTACTTTAGTAAGTTATAACCAATAAATAAAAAATTATGGAATGGATATCGGATCCTCAAATTTGGATTTCTTTTTTGACACTGACAATACTCGAGGTTGTTTTAGGTATTGACAACATCGTTTTTATTTCGATTCAAAGTGCCAAGCTTCCGCTCGAACAGCAAAAGAGAGCACGTCAGATTGGATTGTTGCTTGCTTTGGTCATGCGGGTTGGACTCTTGTTTTCGATCAAATGGATCATGGGTCTTACCGAACCTTTTATTCATTTTGGGAAAATTTTCGGGATTGATAATCCGGATTGGCAAAGGTACTTGGAGCTATCTGGAAGAGATCTGATTTTATTTATTGGTGGACTTTTCTTAATCTATAAGAGTACAACGGAAATCCATCATAAAGTGGAAGGGCATACGGAGGTTGTCAAAAAGAATGCAAAACCAATGACGTTTACCCAGGTCATTATTCAGATTCTGATTTTGGACCTTGTTTTTTCGTTAGACTCTGTAATTACCGCAGTCGGAATGGTGGATCAAATAGGCGTAATGGTAGCCGCAGTTATTGTTGCTGTTACAATTATGTTGCTTTCGGCAGAGAAAATATCTTCGTTTGTTAATGATTATCCATCGGTGAAAATGCTTGCTTTGGCATTTTTGTTATTGATTGGTGTGTCGTTGACTGCCGAAGCTTTCGATCAGCATATTCCAAAAGGTTATATTTATTTTGCAATGGCATTTTCAGTTTTGGTAGAATGGTTAAATATTCGATCCGAAAAGAAAGCAATTGCCGCGAATGAAGAAATCGCAAAGAAATAAAACTATCAGAATTCGGTTGAAGATTACCCAATAGTTTTCAACCGAATTTCTTTTAGTCTTCTTTTTTCTTCATGTCTTTTAACAGGCTGTAGCCAAAATAAAAGATAATCAAAATCCCAGTAAATATCCCTATCCACAAAATTACTTTCCCCGAATTTTCATTCAAAGTTTGGTCACCCTGTTTGATAGAATTGTTCGACGATAAACTTCCTATCGAAGCATTTTGCAAACTATCGCTCAAAGCTAAGTTCATTGAGGCGATATCATAATCCGGACTTGTCCAGTTCGTGTCAACCGTCAGCTGATAGATTTCATTATGCTTTAATTCCGCAATAATTTCGACTGGAATTTGATACAGCATAACTTCGGTTATCGACAATGGCTGGTTGTCTCGATCGTCTATCGATAGAAAAATTTTGTCGCTGATGGTTGAGTTTGTCGGGAAAAAGGCTTTTTCATTTGAGTTGATCATAAATTCCGTAATAGGTTGCTGATAAACGGAAGTTTTGTTTTTAACTGTGCGATTCGCATTGACGAAAAGTGTCGCATTTCGCTGATATTGTTTTGGATTAGTAATCGTTAATTCAATGAAGTCAATCGGTGCTTTGTTTTTTAGCGTTATATCAACAGTAGATTGTTTTTTCTCGCGATTTTGTTTTGTTTCAAAGGACACACCAGTAAGCAATTCATACCTGATTTTCTCCCGTTCAATAAAGTTCTTTCCAATCGCTAGGATATTTAGCGGACTCGAATTCTTATCGTCCAATTTAATCCGAATGTATTTATACGATGTCAATGGAAAAGAAATATTCTTTTCGGTATAAGTTTCATTGATAGAAGTCAAATCATCTAAATAGCCGGAATTCAAAACAGCATACCAAGTCGATTGATCATTGCTTCCATCGATCTGATAATTTTTTGTAGCCGTTGTATTTGAAATTTGTAATGTAAGTGAATTAATCTTTGATTGCTCGCTATTTTCCAAAAGAATAAATGTGGCGCTATCTGGAAGGATTTGCGTATTAATGGACGAATTTTTTATAAATACGATATTACTTTTCGACTTTTGTTGCACATAAGGAACTTCGTTTCCATTCTGATCCAAGATCCGAACCATCCCCAAGTTATTTCCGATAATTGACCGGATATCTTGCGGAATTTTAATTTTCTGATAACCATCGGTTTGAGCCGGTCGAACAGCTGCGCTATAATCTTGTGCGAAGAGTGCACATGAAAATAGGATACAAGCGATTAAATTAATTGTCTTTTTCATCTTTGGGAGAAGGATTGTCAATGACTAATTTTTTAATTTTTTGGTACACGAAAGAAATGATTAAAATCACGATTCCTAATAAAATAAAAGCAATAATTTTACCTGTTTCGGATGCATCCTGAATGTCGTAGATAAACAATTTCAATATCGTAACGCCTAACAAAACTAAAGCGACAATGCGGATGATTTTTGAATTTTGCCGTACACCATAACTCAAGAATCCGAAAGACAAAATTCCCCAAAGGATTGGCAAAATGACTTTTAGATAAACAGATTTTGTGTCGTAATACTGTTCGGTTGAATCAGCAAAAGATTGAATGGCGATGTAAATTTCTTTGCTCAGCAGAAAAACAACCAAAAACGACAAGGCCCAAACCATACTTTTCTTTGTGAAAAACTTTGGAGTCAAACTTGATTGAGTATCTCTGACCAAAATCCAAGCTTGATAAATCAAACATGTGACCGACATCAAATGAACAAAAAATCCTGTCGGAAATGCATAAACCTCATCATACAATTGATAATAGATTTCGCTGATGATAATGGACGAGCCGAACAGCGCATAAAACGCACAATTGAAAAACGCCAAATAGTAGGCGAGGTTTCGATTGACTTCAATAGATTGAATGCCATAGAACACAATCGCCGTCGTATAAAGCATATGGAATGCATACAGATAGGTATTGAGAAATTGAGAGTACTCAAAATAATTTATTAAATCTAAAATGGGAACAATGTATCCTAAGACCAACGCTGTTGCCAATGCTATCTTGCGATACAATATTCCATCAAAGTTCAGCTCGTAGAAGCTAAACGAGAAATTATAGACTTTAAATAATTTGTATGAACCAACCAGCGAACCGATAACTAGTAGTCCAGTCAAAAAGAGTCCATTGAAGAATAGCATATCGTTATTTCCATAGCTTAACCAATCCATCGACAAGCTAATAATGGAAAGAACCTGAACGATAACCCCAGCAATTGTAAATCCGCGCATATTGGATTTGCTACTTAACCAGAATAGTAAGTACGCTTCGCAAGCCCAAAACATCGTGATGTAATTGCCGCTAAATTGAATGGGAATGGTAAGCGTTGCCATCGTTAGGGCAATACCTATCAGAACATAAACGATTGTGTAATCGAATCGATATTTCTTGTAGAGAATGCCTGCATAGACTAAATTGTAAGCTCCTAATCCTATAGCGAACAAACCTTTGCTATTTGGTGCAAAGTATTCAAATGCATAGGTGCTGAATCCAAAATAAAAGCAGGTGTTAACCAAAATAGCAATGATTTCGTAAGTAGAAAACTTTGTTTTTTCTACTGTATTGTTTAGCGCAAATGCGATACTGAAAATGATGTAGAAGACGGTCGAATACAAAAATGCGTTTCTTGCCACTACTGCGTCCGAAAAGTCGGCAGAAAAAAACCATCCTGCGTATATAAATAAGGTGCAGACAAATGCGGTAAAGTTTACCCAATTCCAGCGTTTATAGTAGGAAATAATAAGCATTCCCACATTCAATATCGCTAAATAGCTCAATAGCACATGGTAATTTCCTTCACCCGTACTGACCATAAAAGGCACGCCAAAACCTCCAATTAGAGCTAAAACGGCCAATTCCTGCCGGTTATAAGCGATGGATACAAATGCACTAAATGCAGTAATGCAAATCATTATTATAAAAGCCGTCGTTTGGCTGAACAGCTGATAATCATGAAATGCGATGCCGATGGTTAAATAGAATACAGCGATTCCGCCGGCTACAAATACCGAACTAAAGGCTTGAAATTTAGTTCGCAAGCGGTGAGCGAGCGTCAATAATATACCGCCACAAAGAAGGCCAATGCCGACGCGAGCCGGTTCATTTATCCAATCGCGGTCGATTGCATATTTTACAAAATAACCAATTCCCAACACCAAGATTAAAATCCCGATTTTATTGATTAGGTTTTCGCCGATAAATTTTTCGACATCAGGATTGTCTTGTTTGAATTTTGTAAACCAGCTGATACGCTCTGGCTCTGGAATAAATGGTTTTACAGGTTTTTGTAAATTGCGTTGCGGAACTGCAGCTGGAATTGACTGTGTAGCTTGGACGACAGGCTTTTCTTCTTTTGGATTTTCAGTCGGCAAATCTTCAAAACCCAGAACGATTTCTTTGGATTTTGCGGGCTCGATTTTTTCCTCTGGAGTAGGCAGGGGAACCTCCTTTATAATTTCTTTCGGCTTGAGCTCTTCGGCAGGTTTTTCAGCTGCTTTTTGACTAAGTTGTTTCTTTAACGATTCAACTTCCTTCTGAAGATTTCGGATATAAGCCTGAACATCGAATATTGAATTTTGTAAATGTGTGATTGTAGACCTCTGGGTCGTCAAGAGAAATATAATCGCAACAACTCCTATAATGATTAATATATCCATGTATTAGTTTATTATAATTGATTACCGTACTTAATCAAATTTAAACTAATATTCCGATTTTTATTAAGAATAGTTATTTGGAAATAAAATTGCCTTGAATTATGTAACGATTATCGCCTAAAATTAAAATGGATTGATTTTTTTCTACACTGTATTTGGCTCCTTTGGCATAGCTCAATTTTTCATCTGTCGAATACAGCATATTTTTAGTCGATTTCTCAACAATGATTTCGATAGGATTTTTCGCTTCATCCAATAGTATGCTTACGCGCTGCACATCCAACTCTGGATTTTTTGCCGTATAATTTATCTGATTCCCAATCGTATCAATCTTAAATTCCGAAGAATAAGCGGGCTTCCGTAAATCGATTGCGGTAAAACTGCTCAATTCATTTTCCCAATTTTTGATTTTTAGAGTTTTGGTCTCCGTTTCATTTTCTTTTGAAACAGTTTTTTCGACTTCAGGATTAGCCTGCTTCAGGCTGTCAACTTCCGTTTTGAAAAATAGCTCCGTATCAAAATAATCATTCTTGATAAAAGAAGCGGTAGGGTCCGAAGGCTTAGTGTCCGAGCAGGATAGGAAAAAAACAGCACTGATAGAGATAATCAGTGCTGCAGTAGAATATTTTGTATACAATTTTTTAACTGATAAGGACATTTCCACTCATTTCTAAAGGAATTTCCACTCCTAATAATTTTAAAATCGTAGGAGCGATATCGCCAAGCTTTCCGTCAGCAATATGATGGTAATCTCTGTCGATTAAGATGCAGGGAACTAAGTTGGTCGTATGTGCAGTGTTGACCGAACCATCTTCGTTCAGCATAAATTCTGAATTGCCATGGTCAGCAAGAATAATAAATGAATACCCATTTTCTAAACCTGTTTCCACCACTTTTTTCGTACAGCCATCGACAGTTTCTACCGCTTTTACAACTGCTTCGAATACGCCTGTGTGACCAACCATATCTGGGTTAGCGAAATTCAGGCAGATAAAATCTGGTTTCGTAGTCTTCATATCTTCACAGATAATGTCTGTGATTCCTTGTGCACTCATCTCCGGTTTTAAATCGTAGGTTGCAACTTTCGGAGAAGGGATTAATTGACGGTTTTCACCTTCGAATACATCTTCGCGACCTCCTGAAAAGAAAAACGTTACGTGCGGATATTTCTCTGTTTCGGCAATACGTGTTTGTGTTTTGCCATTCACTGAAAGCACTTCGCCTAAGGTATTGACCAAATTGTCTTTTTGAAAAACAACATGCACATTTTTAAACGTATCGTCGTACGAAGTCATCGTGACGTAGTACAAGTTTAAAGGATGCATGTCATATTCTGGAAAAGATTCCTGAGACAAAGCAATAGTAATCTCGCGGCCTCTGTCTGTTCTGAAATTAAAACAGAAAACAACATCGCCTTCTTCGATAACGGCTAAAGGCTGGCCTTCTGCATTCACATGGACAATTGGTTTGATGAATTCATCAGTCACCTCATTCGCATACGAATTTTGAATGGAAGCAACGATATCTTGTGTTGGCTCGCCAATTCCTTTTGTCAATAAATCGTAAGCCAATTTCACACGCTCCCAGCGATTATCGCGGTCCATGGCATAATAACGACCAATAACTGAAGCAATTGTTCCTACAGAATGCGTTAAGTGGGAGTTTAAATCCCTAACGTAATTGATTCCTCCATTCGGGTCGGTATCCCGTCCATCTAAGAACGCATGGACAAAAACTTGCTCATTCGTTAGATGTGCTTCTTTCGCAGCATCACAAAGGGCTTTGACATGTTCAATATGTGCGTGCACACCGCCATCGGACAATAACCCGATAAAGTGTACTTTTTTGTTGTTTTCTTTAGCGTAGCTAAATGCATCTTGAATGGTTTGCTGCGTATTAAAAATACCATCTCTCGCAGCTTTATTGATTCTGCCTAGTTCTTGATAAACAACTCGCCCTGCACCCAGATTCATGTGGCCTACTTCTGAATTTCCCATTTGACCTTCAGGAAGGCCCACAGCTTCGCCAGATGCTTCCAGCTTTGAATTTGGGTATTTCGCCAATAAATAATCTAAATAGGGGATATTTGCTGCTTTGACAGCATTGGAGTTATCGTCTTTTCCATAGCCTAATCCATCCAGAATTAAAAGAGCTACTTTTTTATTTTCTTCGTTAAACACACACAAATATAATTTTAATAAAGTTTGGAATCAATTTCTTTCCCAAAAAAATAAAAAGTTTCAACGTTTATTTGGCATCATTTTAGCATTCGAACTACCAAACCATTTGTTATGTGTTTTAATATTAGAATTTATGCTTATCGTACAATTTATACTATTTAGTTTAACTGGATATTCTCTAGGCTATCCATTTCAATCCGATATAAGTGCCCAAATATACCAAAGCTTTAGAGCTGGGAATGCAAAAGAATTAGTGAAGAGTTTTTCTGATAACATTTCATTGACGATAAATAAGGATGAAAATTATTATACAAAATTTCAATCCGAGGTCACACTCGCCGACTTTTTTAGAGCAAACAACGTAACTAGCGTTAAAGAAATTCAGAAAAAATTAAGTGCTTCCAACAATTCGTATTTGGTTTACGAACTCAAGACTTCCAACAAAACATTTCGTGTTTTTATACGTGTTGTGGAGTCAAATAAACAATATAAAATTTCAGAACTCCGCATAGAATAGCATGTTAAAAATTTTAATTTTAAATTGAAATATATTTTTTTCATCTTCGCTTAAACTTTAGCGTGATAATGGAGAAAGAATTTAAGAAAAAGTTAACCCAATTTATTGAACTTGCCCTTCAAGAAGATATTGGTGCAGGCGATTACACAACCTTATCGACCATTCCTACAGATAAAACAGCGGAAGCCAAATTGCTCGTTAAGGAGAATGGTATTCTTGCTGGGGTTGAGGTAGCTGAAGCAATTTTTAAATTCGTAGACCCGTCGTTCCAAGTCGATGTTTTATTGCAGGATGGCCAAGAAGTCCAGGCAGGCGACCTTGCATTTATCTTAAAAGGAAGCATTCACCATATTTTAATGACCGAAAGACTGGTGCTCAATGTTATGCAGCGCATGTCGGGCATTGCAACCGAAACCGCAAAATATGCCAAACGCATCAGCCACACCAACGCCAAAGTTTTAGATACACGCAAAACAACGCCTTTAAATCGCTTTCTCGAAAAAGAAGCTGTTAAAATAGGAGGGGGAACAAATCATCGGTTCGGCTTGTATGACATGATATTGATTAAAGATAATCATGTGGATTATTCTGGTGGCATAAAGCAGGCTTTAGAAAACGCGTTTAAATACAAGCAAGAACATAACCTGAACATACCTATAGAAATTGAAGTTAGAAATTTCAGCGAATTAGAAGAAGCTTTAGCTTTTTCTAACTTAGACCGGATTATGTTTGATAACTTTAGTCCCGAAGATGTTGCAAAAGCTGTTGAATTAGTCAATGGCAAGGTAGTGACGGAAGCTTCTGGGGGAATAACATTAGAAACAATTGCAGGATATGCAGAGGCTGGAGTTGATTTTATATCAATTGGCGCGCTGACACATTCTGTGAAAAGCTTAGATTTGAGTTTAAAAGCAAAACTAATTTAGTACATTCGATAAATATCATATATGATTTCAATTTATCTCGTAGGTATTGTCATATTGGCCTATTTATTTGGTTCGATTCCGACTGCGGTCTGGTTCGGCCAAGCATTTTATGGGGTCGATGTTCGGGAATATGGGAGTGGGAATGCGGGAGCGACGAATACATTTCGAGTGTTAGGACCTAAAGCTGGTGCCATAGTGATGTTCATCGATATCTTAAAAGGCTGGACAGCCACGAACTTGCCTTATTTATTAGACCCGACAATATTTGGAAGCCATGCGGCGCCTCAGTTTGTCAATTTTCAATTAGCCTTGGGTGTTATCGCCGTATTAGGGCATTTATTTCCAATATTCGCTGGTTTTCGCGGAGGAAAAGGCGTAGCGACTTTATTCGGAATGGTCTTAGCAATTCATGCCCCAGCGGCTTTATGCTGTGTGACTGTCTTTATTTTGACCTTAATGATTACGCATTATGTGTCGTTAAGCTCAATTCTTGCCGGATTTACATTTCCATTAAGCATCGCCTTTATTTTTAAAACAACCATACCTTCTGTTTTGCTCTACGCCATAGCAATCTGTGCCTTAATCTTGGTCACTCATCAGAAAAATATTGAACGCTTATTAAAGGGCCACGAATCAAAAATATATTTATTTAAGAAAAAGAAGCCCGAATAAACATTTAGGTATAACATTTGTTTAGTATAAGTAAATTAATTTTAATTAAATGAAAAGCATGTTAAAGTTTTCGTCGATTGTATTGTCTGGGTTTATCCTGGCGGGATGTAGTACTGTTCCGCTATCAGGAAGAAAGCAGTTGTCTTTAGTAGATGATAACCAGATTCAGCAGCAGGCTGCTGTCGCATACAAAGAATTTCTGTCGGACCCTTCAACGAAAGTTGTTACAGGAACGGCAAATGCAGCTTTAGTTAAAAAAGTAGGAAATAACATTGCGGCAGCGGTGAATCGTTACTTAACCGAACAGAACATTGCTCAAAACTATAATTTCAACTGGGAGTTTAATCTAGTCGAAAGCAAAGACGTAAATGCTTGGTGTATGCCTGGCGGTAAAGTGGCTGTGTATACAGGCATTCTGCCAATTACAGCAAATGAAGCAGGTTTGGCTACAGTGATGGGGCATGAGATTGCGCATGCAATTGCTCGTCACTCGATGGAACAAATGTCGAATCAATATGCTCTGCAAATCGGTGCTCAGGTTTTAGGAGCTACGACATCAAGCAAAAGCAGTATTTATACCGGCATCTTAAACCAAGCTTATGGTATTGGAGGCCAATTGGCTTTATTGAAATATTCGAGGAGCAACGAATCCGAAGCGGATAAGTTAGGATTGATTTTTATGGCGATGGCGGGTTATAATCCTGAAGCGGCAGTTCCTTTCTGGGAACGAATGGCTCAAGGAAAATCTGGCGGAGCGCCTCCAGAGTTTTTAAGTACACACCCAAGCGATGCGCGACGGATTTCGCAGATTCAGGCTTTGATTCCTGAAGCAATGAAATATTATAAAAAATAACACATTAACAAATTGTTTTTGAAGCTGTTAGCGATAAGTTAACAGCTTTTTTGTTTTTATGTGTAACTTTCCGGTGATTAATCAGACTAATACACTGTATCAATATTTAACTAAAATTGAAATGAGCTTAAAAATAACTAATCTTACAAAAACATATTCAAATGGTGTAAAAGCCTTAGATTCCATCAATTTAGAAATCGGAAACGGCATGTTCGGGCTCTTAGGGCCAAATGGGGCAGGCAAATCTTCGTTGATGCGAACCATCGCAACCATTCAGTCACCCGATTCTGGTTCCATCGTCTTCAATGACATCGATGTCTTAAACGACAACCAAGGCTTGCGCAAAGTGCTAGGCTATCTTCCTCAGGAATTTGGGGTGTATCCGAATATGTCTGCTGAAGATTTACTGCTTTATTTCGCAGAATTAAAAGCAATTTCTAATGCCTCGGACAGAAAGAAGATTGTCAATGAAGTTTTAGAAATCACGAATCTTTCTGAAGTACGCAACAAAAGCGTGAGCGGGTATTCCGGGGGTATGAAACAACGTTTCGGAATTGCGCAACTGTTATTGAACAATCCCCAGCTGATTATCGTAGATGAGCCGACCGCCGGATTAGACCCTGCGGAAAGACATCGTTTCTTAAATGTGCTCCGTGAAATCGGAACAAACCATACCGTGATTTTTTCTACACACATCGTGGATGATGTCCGTGAGCTTTGCAATGAAATCGCGATTATGAATGGGGGAAAAGTGCTCCACCGAGGAAGCACGAGAAATAGCCAAGAACATTTGGAAGGCAGAATCTGGACTAGAATCATCGAACGTGCTGAATTTGATAGCTACCAATCTAAATACAACATCATCTCATCAAATTACAACCAGGACAATACATTAAATATCCGCGTGTTGAGCGATGAACAACCTGAATTGAGTTTTGTGTCTGCAAGACCGATTTTGGAGGACACTTATTTTGTTGCACTTAAAAACGACAGAGCCTAATGTTCAGCACCATTTATTTCTTCGAACTAAAACGCTGGTTTAAGAATCCTGCGTTTTATATCTACGTCGCGCTGTTTTTTAGTTTAAGTTTGTTTATCGTGGCTTCTTCTTTGGGAGTTTTCGATGGCGTGACGGCTTCGACTTCCGGAATGACCACCATCAACTCAGCGATTAACATTGCAGGAATTCTGAATTCCCTGTCGATGTTTATTTACTTTTTGTTGCCAACGATTATCGGTGCTTCGGTTTACCGTGATTTCCAATACAATGTGCATAGCTACTTGTATTCGTATCCGATAACCAAACTGTCTTATTTATCCGCTAAATTCCTGAGCGCGCTGACGATTATTACACTGGTCAGCCTTTCGTTGGGATTGGGATTTTATGTTGCGCAGTATTTGCCTAATGTCAATCAAAATTTATTAGGGCCTAATAACATCATGGCTTATTTACAGCCATTTATTTACTTTATTATTCCAAATTACATCCTGTTTGGTGCGATTATTTTTGCCTTGGTGACTTTTACGAGGAACGTGTATTCAGGAGTTATTTTCGTGCTGTTTTTGTTTGTCTTGCAGACTTTCTTGAATATGCTGACCAGCAACATGGACAACCGCGACCTTGCTGCGCTGGTAGACCCTTTTGGTTTTGAAGCTTTGTCGCATTATACAAAATACTGGACGATTGACGAACAAAATAACTCAAATTTGCCGTTTACGGGGGTTATTTTAAATAACCGCCTGATTTGGATGGGAGTTGCGGTCGTCATTTTGGCTTTGTTCTACAAATCATTTAGTTTCAATTACCAAACATTTAGTTTCCGCAAAAAAGGGGAAGGCAAGCGTTTGACCAAAAACAATTTCGGTAGCATCATCAATGTCAGCCTTCCGAAAGTCAATTTCGATTATTCATTCCTAAGCAGGTTAAAAACTGCCTGGTCGCTTTCGAATTACGATTTCAAATACATCGTCAAAAACTGGACATTCATTATTATCATGATTGTGACTGTTTTGATGGCGCTTGTGGTCGCTTCTTTTTCTGGGCAGATATACGGCACCGAGATTTATCCCATGACTTGGAATGTATTGGATACGCTCGGCAACATTTATGGCTTCTTCTTGCAGATTTTAATTTTCCTTTTCGCTGGAATGCTTATTCAGCGTGCCCGAATGGCGAATATGAGCAATTTAGTGGACGCAACAGCAATTCCAAACTGGACCTTGCTATTCTCTAAATTTATTGCTTTAGTCAAAATGACCTTGCTGGTCTTGCTGATTAGCATGCTGACCGGTATCATCTATCAGGCTTATCAAGGCTATTATCATTTCGAGATAATGCATTACATTACCGAGCTATTCGGACTGAAAATGCTTAATTATTTGGTGCTGATTTTCTTTGCGATTTTTGTCCAATCATTCTTCAAAAACTATTTCGTCGGATTTTTTGCTTGTTTGGTTGTCTTCTTGATTATTCCTTTTCTATCAAGAATCGGCATCGAGCAGTCAATTTATAAATTCAATCAAGGGCCTGGTTTTAGCTATTCGGATATGAATGGATATGGCGATGTACGTCATTATCTGTACTATAAATTGTACTGGCTATTGTTTTGTGTAGTGCTTTACATCATTACTTTGTTATTTTGGAAGCGCGGTGTCGTTCAAGGATTCAAAGAGAAATTTGCAAATGCAAAAGCTAGGTTCACGCCCGCGATTGCGACAGCAATAATCGTGTTTCTAGTGGCTTTTGTCGGATTGGGCTATGCCATCTATTACCAGAAAAATGTCAAAGAGACCTTCGTTTCTCAAAATGAAACCGAAAAAATAACCGTCGATTACGAGAAGAAATACAAGAAATACAGCAAACTGCCGATGCCGAGGATTGTGGATGTCAAAGTCGACATGAACATTTATCCAAAGGAGCGAAATTATGATGCGACGGTGCATTATCAAACAGTCAATAAAACTGGAAAAACCATAGATACCTTGTTTTTATCGTATTCCGACGAGTTGCAAACGCTGGATATTTCCGGAGGTTTTAAAGAAGTCATTCGCGATACGGTAACCGACATCCGGGTCTTGGCTTTGAATACAACCTTGCAACCATTGGATACCTTGCGTATTACCTCTACGTATCAGAACAAACCGAACAACTTTTTGTACGATGTGTCGCCGATTCTAGAAAATGGAACCTTCATTAATAACATGATGTTCCTGAGCATTGGCTATAATGATGGCGGAGAATTAGTGGATAATAAGATTCGTCAGAAATACAATCTGCCAGACAGAGACCGCATGCCTGACCCGACGGATTCCTTGGCTTTGCAGAACACCTACATCTCCCAAGATGCCGACTGGATTAACTTCGAAACGACTGTGAGCACCTCGGATGACCAGATTGCTATTGCGCCGGGCTATTTGCAGAAAGAATGGGAAAAAGATGGCAGAAGGTATTTCCATTACAAAATGGATAAAGAAATCTTGAATTTCTATTCCTTTATGTCTGCTCGCTATGAAGTCTTGAAGGACAAAGAAAATGGCGTTAATCTAGAGATTTATTACCATAAGGGCCATGAGTTCAACTTAGAACGCATGATGAAGTCGATGAAAGCTTCCTTGGCGTATTATGGCAGTAGCTTTAGTCCTTACCAGTTCGACCAAATGCGTATTATTGAATTTCCGCTGACACATGGAACATTTGCCCAGGCATTTGCCAATACTGTTCCGTTTTCTGAAGGCATTGGATTTATTGCCAATGTAGACGATGAGGACCCGAATAAATTGGATTATCCATATTCGGTCATCTCGCATGAATTTGCGCATCAGTGGTGGGCGCATCAGGTAATCGGAGCGGCGGTGAAAGGAGCGACCATGCTTTCCGAATCATTGTCTGAATACAGTTCGCTAAAGGTGTTGGAAAAAACCTATGGCCAAGACCAAATGCGCAAGTTTTTAAAAGAAGCGCTGGATAGTTACCTGATGGGCAGAACAAGCGAAATATTAAAGGAAAATCCATTGATGTACAATGAAAACCAGCAATATATTCATTACAACAAAGGTTCGCTAGTGATGTATGCCATGAGTGATTTTATGGGAGAGACGGTTTTTAATAACTTTTTAAAGGAATATGTACAGCGCACGGCTTTTCAATATCCTCCATATACCACGTCGATTGAATTCGTCGACCTGTTAAAAAGTAGGACGCCTGATTCGCTTCAATACCTAATCAAAGACATGTACGAAACGATTACGCTCTATGATAATGCGGTCGAATCGGTTACGTACAAAAAAATAAATGATAAGAAATACCAAGTAGATATTACATACAAAGTGTCTAAATACCGTACGGACGACATGGGAAAACGCTCCTACGAAGACAAAAAGGGCGAAGGCTTGACGCAAAAAATCGGTAAATCCGAAGTCAAATCTCTTCCTTTAAATGACTACGTGGAGATTGGAATATTTGGCAAGCAAAAGGATAAAGGCAAATTTAAAGTCGACAATCAGATTTATCTGGCAAAGCAGAAAATCAACAAGATAGAAAACAAAATTACCTTATTCGTGACCGAAGAACCGGTGGAAGTCGGTGTAGACCCGTATAACAAACTGATTGATACGGATTCCAACGATAATCGAAAGACTGTTTTATAATAGGAATTATCAAAGCCTTCCAAAGAAATTTGCGAAGGCTTTTTTTAGCTATTCACTTGCCGCAATCGCTTTTTTTGCCGCTATGCAAATCAGCTTTTCATCCTTGTCTGTCGTAAAGAACAGGTAAATCTCATTGCCATCTTTGATTTTAAATTTCTTGCGGATTTCATCCACTTTAAGCGGAAAGTTTTTGCTCTGCACATGCGCCTTCGGATAGGGATTGTTCTTCTTCAAGCTCGCGAATGGAAGAATGTCCAAGATATGAAAACTCCGTCCTATAAAGTCAGGTATCCATTCTGATGAACTATACAAATGGCTATGCTGATGAAGTTTATGAATATTATACTGCTGCGCAATGGTCTTAAATGCACCGGCCTTGAGTACGGCGACATCCGGGTCGTATAAATAGTTCAGCGGTTCGGAATAGCTCAATTCGATTTCTTTTTCCTGCCGGAATGGGTAGGAGAGTTCGTAGACCTGCTCGCGGATAAGCGCAATCACTTGAATCTTCACATGGCCCGAAAAATCCCTTTCCTGTACAAAAACCAATTCCTTGCAGTCCCCATCTACACTCACGACCGTGACTGATTTGCAGTGCTTCAGCTGGCTGATGGCTTTGGAAATATCCAGCAATGGCGACACCTTGCTAATGACCGTTTTTGCCTTCTGGAAAAAGACATCTTGCAGACCGACAATATCGGGTTCGCATTCCTCCAAAAGAAAAAACCGCTGGTTTTTGTTGCGCCTCGAAGGGTCTACATAAATGTAATCCAGACTCCCATCTTCCTGCTCGTTTAGGATTCCTAAGCCATCGGCTTTTAAAAAACGGATATTCGTTGCACCTAAAATGCCCGCATTATAAGCTACGATTTCCGCCAACTGTTCATTCAGTTCACAATAAAGCACTTCTTTGCAGCTAGTCGAAAAATAATAGCTGTCTACGCCAAATCCTCCTGTAAGGTCGATTAACCGACTGTTGGCTTCGATTAGGCGAAGCTTTAGAGCGCCTGTTTTTTCGGAAGAACTTTGTTCAATATTGATTTTATCTGGATAATAAATCCCTTCAGTACTAGCCCAAGTCGGCAGTTTGCTGACCGAGCGCTGATGGCCATCGAGTTGATTTGCCAGTTCGCCCGAACTCACCAAAGGGAATGGACTTTTTTGAAGAGCGATTTTTTGCGGATTTTCGGCAGCCTTTTCCTTTAGAAAAACCTGTACCTCCGGCTCTAGGATATGCTTATTCATGATTATCCCAAAAGTAAAGATTATAAGTCAAAAACTATTTCCCTTTCAGGTATGAAATAGAAATTGATTACCGTTAGCCAACATGTGGACAATAAATCCCAATCCAGTAAAATTGCATCGCCTTACTCAATCGGGATAATTTTTCGCCTTTATAAATTGAAGTTTGAATTAAAATTAAACGTCTGAGTTTTCAATTAATCTTCTCGCTTCTTTACGAGCATTTGGCAGGTATAGCTATCTTTTAGCTCGCGAATGATCTGTTTGTCGACCAACACGCGATCAATCGTTTCCTGGTTATAATAGCGTATCGTAATCAATTCCAAACCCGTCGCCACGGTCACTTTGTAGCGCTTCTCCAAGTTTTCCAATAGATCCAATACATTTTCGCCCGTATCATCCACAGCAACCGAAAAACTAATCGCGCTATTGTGCATCATATTGATTTTCACCCGATGCTGATGGAATTGATTGAAAATATAGCTTAGGTTGTCTTCGACAATAAAAGAGAAATCCCTTGGCTGTATATTGATAAAAACTTGGTTGACCTTAAAGATAAAGGAGGGAACCGGAAGCTTTTGATTCGTGGTTTTGATTTCTGTACCAGGTTCTGAAGGATTAACAAATGATTTGACATTCAAGGTAATCTTCTTGTTTTGCAAGGGTTTAATCGTTTTGGGATGGATGACAGTCGCTCCGTAATAGGTAAGCTCAATGGCATCGGTGTAGGAAAGCTCAGGAATCAATTCGGTCTTCTCAAACCATTTTGGGTCTGCATTCAATACACCCGGAACATCTTTCCAGATTGTAATGTTTTCAGCATTTAAGCAGGAAGCAAAGATAGCCGCTGAATAATCCGAACCTTCGCGCCCTAAAGTCGTTGTGAAGTTTTCGGAGGTCGAACCGATAAATCCTTGCGTGATTACCACCTGTTCGTCCAATATCGAAGGAATTTCACGGCGAATCTTTTCTTCCGTCTTTTCCCAATCCACATTCGCTTCACGGTAGGCATTGTCGGTAAAGATATAATCTCGAGCATCCAGCCAAACGGTATTCAAACCGATATGCTTGCCGTAGGCCGCAATGATTTTCGTAGAAATCAATTCGCCCATCGACACGATCTGGTCATACAGGTAGTCGTAAGCATCTTGGGGTTCTTCTTCGAGGATCCATTCGATCTCGACAAAAGCATTCGCCACTTCATCGTAGATAGGATGCACTTCGACCTCAAAAAGCTCATGCAACAAAATATTGTGTTCTTGTTTAAGTTTTTCCAGTAAACAAAATGCGTCACCTTCGCCTTTCACATAAGCGTTAGTGATTTCCTGAAGGCGATCGGTTGTCTTTCCCATTGCCGAGACGACCACCAAAAGGGGTTCATCCTGATAGTTTTGAATGATCGAGGTTACATTTTTTACACTGGTAGCATCTTTAACGGATGCTCCCCCAAATTTGAATACTTGCATGAAGGTTAAAACTCTAAATTAATTTGCAATACTTTTGATGTAGTTAAGTCCTTTAGCATTAAATAAATCCTTTATGGAATCGTAAGGAATCTTTAATTCTGTGGGGCCGTCGGCGTATGATTTTATTTCATACGGATTGTAATAGAAGATGATCGAATCTTTCAACAAGCCAAAATTTTCAGTCAATGCAAACTGATGGTTATCGAAGAAATATTGATCGCTATAACTTGCCGTGTCGGACAACTTCTCTAACATCCGAAAATGTTTTTCTGCAATTTTAACTAATTCTTTTCTTTTATAATCAGGAATTATGGATTTAAGCTCAATTTTTTCATTATTGATCGGGTCATAATTTGTCCATAAGGAATAGTAATTGCCATGCGCACCGCCTGTAAATTCGTAAGTAAAATTGCTGATGGAAATGACTTTTGGAGAATTTACATGGATCTTCAAATTGATTTTCTTGAACCAAGTTGCTTTCGAAATGCGGTCGTCATTGTCTTCGACAAATTCATTATAACCTGACAAGAAACTATCAGATGCTTCATCAAGCGTGGATTCACCATCGACCAACAGGTTCTTCTGAACAAATGAATCGACAACAGGATTTTCGAACTTAGGATAAAAAACCTCGAAATAGGTAGTGTCCAATTGCTCCTCATTTTGTTGAAAATAAGGACTGATGCGCTTGAACTCCATCATGCTATATTTGGCCGTGTCCGATTTTTGGACAGCAGCCTGTTTTGGCTCGTTTTCTTCTTCGACTTCTTTTTGTTTTGCAGGCTGTTGGCACGAATAGAATAGACAAACCATGGAAATAAGGAATGCATATCTAATCATAGTCAGGAAAATTTAAACTTACATTCACCCATTCACCGTCAAAACTGGCCTTATATTTTTCGTAGAAATGAATAGCAGGTTCGTTCCAATCCAATACTTGCCACATCATCCCGCTATATTTCTTATCCTTTGCATATTGGATCGTATGATCCAGCAATTGCTTTCCGTAACCGTTTCCGCGCATTTCTTCGGCCACGATCAAATCCTCCAAATACAAGCGCCGACCCTTCCAAGTCGAATATCGCACGTAATACAGGGAAAGCCCAACTATGTACCCATTGATTTCTCCCACAAAAGCACCCCAAACGGGGTTTTCGCCAAAACCGGCATCCATGAACTCAAAAATAGAAACGGTTACTGCATCCGGTTGTTTCTCGAACACAGCCAACTCACGAATCAATTCCATCATCCGATCTACATCTTTAACAGTAGCTTTTCTAACTTTAAACGACATGTTTAATCTTTCAATTTAAAATGTTTTGTAACTCTTTTTCCAAAA
This sequence comes from Sphingobacterium hungaricum, assembly GCF_015210005.1. Lineage (GTDB taxonomy): Bacteria > Bacteroidota > Bacteroidia > Sphingobacteriales > Sphingobacteriaceae > Sphingobacterium > Sphingobacterium hungaricum. The sequence continues at coordinate 3,015,923 of NZ_MU158698.1, forward strand.
ATTGAACTGCCCAAGCGAACGAGGTTACTGCCTTGTTCGATCGCCAGCTCAAAATCTGAAGACATGCCCATCGATAAAATATCGAAGGAATCCTCCTGACGGAAATAAGTGACCTTGACGCCATCAAAAAGCATCTTCAGTTCATAAAATTCTTCTTTCACCACCTTCTCGCTGTCGGTATTGGTAGCGATGCCCATCAACCCGCGAATGCGAATGTTCTTCAACATGCGGAATTCTTCATCGCGAAGCAATTCGATCAGCTCGGCATGATCTAAGCCAAACTTACTGTCTTCGTCAGTAATGTATACTTGCAACAAGCAGTCGATCACGCGTTTATTTTTCAGTGCCTGCTTATCGATTTCCTTTAATAATTTTACTGAATCCACTGAGTGGATCAAGGAAACAAATGGTGCTATGTATTTTACTTTGTTGCTTTGCAAATGGCCAACCAAGTGCCATTCAATATCTTTCGGTAAGGCTTCTTCTTTCTCGACCATTTCCTGTACCATGTTTTCGCCAAAAGCGCGCTGGCCTGCTTCGTAAGCAACAAGGATATCTTCGTTGGGTTTTGTTTTTGATATAGCGACTAATTTGACGTTTTTAGCGTCTAATTCTTTCTTTAAGGTTTGAATGTTCTCTTTTATACTCATTATTTATGATTATTTAACGAATTCGAAAATTAGGGAAGTCGCTTATTGAATGTGTTTTCTTATTTTTGTACAAATTTACAAAATGCAACGTTTATTATACAGTATACTTTTATCGTTTTTTGTCTTTATTTCGTGTACCAATTCCTTGCCAAAAGGAATTCTATCCGAAAAAAAGATGACTTCCTTATTAAAGGAGGTGCAAGTGATGGATGCATATTTGTCGACATTGCCTGTGGATAGTGCTAAGAAAGTCATCAATAGCTATTATGATGTTATTTTTGACAAATATGATTTGGATTCGACCTCGTTTGCAACGAATTTGGATTATTATTTAAGCCATCCGACGGAAGCCGAAAAATTATACGACAATGTATTGGTTAGTTTACGTGAAGAACAAACGCAAATCAATAAAACGGATTCAATTCGCAATGTGGTGATTCAGGATAGCGTGAACCGAGTTGCTCGTCTTCACGAAGATATGATGTATAGAAGGTCATTGATTACCAATGTTCATTTGGATAGTACGGCATTGACCTACCAAGATGTACAGCGTATCGTATATACCCAAATTCCTTTCCGCCTGAATGCATATGGTTATGATATTCAGCCATTGCCTCAGCCCGTTCCGGCTCAGGTTCCGCTGGAAACTATTCGGGAACAGCCTGCGCAACCCGATGCATTGATTGAACGACCAGCACTTCCAGCGCCTTCAGAGACTAGAATACCGTTGCAAACTAAACCCGTGATAAGATAGATGATGAAGGTATATCCGCAGAATGCGAGTGATAAGCTAGGTTTTCTTGAGATTAAAGAGTTTATCAAGCTTAAATGTTTGAGTGAGGCGGGACGCGAAATGGTGGATAAAATCCAGCCTCAGAATAAATTGGATCAGATCGATCGATTCCTTCGCCAAACAAATGAATTTAAAGATTTAATCCAGAATGATTCCCCATTGCCGGTGGATCATTTTTACCCGATAAAAAATGTTGCCGAAAAGGCGAGGCTAGAAGGTGCTTTTCTTTCGGAAGAAGAATGTTACCGCATTTTGCTTTCGCTAAGAACAGTGTATGCAATTATTCGGTATTTTAATGATCGCCAAGGGCTTTATCCGCATTTGGAATTGCTCTTCGAGCACCTTCCGATCGAGACAAAGATTGTTCGCAGCATCGAGTCCGTTATCGACGACCACGGCCGAATGAAAGACAACGCTTCGCGATTGCTTTTGGATTTGACACAACAGATTCTCAAGAGCGAGCAGGAAGCAAGAAAGCGCCTGGAAACTGTTTTCAAGCAAGCGCAAAACAATGGCTGGACGGCCGATGGCAACCTGACCATTCGGGATGGACGTTTGTGTATTCCGATTCTTGCGGAAAACAAACGCAAAGTCAAAGGCTTGATCCACGATGAATCGGCGACTGGCCAAACAGCTTATATCGAGCCGGATGAAGTATTTCACCTGAATAATAAAGTTAGGGATTTGACTTTTGAACGCCGAAGGGAAGTAATTCGAATCCTGACGGAGTTAACTAGCGAATTGCGCCCGCATGTTCCATTGCTATTAGCTTATCATGGTTTGCTGACAAAATTGGATTTTGTTCGTGCAAAGGCGTTATTTGCTTTGGACATCGAAGCGGAAATGCCTGAACTGGTGAAGCAAGCAGAATTTAATTTAATCAATGCGCGGCATCCATTGCTCTTCCTAAACCATAAAAAGGGAAATCAAGGAACTGTCGTTCCATTGAACATTAAAGTAGATGCAATAGATCGGGTCATCTTAGTTTCGGGACCAAATGCGGGTGGGAAATCGGTTTGTATGAAAACGGTAGGCTTGTTGCAGCTGATGTTGCAGTCAGGTATATTGATTCCTGCAGATGCGACCTCCAAAGTTGGTGTGTTCAACCAGCTGTTTGCTGATATAGGCGACGATCAATCCATAGAATCGGATTTGAGTACGTATAGTGCCCATTTATCTAAGATGAAGTATTTCGCGGATTTCGCAAATGCGAATACATTGGTGCTGATTGACGAATTTGGAACCGGCACGGACCCTCAGTTCGGTGGGCCTATTGCGGAAGCTGTTTTAGAAACACTGAATAACAAGAAGATCAGAGCGGTCATTACCACACATTATTCCAACTTAAAGCTGTATGCAAGCCATACAGAAGGATTACAGAATGCGTCCATGCTTTTTGATAATGTGCAGATGAAGCCACTATATATCCTTCAAGTTGGAAAACCTGGAAGTTCGTACGCGTTCGAAATTGCTCAAAAAATCGGATTGCCGAAAGAGGTACTCGAGCTTGCAAAACAAAAGATTGGTGTGCAACAGAAAAAAGTTGATACGCTATTGGTTGATTTAGAACGCGATAAAAAACAAGTCTACGACACGAAGATTGCCATCAACAAGCGAGAGAAAGAAATGATCTTGCTCAAAGAGCAATACGAAACATTGAATCATGATCTGCAGGAGAATAAGCGCCAGCTGATCAAAGATGCAAAAGAAGAAGCCCGGCAGTTGCTTAAGGATGCGAATAAGTTAATCGAAAATACCATATCTGATATTAAATCGGTTGCGGCAGATAAAGAGAAAACGAAAGAAATCCGTTCAAAGCTGAATCAAGCCATCGATCAGCATACTGAGAAAAAGAAAAAGCCAAATCCCACAGTGGCTAATCAAAAAGAAATAATTGATCAGGGCATTGAGATAGGAGATTGGGTAAAGATTTTGGATTCAGGCGCAGAGGCGCAAGTTTTGGAAGTCGCTAAGAATAATAATTTGATCTTGGCAATGGGAGAGTTGCGCACCGTTGTGAAGCAGAATAAGGTTGAAAAGCTTCGTGGTAAAGAAAAGGCAAAGGTCGTTCGTAAGAGCCATGCGGCTTCGACCTCTTCAATAGCTGATTTTCATCCTGAAGTTGATTTGCGAGGCATGCGTACCGAAGATGCTTTGCAAAAAATGGAATTGGTACTTGACCGTGCGGTAATGATTGGCTACCCTAGCCTTAAAATTATCCACGGAAAGGGGGATGGAATCTTGCGGAGGTTTATCCGGGAGTACCTTCGAAAATATAGCCATGTCTCTCGTTTCGAAGATGAGCATGCGGATCGTGGTGGTGATGGCATAACTTACGCCTATATCGGATAGAATGTTGCCGTTTTACCAAAAAATAGGAAAAACTTGTTAGTCCTTAGGTTGGATTAACAAGTTTTTGTCTTAAATGGATATGCATTTCGGTAAACAAACGAAATTCTTGAGCATGTTTGCTCCTAAAAAGAGAAAAACTCAGATTTTGAACCGACAAAAGGGAGGAACTTAAAATCTTTTTAGTCTAAAAAACAGATAGTTTAGGATTCAAAAGATACAATATGATGTTTATCGAAAAAAAATAACAAAAAACTTATCCACATTTTTTGAATTGTTAATTTTTGTTAAAATTTCAATAAACCGTTCAAATAATTTACAAACTTTAAATCCTCCATTAAATGATTTATGATTTTTTAATTTATCTCAAAGATTAAAAGATTTATATCGTTAGAAAAATCATTTGATTTTTAATAAGTGAATATTAAGTTTCTGTTAACTCAATCTATTTACCAATAGACTTTTTACTTTTGTGGCAGATATTATTATTCTAAACAAAACACATGAAGAAATCTCTACTTTTCTTTGCTTTGGTTCTTGCGAGTTATGGTACCATCCAAGCTCAAGTAACCACTAGTAGCATGACGGGTGTCGTTACGGAGTCTACAGGACATGCCACCTCGGGAGCTACTATTAAAGCTACACACGTACCTTCCGGAACCGTTTACTCTGGATCAGCAAATGTTGCAGGTCGTTTCAACTTATCAAACATGCGCGTAGGAGGTCCTTACCGCATTGAAGTGACTTACGTAGGACAAAGTCCTGTTATCTATGAGGATGTATTCTTACAGTTAGGTCAGCCGTTTATCCTTAATCCAGTTTTCGCAGACAGCACGACATCGATCGAAGAGGTAGCTGTGACTGGAAGAAACTTAAGAAGTACTGAAAAAAATGGCGCTTCGACAGTTGTTAACCGTAATCAAATTGAAAATTTACCTTCAATTTCACGTAGTGTAAATGATTTGACGAGATTAACGCCACAAGCAAATGGAACATCAATCGGTGGTGGAAATTATCGTTCAAACAATTTCTCTGTGGATGGTGCGAACTTTAACAATCAATTCGGTATCGGTCAAAACATCCCTGCGGGAGGTTCTCCTATCTCAATTGATGCGATCGAACAAATTGCTGTTAACGTAACTCCATTTGACATTCGTCAGTCAGGTTTTACAGGCGCTGCGATTAATGCGGTAACTCGTTCTGGTTCTAACAAGTTTTTTGGATCAGCTTTCTACACAGGAAGATCGGACAAACAGCAAGGTACACGTGTTGGAGATGTTCAGGTTCCATTCAGTGACATGAGCGAAAAACAATATGGATTTAGCTTAGGTGGCCCAATCATCAAAAACAAATTATTTTTCTTCGTTAACTTAGAGCAAACTAAAACAACGACTCCTGGCCCGACAAAAATTGCTTCCATTAATGAATCGGATTTTGGTACAGAAAGTTTTTATGCTAGACCAACTGTAGCATTTATGAACGAGGTTAGCAATTACTTAGTGAATAATTATGGCTACGATCCAGGAGCTTATCAGGGATATTCAAACAAAAGCAACAACGACAAGATATTTGCTAAAATAGATTGGAATATTGCTGAAAACCATAAAATTAACTTTAGATACAATCAAGTTCTTGCGAAAAGCCCTTCTTCTTTAAGTAACTCTTTTAGTGGGTCGAACTTAACAGGCTTAAGCCGTACAGGTTCGAATGCATTGCACTTCAGCAACTCAAACTATTTTCAAGAAACTAACTTATATGCAGCTGTAGCTGAATACGCTGGTGTATGGGGAAATACAAGCAACACAATCCGTGTTTCTTACGTTAATCAAAACGAGCCAAGATCATATGATGGTGGTGCATTTCCTTTAGTGGACATTAAAAAGGATCAAGACGTTATAACAACTTTTGGTACTGATCCATTCTCTTATGGAAATCTGCGTGATGTAGAGACATTAACTGCATATTGGGATGGGAACTATTCATTCCAAAAACATGATTTTACGTATGGTGCTCAGTTCGAAACAAGTACGACTAAAAACGGATTTCAACGTTTTGGAACTGGATACTATTTGTTTAACTCTTGGGAAGATTTCGTAAACGGAAATAAAGCTGCTAATTATGCACTTACCTATTCTCTAAATGCGGATGGATCACAAGCATTCCCTTCATTTAAATTCAATCAATTATCATTCTTCGTTCAAGATCAATTTAACGTCAATGATAAGTTGAAAATTACTGGAGGTTTACGTTTGGAGCTACCAAGCTATCCAAATGTTGATCAGATGAAAACTCATCCAATGGTTGCTGAGCTTGATTTAGCGGGTGGTTTGAGATTGAATACTGGAAATATGCCTAAAACAAGACCGATGTTATCACCAAGAATCGGTTTCAACTACGATGCATTCGGTGACCGTTCTTTAATCTTTAGAGGTGGAACAGGTATCTTCACGGGACGTATTCCTTTTGTTTGGATCGTTGCTCAATCTGGTGATGCTGGAATGCTTCAAGCTTCTCAAGTTTACACGGGTTCAGCTGTTCCTGATTTTAGCCCTGATGTTAGTGCAAACGTTCCTGCGACATTACCTACAGCAGGTACTTTCATTCCTTCAGCTGTTTCTGCGATGGATGAGAATTTAAAATTCCCTTCGACTTGGAAATCAAGTTTTGCAGTTGATTACACATTGCCTTGGGGTATTCAAGCTACATTCGAAGCTATCTACAACAAGGATATCAATGCTGTTGTAGCAAAGAATGTTAACTTAGTTGAGCCAACAGCCTTGAATATTGATGGATATGCTGATAACCGCTTCATTTACCCAAGCGCAAACAGAGATAAGTACATTTATACATTGACTGACGCTGGTCAACTATCATCGCTTCCAACGGACAGAACAAATTCATTTGTTCCTACTTATATGACTAATGCTAAAGGCGGTCATTATTGGTCAGCAATGTTACAGTTACAAAAATCATTTGTAGACGGATTCAGTGCCTCAGTTGCTTATACAAGATCTGGAGCTAAAAACTTTGGCGATGGTTCAGGAGATCAAATCGCTAACTTATGGGGTATTCCTCAACAATTTAGCGGAAACTCAAATCTTGCATCGTTGAGTTACACTACGAATGTTTTGCCTGATCGCGTTGTGGGATTTGTTAGTTACGAAAACAAATGGATTAAAAACTTAAATACTGCAATTACGTTATTCTATTCAGGTTCTTCTACAGGAAGAGTTTCATACATGTATAGTGCCGATTTCAATAGAGACGGACAGAGCAATGATTTAGTTTATGTTCCTAAAGATGCAAGCGAAATAACTTTCGTTGATATTACCGCTGCTAACGCATCCAATTATGGTGGAAATACTTACACTGCTGCTGAACAGTCTGCTATGTTTTTCGATCTAATTGATAATGATAAGTATTTGAAATCAAGAAAAGGTCAATATGCAGAACGTAATGGTGGTATTATGCCTTGGAGAAATCAATTTGATTTAAGATTGCAACAAGAGATTCTTAGCAACATCGCTGGTAAAAACAATTCTCTTGAAGTTTTCTGGGATGTGTTCAACGTAGGTAACTTATTTAATTCAGATTGGGGAGTTTATAAAACTGCCAACACTGCAATTTTAAGACCGATGAATACTTCGGCATTAACTCCAGATGGAACGACTAAACCAACTTTCAACATCGGTTATGCTAACGGCGATGCAATGAAATCTACGTCGTTTACAAATGAGTCTATTACTTCAACATATTACATGCAATTTGGAGTTAGAATTAATTTCAAATAAGCTATAATCAAAAAGAAGCTTTTCTCTAAAAGCTAAACTTTTTTTCCACATAAAGCCTCGGACTTGTCCGGGGCTTTTTTGTTTTCAGAAATAAAATATCAATTTGATTACTAATATTTCTATATGAAATAGTTTGTTATTTTTTAAGAATATTATTTTAGTAAAAGTAAGTGTTATTTTATGTGTAATTAACTTAAAATAAGTTAGTTATCAACATTAGATTATTGTTAAGTTGCTGAGCTTATTACAAACTATACCTAGCTTTGTAGTACTAATTAACAACTAATTGAATGAAAAAAATACTTTTACTATTCTTCGCTTTAATGGGTGTAACAATTCTTGTGAATGCTCAAATTACTACAGGAAATCTTTCGGGATCAGTAAGCGACCATTTGGGAGTTCCAATTGAACAGGCTACTATTCGTGCAACGCATTTGCCGACCGGAACTGTTTATACAATTTCGTCCAACGCTACAGGACGATTTAATTTGGCCAACTTAAGGGTGGGAGGGCCTTATAAAGTTGACATCTCCTATGTAGGAAAAGAACCTTTGGTTTATAATGACGTATATATCCAATTATCTCAGCCTTATCTGCTAAATGCTATTTTCGGTGATAGCAACACAGCAATTGAAGTTGTTACCGTGACTGGTCATTTGTCAAATACACAAAAGAACGGGACTTCTACTGTCATAAATCGAACGCAGATTGCCAACCTGCCTTCCATATCCAGAAGCGTCAATGATTTTACGCGATTAACGCCTCAAGCTAATGGAACGTCGATTGGAGGAGGAAATTATCGGTCGAATAACTTTTCTGTCGATGGAGCGAATTTTAACAACCAATTTGGCATCGGGCAGAATATTCCGGCAAACGGCTCGCCAATATCCATCGATGCGATTGAACAAATTGTAGTCAATTTAACGCCGTTCGACGTTCGTGAATCTGGGTTTACTGGTGCTGCAGTAAATGCTGTAACCCGATCAGGAACAAACAATTTTTTTGGATCGGCTTTTTATGCTGGTCGATCGGATAATCAGCAAGGAACTCGAGTAGAAGATGTTTCTGTACCTTTTAGCAAATTACAAGAAAAGCAATATGGTTTTAGTTTGGGAGGACCAATTATCAAAAACAAACTCTTTTTCTTCGTCAATTTAGAACAAAATAAAACGCTTACTCCAGGACCAACGAAAATTGCTTCTATTAATGAGTCGGATTATGGAACTGAAACTTATTTTGCCCGACCAACTGAAAAGTTTTTGAATGAGGTAAGTAGTTATTTAATCAATTCGTATGGTTACGATCCAGGTCCATATCAAGGTTATTCTAACAATAGTAATAATGATAAAATATTTGCTAAAATTGATTGGAACATATCAGACAATCATAAAATTAATTTCAGGTACAATCAAGTTTTAGCTAAGACACCTCAAACAATTAGTAGTTCTTTTACGGGATCTGGTATAAACAGTACTGGATTAAGCAGAACTGGTGACAATACCATACATTTTAGCAATTCAAATTATTACCAAGAAACAAACTTGTTTTCGGCTGTTGCTGAATATACCGGTTTATGGGGAAATACCAATAATACGGTACGGCTTTCTTACGTCAACCAAAATGAACCACGTTCTTATGATGGTGGTGAATTTCCTTTAGTGGATATCAAACAAGATGAAAATATTATCACAACTTTTGGTACAGAACCATTTTCCTATGGTAATCTGCGCGATGTGGAAACTTGGACAGCTTATTGGGATGGAAAGTACTCCATCGGAAAGAATGATTTTACTTACGGGGCTCAATTTGAAACCAGCACCACTAAAAATGGATTTATGCGATTCGGAACTGGCTATTATCTATATAATTCTTGGGATGATTTTGTAAATGGCACGCGGGCTGCAAATTATGTGATTACCTATTCGTTAAATCCAGATGGGTCGCAGGCTTTTCCTTCGTTCAAATTCAATCAACTTTCTTTCCTTTTGCAAGATCAATACACTTTTAATGATAGATTTAAATTAACTGGGGGATTACGTTTGGAAGTTCCGATGTATCCAAGTGTTCCAGAAATGCAAACACATCCAATGGTTGCTGAATTGGAGTTTGCTGATGGCTTAAAATTAAATACAGGTGCCATGCCCAAAGCTAGCGTGATGGTTTCTCCAAGGATTGGATTTAATTATGATGCTTTGGGAGATCGCTCGTTGATTTTACGTGGTGGAACTGGAATTTTTACTGGCCGTATTCCTTTTGTTTGGATCGTTGCACAATCAGGCGATGCCGGAATGCTTCAAGCAACTCAAATATTTACAGGAGCAGACGTGCCAGCTTTTAGTCCCGACATTAAAGCCAATATTCCTTCGACATTGCCTGCTGCAGGAACATTTATTCCATCTTCTATTTCAGCGATGGATGAAAATTTAAAATTCCCATCCACATGGAAATCAAGTTTTGCGGTTGACTATAAATTGCCTTGGTGGGATTTGCAGGCAAGTGTTGAAGCCATCTACGATAAAGACATTAATGCTGTTGTGGCAAAAAATGTAAATTTAGTTGATCCAACCCCAATGAATATCCCAGGTTACAATGACCATCGAATGATTTATCCAAATGCAACCGCAGAAAAATACATTTATTCATTAACTTCTGCGGGGCAAGTTTCCGAAACGGGTACGAATTCATTTGTGCCTACTTACATGACTAATGCGGAAGGTGGACATTATTGGTCAGTGACTTTGCAGTTGCAAAAAGCATTTGACAAAGGATTTTCTGGATCCATTGCCTACACAAAATCTGGAGCTCAAAACTATGGCGATGGCTCAGGTGACCAAATAGCTAATTTATGGTCGATTCCTCCAAATTCAAGTGGAAATTCAAACAATCCTTCACTAGGTTACACCACAAACGTACTGCCTGATCGTGTTGTTGGATATGTGTCGTATGAAAATGCTTGGATAGCAAAATTAAAAACATCTGCAACACTGACTTATTCCGGTTCTACATCTGGAAGAGTATCATATATGTATAGCTCAGATTTCAATCGTGACGGTAATACGAATGACTTAATTTATATTCCAAATGACCCAAGTGAAATCACATTTGTAAATGTCTCATCATCTAGCGCGGCGAATTATGGTGGAATTGCATATACAGCGCAGGAACAATCGGATATGTTCTTTGATTTAATTGAAAGTGATAAATATTTAAGTTCAAGAAAAGGTCAATATGTTGAACGAAATGGAGGTATTTTACCTTGGCGTAATCAAATTGATTTGAATTTAACACAAGAAATCTTACATAACATTGCTGGTAAAAATAATTCGCTTGAAGTATTTTGGAATGTTTTCAATATTGGCAATTTATTGAATCCAAATTGGGGAGTGTACAAAACTGCTAATGTCTCGCTATTAAGACCTCAAAATGTTTCATCCATAAATCCAGATGGAACGGTTGTCCCAACCTTTAATATTGGATATGCTAATGGTGCCGCAATGAGTGCAACAAATTATACTACAGCATCCATTTCTTCAACTTACTACATGCAATTTGGTGTCAGAGTAAATTTCAGATAAGATTTCTTTTCTCTTGGCAGAAAGAGAAATTTCTTAAACACAAAAGCCACGATTCGTTCGTGGCTTTTGTTTTAGAAATTTGGTTTCAACAAGTACTTATCGTAGAACCTAAAGATATGTTCAACAGCATCTTCGGGCGTATCCACAATTCGATAAAGATTTAAATCTTCTTCCGAAATATTTCCATGTGAAAGCATGGTGTTCTTAATCCAGTCGATCAATCCGCCCCAATAACCAGAACCGACCAAAACAATTGGGAAACGCGCAATCTTACCGGTTTGGATTAAGGTAATTGCTTCGAACAATTCATCCATTGTTCCAAATCCTCCTGGCATCACAATGTATCCCTGAGAATACTTCATAAACATTACCTTGCGGACAAAGAAATAATTAAATTCCAACAGCTTATCGCGATCAATGTATCGGTTATGGAATTGTTCAAATGGAAGGTCTATATTCAGGCCAACAGATTTTCCTCCAGCTTCATACGCACCTTTATTGGCGGCTTCCATAATACCAGGGCCTCCTCCAGAAATCACGCCATATCCCTTTTCAGCTAATAAGCGGGCGATTTCAACCGTCAGTAAATAACTTGGATGATCTTCTGCTGTACGCGCTGAGCCAAAGATGGAAACACAAGGGCCAATCTTTGCTAATTTTTCAAATCCGTCGACGAATTCCGACATGATCTTAAAGATCTGCCAAGAGTCTTTTACTTTTATTTCCTGCCAAGTTTTATTGGCAAATGAATTTCTTATTCTATCTTCTTTAATCATATATTTTGACGATTAGGTTTACAAGATAATCAAATTATCGGGTAAAGGAAATAGGCCGATTGCTAAAAATGCGTCAATTCCTTTTATTTCTTTGAAGTATGTTATATTTGTAAACGATTTAATTTTATTGCATGCATTTCTCTTCCAAATTATTAGAACAAGCTGTAGATGAGTTTGGCAGACTTCCCGGAATTGGCCGTAAAACAGCCTTACGCTTAGTTTTGCACTTGCTCAATCAACCTGATGCCGATGTCAATCGCTTCACAGCTTCTTTGAATAATTTGAAAGAACATATTAAATACTGCAAGACCTGTTTTAATATTTCTGACCTCGAAACCTGTGAGATCTGTGCGACGGCCAAAAGGGATCATGGATTGATCTGCGTAGTTGAAGATACGCGTGATGTGATGGCCATCGAAAATACGAATCAATACAATGGTGTCTATCACGTATTGGGTGGATTAATTTCGCCAATGGATGGTGTCGGACCTTCCGATCTTAAAATCGATGCTTTGGTCGAGAGAATGAGAAATGAAAAGGTTTCTGAAGTGATCCTAGCTTTAAGCGCCACGATGGAAGGTGACACAACTATTTTCTATTTGTACAGAAAGCTAAAAGAGTTCAACATTCACATCAGTACCATCGCACGTGGAATTGCATTTGGTGGTGAACTAGAGTATGTAGATGAAATCACATTGGGCAGGTCCATTGCTACTCGGGTTCCTTACGAAAGGAATGTAGGGTAAGAACAAAACCCTATGGTTTTTTTGTAAAATATAAGGTGTTCTCCGTCACTTCATCATTTTGACTTTCGTCGTTTGCGTTGAGATCAAATAAGACTAAGCTAGTTTTCGTCATGGATAAAATCTCATAAGCTTCTTCGCCTTCATATTCAGATATTAAATTCAGCCGCTTGCCGTCCGCTGACACAGTGTATGAACCATTATCCATTTGAAGAATAATCAAGGTTATTACATAGTTTCCGTTATTATCAAAGTTGTATACGATTTCCCCCAATTCAGGTGTAATTTTAGTATCCTCCACAGATCCGTTTGGATGCGTGATTTTCTTTGCCGTGTAATCCCATTTCCATTTACCTTCTATACCCGTTCCTTGTTCGCCAGTCCCTGTTAATGTATTCGGCATGATGTAAGAATCATCTGAACAAGAAACGACGGAGACCAACAGCAAGACTAAAAAAAATAGATTGCTTAATTTCATAATTTAAGAAATTAGTTAATATGTAAATTATTGCAAAAATAAGTAAATTATTGAAATGCATTAAAGGTATTGCTTGTAGATATTAATCTACACGATCAATAATGTTCCTGCTTATTCGCTAAAAATAGAAGAAAATCGAAACCAATGAACAAATCAATAATTCTTGATGTTATTGAAGTATGCCATCTTTAGAAAAATACAACAAGAAGCGAGATTTTAAAGCGACTTCCGAACCAGAAGGGAAAGAAGCTGTCGGTAAATCCAAATTTAGATTCGTGGTGCAGCGCCATGATGCTTCACGCTTGCATTATGATTTGCGGCTGGAAATAGGCGGTGTTCTAAAATCATGGGCAGTGCCTAAAGGACCATCATTGAATCCCAAAGACAAAAGGCTCGCCGTGATGACTGAAGACCATCCGTTAAAATACTTGACTTTTAAAGGAGAAATTCCCAAAGGAAATTATGGTTACGGAACCATGAGTATTTTTGATTCGGGCACGTTCAAACCTTTAGACAAACGGGCTGATGATGCCCAATTGCAAGAAGATTTAGAAAATGGATCTTTGAAATTTGTGCTTAATGGAAAGGTGCTTAAAGGTGAATTTGCTTTAGTGAAAATGAAATCTTCTGATGACAATGCTTGGCTATTGATCAAACACAAAGATAAATTCGCTGTGTCAGAGGGATATGATTCAGAAGATTTTGTGGATAAAGAAATTAAAGACTGGGGAAAACAATTTAAAGTTGCTAATAAAGGACGAAAAGTTTCAAAAAAAACAGCGAGTAAGTTAGAAACCTCAACTCCTGATGAACAAGAAACTTCTGCAAAAAAAGACAATATTCATTCGCCCATGTTGGCAACGTTATCCGAACGTATTCCTGATGATGGAGAATGGATTTTCGAACAAAAACTAGATGGGTATCGCGCCATTGCGAGCATCGCAAAAAAGAAAGTGAGCTTAAAATCAAGAAATGAGTTATCTTTCGCAAAGCAATTTCCTAGTATTTTAAAAGCTTTGGAAAGCATTCCCCATGAGGTGATTCTGGATGGAGAAATTGTAGCATTCGATAAAAACAAACAATCAAATTTTCAGATTCTAAAAAGTGGAGAACCTTTACCTGCTAAATATCAGATTTATTATGTAGTGTTCGATATTCTTGCTTTGGATGGAAATGATTTGAGGGATTTTACTTTAGTTGAACGAAAAGAATTGTTGGAGCTGTTGCTGAGAAATAATCCACACCCTCAAATTCAGTTGCTGGAAAGTCTGGACATGACGATTGAAAAGGCATTGGCGAAAGCCAAAAAGCAAAAATGGGAGGGTATTATTGCCAAAGAAGCTTCAAGTCGGTATATTTCTGGAAAACGTTCTTCGCTCTGGCGAAAAATCAAATTTCAACAAGCTCAGGAAGCTATTGTTGTCGGTTACACCAAACCACAGGCAGGAAGAAAGTATCTCGGGGCATTAGTGCTCGCTGTTTATGAACGGAAAGAGCTAGTTTACATCGGCAACTGCGGAACTGGATTTACAGATGCAATTTTAAAAGAAGTTTATGAAATCTTGAAGCCTCTGGAAATCAGCAAAAAACCGTTTAACAAGTCAATCGTAGTGGCAAATGAACGCAAAGTTATCTGGACAAAGCCCAAACTTGTAGCTGAAATTGAGTTTGCCGAATGGACGGCAGATCATCATATGCGTCATCCCGTTTTTAAAGCAATTCGAGAAGATAAAAATCCTGAGGAAATCCATCGCGTAATTCCTGTGCGGGATGTGGTGAATGAGCGTGAGCTGGTTTTTGGGAAAAGGAAAGTGAAGTTGACCAATCAAAAGAAAGTGTATTGGCCCGATGACCATCTTTTAAAATCTGATTTGCTGAACTACTATGAGGCCATGGCTGAACTGATTTTGCCTTACCTAAAAGATAAGCCTATATCGATGAACCGCTTTCCGAATGGAATCGATGAACCCAGTTTTTTCCAAAAAGATTTGGACACCAAAAACAGCCCTTCTTGGATCAAAACTGCTTCATTAACGTCAGAGAATACGGGGAAAACGATAGATTACTTGATCTGCAACGATGAAGCAACGTTGTTATGGATGGCAAATTTGGGTTCGATTGAGATTAACCCTTGGCTTTCTAGTTATAAAAAGAAGCAGTTTCCAGATTTCGCTGTGTTGGATTTAGATCCAAATGGGGTGGAGATGGAGAAAGTTGTTCAGGTTGCGCTCTTTGCTCATGAAATTCTGGAATCCATACAAGTTCCAAATTACGTTAAAACATCAGGCTCGGAGGGTCTTCATATCTATATTTATTTAGGTGCTCAATATGACTATGACGTTTCCCGAACATTTGTCCAGATGTTGGCTGAACTAATCAATGAACAATTTGAAGATATCACCAGTGTTGAACGTTCTCCGAGCAAGCGCAAAGGAAAAATCTATTTGGATTATATGCAGAATAAAAAAGGTCAGACCATTGTCGCGCCATATTCTGTTCGCCCTAAACCGGGAGCTACAGTTTCTACTCCGTTAAATTGGGATGAGGTAAATACCGACCTTACAATTGCTCAGTTTACCATGCAAACCGTCGTCGAACGCGTTGGGAAAATAGCAGATCCCTGGCAAACGATTTTTGATGTGAAAGTGAATTTAAAGAAAGCTCTGGAAAAAATTTAGATAACGCATAGTCAGCAGAAAGAATTTTTAATTTTGTGTAATCATTTTGGGATTAAGGATTTATCTCTAGGAAACTCTGCGCCATTCCGCGGATAACCTCTCCAAACAAAGACCACAGAGGACGCTGAGAAGGCACAGAAGGCACAGAGAAATTCAAAAAAAAATAGCGCTTTGATTGCGGTTCTATGCCTTGTCACTCTGAGTGAAACGAAGAGTCTGAAATTTAAGTCTTAGATTCTTCGCTGCGCTACCAATGACAGATTTAATAATGGCTAAGCCATATAGATATTGCTCCGTAGGAACTACCGCTTTGGAACAAGATTAATTGATAAATATATGTGTGCCGTAGGTACGCTCCTTTTGGAAAAGGATTGTACCTACGGCACAAAATATTTCGCTGGCTTTTATTTGCTACAAAGCGGTTGTGCCTACGGCACATTGAGTGGAAAATGTATTGCTTTTGAAATTGCTCCGTAGGAGCAAAATGTTTGTAGGAAACGGATAGGTAATAATAATAGCGTGCCGTAGGTACGCAACAATTTATTTTAAAGCTATATAAATCTTTTCGATTGGTTTGCGTACCTACCGCACGCATTTAATTCTCTTAACTATTTCTACAAACATTCAGCCTCTAACGAGGCTTTAAAATAAAGTATAATCCAACCTCTATTCATTATACTTTACTGCGTTAGGAGTATAGTATTTAGACTTGGGCTGAACAGTCTTTCAGAATTTATTCCCCTTTCGGGAACTGTAGAATCATGCACACACGAAACGCATGTGTTAGCGAAAAATTAATACCCAGAAAGGTTTTTTACTTTTTACTTTTGAACTTTTACTTTGAAAGGCTTTTTACTTTTGAATTTTTACTTTGAAAACCCCAATATTCCCATTGCCTCCGGCAAAATAAACCAAACTTCCAGAAGCTGATTTAGACAGGACATTGTAGCTGTCTTTGGATATGGTTTTCCAGTTTCTTCCGCCATCGGTTGACAGGTCGGTGCCTGAGGTTCCTGTAGCTAAAACAGTTGTTGCATCGATATATTGTACACAAGAACGGTAGCCACCTACAGTAGTGCTCGGCTGTTCCCAGCTTAAGCCGCCATCGAACGTTAATTGTATGGAATTTTGATTGTCTAAGTCGTTTAAATAGTTGCCGCCAACCATAATCCCTGTGTTGTTGTTTATAAAATCGAGCGAGAAAATACCCATGCTGGATTCTCCATGCAAAATCGGAACATCTACTTTGTCGATAGCCAAGGCTTTCTCATCCCGTCGATAAAGACAAGCATATTTACCACCAGTTCCAACCCATAGAACAGTATTCAGCAATTTAATCGAAGTTCCGGATGCGGCAAATCCTGCTTCGCCTTCGTCGGCAATTAAAAATATAAAATCGGTAACGTCCGTCCATGTTTTGCCTTTATTTTTGGTTTTCCATAACTGGAATTTTCCATCAATTGGATCGCCGAATGCGAAACCAACTTTGCCTTCAAAATCAAAACCGTCCATAAAGATTTCCGCACGATCGTCACGAATCACTTCTTTCCATGATTTTCCGCCGTCTGTCGTCCGAAGTATTACTGTCGGAGAACCTGCATTGATAATCAAGGCTTCCTTTTCGCTAAAAACTTCGATATCTCGAAAATCATATTTTTCATAGCCTTTTGGATTGACCCAAGTCCATGTTTTTCCGGCATCCAAAGACTTTCCAACCGTCCCTTTAGAACCACTGACCCAAACAACATGCTCCTTATATGTTCCTAATCCCCGAAAACTAGCATCGTTATTTGCTGATAAAATTTCGATTTCTTGACCGAAAGTAAATAGGGGAAATACGATTGTCAGAATAAAAGCAAGTATTTTCATCAGGATAAATTTTCTAAGCGGTTTAAATTAACTTAATTGTTGCATCAACGCATCAAATTCCTGACGCAAAGCAGCCAGTTGCTCTTCTAAAGATTGAACGCGTTCTTCAAGCTGTTTGTTGTTTTGAGAAACGGATTCAGAACTGCCCGTTGAAAAATCAAAATCGTCTTCGTTGACTTCAGCAAACAAATGCACATAGCGAACTTCCTTTTGTCCAGGTCTTTTAGACAACTGTTTGATATAAATAACTTCGCCTTCGCTAAGCTTAATCAATAGTTCTTGTACCTCGTCTAGGTTTTCAAAATCGTACAAACGGCCAGCGTTGCTATTGATTTCTCCTGCAGTTAATGGCCCGCGAAGAATCAATAAACACAGAATAGCCAGTTCTTGAGGCAACAACGGAAACTGAATAGCTACATTATGTTTGTACTTGGTCACTCGGCTTCCGCCGCCCACGACCGTAGAAATCAATCCCCTGCGTTTTAATGCATCAAGTGCAGAAACTATGGTACTTTCAGAATAATTGACAACAGGTTTTCTCGAACTCTTTTGATTACATGCCGTTTGAAGACTGTTTAGTGTCATCGGATAATATTCTGGAGTGGTTTTGGATTTTTCGATCAAACAACCTATTATGCGTAATTCTTCGGCTGATAATTGGGGTAATGTGTTTGTTTCTTCCATGTGTGCAAGTATAATGAATGCCTAAGATAAAAAAAACAAAACTGTAATCATTTTAAATCACATAAATTTTGAAATTTGTATCTTCGTTCAAGAATTCAAAATTGATAAAAATCGCATTTCATAACGCATACATACATCCTTTGAAAGAGGGGCATCGTTTTCCTATGGCGAAGTATGAGCTGATCTATCAGCAGTTGCTTTACGAAGGTTTGTTTTCGATAGCGGATTTTTTCGAACCTGGTTTGGCGGATAAAAAGTCTATCTATTTGGCTCATGATCAGCAATATGTCGATCAGTTATTGGATTTGAGCTTGGATCCTAAAATGGTTCGCCGGATTGGTTTTCCATTGTCGAAAGAATTGGTTGATCGTGAATTGTACCTTTCGCAAGGCAGCATCGAAGGGGCGGTTTTTGCGTTGGACAATGGAATTGCTTTCAATATTGCCGGAGGCACACATCATGCAGGATATGATTTCGGAGAAGGGTTTTGCCTCTTAAATGACCAAGCCATTGCGGCAGCGTATCTGTTAGATCGTGGATTGGCTAAGAAGATTTTGATCATTGATTTGGATGTTCATCAGGGAAATGGAACGGCACATATTTTTCGGGGCAAGGATCAAGTGTATACTTTTTCGATGCACGGCGAAAAGAATTTTCCTTTTATCAAACAATCGTCTGATTTAGATATTCCGCTTGCGGATGATTTGGGAGACGATGCCTATCTGAACTTGTTGGAGCATAATTTAAAGCTTGTTTTCGAACAAGCAAAACCTGATTTTGTATTTTACCAAGCAGGAGTAGATGTATTGGAAACGGATAAATTGGGTAAACTAAAACTTTCGATGGACGCCTGCAAACAGCGTGATTATCAAGTTCTCCAATATTGCCATAAATTAGGAGTTCCCCTTCAGATTAGTATGGGCGGGGGATATTCTACGGAAATTAAAACTATTGTTAATGCACACGTCAATACTTATCGCGTGGCATTGGATTTATATACACATTAAAAGAAAATAAAGATGTTTTATCATCAAGATGCAGAATTAGACGGTTTGATTATCCATCGGGTTGGAAATAAATCGCAGGACGAATTTTATTCTTTATCCGAAAAACCGATAGACATATCCTTTGACTTGATATTGCCCGATTTGCTGAAGCAATATTTTCTTTCTCCATTTTCAAAACTGAATGAAGTTTATCGCTTTTTTCATCCGAATGAAGAGTTGAACCTGAATGAGGTTTATCATTTTACAAAGCAATTTTTCGAAGAGAAAATCGGTTTTCAAGATTATTCCGAACAGGTGGTGAAACATTTGTACGAAGCGTCTACACACCCTAAGATTAAGCCGGGCGAAGTGTATGTTGTGAATCTAAAAAATGTGCAACAAGAAGGAGAGGAGCTCAATGCTGTCGGGATCTTTAAATCGGAGAATAAAGAAACTTACCTGAAGGTCTATCCCCAAAACGGTGGTTTTGAATTGGATTATGAGCAAGATGCAATCAATGTTAATAAATTGGACAAGGGTGTGATCATTATCAATACGGAATCAGAAGAAGGCTATAAAGTTTTGGTGATCGACCAGACTAACCAAAGCGAGGCCGTATATTGGAAAGATGAATTTCTTCAAATCCGTCCAAGAAATGATGCTTTTCAGCAAACAGGAAACTTCTTAAAAGTGTACAAGAACTTTGTAAATGAAAAGCTGGAAGATGCTTTCGAGATGGATAAAGCGGATAAAATCGATTTGTTAAACCGATCGATGAATTATTTCAAAACAAAGGAAACATTTGATAACGAAGAATTTCAAGAAGAGGTTTTGTCAAATCCTAAAGCCATTTCTTTGTTCAACGATTACAAACAAGAAGCGGAAGAAGATTTTGATATTGCATTCCAATCGAACTTCTCGATTGCCAATCAGGCCGTAAAGAAAATGGAATCCACGTATAAATCCATCTTGAAATTAGACAAGAATTTTTCCGTTTACGTGCATGGAAAACGAGAGTTGATTGAAAAAGGTTTCGACGATGAGAAAGGAATGAACTATTACAAGCTTTATTACGAAAACGAAAAGTAAATGAAGCAGAAAAGGCAACTAGTAAAAAAATATGCTTTGCAGCTTGGTATCGGCTGTTTGCTTTTGCTGTTTCTCTATTTTTATAAACAGCAAACGCTTTGGGTCGAAGCGTCTTACAGCCGCGCATTTTATCCTGCCTTTTCGTTCCTTCATAAAATCCTATTTTCATGGATACCATTTTCGGTAGGCGATATTTTCTACATACTTGCCGTTGTGGTTGTTATTGGATTATTTGGCAAAATGATCCAATCCATCTGGAGAAAGAATTGGAACGTCTTGCTACTCCGCTTTCTTCAGCTAATCAGTTTTTGCCTAGCGCTATACCTTTACTTTTATGCAAGCTGGGGCTTGAATTACTATCGAGTGCCTTTGGCAAAGCAATTGTTCTTAAAAACGGATACGATTACCTTAGAACAGCATGTTTTTGTGCTCGACAAATTTATCGCAAGAGCGAATGAAATCCGACCGCAAATCTCATTTGCAGAAGATAGAAAGGCGATGGATCAGGAATTAAGTTTGCTGATGAAAGATGATCAGGCATTTAAAGGAATCCTTTCGAAAACTCAGGTCAATGTAAAAAAGCCCTTATCCAGTACGCTAGCTTCATATTTTACCGTAACTGGCTATTTTAATCCGTTCACACAAGAGGTACAGGTTAATCAGAAAATACCATTAGTTTCCTATCCATTTACTGTTGTGCATGAATTATCTCATCAAATGGGAATTGGATTCGAAGATGAATGTAATTTTATTGCTTTTTACAAATTGCGAACGCATGCAAATCTCCAATACCAATATGCAGCTTACTATGAAGCGATCAATTATCTGTTACGAACACTATACTTGACAGATCCTAAACTTTTTGCTCAATACAAACAAAAATTATCTCCTTTGATACTAAAGGATTTTGAAGAAGAACGCCTTTTCTGGGATAACTACAGAGGATGGGTCAACACCATCTCCGGTGCATTTTATGACGGATATTTAAAACACAACAATCAACCAGAAGGAATGGCACGTTACAGTTTGATGAGCCGGTTGGTGATTGCAAATGAATTGAAGAATGAAAATCAGTAAAATTTTATTTTATATACTCTGCTTGCTAATAATCTGTTACCAATCGGTAAATGCGCAGGAACTTGATGTAAAGAGAAGCAGTCTAGGTAAACTTTCTGCACCTGCGCTGAATGAAGTTTCAGGTATGGTTGCATCACGAGAGAACCCCGAAAGCTTTTGGGTGCATAACGATAGTGGAGATGAGGCGCGGTTCTTTTTGATTGATAAGCAGGCGAATTTAAAAGCGACCTATTACTTAGATAGTATAGAGGCCGTCGACTTTGAAGACATCGCTTGGCTTCAGATGGATCAGACAAATTATTTGTTGCTAACAGATATCGGCGATAACCGAGCGGTGCGAAATGAAATTAAGCTATACTTGATTAAAGAGCCAAAACCGGATTCTGCTGATTCAATTTATCATATTCCTTCGGAAGAAATAAGAACGATCGTGTTAAATTATCCTGACAAAGCACGTGATGCAGAAGCGATATTTGTCGATCCGGTGGACCAATCAGTTTTTATTATTTCAAAACGTGATTTCAAAAGCGCACTTTATCAGGTCAATCCTTTTACCGCTGTAAAAAAGGATTATTATGTACTGAAAAAATTAGGCGAATTTCCTTTTTCATTTGTTACCGCAGCGGATATTTCTCCTGATGGTTCAGAAATCTTATTGAAAAACCTAGTTAATATCTATTCTTATAAAAGAGAGAAGCAACAGCCCGTTCAACGTATTTTGTCTAAAAATTATGTATCAATTCCATACAGTCCCGAACCACAAGGAGAATCTATTACTTTTGATTTAAATGGAAAAGATTTTTACACAGTTAGTGAACGGCCTTTTGGTTTAGATGCTTATCTTTATCTCTACAAACGTTAATCTTATGAAGAAAATCAACTTATTCGTCTCTTTTATTCTCCTTGTAAATTATTGCCTCGCAGCAAAGGTGGATACAGTCAATGTATTTAGCCAAGCTATGCAAAAAAATATAAAAACCGTGATTATTCAGCCTGAAGTCAAGGCTGCTGGAGCAACGGCGACTTTATATTTGCTTCATGGCTATTCCGGGAATTATAAGAATTGGGTGGACAATGCTTCTCATATAAAACAGTTGGTCGATCAATATGGATATACGGTTGTTTGTCCAGATGGAGGGTTTGGTAGCTGGTATTGGGATATTGAAGGCGATCAGAATTTTCAATACGAAACTTTTGTTTCAAAGGAATTGGTTGATTATGTTGAATCGAATTACCCAGTGTTGAAAGATCGCAAGCGACGGGGGATTACAGGATTGAGCATGGGCGGACATGGCGCATTGTATTTGGCGATAAAGCATCCCGATGTGTTCAGCGCCGCTGGAAGCACAGCAGGAGGAGTGGATATACGTCCATTTCCAGATAATTGGGACATGGCTAATCGATTGGGCACCTATCGCGAGAATGCTCAAAAATGGAATGAGCATACCATTATGGAATTAACACATTTAATCGCACCAAAATCGTTGGATTTGTTTATCGATTGTGGAACGGGGGATTTTTTCTACGGAGTTAATGAGGAATTACATAGAAAATTAACGTATTTAAATATCCCGCATCATTATTTAACATTGCCTGGAAAGCACGATTGGGATTATTGGCGGAAGTCCATTGTTTACCAGATGGCTTTTTTCGATAGCATTTTTTCGAACAATAGATAGGTTTTGTCTGAATTCAATAAAAGTTTTGCTTTAATGAATAAATAACTATATTTGCTTCGCAATAAGCTACTAATTTATAATAAACTTAATAAAAGCCATTTCGTCCTGAAATGGCTTTTTTATGTCTAATAAAGTGAAATCGAATTAATAAACTCTTGGATTCTCGAGCAAGTCTGTAACATAGCCGAGCACTTCATACTCATTTGCTCCGTCTTCGAGCATAGAGAACGTCAGGTAGGTTGCATAAATTTCTGCACTGAATAAGATATGCTTATCCGACAAAATGGTATCTATTATTTCTTCACGAATAGAAAAACCGATATGATCTAACTCATTATGGATATTTGTAGAAATCGTGCAATGTTCTTCGCCAGAGGCGAAACCAACAATAATATAAAAGATTAATTTGTCTAATACTTCGGGATCCAGGTTGCGGAATTTGTTCGAATAAAGCTCAAAGTCGAATCGACCTTTAGCGCTATTTACAATTTTGTCCCAAATTAAATATTCTGTTTTTGAATGCATTACAGTAGGTTTATTTATGAAAGACTAAAGTAAAAATAATAAAAAATAATTTGTTAATTACTTGAAATTCTGATTTTTTTATCTTTTAACTACTTAGTTAACGACTAAAGATCCTGGATGCAAATAGTATTTTACAAGATGTAATTAAATAAAAAATGAGCTGAATTATGCAGCTCATTAAAATTTATTTCAAAATAGAATGCCCTCAGTTCATTCGATTATTTTATAAGTTTAAATTGCGTTTCCTTTAAATCCCTTGAATTTCCGCCAATAAATAAGTTAAAATCCCCAGGCTCGGCAACGAAATCTAAATCGTAATTATAAAATTTCAAATCTTCATTGCTCAGCGTAAAGGTGATTGTTTTGGATTCTCCTTTTTTCAGAAAAACTTTTTGAAAACCTTTCAATTCTTTCACGGGGCGTGTAACAGAAGCAACCACATCACGGATGTACAATTGAACAACTTCTTCCGCATCGAACTTTCCTGTATTTGTCAATTGAATGCTAGCTGTTATTTTTTCTCCTTCGGAAAATGAATCCTTAGAAAGCTGTATTTCTCCGTAAGTGAATGTCGTGTAGCTCAAACCAAATCCAAAAGGATACAAAGGTTCATTCGTCACATCTAAATAATTTGAGCGGAATTTCTGAAACCAAGCATCTTTTGCTAAAGGTCTTCCTGTCGTTTTCTCTGCATAATAGATTGGAACTTGACCGACGTTTTGAGGAAATGTCATTGGTAATTTTCCTGACGGAATCACATCACCGAACAATACATCCGCAACTGCTTTTCCTGTTTCTGTTCCGCCAAACCACACGTTCAAAATCGCAGGAACATGTTCATTCTCCCAAGTCAGCGTTAATGGTCTTCCTGTAAACAAAACCAACACGACAGGTTTTCCGGTTGCTACTAATGCTTTCAGCAAATCTTGCTGTACATCTGGAATATTCAATTCCGTACGGCTTGAGCTTTCACCGCTCATTTCAGAAGTTTCGCCTAGAGCAGCCACAATCACATCCGCATCTTTTGTCGATTGAATCGCTTCATCTATGATTTGCTGAGCCGGACGCTCATCGCGAGCAATGGTTCTTCCAAACATCGTCGCACGTTCCTGATACTTCGCATCGGCTAATACATTCGATCCCAAATGGTAAGAGAAGCTGACTTTATTTCCCAATACTTCTTTTAATCCATCAATTAGAGATTGCGTTTTATCCAATTCCGCAGAGACGCTCCACGTTCCAGGCATATTCGCTCCTGAATTTCCTAATGGACCTACAACGGCTACTTTTCCTTGTTTTTTTAACGGTAAAAGCTGGTTTTCATTTTTTAGCAATACAAATGATTTGCCGGCAACTTCTCTCGCTTTTTTAAGATGTGCTGGACTTAGCAATTCTTTTTTTGCTCTTTCTTCACTGCAGTATCGGAACGGGTCTTCAAATAAACCGAGCTTATATTTTGCTTCCAGAATGTAGCGGCATGCGCGATCGATTTCTTCTTGGCTCACTTTTCCTTCATCCAGCGATTTTTTCAAAGTAGTCAGAAATCCTTCACCCACCATGTCCATGTCCACTCCAGCTTTTAAGGATAAAGCCGACACTTGCTGCAAATCTCCTAAACCATGATCGATCAGCTCATTGACAGCTGTATAGTCGGTTACGACCATGCCTTTAAAACCCCATTGATTGCGCAGCACATCCGTCATCAGCCATTTATTCGCTGACGCAGGCAAACCATTGATGTCATTAAATGAAGTCATAACGGTTTCAGCTCCTGCTTCAACTGCCGCTTTGTAAGGCGGAAAGTATTCATTGTACATGCGGTGCAGACTCATATCCGTCGTATTATAATCGCGTCCGGCTTCGGCTGCTCCATACAGAGCAAAATGTTTTACACAAGCCAATAGTGTATTTACGGCTGCTAGATCTTCGCCTTGATAGCCCTTTACCATTGCTGCCGCAATGCGAGAGCCGAGAAATGGATCTTCGCCAGAGCCTTCGCTCGCACGGCCCCAGCGTGCATCGCGTGAAACATCGACCATCGGAGAGAAGGTCCAATTAATTCCATCAGCTGTGGCTTCTGTAGCTGCGATCCTCGCAGTTTCTTTGATTAAATCCATATCCCACGATGAAGCTAATCCCAATGGAATGGGAAAAATAGTTTTGTAACCATGAATAACATCCATTCCAAAGATGATCGGAATTTTCAATCGGGATTGATTCACCGCTAATTCCTGTGCCGCACGAATTTTAGCCGGAGAACTCATGCTAAAAATTCCTCCGATATTTCCAGTTTTTATTTTCTCTTCAACACCCGTACTGACAACAGAACCGGTAGTCGCTTCTCCGCCGGTAACTAAGTTGAGCTGACCAATTTTTTCCTCGATTGTCATTTTGCCCATCAGTTCAGAAATAAACTGATTCATTTTATCTTGATTTGCCTGCGCTGATGCTTGATGGTGCAAGCCAACTAAAATCGTGAATATTAATAGGTATATTTTCATAGTAACAATAATTTAATCAATTTTTAAGATTTCAGAACGGGTAGAAATTCCGTTCTCATTGAACGATTCAATAGCAAAATAGTAGGATTGTCCTTTGGTCAAGCTTCTTAAATCCAATTTGTCTTTGCCATAGATTAGCCAAGAGCTGTATAGTTTATCAGGAGCAATTCCCCACAGTATATTATAGCCATTTGCTTTCGGATCGTGTTCCCAAGTAATATCGGCATTGCGTTCATCAGCTTGGCGTTTGACTGTAAATTTCTTAACCGCTTTAGGAACTTTTCCATTTCCTCTTCCGAAAATTCGGATATCCGAAATAGCTAGGTGAGGAGTAGGCACTTTCAGATGTTCGTACCGAATGTATCGTGCCTCTTTTGCTTGCTCCAATTGTACATAATCATTCGGAACGTCTTTTGTGTTTGCCGATTTATCGACAAGCATAAACCAATCTTTTCCGTTTAGCGAACCTTTAATCACATACTGATGCATTAGATTAGGGATTCGTCCGTATAAGTTGGATTGGTAATCGTGAAAATTGATTTGCAAAGCATAAATGGAAGAGACTTTTTCAAGATCAATCTCAACCCATTGCGAAGCATCCGTATTTTCCGCTAACCAAAATGTCTTGATGTTTTCGTCGGTCAATAAATTCCCTGTGTATGCTGCTACGGCAGAAGAAGTTTCGACTTTTTTGTTGTAGGACAATAGCATCCAGCCTGTAAATTCTCCAGCTTTTTCTTTTGCGTTTGGTGCATAATAGGGATAGTCACCAAAATAACTATCGCTGTACAGCAAGCCATCTGCATCAAAATAGGTTGGAAATAAAGAGATCCTTCGTTCCCAATTCACATTAACGGAAACTGCCATGGTAGAGAAATGCCAATATTTGCCCTCAATATCGTCAACCGTACTACCATGTCCAGCACCATTAATAAACCCACCGGGTTTGAAGGAGAAGGGGTTATTTGCCATATACGTGAATGGCCCCAAGGGCGATTTGCTCGTGTAAGCTCCATCTCCATAAACATTAAATTCTGTTCCAGGCGCAGCGTATTGGAGGTAATAGCTGTCCTTATATTTTGTCATCCAAGCTCCTTCGATATAGCCTGAAATTTCTCCTTCATTGTCTTCACCAAAACGTTCCCAGCCATGCTGAAGAGCATTTAATCCAAATAAGGTATCGGTTTGAATGGACGGTTTAAAATTTTTATTCTTATCCACTGTTTTTGCGCGAATGGGAAACACATTCGAAGATCCCCAATACACATAAGCCTTTTCGTCGTCGTCAATAAACAAGGCTGGATCTTGCAGATCAAATAGGAGAGCAGGAGTCGCTTTCCAATCGCCTTTCTTCGGATTATCCGTGTAAAGTACAGACATCGTACCTGAAGGATCGCCCATCACATACAAGACAGAATCTTTGTAATTATGCGCCGCAGGTGCATTCGAACCTTGAAAATACCATTTTTCTGGCGTAATGAAATTCCAATTCGTAAGATCTGTTGAATGCCAATAACCCATTGAACGCGTGACAAATAAATAGTATTCGCCTTTGAAGCGTACTACAGCAGGGTCAGCTCCCGAACGGTACGAAATACCATCATTGGCATTGTATATCATGTATGTATAATCCAGATTCAATGGATTACAATAAGTTTGTGGTTGTTGCGCATAGCAGAACGCATTTGCAAAAAGCAAAAAAATAATCAAACTATGTTTGTACAACGAGCGCATTTACTTGATATAAGGAGTCGTAAAACCTAACTTTTTTAATCCATTTTGCACATCAGGTGCATTCATAAATAAATCCCACAAAAGTTTTGATCGATAGTTTTCGATCATAACAACAATTGGGCCTTGGTCAATCGCTAAATATTGTTGAGGAAACCAATTTTCAGTTTCGCTATAGGCGTCATAAAATCCATATTCCCCCCAAAGTTTATCCCCTAATGAAAACGCATATTTTGCGAAAGCCATACTTTCCTTCGGTGTATAAGGCATGGACGATAAAGCCGCTGTCGGCGAAATAACCGATTTGTCATTATCTGGGTGATGTGCATTGTAGCCATCAATGGAATAACTCGCGGTCAATCCCCAGCCTTTATCAGGACCGTAACCCACATACTTATTTGGATTCAGCTTTGCATATTCGATATTGATCAAAACATGATTTTTGGTTACATCTTCGTAATTTGCGTATTGATCAGTCAGGCCATTTGGATTTAATCCCAAATAGGAATAATGTTCCCAGAACAATGGTCCAACTTCATTTTCTAAAGCATTGTGTTTTAATAGAACAGGAATACCATATTTTTTAGCATCTGTTTTAATCGCTCCATTTCTTGCCCAACCTTGGTGATAAGTAGAAGCCGGGATAGCGTGTGTAGGAGAGGAAGCTGCCACTACATAGGTAATCAGACATTCATCATACCCTTTAATAGGATGGTTCATTTCCCATTCTGATGTCGGACTCCAATGCCAAGACAGCACATCTTTGCCATTTCTATAAAAATCAAAATCAATTCCTTTCCAAAGCTCATCTGCTTTTGAGGCTAAACTTTTTTCTTCATCTGTACTATCCTTGTAATACTCACGGATGCAAATTAATGCTTGCGCCATAAATGAAGTTTCAACCAAATCTCCACCATTGTCATTTTTGCTAAAAGGCTTTGCTTTGCCGGTAGTCCCATCGTACCAATGTGCCCAAGCTCCATGAAACCGTTCGATCTTGCCAAGAAAATCCAAGGCTTTTGTCAATCGTTCAAAGCCTTGTTCTTTGGTAATGAATTGCCTCTCCATCGCAACTAGGATACCCATCAATCCAAAACCAGAACCTCCAATTGTGATAACGTGTTGATCGTTCAGTGGATAAACACCATCGATATGGATGCGTTCGCGTGCTAATCCTGAAGTTGTTTCAGCTCCTTCCCAGAAATACCTAAAAGTCTGCTTTTGAATCAGATTTAATAAGGAATCATCAGGTGTAGAGGTCAAAGAAAGACTATCTTTATTATCGGTGTTGTCCTGCTTGACTTTTTGGTTACAAGAGGAAAAATAAGTAAGCGTAAGGAATAAAAATGTAGCGGTAAAGGTAGATTTCATGTATTATAGATTAGGAGACTCAAAGTTTAGATTTTTGAGTCCAGTTTTCAGTTCAGGAATTTGCATAAATAAATTCCATAAAAGTTTAGAACGGTGATTTTCAATGCCAATAATAATCGGTCCTTGATCGATAGCGATATAAGAATCGGCAAACCATTGCTCGTGCAAAGAAAAGGCATCGTAAAAGCCATACTCACCCCAAATTTTGTCGCCAAGTTTGTAGTAGAAAAATTCCAAGGCTTTTTGAGATTCGGCAGGCGTAAAGGCGAAAGAAGTTAAAGCAGCGGTAGGGGTAATTACGCTATTGTCATCTGTCGGAGAGTGCACTTTATAGCCGTTTATATCATCTGACGCTGTCAATCCCCAAACATCTGCGGAGTAACCAAAAAAGTTCTTTGGGTTAGCAATGCTATACGCTCGATTCGTTAAGCTGTGATTTTTCGTTTGCAATTCATAATCCGCATAGGCATCTTTTAAACCAATTGGGTTAATGCCAAGGAAGCTATATTGAGAAATAAATAATGGGCCACCCATTTGAGGTCCAAGCGGTAAGACCAAATTGTAGTTTGTAGTCCCATTTTTCATCGCGCCATTATTTGCCCAGCCTTGATCGTAGACCGTTTTAGCAATTGGGTGTGTTGGTGACGACGCTGCTAAAACATAGACGATCAAGCTTTCGTTCCAGCCTTGAATTTTTAAATTAATCTGAAATTGATTATTCGGACTCCAATGCCAAAAAAAAACCTGTTGTCCGTTTTGAAAGAAAGTCCATTCAACATCCGTGTACAGTTTTAAAATATCGTTTCTTAACGATTCATCAGCCGCCGTTTGAAAATATTGTCTAGCAGTTAACAATCCTTGAAGTAACAAAGAAGTTTCCACCAAATCTGCTCCATCATCTACGTCAGAAAATTTTTGAGTTCTGCCTGTATTTCCATTATACCAATGCGAGAATGCACCGTGAAATTTATCCGCAGTTTTTAGGAAATTCACAATTTTTTGAATTCTTGCTTTTCCTTCTTCTTTTGTAATAAATCCACGTTCGATCGCAACTAGAATAGCCATCACACCGAAACCTGTTCCTCCAGAAGTGACTACATCTCCCGACGAATTTCGTTCACGAGCCATTCCTGAGCTAGGATGTCCAAAATCCCAAAAATACTTGAATGTCTGTTTCTGAACTAAAGTTAGTAATTCATCCGTGCTGATTCTAGAAAATTTATCTGTTGAATCAATGGTTGTGTACACGGCAATAGATTTTTCAGGACTCAGCTTATTCCCATTTACGTCTTCTAAACCTGACTTAAAAAGCAATGTATATTTTGACAAGTAAGAAAGGGGCGAGGAAGGTTTTATCGTTGCAGTCTTTGCATCCGCAGAAAAGCTAACTGTCAAAGGGATATTTTGGAAATCCTTGTTTTGAAGCTGAATGTTATTCTGATAGGAAGATGGAGAAATAGCATTTGGGAATTTCACCGTAAATTCAGGAAGAACGGGACTATTTCTAAATTCCGTTGATAAAGTCTGCTTATTGATTTCGATAGAAGCAATTTGAAAACTTGATCCAGTCGCAGGTTGATCGGTATTGGATTTGGAACAGCTAAAAAAAATAAAAAGGAAACTGCTAAAGAGATAGATTATGCGCATGCCTAAAATTTAAAAAACTACAGTGAAAGAATGTCTTTCACTGTAGAAATACAGGTGATTACCAACCAGGATTTTGCGTCATCTCTGGCGTTTGATTTATTTGTGCATTAGGAACAGGGAACAAGTTATGCTTGCTTTGAAATGGTTTTCCAGCAGCAGTCATTGCCGCTTCAGCTTGACCAGTACGTATCAGATCAAACCAACGGTCATGTTCAAATCCTAATTCTAAACGACGTTCTTTATAAATTAATGTTCTTAATTGTGTCTGATCAGTCGTAGTAACCGCTGCTAATGAAACTCTGTTTCTAACTCTGTTTAAATCAGCTAATGCTCCTGACGAATTTCCTAATTCATTAGCAGCTTCTGCAGAAATCAGGTAGATTTCTCCTAAACGCAGATAACGAATGTTTTTATCGCCATCTGCTGCTCCTGCATTTGCCGATGAATAAGCTTTCTCGTTGTACATGGGGTTTTCAACACCAACATCCACAACACGGCCATCGTACATTACCTCTCCTCTGAAAATAATAGTTGCGTCTCTCCGGATAGCATCGCCTTCTGCATTATAAGCATCTAATAAGTTTTGAGATGGAGTATTGAAACCCCAACCCCAACCAGAAGTTCCGCGAGCACCCTGAGTTTCAGAATACTGTTGAATACCATGTGCAATCGCGACACCGCGGCCTTGGAATTCGAATAAACTTTCTGTGCCATTTTCTGATGTTACTCTCCAAAGAACGGCATAATCTGATTCTAATCCATATTGGCCCGAGTTAATCACTTCTTGAGCCATGTCATAGGCTTGTTGCCATTTCTTTTGGTATAAATATACTTTTGCAAGCAAACCCTGAGCAGCGCCTTTTGTAGCACGACCTAAATCAGCGGAAGCATACCCAGATTTTAAAGGTAGTACAGCGATCGCATCCGTTAAATCTTTCTCAATATAATCGTAAACTTCAGCAGCAGGTTTACGTTCGATTAAATCTAATTCTTGAATGGTGACATCACCCCATCCACGCACTAAGAAAAAATAATTTAATGCTCTTAAGAACTTAGCTTCTCCGATTAATCGATTTTTGTAGCCTTCATCGGTAAGTCCATAATTTTCTGTGTAAGTAATTGCCTCAGTCGCTCTTCCGATCGATTTATACCAATGAGACCATAAACTTTCAAATGAAGGTGTGGTGTTTGTATAAGTTAGATTATCGAGGACGTCTTTATCCGTTCCAGAATCTGTTGGAGACGAGCCCTTGTCCGCATTATCCGACAGGATTTCTGTTATTCCCAAGTACGCAAATGCATAATTCCAATCAGTGAACATGCCATAAACACCATTTACATACTCTTCTGGTGTAATGACATCCTCGCTATCACCGGCCTCAATAATTTCCCTCGATTCCACATCGAGAAAATTTGAACAAGAGGTAGTTGTTAAGAACCCTGCTATTAATACGACTGCTATATTTAATTTATTTAATTTCATGATTTTAGTATTTAAGAATTAAAATGACATATTAACACCGAAAATAAAATTGCGGGTTGTTGGATATGCGGATAATTCGATTCCACTTGTTTCTGCTGGATTTCCATTGTCAGTTCCAGTTATTTCAGGAGAAAATCCTGAATATTTAGTGAAGATTAATGGATTTTGTGCCGTAAAGAAAACCCTTAGATTAGATGTGTTTGAATATAAATTTCTGAATGTATATCCAAGTGTCACATTATTAATTCTAAAATATGCACCAGATTCTAAATAATAGCTGGAAGCATAGGAATCTCTAGCAGCTCCAGGATCTGTGTTGCTAGAATTAGGGCCAGTCCAACGATTTTCAAATGTCGAAGCAGCAATATTTTCACCGCCATCAATTCTTGTTCCTTTTAATCCATTGTATATTTTGTTTCCTCCAACACCATAACCGTCGATAGAAAAGTCAATCGCTTTATAATTGATCCCAAGATTTACTCCGTAAATTGAAGTTGGAATATAAGAGCCTAAGAACACTTTGTCACGATCATCAATTACATTATCGCCATTTTGATCTTTGTATTTCAAATGACCTGGTCTAGGAGACCCGTACTTAGCACCAGCGTTAATTTCGTCTTGTGTTTGCCATACGCCATCTGTTTCCCACATCCACCAAGCATAAATTGGTTGACCCTCTCTCAACTGTTTAGTGATTTGACCATTTGCAAGGCTACCGCCGGTGTTACCATCGTAAGTTGGCTTCACATCCGTAACTTCATTCTTGTTGTATGAGTAATTCACACCTACGGTATACGATAGATTTTCATTGACAGATTTATTCCAACTTAGGTTAGCTTCAAATCCACTATTCAAGATTTTTGCTCCATGATCATAAAAATTTTGAGAAAATGTGGAATTCAATAATGGCTTAACACTTAAAATCGCATTTGTATTTAATTTATGATAATAATCGAATGATCCTGTTAAATGTGAATTAAACAAAGTAAAATCAACACCAACTCCAGTTTCTTCTGTTACTTCCCAACTTAAAGGTATAACAGGAGTAGCATAAGCTGCTCCAAAAATTAAATCTTGGTTTGGTCCAAAAACATAGTTCACATTTTCGTTACCATTAGTCCCTGTCGACTGTAGAACTTGTGAAACATTAAGTGGGATGGCTTGATTACCTAAGCGTCCCCAATTTGCTCTAACCTTTAAGAAATTTAACCAAGAAATATCTTGTGCGAAACTTTCATTTGAAATTGTCCATCCAGCTCCGAAGGATGGAAATACATCATAATAATCTCCCGAAGCTTTGAATGTACTTGTTCCATCGTATCTAACCGTTGCTGTAAAATAGTATCGGCTATCGTAGTTATACTGACCCCTAGCGAAATACGATTGCAATGCAGTAGGCGTGATGTATGTTTGATTAACACTCTTATTGTATCCAGAGGAAGCCATATTAATATTCCAATACTGCTCTTGATCTGGAACATCATATCCCGTAGCAGAATAGTTATTTCCGATGTTGAATTTTTCTAAAGATGTTCCGGCTATAAGCTCCAAGTTATGTTTGTCAAAGCTTTTTTGGAACGTTAGGAAATTTTCCCATGCCCATCTGAACGATTCTGATTGACCAGTAGTTAATGTATTATTTACATAGGTCAATGACGTTGGATTTGCAAGTTTTAAAGCTTCAAACTCAGCTTCAGTTCTTCTCGGGTCAGCATTTAGCCAAGCTTCTTTTACATTCGAAAAATTGCGGTTTTTATTATAAACTTTCGTTCCTGAGAATCGAGAATTGAATTTCAAATAATTCGTTATTTGGTATTCTCCTTCAAAACTTCCTTGAATGCTTACCGTGTTCAATAATTCATTGTATCTGTAGTTTTCAAATACTGGATTACCTATAGAGTTTAGGTTGCCGACAGTTTGTCCCGCAGTAGATTCGTAAGTCACCAATCCGGTAGTTTGATTTACAAATGGTCGGCCGTAGCGTCCATTTTCATACATCACCGGCACCAATGGCGATTGTTTATAAGCCGCGTCGAAGGCAGCTAAAGGTTTAGGTGTAGCGTTAGTCATCGTCAAGTTCAACGTTTGCATAAACTTTAATTTATTGTCGAAAAACTTATACGTATTATTATTTCTTATCGTATGACGTTGGAATTTTGAACCTTCCAAAACACCCTTTTCAGTTAGGTTGTTGTAACTTAGGTAATAATCAACTACCTCAGAGCCACCGGAAAGATTAATAGAATTATTATAGACTTGTCCATTTTGGATCAATTCATCGTACCAATCTGTATTATTTTCTTGATTGGGTTGCAAAGTCCAGCTTTGTCCAATTGCTGCGGCATTTTCGTTGAAATAGGTAATGAATTGATTGGCATCAGCCATATCAACTCGATTTAAAATTCCTTTTATGCCAAACGAACCGTCATAAGAAATTTGAGTACGGCCGGCAGATCCTTTTTTCGTAGTTACCATAATAACGCCGTTTGCAGCGCGGATACCATAAATAGAAGCTGAAGATGCATCTTTTAGCACATTAATGGATAAGATGTCAGACGGACTGATATTATTGATGTTATCAGCAGGTATACCATCTACCACATAAAAAGGATTGCGTCCTCCAAGTGCTGAACCCATACCACGAATCAAAACTGTTGGAGACGAACCTGGTTGTTCGTTTGCCACAATATTTAATCCTGATACCTTACCTTGAATAGACTGCATAGCTGAGGTTGCTGGTTGCTTTGCGATATCGCTTGCTTTAACTGATCCGATTGACCCGGTTAAATCAACTTTGCGTTGTGTACCATAACCAACGACGACTACTTCGTCAATCGACTGATCTTCCTCATCTAAGAAGACATCGATTGTCGTTAGGTTGTTAACTGATACTGATTTATCAGAAAAGCCAATAAAATTAAATAGCAGGACATCTGTTCCTGTAGCATTAATGGTATACTTTCCCGAAGCGTCTGTCTGCGTAGAGATCGATTTTCCCTGAACAGTGACAGTTACTCCTGGTAGGACCATTTGACTGTTGCCATCCTTAACTGTTCCTGAAACGGAACCCGTTTGTGAATAAGCAAATGGTATCGTACATACCATAAATAGAAGAAGAGTAAATAAATTCCTCATATAGTTTATAATTAAATTAAGAAAATAATAATTTGAAAGATTTTAATTTGGTTTATAATCTCAAACTACGGTGTAAAGATGTGATGTATTCCTGAAATGTTAAAATATTGTTAATTCACATTATTACTACATGTAAAATATTACTTTCTCAATTTTGTTTTAATAAATAGCAAAAAATTGATTATTAATCACTTGAAAAATTTAATAACTTCACAAAATCGGTTGCTTTGTGTAATTTTTACACACTACAGTGTGAGAGGTAATGATGTAGTGAATTTAGGTGTTATCGTTCTAGTAAGAACTCGGTTAGGTTTTTGTCCTTGGTCAAATTTAGCTTTTTACGCAATCGATAGCGACGAATTTCAACACCGCGAGTGGTAATGTTTAGTAATGATGCAATTTCTTTACTCGACATATTTAATCGTAAGTACGCACAAAGCTTCAAATCATTTGGAACTAATTCAGGAAAGTCTGCCCGTAATTTTTTAAAGAAATTTTCGTGGGCTTCGTTGAAACTTTTTTCAAATAAATCCCAATCTCGGTCATCGCTGTGGGCTTCATCGATTAACTTGTTTACTTTACGTAGCTGTTCGTTGGAAAGCTTGTTGCCATCGGAGTCTTTTAAATCCAATAATTCCGTATGAAGATTATTGAGCATTTCATTCTTGTAGACAATATTCATTGCCGCATTCGCCAATTCCCGATTTTTAATCTCTAATTCTTGTTCCAGCTGGGTATTGCGAAGCATCATCAATTGCTTTTCATTCTCTTCCAGTTCACGCTTGCGCAACACTTTTTGTTCTTCCAACACGTGCTCTTTCACTTTTCGCTGATGTTCTTGGAGCTTGTCTTCATAACGCTTCCTTCCCAACCGAATGATGAAAAACAGCAATACAACATAAATGATTAAAGCGGGCCACTTAAGAAACCAGGGCTTTTCTACGCTAAACGATAAAGTGGTTATTTCAGAAATCTGTGCTGCGCTATTTTTCGAACGCACTTTAAACGTATAATTTCCCGCTGAAAGATTCGTGAAATCATTGTAAGCAACCTCAGACCATTCTGACCACTCCGTTGAGTAACCTTCTAGATAAAATTGATATTGAACTGCGCTAGAGCTATAATAGGGCGTAGCGTAGGTGATTCGAATATTACCTTTTTTATTCGGCAGATTGAGATTGTCTGAATATATAGGTAAAATGCCCGCTGAAATATTGTAGATATCACGGATTATCGGACTTTGTAACGTTAAATTTTTGTTTATTTTTTCTTTGTCAAATAATGCAAACCCGTTGTCTAGGCCAATCAAAAAGATTGAATTTCCCAGCGCTTGAATATTCTCATAGTAATTCATCATTTTACCATTGAGATTGAAAAGGCTGGTAGAGTCAATCTGAATATCTCCGTTCTTATTAAAATCTACGACTGCAATATGTGACTTATTGATAAACCAATATGACTCGTTGTTTATTTTAATAACTTTATTTGCGAAAGCAAATGAGCCGACTTTGGCATTCAATTCTTCGTATCTTACAAATTTCTGCAAAATATTGTCAAAGGTATACAGACCTGAATCACTTGTAAACACGTAATCTTCGCCCAGCTTATACACTTCCACAACATTTGAAGTAGGCATGTTGTTGTGTTCTTTGCTAAATGACTTGATATTTTCAATCTTCGAATAATCAGCGTTAAAAATTATTTCCTTGACACCATTTTTTACTGTTGCCCAATAGGTTAGTCCATTTTTCTGTAACAAACCGGAAACTGAATATTGAATTTCGGGAAAGAACTGTTCCAATTTCCATCCGCCCGAATTTCGGTAAGACGATAAACCCACATAATTTGCTTGGAGAAATACGTTAGGCTGATTGGCAATTTTAGCAATTTGCCAACCTCCAGATTTATTTTGCAATCGCTGCAGTTGATTTTCAAGCACAATAAAGGCACCTGAATTGTGACTGCAGATGAGCTGATTATTCATGATTTTTAAATCCCAAACTTGACCTTCCGACCCGGGAATGAGCCTGAAATTTAAGCGATTAAAATTATTCAATCCATTCCACTCACTTTGAAAAAGCCCTTGATTGGTTCCTAAATATATCTTGTTATTCAGCACTGCAGATGTGTATACCGTTCCGATGTCTCTGGTAAAATCAGAATAGTAGTATAGGGGAGAATTGATTTCTATCCGGTCGATGCCGTTATCTAAACCTGCCCAAACATTGCCCTGTTTATCCTGTACAATGCTTAAAACGGTATTGTTCTGTAATCCATTTGTTTTGTTTATATGCTGAATCAAATCGCCGTTTTTGTTCAGGATAAGAATTCCATTTTGGATAGTTCCAAATACAAAATATTGATTATACAGCACAATGCCGTTATTAATCTGTGATTTCTTTAGAATATCTTGTGCCTGATTCTCCCAAACGGAAATATTACCCTCTTTGTCCAAAAGATACAGTCCATCTTTGTCTGTGCCGATTAGATAAGTATCTCCTTCAAATGGTAGTATTGCAAGGATATTGCTTTTAATCAGTGATTTATCTTTGATTGCAAGAAAATTGTTTGATTCATCTAAGCGATGCAATCCCGAAGGGATTTTCTCAAAATACAATGACTTTCCGACCAAGTGAGGATACAAAAAAGGTTCTCCATCTCCATCAATAATCGTAATGGTATTATTTTCATAGACATAACATTTCGAAAATGAATGAAAATAGATTTTGTTGTTAAACTCAATGATTTTCCAGATTTCATCATCATTGAACAGCTCTTGGTCGACTAGTTTGGAGAGTTGTGTGTAAGTAAGTTTGCCGAACGCTTCCAATTCCCAAAACCCAAAATCTGATTTTCCACCAGTATAGATTTTTCCATCTTTTCCAACGGTCACACTTCGTAAGATGCCTTTGTTTTTAGAGGGATTCAGTTTCCAATATTGGCCGTCGAAAGATAGAAGGCCTTCGGTATTGGCCACATAAATTATTCCGTTTTGTCCAACAGCAATTCCCCAATTTTGATTTCCCGCATTATAAAGGCTTTTGTTATACTGTTTTACAAATGGCGTTGCATTCCTCATAATTTCTTGAGAAAATCCATTTTTGTACAAAAGGCTACTGATAAGTAGTATTAAAACCTGTAAAACTTGTTTTATCATGTAAGCGGAAACCGTTTTGGTGAACTAAATTACCATTTATTTTGAATAAGCCTATAATTTCAAATTATATTAGAAAATATGTTACTTTGTTTTATGATATCATTTGCAAATGCGAAAATTAACATTGGCCTCCATGTGACCGATAAAAGGGAGGATGGCTACCATTCTATTGAGACTGTTTTCTATCCTGTCAAATTGTATGATGTCATCGAAGTTTTTGAGAGCGAAAACACAAAAGCTAAAAACTTTGGAATTGACCTTTCGAGTGGCGATAACTTGTGCCTGAAAGCTTTCGAATTGCTTAGAAAAGATTTTGACTTGCCAAACCTGCAGATTAATCTATTGAAATCAATTCCTGTAGGAGCGGGCTTGGGGGGCGGTTCTTCAGATGCAAGCCATGTATTGAAACTTATCAATACTGAATTTTCGTTGGATTTAAGCGACGAAGAATTGGAAAAATATGCTGAAAAATTAGGTGCAGACTGTCCATTTTTTATTAAAAATAAAGCAGTTTTTGCAGATGGCATTGGTTCAACTTTCCATCCAATTGATTTAGATTTATCCGATTACTACATCGTTATTGTGTATCCGGAAATACATATCTCAACGTCGGAAGCATACGCTAATGTTATTCCCATGACTCCAGTTGCTGATTTGCAAAGAGCCATTCAATTGCCCATTCAGGAATGGAAATACCATATCGTCAATGATTTTGAGTTAGGTCTGTTTCAAAAATACCCAAAGCTCGAAAATATCAAACATGCTCTGTATGAACAAGGGGCAATATATGCGTCCATGACAGGCTCAGGCTCTGCCTTGTACGGGATTTTTGATAACGAATTGGAATTAAACGATTTAGAATCTTTCGGGAAGATATTTTATCCAGTAGCCCTATAGTTTGATTGCCTTATTCAACGGCATATTGATTAATTCTTGTGCTTCCATTAAAATTCTTTTTTTGCGCTGATTATCGATTTGTAAACCTTTAAGAAAGTCAGGTTTATCGATTAAGTCAAGAACCAATATACATTGCTTTTTCATCAAGGTGCTTTTTTCTTGATCACCTAAATTCGTTAGGCAGGTAATCGGATATAATCCTTTGTGGTCTACGCGAACTTTTATGCTGTTATCTTTAGGGTAGTCCCAAGACAATAAATTAATGTTGTAATATTCTCCAAAGGTTTTTGAATCGGAAGTTAAATAGGCATTGGTCACTAACCATCCATCTGTGAAGGATACGTTTTTGTTGAAAAATGAATATTGAATCCCTGAAATATCGGTAAATCTTGACTTAAAATACATGGGCGTGGTCACCGAAATTTTGGCATCTACATCATTTCTGAATTTGCACTCAACCGCCAGAAGCTTATCGTCTTTGTATGCTACCACATCCAGCTCGTGGCTTACTGCATGGCCTTGTACGGTTTGGCTTGTAATGGCTAAATAGCCATCTTGGGCAAACAGCCGTCCAATCCATTTTTCGAAATAGAATCCTTCAGGACCCAAGTCCTTTAATGCTTTTTTCAAACTGTATCTTGCTGCATATGAATCACGCTGATTTTTTAAACTGTCGAAGGCCAATTCATACAATTCCCTGGTACTTATGCCATCATATAACCGAGTTTTGATTTCTGTATAGACACGTTCGACCTGGCTTTCAGATGCTCCTGAACGCTTTAGCGAATGTGTTAATGCATCAGGATTAAAAGGTACTAATTCACCGGAATGTTTCTTTACGTTCATCAAATTCAATTTTTAATTGTCTACGAATAAACGAAAAATCTTTCATTTTAAAGTATATCGCCAAACATTATAAATGATTGATTGTTTTAATAAAAAAATAAAGATTATGAGCGTATTAAATTTTGTATTCAATCAACTTAAGGATAAGCTAGATGATGCTTGCGAGCATGGAGAAATTGGTAACTCTGAACGGATTTTGTCTGTTATCTCAGGAGGATTTATTTTGGGCGTTGGACTAAAAAAACTTTTTCATAGCCCATTGACCGGATTTTCTGGAATGGCTTTGGGTGGAGGTTTGATTTATCGCGGCATTTCAGGCAAATGTGCAATCAAAGGTGCTATTAACGCTGCAAAGGAAGAAGATGAAAAAGTAACTGTTGTTGAACACCGTTATTTTGTAAAGTAGGACAGTAGGTTTTACTGTAAATAAAGCATACAAAGTGGTTATAGTCATTCGACTATATACCATTTTTTTTGTTTTTGATGAAAAATATTTATCTTGAATAATGGAACGATTAAAAATTGTGGTGTTTACAGGCGCTGGTATTTCTGCCGAAAGCGGGCTGAAAACTTTCCGAGGAACGGATGGTTTATGGGAAGGTCATCGTGTCGAAGATGTCGCTACACCATCTGCTTGGCAAAAAGACCCAGAGCTTGTTCAGGAGTTCTATAACATCCGCAGAGCACAATGTATCCAAGCCAAACCGAATCAAGCTCACATCCATCTAGCTGAATTGGAAGATGAATTTGATGTACAGATTATTACGCAGAATATTGATGATCTGCATGAGCGCGCAGGCAGTAGCCGTGTTCTGCATCTTCATGGTGAAATTAGAAAGTCTCAATCTTCAGTAGATCCATTGCTCGTTTATCCAATACAAGGAGATACTCTAAAAATGGGAGAGCTGTGCAGCAAAGGTTCTCAATTACGGCCACATGTAGTTTGGTTTGGCGAGCAGGTTCCTAACATGCCCAAAGCAATGCAAATTTCGATGGGGGCGGATGTATTTGTTGTGATCGGAACATCACTTCAAGTTTATCCGGCTGCTCAATTAGTTTATGAAGTTTCGGACGCTTGTAAAATAGTCGTCATTGACCCTCAAGCAAATTTATTCGATCTTCCGAATGGAGTTATTCGAATTAGCGAAAATGCAACCGCTGGAGTCAAAAAACTACAAAATTTGCTTGCCAAATAATATTTTGTTAACTAAAATAAATTTTTGATAATCAATGTTTTATTTAAATTAACCGAATGTGTTTGTTTATGTAAAATATTTTTTAAATCTCAACCGTATATAGAATGCCAAATTAAATTTGGTTTTTCAATAATTGTAACTATAATTATATAATTTTCAGTATATTATATCATCTATTTAAATTGTTTAGTTATATCGTTCATAACTTTCGAAAAATGCTTTTCGCATCGTGATAAATTGGGCGACCACCTCTTTGATAAAGGAATCATCAAGCATTTCAAACACGCCATTGATACCATCGACCACATCAGTTTCTGCAATTTTATAGGACTGTTCCAAGGTGCCTTGTTCAAACTTGATTATAAATTTTTGATTCATTCCGAAGATTGTAATTTTACAATCAGGGTGGGGAAGTTCTGCTAAAGTTCTCATCTGTTTTTCAGTTTCTGTGTTTTTTCAAAAGTAATCTTTTGAAAATATATTGAGGACATAAAAAAAGCTCGAATTTTAATTCGAGCTTTTGTATGACTATTTAATTTTTTTAAACTACGCCTTGAGCCTTCATTGCATTCGCGACTTTAATAAAGCCACCGATATTTGCACCTTTTAGGTAATTAATGTATCCATCATCTTCTGCGCCATATCGCACACAGGTTTTGTGGATGTTCACCATAATCTGCTTTAATCTGGAATCTACTTTTTCCGAGTTCCATTGTTGACCAATTGCATTTTGAGACATCTCTAAACCAGAGACCGCAACACCTCCAGCATTCGCTGCTTTTCCAGGTCCAAAATGGATTTTTGCTTTATGGAAAGCTTTGATGGCTTCAGCTGTAGAAGGCATATTCGCGCCTTCAGCAACGATTTTACAGCCACTCTTAATCAATTGTTTCGCATCGGAATGATCCAATTCATTTTGGGTGGCACAAGGCAAAGCAATGTTGCATTTAAACTGCCAAGGCTTTTCTCCCGAATGAAATTTTCCGGTTTTAAACTTCTTAGGATACTTATCTAAATCGCGGCCTAATGAACTGATATAGGTTAGTTTCTCGATCGTAAATCCTTCCGGGTCATGAAGCGTTCCTGAACTATTGGATAAGGTAATTACTTTAGCGCCTAAAGAAATTGCTTTTTGCGCAGCAAAATAGGCTACATTTCCAGCACCGGAAATAGTGATTACTTTGCCTTTAATATCGTCTTTATTATGATCTAAGACGCATTCTACAAAATATAAAACACCATAACCTGTCGCTTCAGGGCGTATAAATGAACCGCCCCAATCTTTTCCTTTACCAGTTAAAACTCCGGTAAAATGGTTTTGAATTCGTTTATACTGACCAAATAAATAGCCAATCTCACGTTCGCCCACGCCAATGTCTCCTGCGGGAACGTCAGTATTGGGACCAATATGACGGTATAATTCGGTCATAAAGCTTTGGCAAAACCTCATGATCTCTGCATCGGATTTTCCTTTTGGATTAAAATCCGAACCGCCTTTGCCGCCGCCGATTGGCAATCCAGTCAGGCTATTTTTGAAAACTTGCTCAAAAGCTAGAAATTTCAAAATACTCAAGTTTACTGTAGGGGAGAAACGCAGTCCACCTTTGTAAGGGCCGATTGCACTGTTCATCTGCACTCGATATCCTCTGTTTACCTGCACTTCATTGCTGTCATTTAACCAAGTGACTCGAAAAGAAATCACCCGCTCAGGTTCAACCATGCGTTCCAGAATTTTCAAATCGTTTAATTCCGGTTTTTTTGAATTGATGTAGGGGATTAGGTCTTCGGTAACTTCTGTTACTGCTTGTAGAAACTCCGGCTCATGGCCATTACGTTCTTCAACGTACTTGATAAAACTTTTTAATGTTAATGACATGTATTGAGAATATTCAATTAAAAGAATTGCTAATTTAATAAAAATTCATCGGATTAAGCAATATTATGCATTATTAACAATGTCATAATCGAATAAGGATTGCTTATTTTTTCTTTAGCAGGCTATCAAATTCAGTTCTCAAGAAAGTAGAAAACCACTCATTGTTTTTTGATTTTTTCTTAATGGCTTTCGCTAAATCTCCTGAAAAATAAACCATCACGCCCTCATCTGCTTTCGGCGAAGGCCAAAATTTTATTTGATCTTTTAAATCATTCGGAAAGACATAAATGGGTTTTCCAGATCCAAAATCGACATCATAAACTGGAAACTTCAATAGATTATTGCAGTAAAAGCTGGAGATGTTATTACCCTCCATTGCTTCTACATCAAAAGGAACATAAGGTATCTGCAGTTCAATTGCTCGACTATTTAGCTGCACGGAATCACTTAATTCTTGCCCGTTATTTTTAAATGAATCTATCAATGATTGATTGATTTTTTCGGCAATCTCCGCCAAATTTTGGCTGTTAGAAAACTCAGGGCTGATGGAATGCGCTGTTGCGTTGCCGACAAAAGTTTCAGGAAGAGATGCGATTCGCTGGCGTATATCAACCACCGAAATCTGCCTAAAATTTTGATTTGATGAAGAATTCAAAATATGCATTGAAAATTTTGAGACAAAAGATGACAACGAAACATGTCTGCCATAAGTTTCTCCATTATGTGCCTTTATTGCATTGCGCATCGCAATCAAATTCGCGTTAGAAATAAATAATGATTCGATTTTAGAAGATTTCTGAAATTGTTGGACAATTGCTTTAGCAATAAATTTCCAGCTTATTTTATGCCAATTCTTCAGCTTGACTTCCTTTAGCAATTGAACTTTATCCAATTTAACCGGCTGAGGAATTAATTGTTGGTTTAGTAGAGGAGGATCGATCGATTGTTGCTGCGCAATATCTGCCCAGTTTTTCATAAATGCATAAAAAGAGTTTCCATCCAAACAAGCATGAGAT
Organism: Sphingobacterium hungaricum; assembly: GCF_015210005.1. Classification (GTDB taxonomy): domain Bacteria; phylum Bacteroidota; class Bacteroidia; order Sphingobacteriales; family Sphingobacteriaceae; genus Sphingobacterium; species Sphingobacterium hungaricum. The sequence continues at coordinate 3,060,521 of NZ_MU158698.1, forward strand.
GCATGGACGCTCAACAAATACCCATCGCTCATTTTGGAAAGCTGAATCGATAGGGGAGCGATTTTTCCTTTTTTTAGCTGCGCGATAGAAATTCCAGGATTGTAACTATCTAAGGGATTTTTCTCTTTGTAAATATCCTCAATCGGGGTGTTTTCGTAAGCGAATAAATGCAAAGGAACACCCTCGTTGTTCATTTCTATATAGGATGATTCAATCAACCGCCCAGACAAATGGGGGTAATAGGACAATAACTTACCTAAGGATTTTTTGAAATCAGCTAAATCAATTTCGCAGGAATAAATCCAGGTTCCTTTAATCAGCAAATCCAAGCAAGCTTTGTCTGTCGGTAATAACATCCACTTTTCGCGAACGTCTTGAATAGCCTCAGCTCTGATAATTTCCATGAAGCCCTTAACTTTTTTGTGATATTTCCTCGATAGATTGCACAAAGTTAATATGCCCAAGTCTATTGCTTTCTCGAATAAAGTCGTTTAAGGCATTGCTTTCAGTCTTTAATTCCGGAATTATGATGGATAGTTGCATCCTATAATTCGAAAATTTCTGCAAAATATCTCCAGCCAACTTTGTCTTTAGCTCAAAAAAATCAGGATTCAATTGTTCCTTCTTCAAAATAATATGGTCGAATCCTTGGTAATACAGATCGGCCATCAGATCAATTGCGTCTTGTAAATCGTTGATAAGGGTTTCATTGGCAGTAAGTTCTGCTACTTTTTTATCTCCGAAGGCATGTTCTATTAATTGCATATAACTTGTTTTAAATAGCCAAAAAAATGACTAAATAGCATGATTTGCACTAAGATATGACTTCTGGATAAATTATCACTATTTAAAAGGGGAGAGGTTGCTGAAATATTTAGGAGGCTAATTTTTTAATATCTGAGATTTCAAGATTATGTTTTGTATAGCCTTCTTCGACAACATTCACCATTACGGAAGCGATTTTATTCAACTTAAGTGATTTCCCAGGTGCAATTAACGGAAAAATGGTGCTAAACAATTTGTAAGCAAAACTTACATTTTGTTGGCCACTCACCGGTTTGATAAAGCCAGGCCTGAAATTGTATACAGCTTTAAAAGGTAGCTTCAATAACGAATTTTCTGTTTTGCCTTTAACGCGAGCCCACATGATTTTACTTTTTTCTGTAGAATCTGTATGACTGCCTGAAACATAGGTAAATACGCTGTTTGGATTAAAAACTGCAATCCGATATGCAAAATGAATAGTCGTATGGTACGTACTTTTCATATATTCTTTTTCACTTTTGCCGAATGAACTAACACCAGCGCAATAAAAACAAGCATCGTAACCGGAAACAATGGATTCGTATTCTTCAATATTAAAAAAGTTTGATACGACTAATTCTTTTAATTTCGGATGTGAAATTGCAACATGACGACGATTGATCATCAAAATTTCGGTGATTTTTGCATTGTTAAGACAACTTAGCAATACACCTTCACCAACGTACCCAGAAGCACCTGTAAGTATAACTTTCATAATAAAATAACCCAAAAAAGACCGTTAATAATTTTTTATTTGAAGAAGCAAAATCTATGGTTTAGGTGCTGTTTCAAATACGCCGTAAATGCAACAATTTAAATGTGAAAACAAATAAATAATAAATACGTGATTTTTATTTTTTTGTTTAGACTAATTCTTTATCATTCAAATCAATGCAAATAATACAGTGTATTATAGTTTACTTGCATTATGTTATATACCTAAGTTATTTAATTTTTTAGAGGAGAAGGAGATGAAAATTTTTATTTCATAAACAAACCAATGTAAGGGTTGAAATTGCGTCTCATTTCAAGCAATTTTCAACCTTTACATATAGCCGTTTCTACGAAAAATAGGTAAAGCCAGCTAAGGTTTTGCAGGGTAGAGGCTTTACTTATTTTGAGTGCGTGAGGGATAGTAGCGTCATCCTTTTGCGAGGTACGAACAAAAGATATAGCGGATAGCCCGACCTCTGCCGTGTAGGATTTGTGTAACAGCAGAGCAGGGGGCATGCCCTGATTATTCTTAATGTGCCTTGTCTCATTATATATTTGGAAGCTTGAAATCTGGAAAACGAGAATACAATTGATGGAGCACTTCAATATCCTGAGATAATATCCAAGATACATCCTGTAACTCAACGAAAACATTTTTATGGCATCTTCTAAATTTGGATTTATGGCAAAATGGACATATTGAAGTTCTGTAAGGATTGTATCCTTTTAGGATTAATGCTATCATCTGAATTAATTGTAAAAGATTCTGCGCCTTTAATTTACTTTGATAAAACTCAACTCGTCCCATAATGCCATGCGAGTATTCACCGTACAAATAATATCCTTCTCGCTTCCTATAGGTTTGATTGGCTAAATATGGAATTGCAAAACGCTGAATGTATTCCAATACATTCAGCCCTTTTTTACATATTAAAATCTCATTAGGAGTAACATCAACACAACAAGATTTATCATCAAACTCATACACATGCCAATCTACAATCTTTGGAAAAGCATCTCCTTTTTCAAAAAGTTTGGGAAATCGAAAAGGATATTCTTCACTAGAACGTATCTCAACCTGGTAGACGTCCCAAACTTTACCTTCATTATCTATTATATCAACCTCACCCTTTAGAAACTTTTCGCCATCTGACTCAATAATTTTTAGCTTATTGAATGTGTCTGGAATCACCAAAATATCATTTTCAAACTGTATATTCTTCATTATTCAGCATAAGGTCTTGTAGTCACAGGGATTATTGCCCCTAAGCCAACAGAAGAATTGGTCGTTTCTTCCTTATCTTCTCCCAAAGGAAACCTATTACTTAGATGTTTTCTCCATGAATCAGTCGCCTTGCGGATATTCTTTTCTTGTAAAGCTTTTTTAGCATCATCAATGAATGATGCGAGACAACTCATAAAATAGTCTTTGTGAGCATAATCCTTTAATAAGTTTTCACCTTTTGGAGTTGTCGGACGATAGCAAGCAAAGTTGCTTATTAAAGCAGCTTGAATATTCACTAGCGTTTCTTTTAAAGCGATATCATCTCTGTCATTTCTGTACACTGCATTCTCAGCAATTAAAATCGTCATTATCATACCAGTTGGCATTGACTTATTTTCATTATCGAATTCCCTTTTATCAATCCATCCTTTACCATAACGTGCCAGCCTTCTCAATTGTGGATTTGCTTCTGTTTTTGCGTTAAACCATTCAGTAAAAGCTCTAGGATCACTATCTGTCCAACCGTGTTTTTTATGGGCTAACTCTGGTATGTCTCCCGCTTTGTAATAAATGGGTTGATCTATATTATGACCATCCGCAAAAAGTGTTCTTATACACGTATTTTTATCGATAGGGTCTTTATCTGTGTGTCCTTTTACCGCTTCATACACCCACTGATGATAAGTAGCAGGTGTTGGCCTTTCATTAGCTTCCTTATCACCTTCGAAATAGATTCCATCATCAACATCATAATAAAGAACTGTTTTTTCTTCATTATTTTCTACTATTTTTCTGGGAATAGGATTAATGATTGTATCCATTGCCATCGAACCTTGTCCGCTAAATTTAGGTTTAGGTTCGTTGGGTTTATTATCCTTAAACCAATTTCTGACTTTATTCCTTAACTCTTTACGAGAAGCTTTTAACTTTTTTCTTCTTGAATCAGTCAACCTGATCTCTTCATTATAACTTTTAAAATGGGTATTACAATTTGCCATAATCTTAATTTATTTTTCGTGACACAAATCTTTGTTTATATATTTTAAATCAATTTTTCCTTTCGTTTGAAAAGGCATCCGCTCCGTATAATATTTGCCAACAAGATGTTTTCCTTCACCGTTCTCAATCAGCTTCAAAACTTCTGTGCCATAATGAGGGCAAAAGTCCAACTCATAATTTCCTTCATTCAGGTAGTTATAAATAATTGAGAAAGTGCCGTCTTTTTCTTTGAATATACTGGCTTCGATACTGGTGGATTTTGAGGATAGTTGACCATCCGAAAGTCTTGTCCATGAATTTATTACAATGTCGGAACCATTTTGATGTATTACTTTAATGTGTTGCATTTTATCTGTAACTACTTCACATTCTTCATTTCTGTATTCATAGAGGAGAGTGCCTTCATAACGACCTGAAAAATCAGGAACCGAGTACATCCAACAAAAAGGCTTTTTGTTCCATAAATAACTGTTTACAATACCGAAAATGCTACCGATGACAGCAAATACGGATATTGAAACGCCCCAATGGTATTGTATGTATTTATTAGCGGAAAATAATGCTAAAGCTAGTATAGCACACATAAATATAAATGCACTTGGCTTTAAATATCTTAAGTTAAATTTTTCCATTTAGTCATTTTTTGAGTTTTAAATACTGTATTTCAAACATTAATATTATATTTGTTGCATGAAAGAAACAATGTCTATTAATGTTGCACCAAAGATACGAAAAAATTTTAAACGTTTCACAAGTGAAACAGTGTTTAATTAATAAAACTTTTCAACATGCAATCAACACTTAATACAGAGTTATTAGGAAGTATGCTAAAAAACAAAAGGGATAAAAGAGGCTTGAGAGCGGTTGCGGAAGAAATAGGCGAGGTGAGTGCTGCAACACTTTCAAGAATTGAGCAGGGCAAACTCCCGGATGTAGATACCTTTATCCGAATTTGTAAATGGCTGGATGTTCCAACAGATACTTTTATTAACGATAAAAAGGATACTAAAAAGGAAGTTAGTACTAAAGACAAAGTCGTAGCACATCTTAGAGCTGATAGAGAGCTAAGTAAAGATACTGTCAATATGCTGATTAAAATGATAGATATGGCTTATAATTCTAAATGATTTTTACTTGGCGAAAAAGAGTATTTTCAAACGAGGTTTTAAAGCTAATGCCGAACGTATGGCTAAGCAATACAGAGAAGAATTAAGTATTCATCCCTGCGCTCCTTTATGTGCCTTTAAGCTTGCAAGCCATCTGAATATTCCTGTATATAATGCTACTGAATTTCTTAATTCTCCCGAAGATTTAAAGCTGTTATCGAATAATTGTGAATGGAGTGCCCTCACTATGACTACAAAATCAAATAACAGGATAATTATTCATAATGAATTTCATTCTGAAATGAGGCAACAAAGTAATATAATGCATGAGCTTGCTCATATCATCTGTGATCATCAACATAATCAAGTAGAATATGCTTTTGATATCCCATTCGGCATGAGAGAGTTTAATGAGTTACAAGAGGAAGAAGCAAAGTACTTGGGGGCAACACTGCAATTAGCTACTCCTGGTTTACTTTGGGCTAATAAAAGAAATATGACCCACGAAGAAATCTCACAACATTTTAATGCAAGTCAAGAAATGGTAACTTACCGTTTGAATGTCACTGGAATAAATAGACGGCGATATGCGTAATAGCAGCAAATAGTCCAGAAGATAATAATAACCTGCAATATATGTTGTGCTGTTGAATGGGCAGCAACCCCCTATAATGATTAAAGAATCAATTACAATATAGTTTCGCTAATCAAATTGCTATTTTTTCAATATATGTATTAAGGGAGCCAAGTCTTCACTGGTGAAATATCTTCTTAGCCTTAGGAATTGAATATTTTTCAATTCTTTCGGAACTTTCGTGAAGTCAATATCTCCAATTGAAACAGCTGTTTATGGACGAACGAGAACCAATATTTTACCTGATACCGTCCATTGTGTGGCGTACACCAGATGAATTATTTACTATTCCAAAAAATACGATCCTAAGATTGGAGGAGAAATATTGGTTCGAAAATATTATGTTAAATGATTTTTTGGTTCTTTTGCATCAGGGTAAAAAAAACAAATAAACAAATCCGTGAGCGCCAGCATAGAAAAATGCGAAATAAAAGCCTGATAAGGCACATAAGCATTTTTTGTATGCCATCGAATACCACGAAATAAAAATTTTCTTTTTTGTGCGGTGGAAAAAAACTAAATTGTCTTATAATTTATATTATGTTAAATAGAATCTTTCGGTTGTTCAATTCTGTCCTATTTCAAGCATCTAAAATCGAATAAATATAGAGCAATCAGATTTGATTAAAACGGCCATAGCTTAGCGATAAGCTCTAAGATAAATGCGACCAGAGCTTTCAAAAGCTCAATGAAAAACATAATCATATAATCTACAGTTAAATAATTTTGATTTTATGCTATAATATTACACAGAATCTTGGACTATAAAACTATAAATTAAAAAAGCCTGCAAATATTGCAAGCTTCTCCGATTATATGTATTAAAAAAATTAAACTTCCTGTTCCAGCCAAACTGCACCAACAGTGATGTTTGTGCGCGGATCAATCACAATGGCTTGCGCATTTTCAGGGAAATCGCTATCGGAATCAAAAACAATTTCTTCAGCTGATTTCAATGTGATTTTGCCAATATCATTCAGGTTAATTGAATCATCAATAATATGTTCTTGCGAATGAATATCGTATTTAAAATGTATGTTCTGAATCTTGATCTTGGAAACCTTGCTGTGATTTTGCAGTAAATAAGCTTGATTTGTATCCAATGGCTTTTGATCGAACCAGCAAATGTGCGCATCGATCTCTCGTGATGTTTTCGCTGGTGAATTTGCGCTCACCAATAAATCGCCTCTTGAAATATCGACTTGATCGCTCAAATGAATAATTACAGATTGTCCATTTTCAGCCTGTAATAGACTGTCTTGATTCAGTTCGATTGCTTTTATTGTAGTCTTTACACCGCTTGGCAAAACCAGTACCTCTTCCCCTATCTGCAATCCGTCACCGATTACGCGTCCCGCATATCCTCTATAGTCGGGTAAATCATCCGTTTGCGGACGGACAACCCATTGTACAGGAAAGCGCCAAGGCTGTGACTTTTTATCATCTAATGAAATATTCTCTAGATAATCCAGCAGAGAATCTCCCGTGTACCAATCCATGTGTTTTGACGGATTAACAATATTATCGCCACGTAAGGCGGAAACTGGAATAAAGTCTACATCAGTTAACCCTAATTTGCCAGCTAACTTCAAATAGTCCGCTTGAATAGCCAAATAAGCATTTTCTTGATAATCAACCATATCCATCTTATTGACGCAAACCAATACTTTATTCATTGAAAGCAGTTTCGCCAAAAAAGAATGCCTTTTGGTTTGTTCGATAACGCCCTTGCGTGCATCAATCAAAATAATGATCAAATCTGAATTTGATGCGCCAGTGACCATATTTCTTGTATACTGAATATGTCCAGGAGCATCCGCGATAATAAACTTGCGCTTATCCGTTTGAAAATATTTATAAGCTACGTCAATCGTTATGCCTTGCTCCCGCTCTGCTTTCAGTCCATCCGTCAGAATGGCTAGATCGACAGTGCCATCATTATTTTTGCGGTTTGCTTTCTGAATAGCTTCCAATTGATCATCCAAAATCGAATTTGTATCGTATAATAAACGACCGATTAGTGTACTTTTCCCGTCATCCACTGATCCCGCTGTTATGAATTTTAATAGATTCATGTATATAAATTTTGTAGCCTACTTAATTAATTTACCCAAAGCTTACAGCCTATTGCTTACCGCCTACAGCTAAAAATACCCCTGCTTTTTACGGTCTTCCATCGCCGCTTCAGAAACCTTATCATCCAATCGCGCACCGCGCTCACTGACCGTTGATACTCGGATTTCTTCGATAATATCATCCAGTTCAGTAGCTTCCGAATCTACAGAAGCAGTACAGGTCATATCTCCTACTGTTCTGAAACGCACTGATTTAAACGCTAATTTATCTTCTTGGTCAATGCTTAAAAATGGTGTCGAAGCCATCCATTGTCCATTTCGCAAAACCACTTCGCGTTCGTGGCTGAAGTAAATGCTTGGCAACGCTATTTTCTCTCTTTTTATGTAATTCCATACATCCAATTCTGTCCAATTTGAAATTGGGAAAACACGTACATTTTCACCTTTGTGAATGCGTCCATTTAAAATGTTCCACAATTCAGGGCGCTGTCTTTTCGGATCCCATTGTCCGAAATCATCACGGACAGAAAAAATGCGCTCTTTTGCCCTAGCTTTTTCTTCATCTCTTCTGGCTCCGCCAATGCAGGCATCAAAACCATATTTTTCGATGGTTTCCAATAAAGTGACCGTCTGCAAGGCGTTACGGCTAGCATTTTTACCTTTTTGCTCCACAACTTTTCCTTGATCGATGCTGTCTTGAACTAGACCGACAATCAATTTTTCGCCTAATTCTTCCACTAACTGATCGCGGTAGGCAATTGTTTCCGGAAAATTATGCCCAGTATCGATATGAACCAATGGGAAAGGAAATTTCCCTGGACGAAATGCTTTTTTTGCTAAATGAACTAAGGTTATCGAATCTTTTCCTCCCGAAAACAACAAGGCTGGATTTTCAAACTGCCCCGCTACTTCCCTTAAAATATAAATTGCTTCTGCTTCTAAATGATCTAAATAATCCATCTACGCTTCTTAATTTTTTGTAACACTATGTAATCCACACTCTTTTTTGCTCTTATCTTCCCACCACCAACGGCCGGCGCGAAAATCATCGCCCTCCTGAACCGCTCTTGTACAAGGCTGGCAACCGATACTCGGAAAACCTTTATCATGCAACGGATTATAAGGAATAAAATTTTCTTTGATAAAATCAACGACATCCTGATAGGTCCAGTAAAACAACGGATGGATTTTTATCAACTGATTCACTTCATCCCATTCTACCTGATGCATATCTTCGCGATTTTCGGATTGATCCGCTCTGATTCCCGTAATCCAAACGCTGTATCCTTGAATCGCACGTTTTAACGGCTCAATTTTTCGGATATAACAACATTCTTTTCGGTTCTCTACAGATTCATAAAAACTCGAAGGCCCTTTTGTTGTCACCAATTTTTCGACAGACTGGGTATTCGGATAATATGTCTTGATCGGCAATTTGTATTTATCCAACGTACGATTCCAAACATAATAGGTCTCTGGAAATAAACGTCCGGTTTCCAGCGTGAAAATATCAGCATGCGTATTTACGCGAGAGAGCAAATCCGTAATGACCTGATCCTCTATACCAAACGATGTAGAAAACACAGCCTTATTCGCGAATTTATTTTCGACGTATTGCAAAATTGCTAAAGCATCCAATCCCTCGACGTCTTGTCTAATCTGCTCGATCATATCCTGAATGACTTAATAATTCTTTTGTATGCTCATTGAGCACTTTTACTTTATGTTGAAAATCGCCTTTAAGCGAGTTCCGTAATTCTTGCATTAATTCCAATGTATCGTCCAATTCCTCTGGCAAAACCTCATTCAGCAATTCTTTTAATCGCTTCGCAATGGTCGGTGATTTTCCATTGGTCGAAATTCCAATTTTCAAATTCCCTTTTTGTACGACTGACCCTAAATAAAAGTCGCATAGTGCAGGCGTATCCGCTACGTTCAATAAAATATGCTGTTCGCTCGCCAATCTTCGGATTTGTTGATTTAAAAAATCATTGTTGCTTGCCAGAATGATTAAATCGATTCCATAAATATCTTTTGATTTAAATGTCCGCTTTATAAACTCAATATGCGAATGTTTTTTTATAAAATCATCAAAAGCTGGAATACTATGTTCTGCAACTACCTTAATTTTTGCCTTCGGCGAATTCTTAATCATTGCCTCCAATTTTTCCAAACCAACAGCTCCAGCTCCAACCAACAAGGTTTGGATCTGATCTAATTTGACATATATAGGAAACAATTCGTTCATTAAATCGAAAATGATTTGATTTCGTCTTTCAACAAGTTGAAATGTTGATGTTTCTTCACCACTTCGCCCAAGACAATAATCGCTGGCATCGAAAGGCGTTTTTTCTCGACTTCTTCTAAAATACTTGCAACAGTGCCCAATGCAATGCGTTCGTTTGGCAACGAGCCATTTTGAATGACCGCAATCGGCAAATCTTCTTTGCCATTTTCTTTATACAAAGAAACGATTTGAGAAAGTTTGGCGTAACCCATTAATACAACCACCGTTGCATTGGTTTGAACGGCTTTTTGCAAATCAGATGATAGTTCGCCCGATGAAGTCGAGCCTGTAATTACCCAAAAACTCTCGCTGATTCCACGATAAGTCAATGGAATTTGCTGTAATCCAGTCAATCCTGTAGACGATGAAATTCCTGGAATGCTCGAGGTAGAAATCCCGTATTGTCTAACGAAATCCAATTCTTCGCCCCCGCGACCAAAAACAAATGGATCGCCACCTTTCAACCGAACAACATGACCATGCGTCAAGGCATAATCCACTAATAATTTATTGATTTGGTCTTGTGAAGTCGATAGCGCTTCGGCACGTTTGCCGACATAAATTTTAGTACAAGATTTTTTTGCTTGCTCCAATAATTCTTCGTTGACTAATGCGTCATATAAAATAACATCGGCCGATTGAATGGCTTTAAGGCCTTTCAACGTAATTAGATCCGGATCGCCAGGACCCGCACCAACCAATGTTACATGTGCTGTTGTTTTCATTGTCATCACTTAATTTGATAATCTAATTTCTTCCCTTCTATTCAATGCTTCGTAATAAAAAGCTTTTGACTGTGTGATATAGCTTTTGGCAAACTCCTCTTCAGGCTCATATTTATTGATCTGCAATACACGATCTGAAAAACTTGTCGGAAATTCAAAAGTCTGTGTTGTTACAAATTGTGCGTCAAATTCTTGAATAACGGCACTTTGTGTGCTTACATTGATGCCTTTGTCCAATAACAAAGCTTTAGCGCCCCAAACGAATGAGCTGTAAGCATGATAAATCGCATCGGCATATTGTCCTTTTTCGAAGGCCAAATCTGCCCAATCCAATTTCTCTTCAGCTTCTAACAATAAGGTTGCTACTAAATCGATGACCACGCCAGCACATTCGCCCACACCGATTGCGGTAGCAAAAGTTTCCTGATGTCCCCAATCGACAAACTCATCATCTGTCAAGGTCGTTAAATCTGCCAAAGGCTTTAATTTCTGATAGAAATAATCTTTAGTCTGACGGTCATAATACGCATGAAATGTTTCATCTGCTAACCGATTGACTTTATAATCGCGCAACAAAACATCAATAACCTGAAGAACACGTTTTGTAGGTACTTTAATAATGCGTTCCGCCACACGTCCGTAGCCATTTCCTAAAGTGCCACCGGCTAACATCACTTGCGCCGCAGGCAATACCTTCCCATTCGCTTTTACCGAACTTCCATGAAAACCTATATGTGCCAAACCGTGCTGTCCGCAAGAATTCATGCATCCCGAAATCTTGATTTTCAGGTTCTGTTCGTAAATAAATTCCTCATGAAACTCATGAATGTATGTTTCAATTACACGAGCCATTTCGGTACTGTTGGAAATCCCCAAGTTACAGGTGTCTGTTCCAGGGCAGGTTGTCACATCCGATGTGCTTTCGAAACCTGGAGAAGCTAGACCCAAAGCTGTCAAGGCATTAAAAATATGAACCAACGAATCTTCACGCACATATTTTAACAACAAACCTTGATTTTGTGTAATGCGCAATTCATCTGCAACATGGTCTTTAATTGCATCAATTAATAACCTTGCTTTTTCCGTCGATAAATCTCCAGTCAATACTTTTACAAATACACCGTAAAATCCTTCTTGTTTTTGAGAAAATACATTGGTATTTCTCCATAAAACATAAGCTAATCCATCAATCGGTTCAGCTGAAGGATGTACAATCGCTAATGGAGGTTCGGGCTGAACAATCAAGTCGCGATCAACAAAATGTAATTTCGTTTTATTAGCAATTTTTTCCTGTTCGATTAAGTTCAGAACTTCTTCTAAACCGATTTTTTGAATCAGGTATTTGAATCTCGCTTTATTTCTATTGTTGCGCTCGCCATGACGGTCGAATACGCGCAAAGTTGTTTCTGTAAACGGCAATAATTCTTCTTCAGGAAGGAAATCATTGATTGGCGTAGCCACAAATGGTTGCGCTCCTAATCCACCGCCAATCATCACTTTGAACCCTCGGCGCTCTACCCCATTTTCGATTTTGACTTTAGGGATAAATCCCAAATCATGGATGTAGCTCATCGCAGTATCTTTATCGCTGGATGAAAAGGACATTTTAAATTTACGTCCCATCTCTGCGCACACTGGGTTACGCAATAAATACGCAAATAAAGCTTGCGCATAAGGTGCAACATCGAATGGTTCTTCCGGATCAATTCCAGCAGTCGGCGAAGCGGTAATGTTTCGAACTGTGTTTCCGCAAGCTTCGCGCAAAGTAATATCATCTTCCGCTAGTTTCGCCCACAATTCTGGGGTTTTATCTAAACTGACGTAATGGATTTGTATATCTTGACGAGTCGTTAAATGCAGGTTTTTGCTTGCGTATTCATCTGAAATATCCGCAATTTTCAATAATTGTTTGAACGTTACTTTTCCAAAAGGCAATTTTATGCGTACCATCTGTACGCCGGGCTGACGCTGGCCATACACTCCCCTAGCCAAACGCAGGGACCTGAATTTTTCATCAGGAATAGTACCTTGCTGAAAAGCACGAATCTTTTGCTCTAATTCAATTATTTCTTGTTCAACAAGAGGATTTTCTAATTCTGTACGAAAACTTTGCATTATCTCAATTTATTACCTTTCCAAAAACAAATAGCTCAATATCTATAGAACTAGTATGACTTTACAAATTTATAAAAAAATATGAACTAACTATATAAAGTCTATAATATTACTATATATTTGTGCTATAAATTTTAATTCAACGGTAAAATTGGTCATCGCGAAACGTAAAACAATACTAATCTGTAGTTTATATCTTCTCTTTAATTTGGGATGCGCTCCTAAGGTAAAGGAAAGTTACGATGAGAAGGAAGGATATGCGGGTAGTATTTCCGTTTCTGGAGCTTTTGCCCTCTACCCTTTGGTCATTTTGTGGAGTGAAGATTTCAAAAAATTAAACCCAAAAGTGCGCTTTAATATTTCAGCAGGTGGCGCAGGAAAAGGCATAGCGGATGTGTTGACCAACATGGTGGACATAGGTTTAGTGTCGCGGGATTTGCATGTTCAGGAAACCGAGCGAGGTGCATTTCCAATCGTTGTGGCAAAGGATGCCGTAATCGCCACCATCAATAGCGAACATCCAAATATTCAATTAATCAAAGAACGAGGATTAAAGCGTCAAGAGTTTATCGATTTGTTTATTAATCAAAAATATAAAAACTGGAACGACCTAGACAGCCGGTTTATAAAGCAGCCTGTAGAGGTTTTCGTTCGTTCCGATGCTGCTGGCGCAGCTGAAACTTGGGCGAAATACCTTGGTCAAAGCCAGGAAGATTTAAAAGGGATCGGAATTTTTGGTGATCCAGGTTTGGCCCAGTCCATCAAAGACAACAAGCTGGCGATTGGATTTAACAACATCAATTACGTCTATGATATCGTCAATAAAAAAACAAGCGCAAACATTACAGTTGTGCCTTTGGATATTAATGAAAATGGGAAAATTGACGCTGAAGAAAACTTTTACGATCATTTGGATTCATTGGTCAATGCCGTTTCCAAAAAAGTGTATCCTTCGCCCCCATCGCGAGATTTGCTTTTTGTGATCCAGAAAGATAATTCAAGTCCATTGGTGAAAGCTTTTATTGCTTTTGTCTTGGAGAAACAGCAACAGGCTATTCTATTGCCAAATGGTTATGTGCCATTGAATGAGGAAATAAAAAACAAGGAATTAGAGAAATTATCGAAATAATGAGTTGGCGTTTACTTAAAGATTTTCTATTTAAAAAAAGTGCAGCGGTTTTCTTGGCGGTAAGCCTTTCGGTTGTGCTATTGATTTTTGTTGGTTTGGGATACAAATCCCTTCCGCTTCTTCAAAGTGAATCAATAATCAATATTTTGACACAAAGTGTGTGGTCGCCTTTGAAAGGAAATTTTGGATTTCTTCCTTTTATTATGGGAACGATCTGGGTAACGTTTATTGCATTGATTATTGCCGTTCCATTATGCTTATTGGCATCAGCCTATTTGGCAGAATACGCTTCAGATCGATTGAAAAATTTTGTGCTTCCGCTGGTCAATGTATTAGCGGCAATTCCGCCTGTCTTATTCGGCGTTTGGGGAATCTTATTCGTTGTGCCGATTTTAAGCGATTACATCGGCCCAGCATTTGGCATTACGAGTTCGGGCTATTCTGTTTTTGCAGGTGGCATTGTATTGGCGGTCATGATTTTTCCAATCATGATCAGCATTATGGTCGAGGTTTTGAAAACCATCCCAGAAGAACTAAAAGCGGCTTCGCTTTCATTAGGAGCGACAAAATGGGAAACCATAAAAAAAGTAGTTTTCGTCAAAGCTAAGCCAGGAATATTCGCAGCGGTTGTGCTTGCGATATCCAGAGCATTCGGCGAGACGATAGCGGTATTGATGGTCTGTGGCAATATTCCTCAGATTCCAAAAGGTTTGTTCGATGCCGGATATCCATTGCCCGCATTAATTGCCAATAACTTCGGAGAAATGATGTCTATTCCATTGTATGATTCAGCATTGATGTTCGCGGCCTTGCTCCTGTTCGTTATTATTTTTGGATTCAACTTTTTGTCACGCGTTATTTTAAACAGATTGGAGGAGAAAGCATAATGGCATCGATAAAAACACGTTTACGCAGGGAGAAAATTGCTAAAATCATGATGCAGTTATCAGGCATTCTGATTACAGGTTCCTTGTTCTTTATCGTCGGAACGATTTTATTTAAAGGATTTCCTTACCTGACTTGGGAAATGATCAGTCAAGTTCCGCAAGGCGGATTTTACATCGGTAAAGAAGGCGGTATTTTAAATGCGATTATTGGTTCTTTGTACCTGGGCTTGGCCTCGACTTTTTTGGCTGCATTGATTGGTTTGCCAGTTGCGATTTATTTAAACATCTATGTCAAATCCGGTTCGTTTCTAGCACGCTCTTCTAAACTGCTGTTCGACGTTCTGTTTGGCGTTCCGTCGATTGTTTATGGCGCCATTGCCTTTAGCATTATGATTTGGATGGGGATTCGGGCGTCGTTATTAGGCGGAATTATTACGGTCACTTTATTGACGATTCCAATCGTTGTCCGCACAATCGATGAATTACTGAAAACGATTCCAGTTGATTTAAAACATGTAACGCAATCCTTAGGTGCCACAAAATGGGAAGTGGCTAAAATCTTATTGCTTCATATCAAACCAGGAATTTTCACGGCTTTATTATTGGCTTTCGGCCGCGCGATTGGAGATGTGGCGGGCGTATTATTAACCGCAGGTTTCAGCGATAACATCCCCAAATACTTAGATGAGCCGGCTGCAACATTGCCTTTGGCCATCTTTTTTCAGCTAAGCAGCCCCATCCCTGAAGTTCAGGGAAGAGCCTATGCTTCTGCTTTAATTTTAACATTGATCATTTTAATTATCGTGATATGCACACATTATCTAGCATCGAAACAAAGAAAACACAAAATATAGTTATGCCGAGCATTCCGCATATACGCATTGAGAATCTAAATGTGACGATCGATGGAAGGCATATTTTGAAAAATATTAATCTTGATATTCCGAATAATTCAATCACATCGATTATCGGGCCATCGGGCTGTGGAAAAACGACTTTGCTGAAAACATTAAACCGATTGGTCGATGATGCCAAAGGTGTGGAAGTCAATGGTTCGGTTTTGGTGAATGGCGAAGATATTTATGGTAAAGATGCTGAAGTAACCCATATCCGCAAGCAGATGGGCTTGCTGTCGCAAAAACCTTTTCCTTTGCCGATGTCTATTTTTGATAATGTGGCTTATGGCCCAAGGATTCATGGAACTCGCAATAAAAAAGTCTTGAACAGCATTGTAGAATTGCAATTGCGAAATGTCGGCTTGTGGGACGAAGTGAAAGACCGTTTGCATGCGTCTGCGACGCAATTGTCTATCGGACAGCAACAGCGCCTATGTTTGGCCAGAGGTTTGGCCGTGGAGCCCGAGATTATCTTAGGTGACGAATCAACGTCGGCTTTGGATCCTATCTCCACACAGACTATCGAGAATTTGTTGGTGGAACTAAAAGATCGATACACCATTGTGCTGGTTACGCATATTCTTCGTCAAGCAAGACGCGTGTCGGATTACATTGTGTTTGTGTATAATGGCGAAATTGTTGAATTTGGAAAGTCGGAAGATATTCTATTGAATCCACAGCATGAGCTGACACAGCAGTACGTCAAAGGTTTTATCGCATAATCAAACCAATCAATTCCATCTAAGGTCCAAATAACTGATCATAAATCGATGGGTTTGTAAGACGACGATGCGATAAGGTATCGATTAATTTTATTTCCCTGACGGAATACCAATTCTTCCCGGTTTACGGAATGTCCTGTATATCGAGATCCATTTCCTAAATACCATTCGCAACTCTTCAAAAACTGAACTTGTTGTTGGATTAACTTTTGCTTCCCATTTTCATCGATGCGATAATAGCCATCAGCTTCTTTCAATACAGAAAATGAATATAGGTTATTCACAAATGAACCAGTATAAACCAAGGAGATCTGAGCAGATTCTCCATTCCGCAAGAGCGAAATAAGCGTAGCTGATCCGTAATCTGTACACACAAAAGGATCGCTGTAAAAGGGATAAGGATTTACACGGAGCAATTCTGGAATACCCGTTATCGATGTATATGGATTGACTAAGGATGTCTTGTTGGATGCAATCTCCGATTGATTATTCTGGCAAGCCAAAAAATAGAAGGAGAAGAAAACAAGCAATAGGCTTTTCATGATTTACGTTTTATAAAATCAAGATGCAGATAGGAATTGGAATCCATAAAAAAAACCATTCCGGAAAGGAATGGTTTTATATAGTTTAAACGTGGAAATTAAACAGTCTCTTGGTTTAATCCTTGTTTGTAGATTGCTTTCTTAACCTGGATACGACGAGTAACAGATTTTTTCTCGTAAGCTTGACGTGAACGAAGTTCTCTCAAAACACCAGTTTTTTCGTATTTCTTCTTGAAGCGTTTTAACGCTCTATCCAACGATTCTCCTTCTTTTACATTAACGATAATCATGCTTGCTATATACCTCCTTTCGTAGCCCTTTAAATTGTGAGTGACAAAGGTACGGTATTAATTCAAAATTCAAAAGTAAAAATTCAAAAATATGAAGTCAGAATTCAAAGAACGTTAGTTATAATTCAAGTTTCTTTATAATCGCAGCTAAATCTTCTGTTTCTGTACATAAAGCCGTTTGAAATCCCATTGCTTCGGCACTTGCCAAATGCTGAGGCGAGTCATCGATAAATAAAGTTTCTTCTGGTACTATATGCTGTTCGTCAATTACTTGCTGAAAAATGGCCGGATCGGGTTTCCGTTTTCCCATCAGGTGAGAATAATAGGCTTTCTCAAAAAACACAGAATTGTCGGGAACGCCGTACGTATCTTGAATATGCTTCATGCAAAATTCATAATGCAAGGCGTTGTTGTTGCTTAATAAAAACAGGCGGTACTTTTCCTTTAACTGAAGCAACAATTCATGCTTTCCTTCGGGCACGCCGATCAATAAGGAGTTCCAAGCCTGATCGATTTGCTCATCGCTAAGGTCTTGCCGATGAGCCTTGTCCCTCACCCCCTGCCGGAATGCAGCAATGCTTATTTCGCCACGATCGAAAGCATCAAATAAAGAATCTTGTCCATGATGCGCAAAAAAATCATCTACATTTGTGATTCCTAGCGCGATAAAGGATTGGCGCACCGTAGGAAAGTCAATCATAAAGATTACATTGCCATAATCGAGGATAATATTTTTAATCTTTTGCATCTAAAAATTTTGTTTTCTCGCCGTAAATATCGATAATTGCATCGTCAAAAGGGAATATCCAATTGCTTTTTGACAAAATAAAATAACCGCGCCTATAGCTCAGTCGGTTAGAGTAGAAGACTCATAATCTTTTGGTCCCTGGTTCGAGCCCAGGTGGGCGCACTAAAAACCCCTGTAAGTTTTGAACTTGCAGGGGTTTGTTTTTTTAACGCACTATAAGGGGGCTGGATTGTAACAATGAAATCTACTTTCAATATCAAAAGTTATCAGGATTAGTTTTTCATCTGTATCAGAAATCGATTGTGAGTTACCAAAACCAAGACTACAAATTCACGATTGTTTTGAGTAATTCAAGTTTCTCATCCGATATTTTCAATGGAGAGAAACTATATTCTGCATTACTACCATCGTTATTAGAATAATATCCTGTATAAAACCATATTTCCTTAAATGGTGTTTCGGCTATGTAGTCATCCAATTTTTCAAAAGCACGTAATAAATCATTCAATTCGTATGTCACTGTTCTGTTGTCTATAATTAACGTTACATTTTCCTTGTTTGAATGTTTTTTGTTAATTTTTTTTTGAACAGCTTGTTTGATGATGTTATCTAGTTCATTTACTTTTTCATCTATTCTACTAGTGAAAATCAATCCCTTTCTATTAAAATAAGGGTTTGCAACAAAATCATCACTTTTCGTTCCTACTGATTTATAAAAAGCTATCTTTTCATTTAAGATTTCATTCGGGAAATTAAATGTAATTTTTTCTAATTCATGTAAAGTAATTTCTTCCTTATACAAGTTGGTGGCTAACCTTTCTTCATATTTTCGCTTTCTAAATTGCTCTTCGTTTTCAGCTATTGAAGTAATTTCAATATTTAAATTTTCAGAATTACTTAGTTCCCATTCAAAGTCCCAAGGGTTATCTCTACCGATCAAATTTGCTCCAATATCCTCCTTCACAAACCAATGTACATATCTGCTTAAAAAATGATTTGAAATAATCTCTTCTCTAAGCTGGATATCTGGCACGGAAAGTATAATACGTTCGACAGAAGTCCCATCGCGATTAATTAATATAAATCTTTGAAAATTATTTTTATCCTCAAGTCTTTTTCTTGGATTTAGGTCAGTAGATATAGAAGTCATGGTCTTAAGTTTTATAACTTTTAAATTTCTATGTTGTCAGAGTTTTTAAAAAATTATTTGCTTTCACTTTGCTAAGCTACTTGTGTATTGTTTCAATCACTTTTGACACATCGTTAATTAATTCTGCACAGTTTCTTAAAAATTTTTCATCTACTCTAATCAAAAGTATTACTTCATCGATATCTCCTTCATCAAAAAAGCTATTTTCATCACTTTTGATTGTAAAAGGTAAATTCTCACATTCTGCTAATAATTTTTCATAGCTTTTTCCCCTACCGTGTTTAAGTACATTTATTGCTAGCTTAAAATAACTAAAACGTGAAGTAAGATTTGCATTACCGTTATATTCTAATAGTTTTAATACTTCTTTAAAACCATCGGTACAATTTAGTCGCCTTTGTAATTCTGCATCGAAAAGTGAAAACATACCAGTTGCAATAATGGCTTTTTGCAAATTTATCATTTGTAGGGTCCTTACAGAACTAGTTGTCGCATTTTCCTCTAGAGGTCGTAATAAGTTATCCCTCTCATTATTTAGAGCATTTATTGTAAAATCTATGCTGTTGTAAATTAATTCATGGTAATCGTGCACAATAATGTTTTATCTAATTTGTTTAAAACTCTAATTCCGTAAAATTATTTATTTAAGTGAGTTAAAGCGGTTTATTGTGGTTTAAAGATAATGAAAGTTCGTGAAAATAAATCGAATTATCTGGTTAGTAATATTTAAAAACGCTAAAGGATGAAAATGCCTGCAATTAAAATTGGTTGAAATCGAATCAATCTGTATATTGATAATATTATGTGTAAAAATCTGATATAGATATGTTTAAAAAAATAGCGGATCGAAAATCTAAAATTACTGGCTTATTCTTCATCTCATACCAGTCATCCAATACGCTAATATTGACAAAAGAGGTTTCTCCCTTCGTAAAACTACCGTAATCCTCGTGTATATGACCAAAAATATGGTATTGGTGTTTCACTTGAAAGACTCGTAAAAGTAATTCCTCACATCCAGTTCGCTTTCCGTAAACGGTTTCGTCCAAAAGGCCAAAAGGAGGGCCATGTGTAATCAACACATCTGTATCATTTGGAATCAAGTCCCAATGTTTCTTAATTTCACTACCCCGATTACGGTTAAATGCCCAATTGTTGAACAACGGTGTAATGGGTGAACCCCAAAATTTGACACCATTTATATCAATACTAGAATCATTCAAGTAAACAATTCCATCAGGGATTACGCTAGATATCATATCAGAATCAGCCTGTTCAAAGAAGAAATCATGATTTCATGCAACAAATATTTTGTGTGTATGCGTTTGTTCCGCAAACAATTCCAAAAAATCAATAAACTGTTCTTTTGTACCACCTCGAGTAACATCACCAGTGTGAATAAGAACATCTCCATGAGGAATTTTAAGTTTCGATGCTTACAGTCAGTATTTGAAATAGCTACAATTTGCATGTCCAAATATATTGACATGCAGTTTAGACAATAGTTAATTCAGCTTTCAATCCAAACAGTATACCTATTTCAAATCTAATAAGATTAAACCTTCGTTACTATTATTTCAATTTCTTCAAACGTTCTTTTGCTGAAGGTATAATATCATCATCTTCTGCATAATTTTCAATAACACTTTCCAAGGTCTTCTTTGCTTGAAGCGCATCTCCTTTGCGCGCATAGGTGTCTGAAAGAAGGATAAAGCTCTTTGCCACCCAATAATCATGTGAGTCCATATTTTCGATCACATCAAAGGCCGACTTCTGCGCTTTGTCGTACTCCTTGTTTTCATATTGCAATGTCCCCACAAGGTACCTTGCCTCGGCGCTGTATTCCGAATTGCTTTTTAACGCCGCCAAGTTCAAATCCTTTATCGCGCTTGCCGAATTTCCTTTCTTTTGTAGGGCTTTAGCGCTGTACAAGTACGCTGCTGCAATTGCATCGTCAGATGCCTTATCGTAATTCCTAATCAATTTCACATAGTTCTCCATCTGTTCAAAGTCACCAATTTCGAAATAGCAGATCATCAGGTTAGTTACTGCGTAGCCATAGTTATCTTTATAATCCGCATTGATTTCTATCTTTTTGAGATGCACAATGGCTTCGTTGTATTTCTTCAAGTCCAGGTATAAGGTTGCAACCGTTAACAGGGTTTTCTCCGTATACTGGCTTGTCCAATCGTTCAGGATAATGTTCAGGTCGTGAAGTGCTTCCTCTGGATGCCCCGTATGGTATAAGCTCACTCCTCGGATAAAGCGAGCATATTTTTCCTGTCTGGCTTTCGGAAATTTATCAAAATACGCGTTGATTGCCTCGACTGCTGGACCGTATTGCCCTCTGGAAAATAAGGTGCGCCCTGCCTGAAAAGCCAAGTTATCCTGCTCTGCAGGACTCAGGTCGGTGATGTTGGTGCTAGTGGCGTACTGAATATAACTCGTTGCGTCACCTTGATCTAGGTAGATATTTTCAATGGAGCTTAGTGCTTGCGACGCTTCATTGGTTGTGGCATATTCGCTCACCACTTTCTGGAAGGTAGCCAGCGCAGCTTCGTTATCATTTTTATTGTACTGAACAAGCCCGATCGTCATAAGCGCCCTCGGCACATAGCTGCTGCGAGGGTATTTTTCGATCATTTGTTGTAGTCCCTTAATGGCGGCATCGTAATCCCCTGTAGTGAAATATAGATACGGGATCTCAAACGCTACATCGTCCGCATAGTTCGACTTCGGAAATTGCTTAACAACAGCCGTCAACGTCTTAAGTTTAGCTTCATGGTTTCCCTGTAAGCCCTGAATAATACCGTGCTGGAACAATGCGTAATCCTGATTGGGGGCTTTGCTTTTAATCAGCTGGTCATAATAGTCGTTTGCTCGACTATAATTTCGCAAAGACAAATGCGAATCGCCTAAACGAGCGATCACATCGAAACGTATATTTTCATCCAACGCACTTTCTTCAGATACCAAAAAGCGTTCGAAATACTCGGCTGCCACGCTATATTTGTTGCTGCGGAATGCAGCATAGGCTAAGGCGTAGTTCGCATAATTGTATACACTGGTGTTTCGTGCGGCCGGCGACTGAAGGAACTTGGAAAAGTTGTCCACCGCCTCAGCGTACTTGCGCACCTCATACATAGCTTCCGCTTTCCAATACGTGGCCAACACTGCCATTTCGGTATCAAACGGGAATTTTTCAGATCGCATAAACATGGATATGCTGTTTTCGAAAGCGCGTTCGTTATAAAACTCCAATCCGCGGTAATACGTTATCTTTTGGTAAAAAACATCTTCTTTACGCTCCCTGTTGGGGAATGATTCCAACAAGTATACTGCTGCTTGAAAATTGCTGGTCCCCGATAAGACCTCAACCATTCGTGTTTCTGTCGTTTCAGATTTCTTATCATCGGGATTAGTAGCTGCATTTTTAAATGCCAAGTACTCTTCAAGTGGCTTCAAAGCACTTTCGACCGAGTCCAATTCAAATAAGATTTTTGCATAATTATACAACCCATCCGCTTTAACTTCTTGATCGAAATTCATTTTGGATGCATTATAAAATGCAGTTCGCGCAGCTTGCTTATCCCCGTTCTTTAGGGCAATGTAACCCAAACCAATATTCGAACTTTGATAAAAGGCATCCGAACCCTTCACTTGTTGAAAGATCGAAGCCGCTCTTTCGTATTCACCCGCGCGAAAGGCCAAAACAGCAATTCTATTGTTGTCGATATTGCTGCGCAAAGCGTTAGGGTATCTTTCCGGCAATGGACTATGGAAAGGCTCTTTATATGTATTCCTTGAAAAATACATGCTGGCAGCGATGTGACGCAGCTCGATTTCCAGTGTTTTTCGGTCGATTTTCATCTCCGGGCTTCGGCGGACCTTTACGGCATCGGCCAGTACCGGACGATATTCTATCACAACATTCACGGAATCCATCACTCCTGATTGCGTTCCATTCCATTGCTTATTAACTTGTTGCTTCTTTTCCTCCTGTTTTTCATCTTCCTGAGCCTGTGCGATTACCAGAAAAAGTGAAAAAATCACCGTAGATACAGGTTTCACATAATTACAAACCATCATTCTTTTTAACATCATTGTTCCTTCCTATTTCTGACCTTTTCCAACTATACATTGTGGTTGGAAAATAATAAAAACATTATTTTCTCCCCAGCAAATGCTGTTCAAAGCTAAAAAATTCCAATCAGTATTGGGTAAATTGTTAGGCAAATTGAGAGCCAATTCAGTAATCCTTATGTATAAATTATGCTACAATCTTAAAACAGGTTTGTTTTCATCTAATCGTTATACTAGGTTGGTATATCAGAAAGGCTGTTTTTTGAAAATTCTTAATTTAATAAATTTAAAGAAATTAAGCTTAGGATCAGTGGTTCGGTCTAAAATCCAAATCAGTAACAAGTCTATCGGGATATAAAAGAAAATCGTGAAAATCTCTTTTAGGAGATCGCTTATATGACGTACAAAATTTGGACAAAGCGGAATTTAGGCTCAGAAAACAACAATTTCGTCCTTTTCCTGATGTCAAAAAGAAGAATAGTAGTATTATCAAATGTTGATAGAGAAAGGATTTCAGTTTATAAAGGAATTACCCCTAAATTTAGATTAAATTTTTAGTTGAATTAACCAATGAAAATAGCCATCACAGCAACCCACAGAGTTGGAAAGACAAGCTTAGCAGAAAGTCTCGTGGAGATTTTGCCGGAATACCAAATACAGCCTGAGCCTTATTACCAATTGGAAGAATCTGGGATCTTGTTTTCTGAAAGTCCAACTATAACTGATTTCCTTTTGCAATTGGACTATGCTATTGAACAATGCCACACAGACAATCAAAATATAATTTTTGATCGATGTCCTCTCGATCTGCTGGCTTATATCCATGCTTTGGACAAGACAAAAAACATTCAATTCCTGTATAATCAAGTCGAAAATGCATTGAAACAAATCGAATTCCTGATTTTTATTCCGATAGAATCTCCAGATTTAATCGGTTGCCCAGCATCTGCTTACCCCATTTTAAGAAAGCAGGTAAATGATATTTTAGAAGAATGGATTTGCGATTTTGATATCGAATTCATTCAAGTAAATGGAACAATCAAAAATAGAATTGATCAGGTATTGAAACGAATTAAAAAAGTTGTTTGAATTGCTGGCAACTATCTATTCTATTTACTTAATCCCCAAAGCTTTTATTATTTTTTTTTCTCAAGTAGTTCATCTTAATTATTCCCACCTGTAACTTAAGGGAAGCTTAATGTTATGTCTTTGAAATCGGCTGAAAAAAATGGCTATAAGTTAATGACTTTCCAGCGTTCTTGACATCAGATTAAAGGAATACAGACTAATTAAAGTTGTAGAGATTTAAGCCCTCTATAAACTTAAAATCTCGCAAATTGTAAGTAAATAGTTTTAGATTCGTTTCTAATGATGTAGCAGCAATCATTGCATCGGGGATTGTTAGTCCGTGCGAAAGATGATAAGTAGTTAATAATTCGATTGCGCGAAGTGTTATTTGGGGGCTTAATAAAATCGTATCTAACCGCTTTAATTTTTTCTGAATTTTTTGAAAATGCTCTTTGTTATGGGTGCCCTTAATTAATTCCATTTTGCTAACTCCAGAGATTAGAATGTTTTCAATCCCAATCTGGTTTATCTTAACTTCAGTTTGAGAATGAAACTTCTTATTTCCATCGAATAGCTCAATAATTACATCGGTGTCGCAGATTATTTTCTCCGTTTCCATGCTGATTCTCTTATTGACTTAGCATCCATATTTTCTTCTGTGAAAATATTGTTTAATTCCTCTATATCGACTTTCGGATCTCCCTTTTGAATTGGTACTCCTTCGATATGGTAAACTTCAGCATCTTCCATTTCTTTAGAATCTAAAATGGTAAAACCCAAGTAATCACTCAAAGCACTCAACACTTTTAAAGTCTTTTTATTTTTGAATTTTATAACTGCTTTGTGCATAACAATTTAATTGCTTATCAAATATATTAAATTTTTGTAAATTCAAAAAGCTTATAATCAGTGAATAAAAAGCATTCTACATACCAACTACACATTCCCAATCTCAATTCCTTTGGGATTTAAAGTTTCTTCAAGCTGTTGTTTATCTAGCTGTCCTTCCCAATTCGCGACAACAATCGTTGCGACAGCATTACCGACTAAATTCGTTAGGGCTCTGCATTCGGACATAAAGCGGTCGATGCCTAAGATCAAGGTCATTCCTGCGATCGGAACTTCGGGCACGACAGCTAAGGTTGCTGCCAGCGTAATAAATCCGGCACCCGATACGCCTGCCGCTCCTTTCGAACTTAGCATGGCGACCAAGAGCAAAACGACTTGTTGCTGAATGCTCAAATCAATATTGCAAGCTTGCGCAATAAACAAAGCGGCCATCGTCATATAGATATTCGTGCCATCGAGGTTAAAGGAATAGCCTGTCGGAATAACCAAGCCAACAACGCTTTTCTCACAGCCTGCCTTTTCCATTTTCTGCATTAAGGAAGGCAAAGCCGCTTCGGAAGAACTGGTGCCTAAAACCAATAGCAATTCATCTTTGATATAAGCTAATAACTTAAAAATGCTAAAGCCGTTATACCGTGCAACCGCTCCCAGAACCACAATAACAAATAAAATTGATGTGCCGTAGAATGTGATTACAAGCAAGGCGAGATTCGCAATGGATTCAATCCCGTATTTTCCAATGGTAAATGCCATTGCACCAAATGCACCGATCGGCGCAAGTTTCATTAATAATTCAACAATCTTAAATACAGGAAATGTCAATGCCTGAAAAAAGTCAATCACGGGTTTGCTGTTATCGGAAGTCAAAGCCAAACCTATACCAAACAGAATGGCGGCAAATAACACTTGCAGGATATTATCACCGGTCAGTGGACTCACCAATGTTTTCGGGATAATATTCATAAAGAAATTGAGCAAAGAGGAATTCTCGGCATCCGAAACATATTTAGCAACTTGGTTTTGATCTAGGCTTGCCGGATCAATATTCAACCCAGCACCCGGCTGTACCACATTGCTGACAACCATCCCGATAATCAGCGCTAAGGTGGAAAAAGTAAGAAAATAAATAAACGATTTCCCTGCTACCCTACCTACTTTCTTGAGATCGCTCATGCCAGCGATTCCCAGCGAGACTGTCAGGAAAATAACCGGAGCAATAATCATTTTGACCAAATGAATAAATCCATCGCCCAAAGGTTTCATCATTTCTCCGATATTCGGATAAAAATAACCAAGAGCTATACCGACGATAATCGCGAAAATAACCTGAACATATAAAATCTGATAAAACTTCTTTGCCTGCTGAGGTTTTGTGTCTACATGGATTTGCATAAATACGGTTTATGTTCTAAATATAACTTTTTGGAATTAGATGGCAAATTCTTGTTCATGATTTAAGCTTGATTCGGAAAATGAGTATCTTTGGTAACGAAAAAAATAAATTTGAAACAAAACCACATGCTGTCTATTCATAATTCTAAACTTATTCTTCTGTTCGTTCTTTGTACATTTTTTCAGCCTGATACATCTGTTGCTTATGCGCAGGATTCACGTGCCTACCAAGTGGATCGGGATAGCGATTTTGGGCGGACTTTTCAAAGCTCGGATTTAACGGAAGTAAAGTTTTTCGAAATTTATGGTGCTATGGCAACCACCGGCTTGATGTACGAGAAATTCGGGAAATGGGATCAGGCGGATTTAGTGCAGAAAAAATACCCCTTGTTTACTTGGACGTTCGTGAAGTTATTTGAGCATAGCGATGAAAAGTTCACAGTCTATACCTATGGGATGGAAACCGAGGATGATTATTATTCTTCGATCTTTATTGAGAATATGGATGGAGAAGACATGTTGGGAGACGAAAGCTACCGAGATGAGTTTATTGACTTATTCGATGGCAAATTAGATAAAGAAACGGATAATGATCAATTCTTTGAAGAATATTGGCGATTTAGCAATCCGAAACGTTACAAAGAATTGTATGGAGAATAGGGATTTAATAAGAATTAAACCCCTATAAATAATTTGTTAATCAAATGTGATGCGCACATTTGTAAATCCCAAACCTTCAATTATCGGTTTTAACACATTAGAAGCATTTGCTTTAGTCTGATTCAGGATATCAGATTTCTTTACTTCGGCAGTAACTTCACGTTCTGCGGCTTTGTAGGCTTCATCCACTAAATCCGCTTCGCGGAAAAATGCCATTTTTGTATCGTATACTTTTGAGTTCTTGTGATCTATCTTCACATAACAAATTTCTGGCTGAGGGAGATTTAAAATCACGGTATCCTCTTCGATTTTTAGATCTGTTGAGGTAAATTTTGCCAAATCAATACAACCGACCGCTTCTGCTTTGACAATCAAAAGCACACTGGCTTCTGGCAAGTAATCCGTTTTGTTGATGTGTTCAATGACATCGCTGATTTGATAACGCACCAATTCTAATTTTCCAATCGCTTCAATCTTTTCGACCATCAATTGATGTTTGCTTTCGACTGACGTATTGATGCTGAACTTCTGAGCAAGGAAAAAATATCCTGCGACCAGAATAATTAACCAAGGGAGAATACGTAAAACTATTTTCATATCGTTAAATTATGTACTTGTACTTCTTTGTAAATCAATTATTAATCCATTTACCCTAATTTCAATAATTTTGTTACAGCCAATCGATCAAATACGATTTAAATATCTTCGGGAACTAGATAAACTGACAAAACGTCTGTCTTCTAAAGCATAAGCTACAAATTCAAAATGAAAATAAAAATTTAATAAAGGATATAACAATATTGCATACATCTTAATTCCTTTAAAAATGCTGAAAAAAGCTCTCTATGATTGGTTTTGAAATAACCGTTAAAGCCTGGTAGAGGCTAAATATTTGTAGACAATACAATTGAAAATTAAATGCGTGCCGTAGGTACGCAATCGAATCAATGAATTTATAGTTTGTCGCGTACCTACGACACGCTTCTAATATTGGAAATCTTTTTCTACAAACATGTTGCTCCTACGGAGCAATCCTTCTCCCTAAGCCCAAATCTAAATACTATATACTAGCTACTAATTACTCAAAACGTATTCTTGAATTTCCCTCTGTGTCTTTTGTGCCTTCTCAGCGTCTTCTGCGGTTCTTTTTGGAAAGGCTGTAACGCGGAGTTTCACAGAGTGAGGCGCAGAGTTTCGCAGAGCTAATCCCCCTAACCCCCGAAGGGGGAATTAATTTAGAAAGACTTTCTAGCTTTTCAAACCTTGCTCTGTGTCTTTTGTGCCTTCTCAGCGTCTTCTGCGGTTCTTTTTGGAAAGGCTTTAACGCGTAGTTTCGCAGAGTTTCTCAGAGCTAAATCCCCCAACCCCCCGAAGGGGATCTTCAAAGTAAAAAGTAAAAATTCAAAAACCTTTCCGCGCCTTAGTTTTTCGCTGGTGCGCGTTTGGTGTGTGCTTATTCTCCCTAAGCCTAAATCTAAATACTATATACTAACTACTATATACTATATAAGACAATACAATAAACAAAATAAAAATATAAACTATTGTTTTTTAACAAATTAAATCATTCAACTAAAGTCAAATAGCAATTAAATCATGATAATTGTCATAAAAAAAGTCACTTTTTCATGATTCTTCGACGACTTCTCATAAATCTTCGACGACTTCTCATGAATCTTCGACGACTTTTCATAAATCTTCGACGACTTTTTATGAATCTTTGACGACTTCTCATAAATCTTCGACGACTTTTCATAATTCTTCGACGACTTCTCATGAATCTTCGACGACTTTTCATGATTCTTCGACGACTTCTTATGATTCTTCGACGACTTTTCATAATTCTTTGACGACTTCTTATGATTCGTCGACGATCATTTATCATCTATTGATCGCTTATAATGACTTGTTGGGGAGGGATTAAGGCTAGTTGTTGAAGGATTTCAAACTAACATTGAGAACTAATCGAGAATGTAAATCCTTTTATCCAAAGTTCGACATCTCCCTTAGGAAGATATCGAACAATAGTTTTCCAAGTGAAAATTCAAAAGCAAAAAGTAAAAAAGCTTTTCTGTTTGTCAATTAGATTACGGTTTAGTGCCTTCTGCTGATAGCGAAATGGCATAATAACCCGTATCAACCTACTTTTTCATCGTCCCCTTTTCTGCTAGGCGCAGATGCCAACTAAATGCTTCTTCCAGCAAATGGGGTGTATGTCCTCCCCTTTCTTTCGCACGGTCAAAATAAGACTGCAATTCTTGCCTAAAGTCTGGATGAACACAGTTGTCAATAATTTTCTGGGCACGTTCTCTAGGCGCTAGACCTCTTAAATCGGCTAAACCAATGTCCGTCACCAAAATATCGACATCATGTTCGGTATGGTCGACATGCGAAACCATTGGCAACACATGGGATATGGTATTTCCTTTGGAAGACGCTTGGGTTACAAAAATGCTTAAGTAAGCATTCCTTGCAAAATCACCTGAGCCCCCAATTCCATTCATGATTTTTGTGCCGGAAATATGGGTCGAGTTGACATTTCCGTAGATATCAAATTCGATAGCCGTATTGATGGCAATAATTCCCAATCGGCGGATCAGGCCTGGCGTATTCGAAATATTCTGAGGCCTTAATACAATTTTGTCCCTATACTTTGCCAGGTTATTGAATACACGGTCATAGCATTCGGCTGAAACCGTGATGGACGAAGCGGAAGCAAAACTCAAAATTCCTGAATCAATCAAATCAAACGTACTATCCTGCAACACTTCGGAAAACATCGTCAAATCGTAGAAATTGCTGTGTTTAAATCCTGAAAGAACCGCATTCGCAACCTTGCCAATTCCCGCCTGCAGCGGCAATAAGCGGTCGCTTAAATGGCCGAGCTGTACTTCATTCTCAAAAAAATGAAGAATATGCTTCGCAATGGATTCCGTTTTAGGATCCGTTTCGGCAATATCTGCTGGGCTATCCTGAATATTTGTGAATACGATACCGACGACTTTCGAAGGATCTAATGGAATGGATCGCCTTCCGATTTTGTTCCAAGGCGCAACGATTGGAATAACATTTCGATGAGGATAATTCTCTGCTTGATAAATATCATGGATTCCAAAAACCTCTTCGGGCACGGCTGTATTGATTTCAATAATTACTTGTTTGGCCAAGGCGGCGAAGGTTACCGAATTTCCGACCGACGTTGTCGGCACAATATTTCCATCGCGATCAATGTATGCAGCTTCTATGACAGCTAAATCCACAGAAGGCAAATTTTTATTGTGCAACAATTCCGCACTTTCGCTTAAATGCTGATCGATAAACAATACTTCTCCAGCATTGATTTTCTCCCGAAGAACCCGGTCAACTTGGAAAGGCATGCGTTTGTACAATGCGCCTGCGGCAGCAAGTTTTCCGTCTGTATCATGTCCTAAAGACGCTCCCGTCATCAATGTGATTTTGATAGGCTCTTGTTTTGCCCGTTCCGCAAAGGCTGGAAGAACGACTTTGCTATCGCCGGCTTTGGTAAATCCCGAAGAACCGACAACCATACCGTCTTCGAAAAACAATGCCGCTTCTTGTGCAGTGATGACTTTGTCTTGCAAGGGCGCAAACTTGATTCTTGATAAATCCATATGAGGTTCGTTTGTTATCGTTCGTTTAGATAAGTAAAATAGCAAAGCTAATAAATAAGCGTTGATTAAAATGCATGCCTATCCTATTCAATTAAAATAATTGCTTTAAAATAGATTTCGGCTTTAAAATATTCGAAGCATCGCCGTAGGCAATGAATGATTCTATTTATTAAGCAATAGCTTATAGCTTGATTAGCTTTTAATTAAATCTATTGTCATAAATAAGTCAGTCGACCAACAAACAATATGCTGTACATTTTAGTTATATGTATATGTTTTACTAAAAAATCGATTTTATGAAATACATTGCACTTAGTTTATTGCTTATTCCTTTTGTATTCCTTACTTCCTGCCAGTCCAATCAAACAGCCAAAACCGCTGGTACAGAATCGGACCTAACGGAGGTGAATTTTGGACAAGCAAGTGATACAGCTTTAGTTGATTTAACATTCGATATTATAGAAGATACGAAAACAGATTCAACGCATATTTACACGGTTCAGGCATTGAATAACAGCGAAACTGTAGGATTTCAGATTGAAATTGATGCCAACATTCCGGCAGGTACGGGAACTACTTCCGACGTTATTCTAAAGGACACGCTAATTGCAAATGCGATTACTTTCCGTTCCATCGGAGAAAATAGCAATGCTTTACTGGATGCTTTGGCAACCCGTTTTGGATTGACTCCGTCAAAATCTTTTGCTACTCAGGCTGTGCATGCTTCTGTATTTCCATTAAATACTGAAGTCGCCATTTTGGATAATTTGGGTGAATATAGTTTTCAGCTATATTTTCCAGAGGCCGAAAATACGTATGCGCCAATGCTGAATCTGAAAATCAATACGAATGACAACAAATTGGAATTAAAAGAAGTGGATGCCGAAAATAGAGCGAAATTGATTGAGCTATTTTCTCAGCAATAAGCAGATAAATCCTTAACTAATAATGGAGCTACATAAACCTTAGATCCATTAGTAGTTAAATAGCATTATTTATCCAATTCCTTTTCATTTAAATGTTTCCAATAGCGACGCGGAACATGTTGCAAATGCAATTTCATGTTTTTCCGTTCCTTGATATTGACTGCATTGAAATACCTTTTCCATAAATCGCTGTATAAATCTTCCTGTTCCTCCCATTGAATCGCAATCGTTTTATTTGAAATATTGACATCTTCGGTGAATGAAAATTCTTGAATGGATTCCAAATCGTAGGATAAGCCGTATTTTCGCTTACCGTCATAAATCATCCAATGCTGGTCGGCATAACGGTCTTTAAAATGCTTGCGGATTAAGGGCAAGACATCAAAATCAGGTTCAACCAAAGCGAAATAGATTCCATTATTCAATTTTTGAAAACGGATAAAAGCTTTCATGCGATGGCGTTCCCGAGAGACCGATTTAACAATCTGTTTTACCTCCAATACATCTTCATGGCCATAATTCAATCGGCTATTCTTATCCTGATTGAGGTAATAAACTGCTGTTTTTAAAATTAACAAAGGCGCATGGGGCAATTCCGAAAGAAAAACATGCCATAATTCGGTCAGTCCCTCCTTGCCTACTTTCGCTTCGAGCCCTTTCGCTACGCGATTTGCTTTTTCACTGTCAGAAGTGACTTGATGGGGCGAAGCAAATAAGGATAAATTTGCAAAATCCTGGTTCGAAGTAATAGACTCAACCTGTAATTTATAATCGAAATAGTCGAAAATGCAACAAAGCATTCCTTCCCAAGTTCCGTCGTATAATAAAATCCGAGAATTCATTTAGAATAAACTTAATTGAGATGTCGATTGCTTCAAATATTTACTTTGTGAGGAAGCTAAAATATAATGTTTGATTAAATCGGATTGCTTATCCGCAAAAACTTGCTGAAATCCGGCGCAGTTGATAAAATATTTTGCTCTATTCACAGCTACGCCTAATTTTTGGAGATTATCCAAACGCAATCCTCCAAACTTCCGAGCAGCCACTATTTTCTTTGCTGAATTTACGCCAATTCCCGGAACACGCAAAATCATTGCATAATCTGCTCGGTTGATATCTACTGGAAAAGAAGCCATATTTCGTAAAGCCCAGCCAAGTTTGGGGTCTATATCCAAATCCAAAGTCGGATGTGCTGTGTTCACGATTTCGTTTGCTTGATATCCGTAAAAGCGCATTAGCCAATCTGTTTGATACAAGCGATTTTCACGCACCATAGGAACGGCAGTTCCTAATGCAGGCAAGCGGTTATCATTTGAAATCGGAACATATCCCGAATAATAAACCCGCTTAAGATTAAAGTTTTTGTAGAAATATTGAGCCGTATTGACAATATGCTGGTCTGTTTCGCCACTGGCGCCAACAATCATTTGGGTACTCTGTCCTGCCGGAACAAATTTAGGAGTCGATTTAAAGATTTTTTTCTCCTCTTTGGTCTGAATAATGGTTTTCTTCAGATAATCCATTGGCTCAATCATATCTTTCCGGTTTTTTTCCGGAGCTAATAATTTCAAGCCCTCTTCGGTTGGGATTTCCAAATTAACGCTCAATCGATCGGCATATAATCCCGCTTCGTGCAATAAGTCATCAGAAGCTCCGGGAATCGTTTTAAGATGGATGTATCCATTGAAATTATGTTCTGTGCGAAGTTTTTTGGCAATCAACACCAAGCGTTCCATCGTATAATCGGAATTTTTGAAAATTCCAGAACTTAAGAACAATCCTTCAATGTAATTCCTTCTGTAAAAGTTAATCGTTAGATCAACGACTTCTTGGACGGTAAAAGCGGCACGTTTCACATCGTTGCTTTTGCGCGAAACGCAATAGGCACAATCGAAAATGCAATGATTTGTCAATAAGATTTTTAGGAGCGATACGCATCGTCCGTCTTCCGTGTAGGAATGACAGATTCCAGCACCTGTATTTCCTAATCCTTTGTCTTTGTTTTGCCTATTGCTTCCACTTGAACTACAAGAAACATCGTATTTCGCAGCATCGGCAAGAATTTCCAACTTATCCTTAATTCTATCTGACATAACGCTAATTTGATTAGCAAATATACTAATATATTTAGTAAAACTAAAATTTTTATATGAAGCCTTATTATTTTATAGCGTTGATAAAAAGATAAAACCTTTGATTAAGCAAATCGAATGGTTCAAATAGAAATTTGTCGAATTTATGTTTTGTTACGTTTAGTTACTTTAAAAGCTTTATCGGAATTAGAAATGCTGATTTTATGATATTATGTGAAGAAAAACGAAAATGTGAAGATTATTTGTGAGATAACCCTGTATTTTTATGCAAATTTTTAAAAAAATTAATCGTTTTATTATAAATAATATTTATTTTTACGACTATATATCAAAAACAACTAAAATAATCTATAAAAAAATGTCAAGTTTACGGTTTAAAGCAGTAGAAGTAGCTTCTAATAGGCACCAACAAGAAGAAGTCAAAGTAGTTTCTCAAAAATCAACATCCATTTATTGCAAGAATGTATTCACCATTGCAAAAATGAGAGATTATTTACCAAAAAACACCTATAGAGAGCTTGTTCGAACCATCGATGAAGGTACGCAGATCACTAGAGATTTAGCTGAGTACATTTCTCAGGCAATGAAAAATTGGGCTTTAGGTCATGGCGTAACTCATTATACGCACTGGTTTCAACCATTAACTGGAGCAACTGCGGAGAAACATGATGCATTCTTTGAGCCTGATGAAAACAATGAAGCTATTGAAAAATTCAGTGCTGAATCGTTAGTTCAACAAGAGCCAGATGCTTCATCATTTCCAAATGGTGGTATCCGCAAT
This sequence comes from Sphingobacterium hungaricum, assembly GCF_015210005.1. GTDB lineage: Bacteria > Bacteroidota > Bacteroidia > Sphingobacteriales > Sphingobacteriaceae > Sphingobacterium > Sphingobacterium hungaricum. Next base: position 3,095,056 of record NZ_MU158698.1, read on the forward strand.
ACATTTGAAGCTCGCGGTTACACAGCTTGGGATCCTTCCTCTCCTGCTTTTATCTTCGAAACAGGTTCTGGCAAAACATTGTGTATTCCTACTGTTTTTGTATCCTATACTGGAGAATCTTTAGATTACAAAGCTCCTTTGCTAAAAGCTATTAGTGCAGTTGATAAAGCAGCAACAGATGTTGCACAATATTTCGACAAATCCATTACTAAAGTAAATGCATCATTAGGTATCGAGCAAGAATATTTCTTGGTTGATCTTTCTTTATACTATGCTCGTCCGGATCTTCAATCTACAGGAAGAACTTTGTTCGGACATATTTCTGCAAAAGGACAGCAATTAGAAGATCATTATTTCGGAGCAATCCCTGAACGTGTTTTAGCGTACATGGTTGATTTGGAAAATGAAGCTTTGAAATTAGGTATTCCTTTAAAAACTCGCCACAACGAAGTTGCGCCTTCTCAATTTGAATGTGCGCCAATGTACGAAGAAATCAATTTAGCGATCGATCACAACCAATTGTTGATGAATTTGATGGAGCAAATTGCACTTCGCCACAACTTTAAGATTTTATTGCACGAAAAACCATATTCTGGTGTTAACGGTTCTGGTAAACACAACAACTGGTCGTTAATCACAAACACAGGCGTTAATTTATTGTCTCCAGGAAAAACTCCTAAAAATAATTTAATGTTCTTAACCTTTTTCGTAAACACGATTAAAGCGGTTTATGAAAATGCAGATTTATTACGTGCGTCGATTGCAAGTCACAGTAATGATCACCGTTTAGGCGCTAACGAAGCTCCTCCAGCGATTATCTCTATCTTCTTAGGTTCTCAATTGGATGAAATCTTAGAAGAAGTTGAATCGGCTCGTGTGGCGAAGAAAGTGAAAGCAGAAGCAAATCTATGGCATGGCATTCCAAAAATTCCTGAATTGAAATTGGATAACACAGATAGAAACAGAACTTCTCCATTCGCATTTACAGGAAATAAGTTTGAATTCAGAGCGGTAGGTTCTTCTTCAAATTCAGCTTTGCCAATGACTATTTTAAATACAATCGTTGCTGCGCAATTAATTGAATTTAAAGCTGAAGTTGATAAGCAAATCAAAAAAGGAACGAAAAAAGACCTTGCTCTTTTAAACGTTATCCGCAAATACATCAAAGAATCGAAAGCGATCCGTTTTGAAGGAAATGGATATAGCGAAGAATGGGAAATCGAAGCAGCGGCTAGAGGTTTATCAAATGTAAAATCAACTCCTAAAGCTTTGGACGTTTACGTAAAACCTGAGTCTTTAGAATTGTTTGAGAAATTAGGTATTTACTCTAAACGTGAGTCGGAAGCTCGCCACGAAATCTTGTTAGAGAACTTCTACAAAAAATTACAGATTGAGGCGCGTGTTATTGGAGAAATCGTTAGCTGTCAGATCGCTCCTGTATGTTTCGAATACCAAAATGAATTGATTGAAAACGTAAGAGGATTGAAAGATCTAGGCTTAAGCAAAGAAGCATATAGCTCTCAATTAAACTTAGTAGAACGTATTTCAAAACATACGAATACAGTTCTAGAAAAAGCTGAAGAAATGCGTCAGGCTCGTAAAAAAGCAAATACAATCGACGATGTTCGCGAAAGATCGATTGCATATGACGAAATTGTAAAACCTTATTTTGATGAAATCCGTTACCACGTCAACAAATTGGAAAAAATTGTTGATGATCAACGCTGGCCTTTACCAAAATTAAGAGAGTTACTATTTATTCACTAAGCTGAATAAAAATACATGAGCTAAGCTGTACTAATTTTTTAGTACAGCTTTTTTTATGATTTGAAGCCAACGAATGATGCAAAGCAAAGGTTCTTATGCAAGACGTCAACATGATGAAAGCCTGTTTTTTCCAATAAGTTCAATTGATAGATCAAACTTCTAGGCGAATCTTCTTTTTCAATATAATCGAATACATGATCCCGATAATTTTCATCTTTTAGTCCTTTCAGATAATCGCCATACTTTTCATTATAAACAAAATCTTGCAATCGGCTATTTTCTTGCTGGATCAAATCAAATATCCAGATGCTTCCTCCCGGCTTTAGTATTTTGTAGAATTTCTGAAATGCATTTTCCCAATCTTGGTCATTTCGAAGGTGATGAAGAACAGCCGTCGCGATAATCACATCAAAGGATTCATCCGCGAAATCAGCAGTTCTAAAGTCACCTTTCACCAATCGAACAGTACCGCTATTTATTGCTTCTATTCGCTCTTTTGCGCGATCGAGCATGGGCTGGCTTAAATCCACCAACGTGATTTCTAGCGGCGAATGAAAACGAAGCAGATTGACATCGTAATTGCCTGCTCCGCAACCGATATCAAGAACGGCGTTTAAATCAGGATATACTTTTGAAATGGCTTCACAGATCAGGTCCATATTTAATTTGGCATCCAACGTTGTCTGCTGGCCAGTATCTAAATTTGAAAAACGTTCTACATCTTGATCAAAACGAGATTCAATTTCTGCTAAACTGGATTTTTCTTTCATTATTCTAAATATTTATTTACCTTAAAAAGGTACAATTAATAATGCTTAAAAAAAATAGCCTTTAAAATCAATCGAGATGAAACTTTATAGCTTAGAAACGGGATTTTTTAAATTAGATGGAGGCGCGATGTTTGGTGTTGTTCCGAAATCCATTTGGCAACGAACCAATCCAGCTGATGCCAATAACCTCTGCACTTGGGGAAATCGCTTGTTGCTGATTGAAGACGGAAAGCGCTTGACCTTAATTGATACGTCGCTTGGCGATAAACAGGATGAGAAGTTTTTCGGACATTATTATCGACATGGAGAAGCAACGTTAGATAGTTCATTAGCAAAATATGGTTTTCATCGCAATGACATAACGGACGTGATCTTGACACATTTGCATTTCGACCATTGTGGTGGAGCAATCGTTCGCAATCGCGAAAAGCTAGTTCCAGCCTTTCCAAACGCAACCTACTGGAGCAATGAAAAACATTGGCATTGGGCAGTGAATCCGAATCCAAGAGAAAAAGCTTCGTTTCTAAAAGAAAATATACTTCCCATTCAAGAAAGTGGACAGCTAAAATTTATTGTAGAAGGAGAGAAATTTTCCGACTTGATTGACATTCGCTACGCGAACGGCCACACAGAATCCATGATGTTGCCACAAATTGAGTATAAAGGAAAAACAATTCTGTATGCTGCAGACCTGTTGCCTTCAGTCGGACATATTCCTCTGCCCTATGTGATGAGTTACGATGTGCGTCCATTGGTCACGATGGAAGAGCGGAAGAGCTATTGGACAGAATTCGTAGAAAAAGAATACGTAATTTTCTTTGAGCATGATCCTGTCAATGAATGCTGCACTTTGCAGCAGACGGAAAAAGGAATCCGTTTGAAGGAAACATTTAGGTTCAGTGATATCGCCTAAGTCGTTCCGAATGATTTAATTATACGCAATGTTTCGTACATTTAAATTAATAACAAAGTTAACATGTACAAAGCAGTCATCTTATTTATTCTATTTGCAGCTTACTGCCAAGCACAATCGTTGAAAGATTGTTCAAGCTGTTCAACCGAGATCATTAAACCTGCCCAACTAATAGGTTCGAGCATCGATGAGATTCGAATGTTGACCAATGAGATTTTTGCCAAAAATGGGCATCAGTTTGAAAATCCTCGCATACAAGAATTTTTCGAACAGGATCCAAACTATAAATCTTTAGGTGATAATAACAAGGTGACTTTTAACGCTATTGAAAAGCAAAACATTAAGCTTTTTCAAGAAACAACAACATCTCTGAAAGCAGCGCGCCAAGAACTTACCACTCAGCTCGAGAAGTTTAAAAACAATGTTCTTGGAGATGAACTAGTTGAATTAAAAAATTCATTTAATTTCAGCTATGAAGAAGGTGAACAGCACTATTTAAAAGATGTGGTCAGCAGGCTCGATTTGGACGATATCAATTATTATAAAAACACAGGCTTGCAAAAGGTTCTTGTGGATAATGGTTTTGTGAAGATTGTCTATGAACTGCGTATAGAAAACAACCAGATTCATCTAACTTACAACCACATGGCTCATTCAGAAATTATAAAGGATTTTGATGAATTTACAGATTATCATTCCGAAAATGAATTTACGTATAATTGGCAGTTTGAATTTGTAAATAATCAATTGAAGTTTGTCCGATTTGTTGTTGCTGGATAAAAATTATCCCGAAGTTTAATAAACTTCAGGAAGATAAAAATATAAGAAATGAATAAAATCCAACGTGAAGATCTATCTATCGTCAGGCAGCACAGCAACCTGAACGAAAAAGAAATTGAATCCATTCTTGAAGAATCTATTTATGCGAAAAAGGATGATTGGCAAAAATTTCTTCGCCTGTTTTTTATTGTATTGGGAATTGGATTTACCATAGCGGGTATCATCTTCTTTTTTGCATATAACTGGGCTGATTTAAACAAATTTGTGAAGCTCGGTCTTACGCAAGGTTTGCTGATCGTGACTACCCTATTCGCAATTTATCCTAAACTGAATACTCAGCTAAGGAAAATAATATTAACCGCTGCGTCTGTGCTTGTCGGAGTTTTATTTGCGGTTTTCGGACAGATTTATCAAACAGGTGCGAATGCCTATGATTTCTTTTTAGCTTGGACTTTGTTTATCACTCTTTGGGTTATTGTTGGGAATTATGCAACCTTGTATTTACTTTATTTAGCATTGATTAATACAACGCTGTATTTGTATGCTGATCAAGTCGCACAAGATTGGTCCTTTATATTCTTGTTCACCCTTTTGTTCTTGGTGAATACAACGGCATTGATGGCTGCCATCATTCTTCCTCAAAACAAGAAACACAAAATATTGCCAACATGGTTTTTGAATATCGTAGCGCTCGCAGCCATATCATTCGCAACAATTGCACTGGCGTACGGCATCGTTGATGGAAATTTGTTATCCATACTGCCTTTAGCTGTTTTTGTCAGCATTGCCTATTCGGTCGGCATTCGATATGGCCTTCAGATCAAAAGCGGATTCTATCTTTCGGCTATTCCTTTTAGTGTCATCATTATCTTATCTTCCTTGTTATTCAGGATATCAGATGATGAATTCATGTTTTTTATCAATGGCCTATTTATTATTGGAGGAGTAACTTTAGTTGTGACAAACTTAATCCGTCTGCAAAAGAAATGGAGGAAAAATGAAAACTAGAGAAGAGATCGATGAAATCTTATCAACGATCCAAGCGACATCTAGCAGAACGCTGCAATTTGATGAAGAAGCGATTTATGCAGAATATCAAAGAGATAAGGATGATCAATCGTTGTCCATAAAAATAATGACAATCCTTGGCGGAATTCTAGCCTGCATCTCGTTCGTCGGCTTTATTTTAATAGCTGGCTTATATGATTCCGAAATGGGCATGTTGCTTTTTGGAGGAATTTGTCTTGTTGCTTCGCTATTAGTCAGCAAATCTTCTGACAAAATCATTCTCGATACCATCGGCATTTCAGCATTTATTATCGGTTTTGTATTGATTGGAATAGGATTGTCTGGAATGGACGTTGATAAGAACTTGATCATCCTAAGTATCTTGCTTACAAGTTTGGCGACCTTTAGTCTAAGCAGGAATTACATCTTGACCTTTCTTTCGACATTAGTGATTAATGGAAGCATTTTGTTTTTCTGCATTCTGAATGATGAGGTTGTTTTGGTGCAAGCCTATTTATCCTTGTTAGCTGCAGGTATAGCCTTCATCTTCCTAAATGAGGCGAAATGCCTAGCTGCATCGCCAGCAATTTCTAAGCGTTATGAGCCTGTACGGATAGCCTCTTTGTTTTCTATTATTTGTGTCAGCTTATTTTTAAGCATTAATGGATTAGAAGAAATCGCTCAGAAATACATTATTGCATCTTCGGTATTTATCATCATCGTTATTCTTTATGTCATGTCGATTGTACTGAAAAAATTAAGCATTAACGATCAAAGCGGCAAATTGACAATTTATGGGTTAACCATTTTACTGCTCTTACCTACCCTCTTGTATCCTGCGATTTCAGGCGCATTTTTAATGATTCTATTGAGTTTTATGGTTTCATACCGGACTGGATTTTTCTTAGGAATTATTTCGTTCATCTATTTCATTGGTCAATATTATTACGATCTGAATTTCACCTTGCTAACAAAATCCATTTTGTTGTTTTGTTCTGGAATACTGTTTCTGTTGCTTTATTATTTTACCTCAAAAAAATCTTCAAAAAATGGCTAAGTATATCGGACTGATCATATTGGGAAATCTAATTCTTCTATTGATTTATTTTAATACATCGATTGCAAAGAAAGAAAAGATTCTGGATGACGGACAGCTTGTTTTATTGAATTTGGCACCTGTTGATCCGCGATCATTGATGCAAGGCGATTATATGGCTTTGCGCTATTCGATTGGAATGCTAGATTATAATGATTCAATTCCGAAGCGCGGATACATTGTTGTTACGCTGGATTCAACAGCTGTTGCCGACAGAGTACGTTTTCAAGAAGATCAAACGCCACTGAAATCTGGAGAGCAATTAATCGAATACAATGCACTGAACTCATGGAATGTTCATATCGGGGCTGAATCTTATTTCTTCGAAGAAGGACAGGCTGAAAAATATGAGAAGGCAGCATATGGAGGATTAAAAATCGATAAACACGGGAATAGTATTTTAATAGGCCTGTATGATGACAATAAGCAGTTAATTCAATAAAATCTGTACTTCTATACGTAATAAGTAAGCAATTCGATCGGTATTCTCTATTTGAATAAAAATAATTACTCTATAATAAAATCTTTCAAAAATTGATTAATTTGGCTGTGTAAAAAACACCTATGCAGTTAAAAGTTATAATCACAGGAAGCACCGGAATGGTCGGCGAAGGAGTTTTGCTTACTTGCCTTAATGACCCCCAAGTTTCGGAAGTTTTGCTGATTAATCGAAGACATTTAGATCGCAACCATCCAAAATTAAAAGAACTGCTTATTTCTGATTTCACCAAAATCAATGAACATGCCGAAGAGCTAAAAGGCTACGACGGATGTTTTTATTGCGCTGGAATTAGTTCGGTTGGCGTTTCGGAAGAAGATTTTACGAAAGCTACCTATAATACAACCGTTTCATTTGCTGAGCAGCTTGCTTCCATAAACCCACAGTTGGTTTTTACATATGTTTCTGGAAGCGGAACAGATAGTTCGGAAAATAGAAAAGTCATGTGGGCGAGAGTGAAAGGACGAACAGAAAACGTGTTGATGCGATTGCCATTTAAAGCGGTTTACAATTTCCGTCCAGGCGTCATGAAAATCGTCAAAGGACAGAAAAACACCAAAGGTTTTTTAAAAGTGATTTCAGGACTATATCCACTCTGGAATCTTCTCTTTCCAAAATTTAGCTGCACATTGGAAGATGTTGGCAAAGCCATGATTCATGCCGTCACAAACGGATATCCAAAACCAATAATTGAAGTAACCGATATTAAAATCTTAGCACAGAAAAACTCTTAGAAAAAGTATGTTAGTAAAAAAGAATGTCACATTTAAAGGATTGATGAGATTTGCAGGTCATCATTTGGTTTGGTTGACCCTGTGGGCCGTCATTGTTGCAAGCCTATATTATTTCACTGATTTTGGAGAATTTACCATACCTTGGGTTCCACTTTCTGTGATCGGTACCGCCGTTGCTTTTTATGTAGGTTTTAAAAACAATCAAGCCTACGACCGCTTATGGGAAGCCCGCAAAATCTGGGGCGCGATTGTAAACAGCAGTAGATCTTGGTCTACAATGGTGAAAAACTTTGTAGGAGATAATTTTACTGATGAATCTATTTCTAAAGAAGAACTTCTTCAGATCAAACTTTCCTTAATTTTTAGACATATTGCTTGGCTTTACACCTTGAGAAGCCAATTGTTATTAAGTACGCAATGGGAACATGCGAGTTTAAGGGGAACCTTTGGAAAATTCGCTCGGTTACAACAATCAAAAAACGGCGTGGGATTGTTCAATGATCAATTCGAGCATTTTAAAATGGAAAGATACTTATCCAATGACGAAATTGAAGATCTTAAGAGATTTGATAATCCAGCTACACAACTGATTGATAAACAAACAGAAGCTTTATCGACGCTAAGGCAGCAAAACCTAATCAACGACTTCCGTCAGGTCACTATGCAGAATACGTTGAATGATTTTTATAACCACCAAGGCATGGCCGAACGAATAAAGAAATTCCCCTTGCCACGCCAATATGGAAATATCACTTTTATTTTCGTCTGTGTATTTATCTTCATGTTGCCTTTTGGCATTGTTTCTGAATTTAGCAAAATCGGTGATTGGGGAATTTGGTTATCCATTCCCTTTGTCGTTATTGTTGGGTGGATGTTTGTCTGTATGGAACTTGTGGGCGATTATTCAGAAAATCCTTTCGAAGGTCTTCCTAACGATGTGCCAATGTTATCCATCTGCAGAACCATTGAAATTGATTTGCTTCAAATGATCGGTGAACAAGACATTCCAAAACCTATTCAAGTTCAAAGAGGAATATTGATGTAACCTTTTGTAAATTTTACATAGACAAACTCTTTTTTAAGGCCTCATGAGGCCTTTACTGTTTTTAGCTAGCTTAGTAATCCATATCTTTAAGAGTCACAATAATCTATTGAATATAATTAAACCGACATCATAGCGATTAATGAAAAATTTTATTACGTCCTTAGGAATAATCTGTTTTTGCACGACAGGTTATGCGGATTCTGACGAAAAGAGAAAATATACTAAAATAAATGTAACCAGTATGCAGCAAGATAGTATTATCCAAAGTCCAGCTAAAGCTAAGCTGTTCAATATGGATGTGATGCTTCGTGCGGGATTTCAAGCGGATAGCATGGGGTCTGACAACCCAATGAATCGTATGCATTTGGATGAAGCGCGAGTGGTCTTGCACGGAGATTATAACGACCGTCTCTCCTACCGAGTTCGTTTCAGATTAAATAGTTCATTTGGACGAACAAGCCAGGATAATGCGTCACGTGCATTGGACCATGCTTTTATCCGCTATAAATTTGGAAAGCAAAATGATTGGGCTGTAACGCTTGGAAAGCAAAGTGCGATGGTAGGAAGTTACGAGTTTGAGAATAATCCTATTTATGAGTACAAGTTTTCGGATTATGTCGGCAGTGTGTTAAATCTATTTGTCGTGGCAGGAACGCTTTCTTATACCGTAAATAACAACCATGCTGTGCATGCACAAGTATACAATACAACCAACGACAGATTTGGAGATCATTTGCAAAATAATGGCTTTCAAGCAGGAAGTCTCCAAGCTTCGGCAACGCCGATGGGTGCCTATTTTACATGGACCGGAAATTTCATGGAGCGAAAGCTTCAGACAAAATGGTCGTATAACAGCTCGCAATTTGCGAAAAGCCATACTAATCAAAGCATCTCTTTGGCGAATAAATTTAAAACGAATAAGCAAACTATTTATCTGGATCTTCAGCACACGAATTTAGCTGTAGATCATGCAATGCTCGCTTCTTCTGTCATCAATACGTTTTACGGAAATACAGGCGAGAATAACACTTTAAGTGAAGATGTCGTTTATCAATCAGCTATTTTGCGTTATGATCAATTTTTAACTAAAACTTGGGAAATTGCACTGAAAGGTGCATACGAAACAGCCAGTCAACAAAACAACGAAGAGTTAGGGAATAACTTCAGAACAAATTATACCTATTTTGCTGCTTTGCAATATAAACCTTATCAGAACCAAGACCTTCGCTTTTTTGCTGGTTATGTAGGCAATTCTACGAAGTTCGCTTCTGTATTGGAAAGAGAAAATCAGCAGTTTAACCGTTTGACGTTTGGAGCGTATTTTACTATTCCTGTTCTGTAAAATGAATTTATCTTAGACCGGTCTTACTATGTCCAAAACACGTTTATTTGCTTTTCTTTTTTGTTTGTGCTCATGCTCATCGACTAGCAGTTTGGATGCAGTAAAACTACCCATTACAGAGAATAAGGTAGGAATAGGTTTGCTTCACCTCAATGTCTCAGAAACTATTAGGCTATATACAACTGATACAGCCAGCAATCCCTACGATAGCATCAGCTTTCGTCGTATTGAATCCGGATCGAACAAAGGGAAGCTAGACTTTAAAACGACAAGATTGGGAAATAGACTTAAGCCGTATATTCTTTCGGAAGGCGATTCGGATGCAGATGGCGAAGATCATCGCAATATGGGACTTATTCATTTTGTTCCAGAGCTAACTTTCAGAGTAATTGAACAAACTGCTGCAGGTTTTACAATCCTTATCAACGAGGAAACATTTGAAACTAGTTTTATAAGCATTGATCCCGAAAATGATTTAAGAAAGAACAATAATTCAGACGAGCTATTTTTTAATCCTAATTTTATCGATTCGAAAATTAGTTCTTGGTTCTATTATGAATCATGGGAACAGGCGATAAAACGTGCTTGGTATATTGATTATGAAGACGAAAAGCTATTTGATCAGCCATTCGGAACGAACCTGAAAACCGATGTTGACTTACATCAGGCTGATAGCGTAGCAGGAAATTGGATAAGGGTTATTGACCCCCATAAACGAGGTCAGAAAAATGCGCCACACGGTTGGGTTCAATGGAGAGATACCGACAAAATCCTTGTCCACATCGTCCTAAATGGTGGATATGAATAATGTTAAAAGAACCAATATGCAAAAAAATATTGGTTCTTTCTTAACAAACAGATTAAGCTGTTTCAGTAACCTTTACCACATTACGATATGGGAAAGAGTTACAAATATGGCGACGTGCAAATCTTCCTGGAGAATCTGCATTTACGAATTTAGTGTAGATCGCTCTTGGAACATCGAAGTATTCGTATGAGCTGCCATCAAAAAACTGAATATTCAAAACCGATTGTTTGTATTCAAAATCAAGAATGTTTGAATTGGTAATCGTATTGGTATATGCTTCAGTGTTTAATGCATGCGTTTCAGGAGAAATGCTTACCAAAAAGTGATATGCTTCGATAATTTCTTTGCTTTTTACTTCGGCAACAGCCTTCTCTTCTTCAACCTGAAATTTATCAGGGTGATATTCTTTCATCATGTTACGATAAATGGTTTTTAGTGAGGACAACTCAACCGCTTTATCAACATTTAAAAGTTTTCTATAATCAACTATTTTTTTCATTTGGCGCAAAGGTACGATTTATAAGCTTTTGATTTTTAGAAAAGTTGCATTGATTCCAATCAAATTGAAATCTACTTCACTTGTTTAAAACAAAGTCCCAATAGTTTCTCTAAACTCCTCTTCACCCGGTCTTTGTCTTCTTGTTTTTGGAGATCTAGTTCACAAAAAGTTCCTCCTGTGGAATTCGTATGTAAAATCAAATAATATACACCAGCGAGCAAAATAGCATAACTAGCACGCAAATCGATATCAGATTTTTCAAAAAAAGGATCAGTAAGTTTAAAGTATTCGGTACTTATTAATTCTCTTTCATAGCTTAATTTTTTGATAAAATCATTCTCTTCGGACAATCCCCACACCAATATCTTCTGTGCTTCAACATTGCTGTCTAAATAATCCATTAGCTGAATTAGGAAATTTTTAGCTACAGATTCACCGAAATCTTCAAACTGATTTGGTATTTCATTTAATTTTTCATCCACTTCCGATTGAGACCAAAAATCACGCTGACGAAAATAGCTGGCAATCAGCTCATCCAAATTCCCGTAATAGCGATATATTAATTTTTTGTCAACTCCAGCAACTTTTGCAATTCGGTTGATACCTAATTTTGTATAACCGTCTTCCAAAATTATCTTCCCTACTGCGTCAATCAGACCTTTCTTTGTTTTTTCTTTGTTACGAATGGGTCCTTCAATGGTTTTTGGTATCGTCATATTTTATTTTAATTGGGTTCGAAATATTGCCTGTGCTTTTTTATAAAGCAATTTAACTATTTTCTTTCATTTTTTAACTAATAAAAAAGTTTTATGTCACCACTTTTATTAAAAACTAATAATAATTTCGCAGAATTTTTAATTTAATATTAAAGCCTCTAACATGCAATTCATTATCAAAAACGTTTGTTATCTAATAACTGCACTGATGGGGATGCTATTTGGATCTTGTAGCACAAGAAATTCTCCTGAACCATCGATTACTGATCAAGTGGAACCCAACAATACAGATTATTCTACTTATGATTTTGAAGAAATTGTTGCACTAAGCCTTCGCACGATTACGGACACCTTATGGGATAGCAAAAAGGATTCGATTATAGGATTTCAAGTAGAGAAATCGGCAAATCATGGCTTTATGTATCCAATAACAGCTGTGCATGAGAAACCGCTAATGAATTCATTTGTCTCACTTAAAGATTTGCCGGAATTGGAAGTTGCCAATTATGTTGAACAATCGAAATCAAAAGTTGAGTATTTAAATTTTTTGATGTATGATTGGAATCTGTTTGAAGTAAGTTCAATCTCTTCATGGGATGATTTAAGTAAGCAGGTTGAAAATCTGAGTGAGTCTATGAAAAATAGGAACATATTGGCTCACAAAGATTATACTTATAAATTCCAAAGTTATGAAAATCTGAAGTTACTTTTTGAAGAAAATGTCGATATCCGAGCGCTGTTTGCTATTTCTGAATCAGATTATCATAAATTGAAAAAAAGTGGCTGGTTACATTACAGTGAAAGAGAAACAATAACGATTCGTTCAAGGCTAAACGACCAATATAACTTTAATCCCTACTTTTCCTTAGAACAAATTAATCAATTAAAGATTGCTCGCGTATCAGAACTAAACTACGGAAAGATTGCTTATATGGTTTTGGACGCTGCTGAAAGTACAAATGCATTGGTGAATAAATTGTCATACAATCAAATGGCGCATTTAGATGAGGCGGAAATAGCAGAACTTAATACAGCTGATGTGCATTTCTTTTTTAGAGGATATACTGAGGAAGAAATCAATAACGTGCAATCCTTCAAAACTACTGCAGAAAAAATAGATGCCTATTTAACGCTGGCCGTTCGCAATTTCTCTCAGGCTACATTCGATTATGAACGTATGGGAGTTCCAATATCATTTAAGCTTTCGCAGCACAGTCAGACTACAGACAAATTAAGTAAACTCAATTATACAACGAAGGTTGATTTTAAGTAATTATTTCAATAAATTATCCAAATAACAAAAGGCTTTCTTTTGGTATTTAGAAGAAAGCCTTTTAAATAAAAATTGTATTATAGACTATGGATTTACTTTAACACATCTTACTTGGAAAGCTTCTTCTTTCAAAGCAGTTACAAAATCGAACGTATCCACATTACCAAATTGAACCGCTTTGTAAGCTGTTGAAGACTTAATTAAATAATATCCAAAACCGAATTCTCCAGGGCTTGTATGATTACTTCTAATAGCCCCACCATAAGTAAAGAACATATAACTATATCGGTTAGTTCCAGGATCCAGTTGAGTGCCAAGAAACATGCCAGAACTTGTGCTATTCGTACCGTCGTACGTAGCGACAAAACGAACTGGAGAATTGATGTTAGGGCCGGCATGTCCAGATATTCTGCTCGCAGTAGATTCTTTGATAGACATCAATTCTGTTTCGGTAGGCAAACGCCATGAATTTAAAGGAAGCACTTTTGAACAAGGGTCTCCAGAAGATCCATTAATAGTATTATTGGGTGTTATATTTGCGATATCAAGTCTTTTAGGCTTTGTATAGTTAGGAAAAAAGTAACTACCATAATCTGCCTGTGTTGTAGCGAAACTATACGAATCATTTGACCGATTGTATATCAAATTTCCAGGAGAAAATGCCTGGCCGCCACCACCGTTACTACCACTTCCGAAGCTCGTTAAATTCATTGTTAATACGTAGCGTCTTCCTGGTTTTAAAGAAATATTAGGAACTTGAACGTTATATTTTGTCATTCCTTTAATTGTAATATGTGGAAACGATAATGTACTAGTCGAAGATCCATTATTACAAACCATTATTGAATCGCTTACTACCTTCGATAAAGACAGGTTTGGGAATGATACTACACTTCCAGACGGTGTAGGATCTCCACTCCAAGTACCACCTTTTGCAAGATAATTTATGCTGCCATTATTTAATTTGATTTCTGGTACATTAAAATGTGGTTTAACATTAGCTGTTGCAGCAGTAACATCGCCTATCGCCGACGCATTTATGGTTGTTGTAATCTGGCTAAAGCTATGTTTCAACAAGACAGCTAAATCATTGACTCCGGCACTAACGGTCATGTTTTCTTTAATAAAATACATAAAATCAACATTTCCATTAACTGGTAAAATAGCACTGTTTAAACTCGCTGTTGGAGCAGCAGGGACAGACTCTTTGCTTCTAATTGAATATACAACAAAAGTATATTTTTGATTAGGAGCTAATGTGATTCCATTAGTTGGCTTAGCAGTTCCAACTACGTACTCGTAATTATTTAAGTAGTTTCCAGCACTGTTATAAACTACAACTCTATATTTAACACCTGCTTCAAGAAGCCATTTTACAGGACCTGTTGTTGTGGTCGAAGCAATTTTATTTAACTTTGAATTGCTAGAATTTACTGAGTTGCGCTGTTCAGTAATTGTAATCTGCACAGAGTGCGAATCATCGAAAGGAACTTCTAAATTTTGAACAACATCATCGCTAGTGTTTATTGCTTGTGTGCTCGCTAGCTTAGCAGGGTTTGTACTTGCAATTGAACCATTGCTCTCTGTTTGAGTTTCTATGCCATCTATTGAGATACGTACTATAGCATCTTCATTGCTTTCATTTACTATTTTTTCATCCTGACAAGAGAACAAACACGTAATCAATGCGATTACCCATATGTAATTTCTATTGAACATTACTTTATTTATTGATTGAATTTTCATGGTCTAGATTTAATAAGATTAATTACCAAGCAGCATCTCTATCGTCAGTGACGATACTGTCCCATTGATGCTCTACACCACCTTCATTCGCGGTAGGATATTGTGTGGTCGAACCGGCCGCAATTCCTTGTTCAAGTTCAATCAACATCACTTCGAAAGTTGGTTTTTGGTATTGGCGTAAATGCTTCATTTTATTGCTGTTATTCTAATAGATTAATCCTAATTATAAGTCAATAAGATTCCAGTGCCAATAAATTGGCCTTTTTTGAAACTTAGAGAAAGTTAAGTTGGAATATTATAGTATTTGATTACTATTTGGTTCAGGATGACTCAACGTTTTAGCGATTGAGATTCTTTATATTTTCAAATTAACGATGCGAAGATATAGCAATAGATGATAGAAAAATAGTATTGCAATCGTTTGTTTTCCTAATTGTCGATGTTACGCCACATATGTAGATGTTACGCCACATAAATCTTAATAAAGATTAAATTCTATCGTAAAATCTATCGAAAATAGCTCCATTAATCCGTTTTTAGTAAGATGTAGGAGCTATCATTTTTATGCGTGAAGTGTGTGGATAAAGGCTATTTGGCCCTGCCTAGCCTAATCGGTTTTAGAAGAGAGATCTTTTTATTTGGAGCTTATTATTGGACTAGAACTAGAGATTGTAATGCTATTAAATTCATATGCAAAAATGTCGCTCTAAAGATAAACCCTAGACGCGACAAAGCATTACACAATATTGTATGCAGTATTACTAGTTATAATTGAGGGATTTTATTCTGAAAAACTACTCGGTTTAGGATGCAGTGTTTTAGATTGTATCTCTACTAAAAGATCTCGTTTACTATTCTTTACAACAACTTGTCATTTTGTAAATTTTCAAAAACTTTTAGGACACCCACGACTTGAGCTGGTTCTTGAAGATAAGTCTCCAGATCAAAATATTTCAGTTCGCCAATTTCATTGCTTGCTTTGAACTCTTCTTCTAAATTATAAAGAAAGCAGTCTTGTTGCATCGTAATGTGCTCGGGTTCCCCATAAGCTGGAGCCGAAACATGGCAATAGTATTTTAATCCATCAGGTTTCAGTTCTACATTTAATTCTTCCAAAACTTCGCGCTGAACAGATTGCAATGCCGTTTCACCGATATCTACTTTACCGCCGGGTAAATACCATGCGTTCTTATTGATGCTGTACGCCAATAGAATTTTTTTGTCCTTAATGGCTATTAAGCCAGCCGTTGGCAGATGTATTTTTTCTATCTTCATATTAAACTTCTTCTTTTTCGATCCATTTACCAATAGTTGGTGCTTGGTAATTATTCATTTTATCCAAAAGATTTTCAATCGAGTCGCTTACCAAAAGCATTTCTTGATTGACTTGTTTTAAGAATCCTTTATCAACCATATTTTGTATCAATAACAAAAGATCATTGTAGAATCCATTGGTATTTAACAAGCCGATTGGTTTTTGATGCAAACCCAATTGAGCCCATGTCAACATTTCGAAAAGCTCTTCCAATGTACCAAAACCACCCGGAAGCGCAATCACTCCATCAGACAAAGCGTCCATTTTTGTCTTCCGCTCATGCATGGTGTCTACTAAGATAAGCTCAGTCAATTGATCGTGTGCTATTTCTTTTCCTTTCAAAAAATGAGGCAACACACCAATTACTTCCCCGCCATATTGCAGCGCACCATTTGCCACAGTTCCCATCAAGCCAATAATCGCGCCCCCATAAACCAATCCGATATTTTTTTTAGCTAATAACTTGCCTAATTCGTAGGCTTGTTCTTCATATACTTTATCAGTACCAAAGCTAGACCCACAAAAAACAGTAATACGTTTCATACACATCAGTTTCTTTAATAAACTTCGCAAAGATAGTCAATCTGAAAATGCTTAACTGAAAATTTTAAAGAGTTCTATGTTATCATTATATGAAATAGTAATGTAATCTACTTAAAGTGATTGCATAGATACCTTCATTTTAATTTTAGTATAGCTTCTCCATATTGGATCAATAACTGAATATGTTAGTTTTTCTTAAGGTGACTTTTTAGAAAATCATTCTTTTTCTTTCAGGATATCAGTACGTTGTCCTTAAATCCTTATTACAAATATAATATGGTGTGTTTTAATTTTAAAACCAAAAAATAATATATTTAAATGTTTACAATATTATGACAGTAATTTTGTGGATGCTTATAAAATTTTTATATGAATTTTAGATCTGCATGTAGAATTAAGTTTAATCAAAAGTTAATTAATTTTGAAATAACAATTAATCCGTTTAAATAAGGTTAAGGTTAACTGTTATTTTTTTGGATTTGTCTTATTTAGTTTTCGGTAAGCTATCCATGAATTTGATTTAGCCGCTAAATAATTTTAATTTCTATGGAAAAAATTATTAATTTAATCGCTTCATTATAAACCATTCATCAGATGACAGATAGCTTGACTAACCAACAAAAGCTGAAGTACCTATTTAGTCTACCCGTAATCGTTGCTGCACTAGGCTACTTTGTCGATATTTACGACCTGCTCCTATTTGGTATTGTCCGAATCCCGAGCCTGATCGATCTGGGATTGAATCCTGACACAACTGGGATCAGTATTCTGAACTGGCAGATGTTCGGTCTGTTGCTCGGTGGCATTCTGTGGGGTGTGCTCGGTGATAAAAAAGGTCGGCTTTCGGTCTTGTTCGGTTCGATCATCACCTATTCTTTAGCCAACATTGCCTGCGGTTTCCTACCCTATATTGATTCTCCATACATTGCTGAAATTTATATGGCGCTGCGATTTATTGCTGGCATTGGCTTAGCAGGTGAATTGGGCGCTGGGATAACCTTGGTTTCGGAATCGTTGCCTAAGGAACTGCGCGCCATCGGTACATCATTGGTTGCGGGCTTTGGTTTGCTGGGTGCGGTTGTCGCTAACTTTACGGTCGAACTGAGCGGAAGCTGGCATATTGCTTATTGGATTGGCGGGGCGATGGGCATTGCGCTATTGCTGCTGCGTGTAGGTGTGGTGGAGTCTGGTATTTACAAAGATGTTTCTAAGAACACCGCCATCAACAAAGGCAGTATCCTATTATTTTTTAACAACAAAGAACGCTTCATAAAATACATGAAATGCATAGCTATCGGACTTCCGACTTGGTTCTGTATTGGCATCTTGGCTATGTTGGGCAATGAGATTGGAAAAGCGCATGGTTTGACCGAAGACATCAAGCCTGGATTGGCAATTATGTGGGCTTATGTCGGACTTTCTGCTGGCGATTTTCTGACTGGATTTTTAAGCCATTGGTTTAAATCTAGAAAGAAAGCCATTTTATACATGATGATTTTCACTTTGGTTGGCGTTGCCGTGATGTTGTTTACGCCGATACAATCAGCTAATTGGTATTATTTCTACTGTGTATGGGTCGGTCTTGGTGCGGGTTATTGGGCGATGTTTGTGACTGTTGGCGCTGAACAGTTCGGAACGAATATCCGAGCAACAGCCGCGACGACAGTTCCTAATTTTGTGCGCGGATTCGTTGTGGTCATGACGCTTATGTATGAATTTATGCGAGATGCGAGCCACTCTGTGATTATTGGCGCAGCAGTTGTGGCTTTGGTTTGTTTCTTTCTTGGGATTTATTCGGTTATGACTATCCCAGAAACACATGGCCGGGATTTAGATTTTATTGAAGAATAAAAATAAACTTACGATGAGCATACTTTCTCGACTCGCTTCTTCGCTGAATAGAAAAGATGAAATTCCGAATCAGGAGCTCGCAAAGGAAATCATTGCGCAGCAGAATAAAGATGCTGTGAAGGAATTGATGGATAATCTGTCGAATAAGAACAAGGATATCCAGAGCGATTGCATTAAGGCGCTTTATGAAATCGGGGCTGTTGACCCATCACTGATTGCTGGTTACACTCCCGAATTTGTCGCATTGCTCAGCAGTAAAAATAACCGCTTACAATGGGGGGCGATGACGGCGCTGCATGCTATCGCAACGGTTAAGCCCGCGGTTATTTATCATGCATTGCCCCAAATCATTGCGGCAGCGGATAAAGGGTCGGTGATTACAAACGATCAATGTGTTGCAATTTTGGTTCAGCTGGCTTCAGTTCCAGCCTATGCTGATGATGCCTTTCAATTGCTGATCGAACGGCTTAAAAAATCTCCGACGAACCAATTGTCAATGTATGCTGAACAGATCTTTCCAATCGTTAGCGATTCCAATCGGCAGTTATTTGCGGAGACGCTTGCGTCCAGACTCCCAGAAGTTGAGAAAGAGAGCAAACAAAAACGAATAGAAAAAGTTATAAGAAAATGTAATCGCTAGATAGCTTCCGAAATTAATTCGAATCTGATTAAGCTATTTTTTGTATTATCATAAATTATCAGTGACCTGAATAACGAACGAACAATGAAACGATTACTAGTAAGAATTATACGGAACGCCAACTTTGTCGTGCTGATTGCGCTAATTTTCCTTTTGGTCCATGCTTGTCAGAATGCCAAAAAAAACAGGCATGCGAACGTGGTTGAAGAAGTTGAAACAGCTGATAAAATACAAGAAGCTACTTCCGCAAATCCTGATATCAAGCTCAAAGACTGCGAAATCAATGAGGCATATATGCAACTTCGTTTTCCATTGGCTCCTGCCCTTTCCGAACAAGAATTCGATGCGCTGGACTTTGGGCGTATCGAAGAGCTCAATCGCCTGCAGCATGAAGTCCCTGTTAAAATCATCGACACCTTACAATCCAGTATCAATCAACATGTTATTCTCGTCGCGTATCAAACAGATGGCGAAAGGTCTGCTTTCCTTGTCAACCTAAATAATCAACATAAAACTGAGCAATTTGAGCAGGTATATTACGAAGATTATGTGGAGTATATCTCCAACACATATACGCGCATCGCAGATAATAAAATCAACGTCACCGTCGAAACTTTTGACGAAAACCAAAAGACCACGACCTTTACAAAAGTATTTGCTTATAAAAATGGATTGTTCAGTTCGGCGATTAACTAATACCTAGATTTCCCTCTATAGGGCTTTTGGCCTCTCCACTTCTAGCGATTGGCATTTCATTCCGCCCCGCGAAAAATCCTTTATCTTACGAAAATCATATTTCCGCGATTTCATTTTGAAAACTAATATTTTTAGTATTATATTTGTTTATGCATGAGAATAAACAATTTGCGATAGTCGATATTGAAACGACCGGTGGGTATGCTGGCGGTAGCCGAATGACAGAAATTGCTATCTATATCCACAATGGAAAGAAGGTCATCGATAGTTATCAGACGCTATTGAACCCACAGCAGTTTATTCCCTTTCATATTCAGTCCTTGACCGGAATCAGCAATGAGATGGTCGAAGATGCGCCCTTGTTTCAGGATGTAGCGGCCAAAATATTTGATTTATTGGATGAGCGCATCTTTGTTGCGCACAACGTCAACTTTGATTATTCCTTTGTTCATGCACAATTGAAGGATGCGGGTTTTGACTGGAAAGCGCCGAAATTATGTACGGTGCGTTTGGCCAGAAAGTTTTTCTCCGGCCTTCCATCCTACAGCCTTGGAAAGCTATGCAACTCACTGAATATTAAATTAGAAAACCGCCATCGCGCTGCGGGAGATGCCGAAGCAACGGTAGTGCTTTTCGAAAAAATCTTAAAACAGGATAAAGACGATTTTATTTCACAATCGACCAAAGTAAAATCCAAAGAACAGCGGTTGCCGAACCACATCGAAGAAGAAGTTTTTGAGCGATTGCCAACTTCGGCCGGCATCTATATTTTCTTAAATCAGCAAGGCAAAATTATTTACGTCGGTAAAGCCATTAACATTAAGAAACGCGTGCTTGGGCATTTTACGGGAAATAATTCGACGCTTAGGCGCCAACAGTTTCTCAAAGAAATCTATAGCATCGATTACCAAGAATCAGGCACGGAGCTAATGGCTTTTCTGATGGAATGTCATTACATCAAGAAACATTGGCCCCGATACAATGCTGCCCTCAAAAAGTATGATCCGAAATATGGCTTAGTATTTTATGAGGATCAGAATGGTTATTATCGCTTAAGCATCTGCAAAGTCAACAAGAATACGCCTGCCATTTATTATTTCAACCAAGTTTCGGAATCGACGACCTTCCTGCGAAACCTAATCAATGACTACGAGCTCAACAGCCAGCTTTGTTCATATTTCCAATCTGCAGCTACGCCGTTGATCGAACGCATCCGCCTGCAGAACGACCAGCTTCCTGAGCTGGAAAGCTACAATCAAAAAGTCCAGAAAGCCATCAATGCGCTTGAAGAAAATAAATCTTCCTACGTCATCCTTGATAAAGGGCGCAATCAGCAAGAGAAAAGCTACATCTATGTCAAGGACAATAAAATCCATGCGCTTGGTTTTATTGCGAATGATATGGACTCCACGGATATGGAGAACCTGGTGAAGCAAGAAGACCTTGTCAGCAGCAATTATTACATGCTGAACCTGGCAAGCAGCTATGCCCTACGCTTTCCGCATTTGATTTTGCGCGTAGCGAATTAACTAGCTGCAGTTTATTATCCTTAACATGGCAGTCGAATACAAATATTGAGCAAAGCGAGGTATCTAATATCGAGAATCTTCGTTTTATTCAAATTGACAGATTTAATACTGGCTAAGCCATATAGATTATGCTTCGTAGGAGCTACAGCTTTGTAGCAAGATTAATTGAAAAATATATGCGTGCCTTAGGCACGCTCCTTTTGGAAAAGGATTGTACCTACGGTACAGAATATTTCGCAGGGATGCTTGCTACAAAGTGGTTGTGCTCAGGACAGATTGACTGGAAATTCTATTGTTTTTGAACTTGCTCCGTAGGAGCAAAATGGTTGTAGCAAAGGAATGCGCAATAAAAGCAGCGTGCCGTAGGTACGCAACAATTTATTTTTAAGCTATATGAATCTTTTCGATTGGGTTGCGTACCTAGGGCACGCATTAAATCTCTTACGTATTTCTACAAACATTCAGCCTCTGACGAGGCTTTAAAAGAGAGTATAATCCGAACTTTATTCTTTGTTTCACTTACTTTACTTCCTGTAGGTCTTATGCAACAAAACATCAATCAGCAAAAAATTGTCGTCCTATTCCAAAAGTTTTGTGAACAAAATTTAGCTCCTACCAATGACAGATTTAATACTGGCTAAGCCATATAGATAGTGCTCCATAGGGGCTACCGCTTTGTAGCGAGATTAATTGAAAAATATATGCGTGCCGTAGGTACGCTCCTTTTGGAAAAGGATTGTACCTATGGCGCAAAAGATTTCGCCGGGATGTTTGCTACAAAGCGGTTGTGCTTAGGACAGATTGACTGGAAATTCTATTGTTTTTGAACTTGCTCCGTAGGAGCAAAATGGTTGTAGCAAAGGAATGCGCAATAAAAGCAGCGTGCCGTAGGTACGCAACAATTTATTTTTAAGCTCTATACATCTTTTCGATTGGGTTGCGTACCTACGGCACGCATTAAATCTCTTACGTATTTCTACAAACATTCAGCCTCTAACGAGCTTAAAAGAAAGTGTAATCCAACCTCTATTCTTTGTTCCACACACTTTACTATCTGCAGTTCTTATGCAACAAAACAACAATCAGCCAAACATTGTCATCCTATTCCAAAGGTTTGTGAACAAAATTTAGCTCCTACCAATGACAGATTTAATACTGGCTAAGCCATATTGATAGTGCTCCGTAGGAGCTACCGATTTGTAGCAAGATTAATTGAAAAATATATGCGTGCCGTAGGTACGCTCCTTTTGGAAAAGGATTGTACCTACGGTACAAAAGATTTCGCCGGGATGTTTGCTACAAAGCGGTTGTGCTTAGGACAGATTGACTGGAAATTCTATTGTTTTTGAACTTGCTCCGTAGGAGCAAAATGGTTGTAGCAAAGGAATGCGCAATAAAAGCAGCGTGCCGTAGGTACGCAACAATTTATTTTTAAGCTCTATACATCTTTTCGATTGGGTTGCGTACCTACGGCACGCATTTAATTCTCTTACCTATTTCTGCTAACATTCAGCCTCTAACGAGGCTTTAAAAGAGAGTATAATCCGAACTTTATTCTTTGTTCCACATACTTTACTATCTGCAGGTCTTATGCAACAAAACATCAATCAGCCAAACATCAAGTAAATAAAATTTGATATCTTCCTAAGGAACACGATTCCACATAAGACTTTTGTCGGAGGATTTTTCTCTAGAATACGAACAAAGAAACTAAAATACCTAGGGTAAATAAATTTGAAGCGCTATATGAAGTAGCCAAACAATATGCAGATCCAATTTGTTTTATAGCTAAATCTAATGCGATTAAATTTATGCAGAAACCTGAAATACCATCACAGCTTGCGACTGATATGAAACTTCATTATGTATCAGGAAAGGAAAATGGCTATAGCCGAAGCTTAAAGGGCGGCAAATTCTGTTATCACCTAAATAAAAACCTGGTGAAGGACGTTGAAGTAATTCAACGGATCCATGCGCTGGTTATTCCCCCGGCTTGGACAGATGTTTGGATATGCCGTTGGAAAAATGGACATATTCAGGCAACAGGAATCGATGCAAGGGGGCGTAAACAATATCGATATCATAGCGAATGGGCATCCAGACGAAACCTCACAAAGTTCGACCGGCTAGAAGGATTTGCTAATAAGTTAGGCCTACTGAAGAAACAACTAGCTATAGATCTTCGGAAAAGACAATTTAGCAAAGAAAAGGTATGCGCCATTGCAGTCGATACAGTCAGCAAAACATTTATCCGTGTTGGCAATAAAGCCTACGAACGAGAATATGGTTCTTTTGGCTTGACGACGTTGAAAAATGCACATGTGAATATTGAAAGCAACAAGATATTCTTTAAGTTTAAAGGTAAAAAGGGCGTGATGCAAAAGATTTACCTGAAAGAATCTAAGACCGCCAAGCTATTGAAGAATGTCAAAGAGATTCCGGGACAGAAACTTTTCCAATATTATGATGCGGATGGCTCGGTACAGCAATTGGATTCGGGAGATATCAATGCCTACCTAAAAGACAGCATGCATGATGACTATACCTGCAAAGATTTCCGCACTTGGGCCGGATGTTTGCTCTGCCTCATGGTCATGAGCCGTGACCCATTTCCGGAGACGGCTACTGAACGTAAAAAAGAATTGGTTAGCATCATCGATCAGGTTGCCGAACGTTTAGGAAATACGCGGACAGTTACCCGAAACTATTACATTCACCCAGCCCTTCAAGAACGCTATCTTGATGGGAGCTTAGCCGAATTGATCAAGAAACTGAATAAAAAACAAGAGCATGAGCTCCCAGGCACACACACCGAAAAGGCGTTTGTGAGTTTTCTAAAGTCATTGAAAAAGAGCTAATTTGCTATAAAAATTAAGGAGTAGAATTGAGTATCTCTCGAAAGAAAGTATGATTTCTTTCCATTTAGACCATAAACTACAAAGGGTGAAAATCAAGTTTCGATTTTCACCCTTTGTTTGTACCATCATTAGGATGGTTTATAGCTTACGATATCAAGCCTTGCTTAACAGCAAACTTGATCAATGATGCCGAATTTTTAACGCCAATTTTATCAATTAGATTTTGGCGATGCCCTTCAACGGTGCGTTTACTTAAAAACATCTTATCCGCAATTTCTAAATTCGTGTATCCATCACTGATGTATTGCAACACTTCCATTTCACGGTCACTGATGTCATAATTCTTATCGCCTTGATTAATCGGATTTTGAAAGAATGGATTATTGCGAAGCTTGTCCAAAACAATCTTAGTCATTTCCCCACAAAGGTAAATGCCTCCTTTATGAATGTGATTGATTGCAAAATGAAGTTCATCATAGCCAACGCTTTTTATCAGGTAGCCTTTCACTCCTTTTTCAAAAGCATATAGCACGTTGTAGTTTTCATTTAACATACTGAGAATGATGACTTTTACCGATGGGTAATTCTGGCTTAATTCTACAGCCAATTCAATACCTTCCTTCCCTGGCATATTGACATCGGTGATAATGATATCCGGTATGACGTTATTTTCCAAATAGCTTAATACCTCTCTCCCATTGCTCGCTTCTGCGACAACCCGCAAACTTTCTTGAGATTCTAAAAGCAATTTGATTCCATTGCGGATAATCGAATGTTCTTCAACCAAAATTATCTTAATCATAGAGATTTAATTATACTTTGTATCATTATATTGATAATCTTTATTTCACACCAATTGAATCCCTTTCAATATGGTTTTATTCACCTATTTTGTAATTCAACATTTACTCGACGCTCAGCATTAAAACTTTAAATCAATTAGTCATCGATTTTTAGCTTATGAATAACCACTAAGAAACAGTTCTCAAAGTTTTATCGACATATAACAAAACCTGTTGAGGCAATACGAAACTTTCCCCTTGTCAACAATTTGAAGATTCGCTTAATCCAACTAATAAAATAAATGTTAATGATCATCCATTAGTTTAGGTAAGTCTTGAAAATTTTCTCTAACGTCCTGTAATCTACGTCAAAAATATTTCTAGCCGTTTGTTTTAACTTCAATGAATAATCGAGCAACCAAAATTACAAATTAAAGTCATTAAAAAGCTGTTGAACCCCTTCAAACGTCAATTTGCGTGTTTATACTCTCGGTTTAGGATGTTAATACGCCAACGCTACGTATTAGAACGCTTAATTGACCTATTTGTTTTCAACTGCAAGCATATCAAGAATATATAGGCACTTTCTATGTTCAGATGCCAAAGCCAACATAAGCACATTGAATTTCGTATTTATTCCGACAATCAGGTATTTGCACATCTAACTAAAATGATATCAACTTGTTATTACTCCACAAACAAATACGATTACCATGAAAACAACAGAAGTCCAAGCTACAGAAAGACAAGGTTTGATTGTAGCAATTAGTTTGCAGATTGTCGATTCGCCGACCGAGAGAGATGACAACGAATTGCCCGAAGAAAATGATATTCCTCTGGAAGAAGACGAAGAAGACCCGTTTACAGAACCATCTCCTGACATAGATGAGATTGACCCTGATGATGAAGATGGAATTGATGTAGATTTTCCAGATGACGAGGATCGTATCGACAGAGACCCTACAGTTCAGCCCGGAACAGACCCAATGAAAACGGATAATTCACAGATTATCTAATCTTTTTGCTTCACATAGGGAGACACAAAGCGCTTCCTATTTGAAAGTAAAATATAGTTTCTATTATCGCTGAATCGGAATCTACAGCACAATAAGATGCTATTCGCAAGCAATGTCTAGTCTCCGTAAGGCCTAAAAATGTAAGTATAAACAACAATTATGATGTAGAAAATACTCGTTTCATAATTCTCCTAAAGAATGTGCATAGTTATTGCGAATGCATTTTCACACCTAAACCAGAGAAACATGTCAAGCAAAGAATTAAACAGCGGTCTACTTCCTAAAGCCTTCGTTTTAACGGATTTAATCTTGAAACCTAGCATGGGTTTGCATGGAGTCGGACATTTTTTTAGGAAGATAATGAATAGCCTAAATCATTCTTTAGGCAAATCATTGGCTATAGCAAAAAACCTAAGCAATGACCGCGGGTACGAGCACCCCTCCTATTTTTTGGCTAACATTAATCAATCTTCATCGAAGCAAAATACTCAGGAACCTACGCCCGACGATAACGAAGCGTATGGACAACCGCAAATAGCAAAAAATATACTAAAGGCTTTGGAAGATTTGCCTAAGGAACAATATGATATTTTCTTAGACTATACAAGCGGTCTTAAGTATTGGGAAATTGCCGCGACCTATCACATGTCGACAGCAAAAGTGAAGTCACAAATCCTTCTAATCCGAAAGGGTTTAGAGGAAAAATGTCTATTAGATTAGGAAAATCAATAGCAACCTAAAACCTTTTTAACACATTAGTGGTTATCTATATAGCAGGATTAGTTTATGAACAGCAACATTCCAAAACAAATCGAAGGTAATCAAGTGGATTGCCGCGAATCAATTCAACTTCCGTCGCTTTATGAAGCGGAGCAATTCTACCGTGAAACAAGGAGCCGTTTGCTGGATGTCAATAATTGGCATCGCATCACAAAATCTCCATCGGCTAAATTCTGCATTATCGATGAGTTGGAGACCAAACATTACCGTCAGGTCAGGATAAATGATTTCATACGGATCGATATTCCGGGACCGGGACTTCCTTCGGCTGGAGGATTCGACTGGGTTCAGGTTGAGCAAATTGATGAGGAGAAAAAAACGGATTGGCAACGGATCACGCTGACCTTGCGCCCTTGCGCAGACCCGACCAATGACAACCCGGATACCGCCCATTTTTATAAGAAAATCTCTACCTCTACGCTTGTTGTTGAACAGAAAGCAACTGACATCAATCTTCATTTTGCTGGGCGCAATGAAGTTATCAATAAAGACAATGAACAGTTCAGCGACAACTTTAGAAATTTCCTGATTGGCCTATTTGCTAAGATGGGCATTTCATTCCCTCAATGGAAAGCATTGATCCAAGGCTTGATTGAACCAGCATGCGAAGAATATGAAGCTGATGAGTTATAAATACACAAAACGAAATTAGAAATGAACCAGCTATAGCATGCTCCTTTCTTCAACCCAAACCCGCATAACATGACATACTTATACCATACCTTGCTTTTCCTGATGACCTATTCAGTCACTATCGCTCAGCCTAATTTAGAGCGGTTGAGAATCGCATATCCTATTGCTTCGCAAGATGCAGAAGCTTGTAAGAAAGAATTGGATGCATTGGATGCAAAGAAAACTTCTGGTATTGAATTGGCTTATCATGCGGCATACTACATGGTTTATGCAAAACATCTTTCTTCGCCATTAAGCAAATTAAATACATTCAAGAAGGGAAAAACGTTGATGGACGAAGCCATTCGGCAGACGAATAAGAGCGAAGAAGTTCATTTCTTGCGCTTAACTATTCAAACGCATGCACCTTCGATCTTGGGATACGATAAAGACATTAAGCAAGATCTTAACATTATCCTTGCAAAGTGGGATGCTATTCCGGAAGGAAACCTCAAGAAAAATATGAAAGACTTTCTGTCACAGAATAAAAATCTATTGACAGACGAGCAGGCACAGAAAATCAAGACTTAAAAACCTCTAGGAAAGTTAAGACATCCATTCTTGAAAACCCAAGAATAGAAGATTATTATGCCATTGTTTTTAATAAATAAGTTTGAACTAAAATCATTAACAGAGCATAAAAACTATTTTCTTTTGAACTTGTTTAATGCTAACAGCTAATTTGATAACATGATAAAAGTAGACAGAGCAGTTGATGGGGTCTTGTCTCTAATTGGGAACACGCCTTTGGTAAATCTGAAGAATATCTTTGCGGCCTATAACTTTGATTTATATGGGAAGATGGAAATGCAAAATCCAGGAGGCAGCATCAAGGATCGCACCTCCTATCGCATAATCTCTCAGGCGCTCAACGAAGGTAAGATTAACGCGGACACCGTGATTATTGAATCGACCTCTGGAAACATGGGCATAGGCTTGGCGCAGATTTGCCTCCATTATGGATTGAAACTGATTTTAGTAGTCGATCCACATATCAATAAGCAAGCGAGGCAACTCGTGGAGACTTACGGAGCTGAATTCGTGATGGTCGATGAGCATGATGGAAAGGGAGGTTACCTCAACACACGCTTGAAGATGGTCGATCTGTTGTTAAAAAGATATCCAAACAGTTTTAACCCGGATCAGTACCACAATAAAAACAACCCTTTGGCGCATGCGGAAACGGTACGGGAAATAAACCAGTCATTGGGCTTTTTTCCAGACTACATTTTTGTTCCTACAAGCACCTGTGGCACGTTGATGGGTATCGCCCAAGAGTATAGGCGCTTGAATGCGGACACGAAGATCATCGCTGTGGATTCTGTGGGCTCGGTAATTTTTGATCAGAAACCACAAGTTCGGAATATCCCTGGAATGGGATCTAGCCGAAGTTCAGACTTTCTTGACCAGCGCTTGATCCATGATGTGATCCATGTCTCTGATGAAGAAACAATAATGGGCTGTCATCAGTTGCTCAATAAAGAATGTATACTCGCTGGAGGATCCTCTGGCGCGACAATAAAGGCTATTGAAAAATACACCGATAAAATAAATCCTAACTCAACAATAATTAGTATATTGAGTGATAGAGGCGAACGTTATCTCGATACCATCTATTCAAAAAGCTGGATCAACGAAACCTTCGGCAAAACTTTATCAATTACCAACATATGATTTGGACCTCAGAACACATTGACTCTTCCTGCTTACAAAATTCTAAGGCCTTACAAAACTTAACAAAAACAAGTAAAGATTTAGCGGCCGAGGAAAAAGATGCACATTATATTGCTATCATCGGTGGCGGTCCAAAAGGATTTTATGCCTTAGAACGCTTGATAGCTAATCTGCGAAAGGGCGATCTAAAGAAAAAGGTTATCGTGCATTGGTTCAATAACAATTCTTCATTTGGAGCTGGACAGAATTATCACATCGATCAGCCGAATTATCTGCTGATCAATTACTGCATTGGAAATATCACCTGCTGGGAAGATCCTGATCCATTGAAGTTTATCGACGTATATACGAACCTAACGGAATGGATCAATAATAATAAGAAGGTGCATTTTGATGCTGATCCAGAAGATTTCTCTTCCCGTGAGCTAGTCGGAAACTATTTGATGAACGCGGTCTTTGAGACGGTTCATTATGACATTCCAAACCTTGAGATCCATTTAATCAAATCGTACATTACTGATCTGAATAAAAGAAATACTCATTACGTTTTGTATTCAGATGGAGAACAGCTGTTGTATGGTTACGAATCGATTTTGTTAGCCACAGGACATGCATACAGCAATCGTTCTGCGAAGCTGCACGAACATTCGATAAACAGTAGCTTTTCTTATTTTCCTTCGGCCTACCCTATTCGGCAGCTGGATCAAATACCAGCAGAAGCTGAAGTCGCGGTCATGGGAATCGGTCTTACTTTTATTGATGTGATGTTGCAGCTTACTGAAGGCCGAGGTGGCAAGTTCATCTATAATAACAAGGAACTTGAATACATTCCGTCAGGAAATGAATGCATTATCTATCCTTTTTCGAGGAATAATTTACCGATGATGCCTCGCAATGCTATTCTGGAGCACACAAAATATCAGCTTAAATACATGACCGATGAATGGGTTGCAGGGTTGAAAGCAGAGAATAGGCAAATCGATTTTGAAAAGGATATTCTGCCGGTTTACAATCAAGAAATTCGCTATGCGTATTATAAATTGTTTTTCCGGGACGAAGCTTTGACAGATGATGAGTTATGGACTAAAATCGAACAACGGGATGAAAGTATCCGTTTGAATATCAGCCGATTTTTAAATCCGCAAATGTATCATCGCACCAACGATAATGAAGATTATAGCGCCTTTATATTTGATGTCAGCAATTTCGTGCTAACTGAAGTTGGGCACGGGGAATTAAAGAGCAAACTGGCCGCGGCTGCTGGTGCTTGCCGCGAAGGCTTGCTCCAAATCGGCAAACTCTATCATTTCGACGGCTTTCTTCCTGCTTCGCAGGAAAAATTTGATCGCGACTGGTACAGTTCTCTTTCGAGAATGAGCTTTGGTCCGCCGCTGATCAATAGCCAAAAGCTGTTTGCATTGATTAAGGCGAACATCATCCGATTCAAATTCGAGGAAGCGCCAGAACTTTCATTGACTGACAGCGGTATTCGCTTATCTACGCCGAAAGCATCCCATGATTTTGCTTACTACATCGACGCACGCATTGCCAAAGGCAGTATAAAAAAAGGAAATAATCCGTTGTACAAAAACCTGTACGAACGGTCGATTATTGAAGAGCGCTTCAATGGCAATTATGCGACCGATGCGATCGCAATTACGCCTGAAGGAAAATTGAAGGACAAAGAAGACTGGGTTCTCACGTTATACGGAACACCAACAGAGGGCAATGTGCTCGACAACGATTCCTTATCGCGCAAAACACATAATTTTGGAAATCTCTGGGCGAAGGAGACTTCTGACTTAGTTAAAAATTAACACAATAAATCCTGTAACATGAAAGCATATACACATTATCCGCTAACGCCTTTGATTCATAAATGGGTAACAGGACTTACTGAAGAACGAAACTTGCTGTTTGAAGCCATTGAACAGTATCAATCGCCAATCAATATTCAGCACACAAAACCCTTTAAAGAAAATATTAAAGGGTATATAGAAGTGTTCGAAAAATATGGACTGGATTACAAAATCTTCTTTGCCCGCAAGGCGAATAAGTCAAGGTGCTTTGTACGCAAAGCAGCCAAATTGAATCAAGGTGTAGACACGGCAAGCTATCGAGAACTGGCGCAAGCATTAGAACTTGGACTGAATAAAGAACATTTGATCAGTACGGCTGCAGTTAAGAATAAAAAACTGATCAGTCTTTGCGTAGCGAATCATATTCCGATTATTATTGATAACCTGGACGAATGCAAACTGATACAAGCTGTTTCGGAAGAATTAAATGCCAACGCAACGGTGATCGTTCGCTTATCTGGATTTCAATATGTAGGAAATACGCTTCCTACACGTTTTGGATTTCATCTAGGCGAAGCCACAGAATTTATTGAAAGCTCATTCGGCGAAGCCGGAATATTTAATCGCTTAACCTATTCGGGCCTGCATTTTCATTTAAATGGTTATTCCATTTCGCAGCGCGGTGAATGTTTGTTGCAATCCATTAAGCTGATTGATTCCTTAAATGAAAAAGGAATAGAAACAAAGAGCTTAGATTTTGGAGGTGGCATCCTAATGAATTATTTGCAGGACAAAAATCAATACGCTGCTTTTATGCAAGGACTAAAAGCTTCGGTTTTGCACCAAATTCCAGCCATTACGTACCAACATGATCCGCTGGGAATGGTTATTCTGGAAGGAACTATTTATGGAGAACCGACGGTATATCCTTATTATAATGAGGTAAATAAAGCATCTTTCTTAGATGAGGTATTGAATTATAAAAATGATCAAGGTCAGCCTATTCATGAATTGATAAAGGTTAGAAACCTGCAAATCAGAATTGAACCCGGAAGAAGTGCGCTTGATCAAGCTGGAATTACAGTAGCCAAAGTTGCCTTTCGGAGAAAGGATACCGATGGCGAATGGTTATTTGGATTGGAAATGAACCGCACGCAATTAAAAAGTGGCAGTTCTGATTTTCTGTTAGATCCAATCCATGTTCCAAAATTCAAATCAGAAAATCCAGAGAAGACGTACGGTTATTTAGTTGGCGCCTATTGTCTGGAACAAGAGCAATTGCTAAAGCGAAAAATCGAATTTGATCAGTTTCCCGAAGTCGGAGATCTGATCGTATTTGTCAATACTGCTGGCTATATGATGCATTTTTATGAATCTGAAGCCCATTTATTTGAACTTGCTGAGAACTTAGTGTACCACAGCGATTCACATACCTTTACTTTGGATGAAGAAACCAAAGCATTGTCTCAAGAAACTTAATGCAAAGTTAACAGGATGTTGATGTATAAATTACATCAACATCCTATATTTGAATAACATAAATAAAAAAGAAAATGATTAAAGACTTTGAACTTATTATTCCAGAATTCATCAATGAATTATTGGAATTGACATTCGACGGAGACGATCTACTAGTTATTGAAGACTAAGACCTCCAAATTTTAAATTCACTTAAAGCTGCTTAAACATGAACATGTTTAAGTTTTTTTTGCGCTACGAAATATTAGTCGCAGCCATCAGGCCCACAGCTTTCTCCTTCGATTATCGTTAAAGACGGTTGTTTCTTCTTCCATTCCGTAAACGTTTTATGCAACGTATCTTCAAAAACTTGTGCTTCCTGCGCTCCTGAAATTGCGTATTTACGATCAAAAACAAAGAACGGAACGCCCCTCACTCCAATCTGCTGGGATTCCAGAATATCTTCCTTTACAGCATCTGCATATGTGTTTTCAGCTAATGCCTTCAGCAAATCTTCTTTATTCAAGCCCAACTCTTCAGCCATAGTTGCTAAGACTTCGACATCGTCAATATTTTTGCCTTCTGTAAAATAAGCTTTAAACAACAGCTCTTCAGCTTCATTCTGTTTGCCAGAAGCTTTTGCAAAATGAGAAAAAGCATGCGCTTGGAATGAATTGGCAACAACAGCTTGTTTGAAATTAAACTCAAGCCCGACTTTTGAAGCCATATCGCTTACGTATTGATTCATCTCTTCGGCTTGCTCGGTAGAAATGCCTTTATGTTTTGCTAAAAATTCGGCTGTGCTGATTGTAGTATCTGTAACGAGATTCGGGTTCAGCTGATAACTCTTCCATTCGATAGCCACTTGCTCGCGATCTGGAAAATCGGCCAATGCTTGTTCTATCTTGCGTTTACCTATATAACAAAACGGGCACATCACATCTGACCATACCTCGATTTTTAGTTGATTTTTTTGCATAATCTTATTTAAAACATAAAATTAACAATCCTTTGAACAACAGTTTAATTCTTCCTTCTTTTTGACATATAAAACATAATTCCCAAATTTCGGAATAACGGATTTGAGGAAATCCTTGAAAAAGCCAATCCATTTCAGTATTTTTAGAACTATCTATCACTTTATTAACAATACCATGAACGCAAAAGGAACTCTTATTTTAGTTGGATTGGCGGCAGTCATCATTCTCGGATTAATGTTTGGTTTACCAGTTTATTCCGTGTGGCAGCAAGAGATGTCAGGAAAAGCGCGTTTAGCTGAGGCAACGCATTCACGTCAGATCTTGGTGGAACAAGCAAGAGCAGAAAAGGAAGCAGCTGTATTGCAAGCAGACGCCATCAAGATTATGGGCGAAGCAGCTCAGAAATATCCAGAGTATCGTAAACAGGAATTTATAGGCGCTTTCGGCGAAGCTTTGAAAGCAGGGACAATCAGTCAGATTATCTATGTGCCGACCGAAGCCAGCATTCCGATCGTTGAAGCTAGCAGAACGATTCCAGGCATCGAATAAAATCGCATTTACCCTAAAGAAATCCGTTTTGATCACAGTCAAAACGGATTTTTAATTCTTTATACTGGTTACTTCAATGGAATAACCATATTCCAAGTACGGTCAAACTCATAAGGACGGCTACCTGAACCTGTTGCCGCAAAAAAGTGCGTCGCTTTTCCATTTTCAAAAAGAAGGAAGGGACGTTCGAAATTCGCTTGCACAGTAGTCGATCCATCATCCCAAAGAATTGTTTTCGAATAAGCTTTTGCTTTTGACAAATCCCATGTGATTCCGTCTTTTGAAGTGCCATGGATCCCTCCGCCCTCTTCTCCGCAAATGTGTCCAAAACGGTCTTTCATAATTAATTCATAATGGTCTTTGTTGTACCAGACAAAAGGATCTTCCACATCATTATCCATCTGCCCGTCACTATGAAACTGAAACAAAGGTTCGTCGGATAAGCGCTCATAAGGTCCTTTAAAAGATTTTGCCATCGCGGCGCCCAGCATCAATGGCGGATCATAGTTTTTTGGCGAAGATTTATACATCAGATAAACCTTTCCGTTAGGAAGAACTACTGGCGAAGGATTCGACGTAATGGATGTGTCCCATTTTCCTGGACGAGGTTCGATAATAGGTTTCTCACTTCGTTCCCAAGGTCCGTAGATAGATTTTGACCAAGCCATTCCAACGCGTTTATTCATCCAATATTTTTGCGCAAGGCCAGTCGCCCACACATCTTGTTCTGGAGTCGGCACTTCATCATGCCTCGCCCCAAAGTAATAGAGCACATAGTATTCGCCAGATTTTACAATCCGTGCATTGTGTGTGGCATATCCGTCGAAAAATGCATTTCCACGAGCCGGCAACACCACCTCCGCAAATTCGTAAGGACCTGCAGGAGTTTTAGATACAGCCCGCACAATCTGGGAATTCGTTACCCAATTTCCAAAACCATAGTCTTTCGACCAGCGTGACGCAAACATGTGATACAATCCATCTTCGCCTTTGATAACCGACGGGTCCCAAACCCAATAATCATCCATAGCAAAACCGCCATTTTTCGGAGCGGGCAACATGCGTTCTAATAGATTGAATTTTTCAGGCATTGGAATACGGACAGATTTGGGATCAATCATGCTCACACCGATTCCGGCAGAAAACAGCTTAATAAAATCTCTTCGTGATGAACTCATATTTCTTTTCGGTTTATGTTAGTCTAGCAATGTCTATGCATTGATTGGACTAAAATAGACTTTTAAAATGATTTAAGACGGTATATCACAATTAATTTACATCAAAGTTTTATGCCGAGTTAATGCGCATCACCACAAATTAGTTTAACTTTTCAATCAAGTGTATTTGCAAAATCATGGTCTTTTCTTCGTCTGCATTTGATATTGCAAGGCAATCCGATTAATTTAGAAAAATAAGAATGGCATTCATTTTACACAAATAGCACATGAAACAAAAACTATATCAGGTAGACGCCTTTACGGATCGGGTTTTCTCAGGTAATCCAGCGGCAGTCTGTCCGCTTATGGAGTGGCTGGACGACAGCATTCTACAGAAAATTGCCATGGAAAACAATCTAGCGGAGACGGCTTTTTATGTGAAAGAAAACGATCGTTTTCAGATTCGCTGGTTCACTCCTGAGGTAGAAGTTGATCTTTGCGGTCACGCAACTTTAGCTTCGGCATTTGTTCTTTTCAATCTAGAAAATTACCAAGAAGAGGTTATTCAGTTTTATTCTCCAAGAAGTGGCGATTTAATGGTAAGCAAAAAAGAAGATATGCTTACGCTTAATTTTCCTGCTGATTACTATAAAGAAACAGCGCTAGCTGAAAGTCTTTTAGCCTGTTTTACAGCTAAACCTTTGGTTGCTTATAAAGGAAAAACAGATTATTTAGTCGAATTTGAGAATGAACAACTGATCCGTGAATTAAAGCCCAATTTAACAGCAATCGCAAAATTAGATGCTCGCGGATTAATTGTAACCGCGAAAGGAGAAGAAGTCGATTTTGTTTCACGCTTTTTCGGTCCGCAAGTTGGTGTCAACGAAGACCCAGTTACAGGTTCTGCACATACAACGCTAATTCCTTATTGGGCAAAGAAATTGCAAAAGAATTCCTTGACTGCCATTCAATGTTCGGCTCGTTCTGGTTATTTACTAGGAGAATATTTGGGCGACCGGGTAGAGATTAGCGGTAAATGTGTGCTGTATCTCAGCGGAGAATTATATTTAGATTAGCATTTACACAAAAAAAATAGGTTTCTAATTTTTAGTAGAAACCTATTTTCAGAACTTAATTATATTAAGTCGTCTTTTTAGACGGAAGCATTTTTTTTATTAAAGTCACCACAGCGACCACTGCTAATCCCATTATCAATCCTAAAGCGAATTCTTTCAGCATTGAAGGAATTTGAGGAAATAAGTGGTGGAAATAATCAATATTATGAGAAAAAATACCACCCGAAACCAATAGAAGCGCAATTGTTCCAACTACGGCCAGCACCTTAATCACTATAGGCAAGGATTTAACTAAGCCATGTCCTAGTTTAGAAACCACACCTTTGTCGTTCGAACGTTTAATAAGTCGATATCCCAAATCGTCCATTCGAACGATTAAAGCAACAATTCCATACACACCTACCGTAGCAATAATCGCAACGACAGAAACTGTGAGAACCTGAGTCATGAAATCATCGCTAGATGTAATCGCACTGTTCAAGGCAATAATGACAATTTCTACCGAAAGGATAAAATCGGTCATGATAGCTGATTTTATTTTCGCTTTCTCGGCATCAACGCCTTCTTCAGCGACTTTCTGAATAACCTCTTCGCCTTTTTTCTCCCTATGAAATATAAATTCAATGATTTTCTCAACCCCTTCGTAAGCCAAAAACAGACCACCTGCAATCAATATGTATTGTATGATTACCGAAAAATAAGCATTCAATAACAAGGCTATGGGCACAATGATCAATTTATTAATAAATGATCCTTTTGTTATTTGCCAAAGAACGGGTAATTCACGAGACTCTAAAAAGCCAGTAGCTTTCTCTGCGTTAACCGCTAAATCATCTCCTAGAATTCCAGCAGTTTTGCGCGTAGCAATTTTACTTGCCATTGCTACATCGTCCATCAACGCTGCGATATCATCAAAAATTGCAAAAATACCTGATGCCATATATTAATTTTCTAATCTTATTTTTTCTGTGAATGTATGATTTTATCATGAAATTTTGATTAAAAAATAATAAAATTTAACCTAAAATTATTTTGGCAAGTCGCTTTTGCAAATGTGTCCCATTTTGATTTAAATACCGAATCTAGATGTTTCGCAAAAATTTCAAGATCATTCAAACCCTAACTGATTTAATTGCCAATATTTCGCCAGAGGAACTTACTTCAATCTGAAGGGATATCTGGAATTTAAGTGTTTCGGGAGGTATACCGTTTCGATTAAAATAATCTTCGAAAATTGGAAATAAAATATTTAACTATAATTTAACTCTATCAAATATCAGATTTGTATTATCTTTAATTGTTATTACATAGATTCCAATTAATCATTTGAACGCAATGAAAAGAAGCAGCATAGTATTTATTTTATTAGCTTTAATTACTTTCAAAAGTTTTGGAGCTGGTTCGATTACTGAATCCGCAAGCTCTATAAGATATTTAATTTCGACGACCAAAATTGACGAGAGCAAACTAAAAGAAGGTGATTTAATCTTTCATGAGTCGGTATCTGAATTCAGCACAGCCATTCAGCTGGCCACCAATTCGATTTATTCGCATTGTGGAATCTTGGTCAAAGAAAACAATCGTTTTTATGTGCTCGAAGCGATTCAGCCTGTCGGAAAGACATTGCTCGCTGATTGGATTGCTCGAGGAAAAGACGGAAAATACGTTATTAAAAGACTAAAAGAAGCCGAGCAACTATTGACCGTACCTATGCTTAATAAAATAAAAGAAGTTGGTAAATCATTTGAAGGCAAGGATTATGACTCTTGGTTTGCCTGGTCTGACTCAAAAATCTATTGCTCAGAATTGATTTGGAAAATCTATAAGCGCGCCGCAAATATAGAAATCGGGAAACTTGAGAAGTTGAAGGATTTCGATTTCTCTAGCGATCTGGCAAAAAAGTATGTCAAATTGCTGTACGGAGATAATTTACCAAAAAATGAAACCGTGATTTCCCCCATCTCCATGTTCAACAGCGATCTTTTATATACCATTAGCAAAAATTAGGCTCTTCAAGAATAAATACTTCATTTACTTCTAGTTCTGCATTTATCCAAATGCAGCAGTATCACTACATTAAAGCTAATGTGGAGATGAAACTGGACTAATTTTAGAAATTAATAATAAATTAAATATTGTATATTTTAGGATTAAAAACTTACAATAGATTAACATAAGTTTAACGTATTGTTGTTTGTAATTAGTTAAATTAGAACTAGAAAACGGAAAAGCCGAACACCGTTCTAAAAAGTAGGCAAACACTATAAACTTAGTACAATGTCACAAAAATTATCAGAGTCATTAGCCTCATTATCTCAAAAAGCAAAAAGTGTAGAGGATAAAATCGCACATGCATCATCAGAAAATAAGCAAAAAATTGATGCAGAAATTGCAGAAGTAAAAGCAAAGGCTGAAGCAAAGCAAAACGAATTCGTCGCAAAGGCAGATGCTGCAAAAGCGAATGCAGATGCAAAATATAATGAAGGTAAGGACGCATTTCAAGAAAAGATTGCCCAGCTAAAAGCACAGGCAGCCGCAAAAAAAGTAGAAAGAGAAATTAAAAAAGCATACAACGAACACAACCGAGAAGTGAAATCTGCGGAAGCGGATTACGAAAATGCGGTAGCATATGCTGAAAATTCGATTGATTGGGCAATTATTGCCCTAAATGAAGTTGAAGAAGCTACATTAGAAGCTATAAGTGCAAAGCTGACACTTGAAGCTATAAAAAATTCTTAATAGTTCTTATAGGAGAATCGATTCTATATTCAGAACTAAAAAAATGTTGTTATAAAACATTTTTTTTTAAAAAAGCTGGGACAATTTAATCTTTCATTTGTCTTGGTATTGATTGGGTTTTATTTGAAGGCTGTGTTTTTTTCTGACTACATCCAACGGTAGTCAGAAAACACATCCTCAACTTGTAAAAAAATCAAACCTGCACCTATTAAAACCTGACCCAAATTCAGTATACTTGTTTATGATTAAACTAAGCCTGATTTCATTCATTTTCATTTTGTTGAACTCCAGCATTCTCGCGCAAGAAATTCCCGTTCCAGAAAATTATTCCATTATTCAATCGGCAAAAGGCGATTTAGATAAAGATGGGCAGGATGAGTTAGTAGTAGCCTACGAAACAAAGATTAATAGACAAACCGAAGAAAGTACTCCTCGCGAGTTGATCATCTATAAACTCGTGGATAAGCAATGGACTATTTTGGAAAAATCAAAAAATGCGCTTTATGGAAATCGCGATGGGGGCATGATGGGCGATCCATTTGGTCAGCTAGCAATTAAAGATGGCATATTGTTGATCGATCAGAATGGAGGCAGCAGCTGGAAATGGGGACACACCGATAAATATCGTTATCAAAATGGCGCCTTTATTCTGATCGGATATACAAGTGTATCTGGAAAGCCTTGCGAATATTGGACGAATATAGATTTTAACTTATCAACTGGTGAGCTTGTTATCGAAAAAGAATACGAAAAATGCACAGATGCCGACCAAGAAATCTACAAAACAGAGAATGAAACTTTCTTTAAAAAAGGGCTGAAAATCAATCTCCAAAACAGAAATGAAAAGGAAGTTAAAATCGTAAGTCCAAAATATCGACATGAGATTTACATAGCCATTAAATTGGTCAATGAGTTTGGCGAATAAATTTCCGACAAAATTATGGAAAACAGCATTCCATTGCATCAACCTTACATATGCCTAAAAATTAGTAACAATTAAGGCAGCACTGTTCATTTATCGTTAAACTTAAAAAAATGAAAACCTTAACAACTATTTTATCCGCTCTTATTTTGTTTTCCTCTTGCTCATCAAATGTGGACGAAAGCAAACGCATCCGAGTTTCGGGAGAAGGAAAAGTCAGAATGATGCCTGATATAGTCACATTGACTTTAAGTGTTGAATTTACAGAACCAAGAATGGTGGATGCTGTCAGAAAAACGCAGGAAACCGTCGATTCGGTATTGGTTATTCTGGCAAGGTTTGGAAATAAGGAAACTGATATCAAGACGAGCAGCATATCGGCGAATAAAGCGTATCGCTATGTCAATAACAGCAATCAATTCGCTGGCTATGAATCGAGACAGACCATTGACTTTGTGCTAAATGATTTGACCAAATTCACTGAATTGACTGGTAAATTATTGGAAACCAAAATCAACAGCATTTCACAAATACAGTTTAACCATTCGAAAGCAGATAGTCTGTTTAGAGAAGCCGACTTATTGGCTTATGACGATGCTTTTAAATCCGCCAATAAATTAACGGCAAGAGCTGATGTCAAATTGGGAAAATTATTATTTATTTCGAATAACAACACAACCAGCGAGAATCCGCAAGATTATTATTCACGAAGCAGTATCGATACCTATGGAAAAGGTTACGGCGGCCGTGGGTTTACGATTTCTCCTGAAGTAATTGAATTTAAACGAAATATAATTACAGAATTTGAGATTTCAAATTAGCTTTTTTCCATTTCTTTCATCCTTGATCATCTGGTTAATTTTGTACATTAGATTTTCAATGCATATCAATTTAGTATTTACAATTAACTGATCAACAATGAATAAATTCAATTTCTTTTGCATAGCTCTTTTGTTAATTGCTGGACAATCCTTTGCTCAAAAACCGATTTACACACAAGCGAAAGTAAATGCGGTCAATGTGTACCGCAATTCAGCTGAATTGCAGAATACAGTTAGTTTTTCTGCACCTAAAGGTGTTTCGGAAATCGTAATTGGGAATATCTCTCAGGAAATTGACCAAAAAACATTACAAATTGCGGTCAGCGATAAGCACACAACAATATTATCTTCTCAATTTACCGAGGATTACGCTTCAGATTTTGATATGGATTTAAGCAGTCCTCAGCTAAAACAAGTCAAAGACAGCATTACGATTGTTGAAAATTTGATAACAAAATCAACGATTGAATTGGACGCGAATACGAAAGCATTAGAGTTGTTGGATAAAAATCAGACGGTACTTGTCGGAAGTTCATCATCTTCGGTACAGCAGTTAACTTTGCTGACAGAATTTTACACAAATAAACGGATTGAACTTTCCACTAAAATTGAATCGATCAAAAAGAATGGGGAAGAATTACAGAAAAAATTAAACCGCTTAAAAAGCAGTTTAAAGATTAATGCAGAAGAGGAATTTGCAAATGGCGTCCTTGTTTTAAAAATAATGAACAACACCGCGTCGAACACGCAGCTTTCGATCAATTATCTTGCATTGAACGTTTCCTGGCAACCCTTTTACGAGATTAAAGGAAATAAAATATCCGAGCCTCTGGATGTTCTCTTTAAAGCGTCGGTGAAGCAAGCAACGGGTTTAGATTGGAAAGGCGTCAGCCTGACGCTGATAAATGGCTTCGCATCAAAAAACAACAGTGCACCGGTAGTTGAGCCTTGGTTCTTATATCCGCAGTCGAACCAAATGCTTGATGAAGTAGTTGTAGTTGCTGAAAGAGAACGAGCAAATAGCAGTAAATCTATCTCATCAAACCTGAGCGGAAGGGCTGCAGGTATGACAGTGAGTTCGGCAGGATTTGAGATTAATTCAAATGAACTTAATGTGAGCTACTCTGTGGATATTCCCTACGATGTTTTATCCAATAATCAAGATCATTTGATAACGCTTTACCAGCAGCAGATTCCTGTCGAATACTCTTATTTCTCTGCGCCAAATTATTCAACAGAAGCGTATCTGTTGGCCAAGATCAAAGATTTTAGCCAGTACGGATTTGTAACAGCCAACGCGAGCATTGTTTTTGAAAACATGTATGTCGGTGAAACGCAAATCAATCCAAATCAAACTGATAATGAACTAAATATTACACTAGGAAACGAGCGCAGGATCAGCATAAAGCGAGAAAATGTTCAAGATAAATCCGGGGAAAAATTCCTTTCTTCCTTCAGAGAGAAAACCGTCACCTATGATTTGGTGCTGCGCAACAATAAAAAAGAAAATATTTCGATTGAAATTCAAGACCGTATTCCATTGAGCACAGATAATTCCGTAAAAGTGGAATTACTAGAACATAGCAATGCAAAAGTGGATGCTGAAAAAGGATTCCTAAACTGGAAAGTTAGCCTCGCTCCTTCTGAAACAAAAAAAATCAGAGTGAGCTATAAAGTTCGCTCACCGAAAGACATGATCATCAACGGATTTTGAGGTGATCAAATAGCAAGAAATACCGATTTACTTTATACGTCATTTTAAATCGACTAGGTTTTGTAATTTAGGTTTGAATTATATTTTATAATTTTAAAGGGCAATAATTTATAAAATTTGTAAACTTTCGTTATGGCAAAATCCCAAAATAAACTTTCTGCAGAGCAGCAAGAAGAATTATTAAATACGTTGATGGCTCGTTTTGAAAAAAACAAGAACCGTCATCCGAATGCTGATTGGAAAAAGCTAAAAGATAAACTAGATGCTAATCCAGATAAATTATGGGTTTTGCATGAAATGGAAATTACGGGTGGCGAACCTGATGTTGTTGCTTATGACAAGAA
This sequence comes from Sphingobacterium hungaricum, assembly GCF_015210005.1. Taxonomy (GTDB): domain Bacteria; phylum Bacteroidota; class Bacteroidia; order Sphingobacteriales; family Sphingobacteriaceae; genus Sphingobacterium; species Sphingobacterium hungaricum. Next base: position 3,137,967 of record NZ_MU158698.1, read on the forward strand.
ATCAGATGAATACCTATTCTTCGATTGTGCTACAGAAAGTCCAAAAGGCCGTCGAAGCCTATGTTATGACCGTCAGGCTTGGGAAGCCCGCAAAGCAGATAAACCTCAAAATACAGCCGTCGATCTGGCCAGAACAATCGGCATTGACTTGCTCGACGAAGAGCAGTATCGCTATTTACAAAGTCTTGGCGATTTTGATTTGAAGACGTCCAGCTGGCTAAAAACGCCAGATGCAATCCGCAAACTCAAAGGGGCGATTTTTGGTGATAAACGTTATGACCATATTTTTATTTATCACAATGGAGCCGAATCCTACTATGCTGCGAGAGGCTTTCGTGGAAGTGTAAAGGTTTGATTGATTAACTAAATAGCTCAATAATTCTATTCGCATGAAAAGATTTTTACTTATACTCCTATTCTTAGGATTCTTAAACCATGTATTTGCTCAAAATTCGTCAGAATCCAAAACTGGTTTGCAGAATTTAAAGCCATTAGTAATTGTTGATGGCGTCAAAAAAAGCATAGAAGATCTTGAAATGTATCAAGCAGATTCTATCGCTACCATAACAGTTTACAAAGATTCAATAGCGCTTAAGCTTTATGGAAATGAGGGTGAAAATGGGGTGCTCGATATTAAGACGAAGGCATTCGTAAGAAGTTTTCTTGTAAGTCTGTTTAAAAAATCCTCGTCTGCATATGATAGTTTGTACACAAAAAACAGTGGAGATCATCAATTTGCTTACATTTCAAATGGCGTACCGGTAACGGAAAATTATTTAGGAAATCTCTCTGAAGTGGATGAAGATTCTTTAGATAAAATTGAAATAATTTCGAAAGAAGACCTTGCTTCAACCTATTCAATCGCGGATAAAGAATTTGGTATATTACTGTTTTGGACAGAACCTCAAAAATCAAAGTAGAATTGTATATGAAACTTCATAATTTCCTTCAAATTCTTTTTGCCCTGCTAATCTCTCAAGCTAGTTATGCGCAAAGCAGTGCAAACTCTAACATCCAAACCGATTTAAAGGATTGGTTTTCTGCAGGGACCGTTCTAGCAAATGTTGCAGAATATACCCCAACGAATCGACAACTTGAATTAACTGAGAAAATAAAAACTGCATTGAACGATAATTTAGATTGGTATTATAGTTATATCAAGGATGTTCCTCCAGTAGAACCAATGCCTTATCATGAAAATATCGGGTTATCTTTAGAAGAATATACTGAGTTTTTAGAATTAGGTAGTTCTAAAAATACATTCTCACGTTCATCTGAAAATCTTGAAATAGTATTATCCGATGGTATAATTCGTTTTGACTCACAAAACAAAATGGAAATACTTGATTCGATTCAGATTGACTTGAATAAAAACATAGTTTCTCTCGGCAAAATTAGAATACCATTTAAACAAACTGTTGATGTATCTTCAGAAGACAATTTTTTTAATAGCAAATGGTCTGGCTATTCTTGGGGTTTAGAAGAGCCTGACGGCTTAGAAGCTATGGGTTTGGAGGATTTGCTATCTGCTCACATCAAATCATACAATATATCCATAGGCAAAATAGAAAAAACAGGGCAAATATTGATTAATTTAAATTTTAAAGAAATCAATCAAGGTGAAAAATTAATGGATATAAGTCTTCCTATTTTTTTGATAAGAGATAAGGCCAATAGGCTTGAAGTCATTGATATACAAATAGCTATTTAATTAAACATTCGATAAACACACGATTTTTTCCGCATACTTACATGAAAGCATACATTCTCCTTCAAATTCTTTTTACCCTGCTAATCTCTCAAGCTAGTTATGCGCAAAATCAAAATAATGCTGAACTTCAAAAAATGGCTGATGAGGATCAGAAAGCAAGAGGCTCAGCAACTATCGATTGGAGTGTATTGAATCGAGAAGACAGCATTCGTCGCGAGAATGTATATGCTTTTTACAGAGAAAACAAAGTCATCACTGCTCAAGATTATTTCAATGCAGGCGTCGTTATGCAACATGGAAATGATACCGTCGCTTCGTCCCTAGCGGTAAGCAGTTTTAAAAGAGCATTGGAATTGGATTCCAATCTAAATCGATGGTGGTATGCTGCAGCTGTTGACCGAGATTTGATGCGACGCAATGAACCACAGATTTACGGTACCCAATTTATAAAAACTAGTGCAGACGGAAAATGGGAATTGTATAAAATGGATGCGACAAAAATTTCTGATGCTGAAAGGCTGTATTATAAGGTCGGAACCTATGCCGAGCAAAAAGAAAAAGAACGGAAAATGAATCTGAAATCCATTAACCAATTCTTTGCCCAAAGCAACAACATCGACGAAACCATCCAATTGATTCAGCAAGAATTTAAAAAACAGCAAGCTGCAGACTATAGCGTTGATGAAGCGGATATTAACAATTTTGGCTACCAGTTAATGAATAATAAGAAGCTTGAGGAAGCTTTAAAGATTTTTAAGCTAAATACAGAATTGTATCCTAAAGGATATAATACTTTTGACAGCTATGGAGAATGCTTACTTATCCTCGGTAAAAAAGATGAAGCTAAGAAAGCTTATGAAAAATCATTGGTATTAAACCCAGAGAACAATAACGCAAAAAAAGTGCTTCAAGAACTCGAATAATCAATCTAAAAAATCGACTCAGAAATATAAATCTGAATTATATATGCAGTGCTTGTCGCGGAAAGAAAATTTCATACGTTTTACTCGATAATTGATTATTACATTAAACTAGTAAAACCAAACCTTATGAAATTAACCAGTGTATTAGGCGCAGTCTTTTTCGCATGTCTAGCATTCACAAGTTGTGACAAACACGGCGACGATTCTCCCGAACTTTCAGCTGAATACTTGGGCGATAGCAACAATGGCGGTTCCGGAGACAATCAGCCAGGAGTAATTACGGCTGGAGAATGGAATGATTTGAATAATTGGAAATTTTGGGAATCCATTATCAGTTCAGAGGATTTCAAAGATTTTCCTGCTTATTGGTCATTTTTTAATACCAATAGAATTTCTGTCAACATCACAAGCGATGGAACTAAGCCAGTTATCAACGCTGTCGTTCAATTAAAAAATAACGGGACAACCTTATTCACAGCACGAACGGATAATTTCGGCAATGCTGAATTATGGCCAAATCTTCTTCAAAGCAACAATGAGTTAGATTTCTCAAAATTGTCTATTCAAGTAAATAATGGTGCTAAGATAGTGACAACGGTTAAGCCTTATAGTCAAGAAGTGAATAAAATCATCATGCCCGAAACGGCAGTAGATAATAAAATTGAAATTTCGTTTGTTGTTGACGCAACCGGTTCCATGGGCGATGAATTAGAATATTTGAAAACTGAATTATTGGATGTTATTTCAAGAGTAAAGACGGCCAATCCAAAGGCGAGCGTATACACTTCGTCGGTTTTCTATCGAGACGCGGGTGATGATTATGTAACTCGAGTTTCTGGATTCACGAATGACAATAGAATAACGACTAATTTTATCGCTGGCCAATCGGCCGCTGGCGGCGGAGACACACCAGAAGCCGTTCATTCCGCATTGGATAAAGCCTTGAATGAATTGCAATGGTCAACGAATGCCAGAACAAGGTTGCTGTTCTTGTTGTTAGATGCTCCGCCTCATTACCAACCGGAAATTATTCAGGATTTACATCGCTCAATCGGAAAAGCAACCGAAAAAGGAATCAAAATCATTCCAATTGCCGCCAGCGGAATTGATAAGAAAACTGAATTTCTGATGAGATTCTTTTCCTTAACGACAAACGGAACCTATGTGTTTATTACGAATCATAGCGGAGTCGGGAACGAACATTTGGAACCTACTGTTGGTCAATATGAAGTTGAATTCTTAAATAATTTAATGGTTCGACTAATCAATAAATATGCGCAATAAGACTGTTTAAAGAATTTTGAAGAAATACATTTCAACTATTTCTTCAAAATTCTATATTTGCACGCCGGTACCACAAGGCAGGCATTTGATAAAATGATTCGTTTAACATATAGAAATGCAATCCAAAGCGATTTGGCTAAAATCGTTGAGATTTACAATTCCACTATCCCTTCGAGATTAGTTACTGCAGATGTAGAGCCTGTTGCTGTAAGCGACAGACAGCGCTGGTTTGATGAACATAATGCAGAAAAGCGTCCGCTTTGGGTTGCTGAAAATCAGGAAAACCAAATCGTCGGCTGGATAAGCTTTCAATCTTTTTACGGAAGGCCAGCTTATGATGCGACAGTAGAAATCAGCATTTACCTCGATGAAGATTTTAGAGGTCAGGGATTGGGGAAGACGATGTTATCGTATTCAATCGAACAGGCAAAAGAGATGGGCATAAAAACTTTGCTAGGATTTATTTTCGCTCACAATCAAGCAAGTATTAGGCTTTTCAAATCCTTTGGATTTGAAGATTGGGCCCTCCTACCTAACATCGCGCTTCTTGACGGCCAAGAAAAAAGTTTAATGATCTTAGGAAAAAGAATCAGTATATAATTGATTGCAAAATCGATCAAACAGATCGCTTCGCGTTTAAATACTTTCGTAGCGGCAAATCATAAAATCGAAATGCGAAGTAAGCCAATGATATTAAGAGTATAACTCCTATAACTACTACGCCTATAAGAGTAATTCCCGATGGCGCATAGCTTGCATAGTATCCCCCGAAAAGCCACATCACGCAATAATGAGTCGTGTACAATGGATAGGAAATATTTCCAGAAAATTCACATATCGATTTCAGGCTTTGGGATATTAAGGTTCCCGCGCCTAAGGAAACCAATAAAGGGAAATAGAATAGCACAATCAGCAATTCCGTCGCCCAACTCCATTCGTTGTATGGAAGAATAAAAGCCAATACAAGCAAGACACTCAATCCAATAAATCCAAGTTTGTTTTGGATAATCCAATTAAAACGGAACAGAATCATCCCAGCAGTAAAGGAATAGAGCACGCGTGCGCCTCCATGCCAAAAAGTTTCGCCATTCCAACCTCCTAGAAGATTACCTGAACTATAACTGACGTAGGCTAAAATTCCGGATGCGATTAGCAGTAGAGCCATCAAGCTATATCTTGATAACCTAAAAAGGACCAAAACATAAAATATATTAATCACATATTCCCAAAACAGCGACCATGCTGGTGCATTCAGGCTAAAAAGATTGAAATAACGCTCTTCCATTACTGGGTATGGAATCATTAAGATTGAAGCCATAAAAATCACAAACTTCTCTCCAAATGAATAGCTTGCTTGATAGCTAGCAATAGGGTCGAAAAGAAAGGCAAACAATCCCAATAGGCTACCTAACACAACCAGCGGATGCAAGCGTATCAAGCGTCCGACCAGAAAATCTCCTATGCCCATATTCGCTATTCGATTTTGATAAGCATAAGCAATTACAACACCAGACAAGCAGAAGAAAAAATCCACCGCTAAAAATCCATGTGCGATAAAATTATCTGCCAAATCAGGAAAAATTATTTCTGCAAAATGAAAAATTAGAACTGCTAGAGCGGCCACCCCTCTCAATCCATCCAAAACAACAAAATGTTTCTTTGAAGACATTATTAGTAATTAATATATAGTATTTAGAATTGCTTGGTAAGATAGGGAAGATTATGGATTTTCAAAAACCAAACTATTGATGGGATCTATAGATAATAAGTAATTCCTAGCAAACATATAGTCAACCTCACTTATCATGGGATTTCACAACAGCTACAAACTAGAATTATGTATATAATTTTCTAAGCAATTGCGATGCTTGTACTTACCTAGAACTTTTGTCGGTCGATTAACCGATTTTTTTTAATCTTATTTTGAAATTCGAAAAAATAACATATCTTTATGATATCAATTTAATATCAAAATTTATATTATGAAAACTGAAAAAATCTTAAATCCTTTATCGGGATATCTAGCATTGGTTTTGTGCTTGGTTCTTTTTTGCGCTTCTGTTTATTTTTGTATAAATGGGGTTCAAGAAATAGAGAACAATCAAAATTTCACCTACATTATCCTTTCGGCTTTGTGCTTTATTGCGTTTGTTTTCTTTATCAAGGGCTTGATGATTATTCAGCCAAATCATTCCAGGGTATTGAACTTTTTCGGAAAATATGTAGGTTCGGTAAAAGACAACGGTTTGTTTTTTATCAATCCGCTTTATTCTTCCCAAAAGATTTCTCTACGATCTGAAAACCTTCAAGGCCAAACATTGAAAGTAAATGATAAAATGGGTAACCCAATTGAAATTGCTGTCGTCATTGTCTGGAAAGTTGGTGACACTTATAAAGCTGCATATGATGTTGAGCGCTACACGGAATTTGTCAGAATGCAAAGCGAGGCCGCTGTTAGGCACTTAGCAATGAGTTTTCCTTATGACAATTTGGAAGATGAGCATGCAACGATTACATTAAGAGAAGGCGGAGAAAAAATCAACTCCATTCTGGAACAAGAGCTGACGGATCGACTTGTTAAAGCTGGAATTATAATCCAAGAAGCTAGAATTTCCCATTTGGCTTATGCGTCAGAAATTGCTGGAGCGATGCTTCAGAGACAGCAAGCGACAGCGATTGTTGCTGCGCGTGCAAAGATCGTTGAAGGCGCTGTTGGAATGGTTGACATGGCATTAAAAAAGCTATCGGCCGATAACATTGTTGAATTAGACGATGAACGCAAAGCAGCAATGGTCACCAATTTGATGGTCGTACTTTGTGGTGAAAAATCAGCACAGCCGGTATTGAACACAGGAACTTTATACAACTAAAATTGAAGCAATGAGTGATAAAGAAACTCAAAAAACTTCAGGCAAGAAAAATTTCGTTTTGCGCATTGATGAACAGACATTCAAACTTTTGGAAGCCTGGGCGAACGATGAATTTCGCAGTGTTAATGGACAAATTGAATATCTTCTAAATGAGTCTTTAGCGAAATCTGGGAGAAAGAAAAAAGAGAAGCCAAAGAAATAATATTCGAATCGATGATTTCGATCATCTAACGCGAAACATTCACAGGAACGCTCTTCGTAGTATTGAGTTTACTGATGAATAGCGACAAGCTGTGCATCTCAGAAATTGTTGGCTGAGTGATTTTGGATATGGAACAGATTCAAGGCATGAAGGGTTATTCTTTTCTAAAGCCAAATTTTAAATAAAAAAGACGCTGGATTTCTCCAGCGTCTTAAAACAAAACAAATTATAACATCAACTTATTTTACGCGATTAAAAGATTCTTCGGCTAACTTGCTATTCACACTCGCGCCCGCAAAATTCCCCGTGTAAACTGCATTCGCGACCGAACGCATAGGATTCGAATTGTCTCCACAAGCAAAAACACCTTCTACTGACGTTTCTTGCATTGGACTAACTTCTACGAAACCATTTTTCGAAAAGGTACAGCCGAGTTGCTCAGGAATAGCTGAATGTTGTTTAAATGGCAATCGAGCGTATAGTGCTTTCAGTTTATGTTCTTGTCCATCAGCTAATTGTACAGAATTTAGATATCCGTTTTGATGGTTGATTTTCTTTATCGGAGTTTCGATGACGGCAATTCCTTTTTGATTGAATACAACTTTTTGTTCTTCAGTAAATAAAGCAGGACCATTCGTAAAAATGCTCAACTTATTTGTCAGTTGACTTAATAACTTTACGTAATGCATTGCTTCTTCCCCATTCGCAAAAATTCCGGTAGCTTCATTTCTAAATTCGTAACCATGACAATACGGACAATGAATAACTGAAATTCCCCAGGATGAAGAAAATCCATCGATGTCTGGCATTTGGTCTTTTATTCCAGAAGAAATTATAAGCTTTTTCGTGCTGAAGGTTTGATTATTTTTTGTGCGGACAGTAAAACCTGTATCGGTCTTTGAAGCTTCTGTTGCGAAATCCTCTAAAAAATCGATAGTCTTGTATTGGCGGACTTGATCAAATGCTTTCTTGTAAATATTTGCTGGAGTTTCTCCATCTTGAGTTAAAAAATTATGTGAATGCGGTGTCTGTTGGTTACAAGGCGAACCTGCATCAATGACCAAAACATTTCTTAAGGAACGGCCTAAAGCCATCGCAGCGGATAAACCTGCGTAGCTCCCCCCTATTATAATGACTTCATATTCTTTATTTAACATCGATTTAGTTCTAGTTTACTGCCTATTATTAATTTCTTTGAACCAAAGCTACTAAATAAATCGCAATTGCAATAAAGTTGCAATAAATAAAATCGTAGATTTACTTTATCATTACATTTTAGTAAAATGCAATACTAACTGGAATGGATATTGGGCTTAGGTTCAAATAAATGACTGAACTGATTGACTTCTATCGTAGGGTGAATCTGAACAAAATTGGGCAACTGCCATTTTTGGGTTTTTACGGCTTGCTTATTTGTTGGGCAATCCCATATTGGATACAATCGAAAACCTCGCTTTCCTTTTTTGTTTGGATTTGACACAATAGCATGTTCTATCAAACAGCTTTTAGAGAAAATAAATTGTGCAAACTTACCTTCATTCCGACAGGAAATAATCAAAAAGTCAAATGCATCGTTTTGATGAAAAGGTACGGTAATTCCAAGCGAATTTCTTTTCCAGCAAGTTACAAACTGCCCTACTTTCGTAGGAGTTATTTTAGAAGTCCGATAGGTTATTTTCCGATCATCGAGGTTAAATGTAGCGGCATGGTATTCCCTACTCTCTTTTTGAATCTTAAAATTATTCAAGTCGAGATTGAGTTTAGCATAAAGCTGTGCGTTGGCTAGTTTCAATTCTTCAAACCAGTCATTCCTTGAATCTGATGGCATATTAGTTCTGATTTTTTGAGAGAAGAAACACTGTATACATTCTCTGTACCTGTTCTCCCGTCTTGCTTTTTACCCATTCTGAATAATCCGTAACCGACACGGTATTAAATTCTGTTTGATTCAGCAAATTTTCCACGCTAGACGAATCGTATAACTGAAATCCATGTTCCGTAAAAGGCAATGAGGCCATAAACTCCTTTTGAGCAAAAACCAATGCGAACAAACCATTTGTACCAAGTACCCGGTAAATCTCCTTTAAAAACGAAAGTGGTTCCTGCCAAAAATATAGTGTATTAACAGTAAATATCTTTGAAAAACTATTCTCATTAAATGGAATTTGATTGCCATCGAATAATTGAAAATCGATTTTATAATCTTCGAACAATTCATTATTCATATCAATAGCTTGTTGCTGCATGGTGTCGGAAATTTCTAATCCGGTATATCGGAGTTTATCAGCTTTGCTCAATAACACTTTTAAATGTCCGCAGTTTCCATGTCCAAGTTCGAGAATTCGATCCTCGGATGCCAAATTAAGGGATTCGATAGCCGATAAAGTCATTCCAATATTGGTTTCGTTCATCATCTGACCAATCTCAATTCCCTTCTCACCTTGCGGACGTGCTAATTGCGAAGCAATAGCTTGAAGTTTTTCTTTAGATTGATTATCCATGAAGTAAATTTAGCTTAAATGAAAGCTATATTCCAAATTTACCTATCAAAACAGAGAGTCCGCATGCCTGCATAAAAATGTGTATGATGTCCAATTTTCAATTTCTATAATGCTATTTATCAAATTTTTACCCAAGCATTTCGTATTTTATTTTTTTTATGATATATTAGCTAAATCGTTTTATAAACTTAATAAACCAAACTACTAAAAATTTTATGAGATCCTATTCCATTTTTCGATGGTTAGTGCCTATTTGCTTATTTTTGGGCGTTACCCTAAATTCTTGTTCAGAAAAGTCTGACCCTATTCCTAACCTCGTCTTAGAAAAACAAACTGTTCAACTCAAACCCGGCGAAACGGTCAGCATAAAAATTCAGTCCGGAGGCAATACTTATAAAGCCATCTCTTCCAATCCAGAACTTTTAAAAGCGAGTATTACTAACGATGAAGTCGTTTTAGAGGCTGGAGAAATCGACGGTGATGCAGAAGCTAAAGTCTATATTTCAGACGCAAACTATAACCGAGTAGAAATAGAGGTTACAATTAGTTCTTATGAACAACTCGTAGTAAATAAAAGCAATCTTACTATTTCTCAGATTCTGTTTAAGGATACCCTAACAGTGTCGCATGGTGAAGCGCCTTACAAAGTAACGATTAACGAACCCAGTTTGGTCGACTTGACTCATGCAGGTAACAAAATTTATCTAACAGCGAGGGCGCAAGGATCTGGGATAATTCAGATTACAGATGCAAAGAGCAAGATTGTTGACGTAGCCCTCAAGGTGGAAGCGCCAAGGAAGTCTATGAATTTCTCCGACAGATATTTTGGACACGCAAACTTTGGAGACATTGCGGTAGTTGACCAGTCAGTCAAAAAACTGACTCAAGCTACTTTTGAGATGACCTGCAACCTGCAGGGCTATCGCGGTTTGCAAACGTTTATGGGTTTAGAAGGAAACCTTATAATCCGAGGAAAGAATGACGATTACCGGGAGACGCATCCTATTGAGATTGCAGGTCTGGGTGATAAAATCATGTTGGAAACGGCAAGTAGCTTTAAATTAAACACTTGGATGAACCTTGCATTGGTATTCGACGGAACAAAAACCGAACTCAACCAAAAATACAGGTTGTTCATCGACGGATTAGAGCAAACGTTGATTGTCAGACGTTCCGAAGCTAGCCACCAGACGATTGATCTGACTTCCAGCAATGATGGCGGTAGGTTTGAGATCGGAAGGGCTAACGGGCAAGAGTGGCGTGCGTTAAGAGGGATGGTTTCTGAAGCTAGAATCTGGACGGTTGCACGAACTGCGGAGCAGCTCAAAAATGAATCGTGTTCGTTGTCCGAAGATAAACCTGTAGGTCTTTTGGCGAAATGGGATTTTTCAATCGGCACCGATAGCAACCTGATTCCGGACAGCAACAAAGGTAAATACAAAACAGATTTGATAATTTCCAACACTAAGGCAGAAGGGTCTTACCTTGCGGTCAATGCACCCATAAGTATTTTTTCTGCTTTCAATTGTCCATTTTAACGAAAATAGCTATGAAACCACAAACTATAAAAATCAACCTTATCGCTTTTCTATTCCTCTTATTTAACGCTGCTTGTTCAAAAAATACCGAGACTCCGGTCGACGATATGCCGAACAGTATTGAGGCTGTTTCCAATGTTGCCGTCAGAACCCTGTCAGAAATAAATACGATCGAAATCAGCTGGAAAAACCCCGACGATGCGATGCTGGACAAGATAGAATTCATTTTGGAGCAAGCAGACGGGAAAGGAAATAGAAATGTTCAATTATTGGATGGCAAAGTCGCTGAAGTCGGGAAGATTGTTGTACAGCTAAGCAACAGCTCCGAGCACACAGTCAGCATAACCGCTTTAAATAAAGCTGGTATACGATCTGAAAAAGTAAGCAAATCCATTATCGGACAAAAATTAATGAGTTGGCTGCCTCGTGCCGATACCCTAATGAAGGCTTTGGTAAAAAATTATTTAGATGGAAAGCCTAGAGACATTTGGTCTTCTAATTTTCCACAGTCGAGCGGATATTGGGATGGTGCGGCAGTAATTTGGGGCCATGGAGGAGCATTCTCAGGATATACAACATTTAAAAAAGCAAGTTATACAATTCCTAGCTATAAGAAAGATGTTGAGCAGTTATACGACAACCGATTACTTATCGGAATCGACAAATTCAGAAACAAGCGTGACGGTGGCCCTGAGGCTTATGCGGTTTATCCAGGTGAAGGTGACGAGCGCTTCTACGATGATAACATCTGGGTGGGTTTGGATATGGTCCATTTATACGAGCTAACAAAAGACAGCAAATACTTGGATCGGGCAAAAATCGTTTGGCAGTTTGTGCTATCTGGAGCCGATGATGTAATGGGTGGTGGCGTTTATTGGAAGGAAGGACAAAAATCAAAACATACTTGCTCTACGTTTCCAGCGGCAGTATTAGGATTGACACTTTACAATGCGACGGGAGACAGCAAATACCTAGATCAAGCAAAAGATTGGTACGATTGGGGCATTCGAGTTTTCCAAGATCCTAATGATTATCTGTTTTACGACAACGTACGCCTTTCCGACGAGAACAACCCAAACTCTGCTTTGGTGACGGATAGAACCAAATTCAGTTACAATACGGGTCAACCATTGCAAGCAGCCTCTCTATTATATTCGATAACGAAAGAAACAAAATATTTAACTGCAGCACAACAAATGGCTAAAGCAGCTTATGGACGTTGGTTTGTTCCATTCCGTTCCTATTTGTTAAATGAGTCGTTTCAAATACTGGAACCTGGCCATGTGTGGTTTCAGGCAATCATGATGCGTGGATTCGTAGAACTTTATTTGTTAGATAATAACCGCGAATACATCAATGCATACGAGAAGACCTTGAACCATGCTTGGTTATCCCCAGCACGGAACAAATCTTCTAACCTAATTAATGAAAACTTCAAAGGAGTCACGACGCAGACGTCTTGGGAATTGATTCATCAAGGTGCTATTTTGGAAATGTTGTCTCAACTAGCGCTGCTGGAAATCGAAGAAAAATAATATTCCTCCGATATAAATATGTATTTAAAGGAGCTGCCCGAAATAAGGGTTCAGCTCCTTTTTCAATTTAGAAATAGTTATTTAATGAGCAGTAAAATGTTAGGTTAGATTATCTGAATAGTTTCCAGCGTGAAAGGTTGATACCTGCGAATCAGTTAATATCTCAACAGTCAGTGTTTGAGCCGTCTGTTATTTGGTTAGACACCGTAATACACGCGTTTTTCAATAACGCTATTCGTACGCGGAAATTCGAAATTTCGTATACGATTTTACTCCTCGCCGAGCATGCTAATAAAACAACAACCCCTATGTATTGCACATCGGGGTTGTTTTAGGAGACTTTACAACGCCTCGTATTCAATTAGTTGAGAACTTCTTATTGCGTACTCAAAGAGAATGGCAAATCACCTTTAGAAACACCTCTGTTCTTATTCGGCGTATTTGACATATCAAAAACGATATTCGTTCCTTTTATTAACTCGCTGTGGTTAATAAAGTTTTTGGTGTAATTTTTACCATTCCATTTCATGGCTTGAATGTATCTGTTTTCATCCGAATTATTGTTCGATTGAATCGTTACCTTCTTACCATTTGATAAATGCAACGTTGCTTTTTTAAACAATGGAGAACCTACAATGTATTCATCTGTCGCTGGAGTTACTGGATAAAACCCTATCGCAGAAAAAACATACCAAGCCGAAGTTTGTCCATTATCTTCATCACCGCAATAGCCATCTGGGTTAGGAGAATACATTCTGTTCATTGTTTCACGAAGCCAATATTGTGCTTTCCAAGGCGCACCAACATAATTGTACAGGTAAATCATGTGCTGGATAGGTTGGTTTCCATGAGCATATTGACCCATGTTTGCAATCTGCATTTCACGGATTTCATGTATTGGGAACCCGTAATAAGAATCATCAAAAATCGGAGGTAAAGAAAATACCGAATCCAACTTGATTTCCATTGCTTTGTGTCCACCCATTAACTTAGCTAGTCCTTCAATATCTTGGAAAACAGACCAGCTGTAATGCCAGCTATTTCCTTCAGTAAATGCATCGCCCCATTTGAATGGATTAAATGGAGATTGGAATTTTCCATCCTGGTTCTTGCCGCGCATCAATCCAGTTGATGGATCAAAAAGTTTTTGATAATTGTATGATCTGTTTTTGTAGAACGTCTGATCTTCTTCGGATTTTCCTAATGATTTAGCCAATTGATAAATTGCAAAATCATCGTATGCATATTCTAACGTACGAGCTGCGTTTTCATTGATTTTCACATCATACGGAACGTAACCCAGCTCATTGTAATACGAAGCTCCAGCGCGACCTACGGCCGTTAATGGGCCTGCATTATTTGCCCCATGCTTCACTGCTTCATATAATGTTTCAATATCTTTTGAACGGATGCCTTTAATCCACGCGTCGGCTACTACAGAAGCGGAATTATTTCCAACCATGACATTGCGCAATCCAGGGCTTGCCCATTCTGGCAACCAGCCACTTTCACGGTAAGCATTTGCCAATCCTTCTTGCATTTTGACGCTGACTTCAGGATACATTAGATTTAAGAACGGAAACAAAGACCTAAATGTGTCCCAAAATCCTGTATCTGTAAACATGTAGCCAGGCAAAACCTTTCCATTGTATGGAGAATAATGCATCACTTGTCCATTCGCATCAATTTCATAGAACATTCTTGGGAACAACAATGAACGATAAAGACTTGAATAAAACGTGCGGATTTGATCTACAGTACCGCCTTCAATTTCAACTTTTTTCAATTCTGTATTCCAGATTTCTTCGCCTTTAGCAACGCGCTCATCGAAATTAGTTCCATCCAATTCTTTTAAATTAAGTTCTGCCTGCTCCGGGCTGATAAATGAGGAAGCAACTTTAACTAATACTTGGTCTTTATTGTTGGCAATCTGAAATCCTACTAAAGCTCCAACATGGTCTGCTTTAATTACGTAGCGATCAGCTGTCAGAACCGAGTCTGCAAAAGTAGATACATTCGCAAAAGGCTTGTCAAATTTCAAGACAAAATAGTTCTTGAAATTATCAGGCACGCCACCGCTGTTTTTTGTGGTGTAACCAATGATTTTTTGTTCGCTAGGAATAACTTCAACATAAGAACCTTTATCGAAAGCATCTAATAAAACGTAGGCTTCATTTGTTTTCGGGAAAGTCAGCCTAAAATACGCCGCTCTTTCCGTTGGTGTAATTTCCGTAGTCACATCATAATCAGCTAAATAAACCGAATAGTAATGAGGTTTTGCAACTTCCGCTTTGTGCGAAAAATAACTTGCTCGTTTGTCTTGATCAAATTCTTTTTTGCCCACCATCGGCATGATAGAAAACTGTCCGTAATCATTCATCCATGGCGAAGGTTGATGTGTTTGTTTGAAACCTCTTAACTTTTCAGCAGTGTAGGTATACATCCATCCATCACCCATTTTACCGGTCTGAGGACTCCAGAAATTCATTCCCCAAGGCATTGCAATGGCAGGATAGGTATTTCCGTTTGAAAGTAAATAAGTGGATTGTGTTCCGACTAATGTGCTTACATAGTCAATTGGTTTTCCAATTTTTTCAATAATTTGTGCTTGAGATGTGAATATGGTTATACACAAAATCAAGGACATCATCTTTTTTAAGTTCATATTCTCGAAGGTTATAAGAACTTCGAAAATAACAGAATTTATTGATAAAACAAGTGCTAAAAGTATTTAGCACAAAATTTTTACAGCTAATTTGCCATAAACATTCCCCTCTTCCATCATGCGATGCGCCTCGCCAACTTCGTTTATCAAAAACGTTTTGTAAAGTTGAGGAACAAATTTCTTGCTTTCAACCAACGGTAAAACATGCGCGATGATCTCTTGAGTCAATGCGGATTTAAAATCCAGAGAACGAGCGCGCAACGTACTTCCTGAAATGAGAATCCTCTTTTGCATCAATTTTATGATATTTAATTCCACCTTATTGCCCATTGATGCATTAATGTAAATCAACCGCCCATCAGGCTCTAATAAATTGATGTTTTTAGCGAAGTATTCACCCCCTAATGCATCCAAAATTAAAGTAATCTCAGCTGCATTTAATTCTAATTCAAAATCATTTTCCTTATAGTTGATAGCAACCTCAGCACCTAATTCCATACAGTATTCTTGCTTCTCCTCAGAGCTCACGGTCGTAAAAACTTTAGCGCCAAACAAATTCGCCAATTGAATTGCAGTCGAACCAATCCCCCCTGCACCCCCATGAACCAAAAAATGATCTGACGCCGTCAATCCTCCCCGCTGAAAAACATTATACCATACCGTATAAATAGTCTCTGGCAATATACAAGCTTCTTCAAATGAAATGGATGTAGGCTTAGGGATACATAAGCTCGCTGAAACAACAGCGTATTCTGCATATCCACCACCGCTCAATAATGAAAAAACTTCATCTCCAACCGAAACTTCAGTTACGTTATGGCCGATTTCCACCACTGTACCTGAAATCTCTAAGCCAGGAATATCTTGGACAGTTCCCTCAGGCGCATTGTATTTGCCCATTCGCTGAAACACGTCAGGTCTATTGATTCCGGCAGCATGCACGCGAATCAAGACTTCATGATCCGCGTAGGTCGGAATAGCACGTTCTTGGACTTCTAGTACTTCGGGATCGCCAAACTTGGATATGACTACTGCTTTCATCTTATTTTTTTGGGAATTTTTGCAAACGCATATTTAGCGTAACCATAAAATAGCGGCCTAAACGGTTATTTCTTGCTTCATACAAATCGTTGCCTATGTATTCGGTATAGATTCCAATGTTCTTATTCTGATCCAATAAATCAAATCCTTGAAAACGAAGAAGTGCCATTTTATTCTGTAAAAATGTAAATTCTATATAGGCGTTGATGATTGTAGGGTTTACATTCAGTACATCAGAATCATACCCAGAATAAAAACGCTGGGAAGTTTCCGCTCCAATGGTTACGTAATCATTCAAGTAGCCCTTTGTTCCAAGACTTAGCAGGTAAGAATGCGTTGTGATTGAGCTTTTTGCTGGTTGCTGATAAACTGCATTATTTACAAAATAATTTGTCGCGAAAACAGTTTCTAGATGCTGATCGTAATTATACCTAAGCTGAAGTGTATGTGAAGATAAAATCTGCTGCGTACTTGTTTTATAGGAATTTACAAACGAAGGATAATTGTAGTAATCAACATTTCCATTCAAGTCCAATTGAAAATTATCATTGATAAACGGCGAATTAAAAACGTAAAATCCTTTGACATCATAATAGCCATCCGTGTTTCGATAAGTCGTACTTTGAACAACACCATCCGCACTCTTGTCGGTTACGATTTTATTCCTGATAAAATTATACGCCAAGTTTGCCTCTAAGTATTGCGACTTACTGGATATGGACTTCCGAAATGTAGTTGATATTTTATTGACAAATTCGGCTTTCAATTCCGGATTTCCGATAATAATGTTCCTTGAATTGGAATTATCAATAATCGGAAGAATGTACAGAAAGTTAGGCTCGTTATTTTGTCCTTGATAATTAATCTGCCAATCGAATTCATCGTTGAACCTGTACTTCATCATCGCTGAAGGAATCAGATTGATATTGTTGTACGTATACGTCGAGTCCCCATAATTCGGAAGCTTTCCAGTCAATGTCAAAGGCTGTACTCCAAAACCGATATTGACCCTAAATTTATTGTTCGGCTCGTATTGATAATTCAACGATGTTTTATTGCTGCTGTACAGGTAATTATAGTTAACACCTAAAGAATCGATAACGAATGTCGAATCTAATACAGTATGAATATAAGGTTGCTGAACCTGTCGGAATGAATTGATTTGATTGACATCAATGTTATACGCTAATTCCAGCAAACTATGCTCAAAGAAAGGCTCTACGTAAGAGAAAGAAGCCTTTGCCGTATTCGTTTCATTTTTGCTAATAACAAACTGACGCTGATTAAAATGAGAAATTGAAGGAATGGCCGTCGCCGAGTCAATGATGATATTTTCTTCCAAAATCTGGTCGTTGGTCCGGAACGAATTTGCATTCACATTCAAATTAGCCACCAATTTACGTTTTGGCTTATTGAAATGCTTAGAATAGAAAACATTCAGCTCCGCATTGGGATTATTGGTGATCGTACTGTCTAAATAATTTCCCTTGTTGGTAATCGTTCTATTTTGTAAATCCGTGTTTTTCTCGCTGTTTGCTTTCGAATAGCTATATGACAAGATTGGAGATATTTTTAAGATATCTTTATTTTTAAAGCGCGTATCAAATTCTAAATTTATGCGATGCTGAAAATCATTCGTCTTATTGACATATTCATCTTTCGTCAAAATCTTATAGCCATAATAATAAGAAGTCAGCTGTGAATTTCCTTCGGTCACGTTATTTCTATTGATGAAATTATACCCCCCGCTGACATTGGTATTGTCGGATAATTTATCCGAAAAACTAAATCCCAGAGCTTTTGTGTTATTCAGTCCATCGGTCGGATCCGAATAGTCTCCAATATCATTCATCGAACTCTCCCTTCCTCCTACACCATTTGGAGAACCATACGTAAATAAACTCGTGTTCGTGTTATTGATCGACCCTACAACAGAAAATTCTTGCCCATCGTTAAACTTATTGATCCCCACGCTTCCAATAAAACGGCTGCTTGTACCGCCTCCGGCTGTCATCTGACCAAATAAGATGCGCTTGCTGTCTTCCTTTAAGACAATGTTAATAATCTTCTCAGGTTCATTTGTTTTAATGCCGCTTTGCTCAGAAAAATCCCCGTAGGTATCAATAACCTGAATGTACTTAATGAAATCAGTTGGCAAATTACGCGTGGCTGTGATCACGTCACCGCCAAAAAACTTTTTACCGTCGACTTTTACTGAAGTAATTATTTTGCCATTCGAATATACCGAACCATCGCGCATAACCTGAAAACCCATTTGCTTTAATGACTCTTCTAGAAGCGAATTTTTCCGAAAGGAATAGGCAGCAAGATTATATTGAGTCGTATCGTCTTTGTAGATAATCGGAATAATCTTCGTGACTTTTACTTCGGGAATGTAAGATGTCTGAGGCATTAATCTGACGGTCGGGACTAATATGTTCGACAGACCATCGAAATTAGGAATGTTCTTAGTTGCAATCTGGTAACTGATCATGGAATAAGACAAACGCAGATCTTTGCCTCGCACATTCTTAAACGAATAGGTTCCTAATGCGTTCGTAGCGATAGTAAACGTGTCAAGCGTACTCGTAAGGCGTATATTCACACCTTTCAATGCAACTCCAGAGGAATCGGTAACCATACCGGAAATATCTTTATTTATCGACTGTGCATTCACATTTAGATTCAATGTTAAATTGAAAATGCAAGTAATAAATAGCAATATGAAAATCTTTTGCACTAAAATACGCTGCGTTAAAATTAAATCGACATAAGTCTTTATCGTAAGATAAGATATAAACGAGAAATTCTGAAATTTATGTACAAAAAAACGGGTTATTTTTAATAACCCGTTTTCTGATATATTTTAAGGATAAAGATTATTCTCCGTCGAAAGCAACTTTAACTAAATGTCTGTCAATCTCCCAACGACCTGTACCGTCTTCACCGATCACATCAAATAATTCAAGGATTCTACGAGCCACATATTCCTCTTCCACCTGCTCACTCAAAAACCATTGTAAGAAATTAAATGTTACGAAGTCTTTCGTGCGTACACATTGATCCGCAATGTTGTTGAATTGTTGCGTAACAAACATTTCTTGCTCTAAAGTTTGCTCGAATACACCTCTAAATGATTCGAAATCAACTGGGATGTTGCTGATCTCAGGAGAAATCGCGCGTCCACCTCTATTGCTTACATAGTTGAATAATTTAAGCATGTGCTCACGTTCTTCATCAGATTGCTTTGCAAAGAATTTCGCCGAATTATCTAATCCTTGATCATCACACCAAGCAGACATTGCTAAATACAATGCTGAAGAGTGAGCTTCAACTTTAATCTGTGCATTCAATATATTTTCGATTTCTTCAGCTAAAGAAGATTTCATTTTTAATAAATCTTTCATATTCTATTTTTTTACGGTTCTATTTAAAATAACAATATATATCCGATATTGTTTATACAAAGATACGTCAGTAGGAAAGAAAATGTGTAATCTATTTGTAATACAAATTCAGTCTAAATTAGCCTTTCGAAAGAATAACCTATTTAGAATCAGTATTATTACAAAGAAGAATTAGGAGAGTACGGAAACACGTCCGCGAAGCAAACATTGCTTCACTTGGCTGTTCAATTCGATCATAAATTTAGCGCCAGCAAGCACTTCTTTCAATTGCAAGATTTCATGAACGTTCAGAACAAAACATCTTTCGGAACGGAACGGCATGATGATTTCGAAATCAAATGTTCTGCCGGAGTTGCTTAGCATGTTTTCGATATCGATTTGATCAATCCTCTTCTTGAACAGAAGAAAATCATTTACTTTAAATGAAGTTGTTGTCTCTTTAAATTCTAACCAGTAGCAGTTTTTACGGCTGCATTGATACACACCGCCATGCTCTGTTTCAAAAACCTCTTCAACGCTCGCTAAAGGACAAATTATCATGGATTGTTCTTTTGATCTTAATTTGGAACAAATCTAATTATTATTAAGATTGATTCCAAATTAATTTAAAAAATTTAGGGTCAACTTTTCAGTTGACCCTAAGCCTAGATGTAAACTAGTATTATTTATTATAATTCATTCACGTCTGGAAGTAATTCTTTATGGTTGCTTGCGTTTGTTCTAGTCTTTGTCTTGTGTTTGTTAATCTGTCTTCGAATCGATTCAATGGCTGTATCTGTCGCTTCTTCAAAACTTTTCGCCTGGGCCTTCGCAAAAAGTTGATTTCCTGGAATATTAAATTTCAATTCAACAATTTTATTCGCTTCGTCGTCGACATTTTCTAATCGCAAATAACAAGCGCCTTCAATAATGTTGTCTAAAAATTGTTCCAATTTGTCTGCTCTTTTTTTGATAAAATCAACTAATTTTTGATCAGCATCAAATTTGATAGATTGCACAGTAATATTCATTTTTCCTCCTTTTTTTTAAGCTTTTGGATGAGCTTGTTTATAAATAGATTTTAAACGTTCTGCTGAATTATGGGTATAGACTTGCGTCGATGATAATCCAGCGTGACCTAGTAATTCTTTGATCGCATTTAAATCCGCACCATTGTCAAGCAATGAGGTTGCGAAAGTATGCCTTAATACATGAGGACTCTTTTTATTTTGCGATGTAATCAAAGTTAGATATTTCTTTACTATTCGATAAATTAATTTCGGGTAAGCGTCCTTACCTTCTTTTGTAACGATGAAACGGCTCGCTTTGTTTTGTAAAAGTTGATCTTTTTTTAAACATTGGTAAAGGTCGATCTCATGAACTAAGGTTTTATGCAAAGGAACAAACCGTTGCTTATTCCCTTTTCCCAAGATAAGAATTTTCTTATTATAAAAATCAATATCTTCATCTTTTATTTTTATTAATTCAGCCAAGCGAATTCCAGTTCCGAAAAGCAACTCTAAAACAATAAAATCTCTTTTCTCTTCGAACTCATTCGAAACCAAGTTTAGCTCTTCAAAATTATCCAATAAATTCACCAGCTTGTCTTTCTCGATAAGCGTTGGCAGTTTCTTCGGAACTTTTAGTGCTTTTATCAAACTCAACGGATTCGCTTTAACGAGCTGTTCGCGTTGCAGGTATTTAAAGTATCCTCTCAACGCCGATATCGATCGGTTAATGGATACAGCCAGTTTGCCGCTTTCCTTTTGCTGCGCAAAATAATGGCGCATAAACCGATAATCAACGGCGGCTAAAGCGACTCCTTCCCTATCCATAAACGCATGAAAATTTTGCAATTCCTTTTCATACGCTACAGATGTATGAACGGAATACTTTTTTTCATGGTTTAGAAAATTCAAAAAATCGCTGTAAGGCATATGCTCTAGTTGTGGAATAAATATAAGCATATCTACATAGACAAAAAAAAACTTGCACCATAATAGTGCAAGTTTTCTAAAAATATATTCTTTGTATGCTAATTACAATTTGCTATTTGCATCAATTGCATTTAGTTCTTCAAAAGCTTGTGTTAAGCGAGCTACAAAAGCTTCTTCGCCACTTCTTAACCAAACACGAGGGTCATAGTATTTCTTGTTTGGAGAATCTTCGCCTTGAGGATTTCCAATTTGAGATTGTAAGAAATCATGGTTTTTAGCTTCATAAGCACGAACGCCATCCCAGAATGCCCATTGCATGTCGGTATCAATATTCATTTTGATCGCACCGTAAGAAATCGCTTCTTTGATTTCTTCTGGAGCCGAACCAGATCCACCATGGAATACAAAATTAACTGGCTTAGCCGCTGTTAAATTGAATTTCTCACGGATATATTCTTGAGAGTTATGTAAAATTACAGGTTGTAATTTAACGTTTCCTGGTTTGTAGACACCGTGAACATTACCAAAAGCTGCTGCTACTGTGAATTTATCAGAAACTTTAGATAACTCTTCAAAAGCATAAGCTACTTCTTCAGGCTGTGTATATAGTTTTGAACTATCTACATCCGAATTATCAACGCCATCTTCTTCACCGCCAGTCACTCCTAATTCGATTTCAATCGTCATTCCAAGAGGTTTCATTCTTGCTAAATACTTCGCTGAGATTTCAATGTTTTCTTCTAAAGGCTCTTCAGAAAGGTCAAGCATATGCGATGAAAACAATGGTTTTCCATGTTGTGCAAAGAACTTCTCGCCAGCATCTAATAAACCATCAATCCAAGGCAACAATTTCTTAGCAGCATGATCCGTGTGCAGAATAACCGCAACACCATAATGCTCTGCTAATAAATGTACATGATGAGCAGCGGAAACTGCACCCAAGATACAAGCTTTTAAACCATCATTGTTTAACGTCTTTCCAGCATAAAATTGGGCACCACCATTTGATAATTGGATAATCACTGGTGAATTTACTGCTTTAGCCGTTTCTAATACTGCATTAATGGAATTGGTTCCAATAACATTTACTGCAGGAATAGCAAACTGATGCTCATTTGCTATCTCAAATAACTCTTGCACTTGATCCCCTGTCAAAACACCTTTAAAATCTTTTAGGCTCATACTATTTTATTAAAATTTAAATATTCTATATTAATTAGTTAAAGTTAGGGATAATTTTTTAAAAATGAACATCTATAGTGTATTTATTACACTATGGAACGGCTCTGAAAGCGCTATAATCGGCTCTCGCTAAATAATAAATAGCTTTTAAGCTAATAATTCCTAGAAAAACAATTATATTAATATCTTTATATTCAAAATTAATTACGCAATGATACAGGTTTACGGCATAAAAAATTGTTCAACAGTCAAGAAAGCATTAAATTGGCTAGAAGATAAAAAACTAGACTATCAGTTCCACGATTATAAAAAGGAGCCGGCAACTTTAACAAAACTACAAGAATGGGAAAAATCAGTTTCCTGGGAAGTTTTAGTTAATAAAAAAGGAACTACCTGGAGAAAATTTAGCAAAGACGAACAAGCAGCGGTTACAGATGCCAAAACTGCAAACGAAGCTTTGCTAGCGAATAATAGCTTAATCAAAAGACCAGTTTTAGAAATCGACAAGCAACTTATTGTAGGTTTTAACGAGGAAGAATATTTACAAAAACTAACATAACATGAGGGTAAACGCATACATTACTTTAGTTCTTTTTTTGTTCACTATACCGTACGCATCAAAAGCACAGACAGAAAAACCGAAGTCCATCTACAATTACATCGAAGCATTTAACCCTCAATTCTACACGTCGAATGGGTCTGTCTATCGCTCCGCAAGCGGAAAACCTGGTCATGAATACTGGCAAAATGCCGTTAACTACAGCATCAAGGCTTCTTTAAATGATCAGACAGATGAAATTAAAGGAACTGTTCAGATTGACTACACCAATAATAGTCCAGATGAATTAAAATTTATTTGGTTGCAATTGGATCAAAACCTGTTCAATCCGAAGTCAATCGGCCAAGCCGTAGTTCCATTGGAGAACAGCCGTTACGGCGATGCCAATTCGGAATTTAATGGAGGCTACACAATCAGTTCAGCAAAATTTAGCGACGGTCAAGCAATCAGCTATACAATAAATGACACTAGAATGCGCGTGGATTTACCGCAAGCATTGGCTGCCAAAGGTGGTAAAGTCAGCTTTACAATCGATTACAGCTACATTGTTCCGAAAGAAGGCGCAGATCGTACAGGAATTTTAGATACGGAGAATGGCAAGATTTATGCAATCGCTCAATGGTATCCACGTGTAAGTGTTTACGATGATGTGTTAGGATGGAATAATTTGCCTTATTCTGGACCTGGCGAATTTTACTGTGAGTACGGCGATTTTAATGTAGAAATCACAGCACCTGCAAACCACATTGTGGTTATGGGTGGAGAGCTTTTGAATCCGAAAGAAGTCTACACAACAGAACAGTTCAACAGACTGCAACAGGCTAAATCAAGTGATAAAACGGTGATGATCCGTTCTTTAGAGGAAGTGACACAGGCGAGTTCTAGACCGAATAAAAAAGAACTGACTTGGAAGTTTTCATTGAAGAATGCCCGCGACATCGCATGGGCATCGTCCAAAGCATTCATTCTAGATGCAGCGAAGATTAATCTTCCAAGTGGCGCGGTTTCTTTAGCTATGTCAGCTTATCCAAAGGAAAGCAATGGCGGAAATGCCTGGGAACGTTCGACAGAATACACCAAAGCTTCAATTGAATACTATTCAACTAAATGGTTTGAATACCCTTATCCTGTGGCTGTGAATGTTGCAGCGAATGTGGGCGGTATGGAGTATCCAGGAATTTCGTTCTGCGGATTCAAAGCGAAAGCAGGAAGTCTTTGGGGCGTTACCGATCATGAATTTGGCCACAACTGGTTCCCAATGATTGTTGGAAGCAACGAACGCCTGCACGCATGGATGGATGAAGGTTTCAACACGTTCATCAATGAACTATCGACGGAAGCATTTAATAAAGGAGAATACGTCAGAAGAATGGGAAGCCGCAACAACATGGCGCGTGCATTTGCCAATCCGACGTTGGAACCGATTATTTCTACACCACAGAACATGAAAGAACGCAACATTGGGGTACTTGCCTATTACAAACCGGGATTTGGATTGCGCTTGCTGCGCGATCAGGTGATCGGTGCCGAACGTTTCGACGCGGCATTTAAAAGTTATGTGCATCAATGGGCATACAAACATCCTACACCGGATGATTTTTTCAGAACAATCGAGAATGAAACTGGCGAAAACTTAAATTGGTTTTGGAGAGGCTGGTTCAAATACAACTGGTTGCTAGACCAATCGATCGACTCGGTGGATTACATTGACCTTGACCCTAAAAACGGCGCAAGAATAACCATCAGTAATTTACAGAAACTACCGATGCCTGTTGTGATTGAAGCTACAATGGAGTCAGGAAAAAAAATTCGTAAAAAACTGCCTGTTGAAATTTGGGAACGGAATACTTCTTTTAAATTTGTGTTAGAAAGTGATGAAAAGTTAGTCAAAGTCGTTATCGATCCGGATAATGTTTTCCCTGACATAAATCCTGAAAATAATACTTGGGGAAATTAAGTTAATAAGTATATGAAGAAAGATTATAAGCTAATTAAATTATTAGGTCTGCTGACCGTTTTGATGATCGGTTCGATAAGCTATTCCAATGCCCAAACAATTAAAGGAATAGTGCATGAACTCGAAAGCAGCCAGCGGATCAGAAGTGTGACCGTCAAAAATCTTCGGACAAATCAGGAAGTGGATACCGATCAGGAAGGCCAATTTCAGCTTGATGGTAAAATCAATGACTACCTGGAATTCAAATCCCCCGGCTATCAAACGGACACCGCCTTTTATTATGAAGAAGCGATCGTGCGTGTGTATTTGATCCGGGAAGACAATACCATTGTGATCAATGAGGTTTTGGTAACGCGCCTTACGGACAGTCGCCTGAATGTGGAAATTGAAAAAGCGAAACGTGAAGGCCAAGCCATAGACGTCAGTCAACAGCAAGGTGGGTTCCGCCTATCGCCTTCCCGCCTATTCGGCAAAAAAGGAAAACATGCGCGCAGCAATTTAGACCTGTTGCTTCTAGAACGTGAAAACCGCATGATCGACCGTAAGTTTACCAATCAACTGATTGCATCGCTTACGCCCCTGACAGAAACTGAAATCCCGCTTTTCAGAGAGCTTCATCGTCCAACATTGGATTTTATACAAAAAGCATCCCCTCAGGATTTGCAATTGTATATCATTGACGCTTATAAAAAATATAAAGAAGACAATTAATTTTTTTGACACAATGTAATCGTTGTGTCAATTTGGCTTAAACTGTAACATAAATTATTACAGTAACTTTATTCTCCCTACATTTGGACATTGATAAAGTAAGATATGGTATTCTCTAATTTAGAATTTGCAACGCTCGTACACATTATGTTGCTGCTGTACACGGAAAAAGAATCAGAAGACTGGTTGACATCCGACTACATCGCAGGCAGCGTCGGTGTGAATGCTGCTGTCGTTCGCCGGGAAATAAAAAAACTTAAGCAGGCCGGGCTTGTTGTAAGTAAAGAAGGAAAGAACGGCGGTGTAAAAATCATTCCTGACTCGGAGATCGACCTAGCAAAAATTTACCTAGCTAATGTTTCGGACAAGGAAGAAAAATACAACAATACCAATCCTAAATGTGCTGTTGGGGGTTCTATAAACGAACTCCTTGAAGAAATTTATCAGCAGACAGACTTAGAAGTTATTCAGTCTCTTCAAAAAATCAAATTAAGTTCCATGTACAAAAATTTAAAAAAATAGATATGAAAGTAGCATTAGTAGGCTCGACCGGCTTTGTTGGTCAAGCCATTTTAAAAGAATTAACAGATAGAAACCACGAAGTTACTGCCATCGCCCGCGATGTCACTAAACTAAAAGACCTTCCAAACGTTATCGCGATCCAAGCAGATGTGAATGATGTGAATGCATTGTCTAGTGCATTAAAAGGAAGCGACGCCGTAGTCAATGCATTTAATCCGGGATGGACGAATCCAAACCTGTATGAAGATTTTACAAAAGGAAGCCGTTCTATTTTAGAGGCGGTAAAGGAATCAGGCGTGAAACGCTACGTTGTGATTGGCGGTGCTGGAAGTTTGTATATTGGCGACAAGCAATTGATTGAGGACGAAAACTTTCCTAAAGCGATTAAGCCAGGTGCTTTGGCGGCGACTGAATATTTAGAAGTGATCAAGCGCGAAGATGAATTGGATTGGACATTCTTTAGTCCTTCTATCGAGATGAGTCCTGAAACTTCTGGAAAAAGAACCGGCAAATACCGAACAGGTTTGGAGAATCCAGTATTTAACGATGAGGGCCGCTCGGTAATTTCTGTCGAAGATTTAGCGGTTGCTATCGTTGACGAATTGGAAAATAACAAATTCGTTCAGAAAAGATTCACAGCAGGTTATTAATACAAGAAACTCCCGAGAGAAACTTTTCGGGAGTTTTTTTATAATCAGCGTCGCTGACCTTATCCCACATTCCCTCCTATCCGATTGTACATATTTTCAAATTTAACCTGCCTTTCAGTGCCTAACGCCATTCGCTTTGCGATATGATATTCCTTGTAGCCATTGGCATATAAAAAATCCAAAGCTACCTTATTTTCTTTCGGAAAAACAACCGTATCCAGCGATTTCAGATGAAGTTTTAAAAGTTCAACTCCCGCTTTGGGATGCGATGCAATGACGAGTCCCTTTCCTAATGTAGGCAGATAAAATCCCCTAACCTGCTCCTCTTCAACATACACAAACCCCGACTGCAGGTGATTTTGCAATTCGGATATACGATCCTCCCCACTGCTTTCTCTATCAAGCGCCAGAATTGCTTCTTTAAACTGTTCAGCATAGGGATGTATATAGTTGCCATTAAGAACAAGACCTGGGAGCTTCACATCTTTAAAGAAATAATATACTGTTGTCGTTTGAAAACCAACCTTTTCATAGACTGGTGCACCTAAATCTGTCGCTACCAAGTTAATAGTTTTGCATTGATGCGCATAGGCAATATCGATCAAGCTGTTAGTAATCAGCTTCCCAATCCCTTTTCCGCGGCTTTGGGAATGAACTATAATATGTCCTAACCATGCCGTATCGCCATGGACAATTGTCGACCCAACGCCGACAAGTTTACCCTCATCCAATACTTGGATCGGGAATGAATAAGCAGACCCTACATAGGAAAGAAAATGAGGTTTTATGTCATCCCATTCTTCTTGCTGCAAATCCTCAAGCGCTGGAATATCTTCTTCAAGAAATACTTTAATTTCCATACAAAATTCGTTCAAATACGGTACAAGATTGAAGCTTCAATATCCATACAATTTCATGAAAAACAAAATGGATAGGCCGAGAAATAGAAGAATTGACATCGGGATGAATGAGTTGGCATTTGTTAAAATCGGAAATGTCATTAACTTCGTAGTATGGCACATGCAGCAACTATCGAGCAAAGTACAATGGATGATCTGAAAGATATTTTCCATTTATACGATTTGGCTACGGCCTACCAGAAGACTCACATCAGCAATGGCTGGCCTTCTTTTAAAGAGGAAATGGTTGTCCAAGAAATAAACAAAGGTTATCAATATAAATTTGTCGCCGATGGACAGACGGCTTGCGTATTTGCCATTGCGTTGCATGATCCAGATATTTGGTTTGAGAAAGACGAAGACCCTGCTCTCTACATCCATCGCATTGCGACGCATCCGGATTATCGAGGCCAGCATTTTGTAAAGCAAATCGTCGAATGGGCAACTGATTTCGCCGTTGCGAACAAACTGCAATTTATCCGGATGGACACCACAGCCGGAAATCCCAAACTAATTGCCTATTACCAAAGCTGTGGGTTTGACTATCTCGGCGACGTAAAGCTGGGTTTGTCAGAAAACCTTCCAGCACATTATCAGAACGCGAGCATGTCCCTATTCGAAATTAAGGTCAACTTATGATCCCTTACGTCGACTGCCATACCCATCAATTTTACGAACCTTCGGATTCGGTCATTTCGATGCGCAACTGCATAGTGTCTACGGATTATTTTCAAAATCAGCTTTGCTCAGTCGGAATACATCCTTGGTATATCGATCAAGATTATGAAAATCAATTGAGCACACTTCGTAAATATGCCGCTAAAGAGAATGTGCTTGCTATTGGGGAATGCGGGCTGGACAAACTTTCTTCTGCACCGTGGGAAAAACAAGCCAAAGCTTTTCAAGATCAAATTGATCTTGCGAATGCCTTATCCAAACCATTGATCTTACATACAGTCCGAGCTTATCAAGAAACTGTCGAACAACTGCAAAATCAGAAACTGATCAGCAGGGTAGTTTTTCACGGCTTCAATAAACATGCACAGCTTGGCTATTCTCTCGTTGAAAAAGGTTATTTCTTAAACCTTGGTGCAGACATGTTGAAGGGCAACCTAACAGAACTAATCCATGATATCCCATTGACGTCTTTGTTTCTAGAAACAGATGATAAAAATATTTCAATACAAGAGATTTATACTTATTTTTGCGCCGTTCGAAAAATTAACGTCGAAACGTTAAAACAACAGCTTTACACAAATTTTTGTACTGTATTTAAATATTCAAAATGAAGGATTTATCGTGGCTATCTAGGACTGAAGCGTTGGTCGGCAGAGATGCTTTAGAAAAGTTAGCGCAATCGCATGTGATGGTTTTAGGCTTAGGTGGCGTTGGATCGTTTGCTGCTGAATTTATCTGTCGTTCGGGAGTCGGAAAGATGACGATCATAGACGGTGATACGGTAGACCCAACGAATAGAAACCGACAGTTGCCGGCTCTAGCGACCAATCATGGTGTTTCCAAAGCGAAGATTATGGAAGAACGCTTGAAAGCGATCAATCCAGAATTGGACCTGACCATTATTGAAGATTTTATTATCCCAGAAAAAATTCCTGCACTGCTAGATCTTCGCCCAGATTATTGCATTGAAGCTATTGATAGCATTACTCCGAAATTATTCTTTATCAGATTGGCTCTGGAAGCCAAAGTTCCTTTTGTGAGTTCGATGGGCGCCGGTGGCAAAATGGATCCTACGAAAATCAGGATTGAAGATATCAGCAAGTCTTACAACTGTAAATTAGCGCATCACGTGCGCAAGAAACTCCGCAAACATAACATCCGCAAAGGGTTCAAAGTAGCATTCTCAACAGAAACACCCAATAAAGACTCTTTGTTATATACCGATGGTAGCAATTTTAAAAAATCGGCTTATGGTACGATGTCTTATCTTCCGGCGGCCTTTGGTGGCGCCATCGCCTCTGTAGCGATCAGGGAGTTAATAGAAAACTAACCATCGGATTAAAAGGTTCAACTGCGGGAAAACCGAGATTTTCCCGCAGTTGAAAACTCTTATTCAAATTTGCTCAATTCTTGTTCTACTAAGCCCATATTGTTCAAATCAATCTGTTTTGCTTTCATTTTAGCAACGACAGCTCCTGGAACAATTACATAGCGGTATGAAATTCCTGTAGATAAGGATATGGAGTTTGATCCGTCATGTGTAAATCGTTGAACGACAATCTCCTGATTCTTTAGGTGATAAGCAATCGTACTTGCTTTGCCTGCCGCAAACGAAGTGTATGGCAATTGAAACGTACCTCCTCCAAAGTTTAAATACATTAGAACTACCGAACTATTCATCGTAGTAGCCGTGACTCTAGGTGCGTAAATATGTCCGACACGTTGCAGCGTTCCATCAATTGTACTATCTCTAAAATTTCTTGCCAATTGCCATCCGCTGTAAATTACGTTTGCAGTACCCGTAGCACCTCTCAAATTCACCGCAGTTCCCCAACCAGCCGCGGTTTTAGGACCATAAAAAAGGTAGTTATTGGTTTGAAAATAGAAATCACCTACTGCCCCTATCGTTGTTGCGGGGACAACATTCCCGCTTAATATCTTGGATCCGCTCGCGCCAGCATTGCCAGTCGCTCCTCGTAGGCTTACGCCAGTTCCCCAACCATCACTCGTTTTTGGACCATACAGCAAGGAAGTACTTGTACGGAAATAATAATCTCCATTCTTACCGATAGATGCTGTCGGAACTGCTGTACCGCTGTAGATAATCGACCCGTCATCTCCATTTGCTCCGGCAAGCCCCCGCTCGCCTTGTGCTCCTTTGTCGCCTTGAAGGCCTTGCGGTCCTTGATCTCCCTTTTTGCAGGATGTTAAATAGATAGCTACTATAGCTATGTAAATAAGTATACGTTGTGCTTTCATAATTCTTAACTATTAATCTTCATATTTTAATTTGATTAAAACTACCAGTAAACTAAATAGGTATTCGCCTGACTTAGTGTATCACCAGTTTGAATGAGCGAATCAGGAAGATGAGTGAGAGAAGGTTAGCGAGGATTATTAGCCAACGGTTAAAATTAGCCTAAGAACTTTTGTTTTAAGAAATAAAAACTGCAGACTATTTTGTTTCAAGCAACAAATAGTCTGCAGTGTTACGATAAGAATCGATTGGAATGCTTAGCTTATCTTTCCCAGAAGAAAGGTGGCTCAATGCCCAATGAACGAAGGTAAACAGTGCCTTGTCCTCGATGATGTATTTCGTTATCTATGAAATACATAATGTTATGGATCACAGGAAACTCATATTGTCCGAACAAGTTAAATGATTCATGGAAACGCTCGATTGGAATCTGATTATATAGGTCGATCAATTCAGGCGTATTAGCATCCCATTCTTTTAATAGATCTTCTTTAGTATGCAAATCTAAGTTATGGTTGTAAGGCTCCATCGATTTCGTGACGATGCCATTTAATCCTGGAACATCGATGCTGATCAATTCTTTGACTAGATCGGCGAATGTGCGCATACCACCAATAGAATACTCAAATAATTCTTTTTCAGGGAATGCTTCAATTACTCGTCTAGTCAATCGGCGATGGCCTAACCAATGCTCAAGGATCTCTTCTTTCGATAATACGTTTTGTGTGCTCATGTCTTTATTGTTTTTATTGCTAAATCTTATACAACAAATGTCGCTCCATCAAATGACAACCTTGTGTCACGCTAAAAATTGCTATAAACTTTTTTTTTGATGCCATGGCAATGCTATACTGGAGCAAAAAAAACAACATAGATAGTAGACAACATAAAGCCTCATAAGGAAAGGCGAAATCTGCAATCTCGCTACAACGTATTTAAATGCATATTTCTTCTTGTTTACAGCAAATTTGCTAGATGTTTATTCTGATTTCCTACAAGTTGTGTGCGACCTCCTATAAGTTAGACGTGAACTCATACAAGATGGATGTAAACTCCTATAAGTTGGAAGTGAACTCCTATAAGTTGGACGTGAACTCCTACAAGTTGGACGTGAACTCCTGCAAGTTGGACGCGAACTCCTACAAGTTGTGCACAAGTTGCTACTAGTTGCACGCGAGATCCTATAAGTTTATGACGATCTACTGGAACTTGCATTGCACTTTCTACCCAAGATACAAGAACTAATCTTAGCAGTTAAAGTCATGCGGAACAGTTTTGAGCTATTTAATTACAAATTTATTCGATGAAAATTACATGCTATATTTTTTCTTGTTACAATTCGAGGCATAAAGCCTATCATTCTTAAAATTTTTAAAAGTTTTTTGGGAGAAATTAGTATTAATCGCTGTGAAAATATTTTCACAGTTTTCAACATAAAAGAAATTTGATATTTCGATAAATAAAAATATTATAGTAAATAGATAAACCGTAGAATCAATTTTTACTTTACTGAAAACAAGAGATTTAGCTCTATAAATATTATTTTTTATTTCACTTTATTTATCTTATAAATTAGCATGATTAATTAATTTTTGCATACACTAACATGTAGCTGGTATATGCATTTTGTCAAACTTTAAATACAATAAATTATGAAAGCTACAAATGCATACAAGAAATACTCGTATCCGAAATTCGGTGAGTTTATGGTTAATACAATCAAGAAACAATCAGAAAACAAAATCTTCGAAAATGAATGGCCTAGAATGGCTCAACTAAAGCCGATTTGCGATCGCTACTTGGCTCTAATGGATGAAATTAAAAACAACAGGAAGCCAGAATCTGAAACACTGCGGGATGATGTTCGCACCGAGGCACATGAAGTGCTAAAGAAGAATGTGAATGCCGTAAATGGAATCGCTGATGGTGATGAAGCGATACTGATTGCTTCGAACTTGCCTTATACCAAAGTTGGGTCAGGAAAAGCAATCCATCTTGTTCCAGTGACTGAATACTTGGTGAAATATACGAGTGAAGTAGGCACTTATAATATCAAGTTCAAAGCACAGCACTCTATGAAACTGGTTTCTGTTTTTTTTACTACCGAAAATCCTTTCGTCAATGAAAAGGTAACTTGGGCGAGAGAAGATTATTTCAAAAGCAGTATCGTATTCAGGTCAGGGCTGACTTCGGGCAGGGTGTTTATCAAACTTGTCTTAAAAGGAAGTCTCGGTGATACGATTGAAACACCGATCCTAGAGTTCGCTGTCACCAAAATTATGTAATTGATAGTTCAATACGGTAAATAGGTGAATGAAGGGACTAGGCTCCCAGCCAATGTCCCTTCTCTTACTAGAAAAGTCTGCGTTCAAAGAGTCCCTCCTCTTGTATCGCGTGCTCAATAGCACGCCTTTTTCCAAATCATTGGGCACCAAAATAAAAAATCGAAAATTTGCATACAGCTATTTCAAAAAATAACAGACAATTGTATATTTGAATTCAAAGATTTTCGAAGAGAAAGTAACCATTATTAATTGTAAGTATATTTTATACCCGATTTCGTGAAAACAGCAGTCAAACTGTCTCCCGAGTTTAGATCTCAAACGACAAAAGCGATAACGTCCATCGTTATCTTTGCGCTAACTTATGGGCTTATTTTAGGATTAGCCATGGTACTTACAGGTTTATGCGTGTATTTTGCCATTCAGATTGTAATTTTGAAACCAACCTTTGTTACCGCAGGATTAGGTATTGGCTTAGCCAGTCTGGGTGTGCTGGTCCTTGTTTTTCTGATCAAATTTATTTTCAAATCCAACAAGTTCGATCGCTCCCACCTACAGGAAGTAACGCGCGAACAGCAGCCTCGCCTTTTTGCGATGATCGAAGATATTGTCGGCAAAGTCGAAACTGATTTCCCTAAAAAAGTCTATCTATCGCAGGACGTGAATGCTTCGGTATTCTATGATTCTAGTTTTTGGAGCATGATCCTTCCAGTTCGCAAAAACCTCCAAATCGGTTTAGGGTTAGTCAATACCGTTACAGAGAGCGAGCTAAAAGCGATACTATCGCATGAATTTGGACATTTCTCCCAGAAAACGATGAAGGTTGGAAGTTATGTGTACTACGTTAACCACGCCATTTACAACATGTTGTACGACAATGAATCGTATGAAACCATGATGGCAAATTGGTATAATGCAAGTGGCTATTTTTCATTTTTTGTTATCGCTGCGCTAAAAATAGTTCAGGGCATTCAATGGATACTGCGGAAACTCTATACGCAGATCAATAAGCATTATCTCGGATTATCTCGAGAAATGGAATTTCATGCCGATGAGATCGCGGCAACAGTTACGGGCTATGAACCGCTTAAAGAATCCCTATTGCGTTTGCCTCTAGCAGATTTATCCTTGAACAATGCATTGAATTTCTATGCTTCGGAAACCGAAGATCCAATTAAAACAGCAAATATCTATCAAGAACAGCAGTTCATTATGAATTTTCTGGCCGAACGAGATAAGTTGCCTATTATCCAACAGATCCCGATGGTAACGCTGGAAGATTCCAAGAAATTTAATAAATCCAAATTGCAGATCAAAGATCAATGGGCTTCCCATCCTAGTACAGAGGATCGCATCCTGCGCATGGAACAGACCCAGCTGCATGCAGAAGACGCTGCGAAACAACGAGCCGATCAACTCTTTGAACAGCTGGAAATTCTACAACAGCAATTCACGGCACGCAGTTTTGAACAGATTGACGCCGAAAATAAAGCCAAGCTAATCTCCTTTGATGAATTTAAAGAAAAGTACGTGATTGACTTTAATAAAAATAGTTTTCCAGTTGTGTATAATTCGTATTATGACAACAAAACGGTTACCCAAGTTGATATTCATGAGCCTATGCGTGTTGAAGCGACTATCGAGGAACTATTCTCCGATGCTAAAGTCAATCTAGTGTATGAAGAGTATGCAATTAAGATGGACATCGGTACGCTAAAACAAATCGCGGAAGGAAAATCTGAGCTCAAAACCTTTGATTATGACGGCATCAAATATGCTATTGAGCAGAGCGAAGAAGTAGCTAATAAATTAGCCGAACAATTGCCTTTGTTGGAGAAGGAGATTATAGCCAATGACACCGCGATTTACTGGAAGTTTAAACAGATCGAATCGGAACAGCAGAGAGAACCCCAGCTGGAACGGCTCTATACGGATATGATGGACTACGATGCCGGCTTTGAAACCAAATATAGCATCTATATCGACCTGCTCAATGGGTTGAACTTTCTCAACACCACGACAGAATACCAACAGATCAAAGAAAATCTTCAAAACTTAAAGCCACTGGAGGAATCTTTTAAGACAGAACTAAAAAAAGTGATGGATGGCAATGCAAACTATTCCATAGTCAATAAAGATATACATGACATTTTCGAAAAATACCTTGAGGGAAATTATACCTACTTCGACGAGACGATTTATCTAGATAATGAATTGAATTCATTTTTCCATTGCCTGCATAATTACGCCTATAGCTTAAGTATTTTACGCTTTCAGCTTAAGAAGAAGGCATTGGATTATCAAGAGTCGTTGATCAATAACGAACATCCCATCTCAGAGCAGCATATTGCGCAGCAAAATTTATAATAAAACGTTATGAAAATTATTCTTGTTATCTGCCTGTACTTAGGTACAGCTCTTCCTTCTTTCGGACAAATGATCCTCTCGGCAAAAGGTGTCAATCCGGAGAATGTATGCAAACCTGGGAATGTGTATTTCTTAGCTGAAAAGCGAGCTAAGCCGCTTGTAGCAATTGATTCGATTGGATTGCGGATAAATAAAGCTGTTCAATTTGCTAAAGAGAATCCCACTTTTGCTGCTACAGCTTCCATCCAATGTGCCGTAAATTGCAATGGCGAACTTGGAGGAGGTTTTCATGTCGTGACGTCTACTGCAAATCAGGCATTAGACGCTGCCCTTATGGAATTTCTTAAAAGCGTCAAAACTTGGTCACCGGGATACTTAAAGAAGAAGAAGGTCGACAGCTGGTACATGTGGCAACTGGAAATTAAAGATGGGCAAATCCTTATTTTAAACTAATGCATTCAAGCAGGTATAAGTATTTAACATGCTGCTGAATACCGACAACTGATTTCTAATAAGCAAGCTATGTCATATATGCTGTACCTGCATAAAATTAATTTTCGCTTAACATTCATATCTTTTGGGAATCGCTATATCTCAATCAATAATCTTATCTTTGTGTTTTGAAAATTTGACAGATTAGACATGAGTAAAGTAAAAGTTGGTTTGGTTCAAATGTCTTGCGTAAAGGATAAGACAGAAAATTTGAACAAAGCGATTACAAAAGTAAGAGAAGCCGCTGCAAAAGGTGCACAGATCGTGTGTCTGCAAGAGCTGTTTACTTCGCTGTATTTTTGTGATGTAGAAGATTATGACAATTTTGATTTGGCAGAAGCCATTCCAGGCCCATCTACGGATGCGCTATCGGTGGTTGCTAAGGAATTAGGTGTCGTGATTATCGCTTCTTTATTTGAAAAACGTGCACAAGGTTTATACCACAATACCACAGCTGTGCTTAATGCAGACGGTACGTATTTGGGCAAATACCGCAAAATGCATATTCCGGATGATCCTGCGTTTTATGAGAAATTCTATTTCACGCCGGGCGACCTAGGCTATAAAGTATTTGACACCAAATTCGGAAAGATCGGCATTCTGATCTGCTGGGATCAATGGTATCCTGAAGCTTCGAGAATCACGGCATTGAAAGGTGCTGAAATTCTTTTTTACCCAACGGCAATTGGTTGGGCGACGGATCAGGATGAAGAGACCAATGCGGATCAATATGGCGCATGGCAAACCATTCAACGTTCACATGCTGTCGCAAATGGCGTTCCTGTCGTATCCGTAAACCGTGTCGGCTTTGAGCAAGATGGCGCAATGAAATTCTGGGGTGGCAGTTTTGTGGCCAATGCGCAGGGAAAATTATTATACCTAGCTTCGCATGAAAAGGAAGAAGTAGAAGTGGTTGAATTGGACTTGAACCAAACGGATTATTTCCGCAAACACTGGCCATTCTTGCGCGATCGAAGGATCGATTCGTATGCGCCGATCACCAAGCGCTTTATTGATGATGAAAACTAACAGCGTTCTATAGAAAATTGAATAAGCTATGCTTTTAGATTTTGCTAAAAGCATAGTTTTTTATTTTAGTACCTAATGAAATTACATAAAGAATACCGAGCGTCAGATTTCAGCGAAACCCCAAAGGACTTGGGCTATTATTTTCCTGCCGAATGGGCAGAACAGGTTGCGCTATGGCTTAGCTGGCCACACAAAGAGGAATCTTGGCCAGGCAAGATCGAAAGCATTTATAAGCCTTACTCCCTTTTTATCAAGGCAGTGGCCAAGGATCAGCTGGTTCGCATCAATGTGAAAGACCAAGCGATGCAAGATGTAGCGATCAAGCATCTGCAAGCGGCCGAAGCCAATATGGACCATGTGGAATTCTTCTTTTTTCCGACCAATGATGCTTGGTGCCGTGACCATGGGCCTGCTTTTCTGTTGCACAAAGAGAAAACAGAGAAAGCAGTCATTGATTGGGGCTACAATGCTTGGGGAGATAAATACCCGCCCTATGATCTGGACGATGTGATCCCAACGAAAATTGCGCAGCATTTTGATCTTCCGCTGTTTACGCCAGACCTTGTTATGGAAGGCGGATCGGTTGAATTCAATGGCGCAGGTACGGTATTGACTACGACGGCTTGTCTATTGAACAAGAACCGCAATCCGCACTTGACCAAAGAACAGATCGAGCAATACCTCCTATCCTACTATGGACAGGAACAAGTGCTGTGGCTGGGCGATGGAATTGTTGGCGATGATACCGATGGGCATATAGATGACATTACCCGTTTTGTGAATGAAGATACCGTGGTGACAGTGGTAGAAAGCAATCCTTTGGACGAAAATTACATGCTCCTTCAGGAAAACTTACATACCTTGCGCAGCTTCAGGTTACCTGACGGAAGGCCGTTGAACATTATCAAACTGCCAATGCCCTCACCTGTAATTCATGAGGACACACGCTTGCCGGCATCTTACGCCAACTTCTATATTGCGAATAAAGTCGTGGTCGTACCTGTTTTTAATGATGTGAATGATCAGGTTGCGTTGGATATCCTAAAGGAATGTTTTCCAGATAGAGAAGTGATCGGCATCGATTCTGTAGATATTATTTGGGGACTTGGAAGCTTTCATTGTCTAAGCCAGCAAGAACCTGCGATTATCCGTTAAACTATAAAAGAATTTTTAGAAAGAACTATGAAAAGAAAATTAGGCATCGTACTGACATGTTTGTTGTACGCTGTATTTGGTTCGGAAGCTGAGGCTCAGGAACGTGACGACCGCGCTACGATCGTGAACTTTAAAGGTATTCAATACACGAGCAAAGACTCGTTGTTTTACACAAACTTTAGGTTCCGTATGCAGAACCGGCTTAAGTATACCGACGTGCTAGATGAGGTTTCCAATGGTTCTTGGGAAGCGCGGATCCGCAGGCTTCGGATGCGGATGGACGGATATATCTACACGCCGAGAATAAGTTATACGATCCAGCTAGCATTTACACGTGGCGATCAGGATTTTGACGATACCGGTATTCCAAACATTGTGCGCGATGCGGTGATGTTCTTTAACTTCACTGATGACTTTTATATCTCATTCGGACAGAATAAGTTGCCAGGTAACAGGCAACGTGTTAATTCATCAGGATCTTTGCAGTTTGCTGAACGATCACTGGTGAATGCGGCCTTTAATATTGACCGTGATTTTGGCCTTTCGGCCAATTACAGTAAAGAAGTAGGCGGTGTAGCATTCACAGCTAAGGCTGCGGTTTCGACCGGTGAAGGACGTGTGGCTGAACCAACAGACAACGGCTTAGCATATACGGGTCGCGTCGAGTTTTTACCTTTTGGAAACTTTACGAATGACGGCGACTATTCGGAAGGCGATCTGGAACGCGAAGAGCGCCCGAAATTGTCCATCGGAGCAGGCTATAGTTTAAATGAAAACACGACGCGTTCAGGCGGTCAGACCGGGAAGTTTATTGTCGACCCGATTACGTTAAGAACAGCTTTTGCAGATGCAATCTTTAAGTATCAGGGATTTGCTTATCAGGCGGAATACATGTCTCGGGATGTGGATAATGCACTCGTGACAATCGATGATGATGATCTTTCAGATGGTTTCGCATTTAAAGGCTGGGGGTTGAATCAGCAGACTTCCTACCTCCTTAATAAAGGCTACGAAGTCGCTGCGCGCTATACCTTAGTAAAACCAAATGAAGAAATCCGCGATTTTGAAAGACAGACGGAAGTCATTGAATTGGGCTTAACGAAATATATGAAAGCGCATCGCTTAAAGTTTCAGCTCAACGGAAACTATACATTTAAAGAAGGTGAGTTTAACAATGCGAACCAGAAAGCTGCTTGGGGCGGAACGTTGCAGGTGGAGCTAGGGATTTAAGCATACTAATTCGGAAGTATATGGGTAAAGAATTAATCTTACGTGAAAAATTGGCTATCGAGCGTACGCACATGGCTAATCAAACTACTTTTTTATCCTACCTAAGAACGGCCATGTATTTTTTTGTTGCCGGATTGACGATAGATAGTTTCTTTCCTATTTATTCAAGCCATTTGTTGCTGATCCTTTTCTTTTGCATTTCGATATTTCTATTGCTTTTTGGAGGCTATAGTTTTTATAAGAACAGAAAATGGATCAATAGAAACAAGATACATATCGGCGAGTATAAATCAGAATTTGAGGATAGCAATCGGTAATGTATTCACTAACCACAAATAAAAAAATCCCCTTTGAACAGATGCTCAAAGGGGATTGCTTATTAATTGGAATGTTATTTCTTATCTCTCAAATAGATTTTGCCATAAGTGGATTTAAGGATGATATGCTCTCCTCCACCATTTAATTTTCCTACGATTTTGTTTTCGCCAAAGGGCGAACCAAAACTAATAGGCAAGTTTTCAAGAGCAGCTGAGATAGTTTCATTAATATCTACATTGAAATTTGGAGGAAGCGTTGCTGCGGGCACTCCAGAACTAGCTAATGCAGAATCTAAATTAACAACTACTTTTTCAACACCGTCAGTCGAACGCTTATTCGTTCTATTGATTACGATATTGCGCTGATTGATTTTTCTAGTTGTATCAGCCTCTTGGTGAATAATATCAATATTTAATTTTTCTGACGCCA
Organism: Sphingobacterium hungaricum; assembly: GCF_015210005.1. Classification (GTDB taxonomy): domain Bacteria; phylum Bacteroidota; class Bacteroidia; order Sphingobacteriales; family Sphingobacteriaceae; genus Sphingobacterium; species Sphingobacterium hungaricum. Next base: position 3,178,277 of record NZ_MU158698.1, read on the forward strand.
ACAAAGAACCATAGGTCGTGCTTAAATTTAAATCCGTTTTTGACTGAGCGGGAATGCTGATGTCTACAAAACCATAAACCGTCACCAAAGATAATGGACCTTTAATCTTATCATCCAATGTCGCTTCGATATTGCCGTATAAGTTGCTGATGTTAGACGGACCAGTGATGTTTTCTAATTTGATATTGTCGTATTGGACAACGGCATTGATCTCCGTACTTAAGTTTTTAATCAAAATCGTCCCATCCCCATTGCCATAATTGAGGCCCTTGTTTTTGATCGATATTTTGACATTCTTAGGCAGTTTGATAAAGATTTTCTTTGCATTAAGCGGATCCAAACGTTTAAGTTCTGTTGTTTGATTGTCGATGTCTTTGACGTTTAATCCAAGCCCCGTATTATCTGTACCTCGGGAATTAAGCGTACGCAATCCATCTGCGCGTTCATCTTCTTCGACGCTGTCTTTTTCTACGCTCAAGACAATTTCATTACCGCCATAAGATTCGATTTCTACGGCATTGATATTCTCCAGTTGAAGTGTTCCCGCGTTTTTGTTGATTCGATACGTCTTTTGTGCGAAGGCTGATGTACAAAACAATAGCCCTGCGAGTACTAGTTGTATAATTTTCATGTTTCTTATTTTAAAATTAATTATAGTTGATGCGATGTATTTTGCGCTAGCGCTAGATAAGCTGCCTCTTGAACAGGTCTGGCCGTTTCCTGATCTTCGACAAGCGAGTAAAGTATCGCATTGATATTTGGGTTATTTAAACTCTCTGTCATTCGGATAATTTCCATCTGAACGATTGGATCGCGTTGATCGAGTAATGCATTTTTAATAGCAGATTGTACATTTGTCCGATCCGCATATGAGCTTAAGATTTCTAAAGCTGCCAAACGGACATTTCCATTCTCATCATGAGCAAGCTGTTCGCAAAGCCCATTGATCAGGCGATTATTTAGATCTGAACGTTCACCGATCTTTAGCACACCGTTCAGGCGTTCGGAAGAAGATTCATTATGCAAACTTGCTAATAGGTAATCTGTCTCGGTTGAGCGTTTCGGCTGGTTTGATTTAGCATGTTCCACAGCCAAAGCTTGATGATAGGCATTTGCTGCAGGCTGATCGACCTCAGGGCTAACGTTATTGTACTGTGAAGGTGCCATTTCTGCGACAAATGTTTTCGCATGATCCAGCTCGCCCAACTGTTCCTTATTTTGCATAAAGATCCAAGCAAATGTTCCGATCAAGAAAAGCATGGCTGCAACAGCGAAATACCGATTATTTAGTTTCCGAACCTTCGCTTTTTTGCGCTGTTCCATTTTTTCCTTGACTACGTCAAATGAAAAGCTTGGCACATGCCCATCTTCAAATGAAGCTTTATTTTCTTTTATAAATTCTTTAAAATGATCACGTTCCATAATACATCCTCTCTTTCAGTGATTCAACAATTTTCTTTTTTGCCCGATGGTACTGACTGCGTACCGTTCCGGGACTTAGCCCTAATTCTTTGGCAATCTCGTCTTGCGACATATCTTCAAATAAATGCAAAGAGATAATGGTTCTATACCCATCGGGCAATGCACTTATTGCTTTTTTAATATCTTCTACTTTATTCGCAAATAAAACTTCCTCTTCCATTGGATCTTCATCCTCGATCGATTCAGCATTTGCTTCATCCACAAAAACAAGTTTCCGTTTCCTAAGAAAACTGATGCTCCTGTTGATGGCGATTCGTTTGACCCAACCTCCGAACGTAGCCCTGTTCTTTAAATCGCCCAGCTGTTCGAATGCGATGCAGAATGATTCCTGAACAATATCTTCGGCCTCAGCCGTATCTGTAAGAATACGATTTACTGCATAATACACTTGCTTCGCATGTGCATGATAGAGCATTGCGTAAGCATGTTCATCTTTGTTAATGCAACGCTCGATCAGTATATCTTCTTGTATGGCCAATTGTAAGGTCAATTTTTTTGTTTCTGTTTACTATTAAGTCGAAGGAATTCGGGTTTTGTTGCATGAGATGAAAAATAAATTTTATTTTTTTTATCCCGACCCATAAATTCCTGCTCGTTTGCATCAAATTTACATACAATCGGGTGTAGAATAGGAATGGCTCGAAAGAAATAATCGCAAACACACACTAGAAAACAGGCTGCATGAAGCTTGGATTTATGCAGTAAAAATGAATGTTGAAAAGCTATGCGTATCTTTAACCTTGATTTTAGTATTAAATCCGACGCTGATGAAAATAAATATAGCCCTACTCCTGCTCTCTTTTATGTGCATAGTCCATACGCATGCACAGACATTTGTTATCAATGGAAATGGAAAAAAATTCAACGATCAGGATATTATTTACCTGACCTATTCGAAAGATGGGAAACAGCTCTTGGATTCAACTTATGTGAAAAATAAAACATTTCGTTTTGAGGGAACGATTGATCAGCCAATCAAAGCAAGCCTGTATCGCAATGAAAATCCTTTCTTGATTGACATATCTACAGACTCAAAGTCGATTTACCTAGAAGAAGGTACAATAGAAATTATTGCTAACAAAAGTTTGAATGATGCGCGTGCGAAAGGAACCTTGTTGAACGCCGATTTAGAACGCTTGAATAAGCAGACCCGTTATAACCGTTTGAATAGTGCGCGCGCCTCAAAGGAATATGAAGATCAGGCAGATCTGCCGGCAAGCGAGGAAAAAACACAATTAAGCCGGGAAGCAGCAGCTGCATATGACCGATACGTATTGGATCAATTGGCCTTTGCAGAAAAAAACCCGACATCAATCGTTAGTCTAGATATTTTAGTAAACGCAACAAAAATGAGCAAATACGCGGATCAAATTGCTTTAATTTACACTAAAATTCCAACGGAAGTTCAGCAGAGCGAAAGAGGTCAATTGATTGCGGCCAATCTAGAAAAAGCGAAGAAAACTTTAGTTGGCGATCCTGCTCCATGGTTTATGATTCCTGATCTGGAAGGAAATGGAGTAGCGTTACAGGATTTCAAAGGAAAGTATATTCTGATCGACTTTTGGGCATCTTGGTGCCTTCCCTGCCGGGAAGAAAATCCGAACTTAATCCATGTTTATAATAGGTACAAAGACAAAGGTTTGGTGATCATCGGAATTTCATTGGATACCAAACGAGAGGATTTGATCAAAGCAATTGAAGAGGATAAGCTTCCATGGTTGCAACTCGCCGATTTTCAAGGAAATTTGAGTGCCGTTCGATATGATTATGGAATCAATACCATTCCAGCCAATGTGTTGATTGGACCAGACATGCGTATACTCGCAAAGGATTTGAAAGGACAAGATCTGCAAGATCGATTGAAAGAAATTTTCGGAGACTAAATTGCAGATTAAGTGTTCTGTAACTAAAAATTAAAGATTATTATTTTAAAATAAGCTTGACCATTTGAATAGTTTATTCCGTAAATTTATTGTGATAAATCAAAATAATTATGAGAACAAATGAAACAAATCGGGTAATTCATATCAGTTTGTGGTTTACTCAACTATTATTAGCAAGCTTTTTTATTATCGCCGGAATTTCAAAGCTAACCATGTCCATCGACGACTTAAGTGCACAGATTGAATGGGTAAAACTGGTTCCGAGCCAATTGGTAATCACCATAGGGATCTGCGAAACTCTTGGCGGTCTAGGACTGATCTTGCCATCTGTCACGCGTATCTCTCCAATCTTAACTCCAGTCGCTGCAATCTGTTTAGCATTTATGATGATTCTAGCAATGATTTTCCACGTGATTTATAAAGAATACAGTGGGATTTTCCTTAACGTTATTATAGCTGCGTTATGTATTTTTATTGCTTGGGGTCGTTATGGCGAATATTCTATTGATCCGAAAACAGGCAAAGCTGATATCTAGAGTTGCTTAATAATAAGCGATCTCTCGGAGTAGTGAGAAGAAATTTATCGTCTTTTTTTATTCCAGAACCCTGTACTCCAAAGCGCCAAAAATATTAAGACCGGCTGAAAGAAAAGCCGGATTAAACGAATACGGTCATTGTCTAAGCCAAATGCATCAATCCCTTCGACATATTGATTGATGTTTCCTGGAAAGATAAGCACATAGAATATAGCTAATGCAATTCCGATTTCGCGACGTTTTTTTGTGTAGAAAAGCAAAAGCAATCCAAGCGTGATCTCAACAAATCCTGAAGCTAAGACCACAAAATCTTTGTCAATAGGTAACCAAACAGGTACTTGGGCTTGAAAATCATCTCTCAAGAAACTAAGATGTCCCATTCCGGCAAAGACCATAAACAGAGCTAGACCAATACGAGTAAGATTCTGAGCTGTGGATGTTGTTCTCATAGCTGATAGTTTTAAGGTTTACTTAAGGACAAATAGCTAATCGTTTTGTTTTTCTTTGGTAACAAAATAATTTTTCCGAATAACTTCAAAATCCTCTTCTGTCTTGATACGCTGCGCTTTAACCATGCAGTAAGATGTGAATGGCAATACTAAAAACACAAATAATCCCCACATAAAGCCAAAGAAACCACCGATCAGCAAACTGAATAATAGAACGACCAAAGGATAACTAAATAGCAAACTTCCAAACAACAAAGAATCAAAGAAAATCGTTCCTTCGGTTTTTTTGCGAATATAATCGCGCCATAGGCGGTAATACCAAAACTGAGTATAATAACCGATTTTTGCTGGAATCCAAAGAAACTTCTGTAAATCAGGTGGGTTTTCTTTTGGAACTAATGGCTGAACTAACATGTTTGCTGTAAGTTCCTCGCGAACTTTCTGTAGCACAGCTGTCATCTGGACAACATGATCTTCGATGTAATCTGTCGGGTCAATTGGAGGCAGTGCTTGAATAGCAACAGCTTTAGGCACGAAAGAAAAAGAACTGTATGATAGCGCAAAAGGCTGTATTTGAAGTGCAACCTCTTTTTTATAGCACATTTCCATTAAGCGATCACAGCCTTCCGGCATAAATTTGTGCAATGTGTATTGATTATGCGAACGTCCTTCAGGAAAAATCAGGATGTGCTTTCCATCTTTCAGCAAACGTGTACATTCTTCGTAAGTAAATGCATTGCGAACCGCTGCATCATCAACATCATTTTTCTTATAGATTGGAAGCATAAACAGGCTTCGCAATAGCCAATTGTTTACGGGCTTTTCAAACAGGTCGCCCCTAGTTAGAAATCTAATTTCTCCAGGAGCATGCACGGCAATAATAAGTGCATCGAAAAAAGAATTCGGATGATTGGCGACAATAAGCGAGGGTGTTTTTTCCTGAATAAGTTCCAGCTGTTCAGTCCTCAAATCGGTTATATACCACTGAAGCCCAAATTTAACAAACGATTTCACTAAAGAATAGAACATACATTTACTTTTGTTAACTTATTATAATGTTACATATTATCTGCTTAATGTCCAAAAAAGAATTAGTTAAATGGGCTAAAAATTCTTTTAAAGAGATTCGTAGTATGTTGTTCTAAATATATCAATTGTTTCCCAATATTTATCTTTAACGAAATCATAATCTATAGCTAAGGGATTTCCTACAACATCTTTTACGTTTTGAAACGTATAGGCTGCCAGCGCGACATCCTTACAGGCAAACGAGAAGACTTTTGTTTCTGAATAATCTCCTGAGACGTCATTAATAACCCTTTCGTCTAAAAAAATGCAATTAGTATCTATTGTCAATAGGTTTTTAAAATACGTCTTGACGAGGTTTGTTTGATAAAGAGCCAACTTCTTATCCGTTTCAGAATGATCGACGTGATTATAATACATATTAAATGATCCAATCCACGGATATGCAAATCGATTTTCATAAGTAAACACTTTTACATCGACAAAATCCTCAGTTAGATTACCTTCCAACAGCTCACCGCGGAACACATACCAATCTTTATCATCGGAAGGAATAAAAACTTCCTTCGTGTCTTTTGTCAAGTAATCTTTATACCTATAATTTAGGAAAGCCTCAATTTTGGTTAGAGGAAGGAGTGTTTGCTTTACATACCGAGGGTCTTGGAATTTTAATTTATCAATCTTAAGCAATAGATCCCGTTCACCAATATAAGCGCATAAATATTGTGTCAAAACCATTTGTACAGTATCCAAATAATCATCCTGATTAACAGCTTGATGTCTACCTCCTTCATGGTATGTATTCGATTTCATCGATTTTTTGTTTGCTGTTTTCCCGATCAGTTTATGAACAAAGACAAGTTCGACTAAATCGGGGTATTCTGGATTGTCCTTTTCATAGAAAAATAGCGTATCCATATCGATGAGCACCTCATCGAATTTATAATGCATGCTAAACCCATTGGGATGAGGATCTAAAGCTCTGAATGTGAAATATGCGGATTCCGGTGCTCGAACGATAAATCCTTCAAGAAATGCATATGCGACAGTAGATAGATTTCCGAAAAAAAACCATTCAAACTTGTCACCTTGCTTTTCTGAGTGAACATTTATAGAAATCCTAAAGTTCTCAAAAACATCAGTAAATCGCCTATCTGGATAATCTTTTGAATTGCGGTTTTTAGTGATGAGATCGGTGTACAATTGCTTCTCGTTCGCCTTGAACCAACTCCAGATTAGCTTATAATAGGCATTATAAACGTTTGATTTTCTTTTGTAGGACCGTTGTGTTTTCATAATAAATTAGTTTTTGTTATGAATCTTTCATCATACTAATTCATCAAACGAATTATAAACAATCGTGGCGCGGCATCCTTGCCGACCTGTTTTGAAAAGAAAAATATCTAAATCCAATTCTGGATAACATGACCGATTGTGCTGATTTTCATAGTATAAGATTCTTCGTTGTATAAATTTAAAGAATTTTACAGAACAACGAATAATTTATAAGAAAAAAATAAATAGTTAATCTAAATTCATCGAATGCGTAATCTTTTGAATATTCAGGCTATTCGCCATTGCTGAAAATATTTTATGATATACGCCATGCAAAGCATACAGATCTTCATGCGAACCATCCTCTACAACCTCGCCCTTTTCCATGACCAAGATATGTTCTGCGTCAATAATCTGAGAAATGCTATGCGAAACCGTGATGACCGTACGTCCGACCTTTATGGCATCTAAGCTATTTTTAATTTGTTCCGTTGCAATGGCATCCAAATTTGCTGTGGGTTCATCCAAGAAAATAATTGGAGGATTTTTTAAAAACATTCTGGCTATTGCAATGCGTTGTTGCTGTCCTCCGGACAATAAATTCGCTTGCGAATCATATCCATTCGGAAGTTCCATAATCTGTTCGTGAATAAAAGCTTGTTCTGCTGCAGCAATGATTTGTTCATCGGTTGCATTGACCTTTCCATAACGGATATTTTCAGCGATGCTTCCTTTGAAAATGTGATTTTTCTGCAAAACTAAACCTACATGTTCTCTTAAAAAAGCGGTATTGTACTCCCTTAAATCTACTCCATCCAAAAGAATCTGGCCTTTCGAAGCGTCATAAAACTTATCCAGCAAATTAATGACCGTGCTTTTTCCGGCACCTGAGAGACCAACCAAAGCGGTATTTTCATTTGGACAAATTGTCATCGAAACATTTCGTAAGGCTTCATGTCCATTCGGGTACGAGAATGACACATTTTTCAATTCAATAAGCCCTGTAATGGATTCAGGAATATAATTTCCGCTTGGCTCGATTTGATCATCCGCTTCTAAAATCTCAAAGAAACTTTCTGAATAAATCAACGCATCATTGACCTCATCATAGATTCGATGCAATTGACGGATAGGTGCTGACACATTATTGAACAACATAATGTGAAACATAATTGCTCCCAAAGTCATCTGCTCGTTCAAAACAAAATAAGCGGTCAGCACAATCACGATCACGACGCCGATTTGCTCAATGAAAGATTTAATGCTTTCAAAAACAAAACTTGTTTTTCGAGTTGCCAATTGATTTTCCGTCATGTCATATTGGATCTTCTGATGGCGTTCAGCTTCTTCTTTTTCCCGAGCAAAGGATTTAATGACTGTTATGGAATCAATCAGATTGATCAGTTGGTTGTTCTTGTTTTCCCGATAGCTCCGCATGTTTCGTCTAAAACCGCTTAACTTTTTAGCCTGTATCTGAGAAACATAAAAATAGATGGGAATAATAAAAAGTCCGACCAATCCAACATAGAAGTTGGCGATAAACATACAGACTAGCGCGACAATTGCATTCGCGAACAAAGGCAAAATGTCAATAAAGAAATTCTGTACCAAACGGGTTAAGCTGCTAATCCCTGCATCAATCCTCGTCTGCAATTTGCCAGACTCATTTTCGGTCGATGTAAAAAAGGCCATTTTATAAGTCAGTATGCGATTGACTATTGCTTGCGAAAAATCGCGCGCAATCATGATCCTTAATTTCTCTCCATAGAATTTCTGTCCAAACTGCACAATGGAATACACGATTTCTTTACCTAAAAGCACCGCCGAAATAACCGACAACAGGTACAACCCTTCTCGAAGCGGCGTCTTTGCGACCAGCAAATCAGAAATCGAATCGACCGTATATTTTAGGATAAATGCGTTAACCTGAGCAGCGAATGAACCGATAACAGTTAAGACAAGCGTGTAGAATATTAGGTTTTGATAAGGTTTTGCAAACGGTCTTATTTTTTTAAAAAGTTGTTTAATCGTCATGTGTGCGGATTTCGGGAAACTTCAATGCAATTTTAAAGATTAAACAAGATAAAGATTAATTGGTTTGTGTAAGAATTTGATTGTGATAAAGTAGATTTATGAACAGATAAAAAAAGTGGAGCCTTTCGAGCTCCACTTTCCGATTATATATTTGATTTTTAATTATTTCAAATTATCTCTATATACTTTCGCTTTTTTCAATTCTGTCTGAATATCTTTTCTTGAAGAATCGTACGTCAAGACTTTCTCGTAATCTGCAACGGCTTTGTTGTATGCCTCTGTAGCAGTCGCTTTGTTGTAGTTGTCTGTTCCAGAAGTTCCCAAAAGAATTCCTAAATCACGGTAAGCAACAGCACGGTTCTGGTATAATTTTGCATCATTTGCATTGATGGCAATTGCTTTTGTGTAATCAGCAACCACAGAATTCAACAATTCCTCACGTTGAGAAGTGCTTAATTTACTTTCTTTGCTTACTGCAATTGTATTATTCGCTTTTGCTTTGTAATAATAAGCTGAAGTATTTTTTGGGTCTAAGCTAATTACTTTGTTAAAAGTCTCAATCGACTTTTTATAGTCCCCGCTTTGAAATTGTGAATAACCCAATAAATATACAACATTTGGATCTTTTCCTTCAGCAGGTAAAGCTTTCTCTAAATAAGAAGCTGCATTTTTGAAATCACCTTCCAATAATGCTTTCTGTCCCATGCGCACATTTGGATTGCTGTGCTCATCTTGTGTTTGTGCTTGCGCAACATAAGTAAATGCTGATAAAGCAAAAACGGCTAAACCTACTTTGATAGATTTTAATGGAACATGGAATACATTAATTTTCATATTATTTTTCGTTATGTATAGTATTTATTAACTCAATAGAGTAAAAATGTAGCAAATAGTTTAATGAAGCAATAGATAGTTATAAACATTTCCACATTTTCCACTTATTTCATTTTCGAAACGACTAAATTCATCTTCCTTAAAATGTCATAAGCTGAAAACAATCTGCCTTTTTTACATGTATTACCTGTAACTTAGCATAAATTATACCAAGTTTAAAGCTTGGCATCCTGCTTGCACCTACTGATAGTATTCACTAACGCATTAAATAGAAAAAAAAGTTCTGACAACATGGCGGAATTTTAAAATATAATATATGAGCAAAAAAGAACCATTCGATTTTAATATAGGTCTACCCGTGATTAATGAAGATACTGAATTTTTTCCTTTACTAAGCCAACAAGATGAAGATGAAATGAGTAACGCTGATCTTCCAGAAACATTGGCAATATTACCTTTGCGCAATACTGTTTTGTTTCCGGGTGTTGTTATTCCCATTACGGTTGGCCGCGATAAATCAATCAAATTAGTTAAAGAGGCCTATAAAGGCAGCGATGTTATTGGTGTCGTTTCGCAGACGAATATGTCTATTGAAGATCCATCGTTTGACGAATTGCATAAAATAGGTACTGTAGCAAGTGTGATTAAGGTTCTTCAGATGCCTGATGGCAATACAACCGTGATTATTCAAGGTATGCAACGTTTTAAATTGATTGAGTTAATCGAAACGGAACCTTATATCAAAGCTAAAGTTGAGCGTTTTGTGGAATTGAAGCCCAAAACAAACAGTAAAGAATTTAAAGCCTTAATTTCTTCTATCAAAGAATTGGCTTTGCAGATCATTAATCTCTCTCCTAACCTTCCCAGCGAAGCAGGGATTGCGATTAAGAACATTGAAAGCCCAACATTTTTGGTCAATTTCATTTCTTCAAACCTTGCATTGGACACTGAATCCAAACAGAATCTGTTGGAAACAAAAGATTTTGTAAAACGTGCGAAAATGTTGTTAGAGCATTTGACAACAGAAATTCAGATGCTGGAATTGAAGAATCAAATCCAGAATAAAGTACGCGTTGATTTGGATAAACAACAGCGGGACTATTTCTTAAATCAGCAATTGAAAACCATTCAAGAGGAATTGGGCGGTAACTCACCTGATCTAGAAATTGAAGAACTGAATCTTCGTGCGAAATCCAAAAAATGGCCCGAGGACGTTAATAAACATTTCACCAAAGAGCTTGAAAAATTAATGCGGATAAATCCTGCGGCAGCAGATTATTCGATTCAATTAAATTACCTCGAGCTTTTATTGGATTTGCCTTGGCGTCATTATACGAAAGACAATTTCGATCTAAACCGAGCAGTTAAGATTTTGGATAAAGACCACTATGGCCTTGATAAAGTAAAGCAGCGCATTATTGAATATTTGGCAGTATTGAAGCTAAAGAATGATATGAAAGCGCCCATCCTTTGCCTTGTCGGCCCTCCGGGAGTTGGTAAAACTTCATTGGGAAAATCCATTGCGAAAGCCTTAGGAAGAAAATACACGCGCATGGCTTTAGGCGGTATTCATGACGAAGCGGAAATCCGAGGACATCGGAAAACATACATCGGCGCGATGCCGGGACGGATTATTCAGTCAATTAAAAAAGCTGGTTCATCGAATCCAGTTTTTGTATTGGATGAAATCGATAAAATCGGAAGTGATTTTAAAGGCGATCCTTCATCAGCATTGTTGGAAGTATTGGATCCGGAGCAAAACACCAACTTTTATGATCATTATGTCGAAATGGAATATGATTTATCGAAAGTCATGTTTATTGCGACAGCGAATTCATTAAACAGTATACAGCCTGCCCTGCTTGACCGTATGGAAATCATCGAGGTCAACGGATACACTATTGAAGAGAAAATCGAGATTGCTAAAAAACATTTACTTCCAAAGCAACGTGAAATGCATGGCTTAAAAGTAAAAGATGTTGCACTGAAACCAAAGGTTACGGAAAAAATAATCGAGGAATATACACGTGAGTCAGGTGTTCGTGGTTTAGAAAAACGGATAGGTTCAATCGTTCGCGGAATCGCAACGCGTATTGTGATGGAGAAACCATACAATGCTTCGGTTACAGAAGCAGATGTAGAGGAAATCTTAGGAGCTCCGATTTTCGATAAGGATTTATACGAGAACAACGAAGTTGCCGGAATCGTTACGGGTCTGGCTTGGACTTCGGTTGGCGGTGATATTCTATTTATCGAATCGAGTTTAAGTCCCGGAAAAGGAAAATTAATGCTTACCGGAAATTTAGGTGATGTGATGAAAGAATCGGCGTCAATTGCAATGGCTTATTTACGTTCGAACTCAGAGCTTTTCGGAATTGACTACAAGCTGTTTGACCAATGGGATGTAAACATTCACGTTCCAGCGGGTGCAACTCCAAAGGATGGTCCTTCCGCAGGTATTACGATGCTAACTGCTTTGACATCCTTATTCACGCAGCGCAAAGTCAAAGAAAAATTGGCCATGACAGGTGAGATTACCTTACGTGGACGTGTGCTTCCCGTTGGCGGAATTAAAGAAAAAATTCTAGCGGCAAAACGTGCGAACATTAAGGAAATTATCTTGAGCAAATCCAATAAAAAAGATATTTTAGAAATTAAGGAAGATTATATCAAAGATTTAAAATTTCATTACGTGTCTGAAATGTCAGAAGTTATTGAACTGGCCTTATTAGATAAAAAAGTGAAAAACGCTAAGAACTTAGTCGTTGTCGCTTAATAATTTTTTAATTGAAATAGAGTTTATGAAAGAGCCGAAAGGCTCTTTTTTTATTCTTATACTTTCAAAGATACAAATACGATATTACTCCAAATAATCACAAATTTCTAATATAATATTCCTGTCAAAACAATAATCAAGGGTTTTAGACAAAGCGAATCTAACATTCCGATTACATTCCCTTTAAGACCGCTTACTACCTTTGTTTTATATGGGATTATTGAAAATATCGACACTTGAATTAGCGAATGTTGTCAAAGGGGGAACAACATTGGATGCCATCAACCGTTCAGTAGAATCAGCTCAAGTTTCAGAACAATTGGGTTACGAACGTATCTGGTTTGCGGAGCATCATAATATGGAACACATTGCGAGTAGCGCCACATCGGTTTTGATTGGGCACGTCGCTGGAAAAACGAAATCTATACGGATTGGTTCGGGTGGAATTATGCTTCCCAACCATGCGCCCTTGGTTATTGCAGAACAGTTTGGAACTTTAGAAGCGATGTATCCAAATCGCATCGATTTGGGTTTAGGCCGCGCACCCGGAACTGACCAATTAACAGCAATGGCTTTGCGACGCAACAATTTAAATACATCTTTTTATTTTAAAGACGATGTACAAGCTTTGCAGCAGTACTTTCATTCAGATAATGCAATAAGCAAAGTTCGGGCACACCCAGGTGAAGGATTGGATATTCCAATTTATATTTTGGGCTCGAGTACCGATAGCGCCTATTTAGCTGCTGAATTGGGGCTGCCTTATGCTTTCGCTGCTCATTTTGCTCCCGCAATGCTTGAACAGGCCGTACAGATTTATAAAACGCATTTTAAACCCTCCGAACAGCTTGCGGAACCCTACATGATCGTGTGTGTCAATGTTGTGGCAGCGGAAACTACCGAAGAAGCGGAAGTATTGGCTACCAGTCTATTCAATATGTTTGCTGGCATCATTACCAATGTTCGCCGGCCACTTTCCCCTCCTACCGAAAAACCGATTTATCATGGTATTCCAGAAATCGAACGTGCGGTAGACCAGATGGTTTCGTGTACTTTTATGGGCGATAAAGCTAAAATCACTGAGGAATTGGGTACATTTGCTAAAACGTTGGGCATTGATGAAATTATGACAACAAATTATATCTACGATTCATCCAAACGTTTGAAATCTTTTGAAATCATTGCGGAAGCAGTACAAGAAATCAACAAATGAACAAAAGCCATGTAATATGCGGTATCCTTATCTTATTTAGTTTCGTTGCTTGTAATCCTTTTGAAGATAAAAAGGGGAAGGAACAAGATGACGTGTCGCAAGACAGCCTGACCACAGAAACGGCGGCAGCTATCTATCAATTCAACAAAGATTCTATCGCTGAACATCAATTATTTATGATTGATGTGTTTAGGGTTTTTGATGATGAGAAAAAGCCTCAAGATATCATCAACAATTCTTGGCTCGATTTGCACACAAAGGATAATAAATATTACTTGGATTCTTTAGATTATTCAATTGAAATGGCTGGTGAGGATGCTTGTTCTGGATACCCATTGCAAGAGGTAAAGTCCAATCGGAACAGCCTATTGTTTATGAATATTCCAAGTTTGCATAAGGGCGAAGTCGAAACGATTTTTAGCATGTCGAAGGTAATGTGTCCCAATGAATCATACAGTTTCCAGTTTAATAACAATGGTTACGAATTGAAAGCTACGGGCGAGATTTCCCTTCAGCAGAATTATGTAGACGATTTCGGAAAACAGGTCCAGTACTGTGAATCAACTGATTATTCGTTAGCGATTTACATGAACGGAAAGCTACAGAATAGAATTTTAGACAACGAGACATTTGACCAAACTACCGTCTCGTTGGTTTTCGTTGGGGATTTAGATAAAGACGGTTACGCTGATTTTATTATTTCTGCTCCTAGACATTATGAAGAACAACGCTATCTTCTAATACTTTCCTCAGATAATAAAATTTATGAAGCTTACAATTCGTTTGATTGTTAGTTCGTAACTGCCAAATGTGATATCAGTCAAGCTTCTAAAAACATTAAAAAAAAGAAATCCTGAAACGTTATGTTTCAGGATTTCTTTTTACAATAAGAATTGCTGTTAATTTTCTACAACATCTTCTTTCGCCATTAAATAGCGTTCGGCTTCAAGAGCAGCCATACAGCCAGTTCCCGCCGCCGTAATTGCTTGACGGAATACATGGTCCTGCACATCGCCACATGCGAATACTCCTGGGATATTTGTTGCTGTGCTATCTGCTTTTGTAATTAAATAACCGGTTTCATCCATATCCAAAAATCCTTTGAATAAATCTGTGTTTGGTTTGTGTCCGATGGCCACAAAAAATCCTTCGACGTTCAAGACCTTTTCTTCTCCTGTCACATTATTTCTCACACGAACTCCTTGGACAACTTGACCATCACCAACGATTTCTTCCGTTTCTGTATTGTAATGGATTTCAATATTTGGTGTATTCAACACACGGTGAACCATCGCTTTAGAAGCTCTGAATTCATCGCGGCGAACCAACATATGCACTTTACTTGCTAATTTCGCTAAGTAAGTAGCTTCTTCTGCTGCCGTATCCCCTGCTCCTACGATTGCGACATCTTGGTTTTTAAAGAAAAAACCATCACATACCGCGCAAGCGGAAACACCAAATCCATTGTATTTCTCTTCGGAAGGCAAACCTAACCATTTCGCGGTAGCGCCCGTCGCAATAATTACCGTATCTGCTGACACTGTTTTGATGCCGTCGATTTCCACTTTATGAACGCCTCCATCTGTAGAGAAATCTACTTTAGTTGCGTATCCAAAACGTACATCCGTACCAAAGCGTTCCGCTTGTGCACGTAAATCTTCCATCATTACCGGACCGGTAATTCCTTTCGGATAGCCAGGAAAATTATCTACTTCTGTTGTTTGCGTCAATTGACCTCCCGGAACGATTCCAGTATATACGATGGGTTTCATATCTGCACGAGCAGCATAAATTGCTGCTGTGTATCCTGCAGGACCTGACCCGATAATCAGGCATTGTATGTGTTCAATTTCTTGTTCTGTATGCATAAAATTGTGTATTCTATTCGATTAATTGCCAAACTTACCTTGTAACTGCTGAAGCATGTCGTTGGTAATAGGCTTTGCTTCTTCTTTCTTTTGTTGAAAAGATTTTTTAGCATCCTTCTTTTCATCGGATGTATTGATTGGTTTTTGAGCTCTTTTGGCATTGCGGTGTTCGTTCCAGATATCTTCCAAAACCTTTTTTGTATACAAAGGAAAATCACCGTTCTGCATCCAAGCATAATAACTTGGTTCTACATCAAATACATCAGTTACTTTTTTACCTTTATGTTTACCAAAGTTAATGGTTGCATCTCCATCAGCATCATATACTAAACGACCTGCAAAATCAACTGGTTTGCTCATGTTTGTAAACTGATGCAATGCTTCCACATCATTTACTACCGGCTTGGTAATATTGCCTTGCTTATCTTCAAAATCTACCTGCTCGTATTTATCTAACTGTGCTTTTAAAACCTCGTAGGTCGCTCTAACATCCGCTTCAGCTTGATGTGCATTCGTTAGGTCTGTTTCACAATAAAACTTATACGCTGCTTTTAATGTACGTTGTTCCATCTGATGGAAAATATTCTGCACATCCACAAAGGACCTTCCTGCTAAGGTAAAATCAATTTTTGCGCGCAAAAATTCTTCCATTAACATCGGAACATCAAATTTATTGGAGTTGTATCCGGCTAAGTCGGCATCGCCGATAAAAACGGCAACTTCAGCACCAATTTCCTGAAACGTTGGTAAATCTTTGACATCTTCATCATAAATTCCATGGAACATCGATGATTCTGCAGGAATTGGAATTCCAGGATTTACTTTAGCGGTGAACACCAATTCTTCTCCACCAGGCATCACTTTCAAAATAGCGATTTCAACAATTTTATCGATGGCAATATTGACCCCTGTCGTTTCTAAGTCGAAAAATGCTAATGGTCTTTTAAGATTTAATTTCATTCAATAATTTAATTGATATTCTATGCAAAGTTACATAATTAAAGATGTTGCGCAAAGCCATTGAGATGCTCTATTCTTAGCTTAACGTCATATTTATTTTGCAGAAATCGATTGAATACCTGTAAAAAGAAAGAGGCTGTTTTTCTTAAAATCAAAAAACAGCCTCAATAGTAAGATATGTTGGAATTAACCGATACTCGGTACGCCAACTAATTCATTTGTATCGGCATTGTAGTCAATTCCATTGAAATTGAATCCAAATAAATGAAAGAATTCATCTCTGTATCCTTTGATGTCCGATATCTCTTCTAAGTTTTCTGTTGTAGCTTGTGCCCAAAGTTTGGAAACTTCTTCCTGCACGTCTGCTCTCATTTCCCAATCGTCTACGCGGATACGTCCTTCGCTATCCAATTGAACTTCACCTTCCGTGTACAAACGGTCGGTAAATAAACGCTGCATCTGTTCGATTGTTCCTTCGTGAATGCCTTTTTCTTTCATGACTTTGTACAACAAAGAAATGTATAAAGGAACTACTGGAATTGCGGAACTTGATTGCGTAACCAACGCTTTGTTAACAGACACGTAGGCTTTTCCATGTAGGTCTTTTAATAAATCATCCAATACAGGAACCGTATTCTGCAAATCTTCTTTCGCACGGCCGATTGTTCCGTTATGGTAAATTGGGTAAGTCAATTCTGGGCCAATGTATGAATAGGCAACCGTTTTCACGCCTTCCGCCAATACACCAGCTGCTTTCAAATCTTCTAACCAGAATTTCCAATCTTCGCCACCCATTACGGCAATGGTGTTCGCGATGTCTTCTTCATTCTCCACCGGAGCGATTGAAATATCAGAAACTACGCCGGTATGAAAATCGACAGTTTTATCCGTGAAAGGCTGACCAATAGGTTTTAAAACCGATGAATAAGCTACGCCTGTTTTTGGATGCGTTCTTCTTGGCGAAGCCAATGAATACACCACTAAATCAACTTGGCCTAAATCTTTTTTGATTAAATCAATGGTTTGTTTTTTTATTTCGTCAGAAAATGCGTCACCATTAATACTGGCAGCGTATAATCCAGCATCTTTCGCTGCTGCTTCAAATGCGGCTGTATTATACCATCCCGCAGTACCCGTTTTACCTTCAGCTGCAGGTTTTTCAAAAAACACACCTACCGTAGCTGCGTCTGAACCAAAAGCTGTTGCTATGCGTGAGGAAAGTCCAAATCCTGTAGAAGCGCCGATTACCAATACCTTTTTAGGGCCATTAGCAATTTTACCTTTTGATTTTACATAATCGATTTGGTCTTGAACGTTTTTTGCCGTTCCTTCAGGATGAGCAGTTAAACAGATAAAACCTCTTGTTCTTGGTTGGATAATCATTTTGTAATATAAATAAGTACTTGATTCTTTACTTTAATAATTTATGCAAATTAACTAAAAATAATAGATAATATTGGATTAGGCGTAAAATTGATAAACTAAATTCAGTATAATAACATGCTCCGAACATGAATAGCAACCCATAATTTTTTACTTTTTAATTTTTAATTTTTACTTCCCCACCTCCATCACACATCGAAAACCGGTATGCTGGCTTCCGGTATCTGGAGAGGCTTTCATCCGAGCGGCAACGCGATAACCGCTGCAATAGGACGAATGGCATAAGAACGAACCACCTCGCAAGACACGCTTGGCTAAATTCGGCTCGTCAGGGTCATATCCCTGATTCGGTCCAGAGGGATTCGTAGCAATTGCTTCATCGAAATTCTGATAGTAATTCGCGTCATACCAGTCGGAGCACCATTCCCACACATTGCCAGCCATATCGTATAGTCCATAGCCATTTGCTTCAAAACTTTTCGCCGGCGCTAAGGTTTCGTAGGCGTCCCAGATTGTATTTTTTATCGGAAAAGTTCCTTGCCAAGTGTTCGCCTTGGCTTTTCCAGCTTCTGTTTCTTCCATGCCCCATGTAAACGGCTGTCCGTCCAAACCGCCCCGTGCCGCGAATTCCCATTCTGCTTCTGTAGGCAATCGTTTTCCTGCCCATTTTGCATATGCATTCGCATCATCCCAAGAAACATGCACGACAGGAAAATTGTCTTTTCCTTCAATGCTGCTGCCTTCGCCTTCCGGCTGACGCCAATTTGCATTCTTTTTCCATACCCACCAGCTTTGGTAATTCTGCATGGAAACCATTTCCTTCGGGGAAGTAAAAACCAACGAAGACGCAACCAAAAGACTATCATGTGGTTTCGGAGTTCCTGCCGGAAATTGAAGTTTAATTTCTTCCCAATCGGGAGCGACTTCTGCCGTGGTCACATAGCCTGTCGCTTTAACAAATGCAGCGAACTGTGCATTGGTTACTTCAGTTTCGTCGATGTAAAAGTCTGACAGTTCAACGGAGTGTGTCGGATACTCATCGCGTCTGCCCTGATTATCTGAAGAACCCATTTTGTAGATACCGCCCTTGATAAATTTCATTCCTTTACTAGAGGGTTCGGCGCTTATCACAGATTGATTCGCATTTGTTTTCAAACTGGCGAAACGGTCGGGAATCGACTCCTGACAACAGCTCATTAACTCTTGCGCGGGTTTTTCCTGCGCTTCGCTACCTGTAGTTAGGATAAGATATATGCTGATTAATATGCTTTTCATTTAGATAAGATGTTACGGCTCAATGCAGTCCTTTTCTATAGTTGTTTGTTAAAAATCGCAGCCGCTTCTTTATCCTGATACTGGTCAATCAGGCCCTTTAATTTTTCTTTTAAGTCTTTGGTGACAGCTTGATACGCCTGGTTTCCAAATACGTTGTGAATCTCTTGCGGGTCTTTTTCCAAATCATACAGTTCCCACGTTTCTTGTCCTTTGTAAAAGCGGATTAATTTATAGCGTTCCGTTGTCACACCAAAATGCGGAGAAACGCGATGTGGCTGTGGAAATTCATAATAATGGTAATACGAAGCCTCGCGGGTTTTAACGTTCTTTCCATTTGCTTTCAGCAACGGCAAAAAGGATTGGCCTTGTATGTCTTTTGGAACAGACAATCCAGCGATTTCCAGTAAAGTTGGTGCCCAATCGATATTCAGCACATGCTGATTTAAAACCGTTCCTGACTCCACAACGCCTGGATAGCGAATTACAAATGGCGTTTTAATCGACTCTTGGTACATAAAGCGCTTGTCAAACCAACCATGTTCGCCTAAATAAAAGCCTTGGTCAGAACCATAGATAACGATGGTATTTTCTTCCAAACCATTTGCTTTCAGGTAATCTAAAATTCGTCCGATATTGCGGTCCAGTGCATTGGCTGTCGCCAAATAATCTTTCAAATAGCGTTGGTATTTCCATTCCACGAGCGCTTTTCCAGTCAATTTCTTATCATCAAACTCCTTTGAAATCTTTTCATAGTATGCTTTAAATTTTGCTTTCTGCTCGGGATTCAAACGAATAAACATCCCCCGCAGAAAATACGCATCCAACCGAGCTTCTTGTGCTTTCGTTAATTCCTTATCGCCATACCATCGTTTCTGAAGTTCGCTTCGCTGTTTCTGGATATTCTCATCCGATAATTCAAAGTCCGCATGGATTTTAAGGTCTTCCAGCAGGCGCATGGTCTTATCGATTGTCATGTCTTGGTCTGCCGCCGCTAAGCGCCCATCATAGGAATCATAAAATGTCTCCGGAATCGGAAAATCTAGATGGTCGTAAGCACCCAAATCCTGTATATCCGGAAACCATTCGCGATGCGTAGCCTTCTCCCCGACGACCAAAAAGAAAGGCTTGTCTTTATCCCGATTATCCAAAAAAGAAAGGCTTGTCTTTATCCCGATTATCCAAAAAAGAAGTCGCCAGATCCGTAATGATATTTGTCACATACCCTTCTATCCGCGCTGTGTCGTTCTGCTGATTAATAAATTCAGGATTGTAATAATGACCCTGCCCCGGAAGCACCTGCCAATAATCAAAAGCATCTCCAGGCAGCGAACCCAAATGCCATTTCCCGATCCAAGCGGTTTGATAATCTGCTTGCTTCAGCAAACGGCTAAACAAAGGCTGTTCCACATTAAACTTTTCTTCATTGGCAATATAGCCATTCAAATGGCTGTATTTCCCGGTCAATAGATTTGCACGGCTCGGCCCACAGATCGAATTTGTTACCAAAAAATTGGAAAACAACGCGCCTTCTTTTGCAATCCGGTCAATGTTTGGTGTCTGCGCTAGCTTGTTACCGTAGGCACCGATCGCTTGATAAGCATGGTCATCCGAAAAAATAAAAACAATATTGGGCTTTTGCGGATCCTTTGACTGCGCATTTGCCGAAAGCAGCAAACTCGACGCACTGAGCAATAAAAGCGAGCAAACGAAAGATTTATTATATAGGAAGGTCAGATTCATTTTGAATGGATATGTTTATCAAAGATAATAAAAAGTAAAAAGTAAAAATTCAAAAGTAAAAAGTAAAAAAACTTTCTGAGTGTTAGACTCCGCTAGCGCACGCGTTTCAAAGTAAAAAGTCAAAAGTAAAAAGTAAAAAGTAAAAAAATCTTTCTGAGTGTTAGACGCCAGCTAGCGCACGCGTTTCAAAGTAAAAAGTCAAAAGTAAAAAGTAAAAAAATCTTTCTGAGTGTTAGACGCCAGCTAGCACACGCGTTAATTCCCTTAGCCCCCGAAGGGGGAATTAATCCGGAAAGACTATTCAGCCTCCGCTAGCGCACGCGTTTCGCGTGTGCTTTCTCTGACCCCCAACTCCGCGAAACTCCGAGCCTCCTCCGCGCCACTCCGTGGGACAACTTTCAAATATACCATACGCCAATAAAACCCTTCTTCACTGTTCCCTCTTTCGGGGGCTAGGGGAAACCCTTGCTCCCTTCATCATTCAACAATAACATAAATACCAGCGCGTTCAGCCTTATATTTGATCTTTTCAATCAACCCATAATAGCTCCAGTTACGTAGCAAAAACTCGTCTTCTTTAGCAATTTTTTCCTTAGCGCTCTGGTTCAGCAATAGCAACGTGCCCGCTTCAGATTTCACACAGATATCAATCAGCCTCCGGCTATACAAATGCAGCCTGCTGTCAACATAGCGCCATTCCATTTTCTTAAAATGCGACAGGCATTCCAGCTTCTTCTTGCGTCCACGACCCCCCTTATTAAATGTGCAAGCCTTCTGAAAGCGTCCCCTTGCAGCCTGTATGGACATTCGGCGGTAAAGAAACTCTTCTTTACTCCCGATTTGATGGTATTCCTTCCCTATACATACTGTTATCGGATATTCCATCGAAAGCGATGCCTCGGCGATAATGTGTTCGCTAAGTTTATGCTTTTCCTTGGGCAACTCCAAAGTCAATAGCAGGAATATCTTCCCTTTTACAATCTTGATAGCACTTGTACAGATTTTAATCTGTCCGACCAACGCCTTTTGCAACAGAACCTTTTTGTCGGAGCAATCTTTTCCGAGGTAAGTACGAAAGGGAATTTTAAAAAGCACCAGCTTGAAATTATGCCCCTTTTCGTCATTCTTCAGTTTCACCTGATCGCCCGGAAATGGAATCGGTAAGTCCTGTTTATAGCATTTTAACGATTTCTCCCCTTTCCAGTAAGAAATTCGCTCAGCCGCGAACACCCTGTTCAACGTCATATTCATCGATGATATAATTTTTGACGGCAATTTTCCTTTAAAATAAAGGGATAGAATGCGGTAAGTGGTATTGAGTTTCGATGAGGTAAATATGCCATCCGGATCCTTTTTAAAATCGGCCAATTTTACCTTGACATCATCCCGCAGATAGATCAGGTCTTTGATCCGCTCTTGTATATAATGATGAGACATCACCATATTGGAGCCGCGGTAGACCAAGTCGCGCCAGTCAAATAACTGCTGGTAGTAAGCCAGGCGTTTCTCTTTGTCATTGCAATCCAGATGCAACTGAATTTTTCGCGATAAAATAATAGTATCCTTTTCCATACGCTTCGTTTTTATGCCCTTTTCTTGATTTTCTTGATTTTGCTGTGCGCTTGCACAAAGATCGTTTTGACAGCGGAGCAATGTAGCCCTAAGGCTTCAGAAATCTGCTCGAATGACCATTGCAGCTCATAGCGCATGCGGAAAATTTCCTCCTGTTGTTTATCAAGTGTGCCCTGGAGTACAATCCCCGGAGGCTGGCTCAACAGATTCATTTTCTGAACACTAAAGAACACCGACCGCAAAGTCTCTATCGTTTTTTCGACCTGCAGGCCGACTTCGTATTCGGAAATACCTCCCAAATAGTAAGCGATTCGCTCGTAGTTAAAACTATAGTGAAGACAGAGTTTGATAAACAATTGCTGCTGCTGGCCGAGGCTTGGCAGTAAACTGTTGAGCTTATCGAGCTGTTGCTGTTTTTCCTGCTCCAATTCTTCGCTGTAAATCAGATCCGATTCTTCGTCGTCAGCTGGGTCAATGCCAAGCACAGAATGCTGAAACTCTTGCAGCGCATCCAAACTCAACAAGCTTCGGTAGAACCGATTACCAGACTTTGAATAAAATGCCTGTATCGATACATTGACCTGTAATTTTAAAAAGCTTAAAATATCGCTAGCATCTTTCACCTGTTGCCGGCATAGCCACAAACGCAATAGCGCTTCCTGGGCGATACTTGCCGCCGCACAATCGTCTTTGGTCGCGCGCAACGTTTTAGCGAAAAGATAAGCGTAAAAGCGCTGGTAGAAAAAAGCCAATCCCCTTTCGTCTCCCTCCCGAAGAAAAGAAACGTGTTTTTCCGTCTGCTGCTGGTACATAGTTTTGTTCATAGGTCACCCTTCGTCATGCGCCTAAACAGACCCCGGCAGGCTAGCGGATTTTGTGGAAACCGAGATCCCGTGTTAGGCGAAATATTGCGCCGAATAAATCCTTTTGCTATGGAGATTGAACGAATTAAATATTAGTGTGCAAGCAATAAAACGAGATTGGCAACCCAATGTTAAGCGATAAATTTGTGGTACCGCCAAGGAACGATGTGTATTTTTAAATTAAAAATTTGGCGAGTGAATGCATCCTCACCTTAAGGCGCCACATGTAGCCCCATAGTATTATCATGCTGCCAAAGAAAGGCCCGCGATTTCAATCAATGCTCCATAACTCAAAGAACATTCAGCTATTGCTGTTGGTCACAATAATCCGTAACTTTAGACCAAAGTTATTTCATTATATTTTATTTTTGGATACGGTATCTTACCGATTTACCGGTAAAAAACCAGTCCATAATTTTCGTTGGTTATGAATACTATTTTTAAAGAAAAAAACGACAACATGCACATCGGCCACAACATCAAACGTATCCGAGAAATCCAGGGAATCAAACAAGAAGCGTTTGGACAGCTTTGTCGCAACAAGTATTCGCAACAACGGATTTCGGACTTTGAAAATATGGTTGCGCTAGACGAACCGCTTTTGGACGAATTAGCCACAGCATTAGGCGTAACGCCTGAATTCGTTAAATCGTTTAAAGAGGAAAATGTAATTTATAACATTCAGAATAATAGCAATACTTTTAACGACAACGCTATTGACCAAAGCCATAGCCAACATACGCAACCGACCTTTAACTCCGACGGTTCGGACAAGTTGCTTGCTCTATTAGAGAAATTTATGGAAGACGACCGCGCAAAAACACAGTCCATTTCAGACCTCAGCAAAGCCGTATTGGACTTAAGCAATGAGGTTAAAAAGCTAAAGGAAGGAAAATAGCTATACGGGATCCGGCTTATGCTCTTCCTTTATAATTTTTTGGAATCTCTTCGTAAGAAAAACTCAAAGCTTTTCGCTTAAAGCAATCTTGAATTTTTACTTTTGAATTTATAACCCGTCATTCCGAACTCGTTTCGGAATCTCACATCATTTACCGCCGCAATCATTGCTCCTCACTCCTTCTTACGGCCTAAAGTATTTTTACTTTTGAATTTATAAACCGTTATTCCGACCCACCAGTTGAAGCACCACCCTTTTTTGAATTTTTACTTTTGAATTTATTAACCGTCATTCCGAACTCGTTTCGGAATCTCACTTCACTTGCCCACAAGTCCTTACTCTTTGCGTCTTATTTCCTTCGCTAGCGCACGCGTGTCGCGTGTGCTTTTCCCAATCCCTAGCTCCGCGAAACTCCGTCCATCCTCCGCGATACTTTGCGGAACAGATTTCAAAAATACCTTATGCCAATATTCCCCTTCGGGGCTAGGGGAATCCTTACTCCTTGCTCTTTATTCCTTACTCTCTAAAAACATAACCTCCATCACCCTCATCACAGAATCAGTAGCCCCTGTTGAAAAAAAAAAACACATACCGAATTAGATTATTTAGTAAATTTGATACATCCAATTATTGCATATGAAATTATTCTTTGTCCTTTCCATTATTTTGGCTGGATTAAAACATGCTAATGCTCAAATTTACAAGAACGTTGACAATTTGTATCAGTATGGTGTTTCAAGTTCCATAACAATCGGACTTAAATTTGGTAAAGATGTAAAAATCACAAACAGCTTTTATAGCTACGGAAGTGTAAATTTTGCTGGAAGCATCAATCCCGATTACGCTGGAATTGTAGGGCAAATTGGGGTCAGTGCGACATATAATTTTCTATCGAGTAAAATTGGATCATTCTCCTCACAAATACATTCCAATATACAACCAGTACTTTCTCCAAACAAAGCCAACAAAAGGGAAGATTTTGCAGCTTACAATCAACCATTTTATGGCTTAGCAAATCTGTCCTATCCAGCAGTGAAAAATGTCTATCCAACATCTGTATCTTTAGGAACTGGCTTCATCTGCTTGCTGTCCGAGCCAATGACTATTAAAAGAAAAACACAACAAGTAGGCTCCATTTATTTAAAATTCGGTCACGTTCACGTTTTTTATCAGAATGATGGAGTTTTGTTCAAATTTATGATCGATGGGAAAGATCGTTGGTATACCTCAAGCGTGTTAATAGCTTGGCACTCCAATAAAGAGAATGTAGAAGTGAATAATGCAATCTTCGCCTACAATCGGTTTACTGGCTATTCGCCCAGTAGCTATGAGATTGCTGGAGCTTTAAATAATAATCTAGTGGTTTACGACGATCCCGAACAAACTGCTTTTAATTTAGATTATACAAGGTTTGGGATCGGGTTAAAAAGTAATCAGCAGATTAATTTCAATTTGCTAAACTTTAAATATAAAGGTTTTCAAGGTCAAAAACTGGTTCATCACTTAAGAAATTTTCCTTATCATCCAGACAACTCAAGATCGCACGTTAGTATAGAAACAGGAATAAGAACAAAATAAATTAAAAGCTGTAAGCACTATGAAAACATTATTATTTTTCCTTCCTTATCTTATACTTTTTTTATCTAGTTGTTCAGTGTATACAATACCCTTTGACAGAAAAGAAGACCTTGTCAACTACAAAATTCTAGACACGTTGAATTTTAATGATTTCACATTTTATGCACGCGATGAATTTTATACTTATCTTGGACAACAGCGTCAAACCAAAGTCGGCATTCACTACCTACTAATTGAAAAATCAAACGACTCTTCGCATCGCGTACTTAGTATGGCCCCTATAAAGCCTTTTAGATCAAGATTAAATGCTCCGCAATATGAAAGTAATTTTGATAAGGTAAATTCAGACACTGTGGACCTAGCGAGTTTCATAGTCTTCCAAATGGGCATCTTAAAAGATAATCAAATCGAGTTCTTAAATAATCGAAAAAAGAGAACAAGCCCACCAACTTATTACATCGACACGACAAATACTAATCTTCTTATCAACGAAATAAGTACTGAAAAAACAGGTCGAGTCCAATTAAATAATCATTTTAAAAAAGGAGTTAATTTCCGTAAAATTAACCAAAACGTCATCATCACATTAAATCCTAGAAAGAATTGCGACATTTCCGTTTGGGCTGTCGATAATGAATTTTATGTTACAGATCAGAATATTTTGTTCCAATTTTTATTAAAAACATGTGACAACTATAACTATTTCTCCTTCAAACGCTATCAGGATTAGTCAACAATCCTCGCTCCTTATTCATTACTCTTTAATCCTAAAACATAGCCTCCGTAACTTCCATCACCCTCATCACCCAAACATGAGAATCCCCCTTTCACTCAGATTGACAAACCTACAATCCCTATTTCTTAATCTTTACTCCTTTATCCCAACCCATCGCTAGCGCACGCGTCTCGCGTGTGCTTACTCATCAGTAATCCGCGGAACCAATTTTCAAAAATACCTCCCGCCTATAAACCCATATCAATCCTCCTCACTGTTCCCACTTCGGGGGCTTAGAGTGACAATTCCTTCGAGGGCTAGGGGGAATCCTTGCTCCTTATTCTTTGTTCCTTAATCCAGTTACGGTTTAAAGTCCAGCTCCGCGAAACTCTGTGCCTCCTCCGCGCCACTCCGCGGTCAACCTTTTCAAAATTTAAGACCGCAGAATCCACATAGAAGCCACAAAAGACGCAGATTTCCTTAGTCCCGCTTACAGCCTAAAGCCTAAAGCCTATAGCTACTTAACCCCAATTCAATTGTTCCCCCTTCGGGGGCTAGGGGGAATCCTTACTCTTTGCTCCTTACTCCCTAAAACCCTCATCACCCATTTTCACCGCCTACAGCCTTTTAAATTTTTACTTAAAAAACTGTAGCACCTTCTCCCTTTCCCTCGTATTAGTAGTATTGTTAGAATAAATTATAAAAATGCTATGAAGATAACTACACTTAAACCCCTACTATTTTTAACGCTAGGTATAACCCTTTTTACCAGCTGTTTAAAAGACGACGGAGAATACATCACTCCACCCGTAGCCGCATTCACGATGATCAATGGATACGTCGAAGAACCCGGAGTAATTTACAGAGTACATCAAAATGGATACAACGATCCGCTTTTTCGGTTAAACTATAAATCATACCTAAAAAACACATTGCTGTATGCAGGATCAAGACAATTAAGCATCTATTCCGGAGTCAACAATGCCAAAATCGTTGATACAGTCTATACATTCAAAGACAGCACCTCCTATTCAGGATTTGTATACGGATTGCCAGGCGATGCCAAATTCATTGTCAGCGAAGACAAATCCATTGCCGATTTAGGAGACAATGCAGGACTGCGTTTCTTCCATTTAGCCGACGGAGTTGATGACGTCAACATCACGATTGGAAATGAAACATCACCAGTATTTACAAGAACCGAACAACAAGACAGCACAAACATCGCTACAAATCAAGTATTCGTTGCCAAAGCCAGCGGAAGCACAACCATCGTAGCCAAAAACGCAGCAGGAACAGAAATCGCCCGCCGCGAAAACTACGACCTAAAACCAGGACGCTACTACTCCATCATCCTGATCGGCGACGCAACAAGCACCGAACTGCCTTTGTACATCGGACTGATCGAATACTAAAACAAAATAATCACTATAGCAAAAGGCTTCTCCGGAAGCCTTTTTTTGTATACATCCCCCTTACCCCCAAAGGGGGAATAAATAGCTCATCGCTTACAGCCTAAAACTAATTAGGCCTTTTTGAATTTTTACTTTTGAATTTTGAATTGGACAAGTTCCGCAGAGCCATCCTGAATCCCTGATAAAAGCGGATTTGCAATCCGCAACAGCCCTAAAAACCATCACCTCCATAACCCCCATCACCATCATCACTTAAATAATAGAATCCTTGCTCCTTACTCTTTCCCCCTTATTCCCACTTACAGCCCAGCTCCGCGAAACTCCGTGTCTTCTCTGCGCCACTCCGCGGTCAACCTTTCCATAAAAAAGACCACTAAGAAGACACATAGACACCTTGCCTTTTTAATCTTTTTACTTTCCATGATTGTTCCCCCTTCGGGGGATAGGGGGATATGCCACTCCGCGGTCAACCTTTCCATAAAAAAGACCACTAAGAAGACACATAGACACCTTGCTCTTTATTAACCTTTTTACTTTCCACAATTGTTCCCCCTTCGGGAGCTAGGGGGATAATCCCTTCGGGGCTATTGGGAACAACGCTTACAGCTTACCGCCTAAAGCCTACCGCTTTTTTACTTTTGAATTTTCCTTATCTTTACCCTAACATCACGATGCAGCTAAATAAGTTGGAAATAAAAGGCTTTAAAAGTTTTGGCGACAAAGTCACCATTAACTTCAACGAAGGCATTACCGCCATCGTAGGGCCTAACGGTTGCGGAAAATCCAACGTCGTCGATGCCATCCGCTGGGTTTTAGGCGAACAGAGCACCCGCATGCTCCGGTCAGAGAAGATGGAAAACATCATCTTCAATGGAACAAAAAACCGCAAAGCATCCAATTTGGCAGAAGTCTCCCTATCCTTTGACAACACCAAAAACATACTCCCGACCGAATTCACTTCCGTAACGATTACCCGCAAGCTATACCGTTCTGGCGAAAGCGAATACCGCCTAAATGATGTCAAATGCAGGCTCAAGGACATTACCGACCTATTTTTAGACACAGGCATCGGGGCAGATTCCTATTCGATAATCGAGCTCAAGATGATTGATGAAATCATCAACAACAAAGACAATTCCCGCCGCAACCTCTTCGAAGAAGCATCAGGAGTGTCGAAGTACAAAGTCCGCAAGAAGCAGACATTGAGCAAGCTAAGAGATACCGAAGCCGATCTATCGCGGATTGAAGACCTCTTGTACGAAATCAACAAGAACTTAAAAAGCTTGGAAAACCAAGCCAAAAAAGCCGAGCGATACAGCCAGGTCAAGGAACAATACAAAGAAAAAAGCATCCTGCTGACGCGGCATAAGCTAGTAGATTTTCAGGAAAAACTGCAGCACATCGAACAGCGTGAGCAAAAGCAAAAAGATAAACTTAGCACGTTTCAAGCAACGATTGGACAAGATGAAGCATCCCTGCAGAAGCTGAAATTAGATTTGATAGCTAAAGAAAAAAACCTGTCTGTGCAGCAGAAAGCGACCAATGAGCATATCCATCGGATACGGACTTATGAATCCGAAAAGAAGATAAAGAACGAACAAATGCGCCACTTGGAGGAACGTTCGGCAAAAGTTCAAGAAGAGATAAAGAACGATAGCCAACAGCTCAACCATGTGCAGTACAACCTCAAAAGGTTGCTCGAAGAAAGTTTTATTGAAGAAGAAAAATTACAGAACAGCACCGCTGGCTTTGAAGTCCTGAAAAGCGAACTGGAGGAATTGCGCCTGCAGCAACATAGCGCAAAAGCCAAAGTCGATGCCGCTGCACAGCAGGCAAAAGACAAGCAACAGCAGGTCTATGCTGTCGAAAAGGAACTCACCATCTTAGATATTCAAAAGCAGGCTTTAAAACAAGAATCCGAGCGAGCGATCAATGATTCCAAGTCCCGAGAAACCGAGCTTACGCATTTCACCGCTAAAGTAGATGAGTTGGCAGAACAGCTGGCGACACAGGAAGATTTGCTAACTAGCCTACAGGAACAGGAAACAGATTTAGAAAGCAAAAGACTAAGCCTCACTGCCGAGCTGAATGAGCTAAAGGAATTGTTGACCAAAGAAAGCCGAACGGTTGATGCAAAGCAAAATGAATACAGCCTGACGAAATCACTGGTTGATAACCTCGAAGGGTTTCCTGAATCCATCCGTTTTCTAAAAAAGAATGCCGGCTGGAAGACCGCTTATCCCCTATTTTCAGATATCCTTTTCTGCGAAGAAGAATACCGAATAGCCATCGAAAATTACCTCGAACCGATAATGAATCATTACGTGGTCGATACCTATCAAGATGCGATTCAAGCAATCGACTTGTTAAGAGATGCTTCACGTGGAAAAGCTCATTTCTTTGTCTTAGAGCCAATTACCGAACAGCATGTGGAACAACAGATTAATAAGGATTTAATTCCAGCCTTAGCTGTAGTCTCTTTCGATAGCAAATACAAAAACCTTTGCGAGCTTCTATTACAGAAGGTATTCATCAGTTCGGAAACACAGCTAGCCACTGTACTTTCCAAAGAGAGTGCGACGGATCATGTTATCCTACAAGCGAAAGGAAATTTCACGGTCAATCATGTAAGCGTCAGCGGCGGTTCGATCGGTCTATTCGAAGGAAAGCGCATCGGACGAGCTAAAAATCTTGAAATCCTAGCCAAAGAAATCCAGAAACTCAACCAGCAGATTGAGCATAAAAATGAACAAGCTGTCCTATTGGCAAATAACTTGGAAACGCTTAAGGCTGCGTCCAGAAAAGCAGAAATCGAAGAATTGACTTTGTTGATTAACCGAATAAACAGCGAATACATTGCGATTAAAACCAAGCAAGAACAGTACCTCGGTTTTATGGCGGAGAATAAATCCCGTAAGGAAGCCATCGAATCTAAACTGCTGGATCTAGAACATTCCCTGTCGGAAAATTTCCCCTTGCTCGAATCCCACAAGCGCGCATTTGCGGAACAGCAACTTGTGCTAACCGAACTGCAGGAAAATTATTCTGTGCTTGCAGAAGATGTGGTAGAGAAGTCGAATACCTACAACCAGACCAACATTGCGCAGCACCAACAACAAAATAAAGTCTCTTCAATCCAAAAGGACATCGAATACCGAGAGGCACAGCAGCAAACTTTTGAAGATAGGCTCGAAAAGAACAACAAAGAACTAAAGGTTCTGCAAGCTGAAATGCAGGATGCTTTGCAATTTGTCGACTTGAATGATGTCGAACTGCTTGATTTATATAGCCTAAAAGAAACCTTGGAGCAAGGGCTCAAAGATTTAGAGGAAGAATACCACGAAGAAAAGAAACGTGCGATCGACCTAGAAAGTAATATCCTCGATTTCAGAAAAGAAAAGGATGCTTTAGCTGAGGAAACCGAACTCTTGCGTGATGAGAAAACGAACTTAAAAATCGAGCTTAATGCACTGAAAGAACGCCTATCTGTAGAATTTTCGCTGGATATCGAAGTGTTGCTGACGGAAATGGAAGAAGAACTGACTGGTGATTTCCAACAGATTAAAGCAGAATGCGATGCACTCAAGCGCAGGCTAGATGAATTCGGAAACATCAATCCGATGGCCAAAGAGGCTTATGATGAAATTCTCGAACGCTTCAACTTTATCCAAAAGGAAAAAGACGACCTGATCAGTGCGAAGAACTCCCTGCTGACCACCATTCAAGAAATTGACGAAACAGCCAACCACAAGTTCATGGAATCGTTTAATATTGTTCGCACAAATTTTATTGAGGTATTTAGGTCTTTATTTAATGAGGAAGACAGCTGCGATATTATCCTGAGCGATCCTAAAAACCCTTTGGAATCCGATATCGATATTATGGCGAGGCCAAAAGGAAAGCGTCCTTTATCGATCAATCAGCTTTCTGGTGGTGAGAAAACATTGACATCCACTGCCCTATTATTTTCTTTGTACCTACTGAAGCCAGCGCCATTCTGTATCTTCGATGAAGTCGATGCACCCTTGGACGACACCAACATCGATAAGTTCAACAACATTATCCGCAAATTCTCTGGCCAATCTCAATTTATTGTGGTGTCCCATAACAAACGCACAATTGCCAGCACTGATATCATCTACGGAGTCACCATGGTCGAACAAGGCGTGTCGCGTGTAGTTGCTGTGGATCTAAGAGATGTCGCTTAATACTTGAACGGATAATCCCGCATAAATTCAAACGTATAATCTTTATGCTGCTGCAAACTATCCAGCAAAGCACTAAGCTGTTTCTGTCCTAATTTATTTTGGAACATATCATCATGCATCAACAGAACAACGTTATTTGGGAATAACGAACTCTTATTATTCATATAATTCTTAATGCGCGTATACACTTGGTCAACAGTCTGAACAGGTTTTCCGGTCACGCCATTAATGCGCCATTCCACATCCCATCCATAGATTTTATAACCATGGCTATAAAGCATATCTGCAGTAGAACCGCCAGTCGAAAGGTCAACACGTCGTATATCATCAAAATACCAGATATTACGTCCCGGCATGCGGACAATCTTATACTTCAATTCTAAATCCTTCTCATTGCGGTCGAAATCCTCAAAAGCGCTCTGTGGATTGCTGTAGAAAAACTGAAACCGATTATTTGCATGGGTAAAGCTATGGTTATAGCAGTCAACCAACGGATTGTTATAATAAATCTGGTAAGATTTATTCAAATGCTTACTCATGTGTGCATGTTTGCCAATCAAAAATGCATTTATTTTTATATTTCTAGCCGTGATAATTGAATCGATTGCTCGGCTTCCGATCAAAGGGCCGTCGTCAAATGTCAAATAAATATGTTTTGGCTTAGTATCCAATACCCGTCGCAACGAATCAGTTATTTTCCGATTAGTTAAAACCAGAGGCTTTTTCGGCACCGTATCCTTAACCGCAACGATACGTAGCGAATCTGAATCTTTTGGAAGGATCGGCAGTGCATCTAACGCAGAATCAATAGTCAAAGGGTCAATAACAACAACAGGCTGCTCTGTTGGAGTATCGATTTCATTACTCGTTTTAGTTTGCTTATTTGTAGTGGTTTGTGGTTGACATGAAACAAATATGAAAAGAAAAACTATACACTTGGTGAGTATTCTGCACTGATTATGACTGCTGCCCATTTGAAATAAAAATCCCTAATTAATTTCTGCAAAAATAGGTAATAATTTAACAAAACAAGTTAAAGTTTTTAATTTGTTTTTAAAAAGAAAGAGAGCACACGAATAGGCGTGCACCCTCTTGCTAGTAATGATTTAGGCTCTACAAACTTTCTACTTTTTCTTGCTTTTCTTTGTGTTTTTCTTTTTGTCTTTTATGCTAACTTGACTGCGGTCTTTCGCGTATTTTGAATACTTTGCTTTGTCCGACGCATGGCTATTCCAAGGATTTTTATTGTTCATGACAACTTTGTAAGTTTTGTTCATGTCCACATTCGCATAGCGGCTCGGTAATTTGGACTTGTGCACCCAGGCATTATTTTCCCAATATACGTAGCGCTTATTGACAACGTCGAAATAAACATCGATCTCAGGCAAATAATAATACTCCACATAATCATAACCTGAAGGCCCCCAATCTGGCTGAATATTCAAGTTGACACTCACTGCTACTTGCGCCTTTGCTGGCGTCACGAAGGAGATTATACCTAGTATAATTCCCAAATAAATCATTTTTTTCATCTTTAGCTTTATTGTA
This sequence comes from Sphingobacterium hungaricum, assembly GCF_015210005.1. Taxonomy (GTDB): domain Bacteria; phylum Bacteroidota; class Bacteroidia; order Sphingobacteriales; family Sphingobacteriaceae; genus Sphingobacterium; species Sphingobacterium hungaricum. The sequence goes on from NZ_MU158698.1 coordinate 3,211,808, forward strand.
GATGGTACTTTAGTGTAGCATCTTGTCGTAAAGACTTGCCCTCCATAGAAAAGGATTAATCGGCAAGACACTGCAAAATCGTAACAAATTAAATACCAAAACACCCGAAAAACAACACATTAAACAACTGATTATCAATATTTAACCTAAGATTTAGTTTTGTTGATTTTATCAATAAAAAACTAACCAATAGTTCTAAACAATTCGTAAAGCGAAATCCAAATCGGAATAAAAATGTATGTCAAAATGTATATTTTTTGATTCGATAAAGAAAAATAAATGGATGATGTATTTTCTCGTAGCTAGTTTAGGACAATGTGGCTTTCGCATAGCTCCAGAAATAAGGTATCTTAGTCGTGTGGGGGAAATAATGAAATCATAAATATAGGATAAATCAATGGCTTGATAAAAGCAATGATCTACTAAAATAGAAGAAATATGAGTTTAACATTTAAAATTGCCGAAATAGAACAGGTATCCGAGATTGTACGATTATTAGCTGAAGATAAGTTAGGCAAGCAGCGGGAGAATTATACGGAACCCCTGCCCGACGTGTATATAAATGCCTTTCGAGCAATTTCGCAAGACCCAAATCAAGAACTGATTGTTGTGTTCAATGCCGAGAATGAACTCGTCGGAACATTGCAGCTTAGTTTTCTTCAATACCTGACTTACCAAGGCGGACTGAGAGCACAGATTGAGGCAGTTCGCATTCGAGAACAAGACCGTGGTAAAGGATCTGGAACTTTATTCTTCGAATGGGCGATTGATAGAGCTAAAGAAAGAGGTGCGCATCTCATTCAATTAACGACAGACAAACAGCGGCCAGAAGCCTTAGCATTTTATAAGAAATTAGGTTTTACCAATTCCCATGAAGGAATGAAGATGCAGCTAAAAGCCTGAACAAGCTGATTCTCTTTCCAAAAGAAATCAAATCGTTAAACTAAAAAGTTAATGGGGAATAGCATATTTTGAGCCTCCTATCGGAATCGAACCAATGACCTACTGATTACAAGTCAGTTGCTCTACCTGCTGAGCTAAGGAGGCTTTTTGAGAGCCACAAATATCTGATTATTGATAAATAATTCAAAATATATTTGAAAATAAATTAACGCTGACAATTCTTACCCTAATTACCAGGGATTTAGCTAAATTTAGTTTAGAAAACTTACCGTAAGTGCAATATTGTCAGGTGAATACAAAAGTATAAGACAAAATTTCATGTTAACAGATTCAAAACCGAAAGGGCATATAAATTGTTATTCATATAGGGTAAATACAAATCTAACATAACACATAAAAATGAATTTTAACAACTATACAATTAAAGCTCAAGAGGCTATACAAAAAGCCTCGGAAATAGCTGTTGGAAATCAGCAACAAGCTATTGAAACTGGCCATATATTAAAAGCATTGCTCACTGTCGATGAAAATGTAACCAATCATTTACTGAAGAAACTAAATGCGAATGTCAATTACATTTCTTCCGAAGTGGATAAAATCATCGAATCATATCCAAAAGTTAGCGGAAGCAATGTGTACCTAAGCAACACGGCCTCTTCTGTTCTTCAAAAAGCACAGTCTTATCTAAAAGAATTCAATGATGAGTTCGTATCCATTGAACATATTCTAATAGGGCTTTTAAGTGCAAACGATAAGGTTTCAAATTTATTAAAAGACCAAGGGGTAAATGAAAAGGACCTTAAAAAGGCCATCAAAGAATTGCGTGGCAATACACGCGTGACCGATCAGAATGCAGAAGCAACATACAATGCCTTAGGGAAATATGCGCGTAATCTCAACGAATATGCAGAATCTGGGAAACTGGATCCCGTAATTGGCCGTGATGAAGAAATCCGCCGCGTAATGCAGATCCTATCAAGGAGAACAAAGAACAACCCAATTTTAGTGGGTGAACCTGGTGTTGGTAAAACGGCAATTGCGGAAGGAATTGCGCATCGCATTATCCAAGGGGATGCACCCGAAAACTTAAAAACCAAAACGGTGTTCTCGCTCGATATGGGTTCTTTGATCGCTGGTGCAAAATACAAAGGCGAATTTGAAGAACGTTTGAAAGCAGTCGTTAAAGAAGTTTCAGACAGTAACGGAGAAATCATTCTCTTTATCGATGAAATCCACACCTTGGTGGGCGCTGGTGGCGGTGAAGGTGCAATGGATGCAGCGAATATTCTTAAGCCTGCTCTGGCGAGAGGAGAATTGCGCGCGATCGGTGCAACGACCTTAAATGAATACCAAAAGTATTTTGAAAAAGACAAAGCGTTGGAACGTCGTTTCCAGAAAGTCATGGTCGAAGAACCGGATACGCAAGATGCGATCTCAATTTTAAGGGGATTGAAAGAGCGTTACGAAACACACCATAAGGTGCGTATACTTGACGAGGCGATTATTGCAGCAGTGGAATTGTCACAGCGCTACATTACCGACCGTTTCTTGCCGGACAAAGCAATTGACTTAATCGACGAGTCGGCTTCTAAATTACGTTTGGAAATGGATTCCGTGCCCGAAGCTGTCGACGAATTGGACCGCCGCATTATGCAGCTTGAAATTGAGCGCGAAGCAATCAAACGGGAAAATGACGATAAGAAGGTCGCTGAGCTATCAGAAACCATTGCGAATCTATCTGCTGAACGGGATTCCTTAAAAGCAGCTTGGCAATCGGAAAAAAGCTTAGTTGATCAGGTCAATCAAGAGATTGAGAATATAGAAAACTTCAAATTGGAAGCCGATCAGGCCGAACGTGCCGGAGATTATGGCCGCGTAGCGGAATTGCGCTATGGTAAAATCAAGGAAGCGCAAGATCAGGTCGACAAGCTGAAAGCTGAATTGGCAGAGAAGCAATCTGGCAGCCGCATGCTGAAAGAAGAAGTGACTTCCGAAGACATTGCCGATGTTGTTTCGCGATGGACAGGCATTCCAGTGAATAAAATGATTCAGTCTGAGCGTTCCAAATTATTGAATCTCGAAGGCGAATTGCACAAACGTGTTGCCGGACAAGATGAAGCGATTGAAGCCATTTCAGATGCGATCCGCCGTTCGAGAGCCGGTTTAAATGATGCTAAAAAACCGATCGGCTCGTTTATCTTTTTAGGAACTACGGGTGTTGGTAAAACGGAATTGGCGAAAGCGTTGGCTGATTACTTATTTGACGACGAACAGGCCTTGGTACGGATTGATATGTCGGAATACCAAGAACGCCACGCGGTATCGCGTTTAATCGGTGCGCCTCCAGGTTATGTGGGTTATGATGAAGGCGGTCAACTGACGGAAGCCGTCCGACGCAGACCGTATTCGGTAGTGCTGTTAGACGAAATCGAAAAAGCGCATCCGGATGTATTCAATATTCTGTTGCAGGTTTTGGATGATGGACATTTGACCGATAACAAAGGTCGTGTGGTGAATTTCAAAAACACGATCATCATCATGACCTCGAATCTAGGCTCGCACATTATCCAAGAGAATTTCGCAACGCTAAATGACGATAATCGTGATGAAGTCATTGCGAAAACCAAAGATGAAGTTTTCGAAGTCTTGCAAAAATCTATCCGTCCAGAATTCCTAAACAGAATTGACGAAGTCATTATGTTTACGCCATTAAGCAGGGATGAAATCGGTTCGATTGTACGCATGCAATTTACGCGCGTACAGAAACAGCTGGCTGAGCAGAATATCTTCTTAACCGCAACGGATGATGCATTGGATTGGTTAGCACAATTAGGTTATGACCCGATTTACGGAGCTAGACCTCTAAAACGTGTTATCCAGAAACGGATCTTAAATGAACTTTCCAAAGAGATTATCTCTGGAAAAATCACCAGCGACTCCATCATCCAATTGGATGTATTCGACGGACAGTTTGTGTTCCTCAATAAAAATGAAGAAGTCACTGAAGACTCCAAATAATAATTTTAATTTTTCAGAAAACAGCCAGCGCAATCGCTGGCTGTTTTGTTTTGCTTTGCAAAGTAAAAAGGAAGAAAGACTTACAGTAGTTAGTAGTTAGTATATAGTAGTTAGTATATAGTATTTAGACCTGCCTTCCGCAATAGTTCCCCCTTTGGTGATTAGGAGGATTTAACTCCGCGAGACTTTGCGCCTCCTCCGCGAAACTCTGTGGTTAACCTTTCTAAAATAAAAGGACCACAGAAACCACGGAGAAGGCACAAAAGACACAGAGAAAAAGTAAAAAGTAACAAATGTCGAATGATTGCTTTCCGAAATAGTTACCCCTTCTGGGGGTTAGGGGGATTTACCTCCGCGAAACTTTGCGCCTCCTCTGCGAAACTCTGTGGTTAACCTTTCTAAAATAAAAGGACCACGAAAAAATTCAAAAGTAAAAATTCAAAAGTAAAAAAAGTAAAAAGCCTGCTTTCCGCAATAGTTCCCCCTTTGGGGGTTAGGGGGATTTAACTCCGCGAAACTCAGCGCCTTCTCTGCGAAACTCTGTGGTTTACCTTTCCAAGTCAAAAGACCGCAGAAAACACAGAGAAGGCACAAAAGACACTGAGAAAAATTCAAAAGTAAAAAATGTAGAAAGATTGCTTTTCGCAATAGTTCCCCCTTCGGGGCTTAGGGGGATTTAACTCCGCGAAACTCAGCGCCTTCTCTGCGAAACTCCGCGGTTAACCTTTCCAAAATAAAAAGACCACGGAAACCACGGAGAAGGCGCAAAAGAAACTGAGAAAAAGTAAAAATTAAAAAGTAAAAAGTAAAAAATGTCGAAAGATTGCTTTCCCCAATAGTTCCCCCTTTGGGGGTTAGGGGGATACCCCTAAACCGTTCTCAATAGGACACGCCAAGCTTCAAAAACTTTACCCTCATTAAGATATGCCGCAGCAACTTGATGGATTTTATCCACATCCGACTCCTTGCAACAGTTTACATTGGGAAGAATTTCTTCCACAGCCGGAATACGCTCCACATTCGCTAGCATAGCCAATTGATTTCCAGTAAGTATAGATGACTTCCGAATACTTTCGGGCAATTGGTCTACCCCTATTCCTAAATTGCGCAAAGGCTTTGGCACTTCGAAAAGATTTTCTTGTGTAACCCGGCAATACCAATCGCCACCCAATCGAGCAACCAAATCTAGTTTGTGCTGTTCGATGGTATTCGTCGAAGACAAATACTCATCCTGCACATGCATGCAAAGGATTTCCGCCAAGACTAAATTTCCTGCGCCAGGAAGATTGCTTAGTGGAATGACTTGATTGACCTTACACTCAAGCTGTACCGGAGATTCCGCAACACGTGGAGGTTTGACCAAGGTCGAAGCTATTGGCGTCAAGCCAGATTTCTCAAACTCATTAATGCCTTTTGCATATTCCGTACTCGCTAACGATTGCTGTTGGACGATGGCATAGTTCACCAAATTGATAACCACCTCAGGAACTTCTTGTATATTTTCAAGCGTATGTTTGGTCGAACCATCGCGCATGCGTCGCAAAGGCGAGAATACGCATATTGCTGGATTATGCGACATCAAGTTAAAATAGCTAAACGGACTTAGATTGACTTGCCCTTCCCTGTCAATTGTACTGGCAAAGCAAATTGGCCGAGGTGCAATTGCATATTTTATTAGGTTATCAAAGATTGCCGAATCGTCTTGCGCTGTAAATGTTGCCATCGAAAATTAATTAGTAAACGTATGATTAAAATGCCTTCATCTTCTTCAAATGAAATTTTAGCTCTGCGACGAAACCAAAGAAACGGTATTGCTTAATGTCCCCAAACCTTCAACTTCCATTACAACCTCATCGCCAGGCTGAAGCCATTGCTCTGCATAATTAGGGTCATTCAGCTTTCCTGTGCCATTTAATTCTAAAAAACAGCCTGTACCGACCGTCCCCGAACCAATCAAATCACCGGGAAATAAATCAACTCCGTCCGATGCACGTTCAATAATCTCTGCGAACGTCCAATGCATGCTCGCCAGATTTCCTGATGATACTTCCACGCCGTTCACCGAACAGCGCATGGGCAAATCATAGCAAATTCCGACATGCCCTTCTGGAGCATCTACTTCGTAAGCCGTCAACTCATCTTTAGTTACCAAATAAGGGCCTATCGCGCTAGCAAAATCCTTTCCTTTTGCCGGTCCGAGATTTAATTTCATTTCATCCATTTGTATTTTTCGGGCGCTCAAATCATTTAGAATCATAAAACCAGCAATGTATTCATCGGCTTTCGATGCCGGAATGTTTCTCCCTTTTTTATTGATGACTAGAGCGACCTCCAATTCAAAATCAAGCTTTTCAAAATGATGAGGTAAGCAGTCAATCCTTCCTGAACCGAATATCGCCCGATGATTGGAAAAGTAAAAAACTGGAAATAAATCGAATTCAGGAATCATTTCCAACCCGCGGTTTCGGCGCGAAGTTTCCACATGTTGCCGAAAAGCATATGCATCGCGGAAGGAACCGGGATATGGAACAGGAGCTAACAAAGTCAGTTCCGATGCACCATGAGATGGATATACATTTTCATCTTGTTCCAACTTTTGCTGATACCCTGCCAATTGATTCATCGCTTCTTCTCCCTCTTTGAGAAATTCATCCATCGTCAATGGAAGCGATTCTGATAATTCTGAAGTCAGGTAATACCGTTCTTTATAAAAAAGGCCAAGCTGTTCGGCTTGATTAAACAAACATGAAATTATGCGCATATCGTCATTTTAAGAAATGATTACCATAAATTAGTCATAACAAATATAGGGATGATTTCAGATTCGCAATAGAATTTCTAAAATAATGAAAAGTAATTTCATCAATATTTAGCGCACAGCAATTGATGAGATGAAACGATAAAAAAATCATCTTTGATTTTGAATTATAAAAATAAATACTGTAACTTTAATTAAATTATAAATTTAAACGTTCCCTATGTGCGTTCATGGAGTTTTTTTCCAACAATTATCTTTCGGCATGATTGCATTTACAAAAGCAATGATTGCTGACCTCGTATTTGCGCAATACTAATTTTTTTATTTCGGGCTTTTTTATTTAAAGCAACTCCAATCTCCTACAATTTCTTGATTTTTTAACTGACTTAATTTATTTTGTTATGTCATTTTACCATAAACTTGGGAATATCCCAACTAAAAGACACACCGTATTTCGGAAGCCGAATGGTGAACTTTATGCGGAAGAATTGGTTTCAACGCATGGTTTTTCGAGCGTTTACTCATTGGTCTACCATTGCCATCCGCCTACGTTGGTCAAACAGATTGGCACTCCTTACAACGTCGCTCCAAAAATCGCTTTGGAAAAACATTTAAAGCACACGAGTCTAAGAGGCTATCAGGTCGCACCAGTAGATGATTATCTAGAAAGCAGAAAACCTGTATTAGTCAATGCGGACTTGCATATTTCTTTGGCTTCGCCAAAAAAATCAATGACAGATTACTTCTATAAAAATAGCCAAGCTGATGAAATCGTTTTTATCCACGAAGGCTCTGGAAAGTTGAAAACCGGCTATGGCTCAATTCCATTTTCTTATGGAGATTATGTCATCATTCCGCGAGGAACAATCCATCAATTTGAATTCGACAGCACGGAAAACCGCTTGTTTATCGTCGAATCTTTTTCACCGGTGCGCACACCAAAACGCTATCGCAATGAGGTCGGACAATTGATGGAGCACGCGCCATTCTGCGAACGCGATATCCGCGTTCCACAAGATTTGGAAACCTTTGATGAGCATGGTGATTTTCTAGTCAAGATAAAGAAGCAAGGTTTGATTTACCCCTACACTTACGGAAGCCATCCTTTTGATTTTATAGGTTGGGATGGATATCATTATCCCTATGCATTTTCCATTCATGATTTTATGCCAATAACTGGAAAATTGCATCAGCCCCCTCCCGTTCACCAGACGTTCGAAACCGATACTTTCGTGCTCTGCAGTTTCTGCCCGCGTCTCTACGATTATCATCCAGATTCCATTCCTGCGCCTTACAACCATAGCAATGTCGATTCAGATGAAGTCTTGTATTATGTCGATGGAGATTTTATGAGCCGTAAATCTGTTGAAAAAGGACAGATTACCTTGCATCCAGGTGGAATACCTCATGGCCCACATCCAGGCGCAGTCGAGAAAAGCATTGGTCAAACCAAAACCGATGAATTGGCCGTCATGATTGACCCATTTCGCCCTTTAATGCTTACAGATGATGCATTAAAAATTGAAGACCCAGATTATTATAAATCATGGCTTAGTTAATGTATAATTCTCAAATCTATTGTCTAATATCTAAATACTAACTACTATATACTAAAAATATGTCACAAACTTTTGCAGAAAAAATTGCTTTAGCAGAAGATTTTCTACCCATCAATGGAACAGATTTCATTGAATTTTATGTTGGAAATGCAAAGCAAGCAGCACACTATTATAAAACAGCATTCGGCTTTCAATCCGACGCTTATGCCGGCCCGGAAACAGGCATTCGCGACCGCGCTTCTTATGTTCTGAAACAGAATAAAATACGCTTGGTATTGACGACCGCGCTAAAGTCCGACTCTCCAATTGCAGAGCACGTCAAAAAACATGGCGATGGTGTAAAAATCCTTGCCTTATGGGTTGATGATGCATTTAAATCCTTTGAAGAGACAACCAAACGTGGCGCAAAAGTCTATCAAGAACCTACGATTACGACGGACGAACATGGCGAAGTGCGCACAGCAGGAATATACACGTACGGTGAAACTGTTCATCTTTTTGTTGAACGCAAAAACTATTCAGGTGTATTTATGCCTGGTTATGAACCTTGGATAAGCGATTATAATCCTGAAGATGCAGGCTTACTGTATGTCGACCATTGTGTAGGCAATGTCGGATGGAACAAAATGAATGAAACTGTTGAATGGTATCAGAACGTGATGGGGTTTGTCAATATCCTTTCATTCGATGACAAACAGATTAACACCGAATATTCCGCTTTGATGAGCAAGGTCATGTCCAACGGAAATGGCTATGTGAAATTCCCAATCAATGAGCCTGCCGAAGGCAAAAAGAAATCGCAGATTGAGGAATATTTGGACTATTACGAAGGCGAAGGCGTGCAACATGCTGCATTGGCAACACATGATATTGTCAAAACGGTTAAAGCTTTGAAAGCACGTGGCGTCGAGTTTTTAAGTGCGCCGCCAGAAGCGTATTATGAATTGTTGCCTGAGCGTGTAGGACAAATCTATGAAGAGATAAAAATCATTCAAGACTTGGGGATTTTAGTTGATTGCGACGAAGAAGGCTATCTGTTGCAGATATTCACAAAACCTGTGGAAGACAGGCCTACCCTTTTCTACGAAATCATTCAGCGGAAAGGAGCCCAAAGTTTTGGAGCAGGGAATTTTAAAGCCCTTTTTGAAGCCATTGAAAGAGAACAAGAAAAACGCGGAAACTTATAAGAACTATGGAAGCAATCGCTTTGGATTCTTCGCTGAAGATGAAAGAATTACTGAAAAAATTTGAGTTAAAACGTCCTGAATTAGTATTTGAATGGAAAGATAACGAAACCGAAGCCGAAGGCTGGGTGGTCATCAATTCGCTTCGTGGCGGTGCCGCAGGCGGCGGAACACGCATGCGCCTAGGCTTAGATAAGAACGAAGTCGAATCACTTGCTAAAACCATGGAAGTAAAATTTACGGTTTCAGGCCCCGCAATTGGCGGTGCGAAATCGGGAATAAATTTTGACCCATCCGACCCACGCAAACAAGAAGTACTCGACCGCTGGTTTAAGGTTGTCACTCCACTGTTGAAAAATTATTATGGTACAGGCGGCGATTTGAATATCGATGAAATCCATGATGTAATTCCGATTACGGAGCGTTATGGATTGTGGCATCCTCAGGAAGGCGTGTTAAATGGACATTTGAATGTGCGCGAGAGCGAACGGATTCATCAAATCGGACAGCTGCGCTATGGCGTCTCAAAAGTTTTGGAAGACGCAAGTTATTCACCAGACCTGAAGCGCAAATATAAAGTCGCTGACATGATTACCGGATACGGTGTTTCCGAATCGATAAAACATTACTACCGCCTGTTTGATGGCTCTTGTCGGGGAAAAAGAGCCATTATTCAAGGTTGGGGAAACGTAGCGGCTTCAGCAGCATTCTATTTGGCAAGACTAGGTGTGCAGATTGTGGGGATAATAGACCGTGCTGGCGGATTGATCAATGAAAAAGGTTTTTCAGAAGAAGAAATCATCAAGTTATTTTTAGATAGAAATGGAAATGAATTGCTGGCAGAAAACATGCTTTCTTTTGAAGATATTCAGCAACAAATATGGAAAGTAGGTGCGCAGATATTCGTTCCCGCAGCAGCTTCTCGATTGGTATCCAAAGCACAAATAGAGCTTATGCTGGAAAATGGTTTGGAAGTTATTTCCTCTGGAGCGAATGTCCCTTTTGCAGACAAAGAAATCTTCTATGGACCAGTAATGGAATTTGCAGACGAACATGTATCGGTCATACCTGATTTTATCGCAAACTGTGGCATGGCTCGTGTCTTTGCCTATCTGATGCAATCAGATATAGAAATCAGCGACGAAGCGATTTTCGAGGATGTTTCAAACGTTATTTTTGAAGCTTTGCAGAAAATACGCGCTCGCTCATCTCAAAAGACAGCGATATCATCCAGAGCATATGAAATTGCATTAAAGCAATTGCTTTAAACTTACCAAATACAAAACGGGCTTCATTTTTAAATGAATCCCGTTTTTTTAAATTAGTGAAGTTAAAGGAAAGCGAATTAATTAACCCTCTTTTCAATAGCGCCTTTTTCGTCTATGTAATAGTGAACGATATCTGTCTGTTTTAGGAATTGAGTTTTTACGGCGATGTTGTAATCCTCATCGATAGTAAATGAGGTGTATTCGATTTCCGAATAATTTTCGGGTTCATACCATTTGCCTTCGGCGTAAAAACCTGAAACAACTGCGTTATTTTTAACAGTCACCAACATGTAGCGGTACGGAAAATCACCGCAATCCTGCGGAATCAAAAATAGTTTTACGTCTCCTTTTTGTGGGAATGGAAGATAACGAACTACATCTTCCCCACAATTGTAATTTTCTAAACCTTTAATTTCATCCGACTTCATCGTTTTGTATTCCACGGTTTCTGGGTCAAGCCTCGAATTGTATAGAAACTTTTTAGCCTGTGAGACAGCTTCCTTAAGCGTGTCTTGTATCACGATATTAGAATCAGTTTCTTCAACGTCCGTAGCATTTCCGATTTCTGCAGAAAGATTTGTCGATTCGTTTTGGTCTTGTGCGTTTCCGCAACCCAAAACGATGGAGAATAAAATTGGAGCTAGTAAAACTTTTATCAGATTCATAATCGGTTTGGTTATATCTGTTTTAAAATTAATCAAAAACCAAACAACCAGCCTATTCGGATGGTTGTTTGTCGTTTTTTTAGATTATTGTATTAAGGATTCAGTTGATGGACTAGGATATAGTTCTCTTTCGCATCATTCTGAAAACCCTCGCCCACTACGGTAATGGTTTCTCCGACTTCATGCCGTTTAAACGTTCCGTTAAATTTCTGCATGTTCACGATGCTGATTGTAGCGATGTACGTTTTCCCTTCGCTTGTCACCAAGGTGGCCATGTAGCCATCTTTTCCGTTTTCGATATTTGTTATTCTTCCGGTAACCGTTTGGATACTATCTTTCGAATCGACTGCATCGCTAGTCTTTTTTGTTGTGGAACAGCTATAGCAGATAAACAACAAAAGAGACGCACATAAAATATATTTTAAATTCTTCATCGATAAAAAGATTAATTGCTAGTTTTTTCAAGAATTAGTCCATCCGAGAAATTTAAGTTTTCCGGATTTTTGAACACAAATTTACCATTGCTTTCCTCGACATCGCCGTAACCTTCAACCAATCCATTTCCCACTTTTTTGAAAGCGACTTGACGAACCGATGTTACCCCTTCCGATTTGAAGGTATAATCAGCAAACAATATGGAATCTTTAAATTCTCCCTGAATTTTCCCAATGTTTGCATCTTTTTCTTTTAATCGATATACCAAATCCCCCACAATCATGTTGTTCGTGTCACATATTGACAAGTGAATTGTGTCTCCATTCTTCGCGTAGTCATAATTTTGCGTCTCCGCAGTAGAAAGGCTAGCTTCAGAAGCTACCTCGGTACTTGCCGACTCTTTCGGCTTTTGTTCATTACATGAAAAGAACAAACCCGTAATTAAAAAATAACTGGCTATTTTGCTGATTTGATTTTGCATAGTGTCGGTTGTTTTAGTGTATGGATTAAACAGTACTAATTTCATTCCAAAAAACAATTTTACACAAAAGATTAATAAAACAAGTGCATTATTCCCTAAAAGATATCAAGCCTACAGGCCAATTGCCGACTCTTGCAACTCCTTTAAAAATACATGCTCCAAGTGTTTCGTATACAATTCCATATCCCGAGTGACGTCTGCATTTTTCTCCACGTCGTGAAAACTGAAACTTTCTAACTTTTCTAAAGACACAAAAGCATTCATCCGATGAAATCCAAACAAAGGACCATCATCGACGCTAGTTTCCATAAAAAATTCTCCAGGTAATGTAAACGCCGTTATTGGCGCATTCCAACTTGTTGTCACCATGTATTTTCTTCCTTGAAGCATTCCGCCGGTTCCGTAATTCAAATCTGGATTTGCCGAACGTCTGCCATCGCTGAAATAAATTCCTTTTTGGTGTCCTGCCGTAAAGACTTTGTCAATGTATTCTTTGAATTTAAACGGAACCTGAAACCACCATACCGGTGTATGATAAATGATGTAATCCGCCCAAACGTAATTCTCTACTTCTTGAATTTCATCATAGCCATTTTGTACATACGTTACCCGAATTTCAACATCTTCGAATTGTTCAAAAAACTTAACCGTTGTATCCGTAATTGTTTGATTGAATAATCCACCTGAATGATTGAAATCTTGCCCTGCATTGATTATAAATATATTTTTCATCTTATTAAATTTTAAACCATGACAAAAGTAAAGGGTTTTATAGCATTAGTAAAATAACCATAATAATGATTTCATATCAGAATAATAATACAATAACTTCTATTCAATTGAAGGAGATTTGCGAAATAGTCTAGTTTTGAAATAATTTTTTGCGCATGCTGAAATTATGTAGTAATTTCATTTCCGAATGAAAAAGCCTGTTTCTAGAGTCAGAAAAAAGAGTCCGACAAAAAAGGAAAATCTGAACGTTTATTTATTCTTAAGCATTTTAATTCCAGTCTTTATACTGATTTTGGCATTTTCATGGTACCATCGCGTTGCCATCAAAACATTTTTTATTTCTACGTTCTCAAAATCTGCTCCGAGCGAAGTCGATAACAAAAGCCATGAGATAAGAAATGTGGAGCTTATGAAAAGGCACGCCGATAAAATTTTCGGAATTGACATTTCCCAATACCAAGGAGAGATACGATGGAACGAAGTCAACACCATTCATTCTGATTTTCCGATTGATTTTATTTTTATCCGTGCTACGATGGGCGAAAAAAATGTGGACAAGAAATTTAAGAGCAATTGGAAAAGTGCGTCTTCCAGAGCTAAGCTCCGTGGCGCCTATCATTATTTTCGACCGAATGAAAACTCGGTAAAACAAGCTAGAAATTTTATTAAGCAGGTTAAATTAAGCCCGGGCGACCTTCCTCCTGTTTTGGATATTGAAGAACATCCGCGCAATCAGCCAATGGACAGCCTCAAAATGGGATTGAAACGCTGGTTGGATTTGGTGGAAAAACATTACAACATTAAACCAATTGTCTATTCGGGAGATAAATATTATTCTGATTTTTTGGAAAAGGAATTTTCGGAATACACGTTATGGATAGCGAACTATAACTTTTGGATAGAAACACCAAAAAATCATTGGAATTTCTGGCAGTTTTCTGAAAACGGTTCGGTGGATGGCATTAATGGAAATGTTGACCTCAACTTATTTGACGGAACAATTGAAGAGCTCGAGTCACTTTGTCTACCCTATTAAAAAACCGAAATCACATTTAATTGTTAACTAACTATGGCAAGTTTTCAAGATATCATCACAAAAAACAATTTGGTGCTCGTAGATTTTTCTGCGACATGGTGCGGACCCTGTCAAGCATTAGCTCCAATCTTAACAGAAGTGAAACATCATTTCGATGAAAAATTAAGTGTCATCAAGATTGACGTGGACAAAAACCAAACTTTGTCTTCACAATATCGCGTCCAAGGCGTACCTACTTTAATTTTATTTAAAGACGGACAGCAAGTGTGGAGACAAAGCGGTGTTTTACAAAAGCAAGAGTTGATTGCTATTGTTAATCAGCACGGAAATTAATCCGTAAACTCTTTATTGTCATCAGCATCTTCAGGAGGCAAAGTCATGCAGACTTTGTCAATGCGGTTTCCGTCCATATCCAATACTTCGAATTTGTATCCGCGGTAATTGATGGTTTCACCTTCGACGGGAACCCGGTCAAGCAGTAAAAATACTAAGCCGGCTACGGTTGTGACGTTGCGTATCTGCTCTTGTTCGGAGTCAGATAATGAAATATTAAATGAGACAAAGAAATCATCCAGCTGATAACGGCCATCGATAATAAATGTCCCATCCTCTCTCCTACGGATATTGCTATTCGTAGTTTGTTTGGTCGTTTCATTTCCTCCAACAATTCCCGAAACTAAATCTTTCAGCGTGATAATTCCCTGTGGCGTTCCATACTCATCAATAACAACGGCTTGCAGAGCGGTCGAATTGCGAAACATTTCCATCACGGAATAGGCATAGCTATTTTCATTCACGAAAGGAATCGGCTGAATCAATTTCTCTAAATTGAATTCATCTTTCGTTAAATATTGTTTTAAAAGCGTTTTCACATGTACCACACCTTTGATGTTATCAAAATTCCCATCACAGACAGGATATTCGGTGTGCTCATTTTCCAAAATCAACGCCCTATTTTCTTCGAATGTATTTTCTAAATCCAAATAGGTAATATCACTGCGGTGAGTCATCAGGTTGATTGCCTTTTTATCGCCGAAAGTTAACATCCGGTCAATCATATCGTGCTCATAATCTTCGATAATTCCACTATCAACTCCTTCGTCCATTAACGCTTTAATTTCTTCTTCGGTAACGGTGTTTTTAGAAGTTTTAATGTTCAATAATTTCACGATAAAATCCGTCGAAGCGCTCAATAACCAAACGAATGGTTTCATGATTTTGCTCAGCAAAGTCATCGGATAAGCGATTAACATGGCATAAGTTTCTGGAATCGCCATACCGATGCGTTTCGGCACCAATTCTCCAATAACCAATGAGAAATACGTGATGACCAATACAACTAAAGCAACAGAAATCTGAGCGCTATAGGGTGCCAGCAACGGAATTTCATTTAGCACAGTTGCCAAATAGGTTGAAATCGAGCCACCGCTAAAAAAACCGGTTAAAATACCGATTAACGTAATTCCAATTTGAACTGTAGAAAGAAAGTTATTTGGGTTTGACTTTAGGTCGAGTGCTAATTCTGCAGATTTATTATTTTTATCACTTTCAGCTTGAAGCCTTGCTTTGCGACTCGAAACGATTGCAATTTCTGAAGCCGATAAAATACCATTTAATATAATTAATAATAAGATTATAAGAATCTCTGTAGCCATAAAGGATAAAAAAAATTTGATTTACTGTAAATGTAATAAAAAAAGGCATCTGTTGGGATGCCTTTTTTTATCTATGTGTCAATAATTACTAAAAACCGCTATCGTCTAACATAAAGGTATTCTTTTTTGTTTTCCATTTCCCACGAGTGAAATCAGGAAATTCAATTGTTTTATTTCCTTTCTCGATAGATTCTGTCGATAATGAAAATACGGCACTCATTGTAACAGAATCGTACACATCAATTGGCGTTTGGCGCTTTTGTTTCACCGCTTGGATAAATCCGTTGAACACGAACCAATCCATACCTCCATGGCCCGAACCCGTCGCTAATTCTTCATATTTTTTCCAGACCGGATGGTCGTATTTTTTAACCCAATCATCCACTTTATCCCATTGATGAGGTTTCGATTGGCCTTCGATATGAATTCCATTAGCGACATCCATCCACAAACCTTCTGTTCCCTGAACGCGGAAACCAATCGAATACGGACGTGGCAAATGCGTATCATGAGTCAATAAAACGGTCTCCCCATTTGCACACTGAATCATTGTTTGGTTTATATCTCCATTTTTATAATTCAGCTTGGCATTTTTATGTCCCGGAGATTTTTTCTCAACATACGCCGCCAATCCTCGAGCTTTGCTTGAATAGGTCGTCAAATGCGTAAAACGATTTCCTGCATTGATATCTGCAAAAGGCATAACTGGACCTAATCCGTGCGTTGGATATAAATCACCGGCGCGATCAATATTGTATTGTGTACGCCACTGTGCCTCGGAAAGTGCATTCGGCCCAAACTCAACTCCATTTCCGATATAGCTTTTTCCGTCGTTGAACAACACTTCGCGCAAATCATGCTGATATCCGCCTTCCAAATGCAAAATCTCTCCGAACAATTTTTGGCGATGCATATTCAATACAGCAAGAACGTCTCTGCGGTAACATACATTCTCCAAAGTCATATAAGGAACCTTTGTTTTTTCGTAGGTATCGACGATTTCCCAATGGTCTTTTGTGGTTATTCCGGCAATCACTTCACAACCGACATACACGCCAGCTTTCATCGCATCGATTGCTTGTGGCTTATGAAATTCCCACGGAGTCGAAATAATCACAGCATCCAATTTTTCCGTCTCGAGCATTTTTTTATACGCATCTAAACCACCCGTATATTCTTTAGGCAATTTCACACCTTTTTTGTCAAATTGTTTACGACATTCTGTCAAGGATTGAGCTTGTGTATCACAAATAGCAACGATTTCAACATCGTCTCTATTTAATGCGATAAACACATGATTTCTCCCGCGCAAACCAACGCCGATAAACCCCAAACGAACCTTGCCGCCCTGCGCAAATAATTCGGTTGGCGACACCATCATAGCTCCTGCAGTTGCTGCCGCGCCACTCAAAATAAAATTTCTTCTATTCATAATTGATTGAAAATTTTTATATAACTTCAGGTTAAGGCTAAAGTTACTATTTTTATGTATTTCTTATTTACTGGTTAATATTACAAATAGTATTTGACAAAATTTCATTTTAACAGCTGAAAATCAGTAAAATTTTCAACGCAAACGTTTGTTTGAAAATAATATTTTATTAATTCACAAGATATATTGATATTGCGTCCTTTACAAGAGAAACTAATTTTTGCTATTTATAAATTCTAATGATAGATACTCATTTCAATAAAATCAACCCTCCTGCCAACCAGTTTAAACTTAATGGTCACGTTGTTTCCATAGTCCCTTTCGGTTCTGGACATATAAATGATACGTTCAAAGTGCAGACCGATTCCGATGAAAAAAATGCTTATTTACTTCAAAAAATTAACCACCAGATTTTTCAGGATGTCGATGGATTAATGAACAACATTAAAGAAGTTTGCAAGCACATCAAGTCAAAGCTTTCACACTTGAATGCCGAAGAGGTAGAAAAACATTCGATGACATTAATCGAAACGAAAAATGGAGAAAGTTTTTGCAAAGATGAAGAAGGCAACTATTGGCGTGTATTTAAACTTATAGAAAACACCAAAAGCTACGATATCGTCGAAACCCCGGCTCAAGCTTTCTCAGGCGGAAAGGCTTTTGGGCAGTTTCAGAAGCAGTTGTCTGATTTACCTGCTGAAAAATTAACAGAAATACTCCCAAATTTCCATAACATTGACTTTAGGCTCGGCAATCTGAAAGAGGCGATAGCGAAAAACGAAGCAAACCGTGTAGGTCAAGTCGAAGATTTACTAAGCTATATTTCTAATCGCGAATCAAAAATGCGTACGATTTTAGAAATGGGAAATCGCGGTGAATTGCCAGTCCGCATTACTCATAACGATACAAAATTTAACAACGTACTGCTTGATGAGGATGACAAAGTTCAATGTGTAATCGATTTGGACACGGTTATGCCTGGATACATTGCTTACGATTTTGGAGATGCGATTCGTACAATCATAAATTCCGCCGCCGAAGATGAGGCTGATTTGGATAACATAAAATTAAATATTCCTTTATTCCAAGCTTATGCGGAGGGTTATTTGAGTGAAGCGAAAGATTTCCTGACAGAAAATGAGTTAGAGACCTTATTGCATGGCGTATATTTATTGCCTTATATGCAAGCGGTGAGATTTTTGACGGATTATCTAAACGGCGATACGTATTATAAGGTGCATTATAGCGACCACAATCTTGTTCGGACAAAATCCCAATTAAAACTTGTTGATGAACTGGAGAAACACCATGAAGAATTAAAGTTAATTTTGCACGATAGCATTTCCGTTTAATTAGATAAGTCGACGATGAATACTAGCTTAGAAGTACAATTATTAGATAGCGAGTTTGCGCTGCAGGATTATTTCGCATATCAAAACCTCCTTTCGGCAGTAGATTGGAATGCGCTGAATATTGCGAACTGGGAAGCGCTATATCCAGACAGACCGAAAGTAGATTTTCAGATTGCGCATAATAATAAAGCGATTGTACTCCATTATACGGTCGAAGAACAGTTTATCAAAGCTCAGTACGTTCGCCCAAATGAAGCCGTCTGGGAAGATAGCTGTGTGGAGTTTTTTATTTCATTTGATAATAAAGAACATTACTATAACCTTGAATTTAATCCATTAGGAACTGGCTTAATCGGCTACGGAACATCTGACAAGCAAAACAGAAAAAGATTATCAGCAGAAGACATACGGACCGTAGAAACTTTCACAAGCGTAACGAGTACGTTATCAGCCAAAAGATGGTCGATGGTTTTAGTTATTCCCCTATCTGTTTTCAGCCAATCGAGTATTGACTCCCTCTCGGGGAATGAATTCCATGCTAATTTTTATAAATGTGGTGACAATTTACCGAATCCACACTTTATTTCATGGACAAAAATTGACAATGGCACGCCAAATTTTCATCTACCAGAATATTTTGGCAGTATAGTTTTCAAATAAGTCAGAAAGTCAAATTGAACTAATTACCTTGTAGTTAAAGAAATAAATTGAATTTCATTTCAATGTCATAACTTATTATGTCATTTTATTTTACAATCAATATACTTACAATCAGACTATTAAATAAAATAATTTAATGTTTTTGTCAATTTGACGTGAATAAACATTCATTTTCTAGGAATCCATCATTTTAAATATAATTTACTTTTGGCACAGGAATTGAATAGACTAACTTAATTAATTAAAAAGTCAAAAATTAAAATTTTAAAAACATGAAAAAAATTTTACTTACACTAACAGCAGTTGCTGGAATCACATTCGCTTCACAAGCACAAACAGAAGCAGGTAAAACAATGATAGGTGGCGGTGTTTCTTTCGAAACTCAATCAGTTAAAGATTCAGATTATAAAAACAACTCATTTTCTATTTTACCACAAGTTGGTTTCTTCGTAGCAGATAACATCGCTGTTGGTGCTCGTTTAGGTTACGCTTGGAGTGAAGAAAAAGAGTCTTCTGACGATAAATTTGCTACTAGTGAATTTGTTGTAGCACCTTTTGGACGTATCTACCAAGGTGACGGACAAGTTAAATTCTTCGGACAATTATCAGCTCCAATGTCATGGGGAACTGTTAAAGAAGATGGCGACAAAACTGCAACAACAGCTAATTACGGTGTTGCATTAGCGCCAGGTATTGCTTACTTCCCAACTGAGAAAATCGGGATCGAATTATCAGTAAGAGGTTTATATTTTGAATCTCAAACTTCAAAAAATGAAGCTACGGACGCTAAAAGAACTGTAAACAACTTTGGCTTAAATGTAAACTCATTAGCGCCTACTTTAGGAGTACAATTCCACTTCTAAGAATTAGAAATAATTTTATTGAAAGGCTTCCCTCGGGAAGCCTTTTTTATTGATTTTTTTGAACGTGGTATTATTTCAAGCGGATGAATATTAACATCAATTTAACTAAAAGATTAACTTAATGTTATTATATTGCAAAAATATTAACTTCTAAAAAATTTAGATATGAAAAAATTTTTACTCACAATTACAGCGATTGCTGGAATTACTTTCGCATCGCAGGCACAAACAGAAGCTGGAAAAACAATGATTGGTGGAAGTATTCGCTTTTCGACCACTTCTGAGAAAGATTCCGATGAAAAGGAAAACTCATTTAGCATTGAGCCTCAAATTGGTTACTTCGTAGCAAATAACATTGCAGTTGGGACTAGAATAGGCTATGGATGGAGCAAAGATGAATCAGGCTCTGGTCAAGAGACAATTAACAATTCGTTTTCTGTATCGCCATTCGGTCGTATTTATCAAGGAGGCGGTCCTGTTAAATTTTTCGGTCAGTTGTCAATTCCCATTTCATGGCGTAAAGCAAAACTAAACGATGATGAAGTTGGAACAAACTCGAGTTATGGTGTCGCGCTTTCTCCTGGCCTTGCTTACTTCCCAACTGAAAGGATTGGAATAGAATTCTCAGTAACAGGATTATATTTTAACAGTACTAAGCACGAAAGCGACGTTTTTGACAATAATTGGACTAGGAATGACTTCGGTTTGAACGTCAATTCGCAAACTCCGAGCATAGGAGTACAATTCCACTTCTAATAGCTTCATATTATTCGGGATAAAACAATCCTCAACTTACTCATACTTTTAAAATTATCATAAATTACGTGAAAACAATTTTATTGACACTATCGCTCCTCGCTGGAATCATATTTACGACGCAAGCTCAGACAGAAGCAGGTAAAATAATAGTCGGCGGTAGAATTAACATTAACACATCGAAAATCAAGGATTCAGAGGATAAAAATAACGGTTTCTCGATTTTACCTCAAGTTGGATTCTTCGTCGCAAATAACATAGCAATCGGAGCACAAATTGGATATTCTTGGGGTGACGCAAGGACATCTTTAACCTTTGATGAATACAGCATTCTCTTACCTGACATCAGCAATAGCACTTTTGTAGCAACTCCATTTGGTCGCCTATATACAGGTGATGGTTCTCTGAAGTTTTTTGGACAACTATCTGCTCCTTTGCTTTTCGGAAGTTTTGAAGTTGATGGAGAAAAAAATTGATTCTTATAAAAGTTTCGGCGTCGCGCTTGCTCCAGGCTTGGCTTATTTCCCTACTCCAAAAATCGGCATCGAATTATCTGTTAGAGGCTTGTACTTTGACTCTGCAACTAGTAAAGAGGAATCAAACGGTGAAAGAACCACCACTGCTAATTTTGGATTAGACGTTAGCTCTTTAGCGCCATCGGTAGGTGTATCATTCCATTTTTAAGTAGAGTATCATAAAAAAAGCTTGCAACAAAATCTGCTGCAAGCTTTTATTAACCAATTATAAACTTAAATTATGAGACTACAAAGGTAATCGTAAACTTAATTTAATCCTTTTCTTTCCTGTAACTTTTTTGTGTTACAACAAACATTTTATCGATCTACCTCTCCAAGCACAATGTCTATTGAACCCAAAATTGCAATTAGATCAGCAATCAGAACACCTTTCCCTAATTCCGGAAGTACTGACAAATTATTAAAACTCGGACCTCTGGCTTTCACGCGCTTTGGAATATCTGTGCGGTCTTGCGTTGCAAAATAAAAACCAAGTTCTCCCTTCGGATTTTCAGCCCTGACATAATAATCTTGTGCTTTTAAATTCACTTTTTTGGGAACCAATGCCCGTGGATCAAATTCAGGACTACGTTTGAAATCTTTGCTTAACCGATCGATGCATTGTTCGATAATCCGCAAAGATTCTTTGATTTCATCTACACGAACTTTGTAGCGATCCCAGCAATCCCCCAACTGCCCCATTTCACCATTCCCAACAGGAATATCAAATTCCAATTCTGGATAAACTGAATAGCCATCAATCCGGCGCAAATCCCATTTTATTCCTGAAGCACGCAACATCGGGCCACTGCATCCATAATTTATTGCTAAATCTGCTGGAAGCACCCCAATATTTGCAGTCCGTGAAATAAAAATCTGATTGGTAGATAATAACTCGTCAAGCTCTTTTAATTTGGGCTTGAAATATTGAACGAATTCAGTACAGCGCTCTTCAAATCCGACGGGAAGATCATAAAATAATCCGCCAATCCAAATGTAATTGTACAGCATCCGCGACCCCGAAGCCCATTCCAGCATATTCATAATATGCTCCCGGTCTCGAAAACACCACATAAATGGCGTAAATGCGCCAATGTCAATTCCGTAAGTACCGATTGCAATTAGATGAGATGCAATTCGGTTCAGCTCGCATACCAAAATGCGGATATACTCCACCCGTTTTGGGATTTTAGCACCCAAACCGAGCATTCGCTCCACTCCCATCACATACGCATGGCTGTTGTTCATCGAAGCCAAATAGTCTAACCGATCAGTAAATGGAATCGTTTTGGTGAAATTCACAGACTCCGCATGCTTATCAAAACAGCGATGCAAGTAACCCATATGTGGAATTACTTCCTTGACAATTTCACCATCCGTAATTAATTCTAAGCGCAAAACTCCATGCGTTGATGGATGTTGTGGTCCCATATTAATTACCATTTCCTGCGAAGTAATACCCGAAATTTTTTCCTGATATCTCGCTAAAGCATCATTGTATTTCATTTGACAGGTATTTCGTGATAATATTCTGGATCAGTGTAATTTTTTCGCAATGGAAAGCCCTCCCAATCATCTGGCATTAGAATTCTTCTCAAATCTGGATGGTTGACAAAGAAAACTCCCATAAGGTCATAGGCTTCCCGCTCATGCCATTCTGCTGTTTTCCAAACTTTTGAGACAGAATTCAGTTCAGGCAAAACATCTTCCGTTTCAGGTTTGTCCACCTGAACTTTCAATGTTAACTGCGTTTGGTAAGGAATAGAAGCTAAATGATAAACAACAATAAATTTTCCATTTTCAGAATCATCCACAGCAGTCACATTCGAAAGGAAATCAAAATAAAATTGTTCAGAATCTCTTAGATAAAAACAGACATTTTCCATCTGATCTTTCGCAATGTACAATGCAGGTTGCAGACCTTCCAATTGGGTATCTTCGATAACTTCAAGACCGAAAACTTCGATCAGTGCAATCTTTACTTTTTCAATCATGTTAAGGAGCTAAACGTTTAATAAGCCAATTGGCTTGATCCCTTAATTCATACACTATGCGGTCATGCAAGCGACTGCTTCTACCCTGCCAGAATTCAACTAATGTCGGCTCTACCAGATAGCCACCCCAGAATTCAGGTCTTGGGATAATTTCAAGATCCGAAAATTCATTTGTAACTAAATCCACTTTTGCTTCCAATTCTTCCCGATTGACAATTACCTGGCTTTGAGGCGATGCAATTGCACCGATACGGCTTCCTCGAGGTCTGGAAGAAAAATATTCGTCCGAATCTGAAGAGGGCAACTTGCTAACGACCCCTTCTATACGTACTTGGCGTTGAAGTTCTTGCCAGAAAAACAGCAAACTTACTTTCGGATTCTCTAGCATATCTTCGGCTTTCCGGCTTTCGTAATTTGTAAAAAAGCTAAAGCCATTATCTTTAATATCTTTGAGCAACACAACTCTGGATGAAGGCGATTGAAATTGATTTACGGTACTTAACACCATCGCGTTTGGTTCTTTCACCTCTGCAGAAATGGCTTCTGAAAACCATTTCTTAAATTGAAAAATAGGATTTTCAAGCACATCATTTTCCAAAAGATATCCTTTAGAATATTCTTCACGAATCGCGGCTATTTCTTTATGTTGAATGGACATAGTGTATCTGAATCTTTCAAATTTAGCCAAAAAAAGATTCTTTATGTACTATTCTCGTAAAACTTCAAGATTTTAAGTAAGAAATTCTTAACTTAAACTATTATTTATCAATATTTCGATTATGTTCAATGACTCAAATCCCCAAACAGGCAGCTTGTTAATTTCAGAACCTTTTATGCTGGATCCGAACTTCGAGCGCTCGGTATTGTTGCTTTGCGAACATAATGAACTCGATGGAACTTTTGGCGTTATTTTAAACCATAAATCTACCGCATTGATATCTCTGCAGCACGATGAAATTGAACCCATCAGTTTTCCTTTGTTCACTGGCGGGCCTGTTCAGACGGAAGACCTGTTTTTTATCCATCGAGCAAATGATCGCATTCCGGGAGGAAAGTTAGTCTATGATGATATTTATTTTGGTGGTGACTTTCAGGTGCTTATCGAATTGATTAAGAATGAAGAGCTATTGCCTGACGAGATAAAATTTTTCAAGGGCTATTCGGGCTGGCAGCCGAATCAGCTAGAAAGTGAGTTGCAAGAAAATAGCTGGGCAGTACACAACCATTTTAAAAGCGATCTTCCATTCTTCGATGACGGCGAAAACCTCTGGAAGCAAGCTCTAATCGACTTGGGCCCGAAATATGCACATGTCGTAAATTTCCCTAAGTCTCCGAATATGAATTAGCAAAAAAGGCAGAAAAATCAATCCTTTGGATAAAACAAAAAAGCCTCCTATTTTGCAATAAGAAGCTTTGATGTACGCCCATTAGGATTCGAACCTAAGACCTACGGTTTAGAAAACCGTTGCTCTATCCAGCTGAGCTATGAGCGCATTTGTTGGTGATGCAAAAGTAGAAAATTACTGCATTATTCCAAAATATTTAAAACAAAATAGCATAAAAATTATTTTTATTTCTTGATGTATGTTAACGGCCAGACCTAAATCATCAAGTACCTTTGCAGTACAAAGAAACAAACAATCTGATACAAACACATTTAATAAAAAAAATATGGCAACATTTAATTTAGACAAAGCGCACAGCGAATTAGAATTTAAAGTAAGACACATGATGATTTCATCTGTGAAAGGGTTATTTGGAGATTTCGATATCGAATTGACTTCTGACTCGGAGAAATTAAGCGGCGCTCAAATCGACGTAACGATCCAAACCGCTTCAATCAACACAAAAAATGAACAACGCGATCAGCATTTAAAGAGCGCTGATTTCTTCGACGTAGCTGGTTTTCCTGAAATCACATTTAAATCGACTTCAATTGACGAAAAATCAGATACTGATTTCGTAGTTAAAGGTGATTTAACGATTAAAGGCATTACTAAGCCTATCGAATTTGATGTAGAATGTGGTGGTGCGGGAAAAGACCCATGGGGCAATATTAAAGTCGGATATACAATCAATGGTAAGTTAAACCGTGAGGATTTTGGATTGACGTGGAACGCAGCTTTGGAAACAGGCGGTGTTATGGTCAGCAATGAAGTGAAATTTTCAGGAGAAATACAGTTTGCAAAAAGCTAAATATCAGCTTAGTTAGCTATTAAAGGCTATTTGTTAAGAAATTATTATCAAATAAAATTTGGAGATAAGGCTAATATTTGTACTTTTGTCGCGGAGAGCTGGCAGAGTGGTCGAATGCGGCAGTCTTGAAAACTGTTGACTGTCACAGGTCCGGGGGTTCGAATCCCTCGCTCTCCGCTTAACAAAAGCAACCTTTTTAGGTTGCTTTTGTTGTTTTACCTATATCCGCATTTATCAAAAGCATAGAATCCGGGGTTCGATCCGAAGGAGGTTCAAGGATGTGTTGGGGGATTGAGCGACTGAACCAATCCCTCGCTCTCCACATAACAAGAGGCTGTATCAAAAGTAAAATTGAAGTTGGCTTTACAAAATAAAATTTCGCCATCAGATTAAGGTGACTGTTTACAAAGAAAAAACGGACAATTTTCACATCGAAAATTGCCCGTTTTACTAACTTTAATCATTTGCTCAAAACTTAATTTGGCAAAAGATGTTCAAAATTGATTTATGATACAGCCTCTTGTTGTTTTACCTATATATGCATTTATCCAGAACAGGGTCCGGGGTTCGATCCGAAGGAGGTTCAAGGATGAGCTGGGGGATTGAGCCACTGGACCAATCCCACGCTCTCCGCTTAATAAAAGCAACCTTTTTAGGTTGCTTTTATTGTTTTAACTATATCCGCATTTATCCAGAACAGAGTCCGGGGTTCGTCCGAAAGAGGTTCAAGGATGTGCTGGGGGAATGAGCGACTGAACCAATCCCTAGCTGTCTATATACTATTTTAAAGCAAGCTCTCAATAAGTTTTTCTCTCCCTCAAATCATGATTTTTTAGAAATTTTAAAAATATACCCTTGAACATTAAGTCATTCCACAATTAGAATAAAATAGATTTTGTAATAAAACCGCATTTATCTACTTTTGTCGCGGAGAGCTGGCAGAGTGGTCGAATGCGGCAGTCTTGAAAACTGTTGACTGTCACAGGTCCGGGGGTTCGAATCCCTCGCTCTCCGCTTAATAAAAGCAACCTTTTTAGGTTGCTTTTGTTGTTTTACCTATTCCCCATTTATCCAAAGCACAGAGTCCGGGGTTCGATCCGAAGGAGGTTCTAGGATGTGCTGGGGGATTGAGCGACTGAACCAATCCCTCGCTCTCCGCTTAACAAAAGCAACCTTTTTAGGTTGCTTTTGTTGTTTTACCTATATCCCCATTTATTCAGGACAGAGTCCGGGGTTCGATCCGAAGGAGGTTCAAGGATGCGCTGGGGATTGAGCGACTGAACCAATCCCTCGCTCTCCGCTTAATAAAAGCAACCTTTTTAGGTTGCTTTTGTTGTTTAGTACATCTTATTTTGATTAAAGAAAATTTTTTCGCGATGATCAAAAAATACCTCTATTTAGGTATTTTTTCTTCTACAATCCTTATTTAATTTAGCTTCAAATTAATCTTTTTATGAGCAAGACCAGAATATTTTCATTTATAGCAATTTGGCTGTTGCCACTTCAAACCGTAGTTGCTCAAGACGCATTAAAAGATGCTGAAAAGACGCTAAAAGAGCTAGCTAATTTGCTTCTTGAGGGAACTGTTTGGTCATCTGACCTGAAATTTGCTATGGTAGACTATAATATGGGCTTGAGCAATGAAGTACAGCTTATAGGAGATCATATTTTGAACGGAGAGGGAACTATTTATTTTGTAAATGATTCTAAACTAGATTACAAATTCAAAGATAATTTTTACGAATTTTCCGCTAAGAACAAGGAAGCTTCTATTACTGATCAAGATGGAAACGTAACTAAATCAACGGTTCTATTTAAAGTGGAAGATATAAATAAAGACCAAGCAGATAGTTTGGTATTACTATTTCAAAAACTTTACGATAAATTACAAATAGTTAGCAAAGAAAACTCACAAAAAGAAGCCTTAAAGGCTGAGGCGGAAGCAACATTACTGGAAAAGAAAAATACAGATAAAAAGGTATTCTATCAAACGATAAAAACACTTAACACAGAAAAACACTTTATCAGAATCCCAATTCCAAACACCCCCAATAAAGGGTTTAAATCGTACACTTTTTTCGACAATCCTTTGGAACTAAATGGAAACTTTTATTCTGGATTTAGATTTACACCTGATATAGATGGATATTTATATTGGTACTTCAAAAAAATAGAGGGGGAACGCGGAGATTTTTACATAGTAAATGTAGATAAAAATGTAGATGATTCCGCTTTGCCATACCTGTCGAGAATGGCATTCCACAAAGACGAGAATGGGAAATTATCTTGGATCATTCAAAAATCAAACGAAATGCTGAAGAAAGGCAATACATATATCCTCTGGTTCGTATCTGACACCAAAATACCTGCATACAGCAAAAACATATCTATTCAAATGGAAACCACAGCAGATGCCAAACTTAGCGAGTATTTCAAAGATCACTTTAAGTCAACCCTTTACGACTATTAGGAAATTTTTATGGCCAGAAAATAAATTTCAAGATCTTTAACTGCGCCAGATCTGATTGAAAACGTTTAGCTATAAATAAAATTTTGAAGGTTTTTTTATTGGCAAAAAGGTCTGAGGTTTCTCCGACAATAGAAAACAAAAAACCAAATAGGTTTTTATTGATATTCTTTTAACTTTTTAATTAGCATTTCGTAAGTCGCCATATCAGCGGCTTGACAATAGAAATTGGAGGCATCCATCATAGTTTCGCCATTCAACTTAGTGCCTTGAGGTACAATATATTCATGGTCAATTATGTATGTAAATGTTTTACGACTAATACATCCAGCGAAATCATAGGTCCATAATTCCTGCAAAATCCATTGTTTGACATTCGCTAAATCCAATATCTCGTCTGAATAGAACATTTTCTTAGCGATAAACATCGATTTTATATCGGGCTTAAATCGCATTAAAACAAAAAAATCACACCGTGTTATTTTGCCATTTTTTAAATCCGGAATATATTGTCCGTCCTTATTCCAATCATCGCACTCAAGCAGTAGTAAGTTAGAAAAAAACGCAGCCGATTTAATATTTATTTTTTTCCCATTAGCAATTAAATCGCAATCGTCCCAAATCAGTTCACCATGGATTCCAAAATCGGGTTCACTAACTTTGATTCCATCAGATTTTATAGGTCGACAAGAACAATTTCGGCAAGTTTACCTTGAAACGTATTGCAGAACTTTTCTCCTCTTTTTCTCGAAATTTTTCCTCCTGTACGATGGCTTCGATGATGACCTTTGCCATAAATCATCTGATAAGCAAAGTCAATAGCCTGCAGAAGCTGCTCTTCGGTGGTCTGAACAGTGGCAAACTCCTTTCGATGAGTTATTCGATAAGAATCGCCTTGCTTATCTAGTTTGTTCATAATTAATTCAGTTTTTCGGAATTCT
Source organism: Sphingobacterium hungaricum (assembly GCF_015210005.1). Lineage (GTDB taxonomy): Bacteria > Bacteroidota > Bacteroidia > Sphingobacteriales > Sphingobacteriaceae > Sphingobacterium > Sphingobacterium hungaricum. The sequence continues at coordinate 3,240,678 of NZ_MU158698.1, forward strand.
TTGCAATATCGATTAGCATAAATCTTTTTGTTCCGCTCGATCAGAACTACAAAAATTCGATACAGAACTAATCTAAACGAAAGTTCTGTTTGAGCAATTTAAAGTTATTTCCAGCTAGTCAAACCTTATCCAAAATTTTAACAAAAAACCACATAACCAAGTGGTTAAACTTAATTAATACACTAATTTAAGGCAAGATAATTTGTCTAGCAAATCAGTCGTGCTAAATCGCTATATTTGGTCGGAATACAAGGTTTCAGATGGCAGTAAAAAGTACAATTCATAAATTTTCAATTGAAGAATTAATCAAAAAAAAGCATCAAAGCAAAAAGGAACAGCTAGACATACATGATGCTTACCTAACTCACTCGTTTGATGTTGAAAACGAAAAAAAATTTCAAAACAAAGCTAGTGAATACGCCAATGCACTAATCGATGTACAATTTGAGAACGAGAATAGCAAGCGTCCTCAGAACATGAACACATTCGATTATTTTTCACCAATAAATGCTCCTTTCAAATCTAAAAGAAATCCTGACTTCAATTTTATCGATCTATTCGCTGGCGTTGGCGGCTTTAGGCTTGCTATGCAAAACATTGGTGGGAAAGCGGTGTCCTCGAGTGAATTTGAGCCCAATGCAAAGTTTACTTATGCAAGGAACTACGGTCAAGTCCCATTTGGCGATATCACCAAAGAGGAAATTAAGGATGCGATTCCAGCAAAATTTGATATTCTCTGTGGCGGATTTCCATGCCAGGCTTTTTCTATTGCAGGACATAGAAAAGGTTTTTCTGACACTAGAGGCAACCTATTTTTCGATATTGAAAAAATTGTCGCTACGCACAGACCTTCCGTCGTATTTCTTGAGAATGTAAAAAACCTATTAACCCATGATCATGGAAATACATTTCGGGTGATCAAAGAAATTCTTGAGGAAAAATTGAACTATGTCGTCAAAGAGCAAGTACTAAACTCTATGGTTCATGCCAATGTGCCTCAAAATCGAGAGCGTATTTTTATTGTTGCTTTCGATCCATCCCAAGTGCCGAATTATAGTCAATTTGAGTTCCCTACTCCTATTCCATTGACGAATACGATACATGATCTTTTAGAAAAAGGAAAAGTAGCGGATAAATATTATTACAGTAAAAGCCACATGTATTATCCAGAACTGGATAAGTCAATGACTTCAAAAGACACGCTGTACCAATGGCGCAGAATATATGTTCGCGAAAATAAAAGCAACGTTTGCCCTACCCTTACAGCGAATATGGGAGCTGGTGGGCATAATGTTCCCTTAGTCCGTGATGAATTCGGCATCCGAAAACTGACTCCTCGGGAATGTTTTTCTTTTCAGGGATATCCGTAAGATTTCATCCTATCGCCGATACTTTCTGACAGCAAACTATACATGCAGGCAGGCAACTCGGTGACAGTACCGTTAATTCAGCGTATAGCAGAAAATATAAAAAAAGTATTGTAAGCGATGACAGGAAAAATAAAGGACAATACGATAATCACTAGTTGATAGGTACAGCTATAAAGAACTATTTTTTTACCTTTTTTGAATTACAATAAACCAACTAGCGTTTTACTTGTTGTTTATCTAATCAATGAAAAACGAATACGATCAGGATAGCATTAAAGTTCCTCGCTTTGAGGAATCAGCAGGATTCTACACCAGTCCTGCGCGAAGATATACGATGTCTCGAATTAAAAATAAAAACACCAAGCCTGAAATACTGCTTCGCCGAGCACTATGGTCAAAAAATATCCGATTCCGCATACATGATAAATCACTTCCCGGAAATCCAGATGTTGTAATTAAAAAGTACGAACTTGCTATTTTTGTGGATGGAGAATTCTGGCATGGCTTTGATTGGAAGCAACGCAGGAATCAGATCAAATCCAACAGGCGCTATTGGATCCCTAAAATTGAACGAAATATGCAAAAAGATGAACTGACCAACAGAGCGCTCAGAAACATGGGCTATACGGTCTTTAGATTTTGGTCGCAGGATATTATTAAAAACCTCCCAAAAGTACTGAACCAAATCGATCTGTATTTAGAAACTCGAAAACTTTGGAGGTAATACCTTTTTTACCAAAACATCCAAATTATCCACTAAGCTCAAAAATGCTAGCGAGCAAAGTAGCATTTAGTAACCGAATTCTTCAAAGTTTGCCTTTTCCATTTCAACCCAGCTTGACCAATATGATTTTCCCGTAGAACCAGCTCCAAGGGGATCAATTGTATAGAAATCGGGAATAATTTCAAATCGCTTTCTTGTTGCTGACTCGCTTAAAATCTGATAATTAAGAAATTATTTTTCCGTCGAAGTCAAATTTATATTTCCTGTTTTCGAAATCAGTTGCTAGGATATAATCGTCATTGATTACAAGGTCAGGATTACCGTCCAGAGTTGTAAATATATCTGCACCACTTTGTTGCCAAAGGATTTTTCCATCTTTGTCAAGTCGTGAAATCTCAAGTTCACCATGAATGATATAACTGTCTTTGTATTTGTAAATTGCAAAACAAGTCACTTCGTCGGCTTTTGTCCTCCATAGCAAACTCAAGTCGGGAATAGACAAACAAAAAACGCTATCCGAACAACAGACTAAAAGTCTGTCATTTTCGATAATTGTTGACTTAGCATGAATGCCAGTCGAACCACCGCTGGAACCGATTACGGTACTTTTTATTAAGTGATCATATTGAAAGGTTCTTATCCCGAAAATCGACGATAGTTTATAATCCGATTTGTCAGAGTAAACAAAGTCATATAGATAAACATTGTCAGGTGGATTGCCTGTAAAAGTCTCGTCGGCAAAAATGTCGATGCGAAATCTCTCTGTCGTGTAGCGTTTCATTTTAATGAATTCAAATTTGGCAATCTTGTAATTCAGTTATTTTAGAGTAAATAGTTATCCATGTGTATTAGACTTGTTAACCTATTATTCAAGGGCTATTTTTTATTCTATTTCAAAATAATTAAACATTGCTTTTCGTGGCAAAATTTTCCTATTTTTCCTTTTACAAAAAACGAATATTTATTTTCGTAGACAGTTATACATCTAGAATTAATAGAATTTTGATTTCTGAACAGTGCCTAAATAATTAATAAAAGCATGCTGACACCTATTCAATAAATCCAGTTCTCTTATTCGATTTATCTTTTAGTTTATGTAATTCATTTTTCGTAATCCATAAGCCGTTACCGACTGTATCGGTCAGACTTTCGTATCGTACGAAGTCAAAATGATTTTCATCTTCGGTTTTGATAACAGCAAATTGATAATGGTAGTCGTTAAGTATAGAAGTTCTAACATTATCAAAATAAATCGTATCATTTTGTATGTAATATTTTCCCGTTGATTCCATTACACCGAAGCAAACATTACGTTCTTTAAAAGTAAAATCATCTTTAAGTTTTAGCACAGTCTTACAATTTGCTACACTTTCTCTCTCCGCAATCAAAAGATTGTCAGCTTCAAATTTTTCAAAGTCAATCAGCCCATAAGGCCTAAAAAAAACGACTATGAGCACAGTAGTTAAAAATCCGCTATACAACAGTCTTGATTTGTCAGCAAATTTCTCTTTTAGCAAAAAGAAAAACTGGATAAGCAGTTCCGCCGCAAGAAATAAATAAACAATGAATAACAACAAAAAAACAGGAAATGCAAAAAGCCCAAGTTTTCCTTCCCAATAGTAAGATGTATTTACTAGTAGAAAGAAAATAATTGCGATTTTAAAAAGTCCTTTACTTTTCCAGTTTATCTTCATCGCTAATGCTTCTGGTTGGTAAATGTTGGCGTATAACAGCGTTGTTCCTTATGAGAATTTACAATAAAATTCTTTACATATTTTAACTGTCGTCTATTTATTTCCATTCTATTTAGCTTTTAAGAAAACTGACACACTAAACAAAAGAGCTTCAGGTCAGTCAGATTCACAGCATCCAATTATTATTCTTAATTATTTATTCTTTAAAAAAGATAGTTTGAACTCAATACGAGCACAGCTAATAACCGAATTCTTCAAAGTTTGCCTTTTCCATTTCAACCCAGCTTGACCAATATGATTTTCCCGTAGAACCAGCTCCAAGGGGGTCAATTGTATAGAAATCGGGAATAATTTCAAATCGCTTTCTTGTTGATGACTCGGTTAAAAGATGAGCAAGACATGCTAATAATTTATCAAAAGAGGAGAAAATAATTTCACTTAAGCCCTCTAAGTCTCCGCCATACTCGTGATCATAAACCCTTATTGGAAAATCTTTGTTGTCTTTTTTATTTCGAGTGTCAAAAACTAAAGGACCTGTATCATTACCTTCGTCTGCAAAGGGAATAAATCCAAGCGGAATTAATTCTTCCGCTATAAACCAATCCAGATTATCTATTATTTGTTCCAACGGATTTGTAGGCATCGAATTTGGAAGTCTAACATACGGAAAATCACAATCTTCGAAGAAATAACGTTTGTGCCATGCAATAAAGCTGTCTGGAAATTGAATATTAAACCTCATTTCAACGTTCTTATAATCATCAGAAGTTAATGTTCCAGGAATAAGCTTCCATTTATACCAGCCATTGCTGTTAACTGGAGATGCCATCATTTCTTTTGGAACGTTGTCAGTATAAACAGACATCATACCTGTATGGCTTAAGTTTTCGAAAAATTGTTCAATTATATCAGGCATAATATTGTTTAATTTATTTCCATTCTATTTAGCTGGTGAAAAGTCCACGATCCATTCGATTCCGAATTTATCTCTAAACATGCCATAATAGCCCCAATTGCTTTCCTCAATGGGTACTTCCACCTCTCCGCCTTCTGAAAGTCCGTTAAATAACTTATCAGCTTCTTCACGGCTTTCTGCTCGGATGGCTATTTTAGATCGGTTTTCAGTTTCGCTTACGCGACCCAAAACTTCAGGAACATCGTTTGCCATTAATGTATTGTTGCCGATAGGCAATTCGATATGCATGATCTTATTTGCCTCATGTGCTGCGACGGGAAATTCAGCAGTTGAAATATCTTTGAAACGGATAATTCTTGCAAACTCTCCACCAAAAACTGATCTGTAAAAATTAAATGCTTCTTCGGCATTTCCATTGAAATTAATATGAGGATTGATAACTGCCATAGTTTTAGTTTTATAATAGATTTACTGAAAGAATAATTTATTAATACAGATTATTTTTGTGATCCAAATTCAATAAAAGTCCTAAACAAATATACTGAAATACTAGATATCAAAAATCTGCGAACAGGAAAACTTCAAGCCTTAGTCTTTGAATATAAGAGTTTTTCAAAATACATTCGCTTTTGATTAAAATCTAAATACTATCTTAGCTGATAGAAATTATGTATAATAAATTTATTAAAGTTGTAATTATCTTGGTTCTCATAGTGATCTTCTTTGGCCCAAATCTGTCGTTCGTTATGGGAGAAAACCAAGAATTTGGATTTCCCTTTGCCTACCTCAGCCGTAAAACCTTCGAATCCAATATAGGAAATAGCCTGACCTATGGCTTTAACCTGAACTCTTTCAGTTACAATCTTCTTCTTTTTATCGGTTTAATTGCCCTATTTCTTTTTATAAACAAGCGAAGAATAAAAAGTAAAAATTTAAAAGTAAAAATTCAAAAGTAAAAAAACCGGTCTGGCTGTTAATAGATGGCAGATAAAAGCTTTACGCGACTTCACATCCAAATATTTATTTCTTATTCTTTGCTCCTTACGGCACCATAACCATCTTCACAATCATCACTTTGAACAAGTTAAAAGGCAAAAGAGTACTTACAAAATTGTTCGTTGAGATAAAATTGGTTGAGTTTAAAGCAACGAGTGATCTTAAATAATTTTGATTAAAATCAAGAAATAGCACAACTTTTTAGGAATATTTATGTTAATAATATTTATCTTATCGAATCCTATTCTATTGTGTAAATGAAATTATCGAATTTTTAAATGGCAAAAAGAATTAAAGCGATTAAATGTCCACAATGTGGCAGTACAAAACAGAAAGAAATTGACGAACATCACTTCAAGTGTTTGAACTGTGATACAGAGTACATTTTAGATTCAGACGATATCAATATTATACATCGGTATGATTATCCTTCGTCTGGCGTTGCTCCTGTAAATAGCAAAAAAATTATTTATATCATCCTTGCATTACTGGCGATTCCTTTATTTATATTTATATTTTCATCTATTTTTTCTACGGATAATGCAATCGTTAAAGAGTTAAGTAATAAAAAATATACCTGGGAAAGCGGTTCGGAAATGCTTGCTTTTGTTGATGAAAAAGGAGATATAAAACAGTTTATTGTTGGTTCTATAGACTATCCCAGTGGCCAAGGTCGCGATGAACGAGTGAGAGGAGAACTTTATTGGTCCGTTTACGACATTAAATCTGGCAAATTGGATCAAGTGATGAAGTTTAATGACATAAAAGAAAATGGCTTTATCTCGTCTACAGATTTCTCATTGAAAAAATTCAATGATGGCGCAATCTATTTTGTTTATAAAAAGAACAAAATCTATAAGTATGACATCAAATTGAAGAATTTAGTACAGATAAATGCAGTATTGCTAGAAGATATTCCTCAACTCAAAAGCGGAATCGGAAATATAATTAGCGAAGATTACTATTACGCTTTAAGCATTACGTCCAATACGGGCAAAAAAGTTATCTATTTTCCATCAACAAAGATTTATGTGGAAGGAGATATTTACAGCATGGCCAGAAGCAATGACATAAAAATGCCAAATCCAACTGTAGTTACTGAGTTTACCCACTCAAATTCGAATCCGAGTTATGTGATAAAATACCAGGTGTCAGAACAAGTTGGCTATCCAATCTATATAGAGCCTCGATTTAAAGTAAGTTTCGACGAGAATGAAAATCCGACTGAAGTCACTATAGACAAATACGATAGCGAACGCAGTTTCGTCCAAAACTATAAAATTATAAATCCTGAAAGTGTTCATTATAAACTCAAAATTTTGGGATACACAGATAAATACATTTTCATTTGCTACAAAAACAGCATTCAAGGAGGAGAAAAATTTCATATTCAAATGCTTGATTATACAGGCAAAATTCAATGGAGTACGGTTACCGATTACGAATATATTTATGACGATTCCGCCGTTTCAGAAAGCATGGGAGTATTTTTCAGGTCGCATCAAGATTTCATTTGGATGAATAATAGCGGTAAGATTGAAAAAACATTTAGGAGAAACGATATTACATTTGACATAAAGTAAAGAGAGCATGAATCCTAAGAAATCAGTAATTCGATGTCCAGAATGTGGCTCGAAGAAAACAAAGTACATCGACGATCAGGTATTTTCTTGCCTGAGTTGTTCAGCCTCGTTTTATGTTGAAACAAACCAGACGACAGTCAACCACAAGCACACGTATAATGCTACACCAAAACCAGCTCCTGTCAGTTCACAAGCAAAAAAGACAATACTGGTCTGTTTGGGAGTTTTTGCTTTGTTATTTCTATTTTTTATCTTCATGATCAAGCCAGGGGATAATCCTGAACATGGATTAGGGCCAATAACTAATGATAAAGCAAAGTACACATTTGATGTAGCTGACTCAAAAGCTTTTATTGACCAAAGTAAAAATCCAAAATTATTTATAACGGGCAGTATTCAATCATCAGACTACCAAAACAATAAATACAAAAATCAGAATTATTGGGCAGTATATGATGTTGTTAAGGGAGCTTATGAACAGATTGCGCCTGTAGATAATAATGCTAACGGATCGATCGGGATTAATAGGTTAAAATCTTATAAGCTCGATGATGGAAACATTTATACGATTGCAGGTGAAACGATGTTGTTTAAGTATGATTTAATTACCAAAAGCATGCAGTTATTAAATAGCGAAATCATTGGCAACGTGAAGGAGCTGCAAAGCGGTATCGCATCGATTGTAAAAACATCACATAATTTTTCTGCTTTTGAAATAAGGTCAAATAGCGACAAAAGAGTCACTTACTACCCTATTTCTAAGCTGTATAACACCGATAATTTCGACTACACAATAAAAAATCATTCCTACCCGAACGATAAGCCTACAGTGTTCTTTTATCCAACGGCTAACCAGCCATCATTCTTGGTTCGTTACACCGCCAATTATAGCGTGGGTTATCCATTTTGTTTCAATCCGAGTATCGACTCGGAATTCGACGAAAACGAAAACTTTAAAAGCGCATCATTTAGCAATTACTGGGTGACGGCATCGCGATTAATCGACATGCAGGCGCTGAATACCAGCAACAAAGTCTACGACATGACTTTGCTAGATTTCCGCGATGGAATTGTCGCAGTCGCTGTCAAAACCAGCAATGTCGCCACAGAAAAATTAATGATCCAATGGCAAGACTACGACGGCAAATTGCTTTGGTCTTCGCCTTCGGATGTTACTTATTTATATGATTATAGCGGAACAATTAGTAAAGAACATGGTTTATTAGTAGGTAGCGATGATAAATATTATTTTTATGACAACCAAGGTACGCTCGTAAAGGAATTAGAATTAGAGGAATTGTCATTTGATTTAGATTAAGAACAAAAAACCGAGACTATGCTTAAGAAATTTTTCAACAAACAGTTAGCTAGTGTAATAGAATGGAAAAATCCCGATGTAAACACTTTGCTTTATAAATTTCCATCGACACACGATGAAATCAAAGATGCGAGCAAACTCATTCTTGCTCCAGGGCAAGGTTGTGTGCTGGTTTACGAAGGCAGGATTAAAGATGTACTAACAGAACCAGATACCTATAATCTTGAAACTGACAACCATCCTTTTGTCACGACATTGCTCAAGATTCGCCAAAATTTTGAAAGCGAACATAAGCTGAAAGTATATTTTTTCCGTACAGCAGATGTTGTCAATCAATATTGGGGTACAGCTTCGCCAATAAAATACGTTGACGCATCTTATAACCTTCCAGTCGAATTGGGATTAAACGGCAATTTCTCTTACAAAATAAACCAGCCCCTATTTTTGTTTACCAACATCATCGGTGCACAAGACGAATTTTCGACCGATGCGATGAAGCAAGTGATTGTTGAACGGATTATCAATCAGTTGCGAAATCTTTTTGCGAAGCATAAATATGAATACAATTCGATTGATGCTAAGCTTATTGAGATTGAAGAAGAAATAGGTACGCAGATTACTCCAGACTTTGAGAGCCTTGGATTGCAGCTTACGGATTTTAACATCACGGGTACGCTGTTCGATGAAAACACCATGGAACGCATCGGGCGCATCGCAGATATTACGACCGACACTGCAGCCGCGGCGCAAGCGGGTTTATCGTATACCGAAATGGAAAAATTGCGTGCGTTGAGGGATGCAGCAAAAAACGAAGGCGGTTTGGCGGGCATGGGAGCTCAGCTAGGTGTAGGCATGGAAATAGGAAAGTTATTTTCGACGGAAAAAGACAGCTTTACGCATAAGATTGCTGAAGAAAATAGCGACGCTATTTCAAAGCTTCAAAAACTAAAAGTGTTGGTCGATGAGCAAATCATCACGCAAGAAGAGTTTAACGAACTTAAAAAACAAATTTTAAACAACATGAACCTGTAGTCTTATGAAATACATCGTGGCCTTTATACTTACATTATTAATACTAACTACGCTAACGTATTTTGTATTATTGACATGGGATATCAATTTATTTCATGCAGAATATCTGGGCAAAGCATATGCTACATTCGGTCTATTAGTTGCTGGTTCCCTTTTGTTGACGTTAGTTATCGCGCTATTCTTTGGCGGTAGCCGAAATAAATACGACAAATCAGCTACCGGAGTAGCGCAACGGAAATTATAGTTATTTCAACATAAAAGCTTTTTCGATTCGTGCCTTATCATTCTTTGCATTGATAAGGCTTATCGAAGCGCAGATGACGCTAAAATTAAGCTAAAAAATCACTTGTTATAAATTGTGTATCTTTGTAGCTTATTTAATAGCTCCGCAAGGAAAATTCATGCAATCAAATTCCAACAAGAAATCCTCTTCAAGTACCTCAGGTACTTCACGTAATAAAAAACAAAACGCATCTAACAGACCCGGTTTCGGGAAATCCGCAACTTCTAAAGACCGAAGAAATGATAAGCCAAAGCAATTTGGCCAATCAGCTGCGCAAGATGCCAATCCTAAAAAATCTTCTAAGAAAGATGCTAAAAAAGGCAAAGAATTAGATTTTAACCTATTAATTCAACCTGCTAAGCCAGTTGTTGAAGAAAAAGTGACTATCGAAACCCGCTTTGACGAAATGAATATCCATCCGGCTATTCTTGGTAATTTGGGTAAAATGGGATTTGTACATCCGACAGAAATTCAGGTAAAAACTTATGATCAATTGGTCGAGGGAGAAAATCTTATTGGCATAGCCAATACGGGAACCGGAAAAACCGGAGCATTTTTAATTCCAGTTTTACAGCGCTTGTTAAAAAATAACCAACGTTTCTTAACGCTGGTAGTCGTGCCAACGCGCGAATTGGCTTTACAAGTTTTTGAAGAATTCAACAAGCTGACTTTGGGCATGAAATTCAAAGCGACCTGCTTTATTGGCGGTACAAATATCGAAAAAGATTTACGCGCATTAAAAAGCCCTTACGACATTGTAATAGCGACTCCTGGACGCTTGATCGACCTGAAAGACCGTGGTGGCATCAAACTGACTAATTTCGAAGTTTTGATTTTGGACGAATTTGACAAAATGCTTGACATGGGCTTTATTAGAGATGTTCGTCGGATTGTCGATCAAATGCGCAACCGAAAACAAACACTTCTATTCTCAGCTACTAAAGACCCTAAGCAAGCGACGATTATTGATGAAATCATCAGCAAGCCCTTGTTGGTGCAAGTGAGTTCAGGTACAACGAGTTCGACTAACGTGGACCAAAACGTGATCCATGTCAAGAAAAGTGAAAATAAATTTAATCTCTTAGTCGGATTGCTTCGCAAAGAAGAATTCTCCAAAGTGATTTTATTTTCAGAAATGAAACACGTAGCCTCGCGCTTAAGCAAAAAATTAAATGCTAGCGGCATCAAGTCTGATTGCATTCATGGCGACAAATCACAGAACTATCGAGTCAATGCTTTGGATAAATTCAAAAATGGACAGATTAGCGTTTTAGTAGCCACAGATGTTGCTGCACGCGGAATTGATGTGAGTGATGTAACCCACGTTATTAATTACCAGCTTCCGAAAGACTACGACACCTATATTCATCGTGTAGGAAGAACCGGAAGAGCTGGCAAAACAGGAATTGCATTGACTTTTGTTGATGCTTAATTCATAAGTCCTACTCATTTGATAAAACATGCCTGCTCTTTAGCAGGCATGTTTTGTTTGTGGGCTATTCCGACAGAACCTTTTCATCTCGTAAGGTTGATGCAATAACCAATATTCTTTAACTGAAAATTGGATGATGGAAAATTCAATTTTAAAGTTTTAGGACAATAAGATAATCGAGGTGAGAATTTCTGATATTGAGACTTAATTGATATCTTTCATTTTCAAATATTTTCGTTTTTGATAACAATTCATGAAAGGAGTATGAGATCAAATTCTAATTTAGATGTTATGGCAAACTACAAGCAAATATTAAGTATAGGGATTTTCATGCAATTCATGATGATGAACTTTCTTTATGCTCAAGATTTTGATCAAGTATACGTTTTTAAAGGCCCAGTTAAGACCTTATCCTTAGAAATGCCCAATTATGGTGATCATGAAAACACGCTGAACACGATCGTAGAATATGACAGATCTGGAAGAAAAATAAAAGAAACATCGCCCTATAAGTCCGTATCGGAATTTCTGTACAAAACAACTTCTGATAAAAAACCATTGCTCACAAAGCAATACAGTTCAATCGATAACAAAATTACGGGTATCGAAATTGAAGATAGAAATTCGAATGGAAAAACATTGCTCAGCGGAACTTTAGCAAGCGATTCATGGAGCTACTATTACATTCATGATTATGCTTCAAATCTGCAAAAAATCAGGTGGTTTACAGATGGTGAAATCTATTTAGAAAAAACGGAAGAAACCATCAATCTGAATACGTTTAAGATTCCTGAAGGATTTGTTCCTTTTAAATGGGATCGAAAAACATCTTTTGGTGTAATAAAAAAAAGCAAAGAATTTGCTGATGACAGATACGAACATGATGTAACCTTTGAATTTGTCGAAAAAAACAAGCCAGAAAATAAAGTCATATTTCGATACAAAGGTGCTGATGTTTATGATGCAGGGAAAGGCTATTGGAACAGGTATGAAGATGGCAAAGAGATAGAAGAACGATACATCTATGATGCTACGGATATTTCAGATTTCGGACATCGCTACGAGTACGATGAAGAAGGAAAGTTGGTCAGTGATTATTACGGTTATTTTAATCAGATGCCAACTACATTCATGCAAAGAAACCGCTATATCTATAATGAAAACGGAGACTGCATCCAAAAAATTTCAGATGCAGAAGATGCCAAAACAAACAGCATAAATTACAAATACACGTACGATAAAAACAAAAACTGGATCAGTAAAACCTCGACATATGAAGACGGATCGGGAGGCACCATCAGACGAAATTTCACCTATTACAATCCTGATGAACTAGATTTAAAAAACTCACTTTCAGAGTCAATTTATGCTGCTTATTTGAAGGAGCTTAAGGCTTACAAACCCATAGCAGAAAAGCAATTTCAGGACTATATTCTGGCAAGAGATAAAAAGCAGGATTCACCCTTAGATCAGACAGATTATCAAACACTACGCTCTAAAAACTGGAAGGACTTTTTGCCGAAAGGCCAGGTTTTAGACTCCTTAACCACTGGAGACTTGAACAAAGATGGTCTGGACGATTTGGTGATGGTATATGAATCAGAGAAATTGCTAAAACAAGAAAAAAATGACTGCAGAACACTAATAATCCTACTAAAACAAAAAGATGGATACTATCAGTTAGCTGCGGAAAGCAATGGAGCTATATCTGGCGAAAATATGAACAATGTTTTTTTCAATGGCTTAGAAATTAAGAATGGAATTCTCATCATTCAACATGATTTTCTACGTGGCGGATGCGTTCATAAATACCGATACCAAAACGGAGGATTTTACTTGATCGGAGCCGAACAAGCACAAGGCGACGCGGAACATTCTTCTAGCGTGGATTACAACCTGAGCACTGGAAAATATATTTATACATATCACGATTATAGTGAAGATGGAGATTCCGATGAATCGAACGAGAAAGAGGGGTATAAAACATTATCGGCTTTGCCGAATATTGAAACGTATGAAATAATCAGTTTAGAATTAGAGGGCTTTTATCTATAAAAGCACAGCAAAAACTGATCTGCATATTTTCAATTCAAAATTTCTTCTAAATTCAATGCGTACATTTGAGCTATGAAAATCTTGATCGTTGAAGATGAAAGGGAATTGGCAAAAAGCATGGTGGAATATTTGTCCGCCGAGCAATACCTATGCGAAGTAGCCTCGACTTTTAAAGATTCTTTGATTAAAATTGAAAGTTTCGACTACGATTGCATTTTATTGGATATTTCGTTGCCAGAGGGCAATGGATTAATGATTTTAGAAGAGTTAAAAAAAGCGAACAAACAAGATGGCGTCATTATTATTTCAGCTAAAAATGCACTCGATGATAAGATTAGAGGACTTCAGATTGGTGCCGATGATTATTTGACCAAACCTTTTCATTTGCCAGAATTAAATGCTCGAATCTACTCCATTATCCGCAGAAAGCAATTCAACAATTCGAATATTGTCAAACAGGAAGAATTAGAAATCAATCTTCTGGCAAAAACTGTTGCCATAAACAATGAGCTCATAGCCTTAACCAAAAAGGAATTTGACTTGCTGATTTATTTCATCGGCAACAAAAATCGCGTATTATCCAAAAGCACGCTGGCAGAACATCTTTCTGGAGATTATGCCGATATGCTGGACAACCATGATTTCGTACACGCACATGTCAAGAACTTAAAGAAGAAGTTAAGCGATGGTGGAAGCAAACAAACCATAAAACAGTTTATGGAACCGGATATAAATGGGAAGGATGAAAAATTTACTGCAGAAGTCGCTCAAACAGCTCAGCATCTTTGCATTCATCGTTTTTGCATTGAGCATCCCCTCCTATTTTCTGCTCGTGGATTGGATTTGGCTAAAGGAACTGGATGAAAACAACGAACTTATCGCAGAACGGATTGAAAATGAATTCAATGAACAAAACATAAGCGACGAAAGATTAGCAGAAAGCATCCGCTTTTGGAACGAAATCCAGCCGGTAAGCACAATAATAGCTTCTCAGCAATCAGTCCAAGACAGCGTCTATACCATTACCAGGCAGAATCCTTACGCCAAAAGAGAAATTATCGACCGCTTCAGGGGTTTAAAAACGACAATCAAAATCAACAAAAAAAAGCTATCTTTTAACGATCGAAACCAATGTGGAAGAGACCGAAGAAACGGTTGCTTACATCGCCATGATTACATTGGTTTTCTTTCTTATCTTGATTTTAGGTTTTTGGATATTGAACAGAAGGCTTTCTAAAAACCTGTGGCAACCTTTTCAAGATACGCTACAGAAACTTAAAACCTTTGAGCTTAACAGCCAAAAACAACCTGAATTTCAGGAAACGGATACGATCGAATTTGCCGAACTAAATGCAACACTCAATAAGCTGATTCAGCATGGCATCAGTACCTATAAAAATCAAAAAGAGTTTACGGAAAATGCCTCGCATGAATTGCAAACTCCTTTGGCAATTCTGAAAAACAAGGTGGATATCCTATTGCAAAGCGATGACCTGACGGAAAAGCAGTACGAGATCGCGGAAGAAATGAATAAGGCTCTAATTAGAAGCTCGCGAATAAACAAGAACCTATTGCTTCTAGCAAAAATCGAAAATAGCCAATTTGATCATTCCGAATTAATTGATTTTGACGAACTAGTAAAACATAGTAAAGATTCCCTGCAAGAATATTTTGAGGAAAAACACCTAGCTGTCAGGTTGGATTTGATGTCCCCTATTCAGATTAAAGGGAATAATGGATTGATTGATATCTTGCTAAATAACTTGCTGATTAACGCTATCCGATACACTTCCAAAGCGGGCGAGATATACATACGTGCAACGCAGTCAGGTTTTGAAATTGCAAATTCTGGCCAGCAGAAACTCAACGACGAATTGCTATTCAAGCGTTTTTCAAAAATTTCGACTGAAAATAGCGGAAGTGGATTAGGTTTACCAATCGTTCAAGAGATTTGCAGATTGCATCATTGGCAAGCCAATTACCATTTTGAAGGTGGGGAACATGTTTTTAAGGTAATATTTTAATGCATTTTTTTTAATAAATACTGACTTAAATTTCTTCTAAGCATTTATAGTGTAAAATATAAATGGAGACCGCGTTAAAACGAACTCAAAATACGCGATAGAAGATTCGTTTAAATGGCATGAAGCCAATTGCTATTTGTTGTTTAGCGCATACTAGAGGTGCAATTGCCGACGCAACGCCCAACGGAAAATAAGCAGAATAAAAATACTAGTATTTTTAGTATATTTGAGTGATGAATAGGATTTATCTTGATACATCTGTTTTTGGTGGCTACTTCGACTCAGAGTTTGAACTTTGGACTAAAATTCTATTCGAAAAAATAAAAAATTAAGAATTTAAGGTAATTTATTCTCGTTTAACTGACATTGAATTGACACCGGCACCTAAAAAGGTTCGAGAATTAGCAAACCAAATACCAAAATCTCAAATCGAATTTATAAATATTACAGAAGAAACAACTGAACTTGCGGAACAATATTTGAAAGAAAATGTTGTGGGTACAACGAGTCAAGCCGATTGCATTCACATTGCTTTGGCGACACTTTCTAATGCTGATATTTTGGTAAGTTGGAATTTTAAGCATATTGTAAACGTAAATCGCATTCGTGGATATAATGCTGTAAATTATAAGTACGGACACAAAATTTTAGAAATTAGAACGCCAAGAGAAATTTTAGACTATGAAGACTAAGGAAAAAAAAACAAAAAAAGAATTGTCAGTTGTTCAACAACTTCGACAAGTGCGTGACAAGATTAATGATGAAATCAAAGATTTGTCGCCAAAAGAATTAATGGAATATATCAAAAAACAAAAAACGCTCCGCCCAACATCGGTTTGGCAATAGTGACGGTTGGGTACAGAAACCTAATAGTTGTACAATTGTACAGAACACATTCGTACTAAAATTCCCCGCCTTCGCAATTCCGCCAGAAGTTAGTGGCAATATAAACCAAACACTTCGCAATGAACAAAATCACAGTTGAAAAAGGTGACATAACAAAATTTGAAATTGACGCAATTGTTAATGCGGCAAATACTTCACTTTTGGGAGGTGGTGGTGTTGATGGAGCAATTCATAGAGCTGGGGGAAGTGAAATATTAGACGAATGTAGAAAAATTGTAGCAAGACAAGGAGGCTGTAAAGTTGGAGAAGCTGTAATCACAACCGCTGGAAAACTTAAAGCTAAATATGTTATTCATACTGTTGGACCAGTTTGGAATGGGGGAACAAAAAATGAAACTGAAAAACTCGAAAAATGTTATTTAAACTCCTTAAAACTAGCAGTTGAAGCAAATTGCAGGACAATCGCATTTCCAAGTATTAGCACAGGAATTTATAAATTTCCTAAAGAAAAAGCTGCGCAAATTGCAATTAAAATAATAAGTGACTTTCTTCAATTCAACGATTCAATTGAAAAAATAATTTTGGTTAGTTTTGATGATGAAAATTTTAAGATTTTGAAAAATGAATTGGAAATTAATGAAAACTCAATCTAAAATTATCTCCATCCCATCCTACAGCTTTAATACATCGCTGTAGTTTTTTAGCAGAGCCCACAAACATCTGCAATAGAATTTTTCACGGATTTTCTCTTGCTTTAGAATTAATTTAAAAAATTGTTCTCATTAAACGGTTTGGATTCGACGCATTTTGAAGTTAGCCTAAGTATATCCCGCAAAAAATTGACAAAGCATTATCTTTTTAAAGTTCTAATAAACCTTTCTCCAATAAAGCAGAACCGACTAAATTTTAAAGCAATGAGCCGTCGCTTTTTTCTTTCATTTTTAAGAAATTTAATGGCGTCATGACTGCAATGGAAGAACTTCGATAATCTTTAATGTTTCGAGTGATAATGGCATCTAAATCTTTAATTGTCAAAGCAGAAGAATATTGAATAGAATCTTCGTAATCTGAAAATTCATTTTTTAATGCTTGGATAATTTCATTTCTTGTAGTTCCAATGATTTCAACCATTTCAATTAAATTTTCAATAACTTCAAGCGTTTTTTTATGACCTAAAAATTTTCTTACAATATAGTAGATATTATTAATGCTTATTGCTGATAGATAAAGTTTTACAGTGCCCTGTTCGCTTAGGTCAAATAATTCGCTTGCCGGATTTACGTGTGGCTCTCGGTCTGTAAAAAAATCAATCACTACGTCTGAATCTACGAATAGTTTATAACCCATATTTTTTTGAAAGTTCCTCTGTCAATATTTTTTTATAATCAAAGGTTTCATCGACTTTAATAATGCCTCTTAATTTTCGAACTTTTGGTGAAAGTTGCTTTTCTTTCATTTTCTTTCGATTGACAGTGACGAATTTGAAATAATTTTCAACCATTTCTGAAAGGCTTTGCCCTTTTTCCTTAGCATACTCCTTAGCAATCTCAATTACCTCTTTTTCAATTGTTAAAGTTAGTTTTGTGTTCATACTATACAATTTTATTAACAAATATACGTACTTGTTTTTTATATCACAACACGTGTCTTAACATCAACCGTTCCTTTCCAAAAAATCCAAATTTTCAGCACATCATCTTCTAAATTTCTTCTAAATCGTCGCTTATTATAGTGATATCATTAAATTTTTAAACGATGAAAAAAATTATTTTTCTATTAGTTGCAGTGGCAAGTGTGTCATTCGCTAATGCGCAAAAGATTGCCGAAAAAGATGTTCCAGCAAATGTGAAGTCTTCTTTGAAAAAACAGTATCCAAACGCCAAAGAAGTAAAATGGGAAAAGGAGTCTGGAAATTTCGAAGCCGGTTTTGAACTGAAAGAAGTCGATTATTCGGTACTTCTAAATGCTTCTGGAAACATACATGGGATTGAAAAAACCAATTCAGAAAGGCAATGGAGAGATATTCTTCAACGCGACAGATTTGCTAAATACAATGGTTATTAGGAAAAATGTTAATGGTTTAGGCTTTAGCTACAGCAGTGACGACTATTACGAAACTCAGGTCGTAAGATTAGGCTACACTTATAAATTCTAACGATGATTTTCAACCCAAAATCCCTGCTAATGGCAATTGCATTTATCTTGTTTCAGCTAAATCAAGTTTTAGCGCAGAACGATTCTAAAGCGGTGGATTTGCAAGATTCGGCTTCTTCTCGCAATCGCCAAGATTATCAATTGGACTATCGGCATTTAATCGCTCCAGCCGTGTTTATTGGATTTGGAGTCGCTGGTTTGGAAAGCGATGCGTTGAAGGAATTAAATTCTTCTACGCGATTTGAAATTCATGAGCATGCTTTAGATAAACTACACTTGGATAATTATACACAATATGTCCCTGCGCTTCTCGTCTACGGCTTGAACGCAGCTGGTGTAAAAGGAAAGCATAATTTTAAAGAGCGAACAATCATTTATGCGACCTCGCAACTAATTTCAGCAGCATTTGTCGTCCCGCTAAAGCATATAACAAATGAAGAAAGGCCCGATGGTTCAAACAACCTCTCCTTTCCATCAGGACATACTGCAACAGCATTTTCATCCGCTCAATTTATGTTTATGGAATACAAAGACAGCAATTTTTGGCTGAGTATCTCAGGTTATTCCTTCGCAGTGTTTACAGGCGTGTACAGGACGATAAACGACAAACATTGGGTTGGAGATATAGTTGCAGGTGCAGGCTTCGGAATTCTATCTACTGAAATGGCCTATTGGTTATATCCAAAAATCAATGGTATTTTTGATAAGAGAAATGGAAAGTCGTCGACGATGCTTATGCCTTATTATCAAAACAAAGGATTTGGTATCAGCTTGGTAAAAAACTTTTAAAACTAAATGGTATGTGGATATTTTATGCGTTACTATCTGCTTTTTTTGCGGCCCTCACAGCAATATTTGCTAAAATTGGAGTTGCAAACATCAATTCTAACCTGGCAACAGGAATTCGGACAATTGTAATTTTACTGATGGTCTGGTGCATTATTTTGACGAAAGGCGAGGCCAAAAATATTCAAGCCATTCCGAAACAAACCTTGCTTTTCTTGGTGATTTCGGGTTTAGCTACTGGCTTTTCTTGGCTATTTTATTTCAAGGCATTGCAAGCAGGAAATGTTTCGCAAGTAGCGGCCATTGATAAATTGAGCGTTGCCTTTGTGATAGTGATTTCGGTATTTTTGCTGAACGAACCGCTTACTTTAAAAACGGCCTTAGGCGCAGGATTGATTATTCTAGGTTCTGTTGTTTTGGCGATTAAATAATACCGATAATTCCCTGTTAAAGAAAAAAAAACATCCTGTCGAAAATATTATTTTGATAAACGAATACAATATCGTAATATTGCAATATAATAATTTATTAACATGGGCGCTTCGAAAACTGAGCATTTTTCCGAACATCAAAATCAAATCGCTTTAATAGCAAAGGCATTGGGCCATCCGGCAAGGATTGCCATTATCGACTATTTATTAACGGTCAATCAATGCATTTGTAATGACATCGTCAATGAGTTGCCTTTGGCACAGCCAACCGTTTCTCAGCATTTAAAGGAACTGAAAAGCGCTGGACTTATTAAAGGCAATATGGAAGGAAATGCTATTTGTTATTGCATTAATGAAGAGACATTCGATGTTGTCAAAAACTATTTCAACAACGTAATAAAAAGCACTAAAGAAAAATGTTGCTAACTTTTTTCTCCACTTTTATATCGTAATATTGCATTATTTAAATTAATTAAAAATGAAATTATCAGAAATCAAACAAATCCTCTCCAAAGTCGAAAATGTAGAATTCCAATTAGAGAATGGCACTTTTGTTCCAGAACATTTTCACGTAACCGAAGTCGGTCAGATTACAAAACGGTTTATTGACTGCGGTGGCGTAATTCGAGATGAGAAGGTCGTCAATTTCCAATTGTGGGATGCCAATGATTTCGAACATCGCTTAAAACCTCAGAAGCTATTAAACATTATTCAGCTTTCTGAAGATAAATTAGGCATAGAAGATGTCGAGATTGAAGTCGAATACCAAGGAAGCACAATCGGCAAATATGATTTAGGTTTTAATGATAAGAATTTTGTATTGCTGAATAAGAAGACGGCATGCTTGGCCCAAGATGCATGTGGAGTTTCTCCAAAAGAAAAAACGAAAGTGAACTTAGCTAATTTAAAAACGCTTTCAACTTGCGACCCAAATGCTGGCTGTTGTTAACGCTATCACTATGAATACATTGCTTTCTAAAACAATTCAAGAGATTTTGAAAAACAATAATCCTGATGCAAGTCGTCGACTACGTTTAGAACCTCTGATTGATTACATGCAACAGAAAATGGATAAGCAAGAGGATATACATCTAAATTTTATTTGTACGCACAATTCAAGGAGAAGCCATTTGGCTCAGATTTGGGCGCAAACTTCGGCAAAGTACTTCAAGATTAGCAATGTATATTGTTATTCTGGAGGCACAGAAGCGACCGCCATTTATCCTCAGGTCATTAAAACATTAGAAAAACAAGGGTTTAGTATCCTTCCATTAGCGACTGCCGAAAATACGATATACGCAATTAAAGTGGATTCTAATGCTTTTCCCATTATTGGTTTCTCCAAAAGATTTGACGATACTTTTAATCCAATTTCAGATTTTGTTGCGGTCATGACTTGTTCTCAAGCTGACCAAGAATGTCCTTACATCGCTGGAGCGGATAAGCGATTTAGCCTACCTTTTGAAGACCCTAAAAGTTCAGATAATACTCCTCAAGAAAGCGAAGTGTATGAGCAACGAAGTCTTCAAATCGCAAACGAAATGTTTTACATCTTTTCGAAGCTAAATACGAACCGGCAGAAAAATTAGCATTCGCTACAAGTATTCTTCCAACTCTTCGATAAATTGGTCAACCACTTCTTCGTCAGTATTCCATGAAGTAAGTATTCGGATTGCGGAGCAATTATTTTCCAAAGGTTTCCAAACATAGAAATCATAGTGTGCAGTCAACTTCGCAATCGCGTCATTTGGAAGAATCGGAAATAGCTGATTCGTCGACGATTGAGTCAGAAATGTATACCCTTTATTTTCTATGACCTTCGCAATTTTCATTGCCATCGCATTCGCATGCGTCGCTAAGGAAAAATACAAATCATCTTTAAAAAGCTCCAAAAACTGTATTCCAATCACACGACCTTTAGCAAGCAACGCTCCTTTTTGTTTTAAATGGTAGTCAAATTCAGTAGCAATATCCGTTCTATTGAATACAATAGCCTCCCCTAGCAAGGCTCCGTTTTTGGTTCCGCCGATGTAAAAAACATCAGTAAGTTTGGAAACATCCGCTAAAGTCAAGTCATTGTCCTTTGCCATCAGCGCATGTCCTAGCCTGGCGCCGTCCAGAAACAAAAACAAGTTTTTCGATTGGCAATAGGCGGAAAGTTCGGTTAATTCAGTTTTGCTGTAATGCGTTCCGATTTCAGTAGAATTTGAAATATAAACCAATTTTGGTTTGACGACGTGTGGCCGAAGTGAATAATCAGCTAACACCTGCTCAATATCTGCTGGCTTTAATTTGCCATCTAAAGAATCAACCGGAATTATCCGATGACCTGTCGCTTCTATTGCACCTGTTTCATTGGCATAAATATGGCCAGTTTTCGCACTGATTATGGCTTCATGCGGACGCAGTAAATAGGAAATAACCAATAAATTTGTTTGCGTTCCTCCTGAAACAAAATAAATTTCTGCTTGCTGATTCCCGATGATATTCTTAATCTGCTGTTTTGCTTCGGAAGAATAGGCATCTTCACCATAGCCATCCTGCTGAACTTGGTTCGTATCCATCAATCGCTGAAGAATAGCCGGATGCGCCCCTTCGGAATAATCATTTTTAAAACTGTACATAGTTCACAAGATATAAACGATTTTCAAACTTAGCAAAATATAAAAACTGAAAGCCCTTTGCTTGAAAAATTATATGAGAAATAAGGAAGTAGAAATAAAATTGATTCTTGAAATATTTTTAAAATTCAAGCCAAAAAAAAAGCTTTCCAATAAATTGAAAAGCTTTTGGGTAAATGATGAGGCTAGAACCCACATCCCTCGGTGCCACAAAACATATTTAAATCCTCTTTGCTTATCTCTTAAGGATACTTCGAAACTCTAAATTTTAAGCAATAGCTTGTATTCATTAGTGATTTTCTAATAAGACAACGATGTACATTACTTAGTTTGGCAAAAAAAATGTGTTTAACATTTGAATTTTGTTAACTAAATTGAATGGTATAAAAAATCCCCTACTAATTAAGGAAGGGGATTGGTTTAAAGCTAAAAGTATTATCTTATTTTGCCAATAAACTATTAAATATACTCCCCGAAATAATTATTAAAGTGCATATAAATAATAAATTAAGAGCCCAAGCATCCATGGGTTTTTTAACATATTTTCTCTCCCATACGATGTCATTATACCATTTTATCAGCCTTTTTAAAAAGAAAGTGAGACTTACTAAACATATTATGACTATGGCTATATAAGTGATATAAGTAAATGCATAATTTAAGAAAATAGCTAGAAACTTTGGAATGGCTACATTGTCAAAATCTCGAGGTTCCCTATAAGTAATGTCATCGACATTTATGACTTTACGCCCCCAAAATCCTTCGCTAAGATTTTCAGGTAACTTTGATCCGTACACAAATAAAGATCCGTATAGTGAAAAAAATGAAATTAAAATGCCAAAAGTGGAAACTATTTTTTTAATTATTCTAAACATTCAGCCTCATTATTTAATATTTCATTTTGTGAGTTATATTATGCTAATATAAGCAATCAAAGGCAATACTAAATCATCACATTAGCCATAAAAACAAAAAAGCTTTCCAATAAATTGAAAAGCTTTTGGGTAAATGATGGGGCTCGAACCCACGACCCTCGGTACTATCACTGTGGTTAAGCAGACTTTTAAACAAATAAACTAAGATTATATCGAAAGTATTTCCGAAAAAACACAGCTTTCTAAAGATTACTTTAAGTATCAGTATCCTTTATGGTTATGTTATTTTCAGACTCCAAAATCAAATTCGGGTCTACAATAGGTATAAAAAATTTATCTTGATAATCAGTATTTTGTAAGCTTACCGCAAGCAAAGCTCTCGCATGTGAATGAGACAATCCGTACATCGACGCTATTAACTGATTAGGAATTTTAACATCTTCTGATACGCCATTTGTTTTTGAATCGCTGTTTTTTAAATTGACGACCTCAAATCTGGTTCTTCCACTATGCTCAATTATTTTATTGCCAGTTAGCCGAGATACTACTGTAGTTATTACATCGAATGAGAACTCTGCTCTTCCCTCAAGCATTTCGGTCATAAAATACTTAACAGTTCCATCTACGTCAATTTTATCAAAATCTAAATTGTCTTCAGCGTTTACGCTGAATTTCAAATTTTTAATTTCTATTACGCGATAAGCTATCTTAGTTTCTTTTCTAGTTTTCTTACTCATATTCATAAAAGTAATCCGAATAATCAACGTCTTTTTGATATGTCTTAGACTGATTATTTGGGAAATGCATCAATTCCGCGTTAGCATGTATTGTCGCATCAAGCTCAATTGTTTTGAATTTATCGTAAGTATGTTCGTAGTAATGCACCTTATAGGCTTTTTCCAACTGTTTGATATAATCAAGTTTATCTTCAAAAATAATTTGCGGAACTTTATCAATTTTTAAAGCTATATAAAATAGCTTTTCTAGACTAAAATTGACCTCTCCACTATTCAAGATTTGAGATAATCTTCCTTTCGAAATGCCTAAATATTCGGCGAATTCAGTACGATTGAGTTTTTTATGCTCCATGTAGCGAACTATTCCATCATAGAGTATATTATTTACCTCTTCAACCCAATAGCTTGGTTCTTCAATAATCGATAAAAATTTACTTTCCATTGTAATATTCAATTAGCAGATTTACTATACTATGGATATCTCTTTTTTGCGTACTTTTCTTTCCTCCAGCAACAATGATGCGACCCGTTTTTTCTTCATGGAAGCAGTATATCCTAATATCGTCTTTTTTAGCTTCGTACAATTTATAGGGCAATCGCTTATGTTCAATTATTCTAAATTTAGTTTTTGGCAATAGGAGGCCATTCGCTGAAGATTTAAGAATACTGATTGCGCCTACAAAATCTTTCTTTAAATTCCCACTTTCTAACACTTCCCGATAAAAAGCATCTAACAAACATTCGCCATCAACCAACAAGTCATAAACTTTTATTTTAGTTGCTGGATGAACATATTTCAGACAAATGTATAGAAAATTTTCTCATAAAGTTTAGCTATAACTAAATTTTTGAAAACTTTAACATATCTTTTAAGGCAGATTATCCAAAGTCCTTATTATCGCTTTGTATTCTTAGATAAAGATAATCTTCATCGAATTTAAAAACAAGAATTTGATGTTTATGTAAAATTAAGTTTTTAAATGCTGGTGCCTATATTTGAAACATTTTTAGCACATGTTATCCTTATCAAGCTGATTTTTGAGATATTTTGAAATTGTTGGCAAGGCCATAAAAACAAAAAAGCTTTCCAATAAATTGAAAAGCTTTTGGGTAAATGATGGGGCTCGAACCCACGACCCTCGGTACCACAAACCGATGCTCTAACCAACTGAGCTACATCTACCGTGTTTGTGCTACAAAAGTAGAATAATTATTCATTCGTACCAAATGTTTTGCAACAAAAAAATCTTCATTGAGAGTATCTCAATGAAGATTAACTACTTATTTTTTGTTTAAATCATTTCAACACTTCTTTTTACAAAAGAAGTCAGTTCTGAACCTGTCAAAAGTCCTCTGGAAAGTAGAGCCAAATCAAAAGCTTGCTTCGCTAATTTCGCTCCTTCTTCATCCGAACTTTCTACAATACGTTTCACCAACGGATGGTTACCATTCACCGTAACTTTATAATTATCCGGCAAACTGCCATAGAAGCCCATGCCACCGCCTGTTTTTGCCATCTCTTTCATACGGCGCATAAATTCATCCAAAGTAACCGACACAGGCAAATCTTCTGCATGCAATGCATCTACTTCCACTTTCATATCTGCGCGAGAAATTGCTTTCTCGAAAACTTCAGTCGCTTTTTTGCTTTCGTCTTCTGACAAGGTCAATTCGATTTTCTCATCCTTCTGAATCAATTTGTCGATGACATCAGCATCCACACGTTTCAGCTGAATTTTCTCACCGCCTTTTTGCTCTAGGTACGAAGTCATGTGCGTATCCAACGGACCATCCAACACCAAGACATCATATCCTTTTGCTGTCGCTCCCGCAATAAAACTATCTTGCTGTGCAACATCATGCGTATACAAATAAACGATATTGCCATCTTTGTCGACTTGAATATCCTTTACTTTTTCATAATATTCTTTCATGGTATAGCTTTCGCCTTGCGTATTTTTCAATAAGCAAAACTCATTGGCTTTTTCAGCGAATTTCTCATCGCTCAACATACCATATTTGATAAATAGACCGATGTCGTTCCATTTTTCTTCAAATCCTTTTCGGTCAGATTTGAAAATTTCCTGCAACTTATCAGCGACTTTCTTGGTAATGTAGTTGTTGATTTTCTTCACATTGCTATCCGCTTGTAAGAAACTGCGGGAAACGTTCAACGGAATATCCGGTGAATCAATCACGCCATGCAACAACATTAAAAATTCAGGAACAATATCTTTTACTTCGTCGGTAATGAATACCTGACGGGAATACAATTTGATTTTGTTGCGCTGAACTTCTAATTCATTTTTGATTTTAGGGAAATAAAGAATACCCGTTAGATTAAATGGATAATCCACATTTAAATGAATCCAAAATAAAGGCTCATCCATCGGATATGGATACAATTCGCGGTAGAATGCCAAATAATCTTCATCCGTTAATTCCGAAGGCGATTTTGTCCAAGCTGGTGACGTATTGTTAATGATGTTATCGACCTCAACAGTTTTGTATTTCGGTTTTCCTTCTTCGTCCTCCCCATCTTCTTCTTGCGTAGATTTTGTGCCAAAACGGATTGGAACAGGTAAGAATTTACAGTATTTGTCAAGAATGGTCTGAATGCGCGATTCCTCTAAAAATTCTTCTGCATCTTCATTGATATGAAGAATAATATCTGTTCCGCGCGTGGTGCGCGTTCCTTCAGAAATCTCATACGAAGTCGAACCATCGCAAGTCCAGTGCGCAGGCTCTGCTCCTTCTTGATACGACAAAGAATCAATCTCCACTTTATCCGCAACCATAAATGCAGAATAGAAACCAAGACCGAAACGGCCTATAATTTCGTTCGCATCATTCGCTTCTTTGAATTTTTCCATAAATTCAGTTGCTCCTGAAAAAGCAATCTGATTAATGTATTTTTTGATTTCTTCGGCAGTCATACCAATTCCGTTATCGGAAATCGTAATGGTTTTGGCTTCTTTGTCAACCTTAACATCGACTAACAAATCACCAACTTCGCCTTGGTATTGACCTAGAGAAGATAATCTTTTTATTTTTTGAGAAGCATCAACGGCATTGGAAACCAATTCGCGTAAAAAAATCTCGTTGTCTGAGTATAAAAACTTTTTAATGACCGGAAATATATTCTCGGTGTGAATGGAAATACTACCTTTTTCTTGCATATTTTCGATTTATTTTATTTTCTGTTATACCCTTGTTCATCAAGATACATTCCAAAATCAGATAAGCGACAGCTTGTCAGAAAAATGTATTTTTTTATTTCATTTTGTCAGAATCAAAATAAAAAAGAAGAAAATTGTTGCAATTAAAATAAAGTCTACTATATTTGTAGAGTATTCAGAATTGCACGAGCAATACCAACCGAGTGAAGTCGCACCGCGGTGGTAAGTTAATACGGACAACATGTCAAAATAAACGGTGGAAACCTTGTTTACCTGTCCAAAAGAATTTAGAATACAACATGTTTTAATCATTTAAATTAAAAAAATTGTATGTCAGCACCAACTCAACTTTACCAACACTTAGTAGAAAAATTCAAAAATTATTCTACCCAAGAATTAATTACGTTAAACAATGATGTCGTCACCAATAATGCTTGGGGTTCGACTAAATCAGCTTTCAGGACAGCAATCTTAGATGCGTTCTCGAAGAGAGGATTAGACCTTTCGCATCTGGTTTCGAAAGAAGATGGATTTACGAGCGTAAAAGTCACTCAAATTAAATTGGATAAAAATGTGCTATTGCCCTTATGCTAGGGCAATGCATTTTATTTGAATCTATTGCCTGAATTCTTCCTGAGAAATTTTATATTTACGCTCAGATTAGTAATTTAAAATGTCTCACCATCCCTTACGAAACGAAAAAAACTGCTTGAACTGCGGGCATGTAGTTGAAGAGCGCTTCTGTCCCAAATGCGGGCAGGAAAACGTCGAAAACCACCCTCCTTTTCATTATTTGATGACTCATTTCGTCGAGGACCTTGTGCATTATGATAGTGGATTTTGGAAAACCATTAAACTATTAATCCTAAAACCTGGGTTTGTTATCCGAGAATATTTAGCCGGAAAAAGAAAGTCATTTGTCCCTCCCGTTAAATTTTATATTTTCATAAGTTTCGTTGCATTTTTGATTCCATTTATCTTACCGAACACCAAGAAGAAAGAGAAATCGAAAACGGAACAGACACAAAATCAAGAACTTTCCGCGAGCCAAAAAGATTCATTAGTTCTCTCTGTTCAGCAAAATGAATATATTCCAGATAATATTAAGGGTTCGATTGTTGAAGAAATCGAAAGCGATACGAATTCGTCAAGTTCGAATGCGATTAGCTTTAATGAGTTCTCCACTGGAGGCTATAAATCGAAAGCTGAGCTAGATTCAGTATATCAAAATTTAATACCGGGAAGACATGCGGGCTGGTTCGAATACAAAGCGCATTCAAAACTTTTTGAGTGGGAAAGCAAATCGTATAGCAGTGAAGAATTCTCAAAGAAAGTCATTGATATTTTTGTTCATTCCATTTCAAAAGCACTCTTTGTATTTATGCCCATATTTGCTTTTGTTCTCTGGCTGTTCCACAACAAAAAGCGCTGGTATTTTTACGACCATGGAGTGTTCACGCTCTATTATTTTTCAACGATTCTAATCGTCGTTACTTCTGCCATCTTGATTACTTGGCTATTGAATCTGTTTGGACCAAACTCATTTATCAATACGACAAAAGATATTCTGTATTGGATTTGCGGACTATTTATTTTATTCGCTTACTTAAAATCCCAACGCGTAGTGTATCAAACAAGCCGAAGCCAAACCATTATGAAGGGCATTGCGCTATTTTTTGTCAATTTTATCTTAATTCTGATAGGGATTCTAGTTCTATTGCTGTTCACGCTAAACAGCATTTAGATAGTCAGATTAATTGCAATTAAAACGTCAACATTTCTCTCGTCTTCGTTTTTAAGGATGCGATGCAATGGGTATCTGCTTGTTATTTCTTAATTTTGATAAAATTACAATTATGTCAATATCAAGTGAAGCGGAATTATTGGGAATGCAAAAAGCGAGCGAAGCTGTAGCGTACACCCTAAGGGAAATGATTAAATATGCCGAAGTCGGAATGACCACAAAAGAATTGGACGCCTATGGCGAAAAAATCTTGAACGAGTACAAAGCGAAATCTGCACCTTTTCTCACCTATGGTTTTCCTGGTTTCACATGCATAAGCATCGATAATGAATTTTGCCATGGGATTCCTTCGGACAAACGTGTTTTGCGCGAAGGCGAACTAATCAATATAGATGTTTCAGCGGAGCTGAATGGCTACTGGTCGGATAATGGAGCTTCTTTTGTCCTGGGCCAGGATGTGAATCAACATCAAAAACTGGTTGATGCTTCGAAAGAAATTTTAAAGAAAACGTTGGATAACATTAAAGGCGGAGTTAAAATTTCGGATATCGGACATTTGATGGAAACGGAAGCAAAGAAACGAGGATACAAAGTCATCAAGAATTTAGGCGGTCATGGAATCGGTCGCGGGTTGCATGAAGCTCCGGACGAATTGCTTAATTACCGCAACGAAAATGACCAACGCCGTTTCAAAAAAAATTCTGTCGTTGCCATCGAAACTTTTATTTCAACGACTTCCACTTATGCAGATACCTTGCAAGATGGCTGGACGATGGTCGGAAATAAAGGCGGTTTTATGGCGCAACATGAACATACGATTGTCGTTACCGATGGCAAACCAATCATCCTGACGGAAGTCAATGGAATCTTTGCATAATTCAATAATATTCTGGTAGCTAATATGATGATTAATCCTGAAATAGAGCATTACAACGAGCTAAAGGAAACTGAAGATAAGTTGATTTGTGATGCATTGGCAATGCAGATTTCGTCAGTTCTTCCAGAAGCCGAAAATAAAATTTGGCATGCCCATCCAGTTTGGTTTTTGGATGGAAATCCAATTGTAGGTTATAGCAAACAAAAGCATTTCGTAAGGCTGATGTTTTGGAGCGGACAATCTTTCGATGAAGATAGACTGAATCTGAAAGGAAAGAAATTTAAAGATGCATCTATTGGATACACATCCCTATCAGAACTGAATAAAGAAGACCTTTCCCGCTGGCTGACCAAAGCCAAAGAAATCCAATGGGATTACAAAAACATCGTCAAACGCAAAGGTGTTTTGGAACGAATAAAATAATTCCCAAATAGTATAGAAATAAAAAATGCGAGGCTTTCACCTCGCATTTTCTATGTGTTAAAGAACGATTACTTAACCTCGTCTGGCAATAAGATGAATTTAAATAACTGCTCGTCTTTCAAGTATTTATTAGCTACTTCTTTAACAGATTCTACAGTTACTTTGCTTAAATCATCTAAGTAACGCAAGATGTAAGTTGGGTCTTCCTGATTTTGGTAAGCACCAGCAATCTGTCCTAACCAGAAACCATTCTCACGCAATTGAGTTTCTAATTGACGTTTTTGTTCGATGACAAATTTGTCTAAATCAACTTGCGTAGGCCCGTCTTTCTTGATTTTGTTCACTTCGTCCAATGCAGATGCAAGCAATGACTCATATTTATCAACGCCTGTTCCATAACCGATACCGAAACTGTATCTGTTTTTAGGGAATTTGCTATAGCTAGCACCGGCACCAACACCATACACACCGCTCTCATCTTCGCGCAAGCGTTCGATTAATTTGATATTTAGCACACCTTCTAACGCGTCTAAATTCAAGTTTTCCATTTCCGAATATTTGTAATCGCCATAGTATGACAAACGAACATTGGCTTTCGCTTCTTTTCCTTTGTGTACAACTTTTTCGAAACCTTTAGCTGGCTCATAAAGTCCCAAATCTTTCGATTGCTCATTTCTTCCCAAATTAGGCAATGAAGCTAAATATTCTTCTAAATAAGGTTTGATTTCATCTTCGGTAAACGAACCAACGAATGTAAAGGTAAAATCAGAAGCATCCGCAAATCGATCCTTGTAAATTGCTAACGCACGATCCTTATTAATCTGTCCGACTTGATCTTTAGAAATTGGTGTTCTACGAATATTGTTGTTATACAAACTTTTTTGAATCGCCTC
Source organism: Sphingobacterium hungaricum (assembly GCF_015210005.1). Lineage (GTDB taxonomy): Bacteria > Bacteroidota > Bacteroidia > Sphingobacteriales > Sphingobacteriaceae > Sphingobacterium > Sphingobacterium hungaricum. The sequence goes on from NZ_MU158698.1 coordinate 3,271,671, forward strand.
CGAAAACACGAAGTTCGGATCGCTATCTCTATTTTCTAACGAAGAAAGTGCTTTTTGAATTGTACTTTGGAAAATATCATCCTCGATGCGAGGTTCTGTAAAATATCCATAAATCATCTCAAACGCTAGTTTCAGGCCTTCTTTATCTGAACTTCCTGACAATCCCTCAGAACGTTCACGGATGTAAGGACTAACATTCACATTTTTGCCCGTCATGTATTTACGTAACTCGGTATTGTTCAATTGGCCTAAACCGCTTCCATTAACCAATGAGCTCGCATTGCTTGCAGAAAAGTAATCTGCATCTGGATACAATGAAGTACCGCCTGGACTGAATGCACTGATTAAAATCTGGTCGTTTTTAAATGTTGTTGGTTTTAAGATAACCTTGATGCCATTGCTTAGAACAATCTCTTTTGCGTCGATTCCTGCAATCGCTTTTTCCGATTTGATAGTTCCTTTAACAGGAGTCTTTGCTAACAAAGGCAATTCAGAAACATTGTCTTCGTAAGCTGTTAACTTTTCAGCTTTCAAATCTGCAAACCAAGTGTTTACTAAAGCTTCTGTTGGAAGAGTCTCCTTTTCTTTGTCAGGCCCCATGATGATTACATCTCTGTTTATATCTTCATAGTACAATTTACCGATTGCATCCACTTCTGACAAAGTCAATGTTGGCAATAGCTGTTTCGTGATTTGGTAACGGTCTTCATTGCTTAAAGAAGCACCATCATTTAAGAAATTATCTAAGTAAGATGATACATAACTATCCGATTTTTTCTTATCGCGCTCAATATAAGATGTTTCATTATTTTTAGCCATCGAAGCGACCGCACGTTGGAATTCAGTTGCTGTGAAACCAAATTGGTCTACGCGTTCAACTTCTTTCACCGTTGCTTTGAATCCTTCTTCAAACAAGCCAGGTTTTGACACAAAGTAGATTGATAGATTATCCAACCCGCCAATAAATTCGCTGATACTTACACCAGCTTGTAAGAATGGTGGATTCGCTGATTGCGAAATATCTCTCAAGCGCGCATTAATCATTTGATTATATGCACTTTTCAACAAACTTCTTCTGTAATCACCAACAGTAACCACCTTTTCTTCAGGTCTCTTAACCAAAATCTGACCGACAGTCGCCGTCATTTCTGGGTCTGTAACCGCTATAAATTGGTTTTTATTGATTAAATCAACTGTGAATTTCTCTCTTTTGGGCGCGTTCGCTGGCGTAGTCAAATCAGAAAACAAGCGTTTTACTTCGCTTTCCATTTCCTTTACATCAATATCTCCAACAATGATGATGGACTCTAAATCTGGACGATACCAATCTTTATGGAATCCACGAATCACTTCAGGGTCAAAATTAGTAATGATTTCTTCCGTACCAATTGGCAAACGGTTCGCATACAATGAACCATTCAACAAAATAGGAAAATACTGGTCGCGCATACGCTGTTGTGCTCCGCGACCTCCACGCATTTCTTCTAACACGATTCCACGTTCTTTGTTGATTTCATCCGTATCCAATAATGCATCTTGCGCCCAATCACGCATTACTTGCAATCCATTTTTCAATAATTCCGGGTCGTCCGAAGGAATTGGCAATTGGTAAACTGTTTCATCAAAACTTGTGTATGCATTTAGATCTGAACCAAAACGAACACCGGCTTTCTGTAAATAATCCACCAATTCATTTTTTGGGAAATGCTTAAGGCCGTTGAAATTCATGTGCTCTAAAAAGTGAGCCAATCCAAGTTGTTGTTCAGTTTCAAGAATAGAACCTACTTTAACAGCTAGATACATGGTAACGCGCTTCTCAGGCTCAACATTCCGACGAATGTAATATTTAAAACCATTCTCTAATGTTCCAGTTAGCACCTCATTATCAAAAGGCAATTTAGTATCCCAAGAAACCGTATCTTGATTTAAGATGGTTCTAGCTTCTTGTGATAAAGATGTCGGTGCTTTTGCATGTGCATCAGCGATTCCCCAACTCAGTGGTAAAAGAAACGCAATTGCAATTGTTTTAATAAATTTCATATAAATTAATACGTTAACTTTTTTATTAATAATCGTATGCAATCTACGATTATTTCCGAAAATTATCTACTAATCAAATTATTTTTCAATCTGTATCTTTACAAGATGGAATGGGAACAACTTTTAAAAGATTTTAAGCGGTTTTTACTGCTTGAACGCAGTTTAGCGGACAATTCCATTCAGTCCTATTTAAACGATGTACGCCATTTGCGAACCTATTCGGAGATGCTAATGCGCTCACCGGATAAAATGACGACCAAAAACCTTCAAGATTTTTTTATTTGGGTAGACTCTTTTGGCATATCGCAATATACGCATGCGCGATTGCTGTCAGGAGTCAAAACTTTTTATCATTTCTTGCAGATTGAGTACGCTTTGGAACTTAATCCAGTCGAATTGATTGAAGCCCCGAGATTGCAACGCAAACTCCCTTCGGTACTTAATATAGATGAAATCGATGCATTGATTTCAGCGATTGACCTATCCAAAGCGGAAGGAATGCGAAATAAGGCAATCTTAGAAATGCTCTATGGATGTGGCTTGCGTGTTTCTGAACTGGTCAACCTAAAAATCTCTAACCTCCATCTGGATGACGAGTTTATCAAGGTCGAGGGTAAGGGAAATAAAGAACGCCTTGTACCTATAGGATTGCAAGCGATTAAATACCTGCAAATTTACCTGAACGAAAACCGCGTGCATCAAGCAATAAAATCTGGAGAAGAAGATTTTGTTTTCTTAAATAGACGCGGAGCACACCTTTCTCGCGTAATGGTTTTCATTCTCATTAAAGATTTAGCCAATAAAATCGGTTTAACAAAGGAAATCAGTCCGCATACGTTTCGTCATAGCTTTGCGTCGCACTTAGTTGAAGGTGGAGCTGACCTGCGCGCGGTACAGGATATGCTTGGACACGAAAGCATTTCGACTACCGAAATTTACACGCATATCGATACGGATTACCTGCAATCAGTCATCACTCAATACCATCCTCGTTCTTAATTGATTTTTTATTTGCAACAGTATTGCATTTATTCTATCTTTGCGATGTGTATATGAAACAATGTATAACGAAGCTTTATTTGTTGGGCTTGCTCATCATTTCCGTTTTGGGAATGACAAGCCTTAAATACACGCACACTCACGAAGTTCTTATTGAAGAAAGTGCTTGTCATTCTGACAAAGAACATCAGCATCAGCATACCGATACTTCTACGCATAGCGATTGTGCGCTATGTTTGCTGTTCCATCATCAGCATGCAACAGCTCTGCATTTAGATTTTATTAAACTTGAAGACTATGCATTGGAAAACCGACAAACGGTTATGCCAATCATTCATTTTCATGCACAAGATTATTTAGCTAAAAAATCGAATAAAGACCCCCCGTATTTTCTATCCTAGAAAAGCTAAAAAAACACACTCACATTTATTTATAATACATTTTTGCTATGCATAAGTTTTTGCTATTGCTGATAGGTCTAACCTTCGCAATAGGTCAAAACAAAGCACAGTCTTCAGCTTGTCAATTGACTTTGGAAGGTTCTGTTATCGACATCTCGTCTCAGAAACCAATCAATGGCCTGAGCATTCGCCTGAACGACTCTGTTTATTCAACTACAACAACACAGGACGGCCGTTTTCTTATTGAAAATGTCTGCCCCCGAAAGTATGTCATTTCCATCCATGGAATTGGCTATGAACCATTTGTTGAAACGATAGAATTGAAGAATGGAAAGACTGTTTTGCAATTTTCTGTACAGAACAACAGCATTGCAATCGAAGAAGTTGCTGTACAAGGAAAACAGGCAGAATCAAAAACCTTACAAACCTATCGATTGAGTGAACAGGAAAAAGCAGAGCGAAAGGGTAAAAATCTAAGTGAGCAATTAACTGCTTTGGCGGGCGTGACTTTATTAAGTACAGGAACAACCATTCAAAAGCCAGTTATCAATGGTTTACATAGTCAGCGAGTCTTGGTTTTAAATCAAGGTGTCCGTCAAGAAGGACAGCAATGGGGCGCAGAACATGCTCCGGAAATTGACCCTTTTACGGCGGGATATCTTGAAGTCAGCAAAGGTGCTCAAGCCGTACGTTATGGTGCTGATGCATTAGCGGGTGTTGTTTTATTGACTCCTTCAAAAATAGATACCACAAAAATACTAGTGGGTCAAGTCGATGTAATTGGCATAAGCAATGGACGAGGCTTGACAAGCAATGTTCAGTTGGAAGGCAATCGATTTTTTGTCCCTAGACTTTCATGGCGACTGCAAGCTTCTGCAAAGAAACAAGGAAATAGCAAAACTGCGGATTACTATTTAGGCAACACAGGGGTCGAAGAATTAAATTTTTCGGGCTTATTTCAATATGCTTTACCGAAAGGTAAGTTAGAAGCATATATCAGTCGTTTTTCAACAAGCATGGGTATTTTCGCAGGTGCACATGCGAGTACGGGTGAAGACATTCTGGCAAGAATTGCCAACGGCAGGCCATTTGAAACCTATTCATTTTCGTATGACATTGGGGCACCTAAACAAGAGGTTTCGCACACCTTAGCCAAGTTGAAATATGACCATCATTTTTCTCCAAATTCATCATTATCCCTTCAATATGGTTTTCAACAAAACCATAGACAGGAATATGATGTGCGCAGGGTGGAATCGGATGATGTGCCAATGGCTGACATGTTGCTAAGAACGCAAACATTGGATGCGATTTATGCGATTTCGAATTATAAGTTTGGTTTGCAAGGAACGATTCAAATCAACAACAATGTTCCTGGAACGGGTACAACGCCCATCATTCCGAACTTTGATAACCACACTCTCGGAGCTTTTGCGATTGGCGAATTTCAGCGCAAAAACTACTTGATTGAACTTGGACTTCGATACGATTATCGGTATTTTGATGTAGCTGGTTATCGGTATGACTATGCCAATCCGGATGAAAATGGCGTAGTTCAGCAATATTTGCTGACCGACCAGCGCCAGTTCCATAATGTATCTGGAACAGCTGGAATCTCCTACCCTATTTCAGAGCGATTAATCTGGAAAAGCAATGCAGGTTTGGCTTGGCGTGCGCCTTCAGCGAATGAATTGTATAGCGACGGACTGCATCACGGAAGCGGAACGTATGAGATTGGCGACCCAAATTTGAAAAGCGAGAAAGGTTTGAAATGGGTAAATCATTTTGGATACCAATGGAATAGATTACAGGTTCATGCAGATGTATATGGGCAATACATTGCGGATTATATTTATGCCAATCCAGACCCTGATTCAATCCGTCAAACCATTCGCGGAACGTTTCCAGTATTTACTTTTCATCAAAATAACGCGTTATTTTATGGGATAGATGCGCAAGCTCGCTACAAGTTTTTGCAAGAAAAGTTGATTTATTCTGTACAGTTTTCATTGGTTAGGGCAAAGAACATTGATTCAAATACATTCTTGCCCTACATTCCTTCAGATAGGTTAAGCCAAAGCCTGCAATGGAACCTGTCGGAAAATAACCTGCTGACAAAAAACTATCTCAAGCTGACACATGATTATGTAAGTCAACAAACTCGGTACGAACCTGAATCGGACTACGCTTATCCGCCAGGAGCCTACCATCTTTTAGCTTTTCACGCAGGAACAAGCCTGCCTATAAAACAACAAGCGTTGGCAATTCATTTTGCCGTAGAAAACTTAACAAACAATTTATACAAAGACTACATGGATCGCTTCCGTTATTATGCTCATCAGCTTGGAAGAAACATTAGCCTGCGTATCACGTACAATTTTTAAAAATTAATGAAATGAAAAAAAATAACTTTTACATAGTAGCATTCGCATTCATCGCTCTGTTTACCTCTTGTTCTAAAGATGATCCGACTCCAGAAATCGATCAGGAAGAAGTATCTACGGCTACATTGACATTTACCGAAGTAGAGGGTGAATTGCATAACGACCATTATCATTATAACCCGATCACTGATGCTGAAGTTGAAGTGGTTGAATTCGGAGCTGATGGTTTGCCTCCTGCTGGCGTACATCTTCATCTAGAGGTAGGCAAAACGTACAAAGTAGCTTTGGTTGCAAAAGATTTTACGGGCAGAGAAACACAGCAAACGTTTGTCGAGCGCCATGACATCCACCAAGCTTTCTTATTGGGTGCTCCAGCTGATGCGTTAGAATATGTTTATGCAGATAGAGACGCGGAAAACAAAAAAGTAAGTGTTGGAGTTACGGGATATATTACGGTGTTGAAAGCATCAAATACATTTGTTTTCCGTTATGTAATGCGTCATTTGAACGAAGGTGTGAAGGCAAACATCACAGCGGACGACTGGAATAATGCAAATTATACGCAATTTACAGGAGCAAATGATTTGGATTTAAAAGTTGAGCTTCATTTAGTTGAAGAAGACGAACACGGACATTAATATTATAATAATGGAATTTTAAAATTAACTTCAAAAGCTACGCAGAAAAATGCTATTTTTGGCTTCTCGTTCTCGTAGTTCAATGGATAGAATTTTAGATTCCGGTTCTAAAGATGGGGGTTCGAATCCCTTCGGGAACACAAAAGTCACTCCAAAAGAGTGACTTTTTTTGTTCGAAGAGGAATGAGAACTATTGGGTTCGATTCGAAGAAGGCTCAGGGTCGTGCTGGGGGATGGCGGGGCTGAGCCAATCCCTTCGGGAACACTTCACGGGACAAGTCAAAAAAAGAGAGACTTGTCCCATTTTTTTTGCGCTTTAACTTGTTGGTGTTCTGATAGATAAGAGAGACGACGGCATTGACTCTCGGAGTTCGATGTTGTGTTCCGTCAAATTCCAATAATTCAGGGAACATCGAACTCACTATCAAACGTTTTTCTTCAATATCTCCGTTTTTGTAGCATAAATACACGTCAGCGAGCCTTTCTACGGCTGTTTTGAGCAATTCCCTTATTTCTACATGGACGGTTGCCAATTTGTTTAGCTTCATTTCTAGTTCTTTCAAACGTGTTCCTATGAGCGTTTTCATTTCCTGATATTCTTAGTTGTCTATTTCGCCATCAATTTTCTAAACAAGCGCATTTTTTAATCGTTGGTTTTGTGTTTCAATCTGCTTCAGTAAATCCATTCGTTCGTTACTCTGCATTTTAGTTTGTTGCTCAAATTCGTTGACAAAAGCTTCGGTAAATAGGTCCAGTATGCCTTGTTTGGGCACCAGGTTTCTAAGTTGGTTTATAAAGGCATCGTTCGCAACTTCAGCTTTGAACCTTACTCCGCAGGTACTTGAACAATGATAATAATGATAATACCTTCCCATCTTTCCTTTGGACGCGCTACCTGTCATCGTTTTACCGCAATTTGAACATTTTAAAAAACCTCTTAGCGGCAGGTGGTTTGGAGAAACGACTTTAGGTTTTAATATACGCTTTCTGCCATCGAGTACGCGCTGTACTTCATCGAACATATGCTCGCTGATTAGCGGTTCATGTTGCCCAACTACGAAATGCCCATCTTCATCTTTATAAGGGGGAATAAAAATCTTGCCGCAATACAATGGATTTCGCAATGCTCGCCAAAAATTATTCTTGCTGAACCGTACCCTGCTTTGCGATTTCTCCCGAAGCAGCTTCCAGACTTGTTCTGTGTTAAAGTTATTTTCGATAATTTGCTCGAATGCCCATCGCAGCAGCGGCGCTGCGAAATCGTCAATAGCAATGTACTTTCTTTTGTCTTTCGCTATTTTGTTGGTGTAGCCCAATGGTGCAGTCCCCATGCAGCGTCCCTCCTTTTTCGCCCTGCGCATTCCATGGAATACATTCAGTGATCGCCTATCGTTTTCCACCTCTGGAGTAGCCAAATAGAAAGCTAGCATAATCTTATTTTCTGGGACAGAGAGGTCTAGCGGTTGCTCTATTGCTTCTGGCTCTACGCCAAACGCCCTGAGCACTTTAATCATCTGATACGCATCAGCGGCATTGCGGCTAAACCGATCCCATTTCGTAAACAGCAATGCTATGGGAACTTTGTTATTTTTTGATTTTCGTAAGATAGATAGGTAATTTTTCCATTCCGGACGTTCGAAGGTTTTTGCCGAATGATCCTCAATGAAGACATGCCGAATATCAAATCCTTTAATTTTACAATAATGGCGAAGCCTATCTTCTTGATCACGTTGGGAATATCCTTTGTCGGCCTGCTCATCAGTGGAAACACGGATATACAAATCTGCTATTTTCATACCGGTAGTTATTAGTTATCACCTGCTTAATGACAGCCTCTAATATACTGAATAACTGATACATGAGCAAGATTTGTAATAAATTTCAATATGGCTTCCGCTTCTTGAATTGTCACATCAGTACCCTTATTCTTAAGAATATCTACCACCATTTCTGGGCTTAGCTTTTTAGACTGTGCTTCTTCAATTCTATCCATTTTATCTACGAGGAAAATGATGCACCATAAACTTAGAGAAGCTGTTTGTGACGACCTTCCCATTTGTAGCGGAAGACTGCATTTGGCGTCCATTAACATCGTACGCTACTTTTAGAGAAAATCGAATTAGAACAGTTTCCTTGGCGTGTACCGGTAGAGCACGCCAATAACATTTTGGAAAATTAAGCTCGATAATTAAAGTCCTTTGTTCATGTATTCTTCCAGGGAGCCTTTGAGTTGGTCTAAGAAGATGGTGCGGGAGCCTGCCCTCTGTTTCATCCGATGAAAAGCATGATGGGGATCTGTCATTTGAATTTTGAAAAGCTTTTGAAAGACCAAGACCATTTTTCGAATCTCGAGTTTGCCGTAAGAGATTGCACCTGAAGCCTGGAGCGCATAAATCAGCTCAATTAATGCATTTTTTGATTCTGTCCAGCTGAAATCTTTTTCAGCCTGCACATCGCCCAGGTTGAAGTCATCGTTGTCACTGGGATTAATTTTGGCGTGCAAATACACGTATAGGAGGTCATTCGCAATAATCCGTGAAATTATTCCATCGTAGTAGGTAGAGAAGTTGATGTCTATTTCAAAAACAATACTGCATAGGCCGTCAAAATAATTGATGTTGCCCATGCGAAAATAGGTTTGGTCGTTGTCCGACCTCCCTGAACGATAATATTTAAAAAATTCCAGCTTGCTTATTTCCTCATACTCCTTTTTTAATTTCCTTAATTGAAGACTAAAAAACCTTTTGTAAATCTTTCCTTTTTGGTTGGGGCAGGCAATCTCTAAGCAATACACATTGTTGTAATATATTAACTTGCCTAAAATTTGCGGTTTTACCTCTCTAAAGAAATAGATTTCTTCTCGCTCAGAATCAAATCCATTTGTAGCAATCGATTTTTTGAGCGACCGCAATATTTCTTGAAGGTATAGCATCATTTCATATACTTCTCCAACAAGCTTTTTGTCCTTGGCGAAAATTTTTACCTTTCTCGCTTCGACCTCTGAAATGATAGTTCGCCATGCGTATTCCATAACCGTTACATGAATACTTGTTTTACTAAAAATAACTGACAAGCGCCTGGTAGGCAACATCATACACAGCACTGTCCTTGTTTACACAGAATTGCTAAACTTTTTCTGCAATAACGAAACCTCGTCTTGCATGCTTTTAAAAAACTGCACACGTTCTTTTTCAGACGTCCTGCTTAGGCACGAAGATTTGTTCATAATCGCTTTCATCCAGTTTATATTGTCTTCTATGTATCTTGAATCTGTTGTTGTTATGCTGTTTATTGTATAGAGCTTAAGCGAGGCAAAGTATTTGCCGTCAAACACGCATAGCATTTGACTTAGCCCCAAATCAATGGGCGTCAAATACAGGTCGAAAAATACATTTCCATTTTTGCTTTCCTTTAATGTCCATTCCTGAAGGCCTGCAATCAAAGAGCGCAACTGTTCTACTAGTCGCCTTTTTGTCAGTGGGTCAGAAAAGCTGCCAATTTGGTCATAGTATTCTAACAGTATGAGCGTAGAATCAATTGTCGATTTGGTCCAGATTTCTCTGGATGGCACCTTTTTGTAGAGCTCGACAATTTCATAAAAGAGAGCTTCTAGGTTGTACTTTTTCATCTCGTACACGAAATCCTCAAATGGCAACGCATTATTTATGTTTTTTAGCGATTGGCTCCAAACGTATAATTTAAAATAGGTCAGCTCTGGAAAGCCCATGAAATGAAAAATAGGGATATCATCGGCACAAAAGATTATTTCCTTTTTCTCCGCGCTGTACATTTGCTTCAGCAGGGATTTGATATCTTCCAGGTAAGATTTATATCTTTCGATATGTGAAATATTAATATTGACAAACCTAAACCTTAAATTATTGCTTCCAAGATTAAACAAATCCTCCGCATCGATTCCATAGGTAGTGATAATTAGTTCTAGCTCATCGATGTTCAATAACACTTCTCCCCGTTCTCTGCGGTACACCGCATCTCTAGTCAAACATAATAAAGAAGCAAGTTGACATGCCCAATTAGCAGTGGATTCTATCTTTCTTTTGACTTCATCAAACACACGTTGTTGTAATTTCATAGACATAGATTTAGTGAGTAAAACCTAATTACTATACAAAATATTAAAAACTAACGAATTAACCCAAATTATTTGTGGATTTAGACAATGCAAAAATACAGCAGGGCATCTAAGTTGCGCATTACGCAATTCACCATTGAAAAATTAAAAATAGTTTGCGTTTTAAGCAAATACGAAATAAAAAGTTGCGCAATAAGATTATAAACAAGGAAAGTCTTGACCTACTTTTGTTCAATCAACAATTTCTACAGATGGATAAAGAGTCCTTATTTACAGAAATAGATAGTTTTCTAGGTGATCACCGAGAGCGGTATTTCGGTTCTGGATTCAAAAATTTCAGCTTCGATATTTTAAATTTTTCCACTATGGAAAATGAATTGCAAGGTGAGATTGGCATACAGTATACAGGTCCCTCTAGGCCCAGAAAGGAAGTGCCTCATATAGGCAGCATAGAATTTATGGCAATTTCTCTATTCATATGCGAGCTAGGGCTCACTAAACTACTCGGATTGTCAGCCCGTGAAGTCAGCCAGTCAATCCCTCTTTTCTATTCTATGCGTATTAAGGAAAATATCTGCTTAGCCGATACGTTCACTACAATAAAGTACACCTGCCTAAAAGAAAGTACCAGATTAGATCTTTCTGCAGTAAATATTGGCATCAGCATCTTTAAGATTTCCATTGGCGAAGCGTTGATCGAGTTGTCCATCGATCATCCAGGACCTACCTTGGTGAATATAAAGAAAAAGTCGAGATGGCCTCCTTCGGATAAAGCTATGCACCGTGAGGGCTATAAGCAAAGAGCAATTGGGCTCTATGATATCAAATTCAATGTTAAAAGCGAAAAAATAACTGCCAAAGTCGATCATCCAGCACCCATACCCGTTCGGCATCAAGGAATCTCTTCGTCAAGAAATTTAGTTAGCCCTATTGATCTGCTCGTATCAACCGGCCAATTGATGCAGGTTCTTCTGTACAGCATCTTAAAAACCAATCGTGCATCCTGCCCGAACATCTGGCTAAGGTCAATGGTTATCTCTTTTGAGAAGCCCGTACTGGAAAGCCTATATTTAACTTCTGTGCTTTTTAAGGATCGCAAGCAGCTATCTATGCATACTAAAAAATGGCATTTAATCGTGGTCCATAGCCAATTAGCTAATATGCAAGCTGTCTTTAATATCTGTCATGAACTACCAAACGCATGAAACGCATCGTCATCAGCGGAACCTATTGCACAGGAAAGACTACCCTATCTATTGCCTTGTCGTTGGCTACGGGCATTCCTACAACGCATGCACTTATTATGCGAGAAATACTCCCTGTATTATTTCCGACCAAAACATTGAGGCAGTGCAGTTATGCGCAATTGCTTTGCTTAGGCATGAAACGTTTTGAAGAGCGCATACGATTTGAATCCCAATTTTCCAGCGGATTTATATCTGATGGATGTACCTTGCAAGAATGGCTCTATGGGAGCACGAGAATCTATACGGGAGTCTATCCTGATGAGTATCCTTGGAAGTTATGGATCAAGCGAAATCTCCATTTTAAATCGTACCGGAATTTTAAGCTCTTGCTCCGCAGTTTTGAAGGAATGGCAAAATCCTATGCGAAGACCCATTATGATCTATTTGTACATTTACCAGTGGAGTTCCCTTTTGTTCCCGACAACCATCGACCGACTTCAGAACGTTTTAGGGAGCATTCCGAAATGCAACTAGTACAAACGTATCAAGAACTCGGCATTAAACCTCTAGTTGTTTCAGGAACGCTCATTCAGCGACTTGAAAAATTAGTAAGCTATCTTCATATTGATCCGATCCTACCGCTCCCTTTGGCGATTGCACAGGCTGAAGAAATTCGTACACTAAATTTTGATCAAATTCCACTTGAAAACACCTAACTACGTGTTCAGGTAAAAAAAACAAAACAGAAGAAACTAGGCTATACTTATGCATTTCTCGTTACACTTCTTTGAACCGACCTGTCAGCAGACAAACCTTGATCAGCAAAGCCATTTCCCGTTCAGCGTTGAAAAGAACTACGAAAATTCAGGCATGAAAATCCAGCACTTTCACTACAGCCTGCATACCATTCAGCTAGATCATTACGTCACATCTAACGTTAAAAATTACAGGCTCCTTGTGAACGTTGAGAACGCCTGCTATTTCCTCCTTGCGCTTAAAGGTGGCCACATAGCCTATAGCAGTTTAAACAAACCGAAAAAGGTCATCCCCGTCCGCAACAATAGCTGCATGTTGCTTTATGCTGGTCCCGGTGATTACCAAGTGGAGCTCAAGAACGAAGCAAACGATTATGTTGTTATTTGCATTGCGCCCGATCTCTTGTATCCATTAAGCCAAGATTTCCCACAGTTAACAGCATTTATGCGTACTAGCGAACAGGATGTATTTTCATCCCTGGAGAGCTGTACTATGGACCATAAGTTCCTGTATCGGTTGCAGCGAATTACTCAGGTTCCTCCCATGCGTGCAAAAGATTTCAATAGGCATCTGCTCTACGAATTACCAGATTTGCTATCCGCCTATAAAGGACTATTGACTGGCAAGGATCGGCATTCTTACGACAAGAAACTATTCGATAATATTGTGCTTTACATCCAACAGGCACTCGATGAGGGCCGACCTGTTTCGCCTACTACAATCTGCAATCAATTCCCTTTGTCCCGAAAAAAGCTAGAGCGTCTTTTTATAGCAAATTTAAGTACCTCACCCGGTAAATATATAAGCGCTGCAAAAAAATTGGTTATTGCTAAATTGCTGGCAAACAGCAGCATGAATCTATTAGCTATTGCGCATATGTATGGATACAGCGATGTAAGCGCACTCAATAAAGCATATAAAAAACAGTTTGGCATTACCGCTAACCAATACCGTAAGTTAGCGAAAACGAGTTAGCTCGTTATTGTTCCGTTATGTAACTGAAGGCAGCAGGCAAAGTACTTTTGTGCGGTTGTTGAAGGTTCAGCACACTATTTCTTACCCTTATCCGCCAATTGGCTAAAGCGATAAGGCTATTTTCTTATCGTCCAAAACGATTTTCTTCTTCCGTTGCAGACAAAAAAAGCATAAAAATTTATTAAAAAAATTGCTAATCAATTGGCATAGCTTGTCAAAACAGCGGTAAAAATAACCCCAGTTTTGTCTTGTGGGTTCTAATCGAAAAGAAAATCACAGAGGCGGGCAACTGCCGATAGAGACAAAAAAAAACAAAAATAATTTCGACATGAATATTGACAGAATGGAATTTATTGCGTGGATGGAACGGATTATGGATCGTTTCGATCTGTTGCGCGAGCATGTCACTGAGGTCAAAAACCAGCACCTGAGTGTAGACGGAGATGAATTATTGGATAACCAAGATGTGCTTCAATTATTAAAGATAAGCAATCGATCCCTACAGCGCTACCGATCTAGCGGAAAGCTTCCCTATTATACCATTAGTGGCAAGATTTATTACAAGTTTTCCGACGTACATCAATTTATCCGAGAAAGTTTTACTGCTCCGGCAAGAAAATAAAAACCAATGCCTGACAAATACTGCCTTTCAAAGCATAGTAGGTGGCTGACATTCCGATCGCTGCTAGATTTGGGCATTGATACTTTTATGAACGCAGGGAAAATGAAACGATACTGATTTAGGTATAGCAAAAGACAATCTCCAGACCATTCAGGCAGGCGATAATCTATACCGTCGAGGTAACAATTAAAAATAACGTTAAATCATAATAAAATGGAAACAGCACAAGTAACAGCAGAGAGCGGCGAATACCGCTTCAAACCAGAACAGATCGACTGGGAAGCGATGAGCAGTATGGGTCTAGGCAAGGAACGTCTAGAGAAACTAAATGTATTAGAGCCTTTATTGAAAGGCTACAAAACCAGTGAGCTAATTCCTGTAAGCCTTAATTTGGGAGGAGCAATTGTTCGCACCGACGCCCGATTGTCTCTACAGCCGGACGCCGATGGCAAAATCGTCGCGGCCATACACGGCATTAGAAAAGAACTGAACCTAAATTTTAAATTCTTTGAACATAAATTTAGGGATGAAGACAAGAAAAACTTGTTAGAAACGGGCAATCTTGGGCGTGTGGTCAATCTCACTAATCCTAAAACAGGAGAATCGATTCCCTCTATTGTCAGCGTTGATCGGTTAACGAACGAATTGATTGCTTTAAAAACTGAGTTTATTAAGATTCCCGATGAAATAAAAGGGGTGAAATTAAGCGATGCCCAGAAGCAGACTTTAATGGAAGGCAAGCCGCTAGAACTAGAGGGAATGATTTCTAAGAAAGGGACAGAATTTTCTGCAACGGTACAGTTCAATGCAGACAAGCGCTATGTCGAATTTCTATTTGATAGAGGCACACAAAACCAACAGACGCAAAGCAATCAGACTGTTCAGAAAGACGGGGCCGCTACCTTGCAAGAAGCACCAAAAACATTCCGAGGCAAAGAATTGAGCGATGCCCAATAAAAGGATTTCAAAGCTAGGCAAACCATTTACCTTGATGGATTGATAGACAAAAAAGGGCAATCCTATCAAGGTTATGTCACGTTCAATCAAGAAACCGGCAAGGCGACTTTTGAATTCCCCAATCAGTACAAGGAAAGAGTCCAGCCTACTTATGCCCATAAAACGCAAACTGCCGTTAATTCTGAGGGCAAGACGAACGAAGCAACAAAAAACATCGGTGAGCCTTTGAAGAAAGAGCAACAAGCCCCGAAAAACAAAAAGCAGCAGGAACTGCAGGAGAAAGCGGCAAGCCCTGCAAAATCCAAGGGCAGAAAAATGTAATCATATTTGAGGTGCTTTCAGGCATTCTATGGCAACAACAATACTTCATTCATTCACATGAAAACAATTCTAGCAGAAAAGCCAAGTGTAGCACGAGAAATTGCCCGACTTGTAGGAGCCTCTGAGAAAAAGGACGGGTATATGACGGGCAACGGTTATTTCGTTACTTGGGCATTCGGCCACCTGATCGGATTAGCGATGCCTGAAGATTACGGTATTGGTGAATTTGATCAAGCAAATTTGCCCATATTGCCACAGCCTTATCTACTGACTGTGCGAAAGGTCAAAACCGACAAAGGATATGCGGCCGATCCAGTGGCATTAAAACAACTAAAAATTATCGAACAGCTTTTTAGCGGTAGCGACAGCATTGTTGTCGCTACCGATGCTGGTCGTGAAGGAGAATTGATCTTTCGATACATCTATGCCTACCTGAACTGCAGAAAGCCTTTTGAACGTCTTTGGATAAGTTCGCTGACCGAAAAAGCCATTAAGCAAGGCTTTTCCCATCTTCGTGAAGGGACAGTCTTTGAGGGATTGTATCGAGCAGCCCAAGGGCGGAGCCGTGCTGACTGGCTTGTAGGAATTAATGCGACACAAGCACTATGCATCGCAATTGGGAATGGCATTTATTCTTTGGGACGCGTACAAACGCCCACCTTGGCATTGATTTGCAAACGTTACTTGGAGCATCGCGATTTTGCCGTTAAAAAATATTGGCAGGTGCAATTATCGCACGAGAAAGAATTTGTGGGCTTTAAAAGTCTCTCCAGAACCAAATGGGAAAGCCAGAAACTTGCCGAAGACAGCTTAAAATCTATCCAAAGGAATACAAGTCTAGCGTTTGTTACCTCCGTAGAAACAAAAGTTATCACAGAGCAGCCCCCCTTGTTGTTTGATTTAACAGGCTTACAAAAAGAAGCCAACAAAAGGCTGAGCCTTAGCGCGGAGGAAACCCTACAAATCGCCCAAAGTCTTTATGAGAAAAAATTTATCAGCTACCCACGTACGGGAAGCAAATACATTCCTGAAGATGTGTGGGCAGAGGTACCGAAACTCGTCAGTGCGTTGCAGGACAGGCAATCCTGCAAGCCAGCCATCTCGCTGCTAAAGTGGAATCGTTATACTAAGCGTATTGTAAACGATTTGCGCGTTACCGACCATCACGGCCTATTGGTGACCGAAAAAATTCCATCCTCACTGGCGGCTAAAGAAAACTCGGTTTATGACCTAATTGCCTTTCGTCTGCTTGAAGCCCTATCGCAGGCCTGCGTAAAAGAAATAACCGATATCAGCTTACAAGTATTGCATCACGATTTTACCGCAAAAGGTTGCAGGATTATAGAGGCAGGTTGGCGTTCGGTTAAAGGCAACTTTTCGGATGATGACACCGAACTTGTGCAGGATCTGCCCGAATTAAGAACTGGCAATGAGCTAAAAATCAAGGAAGCTACAGTCATGGAAAAGAAAAGCAGTCCACCAGCACTTTATACCGAAGCCGGGCTTTTGTCGGCTATGGAACGTGCGGGGAAAGAAATCGAAAATATGGACGAGCGTAAGGCATTACAGCATATCGGCATTGGAACGCCTGCTACCAGAGCTTCGATTATCGAAACCCTTTTTAGCAGGAATTATGTCCAACGGGAAAAGAAATCTTTGGTACCCACCGAAAAGGGCTTGCAAGTCTATGGATTGGTGAAGGATCAAAAAATTGCCGATGTAGCCATGACTGCGGAGTGGGAATTGGCCTTGCAGAAAATCGAAAATAATGAAGGCGACGCAGCTGCATTCCAACAGGATATGGAGCAATATGCTTCCACTATTACCAAAGAACTGTTGCAACTTTCAAGTCTACCAGACAAGCTCCCCATATTGACTTGTCCGAAATGCAAACATAAACAACTTCTGATCCGTGATAAGGTTGTGAAATGCCCTGATGAGGCTTGCCATTGGGTACAGTTTAGGAATGTATGTGGCGTACACATCAGCATAGGCGATATTGAAAACCTTGTCCACAAAGGAAAAACCTCGCTTATCCGCGGAATGAAAAGCAAGGCTGGAAAGAAATTCGATGCATATATCGTATTGAATGAAAAAGCAATAAGCTGTTTCCAGTTTGAAATCGGGAAGACAAAAAGGAAATAATTTATCTGGGGGCAAGTTTACATAATCATTTTGTGGATATCGCCATTCTATTCGGTCCAAACTGCGAGTTCATAGCCGTCTAAATCTGTGAATTGAAAACGTTTGCCTCCTGGAAAACTAAATACATCTTTTACAATCGTCCCTCCCGCATTTACTACTTTGCTTTTAGTCGCTTCAATATCTACAGAGTATAGAATGATTAAAATGCTGCCGTTGATTGGTTCCCCGTATGCAAATCCACCATCGACATAGTCGCCCGCAAATGCAGTGTACTGTGCGCCGTAATCTGTAAACTTCCAGCCAAAACAATTTGTATAAAAGTTTTTGGCTTGGACAAGATTCTTTGAGAGAAATTCAATGTATTGTATTTGCTCATGTTTTAATTTTTGCGAATTAAGGGCTGTCATATTCTCGTAGTTTTTTTTGTAAAAATAAAACATTATTGCACTTTAAACTTTGGAAAAAACGACAAAATCAAAATTTTGAGGGAACTATCTCTGCATATCATTTTACTTCATGGCTTTCCATGCCATATCTTTTGAACACGCAGATCAACTCATCCAGGGTATGACTACATAGTCCCTAAGAGTACTACAGCCATTGCTGGAAATGTGCTCCAATATCAAGGTTAATCGTTTATTTCTATAGTTTGCTTAGCGTCATAATTATGTATGGTTTATTAAACTTAATATAGAAAGAATAGATATAGATTCTCGTAAAAGAGTGATTGAAAAAGGAGTTGAATTAGACAAAGATTATTTGATAACCGCTCCTAAAAAGTTCGAAAATTAAAATAATGAAGATAGACAGTGTTTACTATAAACAAGTACAACTTTTAGAACGAGTACTCCCACACCGACAACCTTACATGAAGTAAAATCAAAAACCCGCAAATTGAACGGATTTGTTGGGATTTTTGTTTTTTCCAAATTAATAAACTCCATACAATATCAATCAATATGAGCTATTCGGCGAATGATTTTGATACCTTAGTTTTACTCAGAGATTAGCACTTAATCAACTGCATATCAATTTATTGAATACTTTTATTTTGGTACTTTTCGCTCTTGTTTGATTAGTATACATATAAAAATACTTTTTTCAGTAAGTTTGGGAACTAATTTTGTATAAATATGAAAAAGTTACTCTTACTGAATATTTTAATCCTTACATATTATTGTGGTTTTTGTCAAAAGATTGATTTCGTGAATGGCGATGGAGCATTATCCATCGGTACGCAATCAAATAGAACAGCATGGGTTACGTTAGCAGACATTGACAATGATGGCGACCTTGATGCATTGGTTGCAAATGGGAGGCATTGGGCGGAACAGAGCTATGTCTTTTTTAACGACGGGAGCGGTAATTTTAAATCTGGGCGACCATTAGGTAGATTGCTTCAAGCATCGTATTGCATAAAAGCAGGAGATTTGAACGGTGACGGGTATTTGGATATTGTCTTAGTAAACGATAAGACTCCAAATAGAATTTATTTCGGGGATTCCACAATGTCATTTGAAAGGTATCACGAATTTGGAAAGGCATCTCCATCGAGGCATGTAGAAATAATTGATATTAACAAAGATGGTCATCTTGATTTAGTTGTATCGAATAGGAAAGCTCAAAATGAAATATGGATAAATGACGGGGAAGCTTCATTTACTGAATGTGTTTATTTTGGAGATGAAGAATCAGAGACTATACAGACTGTTGTCGTAGACTTTAACATGGATGGATATGTTGATTTGGTTACAGCGGAACGAGGTGGTAAGAATAAAATCTTTATAAATAATGGTCAGCAAATTTTTAATAATGTTGAAAGCTTTGGTGATGAAGAAATAGAATGCCGTTCCATAGCTGTTGCCGATATTAACAAAGATGGTTTTTCGGATGTGATAGTAGGTTATTTAGGTGTTGCAAACCGAATCTATTATGGAGATAAAAACTTGAAATACGATAATTTTGATGAGTTTGGAGATTCGACAACAACAAGTTCAATTGCAGTGGGTGATTTGAACCAAGATGGTATTATGGATATCATTGAAGGCAATGTTGAATCTGTAAATCGAGTTTTCATCGGAAAGGTACATGGCACTTTCGAAATACGAAATCTTCGAGAGGATTTAAAGGACGATACTTATCATGTGGAAATTGGGGATTTAAACAATGATGGCTTGTTAGATATTGTTGAAGCTAATTCCGATGCATGGAATCTTTACTATTACACGATTCTTAAAAAATAATTGTTTCCTTTTGTTAGTTTAGACCGTTATGTTTGTTGCAATCACCGAGCAAACAATATGTGAGCAAAAAGCTGAGCGGTTCTTCAAAAGTATTTTCAACAATTTGATTGATAGTTATTTGCGGAGGTATAAATCTTCTTACCACTATTAGATAGTGAAAAGCGTTTCGCTCTAAAAGGAGGAACAGCCATCACCAACTTTCACGTTAATTGTTTTCATAGCGGCAAATTGCATCAAGTTGTTAAACTAAATGAATAAACAGAAGCCTACCTCTCCAAAAAACCCTCCAAATCATCCTCTTTCCCTAAACCAAACTTCTGTTTCAGCCGGTATTTGAACATACGGACACTCTGCGGTTCGACATGCAAAGCCTGTGCAATCTGCTTGGTAGTCATTTTAAGGTAGATATAGGTGCAGTATTTCAGATCAAGGGGGGTTAGTTTCTGAATTGCTTTTTCGTTTAACCGGTTAAAGAAATCGGGATGTAATTTGTGTATCTGCATTTTGATATCTTCATAATCCGTCTGCAGAAGCATTTCTTCCTTAATCAGTTTCTGTATATGTTTGGCTTCGCCACTATCTATTTTATCCTGAATCTGTTTAAGCGTGTCATTTTTTCTATCTATGATTAGTGAATTTGCCAAGGCTTCTTTTTCCAACTGTTGCCGTCTTAAATCCAGCACTTCCTGTTCAGCTTTCAACCTCGCTTGTTCTTCTTTTTCCAATTTAAGTTGCATAGCAGCCTGCTGTGCCTGATCTTCTTTTTCCTGAGCCAATTGTTTTTCACGCTCTATGGAATATCGTAGTCGGAAGTGATAAGATACGAACATACATAGGAGTCCGAACAACAGCGCAATAGCAATTCCTCCGTAGAGGTAATTTTTTCGTTTCCTGAAATTTTCACGTTCGGTTAGAAGTTCAAGCTCACGGTCCTTTTTTTCGGTTTCATACTGCACCTCTAACTTCTGTGCGTTGTAAAGCTGTTGTTCGTTAAACGATTTTATTAATAAATCTTCTGCGCGTTGCTGATAAGTCAATGCCGACTTAAAATCTTGTTTTCTTAAGGCAATATCAGCTAAATCCTGATTAATGGCATACTCTAACCTAAAATGATTTCCGCTGGAACTCATTATTCTACTAAGCCCTTGTAAAAGATATTTTTCCGCAAGTCCCAAATCTTCTTTTTGCTTTGCAAATCCACTTTTAATACCAAATATATTACCCCATTTATCAGCAAAAGCTTCGCTATTATCTAGTTTTTGTTCTGCAAGTTTGAGGTAATCAAATGCTTTCTGCTCTCTATACGGCAATGCTTCAACCGAATGCTCCAAAAAATAATTTGCCAGGTTAATACATGTAATCACATATGTATTAACACTTATTTTATCCGGTTGCTTTTCCAATAAATTAAAAGACTTATTCAGATAATGATAACTGCTGTCCAAAAGATTTCGCTCTTTACTTCTTTTGTATCTTGTCAGATACATACTTGAAATACCGTTGTTTACATTCGTTTGTAAATTGATGTTGTTTGCTTCAATAGCACAGTAACGAGCCTGATGTATATAGTGTTCCATCTTTTCACTAACGTCCCATTTGCTGTAAGCTCCGTACAGCAAATAGTTTAGGTGGTATTTGGTAGAAAGATCCTCCTCATTATTTTCCACCTGTTTTAGGCCATAAAGGGCATCTTTTACAACCGCATCCGGCAGATTAAGTGCATTATTCAGGAATGCTCTAGCCCTATAGGCCACCGCTAAAGATGTTTTTTTCTTCGACTTCTCTGCATTTTCCAAACTTAAGTCAATGAGTTTCTTAGAAAGTAGAAGACTATCCATCGAAGTATATATACTGCTTTGATAAGCATACAGATAGGCTAAATCAGCAGGCGAACTGGTGGACTCAATGCCGGCATCCAAAATCTTAATAGATTCTTTTTGCTGGTTTTGCAATTGAAGCCGATCCAGTTCATCCAGAATTTTTTGCGTATCGGAATGAATGTGCTGGGCACTAAGCTCTACACATGCTAGAAAAGCAACTATTAAACAAAAAACATATCTAAACCTCATACAATTTCTATATACATACTCCTACAAAGTAATAAAAAAAACGAAAGACATTCGAACGAGATACCGTTAAACTTCTTGATGACTTTATTTTCAATTTATTGAAAATTAGCTAATTAAAACACACGTAGATACTTTGTATATACATTTTAAAAAGTTGTAGATGGTTTGTTCGGTTAACCAGATCATTAATTCTTAAGAATCTTCCGATTTTTGTTTAAGATTAAATTAAAAAATTATGACACCGAAAGTACAATCTATTTTAAGGTATCTTGGCATTTTGTTGCTTATTTCTTTTTTTGTAGGAAAAGACCAACGAAAGGACCTCAGCAAATATCATTTAAAACAAGGTTTGGGGCTATTCATCACTGCTATTGTTTTTAACCTTTGTGCAGGAATACTAGTACCGATCGTGCCATCACTTACATTTGCCATACATATCATTGTTTTTCTGATAATGATGGCGTTGGGTGCAATACCAGCAGTCAACGAGGTTAAAAAGCCAGTGCCGGTAATCGGAAAGTTATTTGAAGATAAATTTAATTGATAACTAAGTGATTATAGATATGAAAAGATTTTTTTTCTTAGTACCGATGTTACTGACGTTTTTCATTTCTTGCTACAAAGATGATGAACATCATACAGAGGAAGATCCGCTATCGGTTTATGTATATGCGGCCGGGACGCGCATGCATCAAGATAGGCTTCAGGCTCTCTACTTGAAAAACAAACTGGTAATAGAACTTCCGTATACAGCAGGAGTGGCTACTGTTGCCAATGACATTCAGGTTTCAGGTGATGATGTTTATGTAGCAGGTTCTGCATTGGAAAAAGAAGGAACTTCGTACAGATACACGAACGCACTACTGTGGAAAAACGGCCAAGCTCAGGTGCTGAACGCACCTCCTTCAAAAAGTGTTAGTGCAAATGCACTTTTCATTTCTGGAAATGATGTTTATGTAGCAGGTTTTTACGTGCCAGAATCCGTGAATGCAACAAGCAGGGCTATCGTATGGAAAAATGGAGTGATGATGAATATTGGGAGCACTTCTATCCACACCCGCTTGGAAGACATATTTGTTTCCGGTAGCGCAATTTACGTAGTGGGTCACGAGAATACGCAGGGAGGTATCGTGTCAAAATACTGGAAAAACGGAGTACCGACCGTGCTTTCAGAAAGCTCATCAACGACTTATGCAAAAAGTATCCATGTAGATGGAACAGACGTTTATGTGGTGGGTTACGCAGATGCGCTCGGTGATCGTAGCTTGAAGTTGTGGAAGAACGGTGTGCCTACCAACCTGATATCGGGAACATCTGTAATACGAGGTCTAAACGTTAGTGTTAGCAATGGCAACGTCTATGCCACAGGCTATGAACAAGTAGGAAGTAAATATGCGCCCAGGGTTTTCAAGAACAATGAGCCACTTCCTATCCAGCACTCAAACAGCGGACATTCCTATGCTTTCTCCTCACAGGTTGTGGACGGCAAGGTGTATGTGCTGGGACAGGAAGATCAGAATGGTGCAATGACATACCTAGTTTGGGAAGATGGAAAGGAAATCAAATACCTCACAAATACTTCCCAGCCAATGGAATTACACTCCATGTACGTTGTACCTAAGAATTTATAAAATGATGCAATTGGACAGCAAATTAACTACGAATCATGATATGATTTATCACATACTAAATTAAAAAAATATTAGATGCGTAATCTGCTCTATATAATAGTGTGTTGTTTTTTGTCAACGCTGGTGGTTGGACAGACCAATCCTAACAAGAATCAGTTTGTTGTCAAAAAAGAACGCGTCATTGATTATGAAAGGATTTTTTCCGATAAAGAGATACAGCAGTTAGACAGTATTGTAAATGACCTCTGGCAGAAAGGAATTGCCGAAATAGCCATCATAACTATTGATGAACGCCATACCGACAAAGACCATTTTGATCAATATGTATTTAATAATTTGACAGGATATGCCCCAGGGGAATACGGAAAAAACAATGGGATAGTTATCGCGATTTCCAAACAATTCCGCCTAATGCGTATAGAAAATGGCTACGGTATAGAGAAAATCATGAGCGATGAAGCTACAAAAAAAATCATTGAAAAATATTTTATACCGAAATTTAAGGATGACAACTATTTTGAAGGAACAAGGAGCGGTCTAGATGCCATTGTCAGTCATGTAGAAAAGAAAGTGCAGCAATACAACTATACGGATGCATCGTCTATTTTCCTTCCTTCGCTGTTTCAAAAGATCAGGACATTTGTGCTAGAAAACGGAACACCGCAGACTTTCCGAAATCTCGATAATGATAATCCCTCATACAATTTCACATCACTTGATGTATTCCTCGGTCCAGCAAGGAAACAAGCTTTTATCTTGAAAGACTTTTTGGAAACCGATTACTATGAAATGACCATCCGAAAAAGTGATGGCAAAGATTATCAGTTTATCTATTTTGGTGAGCATGTACCTGAGCAGACATTTATAAAAAAGAATATGCACGCATATCGGGTGTATTGGCTTGACCCCGGAGATCAGTTGATTCCTCAGGATGTATGGCCTTTGCTCTATCAGATGGAGGATGAAATGACTCAGCATTCAGCAAGTTCCAATCCTAAAAAGTTCACTGATTACAGTTGGAAACTTAAGCAGGAATTCTATCCAATGGAGCGCAAATATAAGAACATTGACCGTAATGACACCATAGCGTTTTTTCAAGACCATGTTTTTATCAAAGGAGAAAAGAAAGGCGCATTTGACATCAACGAAAATAAAAGAGTGTTGTCCATCAAGATGGATGACGGACAACATCCTTCATTTGCGATTTTTAAAATGGAAGACCGCTATTATTATCGTTATCATTTCAATAAGACTGAACAGAAACTCTATTTGGTTCCGTTGGATGAAAAAGAAGGTAATGATCTTATTTCAGTAGAGGGATGCACACTTGTATTTGAAATTTTAGAACAATAAAAAGAAGAAATATGTTTTTTGTAATCAATAAAATAGAACATGCAGTCCATAGTAACGATGGTCTGCATAATCCTAAAAATCCATCCAACCCAATGGTATTGGGTATCTACCGTACACAGTCAAAAACGGCACTTTTTACCGTATATTCCAAAAAAGCCTATGGTGAATTCTGGGATGAAGTGACGCAAAAGAAAATTCCAAGAAGATTCTGGATACCGGAAATGAAAGCATTTGCGAGTCAAAAGGCTGCTGAAGCACCTCAGCCTCCTTTTATCTTTAAGCTGACCGTTGTAGGATGGATTTTCGTAGCATTGATGATCGCTACGATGGGATTGATCGTTTATCAGGAAGTAAAGCCGCCAGTACCTAAGTCTGCAATCTACACAGCTATGGAAAAAGCTCCAGTGGTCGGCGATATTTTCTTTGGGCATTATGAAAAGTATAAAGAAAAAAGAACGCCCATTGGCGCCGAGATAGGTTTTGGTTGGTTCAAAATTGTAAAAGTGGAGGGATCAGATTTTTATCTTTCCAAAAGCATGGAGATGAGCAAAACCAGCAAACCTAAAGAACAACTGAACAGCAGCGATTACGAAACAGAAACCTTACCCGCATTGCAATTGTCGGAACAAACCGGGTATAATATCCGCTTTAAATCTGCCGATGGATTGACGGAAGTATATATATCAGAGAAGAAGTAAGATGTCTGCGAAAAAAACAATGGGTATCATTGCTTTAATTATTATAGGTTGTATCGTGCTTTTAGGTTTTATAATTTTCGCAACGGTGAAGACAAAATCTACCAACATCAACAGATACGAACCTTTTAAAGAATGGGTGGGAAAAACCGTAGCTCTGAACAAGGAAACAGTCTTATTTAAGGATAAGGTAGAAATTCACCATAACAGCAGCTATCCTTACTTGCTACTGGATAGCAACCATCCGAAATGGCAATATATAGAAGAACAAAAAGAGATTGGCGATTTATTGGAGATAACCAGATTTCCGGCAGGAACGAGGTTGAAGTTTGACAAAGCCATTCAATATACCAATGGCGTATCCGGTTTTTCTTATCCCTCAATATTCGGAACGATAACAGCTAATGGAAAAGAATACAAGACAGGTTACCAGTGGGGAGAAATGGATATGGGAAAAAGATTTGACATGGTAGAAAAGTGCTGGCAATTTCATCAGGCACCGTGGCAAAAAGAAAAGGACACGGCTTTTTATGCATTGCCAACGGCCAGATTTTGGTAATATTAAAAAAGCATAAAAAAATCATCACATTTTAACAATTATTCTCATAGATACTATAAGTATATACTTTTTTGCACTTGCTTCTATGATTGGCATTGAAAGCAGTAGTATAATGAGCGAAAAAGCAACTATCACGATTATTCCTTCGAAAAAAAACTTTTAAGTTCATCAGGAAGACCTTTTTGCTGTCATCATGAACAGAGATGACAGCCTCGTTGCAGCACACGGAATGCAGCAGATAGCAGCATTCATCAAGACTAAAGAAAAGAAAAATCATAATGGTTTGACTGTTGATGAAATCGTGTTCAGCAGTAGCAACCAACAGTTGAATACGGTTTAAAAGGTCGGTATATCGATCCAGATGTGTGGACCTCACCCCTTAGCTCATCTGACCACCCCTTCAAATAGCGAACGATCCTTCGCAACTGTGCATCCTCCTTACGTATATCTGACTGCCATTGCTTATATTCACTGAACATCCTTCTTTCATAAAGAAATGCTTTTTGAAAACCAGATGCAACTTTCTCCTCAAACCACGCTATGAATTCAACGGGATTGCTCAACGGCCAGTCCTTGGATAAATGCGCTAAATTTGGATTCGTAGGTGAATCCGCATAGTAGATTGGAAGATCAATGTGGAATTTCTCTTTGTCGTAACGTACCCGCACACACGTATCTTTGTCCGTCACATCCGCGTAGCTTTCATCCTCACCGACCGCGAACAAGATTGCATCATGAAATTCCTTCGCATCAGGCCTGTCCTCCTTGGATTTATCCCCAAGAAAATAAACCCCGTAATCCAAATCATAATCATCATCCTTTGGTGTGATGATCGTATCCATCACGTACGATCCCTGACTATGGAATTCCAAAGTTTCGTCAAAAATTAATTCGTTAAATTTCCGCTCAATCTTTTTTCGTAAACTATTGCGTACAGCGCGTAAAATGGTTCTTCGCTCCTCGCTTAATTTAATCGCACTGTTGTAAAGTGAAAATAGTTCGTTACAGTTTGCCATAATTTGGTTTATATGTTTTTGGTGTAGTAAATAATTCGCGTATAACTTCGGTTTTTCCCATTCCAATGCTTGGTTCGATGCCAATTGCTTCATCAAGCTGAAGGCATCTTCCGTAGCTTTATCCAGTTTTGATGATCTTTTCCTGATTTTTTGACATCGGACAACTCGGAATACGGTTGTAAATGATATCAGTTTCTGAAAATTTCGAGATTTTCTTCAGAAAAAAATCTGTAAAAAAACTTTGCCCGTTCATTGAGGTTTCGAATAGCTCGTCACGCCAATCAACAAACGCGCGATGCCGCTTGAGATTCGGACGGTTTCCCGCATTAGCCGACAAGCTACTCAAAGACAAAATATTAATCGCTTTATATGGTTTTGGGTCTTCACCGACGAAGTAATCCAATGCTTCTAGTATACCCACCAAAGCCGGGTTATTCGCCCATACTCCCCCATCGATAAACTGCGTATTATTGTAGCTCGGCAGGTTCGCCAATGGAAAATACGTCGGCGCGGCAGATGTAGCAAGCGCAATTTCCACCATCTTGCTGGTGTTATCACGCTCCAAATTCGTATGGTCGTATTTGAACACATACGGTTTGTGTTCTGTGATCGAATAGCTCGGTATACACAGCAGATTGTTCGAGTTCCTAATGATCTTATCGCCAAAGATACTTTCTAGGGCCTCCCGCAATCCTTTATCACTGAACTTTCCACAAAATAGGGTCTGTCTTATAAATGACATCAACCGATTGCGCTCCGGAAATATAAGCGGACCATTTCTGATATAGAACGCTGCGATATCTTTTGCTGGAATTTTTAGCGATAAGGCTAGGGCAATCAGCCCCCCCGGTGGAGGTGCCACATATCATGTCGAAATGATCGCTGGTAAGGCACTCAAACTTCTTTTCGAATTGTTCTAAAATTGACGCCGAGTAAAGTCCCTTGATACCGCCTCCATCAATTGACAATATCTTAAACGTCTTTTGGTGAACTGTATCCATTGGTATTATGAGTCTAAATTTATTAATTCTTCGATCAGTGCGAACACCATCGTGCATGGATTTTGGCTTGAATAATCCCGGTCCCCTTCATATTTTTTCGCCAATCGTTTTGCATTGCGGATCGCCACTTCTAAGCTTCCAAACTTCCTAAGAATAGCATACATGTTTGGGCTATTCTTTCTATACCGAAAACTGTTGCCCAAACTTGACTTCAGGCGATCTTCGATCATCTTTTTATATACATCACGCCCCATCCCATTTTCGAAATAATCGAAATGTAGCAGATACCATAGCTCAAATGCCTCATTACTCCATGCACAACCGATTCCTTCATTATGGCAGCGCTGGATAGCTCCATTGAAATCCTGCGCCGTGAAACTGTCCTTATCAAAAACAATCCATAACCGATCAACTTTCCGTGTGGAATATTTTTGCATCCAAGCCCTCAATCGCATAGCTTCATCCAACAAAGACTGTGTATTGCGTCCTGTGCCTTGCACCTCAATTTGATGTGTCGTAAGCGTCCCTTTGGGAAGATCATCTTTAAGACCCTCAAAGTAATTAGGCTCTGTTTCTGCACCCTCACAAACGATCAGAAAGTACTGACGCATGTTGCGAGTATCTCTTTTCCGCCGTTGGTCGATCCGCGAGAATTTCTCCCTCTTTGCGTCAGAGAATTTTACCTTTCTTGCCATTCCACAGCGATATTAGAAAAGTTGCCAATAAATGGAATGGCACCATAGCGTCCCTCTATATAATCTTTCTCGAAAGAACGGTCTTTGCGAACGGTCTTCCCGTCTTCTTTATACTCCACCAAAGAATAAATTGAAGACGCTCCATACCGATCTTTCTCAACAAAATAAATCTGATCCCTTCTGTAATCCCCATAGCACAGCAGGTTGGTATCGTGGGTAGCAAAAATTAACTGTGCATTATTCCTGTTAAATTCATTGGAATTGAAAAGCTTCGTAATGGCTAAGGTCATCAACGGATGCAAACTTGCATCCAGTTCGTCCACCACCAGCAAGCCACCGTCATTTAGCACATCGAATATTGGACCCGAAATATTGAACAACTTATTCGTTCCAGATGATTCCTGACCGCGCATATCAAATTCTACAGGATCTACCGGCTGGTTGTTTTCGTTGTACTTCGTGTGTATCGTCTTTATATCGATACGGAAAGATCCTTCAAGATCGGTCAGCAACTGCTTGACCATCACATCTGGCAATCCGCTAGGTAGCTCCTTAGGATCAAACTCATTTTTGGAGATTCTTAGCTCGTCAAAACCTAAATCCAGCTTTCTGTAAAAGTCAAACAGCGTGCTACGTGTATCTTTATTATTCAGCATATCGAACGTAACAGCCTTGTAACCTTCATGACTCAGACCCGAAATACTTATAAAGTTGTTGAACCATTTCATGACCTTCTGTGCAATCTTCCCATTGAACTGATCCGCAACAGCAAGAAATAAAGCATTATTCCTGGTGCGCTCCTCCAAATTCTTACCTTCAGTAAAGCCTTTCATCACTTCGATGCCCTCCCCTTCACGAAGAAAAAGAGCCTTCTCCGTATTTTTCAGAGCTTCAAAAAGCCATTCCGCATGTACGCCGTGGTTGTCAACCTCGAAACCATACCGATAACGAATACCACCGATCACAAAAACCGCTTCAAAAAACGAAGGTTTGGCTTCTGTTTCTGTGTTTAGCAAAAACGGAACAATATCCAGTTCATCCGCGGAAGACTGCTCGAAAGATAACAGCACAAGCCGACGCATAGTAGACATCGCCCTCACGATATTGCTTTTCCCACTTGCATTCGCCCCATAGATCACCGCACCTTTTAATAGGTTGAAACGATCCGTTGCGAAGATATTTGCATCACTATGCTCTTTTATTGGCGTAGCAACCATGCTAAGAGTAGCCTTGCTTTTAAAAGATAAAAAATTACCAACTGAAAATTCTATTAGCATCTTATTTATTTGAGAATTATTCTCAAATATAAACAGAAAATTTTAAAAAAATGAAATAATTTGAGAAATTATCTCATTTTAATTATTTTTAATGTAAAATATGTAAGAATATCAAGTTCTCACGCTATTCTAGATCTTCCGAAGAGTCCTCCAGAATGTCTGATAAAGCGGATTTGCAATATCCATCCCTACTCCTATTATCAGCTATATCGCTTAGCTAAGAGACTCTTCGTTTTACTCAGATTGGCAAGCCAAATAAAGCTATTCTGGATGTTCCGAAGGGTCATCCAGAATAGCTGCTACTGCGGATTTGCAATTCGCTCTAGATTCATTATCAGGATTGCAAACCTGGCTTATCTGCAGTTCGACATCTTCCTACGGAGGCTATCGAACAACGGAGCCAGTTCTTACAAACCATCTCCATCAGACTATTTGCATCCATTTTAAATTTGGGTTACTCAACTTTATTTTTCAGCGCCATCAACAGTGCATATGCTCCTTTGCTGACAATGCTTTTATTTATAAAATCCGAATAGTTTTTGACTTCGACATACTCATTGCCGCTCTCGCCTACTTCGACATTTAACAATTGAAATTTGTTATTACCCAGCGATTCAAACACGTAATTTTTCCCCTCGAAATCTACCAATGCCTGCGTTGGAAATGTATATGCCGTCTGTTTATCATTTCTTTCTTTTCTGTTTTTTCGCCAAAAGGATACACCTCTACGCCATCGAAGCCATCAGACTTGACTTTGCTGGAAAATGTGTTCCAGTTAATGGTTTCGGAGCCCCAACGGGGACAAAAAAATTCTATCTTCATAATTTGCTACTTATCAAAACTGTTTTTCGATCGAAAGATTATTTCTCTTGGATGCTAATGAACTCGGACCGACAATCTTCTACTAAAAACTAAAAATTAGGCAGAACGAGTGAACACCCGTCAATCAGCATTAAAGAGATGATTCGCGCCGTTTATAGATTAGCGGATTTTGTTGCTCGTTATTTAAAAGATCTCCGACCTTAAGCGTCTTTACGTATTCATCAGGCAGCACGTTTGGAGTACCATTATATGTATTTCCATCTGGCATAAATGCACATGTCATTGCCCTACGAAAACCTGGCGTCATGTTGGCGTGCGCACCGTGTATTGTAAGACCATTGTGAAAAGTGCAACTGCCTGCTTTTATGACGGCAGATTTTGAGTGCGTAGATTTAAATTCGGGATACAATTCAAAAATTCCACCCATATTTTTGCCGATGCCAGCATTTTCAAATGTGGTTTTTTTGTGGGAACCCGGAATAAAGAATAAACAGCCATTTTCAAGAGTTACGTCATCCAGAGCTACCCAAATCGAAAGTGCCCTACGGTCTGAAAACGACCAGAATGGTGTATCTAAATGCCATGAAGTAGGATTTGCCCATGGACGTTTGATCAATGCTTGATCATGCCAAATGCGAATGCCATCAACTCCAGCCAGAGTCGCAGCCATTTTTCCAATACGTTCGTCCAACATTATTTCTTTAACCGCATCACTTGTTTGCCATAGATTTAAGAGCTGGTCGAAAACGTTATTGAAATAAGCCGTATCCTCGTTAATACCGTCGTCCTCTCCTATCTCAATATCTTTTCCAGGCATCTTTTTACCATTTCGCTCCTCAATAGCAGACTTAACCGCAGCTCTCCATGTCTCCAATTCCTGAGCGGATAAAAAATCCTCAATAACGACAAAGCCGTTAGCAGCATAAAAGTCTATTTGTTTTTTAGTTATATCAGTTTTCATGATTTATAAAAGTTAGATTACACTGAATGTATAATTGATCGTTAAACAAACTTAGATCTTACAGCCAAAAATAAAATGATCAAACTGGCAAGATTGTTGTACTTTTTGATATTACGTTTATCTTTAAACCAAACTCGAAAGTGTTGCCAAATCGTGAGCGCCAAATAAATAAAATGAGACAGTACGCTACATACCCCATAAAATCAAGTTATTGAGTTGAAAGAAAAATGAAAAAAGAGGGCCTAGCTCTAAATATTTAGACTTTCAAATTCATTAGAATAGATAAGATAACTGTTACAATTTTTAACAAATAGTATCTAAAATGATATTCTTGGATAAGATTGAGCTGTATGAAGGAATTGATTCAATGACAAATTCATCGTTTGATTAGGTTTCCCAAAAAGCCAAAAGTAAAACTGTCATCTTGCGTCAGAATTAGGAAAATCTAGGAACTATTAGTGGCAACAACCCACAACGCACATGGAATAGTATTAAGCAACGGCTTTGGTTCGTGTTACTGCTTGGCAAGTAAATGAACATGGAATGATCTCCTAAGAACTGATGCGAATTTCTTTTGTCGATATTTTCTGTATCTTACATTCAATAGATGATTACTGCGCAATTTTATGGAAAACTATCATAAATACCTAAACATTAGCGAACTTGAAAAAAAATGGAATTTCTATATTACAACAGTTGGATATAGCAAGACCGAAAAAAACATAGATTATCCCAATCCAAAAGACCATCCTTTGGATCATGGCTTCTCATGGAACAAAGGCCGGATTTTAGATGGCTTCTATGTCGTTTTTATCACAAGTGGCCGTGGTATTTTCGAATGCGAATCGATAGGAGAATGCGCAATTCATGCCGGTACTTGTTTTATCTTATTTCCAGGAGTTTGGCATAGGTATAAGCCGGATTTAACCACTGGTTGGGAAGAATATTGGGTAGGTTTCAAAGGTAGTTATCCGCAACAACTTATGGAGTCATTTTTTGACCAGAAAGTTCCTATTATCAAAACTGGTATCAGCAACAAACTTATTGCCGCTTTTACCGATTTGCTAAGCACGGTCCATCAAGCTGAAATTGGATACCCGCAAATGATTACTGGCCAAACTTTACAGATTATCGCCGTTTTGAACAGAGTAAAATTAATGGAAGAGATCAAAGATGATCCCGAATCATTATGGGTCTCAAAAGTAATATTTCTGCTTCAGCATCAACTCGACAGAAATCTAAATATCGAAGAGTTAGCAGCGGAGTTTCCAATCAGTTACTCCAAATTCCGCAAAGTGTTCAAAAGCTTAATTGGAGTAGCGCCAAATCAATACCATTTGGAACTCCGTCTTCATAAATCGAAGGAGCTTCTTGAAGAGGGCAATATGAGCACCAAAGAGATTGCATACCGCACGGGATTCACTTCTCCTCATTACTTCTCCCGATTGTACAAAAAGAAGTTTGGATTCCCGCCGAAAGTATCAAGACGCGGATAGAGATTTGCGTTCGCTCTTAAAAGAACAAAAACATCACTAACCGATTATTTCATTCTGAAATAATAATCGAAAAAAGTCACTACTTCGGGATTCTAAATCCCCTCGAATAACGAGCGTCATAAGAGGGGATAACAAACATATAAACTTACTTAATTAACTGAAGTTTTTACATAGGCTATTCAAATAGAGAATACGGTATCCTGACACCCTTCACTCGATAATAGTACGAATCATAAGTACCATCGCTTTCCTTGATAGCACCATCATTGTTCACGACGCATGCGCCAAAATTAATGCTATACGTAATTAATAATTCATCCTTCCCATTAACCGATGACGTATGAATGAGCGGCGTATACACCCTAGCATTTTTGCCTTTGTAATACTCCGTAAAGCTATGTACTAACTTTTTTGTCGTAAATGGTCCAGTAGGACTGCTAGAGATAGATATATACATATTGATGGATGGGATATCACAGTAAAATCCTTGATCCATGGTGAGATGGATATATTTACCATTGAGGTAGCTCACGTAATTAGTTCCATTACCTGTACTAACATGAGCAGATGACGATAAACTGGCTGTTGCAACCCAGGCATTTCCATTCCAAAAGGTCCAATTCTGTGGGTCATTTTGCAAGAATCTGGCAACATACAGATAGGTGTTAAAACCAAAACTATCTGGAATATTGCGGCTGCCGTATACATAGACATACCCATCGTTTGCTTTGACCATGCCGCTTGCAAACCGCATCAATTTTTCAGAAGCCGTTAAGCCAGCGGGCGTTGTGCGCTCGGTCTTCCAATGTGTGTTCGTAATTGGGGTAAGTTTATATAGGGATTGATGATCATTATCTGTCCCCAAGCCCTCACCTTCTGTGTTATGGATATAGACAATATTATTTAGTTCGACACCAGCTCCAGGCCAGCTCCATGTTTTCCCTGGGTATTTAGGAATCAGGTTACCAACACCTCCGTTTGACCGGCCATCGGCAGTCATCATAACCGCATTTGGACTCCAATTATCCATAGCAGATTGAATAATGACAGAGTTGCTATAGGATATAAAATGATTGCCATTTAAGTTGCCATTCGGTGCAAGCGACCCTTCAAACCATGCATCCTGTGTCACCCACAGAACTCTTCCATCCGACAATGGAATACTGTTACCTTGATCAAAAGCGACAGAGCCTGTTGTCCTGTTAAAGAAATTGCAGACATCGTCATCGCGGTAACTATCCCTCGGCAATTTATTGATTACCCATCGCTGTCTATCGGAGTTATCCCCAGTTTGTTGCGTGACATAGGTGATACTGCCACTGCTATTCAATGTCAGATAGAAACCGTTCGCCTTATTGATGATTTCATATTCTTCTGATTCTGCCGATTCTTCTAGCGCCCATAACTGCGCATCTACATTAGTCGATGACTTTCTGTTCTGAATTACCTTTTCGCCTTCTTCATTAGCGGCTTGAAGCAACAAACCACTATTTAAGTTTCTAAATGAATAATACTTTATTCCATCTTCCGTACGCTGGTAAATAATATCCCATTCCTGCCAGCGCTGCAGATTCTCGCCATGTGCTACTTCTGGGTTAACGATATTGATGTTCGCATTGATCAGGTATTTCTCATTAAACTTGTAATCCCCCTCTACTTGCATTACTTTACCATTCAGCACGCTAGCAATGCTATAAGTGTCATAATCGCTGATTTGCGAATCATGAATACGAAACACCACTTGCCAATCTCTTGTTTGTCCAGAAGCAGAAGTTACTTTGTAAACAACCGTCTTGTTGATTGATACATCGATTACATCTCCAGATGAAGGCGTTATGGATGCATCGTCAGAAATTTCAATAATAGGTTTCAACGAGTTCAAGTTTGCGTCGGGCTGTAAGGTCACAAACACTTGGTGTTCATCATTTGACGAAACAATACTTACCTTTCCATATTGACCGCTTTCCAATGCAAAACTTTTAATCATTCGTCCTGGGCTTAATAATTTTGGAAACTCTCGTTCGCAGGAGCTGAGAATAAGTAGGGCAAACAGATAAAATAATTTTCTTTTCATAATTCGTTACAGTTAAGATTGACTTAGTTTTATTAGGTTGTGCTAGGTATCATTTTTTCTACATAGTAATTTTTGTTAACCGAGTTTTCGATTGGCGTTGGTAGATCAGATGACCTAACATGAAAACTGCGAAGACTACTATCAGAAGGCTAATTAGCTGCGCTTCCGATAGCGAGTACCCCAACGCATCGTATTTATAATTAACGCGTAAAAATTCAATAAGAAAGCGTTCAATTCCAATGACAAAAAGATAAATGGTAAACATTAGGCCGGCTGTCTTCACCTTGTTCCTGATTGCATAAAGCACGAAAAAGACTAAGAGTATGCTGGAGAACTCGTATAAAGATGTGGGATAGACAGGGTCGATAAGCTCATGACAATATGCTCCCGTACATCCGTCAATGTATTTTCCTTGATTGATCACATTATGCGGAAATGTAGATGACCACATCCAATCCTGCAACCAGTTCAAAGGTTTAACTGTACGATTGACAATCCCCCAATCACCATCACCCGAAAAATGGCATCCCATACGTCCGACAGCATAGGCGACCAGCATTCCTAATGAACCAATATCAGCTAAGTGTTTCCAAGGAATGCCGTTCCGAATGCCGATGTACAAGTAGCTCGCTGCCCCAAAAATTAAACCACCCCAAAAAGTCAATCCGCTAAAATGAAAAATATCAATCAGCGAGTGTGATTTATGCAGTTCGTAATCTTCAAAAACATTAAATAATTTTGCGCCTATAAATCCTGTGACCGCAGCCCACAAGACCAAGGTTGGCATCAATTCTTTAGGGCTTACTAAAACACTTACTTGCCCATCTGAGATATTTTGAGATTTCTTGTATTCAAAATAAAAGGCGAGCATTGCGAGCAATAGAAAGATGATTCCACCGAGCCAACTTCCAGCACTTGAAAACATAAAACCATACGGATCACTAATAAATAACTTGTACGCTCCTACTACTCCAACTAGCTTGTACCCAACGACAAATCCCGAAACAGCATAGACCATTAAATAGATCCAAAAATAGTTCTTAGCGAACTTATTTTCGGAAGGAAAAGCTTTAATATCTCCTAATTTTTCTTTCCTTTCAAATTCACTTTTGAAGGTAAAATAGGAAAGCACAAAAGCCAAAGCCACAAAAAAACCGAATGTGGGAAATGGCCAATTAAAGTTTGTACTAAACAAATAATTAATCAAGGATGAGATCGTCGGAAACATTCTAAAAACCTATCTGAATTCCCAAATTGACTACGCGCTGATTCTGATAAGCATCTCCCGCTGTGTTGGAAGTAACCTCAGGGTCTTGCTGATACAATGAATAGTTGGTCCATGTCAATAAATTATAGCCACTTACATATAGACGCGCGTTGCTAATCGTTAACGGTAACCATCGATCAGGAAATTGATAGCCCAATTCGACGGTCTTTAGCCTTAGGTAGGTAGCATCGATTAACCAAAAATCTGACATGTACGATGACGGACTATTCACGGTAGTTGGATTAGTCGTTAGTCTAGGAAACTTAGCAGTAGCTGCCGTTTCAGGAGTCCATCGCTCTTGGTGAATAGGCAGAAATTGGCTTTTAAAAGGCTCTATTCCACTTCCCTGCACACTAAAACTATAGCCTGTAGTTCCCTGAAATAACACATTGGCACTGAAACCTTTGTAGCTACCTCCTAAAGTCAGACCAAAGCTTGAGTTTGGTATATTTGGTCTTCCAATCGTCGTTCTATCGTAATCATCGATTACTCCATCTTCATTGAGATCTTTGTACCGTAAATCGCCGGGCTGTACTTGGTAACCTCCAGCAGGTATCGGGCTAGAAGCTATGTTTTCTTCTGAATAAAACCCATCAAACAAGTAACCCATAGGCTGTCCGATCTGATGACCCGTCGATCTCAGCCATGGAAAAGCTGGAGACGGTTCGTCTTGAAATAAGATCTTGTTTTTAAAATAAGAAAACACTCCTTTGATATTGTAGCTGAACTGGCCAATGTTATCATTGTAATTTAGTTCAAGTTCTACACCGCGGTTCCTGACGCGCGCAATATTTGTCGGAGAAACTCCGACACCAATATGAAGTGGCAACGATTGGGAAGTTACCAGCTGATCGTAGCGAATGTTATTGAAATAATCTACTGTTAGCCCCAGTTTGTTATTAAACACACTTAAATCCAAACCAATATCAAAGGAAGATTGCTTTTCCCAAGTCACGTTGCTATTACCGAGGTTTCCTTCATAGATCGTCCCTGACGCCTGATGAGATACACCAAATGAGTAAGGGCCTCCTTCATTATACACCTGCTGGAATAAATATCGGTCGCCAGCAACTTTATCCGAACCGACTATACCGTAAGATCCACGAAACTTAAACAAATCGAAAAAATCAAACCTATTTTGAAAAAATTGTTCTTGAGCAAGGTTATATCCAACAGAGATCGCTGGGAAAAATCCATATCGCTGATCGGATTGGAATCGGTCCGAACCGTTGTAAGCCAAAGTCAAATCAAGCAAGTACTTTTGTTTGTAATCATAACCTGTTCGAAAAGTAAAACCTTCAAAATTTTGAGGAATCCAATTTGATCTTTTGTCTCCGCGGGAATTATAAGATTCACGATTGTAAAGCAATAAAGAATTGATCGTATGATCGTTAAATGATCTACTGTAATTAAGGCTAAGCTGTGCATTCACTCTGTTATTGTAATCACCTTGGTACGCTCTCAGTGTATAATTATCCATAACATAAGGCGCTCCACCTTTCAAAATATAGGAGTCAGTATCTGGAAAATACCGATACACGGGTATTTGGTCACGTCCCTGCTCGCGCCCATTCGATTCGACGCTTGCATAAGCGACTCTCCCTGATAATGACAAACCTTTGGCAATTGATTCCAACTCTTGGGTTCCACCAAAAAGAATGTTAATATCATTGCGCCTATCGAGATGATAACCAGACGTTCCAAGACGAGCATTGATGGTTGGAAGAAGTTCCTGAGTATCGCTAGCATAAGAATAAGATCCATTTGGATTAAGAAATGGGGCTGACCAAGGTCTGATTTTACTAAAGTCAAATACTTCTCCTACAATATTGCCTGCTCTTGGAGAATTGATCCTGTTAAAGTTAGCACGTACATCCAGTCTAAGCTTTAAGCTCTTGGTAGCTTGAATATCTAGGTTAGATCGCAAATTGTACCGCCTGTAGTAATAGTTGTTATTTACTTTGTTAGCCTCGTTTTGAAAGTCATAAAGATTTCCATCTTGTGAGAAAGCTCCTCCCGATATAAAATATTTAATCCGTTCGCCACCACCAGTGATGTCTACATTTGTATTGTATTGAAGACTTGCCGGTTTAAAAATGCGCTCATACCAATTAATATCAGGGTAAGTATACGGATCATCGCCATCTCTAAAATGAGCCAACGCTTGTTCGCTAAAAGGTTGGTAGGTATTATCGTTAGCCGTATTGTTGATGGCTTCGTTCCAGAGCAATGCACTTTCGTAAGCATCCAGAAATTCGAGTTTGGTGACCGGACTTTGCAAACCAGATTCAAAACGCGCATTGATTTTAGGTTTCCCTGATTCACCTCGATGAGTTTTTACGACCAGAACGCCGTTAGCTCCTTTAATACCAAACACAGCTGTGGTCGATGCATCTTTAAGTATGGAGATGCTCTCGATCTCATTCACATTGATCTGTGAGAGTTGCTCATACGTGTACTCGATATCATCAACAATAATCAAAGGCTGATTGCCGTCTGGATTTAACGAGCTGACCCCTCGGATATAAAAATCTGACGCATCTCTACCCGGTTGCCCAGAACGCTGTACGGAAACAAATCCTGGCAGTCGTCCTGTTAATGCATTCTGTACACTTGAGGTTGGAATCTGACGGATATCAGCTCCTTTAATAGAACTTACTGCGCCAGTATTTGTCAACTTTTTGGTAGTACCAAATCCTACCACGACCACCTCATTAATATCCTGATTGTTAGATTGCAAGAAGATTTCGAGTTGTTCTCCGGGCTTCGCTGACCGCTCTTGAGACGCGTAGCCGACGCTTGAAAACACCAATACTTGGGTGCTCCTTAGGGAGATGCTGAAACGTCCATTTTCATCAGATTGTACGGTATTGGAGCTCCCCTTTTCAGTAATTGTCACTCCAGCTAACGTTCCATCCGTATTCTTGATAATACCAGTGACTGTTGATTGAGCGATTGTCAACAATGGAAATATTAGGATTGCTAATACGATATAAATATTTTTTTTCATGTCTATGTTGCTATTGGAAAATAAATCCTGTTGCTTACCATCCTGGATTTTGGACCATATTTGGATTTTTCACTACTTCGCTGAAAGGTATTGGCGCCAAATACATTCGATTTTCAAAATTCATTTTATAGACAACCGCCGTTTGCCTAATCACTCCTGTGCCGGCCTGATATATAATCGCCGCGTGCAATTCCTTATTAAACTCTTCCTCGGCAAGCTTCCATCTTCTGACATCATAAAAGCGATGTTCTTCAAACGCCAACTCTTTGCGGCGCTCATTTTGGATGATGTCTCGCATTTGGATTTTAGTAAGTCCAAGAGGCAAAGAATATGGATTCAGTCCAGCACGTTCACGAATCCTTTCTATTGCTTGATACACGGCCAAATCAGGAACCGTTAAGCGTTCGTTCCGGGCTTCAGCAAAATTCAAAAGTGTTTCGGCATAGCGAAATAGAATATGGTCGTGATTGGTGTTGCTATAGTTAGAAGCTGTTTCAAAATTTCCCATAAATTTCCGTAAATAATAGCCTGTCTTAGTTTGTTGGCGGGAACCACCAGGTTTGTCTGCGCCACCTTCATAAGTCTGTACAGGACGATTTAACCACATCGCACCAGAATAAAAAATCGTCGCATAGAAACGCTTGTCCCGCCCCAAATAAGGATTATTTTCGTCATAACCAGAGTTAGGATCTGTAATTGGCAACCCGTTCTCCATTCCAAATGCATCGACCAATTCTTGAGTGGGACTTGTACGCCCGTTATTTAAAGCGGATGAATAGCCAATTGGTCCGTTGTTATTTTCGTAGCTGGTGTTATTGCCTCCTTGCTTTGAGAAAATCCGTTCATTGTTCCTGCTGATAAATACGTTTCTAAAATCTGGTTCTAGTGCAAATAATTCCAGATCCATAATAGCTTTTGCTGCATTCTCCGCAGATTGCCATCGTGTCGCATCCATAGCAGCATAACCCGTCAGCGGATTTTGTCCATCTATATTCCCTCCATTAAAAAGTGGACTAGCAGCGTACAACAGTACACGTGATTTGAGCGCTAGCGCAGCGGCTTTGGTCGGCCTTCCAAATAGCGTAAGACTTATTGGGTCTACATGCAGGCTATCTTTAACAAGGTCGCATTCGCTCACTATAAAATCGATACATTCTTCAAATTTATTTCTAGGTAGATTGATATCGTCATTCAATTGATATACTTTGTCATACAGTAAAGGCACACCGCCATGTCGCTTCACCAACTCGAAATACAACATTGCTCGAACGAAACGCGCTTCAGCTTTCCATACTCGATTAAATGGCGTTCCATTTGCCAAACGTCCTTTCAAAGGAACGCGATCGATATTCTGAATAAAAATACTTGTTCTTCGAATACCCTCGTAGCCAGATGTCCAAAAGTTATCATGGTAACTATCTGACGAATAAGTACCCAATGCCAATTGCTGGACTGATGTATTGGTTGGATTAGATGACACTGCGTCATCGGTGGCTGCATCGAGAAAATCACCTCCAACTCTATTTCCTGTGCTTGGCAAAAATCGGTAACTATCTGCCAAAAACCTTTCTGCATTCGCGCCGACAGAATCTTTAACATTAAAAATTTCTTCTAGTGTCTGCAATTCAATAGGCTCTGTTTCCAGATCGCTTTTACAAGAATATGTCAACACTGCTAGACCGATAAGGATTACCCCTGTTAGATTAATAAACTTCATATCTGTATATGTCTAAGGTTATAATTTAATGTTCACACCGAAATTAATAATGCGTTGGATGGGATAGGCTGTATTGCCATAAATCTCCGGATCCAAACGATCATAGGAAGTCGTTGTAAACAGGTTTTGAGCATTTGCAAATATTCGCAATGCGGCAAGATTAATTTTTTTGCTCCACGCATATGGGAAGGTATATCCTACATCGACATTGCGCACCCTCAAATAAGCTCCAGAACGTGTCCAATAACTCGAATTATTTAAGTACGGCGTGTTTGTTGGATCAAAACCTATAGTCAAACGTGGATAAGTAGCTGTAGAAGCTGTCTCGGGCGTCCATCGCCCAAGCATGTAAT
Source organism: Sphingobacterium hungaricum (assembly GCF_015210005.1). Lineage (GTDB taxonomy): Bacteria > Bacteroidota > Bacteroidia > Sphingobacteriales > Sphingobacteriaceae > Sphingobacterium > Sphingobacterium hungaricum. The sequence continues at coordinate 3,313,428 of NZ_MU158698.1, forward strand.
CATAACCCTGTCCTTCCCCGTTGCTTCCAAAGGAATAATCGGTCTGTTGATATGTTCGATTTGTTACCCCTTGAAGTAAAATGCTGCAATCAATCCCAGCAAAATTAAATCCTAGTGTAGTGCCATAAAACACCATCGGTTTAGTATTGCCGATAGCTGTTTGATCGTAAATGTTGATAATACCATCACCGTTCAGGTCAACTAACTTAACATCTCCAGGATTGACAACATTTCCAGCCAGACGAGGAGCAGCATCCGCTTCTTCTTGGCTTTGGATCAAACCGTCAGCCAAATAACCAAAGGTTTGTCCAACAGGCATGCCTGTGCGATGATTCCAAGAATATTTTTGAAATACTTCGTTCATATAAAGGACTTCTGTTCGCATGCGCGAAACATTTGCCGCTATGAAATAATTAAAGTTTCCAAGATGGTTTTGATAGGTTAATTCGATTTCCTGACCTTCATATAGATTCTTTCCGATATTTTCATTCGGATAACTAATGCCGATCAGTTCAATGGTCGATCCACGTTGCTGCAACAAATCAGAATAACTGTCGCGATAATATGCGGCACTCAGCTTGAATTTAGATTTTAACAGCGAAATATCAAGCCCCACATTAAGCTTATTTCCTTTTTCCCAAGTAGCTCCGACATTGGCTAATCCTTTTTCAACTAAACTGTTAAACCGTGTATATTCAGAACCAAACTCGTACGCATCAATGCCACCTTGACCAAATGAAGTACGCCAGCTATAATATCCTAAAGCCCCTTCATTTACATTACCTGTATGACCATAAGTTACTTTCAGTTTGAACTGATCCAGCCAATTGGTTTGATCGGCAAGAAAAGATTCTTGAGCCAGGTCCCATCCTAAGCCGGCAGCATAAAACAATCCAAATTTACTTCCTGGTTTAAAACGATTAAAACCAGAATAATTTACAGCGACTTCGGCGAAGTACTTGTTTTTATATGCATAATTTCCCGTTGCAGCAACATTCGTGTAAATTGCGGGTAAGTCAAATTGATAATTGGATGTCTGCTGATCAAAAAATAGCTTTCCTCCTACCTGATGTCCTCCCGCAAACTCTCTATCGTAACCCAGAGCTCCCTGAAAATAGAAGAAGTTGGCCGATGAAGTGGTTGAAAATGAATTCGGCTGATCAGTGATGTCTCCAAATCTTACATAAGTCAATTCATTCTGATCATTGTAAGTAACATCAAATACGGGCTGTCTACGGCTTCGATCTACAATACTGGAAGAAGAAGAGGACACATTCACTTTCCCTTGAGCATAAAGGCCAGGAAGCCAACGATCAAACTTATACTTCAAATCGAGATTAGCTAAAATGTCCCTAGTATTGTCAAGCAGATAACCCGAACCAGTAGCCTGTTGGTACAAATTTGTTTTGAATACAGAGGAGCCACCATATGACCCATCGGGATTAAAAATAGGATAAGCATTGTTCGGAGTAGAAAAAAGGCTTCTAAAAATCTCCTGTGTTCCTGCACCCGGTTGCCTTCCATTTTGAATGCGGCCAAACAACTGCAGTCCAATTGTGAAATCACTGGTCACATCCACATCTATTGTACTGTTGATCAAGTACCGAGATTGTTCCAAATTCGTATCGTAATCGAACTGATCTGAAGAATTGAACATCCCCTCTTGATTTAAGTAACTTAACGAAATTGCGTAACGAGCGTTTTTTATTCCACCATTGACACCCAAATTATATTTCGTGATGGGATTATGTTCCTTTAAAATAGCGTCATACCAATTTACATTTGGAAGCAAATAGGGTGAGCTTCCTGACTTATAGGCATCGTAATCTTCTTGGCTGTATACTGGCTGACGGCCTGAATTCAGCAACGCTTCGTTGTAGAGATAAGCATATTGATGAGCGTCCAGAGGGTTGACTTGTTTTAATGATTCTTGAAAACCCGTCTGTGCGGTAAATGAAACTCTCGGAGCCCCAATTTTACCTCGATGGGTAGTAATCTGCAATATTCCTCTGGAGCTTCGCTGACCTAAAAGGAGCGATGATAACGCATCTTTTATTACCGTGATGGATTCGATGCTTTCAGGATCTATGGAATATATTTCGCGTTGCACACCGTCGATGATGGTAATTGGATTTTGACCCCGCAATTGGAATGCAACTTCGCTATTGTCACTTAAACTCGTGCTATATTTCGTGGCTTCACCCGGCAAGGATCCAGCAAGGTCCGAAAAAGTGATTGGCGATGTTCTTGCGGATCTAAATCCAGAAATTTCTTGGGTATAAAAACCAGCAAGCCTTCCAGTTAAAGCATTTAAATACAAAGGCGTAGGCGTGCTTTTTATTTGATGATGATTTACCGTGGATATCGCCCCTAGAGATTTTTTTAGATCCTTCTTTTCATTAAGTATGTTGATGGAGTCAGCAGTAAAAAGATATTTAGCGACCATGTACACTGTGCTTGGTCCATTATGTTTTATGATTTTCGGTACATATTCAGGATGTTGAATAGTGATTTCCCTATCTGAATATTCCAATTCAGCTTCGCCAAATTCGTCCGTTGTCGCAAGCAATTGCTGTTCTACAGAATAGACCTTCGCCCCTGCTAATGGCTTGCCAAATTCGTCAACAACTTTTAGGATCTCTTTATTTTGTTGAGGAAAGCTTGCAATCCTGTGAAAAGAACTGGCATAGATTGTATGGGCACTGAAGAAAAACAGCCATGCGCCTACCATTCCCAACTTTATATAGTGATTAAACATAGTTATAATTTTAATTGTAATTGATGTGGTTTACCGATTATAGATTTCACCTATTGACAGCGAAACGTATATTTAAAAGGCTGATCTGTATTTCCATATCCCACTTTTTTTGTACCTGTACCATCGGTATAAAAATATTCTAAGCGTGCGATCTGAGCGTTTGGCTGCATATTAAAATATCCCCTTGGCCAGATATCCAATAATATCTTTTTACCTGCTGATGGCTTGAGTTTCGATTTGATATCGCGGGTATTTATTTCTCCCAATAGTTGGTCTGATTCATCGAATGCCTTTATCTGAATATAAACATCGTCGAGGTTTTGAAGTTCGGTTTCAATTACGCCCGCATCAAAAGACAGCGTGATGATATCGTTGTCAAAGCTTTTAACTGGCTGAACCGTGCTTAATTGCGGATTGACAAAATCGAGCAAGTCGCCTTCACCTTCGTAAATCTCTATGGGATTCGAAAATGTGAATTTTTTATAATCAGTATCGTCTGGTCGTAGATTTTCGATTGAAGAGCCTACATAAAAACCTAAACTAACCAGCATGTTTTCACTGCCAACACTGCATTCAACCTTTACATCGAAGCTCAGGTCAGCACGCTCATCTTCATTGTTGGTAAATGTAAACGACTGTGTGCTGCGATAGATAATCCATTCGAAATCATCGATCAGGTTAGGACCAACGCCGAACATTTTTTTTGCAGCCTGATGCCAATTAAGTCCTGAAACAGGTTCGGTTTCAGAGTCTGGAATCATACGCAAGGTTCCATTACCTTTGGTGCTTGTATACGTGAGCACGGCATTTTGACGCGCGTTCCAACTCTTGGGAACCATAATTCCCGCTACTAGCTGCGTTGTATACGTATTTGGCTCTTCGATTCTTGGTTGTGCTCCAGAATGCATATAAAATGTAGCTCGTTCGTTCGCTTTCGCTGTGGCTGGAACCGTTACAGTCAATGCGGTAAGGCCGCAATGCATTAAGAATATGGTCATACCTACTCCAATAAATAGGTACACATATTTTAGTCGTTGAAATGGGCGATTCATAATCTTAATTTTGGCGTTCAAATTGGTATTGATAGGTATTCGTGGAACATCCTAGGCTAAAGGACAGGCTCAATTGGCGCTCACCTTTTACGATCGGAAATTGAAACTTAACAGGAACTGTATTGGTTTGCCCCTTTGGATGTAAAATGATACCAAAAGGATATTGAGGATCGCTCAAAGTATAATTCCCTTCTTCATTAAGTACAAAAGGTAATTCCTCTGATAAATCATAGGTACCGTCGTTTTTAAAATTGATATAAAAACCACTTAGGTCCATTCGCTTGCCGATCTCTTCCCCATTTCTAGTAAGCTGTACCACCTTCCAATTTCCTGTTATATCTTTGTTCGTTTCGTCAAAAACCATTTTTGATATTTCATCTTTACACGATAGTTGGGCGATTAAAATAAGCATCATAAAGCCCCGAATTGCTGAATTTTTCATGCGTTTTTTTATAATTAGTATCCTGGATTTTGTAATAAATCTGTTGATTTGGCAACTTCTGACTGTGGGATTGGCCATAAATACATGCGGTTGCTGAATACACGTTTACGTACATTGATCGTGTTGTAGGTCGTCCCTGCGGCATTGCGGATTGGTTCCGTTCCATGCAATTGGCTATTTTCAACTAGTTCAGCAATCTTCCACCGGCGTACATCAAAGAAACGATGTCCTTCAAATGCCAATTCTTTCTGCCGTTCATTTTGAATAATCCGCCTCATCTCTTCCTGCGACAGATTTAAGGGCAATTTATAAGGAGATAGTCCTGCTCGTTCACGAATAGATTCGACAGCAGCATATACTTCAATATCTGGCGTGCCTAAACGTTCATTACGTGCCTCTGCAAAATTTAATAGGATTTCAGCATACCGTATGATCGGCATGCATCGAGGAGTTTCTGTACTAAACCAATCGGCAGCAACATTACGATGAACCATCTTATAGGTGTAATATCCTGTAGGCGTGCCTTTGTAAATTGCGTCCTGTCCCGAGATCGCGTTGTTGGGATTAGTTTTATCTATAAAAATGTTTACCGGACGCCTCGCCAATCCATCTCTATGGAATACAAGAGATTGATCTCTAGTGACGGTATTAGCTAAACGAGGATCTCGATCTTTATAAGGCTGCAATGGATCGTATCCTGAGGTTGGATCCGTAATCGGCAATCCATTTTTCATACCAAACGCATTAACGGTTTCTAGGTATGGATAAGCTCCAGGGCTTCCTAACCCAAATGTTGGTGGATGAAAGATACCTTCCAAATCTCGATTTGCTGCTTGCATTCTTGCCAGAATGTATTCGGTGTTTTTACGTAACTGAAATACTTGGTAAAATCCAAATCCTGGTTCTGTTGTATTATTTATATGCAAGCTATATTGTCCAGACGCAAGGACTTGTGCAGCGGCGTCTTCAGCTCTTTTCCAACGCTGAGGATCTGCATTGGGATAGCCTACGATTCCCTGCAAAGCTCCATCAGATGCGACAGATTCACCATTATATAACGGACTAGCGGCGTATAGCAATACCCTTGATTTTAATCCAAAGCAAGCCGCTTTATTGATTCGCCCATAATTTTCACCTTCATGAACCCAAGGCAAATCTTCTGCTGCAGCATCACATTCGGAAACGATATAGTCGACACATTCCTCATAAGAATTTCGTTCAAATGGAATTATGTCAGTTGCGCGATAAACACTATCCCCCATTAGAGGCACACCTGCGTAATGTTCCAGAAGAATAAAATAGTAATAGGCACGCAAAAAACGTGATTCGGCTTTCACTCTAGATTTTATATCATTGCCAAATTTTGTCTGGTTTAAGTTTTTCAATAATATATTTACTCGACGAATGTTCGTGTAACTTGTAGACCATGCATCCCTAGTGATCATGTTGGAATTTACAGTACCTGTTGCAAACTGAATAAATGTATTGGCACTACCCAATCCTGCTCCCTCTGCTTCATCTGTGCTGGCATCCAAACCACCTCCACCAAAACGCCTCGGCCAAGTAGAAAACCCAATATCTGAATAAATACTGGATAGAAAATTAAGCGTATAGACACTATCCGCAAACACCACTTGTTCATTCAAATCGGTAGATTGCGTCTGATCTAGAAATCCCTGTTTGCTACAGGAAAAAAATCCAATAGTAGCCAATGCCACAATAAGTAAATACCTCTTTTTCATAATTTTATTTATACTGGTGATATTATATAAGGTTATAAATATCCTATCAACTATTAATGCCTAAAGCATCTCATCTACAAAATCTTGAACAAAAAAAACCGGTATGTTTAGTTCTTTAAGCTTAATGAAAATGGTTTTGCTTCTTTGCTTATACCACGATTTAAATTGGGTGTGTTGCTCATTTCAAATGTTAACTCACCGCCATTAATTATATCTGTGTAGTGTATAAAATTTTTATCGTGTGACTCTCCATTTAGATGTGCAGATTTTATATAGACATTTTCGGCGTTATTATTTTTTGCGTTGATAATAAACTTTTTACCATTTTCAAGTGTGATAGTCGCCTTTTGGAATATTGGGCTACCAATCACGTATTCATCTGTGCCGGGGCATACACTATAAATACCCAAAGCACTCAATACATACCATGAGGACATCTGCCCTTGGTCTTCATCACCAGGGTATCCTTTTTCTGTTGCATTGTATAAATTTGAAGTGACCAATCGAACCTGCTTTTGGGATTTCCATGGCTCAGCACTAAAATTGTAAAGGTAAGCCACATGCTGAGTAGGTTGATTCCCGTGAGCATATTGCCCCATTTGCGCCAAAATCATTTCGCGCATTTCATGGATTTCTTGCTTATATGATCCGTAATTGATGGTCTGCTCCATGGTAAAAAATTGATCAAGTTTTTCATTGAAAAGCTTCTCTCCACCGATTAGGTTAATCAATCCATTGATGTCATGCATCACCGACCAAGTATATTGCCAAGCATTGGCTTCCGTAAACGGCCCTCCCCACTCAAAGGGATCAAAATCGGGGCGCCATTCGCCATTGGCTAATCTTCCGCGCACAAAATTAACTTCAGGATCGAACACATTTTTGTAATTATACATTTGCTTAGCAAACACCTCTTCGTAAAATGTATTGCCAGTCATTTTCGCCAGCTGATAAGCGCAAAAATCATCATACGCATACTCCAAAGTTTTAGCTGTACTTTCATGAATGTCGCCGTAGGGAATAAAACCTTTAGTAAAATATTCTTGCCACCCCTCTCTTCCATTGGATCCGCCCCATGGTCCTTTATTAGTCACTTCATGGTAGTAAGCTTGTAGCGCGCTATCTGGGTTGAAAGTATGTATGCCCTTTGCCCACGCATCGGTCAACAAGGATATGGCATGGTTACCGATCATTACTCCAGACATTCCAGGATTAGACCAGGTCGGAAAAAAGCCAGCTTGCTGCTGTGCGTCTAACAAAGATTGCATGTACCGTCCTTGCATTTCAGTATGCAAAATATTGCTTAATGGAAATTGCCCACGAAAAGTATCCCAAAACCCATTATCTGTGTACATATAACCAGCATGAATTTTGCCATCATACGGACTAAAATAATTAGGTTGCCCTTCGGCATCTATTTCATAAAATTTACGGGAAAATAGATTAGCGCGAAACAAACAGGAGTAAAAAGTCGCCTTCTCTTCTTCTGAGCCTCCTTCTACAAATACACGATTTAGCAATGTATTCCAAATAGTATAAGCCTTAGCCTTGGTGGCTTCAAAATTCTTGTTGTCAGCTAATTCTTCGCTAAAATTAAGTTCGGCTTGAGCAGGACTAATGTAAGACGACGCCATTTTTACTTCCACCTGTGTACCCGGAGCAAATTCTAAATAGGCACCGACTCCCTTGCCTTCGTCGTAGTCGCTTCCAGGTGTCACTTTACCCCCTACATTCTCCCAAACGCCATGCGATTGAAAATCTTTATTGAAAACGATTACGAAATAACTTTTGAAGTTATCCGGAACAAATCGACCATTATTCACATAACCAACGATTTTCCTTTCTTTCGGAAATATCTTGATTTCTGCATCTTTTGTGTACCCATCCAAAACAAGATGCGCTTTGCCCTTCTTAGGAAAAGTGAAGCGCATATGCGCGCCGCGCTCTACCGGACTTATCTCGGATTTAATGCCATTGTCGAAGGTGACCGCATAATAATTTGGTTTGGCTATTTCATTTTCATGGCTGAATTTGAGGGCGCGTTCATGTTCATTGACAATCAAATCGCCTACCCCAGGCATGAGTGAAAAAACTGCATAATCATTCATCCATGGGCTGCATTGGTGGACTTGCTGAAATCCTCTAATCGTATTATCTTGATACCTGTACTTCCAGCCGTTGCCATTTTCACCAGTCTGAGCTGAGAAAAAATGAACAGCGAAAGGTAAGCCAACTGTCGGGTAGGTATTCCCATAGGACAATGACCATTCAGAATGAGTGCCTTGCAACGTATTGACGTATTTCACCAAATCCGGCTGTTGAGCAAACGATTTATTCGCACAGAATATCCCTAATGAAAGACATAAAAAATACCCGATAACACTCCTTATACGTATACTTAACTTAATCATTGCTCAGCCCCCATTCTTTATTAGGTTCATTTCCCATAAACAGTTCAAGCTTCCCACCAGAAACTATATTTTGAAAATCTAAATAACACTTGTCATATGGCTTACCATTAAGCAATGCCTTTTGGATGTATACGTTTTCTGATGAATTGTTATGCGTTTTCACGATGAAATTCTTTCCAGAGAAAAATTTATCATCAATTTGAAATTCAATTTCATCGAATATAGGACTCGTGATCTCATAGCGAGTGCTCCCGGGCGTCACTGGATGTAAGCCAGTCGAAGCCAAAACATACCAAGCCGACATCTGTCCGACATCTTCATTACCAACAATTCCCTCTACGGAATTTTTATAGGCCTTTTCACAGATTAAACGCGACCATTTTTGCGTCAGCCAAGGAGCTTTTAACTGGTTGAAAAGAAATGGTACGTGGTGCACCGGTTCGTTGGCGTGGTTGTAATAGTCATTCCACAGGAAATGATCAGGAGTTTTTTCAAAAAACTCAGTTAAATCGGCCAGAACTTTATCAATACCACCCATCAATTCGATCATTCCTTGCACATCTTGAGGCACAAACCAACCTTGCTGATACGGATTGGATTCGATGGAGCCATACCATTCCTTGGTACGAGCATTTTCTGGCCATGGCTCCCAGGTTCCATCTGCGTTTTTAGGTCTAAACCAACCCTTTTCTTGATCAAATATATTTTTGTATGCTTGCCCTTTTATATGAAATCGCAGCGCGTCATCCTCCTTGCCAAGACCTTTGGCAATCTGTGCGATGCACCAATCCGTGTATGCGTATTCCAATGTATTCGAAATGCTGTGAGGTGCAGGAGAATATCCCAATGCGTCATTGCCAAATTTTGTAGAGGTATTAATCGCATATTGATAAGCTTTATTGATGTCGTACCCGCGAATACCCTTGACATAAGCGTCGGCGAGAACAGAAATAGCAGGATTTCCAATCATACATCCAGAGTAGGCATTCAGAAATTCCCAACGCTCAAAATATTCATTTCCAGACTCCTCAGCAAGCGTAATTAACGAATTGAGCTGATCATTCACAAGCGTTGGATTAATAATGGTCTGCAATGGAAATTGGCTACGGAATACATCCCACCCGCTAAAAATAGTACGCTTAGTGAAATTAGTCGTCTGATGAATTTTATAATCGCCTCCTACATATCGACCATCTACATCGCTATAGGCTCTAGGATCAATCATCGTATGATAAAGCGCTGTGTAAAATATTGTTTTCTGGTCTTCTGTACCACCTTTAACTTTTATCCGTTGAAGATCTTTGTCCCACATAGCCGCTGCATTTCTACTGATTTCATCAAATGTTTTGTCGGCAATTTCTGCTTTGTAATTGCGCTCTGCGCCATCCATATCAACAAATGAAACTCCTACTTGCATAGTCACCTCTTCATCTTTATGTGTTTCAAAGTTATTGTAGAAGCCCAAGTGTTTGCCTTCCAACTCATTTTCACCAGTGACGATTGCAGCCTCTTTTACTCTGTTCAGGTAATCAATACTGACAACCTCTTCCCTTTTACGTGTCCAAGAATCTGGAATGTCTGCAGTCCAAAATCCAAAATCTTTTAAAGGTTTGCTAAAACGAGCATAAAAATAAACCGTGTATTTAGCCTTACCGTCTCCGTTGCCCCAGCCACCGCCATCAGGTGTACAAAGCATCCAACCTTGTATCGTGTAATCGTCGACTTTGCGGATGTATTGCCTTTCAGACGTACCGCCGACCCGCCTCGCCAAATCTATTTGTATACGAGATGATTTATTTTCTGGAAAGGTAAATCGCAACATGCCACTGTGCGGTGCTGCCGTAGTTTCTACTTTGATCCCGTAATCCGTAAGATTCACAGAATAATAACCCGCTCGAGCAACTTCCGTATCCTTGTCATAGTTCGATCGATATCCAGATATGCTCCCATCTTCCTTACCAGCAATGATATTTAGTTTTCCAGTGGTCGGCATAATTAAAAAATTACCAAGATCCCCATACCATCCTGTGCCGCTCATCTGTGTGACGGCAAATCCCTCAATCGTTTTATGTTCGTAGCTATAGCCAGGACTATTGTCGCCGCCAGTAATCGTGTTTGGGCTAATCTGCACCATTCCAAAAGGTGTAGCAGCACCTGGAAATGTCTTTCCTAAACCGTGGTAAACTTCTGCCGCCCCAACGCTCGTACTCGCTCCAATAAAAGGATTGACGTATCGGCTAGGCAAATTCTCATCCATATTTCTGACACCTGAACAAGCAGTCAGCAACATCATGATATACAGCAATCCACTGTTTTTAAGTCTATTTATCATTTATTTCGATTTATTATCTAATTAGTAGTTAGTTGACTGGAATAATGGAGACATGTCTTTTTACAGGTTTGCTAATCTTTTTTATAGCAACTTGAAACGCATTTATTTGATCCTGCCATACTTGCCGCACTTCTGGAAACATGGCTTTGCTATAGAGATCTCGCTTGGCTCGAAGCCATCCGTCGTTTGGAGCATGTTCGTCCAACAATTCAATCGCTTGCCTATTGTTCGCATCTAGCATTCCGCGAGGTTGGAAAAAATTGTATTGTATCCAGGCATAATCTCTAAACCTTCGCTCTAGTTCCCATCGTTCTTCGTTGAGATGCATGATGCGCAGCGCCTGCTGATATTGTGGTGTATTAGTTAAGGTTGCTAAGTTGATTCCATTAGCAAAATCTTGCGCTGACCAGTTTCCAATGATTTCCCCATCGATTATCAATTTATTTTGCCCAGTTAATCCATTGACAATCAAAAGCTCTTGATTCATTTCTTCAACAAAGGGTACAACTTTCGTCGCATCGTACTGGCTTTTTTTACTACCCCAACCTCGCGCTACGGTATCTAGCGGATAAGGCAAAGAATTTGCTAAATAATCGAACTGAATGCCTTTGGATACGCCTTTAAGATTCGAAATCGAACAATTCGAAGCAGTAACAACTTTTTTATTTTCTGAGTCGATAGAAATCTCGGAAACTTTATTTCCTACGAATCCCTGTGCCTTCAAGAATAAATATGCCATGACCATATGTCCATCATTATCAGGGTGTATGCGATCATTTCCGCTAATTGTAAAACCCGGATCGGTTTGTTGATTTCTTCTGTTGATTGCTGTAATCGGCTCATTATAGTCAAAGAATTCCCAGTTATTTGCTTCTGCTGATTTTCTCTGAAAGTCCACAATACGCAACATCGCCTTGTTTTTATTTTTGAACGCAGTATTTCCTTCTATTTGTGCGCCCTCATCGTAGGGTGTACTTCCTAATAAAACGATTTTAGTATGCTTTAAGCTCTTGTATCGTTCTTCCATCTGTTGGAAAGCTTCAAAAGATTCTTTGACTTTGCTGTCCGCAAAATTTTCAGCGTCCGAACCATTGTATTCAAAATAGCCTGAATCATTCATTCCGAAAGTGGTAATTAGGACCGTTGGTTTCTTACTAAAAACATCACCGTCCAATCGCTTCACCATTTCGATCACGCGATCTCCTCCGATACCTGCATTTTGTATTAGCAAATCCATATTCGGAAATCGGGTGCTGTAGTAAAGCCAGATGAATGAATGGTAATGCCCACCATCAGTAATGCTATTTCCTAAAAAAACGACACGATCTTTGTCTTTGAAAGGGGATATTTTTTGCGCATACCCATATTTCCCAATCGAACAGAGTAGACATATACAGCAAAATACGGTTCTAGCGAATTTTAGATTCATAATCGATAATTATTGTTTCAGTTTTTCTTTGGTATAAAAAAACTCAGTTACAGCAAGTTTTACTTCCGTAAGCAAGAAATTTTATACAGGGTTTATCAAAATTTATAATAGGTTCTGAGAGAGAAGGCTTGCTTTCTAAAACACATGCTGTGTTAAGAATTATTCCTTTATCTGCTACACAAACAAAAGTATATAGCAAATCGACTAATTGTAGCAGCGAGTAAACTCTTGGTAAACAAATAGAAAATGAATTGAACACAAATTGCTGTAAAAGAAAATATTACAGCTTATCAGGAAATTAAAATGGTAAATAAAATTGAATCTAGTTACTTACAAAAGCGCCGATTTTCTTGATTTTTTCTTCAAAATTATCAATATCCGAGTGGGCTTTCCCTTTAACTTTACTCTTATAATTATAGATCGTCTGTATAGAGTAACGAAGAAATGTAGCGATCTGATTGACGTCCGTAATCCCTAACCGAATCAATGCAAAAATCCTGAGCTCGGTGTTTAATTGATCTTTTTTTAATAGGTATCGTTCTTCCTCCTTGAGGAGTGCATTAAATTCTTCAACGAACGTCGGATAAACCTCGAAAAAAGCTTTGTCAAAGTGGCTGAATAGTTCTAGTGCATCCTTTTCCAAGGTATGCGTAGATGAGGTCAGTTTTTGTAAGCTGTCGATCTGCCCTGCTTTTATTTTGCGGTTTACCTGCTTTCGGTAGTCATCCAGTTTGTCCAAGTATACTGCACACTGATTGATATAATACCCAATATAGCGTTCACGAATGATATTAGCTTCGTCTAATCGACCATTGACAACGGTTAATTCGCTGTTAATTTGCTTTAGATTTTTTCTTGCTTTTGAGACCACTTTAATCTGTCTATAGAGAAAATAGAGTACGACTATTAAAACGAGTACAAAAAAACTGAGCGCGTAGGCGTATAATCGTAGATTTCCTTTTTGTTCTTCAATTTTTGCCAAATATGTAGCTTCTATAATAGGCTGGATGCGAGCAATGACCGCATTTCGAAATCTTGAGTTATAAAAATTGGCACTTTCTAGCGATGCTTGAATATAGTTGTACGCTCGATTTACATCCCCTTTTTTGTGTAAGTAGATAGCCAATATCAACAAGGATTCATTTTCTTTGACGGCTAACTTTACGTCAGTTATTGCTGCCAACAGCAAGTATTTTTCTTCCAGTGCTTTGTTATTTAGCTCCCGATAAATCTGCGAAAGTCCCATTGCGGACATGGCGTAATTATGTGTTTCTGGCTGGTTCGTCTTAAACAATTCTGCTTGTATCTTTGCTGAAGCTTCAAAAGCTCCTTCATCTTTTAGCTTAAATGATTGCTCTTTCAAATACAGATCGGTGCCTTTTCCAAGCATATTCATCAAGCTATCTCTATAGCGCCTATTCTCAGCATTGTAGAATGCTTCGTAATATGGATTATCTGTATATTTTATCAAATTTTCATTGTATCGAATGTAATCCCAACAATATAATGCTTTCTGATACTGCTTCAATTGGTTGTAATCTATAGTTTCGAAAGCTTCTAATGCTTGAGTAAATAGACCAGATAGCGATAGAATAAATGCCAACTTTAATCTACTCTCATCGAGGTATGATTTGTTGTTTAGCTGCTTAGCAATTTTAATATTCTGATCTATATAAACCAATGCTGAATCGCATTTAAAGGATTGGTATTCAGATATGATCTGATCGTTGACGCCATAACGATCTTCCAGCGAGATATTTTTGTTGAGCTTCTTTTTTATTTGCTCGATCTTAACTTCCTTAAGCGTTGTGTAAACTTTACTATCCGAAATCGTCTTATCCAATACCCTTAATAAAGAGTCTATCTCTGTATCTGCAAAAATGAGAAACGGCAATAAAAAAAAGAGGCTTAGTATAATTTTTTTCACGCTTAGTTGGTGCTAATATCTATAAATTGGTCATCTAAATAGTTAACGTTCGAAAGATAAGCAAAAAAAATCTGACAAATGGTTTGCTATCGACTGAGCATGTCAATCAGGTTCATAAAATTTATGCGCGAGGCAACTAGGATCGGCAATAAAGAACAAAATGGGATAAGAATTCTAAATATATGTCTACCAAGAAAAAACATCCTCTTTGTGTAACAAACTCATAATCTATATATTAAAAACAAAAAACTTAAACATTATTTACCAACAGCCTTGACCATAAAGAAATTGCTGTTTTCATAAATATATTTGTAAAACCAAATACAAAACCAACATGCCCCTTCATTCGAAATACATCGTTCTATTTTTTGCGGTTTTCAATCTGACAGGATTTGGAAGAACAACGCCAATTACAGTTTATGATCTGCGCTGTGAAAATTTGATTCAACCGATTGCTATTGACAACGACCGCCCTCATTTTAGCTGGAAGATCAAGTATGCTGAAGGCCAAATGAAACAAAGATATTATGAAGTTCAAGTGGCGTCGGATAGCCTAACCTTAAAAAGAAACCGTCAACCCGATTTATGGAATACGGGTAAAACTAAGTCAGACGAATCGGTAATGATACCGTATTCTGGAAAGCCACTCTCTTCACGCTCGTTAGCTTATTGGCGGGTGCGGGTATGGAATGAAAAGGGTGAAACTTCCGCTTGGAGTGAAATTCAAAGGTTTGGAGTCGGGATATTAACTAATGATACTATTCAGGGAAATTACATCGGATTGCCTGCTGTGCAAAGTCCGTTATTACGTAAATCATTCTCACTAAACAACGTCGGTACGTCGTTTTTGCATGTTAATTCGCTCGGTTACTACGAAATATTCATCAATGGAAAAAAGGTAGGTGACGATGTATTGTCTCCAGCCGTTTCTCATCTAGACAAAAGATCGCTTATCAATACCTATGATGTTACAGCTTACTTGCGCAAAGGTGAGAACGAAATCGTCTTTTGGCTAGGCACAGGATGGTTTAAAACAACAACAGGATTCGATGTGCAATTTGATGGAGCGGTAGTAAAGGCACAGCTTGACATTTATAAAAATAAACAGTGGCAAACCGCGTTAACGACAGATTCATCTTGGATGGGTTCCCCTTCTGGTTATAAGGATACCGGTACATGGCGCGCGTTGCAGTTTGGCGGTGAACGTGTAGATGCAAATTTAAATCCAGCGAACATGTCGAAAACTACGCTTAATGCTAGAAATTGGGAAAAAGTAACCGTAGTTGATATCCCTAAGCATACGGCATCGCCACAGATGGTTGAAGCAAATAAAATACAAGAGACTTTTATAGCAACAGATATTAAACAATTAGCCGATAGCACTTGGTTAATTGATATGGGCAAAGCACTCAATGGGTGGTTTGAAATTCGGTTAAACGGGCTGATCAACAGGCAACAAATTGTGTTTGAATACAGCGATTTTTTGGATAAAGAAGGGAATTTTTTAGATCAAGGGCAACAGGATATTTATATTGCGAAAGGTAACGGATCAGAAGTGTTTAGAAATAAGTTTAACCATCATGCCTTTCAGTATGTGAAGATATCTAAGCTAAAGCAGATACCTAACAAAGAAGACATTAAAGCGCACTTAATCCATACCGATTTCCGATCCACCTCATCTTTTGAATCTTCTGACGCCGACCTGAATGCCATTCATGATATGATTCAGTACACAATGCGTACACTTTCCTTCAGTGGTTACATGGTGGATTGCCCTCATTTAGAGCGTGCAGGCTATGGTGGCGATGGTAATTCATCCACGAATGCATTTCAAACGATGTTCAATGCCTCTCCTCTGTATAGCAACTGGGTACAAGCTTGGGCCGACGTCATGCGAGAAGGTGGCAGTTTGCCGCACGTTGCTCCGAACCCCGGTGCGGGAGGTGGAGGTCCTTATTGGTGCAGCTTTCTGATTTTATCTTCTTGGCGCACTTACGTCAATTATAACGACCCTCGTTTAATTCAAAGGTATTACCCGATGATGAAAGAATGGCTTTCTTATGTCGAGAGGTATACTGTAGATGGTCTTTTACAACGTTGGCCAGACACTAAATACCGGGATTGGTTTTTGGGCGATTGGCTTGCCCCTCATGGAGTAGATTCAGGAAATCAATCCTCAATCGATTTGGTAAATAACGGTGTGATCAGCGAATGTTTTGGAATCATGGAGAAAATCGCAAAACTTCTAAATAAACCAACAGAAGCAAATCTTTATGCAGAGAAGAAGGCTGTGCTAAATAAACTAATCCATCAATCATTTTTCGATCAAAATGACAATTCTTATGCTACGGGTTCCCAACTTGATATGGCCTACCCAATGCTCTTAGGCATAACTCCGCCCGATAAATACGAGCAAGTCAAAAACAACTTAGTTAAAATTACGAATCAGCGACACAATAACCATATAGCGGTAGGGCTTGTTGGTGTGCCCATATTAACACAGTGGGCAATAGAGAACAATGAAGTCAATTTTATGTATGGCATGCTAAAAAAACGAGACTATCCAGGTTATCTTTACATGATTGATAATGGCGCATCGACTACTTGGGAATATTGGAGTGGTGAACGTAGCCGTATTCACAACTGTTACAACGGAATTGGGACTTGGTTTTATCAAGCTATTGGCGGCATTCGTGTAGACGAACAGAATCCAGGATATAGGCATATTTATATATCGCCGCAAATTCCTAAAGGCCTTACTTGGGCAAATACGACGATTGACACACCTTATGGTCATGTGAAAGTAAACTGGAAACTTTCTGCAAATAAATTAGTGATAGAAGTTACAATACCTGTTGGCAGCAGGAGTACAATCGAAGCACCTGAGAATATGGCTTTAGTAAAAGTGAATCAAAAATCTGTGAACAACGAACGAACGATTGTTATCGAAGATGGTGTACATGTACTAGAAATGTCAGCCCAATAACTTAAAACTCGGCTATGTCATAACATCTTCGCGTTTGATTCTATCAAAATTATTCCGAGATTTAATGAACGAAGATGACAATGCTTCGGAACATCATTGCAAACTATCCAAAAGAATTGCAAAATGGGATTCCAGTTTGATTGAAATATTATGGGTGTAAATATAGCTTTTAGAAGATTTATTTTGTTGGCTTCGTTTGTAGCCTTATCAGTATGCACTGCTATGCAATGCAAGAAAGATGATTATATTTATTACGATCTCGAGGGGCTGGAAGGAAAGAAAATAGAGATCGGTCTAACTCCGGCAAGTTCATCGTACAAAGTAGGCGAATTAATCACGATAGAAGGAAAAATAACGCCACAGGATATCGGTCTTAGCGATTTTCAGAAGCTCGAAGAGCCTACCCTAGCCAGTTTCTATTTCTACGACCAAAATAACATACCTAACATAGATTACGAAGCATTTAAATTGGTAAGCTCCGAAACAAGATTTAATGACGACAGGACGACTTACAGCATAAAGATTACTTATGAAATTAAGAATAAAGGATTGTATAAGGTAATGAATGATCCTTCCTTTTCTAGCCACAATTTATACAGCGTAGTTTATGTAACTGTGCTATCAGGCCAACGTAAACCTAGGGGTTATCGAGGATATCTTCCATTAGTATTTACCAACAATAACAAAACCTTTATGGAGATAGAGGTTATAGAATAACAACATTTATTTTCGGCATGCGCCCAAAAAAGCAATTTAAGATAGTCTGTGGACTTATATATTCTGTATTTTTTTTCATTCGCCAAGTTCCTACTTCGAACTTATATAAATTGGATTGATTGGATTTTTATATTATATGGATATGGAAGAATACTACGTAAATAGCGTATTTGGTATTTCAATATTTGCACAACAAGTTACAGCTAAGCAAGTATTCAATTACTCAGTCTTCTTTTCATCTAAATCTACAATCTCGTTTAATAGTTTATGTAGATCATTTAGTACAGACCCTCTGTAAATCACATTTCTATTTTTATCAAACAAAATTGTCTTAGGAAAGCTGGTTATATTTAAAAATCTCGTTATTCTTGAATTACTGTCAACTACGTGAATCCAATTATTGGACAGCAGAGACGAAGCCTCTTTAAAATCTAAATATTTCCTATCGACATTAACTCCTATTATTTGTAGCTTGGATGGATGATAATTTTTACTAATTGAATCAATTATCGGTAATTGCTTCATACACGTGGGACACCAGGTTGCCCAAAAATCCATTAGGATATAATCGCTATTTATTTCGCCGATTTTAAAATGATTGTTGTTATCGTCCGTAAATAAGTACTTTGAAATATCATTTTCATTATTAAGAAAACCAAGTTTGATATCTATCTTTTCTAACAAATGAACAGCCTCGATATTTTTTATAAATTTATCGGGAAAAGTCTCAACGAAGAATGAACGCAACAACGTCAAGTAATCGAAGTTATCAGAAGTATTGACAGCGTACTCAAGCAAATTCTTAGACATAAAATAGGAAAAATATTCATTGGGATACTTTTTAAAAACCACCATTTTAATGGAGTCTATTGATTTAATCAGATTAATTTGGATAGACTTTAATGAGTCAGTAGTTTTTACTTTATCAAGGCTGTTATCTTGGTAAAATCGATTTAATTTTATGTTGATTGGCTTGGCCGCTGAAAGAAATTCTTTAAATATTTTATTTTCTATGGTATCGAAGGGATTTACGATATTTCTTTGGTCAATTATCTTAAAACCTGCCTTCCCATCAGATACGACTTTTAGGGATCCCGGTTTCCCATTAACTAAATAGCTTATATAATTATCTGGCGGCGATTGTATCGATAAAAGACCGTAAGGACCACTTAATGGCAAAACAAAACTTTTCTTATAGAATAAACTATCAGTTAAAAAATGTTGATTGATTCCATCTTGGAAATCAATTAGGACATTCCCTACCACTGAAGAATCAATTTCGATGGTAAGATTGGTTTTACTTTGTGGATAAGCAACCGTAGTAAAACTTAAATAAAACAGAAACAAGATAAAAATTTAAGTGACATATAGTATCTTCTAAATATTATGGTCAACAGTTTCTTAACACGAAATGAATTTTAGTGCCGTTATAAGCCAACAAGCTCGTTGTCACCCACTTTATATCATATAAAGATATCTATTTTTTTCTAGAGAAAACAACTTAATTTTTACTTAAAGGTTGATAATATCTCTATAATAAAAAATCCTGCTTTGTAGTCAACCGTATCCTTTCATAAAATTAAAACCTTTCGAATAACGAGGGGAATACATAGCATAAATGTCACCCAGTGTACCACCTCCTATCCAGACAAAATTGTTTCAATTCTTGCTTTTTTATATGTTAAATTAATACCAATTTTACAACCGAACATTCGATAAACATAGCAATACATTTTGATGCTAAATATCTTTTCACTATATTTAGATAATTAACCATAAATTTATGCAAGAAAATAAGTTCGGATTTAAATTAAACAAAAATAGGGTGTTATTTGTCATTGTCGCATTTGTTATTTTTCTTTTATATGACCGATTTGATTGGTTAATGGGATTTTTTAAATAAGCTTTTATTTAGGAAACTTCTACAACCATTTGAAGAAACTAAATCTAGACGGCATAGTATCCAAATGAAGTTGCACAGTATCAATCAAAGCTTAAAAACTAAAAGTCTCTGTTCGAAAAGTTCAAGATTATTCGTGACTTGTTGGGCATATTTATTTCAATAATCCCATTTTTAAACAAAATAAACAAAGAATCCCACAATAAAATAAATTGATTATTAATGGTAGGTAACATGTATTCTTGGGGTTGCCGGAAGTCATTCGGAAGTAACAAAAAAGCAAAGAAATCGGAATGCTATATATAGCAAGCCAACGCCCATAATTGGATATTAAGAAAATAGTGGACAATAATGTTGTAGCCCAAATGATCGGCATCGCAAATCTACTTATCGCTGTTTTAAAGAAATATAAAACCAATCCTAATCCAAAGCTCCAAACGGTCAACATTGCAAGTAAGATTGAAGAAGAAATTTTATGATCTGTACTAATCGATAAAGCAGAAAAACCTGCAATTAAAGTCATAAGGACAATAACCGATAAAAAGCCATGGGAGTGTAACTCGAACTGTGTCATTGGATAATCAACCTAAACCTAAAAGCCTCTATCAAGCTTGACCCTATCACCAAATTTAATATAAAGCTGGGATATCGTCAAGCCCCAGTTGTGCATCGGCATCGTCCATTTTTTGGAGATATCCCTTATTATCAAGAACATCAGCTTCATAAGGGCCTGCTCAGAACTGAATGCACCTTTGGTCTTGGTGATTTTCCGGATCTGGCGGTGGATCCCTTCGATCGGATTAGTGGTATAGATGATCTTGCGCACCTGCTCATCGTACTCAAAAAAAGTGGAGAGGTTGATCCAGTTGTCCAGCCACGATCTTGCACTCAGCGGATACCTCTTGCCCCATTTTTCTTCGAAGGCAAGCAGGTTTTCATAGCCCATCTCTTGGTTGACAGCTTTATAAACCGGCTTTAGGTCTTCGATAACTGCCTTTTTATCCTTCTCAGTAACATAGCGCAGGCTCGTGCGGATCTGGTGCACGATGCACAGCTGGATTTTTGTTTTTGGAAAGATAGCCTCGATAGCTTCAGGAAATCCTTTCAATCCATCGATGCAGGCAATCAAGATATCTTCCACGCCGCGCTGCTTCAGGTCTGTGAGGACCGAAAGCCAGAATTTTGCCCCTTCGTTCTCTGAGCTGTAAAGCCCGATCAGGTCTTTGCGCCCATCCATTCCCACTCCTAAGATATTATAGATAGCCCTGGATTCGACCGTACCGTTCTGGCGCACTTTATAATGCATACAGTCTAGGAATACGAAGGGATAAACAGCTTCCAAGGGACGGCTTCGCCATTCGTTGACAGCGGGCATCACACTTTCTGTGATGCGGGAAATCTCTGTGGCAGAAATATCCATAGCGTAGATCTCACGGATAAAATCGCTTATGGAACGCGTGCTCATCCCTTTGGCATACATGCTCAGGACATGGCCTTCTAGCTGTTCGGTAATGATGAGCTGGCGCTTGGGGACTGCCTTGGGCTCAAATGTCCCAGCTCTATCGCGCCCAGATTCAAGCTCAAATGTGCCTGTGTTCACGCCTCGGACCGTCTTTTTTGTTTTGCCGTTGCGGCGGTTGGAAGTGCCGGAAGCCCTGTCCTCCTGTAGATGGTTCTCTAGCTCTCCGTTCATCATGGATTCGAGCAGGTGCTTCATCAAGGGGGCTAAGACCCCGTCATTGGGCGATAAGCTGTTGCCGTTGTAAAGACCTTGCATGGCTTCCCCTTTGAAGCGTTCAAAGTCGAATGGGGTGGTGTCTTTCATGACCATGTCATTTGAATAATTAAATATAAAAAAATCTTACTAAATTATTCCGCTGACGCAGTTCACGTTACAGTCTCAAAGCCATATAATTTTAGCCGGAATAATCCATCACCCACAATCTTTTCCAATTCGCCGGTATTCCAATTCCAAAACTTTAAAGACCCGTTCGCAGAAGCACTTATAAGCTGGTTTTTGTTATTAAAAGATAAATCGTCAACAGAACTTAAATTGTTTCCAAGCATCGAGGTGACTAGTTCTCCTTTCTGCCAATCCCATATTTCAATTTCGCCACCAAGTATCCCAGCGGCTAAATACTGTCCATCTGGCGTGAATTTAAACGCGCTTATACCTAGTGCTGAATTCTCCTCAAGCATAGTTAGTGTTGACAACACTTTATTAGCGTTTAAATCTATAAAACTGAAACTACTATCCTCTACAGCAATTATATTTTTCGATGGGTTGAATACTGGCGAACCACAGAACTTTCCAATAATTCGTAGCTCTTGCATTGATTTTAAATCAAAAAGTGTTAATAAACAAGAAGGATCGATGTAAGCTAAGATATCTTGGTCATTGATTGAAAAATCAGTATGCTTGATATCAAGTTCTTTCACAATTTTATCATTCATCCAATCCCAAATCAACATTTTGTCGTCATAGCCAGCGCTGATGACGTAGGTATTTGATTTGCTGAATTTAACCTTGTTCACACCTTCCTTGTGTCCACTTAATGTTCTAATTACTTTTTTGTTTGCAAACGACCATACTTTAGTTGATTTATCAATACTTCCACTTACAATATATTGTCCGTTAGGAGAAAAAGCGACAGACTTTATGGAATCGGTATGTCCAATTAATCTGCTTGTACATTTGCGTTTATCCCAAAGAAATATTTCGTTTTCGCTTGCACTAGCCACAATGTCCTGAGAATTATTGTCAATCGAGTAAACCCAAGATCTGTGCGTTTCAAATTGTGCGGTTATAAAAGCATAGCCAATATACCCAATAGTCAAAAGGAGAATTGAGAAGAAGAAAAGAGTTATTTTGTCATTGATACTAACACTGTTAAAATAGTTCATAACCTATAGGGTAATCTTGCTTACCAGCAAATCTTTTGATGAAAATACACAATCAAGCGTACTTTTCAAAGCTTCCAGTTAGTATCAGTCTGCAACAAGAAGATTTTTTTGGATCATGGAGAACAGTTCCGACTTAGCACAGTTTATCTACTGCCATTTTCTAACATCATTCACAAATTAAAACCAAAAATAATTGACAGTATTAATTTGATTTAGTATTATTACGGTTAATCATCTTAAAATCTTATATATGAGAAATTTCTTGCTAATTCAGTTCATTTTTCTAATTTCATTTGCCAAAGCACAGCAGAATCCAGTATTTCCGGGATGGTATGCCGATCCGGAAGGAATTATTTATAACAACGAATATTGGGTGTTCCCGACCTATTCCGCTCCGTATGAGCAACAGATAAAATTCGATGCATTCTCTTCTAAAGATTTGGTCAACTGGACAAAACATGAAACGATTTTGGACAACAAAGCGATCACTTGGGCTGAAAAAGCGATGTGGGCGCCGAGTGTAATCGAAAAGGATGGCAAATATTATATATTCTTCGGTGCAAATGACGTGCATGAAGGCGAAATCGGAGGTATCGGTGTCGCTGTGGCGGATAAGCCCGAAGGCCCTTACAAAGATTTGATTGGAAAGCCATTGATCAACGACATCGTTAATGGCGCACAACCGATTGACCAATTTGTGTTTAAAGACAAAGACGGTTCTTATTATATGTATTATGGCGGATGGAAACATTGTAATGTTGTGAAACTGAGCGATGATTTTAAAAGCCTGATCCCTTTTGAAGATGGATCGATCTATAAAGAAATCACGCCAAAGGATTATGTAGAAGGTCCATTTATGTTTATCAAAGACGGAAAATATTATTTTATGTGGTCTGAAGGCGGATGGACTGGCCCAGATTATAAAGTGGCTTACGCTATCGCTGATTCGCCATTTGGCCCTTTCGAACGCATTGCGACTATTTTGGAACAGGATGCGACGATAGCGACTGGTGCTGGACATCATTCGGTCATCAAAGTTCCGAATAAGGACAAATATTTTATCGTGTATCACCGCAGACCATTAGGAAAAAAACAATCTTACGAACGCGAAACTTGTATAGACGAAATGAAATTTGACGAAAACGGATTGATTCTTCCAGTCAAAATGACTTTTGAAGGTGTAAAATATGTATTGGATTAATCCAAGGCCTTATTAGCAAAAAAGCCTCGATTAGTTCGAGGCTTTTTTCATTTTGAAAATTATTTTAACAAGAAATAAAAGCAATATATTTGTTAAAAATAACCTTCATGAAACAAGAAAAATTTTCTCCTCGAAAAAGACTGAACAGTTTTTCGTATGCGATTAACGGATTGAAAACGCTTTGGATTGAAGAACATAATGCAAGAATACATTTCTTTCTTGCCATCTCGGTCATTTTAATGGGTTTATATTTTAAAATAACTATTTATGATTGGATGGCCGTTTTTTTTGCGATTGGGTTTGTACTCGTAACAGAAATAATAAATACTGCGATTGAGAATATTTCTGATTTTATTTCAGCAGAAAGAGATAATCGGATTAAAAAAATTAAAGACATTTCTGCTGGAGCTGTACTGATTAGTTCGATAACCGCCTTTATAATTGGATTGCTGGTTTTTGCTCCCAAATTTTTGATTTTATTTCAGAGCGGATCTTAGCGAAATAGAAATAAAAAAAGTGAATTGTTATTTTTTCGAGAGGTAAAAGTAAATCGAATAAGTAAACTATCAAAAATCCTATTCTATTATTATCCCATTTAAATGACTAATAAAAAATGGGCTAATGCCCATTCCTATTCAATCTTCAAAAAGAAAATCTCAAATCTCAAATCTAATCCAACTTCCCAACAACTACCTTCGTTAATTGTTGATAATCAAAATATTGACCAGCTATTTCTTTTACTTTAGCAGGAGTCATGGCCTGTATGCTTTCGGTATAGCGCTGGTAATAGCTCAGATCCATTCCCGAGAAGTAGACGGCTTTGAATTTATCCGCATGGGAGAATATAGATTCCAAGCTTCCTAGCATGGTGCCCAATAAATAATTCCGAACCAACTGTACTTCTTCTTCTGTTGGAATTTCAGTGCGAAGCAGGCTAAATTCCTTTTCGATTTCGGACAAGGTCGCAGAAGTCACATCCACGCCAACTTCGGTCGCTATGGTAAAGAAACCGCTATATTTTAAGCTCGCAACCGCAGAACCGATGCTATAGGTGTAGCCCTTCTCTTCCCGAATGTTTTTCATCAGGCGAGAACCAAAAAATCCACCGAAAAGCGTATTCACAAATTGAACTGACGCATAGTTTGGATCGGTACGATTAATTAACTGATAACCCATTCGAATAGCAGATTGCACCGAATCTTTGCGTTCTTCAAAGATAAAATCAGCGACTGCTGGCTCAAACACAGGCGCTTTTAACTGAATTTGATTTTCTGGCGAATGCCAGTCGGAAACAAATAAATTTTCAATCAATCCCAAAGTCTGCTGATCCACAGCCCCTGCAAGTATCAATGTACAATTCGAAGGGCGGATCTGTTTTTGGTAAAGAGCCAACAGGTCAGCTCTGGTCAATGCGTCCAAACCTTCCTTGGTTGGCGTTATGCCATAGAGGGTATTTCCAAACACGCTTTTGTAGAATTGCTTTCGAGCGACAAAATCATTCTTTTCCAGCGAAACCTGCAAGGTTTGCTTGTTGTTGCGAATGTAGGTCTGCAATTCCTTTTCCGGAATGATTGCATCCATTAAGATGTCTTTGACAATCGGAAAAATTTTATGCGCATATTTTTTTAAGGTATAAACAGTAATGGCGGTATGGTCATAACTATATTCGGGCACGAGAAACGCCCCGTAAAAATCAACCTGCTCGGCGATTTCTGCGCTCGTCAGTCGAGTAGTTCCTTCTTTAATCAATGAAGACAAAGCTGTATTCAGCAAAGGGTTTTCAGGCGATTCAAAAACGTTGGCAAATATAAATTCCGCTTTGATTAGCGAATGATCCTCCGATGCGAACACAAATGCCTTCAAGCCGTTTCCATAAGCATATTCCTTTGGATGGATAAGATGGATTCCGGTGATTTCTTTATATTCTGGGCTATTAATTCTGTTCAGCATGTGTTTCTTTTACTAAAGGTTTGTAAAGCAAGGTCGACGAGTTTTCTTCCCTAAAAATAGCATTCGCAACGCGTCTTATGTCTTCAGGTTTTACTTGAAGATACTTTTCGATTTCCTGATTGTATAAATCAGCATCGCCCAACAGTTCGAAATAAGCCAAGTTCATTGCCTTATCCAGAATCGAAAGTTCAGAAAATACCATGGTCGACTCGACTTTATTCTTAACTTTTTCCAATTCATGTTCCGTCACCAATTCCGTTTTCAAGCGTTCCAATTGCGCCCATAATGCCTGTTCAGCGTCTGCTAGCGAAACTCCTTCGGAAGGTTTTCCTTCCAAAACAAATAAATTCGTATCCAAGCTTCCCATCATGTAGGCATTCACCTCTGAAAAAATTGGCTCTTCTTTGACCAGACTTCTATATAAGCGCGATGAAGAACCGCGAGACAAAATATCTGAAATCAAATCTGTCGCATAATAGTCAGCATGCATGCGCTCTTCTCCATGAAAAGCGATGTAAATGCTTTCCAAAGGCACATCCGCCTCCACAGTTTCCCGGCGAGCTTCTGTCTGCTTTGGTTCTTGAGGTAAATACCGTTCAATTTTTTCGCCTGCCGGAATGTCTCCAAACCATTTTTCAGCTAAAGATTTCACGCCCTCAAAATCAACATCACCTGCAATAACCATAATGGCATGCTGAGGTGTGTAATGCGTATCGAAAAAGGCTTTGACATCCTCCATCTTTGCATCTTCAATATGTTTCAGTTCTTTTCCGATGGTCGCCCAGCGGTAAGGATGTTCTTTGTAAGCTAACGGACGAAGCTTTAACCAGACATCGCCATAAGGCTGATTTAAATAGCGCTGTTTAAATTCCTCTATAACAACCTGACGTTGCACTTCCAGGCTTTGTTCTGAAAAAGCCAAGCTCAGCATGCGGTCGCTTTCCAGCCAAAAAGCAGTTTCCAAATTATTCGCTGGAAGCGTAATGTAATAGTTAGTGATATCGTTGCTCGTAAACGCATTATTTTCTCCGCCGACTTGCTGAAGTGGCGTGTCGTAGTTCGGGATATTCACCGAACCGCCGAACATCAAATGCTCGAAAAGATGCGCAAACCCGGTCTGTTCTGGATTTTCATCCCGAGCGCCAACATCATAGAGGATATTCACGCAAGCCATCGCTGTGCTATGGTCTTCGTGCACAAGGACGCGGAGACCGTTGTCCAGTGTAAATTTTTTATAATGAACCATGTTATTTTTAAATTATATCGCTAACCAGTCTATGTCTTTCTTTAAAAGAGACAGCGTACGTTCTTCTTCCGAACCAGCTTCTGTTTTAAAATCATAGAACCAATTTGCTTGTTTAGGCAGACTCATCAAAATCGATTCGATTCGCCCGTTTGTTTCTAATCCAAATTTTGTACCTGCGTCATAGACCAAGTTAAACTCTACATAACGCCCCCGGCGAAGGAATTGCCATTCTTTTTCCCTGTCGGAATAGGATTTATCGCGGTTGCGGTTCACAATCTCGCTATATGTTGGAGCGAATGTACGACCTAGGTCGCAGGAATACGCAAACAATTCGTCGTAAGATAGGCCTGTTTTTTCAGGAGTCAGCTTATCGTAAAACACTCCGCCGATTCCGCGAGTTTCATTGCGATGTTTAATAAAGAAATAGTTGTCAGCCCAAGTTTTAAAGTCCGCATAGAAAGTAGGGCTATGCTTGTCAGAAACAGTTTTTAATGCCTGATGAAAATAAGTTGCGTCAGCATCCTGGATATAGTGAGGGGTCAAATCAATCCCACCGCCAAACCAGCGTACCTGTTCGTTCAGTTCAAAATAGCGGATATTCATGTGGATAATCGGAACAAAAGGATTATTGGGATGAATGACAATCGACACACCGCATGCAAAAAAATCATCTTCATCCACGCCAAACGCTTTCTTGATAGGCTCTGGAAGTTTTCCGTAGACAGCCGAAAAGTTGACACCGCCTTTTTCAAATACATTTCCATTTTGGATAATGCGCGTTCGGCCTCCGCCTCCGCCCTCACGTTCCCAAACTTCCTCTACAAAATGAGCTTTCCCATCCAGCTTCTCTAGCGCCGTGCAAATTTCATCTTGAATCTTCTGATATTCCTGAGCTATCTGTTCTTTATTGACCATTATGTTAGTTTATTCGCTAATACTTTTATTTCTTGATTTGCCGGACGATTCTGGTACAGAATGCGATACACGGTATCGCAAATCGGTAAGCTGATTCCCTTTCTTGAACAGATGGCTTGAATACATCCGGTAGCATAATAGCCTTCGGCAATCATATTCATCTCCAATTGTGCAGACTGAACACTATAGCCTTTGCCAATCATATTGCCAAATGTCCGGTTTCTGCTAAATTGAGAATAAGCCGTAACCAATAAGTCGCCTAAATAAGCCGAATTGTTAATATTCCGGTCGCTGGGATTGATTTGTTCCAAAAAATCTTCCATCTCCCGGATTGCATTGGTCACTAAGACCGCCTGAAAATTATCGCCATAACCCAATCCATGGCAAATCCCTCCTGCCAAGGCATAAATATTCTTTAGAACCGCACCAAACTCGACACCGATGACGTCCGAAGAAGTAATCGTATGAATGTAATGCGTCGACAATATATCCGCAACATGCCTTGCGTGTTCTTCGCTTTCAGACGCAATTGTCAAATACGACAGCTTCTCCAGCGATACTTCTTCGGCATGGCATGGCCCACCAATCGCAACAATATTCTGAAAAGGAATCTGATAGGTATTTGTCAGGTATTCTCCAACGACTAAATTTTCGTCAGGAACAATTCCCTTAATTGCCGAAACAACGATTTTATCTTGAAAATCCTCTGCTTTGACATCCTTTAAAGCCTGTTTTAGATAAGCTGAAGGCGTGTTTAAAATAACAATATCGGAATCCTGAATAATTTGCTGTGCATTGCAGGAAATATTTTCTTTTGGAAGATGGATTTCCACCGCGCTTAAATAGGAAGGATTATGCTTATGGCTCAGAATATACTCGATGTCATCTGATTTGCGCACCCACCATAAAATGGATTTCGGAACCTGATTATCACTTAGCATTTTGACCATCGCCGTTGCCCAACTCCCGCTTCCGATGACTCCTATTTTCAATTGATCTTTACTCATATATTAACCTCGACAGCTACAAAGATAGGAATTTTAGGGGCATGTCATGGCTTTAAGCCATTGAAATGATTTTGGACTAACAATTCGGATTTCATGATAAAAATACATCCGAAACCTCGATTTTTAAATACCGAAATTTTATCTGAAGTACTGTTAAGCAACTAAATGACAAGTGTAGCGAAAAATTGCATAACTTCGTTATATACAATATTTTATAAGAAAACCTATTTTTATATGAGAACGCTCTATATCTTTTTAATCGCATCCATGTGTATGCTATCTTGTTCCAAAGATGAAACTAATGAACTAATCGGTGATTGGCAATTGGTAGAAGTTCAATCTCCACAAATGATGCTGAATGGCCGTATAGAACTTGTAAGTAAAGATTTTCGGTCAGAAAACATCATGTATAGTTTTATCTCAAATAATACGCTACGGGTAACAGGTGCTAGTCATTTCGCATATGAACCTGGAACCTACTCGTATGAATTGATTGATAGCCACGCCACTTTTAAAACTTCTAAAGGAGTAATTATCGAAAATACGGATTGGGTATTGGGATATCGCGAAGGCTTGATGGTTTTAGATAAGAGTTATGTGGATGGTCCCCAATTACTATTTGAGAAAAAACAATAAACAAAGAAAAAGGAGCTTTTCAGCTCCTCTCCTTTATTTTGCATAAGAAACCGATCGGGTCTCTCGAATAACCGTCACCTTAATCTGACCTGGATAAGTCATCTCCGTTTGAATGCGGTTAGAAATATCTGCCGCTAAGATTTCCGATTGAACATCTGTAATCTTTTCGCTCTCTACGATAACACGCAGTTCACGTCCAGCCTGAATAGCAAATGTTTTCTCCACACCTGGATATGACAGCGCCAAGGCTTCCAAATCTTTCAGACGTTTGATGTAACTTTCTACAACCTCGCGGCGAGCACCAGGACGAGCGCCTGAAATCGCATCACAAGCTTGAACAACTGGAGAAATCATCGATGTCATTTCGATTTCATCGTGGTGAGCACCGATTGCATTACATACTTCTGGATGTTCTTTATATTTCTCTGCCAACTGCATACCAAGAATAGCGTGAGGCAATTCTGGGTTGTCATCTGGCACCTTACCAATATCATGCAATAATCCTGCACGCTTAGCTAACTTCACATTTAAGCCCAACTCTGCAGCCATTGTTGCGGCAAAATTCGCCACTTCGCGCGAGTGTTGCAAAAGATTCTGACCATAAGAAGAACGGTAACGCATACGGCCTACCATTCGGATTAATTCCGGATGCAAACCATGGATACCTAAATCAATCGCTGTACGTTCACCGATTTCAACGATTTCATCTTCAATCTGTGTACGAGTCTTAGCAACCACTTCTTCGATACGTGCCGGGTGAATACGACCATCCGTTACCAAACGGTGTAAGGATAAGCGTGCGATTTCGCGTCTTACCGGATCAAAACCTGATAAGATAATCGCCTCCGGTGTATCATCAACAATAATCTCGACTCCTGTTGCGGCTTCTAGCGCACGAATATTACGTCCTTCACGACCAATAATACGGCCTTTGATTTCATCATTTTCAATATTGAAGATGGAAACTGTATTTTCGATTGCCGATTCTGTAGCCGTACGCTGAATGGTTTGGATAACGACTTTCTTCGCTTCTTTCGAGGCTGTTAACTTCGCTTCGTCAACAATGTCTTTAATCTGTGCAATCGCTTGTGAGCGAGCTTCTTCACGTAAGTTTGAAACCAATTGTTCCTTCGCTTCTTCGGCAGTCACACCAGCAACGCTTTCTAGTTGCTTGATCTGCTGCGCTTTTAATTGCTCAATTTCATCACGTTTATTCTCATTCACTTCGACCAATTGATCTAATTTTTTGTTTTTAGCATCAATGTCCTGCTTTTCGCGATTTAATGTTTCTAATTTCTGATTGATCGACTGCTCTTTTTGACGAATCGAATTTTCTTTTTGAGAAATGGTATTGTTGCGCTGATTGACTTCTTTTTCATGCTCCGCCTTTAACGCTAAAAATTTCTCCTTTGCCTCCAGCATACGCTGCTTTTTGGTATGCTCAGCTTGCTGTTCCGCTTCTTTAAGTATGCTTGATGCCTTTTCTTTCGCGGCTTGCTCCTGCTTTTTTA
This sequence comes from Sphingobacterium hungaricum, assembly GCF_015210005.1. Taxonomy (GTDB): domain Bacteria; phylum Bacteroidota; class Bacteroidia; order Sphingobacteriales; family Sphingobacteriaceae; genus Sphingobacterium; species Sphingobacterium hungaricum. The sequence goes on from NZ_MU158698.1 coordinate 3,344,494, forward strand.
GCAGCATGCCCAATAGAAAGCGACCTATAAGAATACCAACGATAAGCGAAATTATAATTGATATTGTTGTTGATAACTCCATTTGTATTTATTTATATAATTGTTTTTAGTTAAATTTTTCTCAAAAAAAAACCGCAATTAAATTATCAGGTATCATGTATGTTTAAACTTCGATTTCACATGGTTTGAGCAATTGATCATGACCTAGATGGCTTACGCAAAATGGCCTTCATCTTTGTTCGCTCGTGATATTGAAGCGTTAAGTTTAAAATAGTGACAACCCGAATTTAACTGCGGCAAATTCGTCGTTTTAAAGCTCTAAATAAAGAACGATTTTTATTTTCTAAAGAAATCCGTTAGTAAATCATCCAATTCGTGAATGGATTGCTCCAAACCAGCATCCTGGCTTTTTGCTCCCTTTTCTGCTTTAATCATCCCTGTAGCATATTGCAACACACACATGGACAATAAATCCTGTTTATCACGAACTGCATAATTTTCTTGCAATTCCTTTATTTTTTCATTTATTAACTTCGCTGCGTGGCGGATAACCTCTTCTTCCTCTGCCTCTACTCTCAGTGGATAAACGCGGTCAGCGATATTTATTTTTATGGAAATGTCTCCCATTTGTTTGAGCTTATGAACGGATAGGTCTTAATTTAGCAAACCGCTATTTTAGTAAACCTATACATTTGTCTATTTCTCGCACAAAATCGTTAATTTTTTGTTTTGTGTCAAGTATTTTTTCGTTTATTACTTCTTTATCTACCACCGTTTCGTCCAAACTCTTTGCTACAGCCATCACGCGCAACTTCTCATCAAGCTGTTTGACTTTTTCAGAACTGGTTTCAAAAGCGACTTGCAAGGATTGAACTTCTAATTTTAACAAGTCATTCTCTTCTTGTAAGGCTTCACACATTTGAATTAAGTTTTTCGTTTTCTCAACGATGACATTCATTTGTGAAGATAAAGCAGCCATATTTCGCAATTATTCCTTTTAAATCGACCTTAGCGCACTTTAGCACTAACTTCTTTCTCAAAGTTAAGAATTAATTTTTGAATAATCCCATCAATTTGCTTATCCGTTAGCGTTTTTTCTTCATCCTGAAGCACAAAACTTAACGCATAAGATTTTTTGCCCGCTGGTAATTTATCGCCTTTATACACATCAAAGATGGTCACATCTTTCAAAAGCTTGCGCTCCGTCTTGAATGCTATTTGCTTTAGTTGCTCAAAATGAACGGCTTCGTCAAGCAACAAAGCTAAATCACGGCGAACCGCGGGATATTTAGAAACTTCTTGAAACTTAATCTGGTTCTTCCTGATAAATTTCAGCACAGCATTCCAATCAAACTGCGCAAAGAAAATTTCGCCTTCCGCTTCTGATATTTTGACATTCGTTTTTGCGACAGCACCAAAAGAAACAACTACTTTCTCCCCTTTCTTATAGTCCAATCCATAATCAAAGTACGTAGAACTCGTTTCTTCAGCTCGCACATCTGCTAATTTCAAACGCTTTAGAATGGCATCAACAGCGGATTTCAGCTGATAAAAACTCACATTCTTTGCCTCCGTATTCCATTGCTCTGCTTCATTCTTACCTGTTATGGTTAATGCCAAATGTACATTTTCTTCGTAACCGCTCTCTTTCAAGAAATAGCTTTTGCCAAATTCGAATAATTTCAAATCGGGACTGCGTCGATTCTGATTGTAAGCAACGGCGGTTAAACCTGAGAACAACAGGTTTTGGCGCATCGTATCCAAATCCGAACTCAATGGATTCAACAACTTCACAGCAGTATCTATATTTTCAACATACGCTTCTTTCGTCAATGAATTGGAAAGAGTTTCCCGATAGCCATTTGCAATTAACAAGTCAGCAACCTGATTTAAAACTACTTCTTTATCAGGTTTTTCAGAGGTGTTTAATGAAGCTTTTATTTGGGACTTCAATTCAATATTGTTGTATCCGTAGATACGAAGAACCTCCTCAATCACATCCACTTCACGCGTCACATCCACTTTATAAGGCGGAACCTGCACAGTAATTTCTTCTTCATTTTCCTGCGAAACTGTAATTCCTAAAGCCAGAATAATTGCTTTAATCTCTCCTGCCGGAATGTCTTTACCAATCAATCGCTGTACGCGTCCATAATTCACCACGAATTCAAATGGCGCGACAGGATTCGGATAAATATCGGTCACTGAAGATACAACCTCACCGCCAGCTAATTCTTGAATCAGCAAAGTAGCTTTTTGCAAAGCAACAACGGGCATATTCGGGTCCGTACCACGTTCAAAACGGAATGAAGAATCGGTTTTCAAGCCTAATTTCTTCGATGTTTTACGAACATAAACCGAATTGAAATAAGCACTTTCTAAGAAGATGGAAGTCGTCGCTTCTGATACACCAGAATCTAAACCGCCAAAAACTCCGGCAATACACATCGGTTTCTCTGCATCCGCAATGACTAAATCCTCAGTACCTAATGTACGTTCCACTCCATCTAACGTCACAAATTTTTCAGCTTCCGTAGCTAACCGTACAATCACTTTATTTCCAGCGATTTTATCTGCATCGAATGCATGTAAAGGTTGACCTAAATCATGCAAGATATAATTCGTGATATCAACGATATTATTGATTGGGCGAACGCCGATTACATTCAATTTTTCTTTTAACCAATCAGGCGATTCCGCTATTTGAATATTGTTGATATGAACACCTGCGTAGCGCGGACAAGCTTCGGAATTCGTTACTTCGACCGTTTCAAAAACTTGGTTGCCAGCTTTGAATTCAGAAACAGCAGGAAGTTTATACGTCATTTTATAATAAGCTGCCAAATCACGGGCAACGCCTAAATGCGAAGTTGCATCCGCACGGTTTGGTGTTAAGCCAATTTCGTAGCGATAATCATCTTCAATATTGTATAATTCCTTCACACTAGAACCGACATTCGCGTCAGCTGGTAACTCAACAATTCCTGCATGTGAAGAACCCAAACCTATCTCATCCTCACCGCATAGCATTCCTTCAGAAACTTCACCTCGGATTTTTGATTTCGTAATTTTAAAAGGTTCGCCATTCGTCGGATGACAAGTCGTCCCTACCGTTGCCACAATGACTTTTAAGCCCGTCCTAACATTCGGAGCGCCGCAAACAATATGTAAAAGTTCTTCTGAACCGACATTGACTGTCGTAATTTTTAATTTATCAGCGTTAGGATGTTGTTCGCAAGTAATCACTTCGCCAACAACCAGACCCGCTAAACCTCCAGGAATACTTTCTACTTTCTCCAAAACTTCAACTTCAAGACCGATATCAGTCAATACTTGTGAGATTTCTTCTGGACTTTGTGTAAGATTTAAATAATTCTTTAACCAATTATAGGAAATATTCATGCTTAATTTTTATTAAAGCACAAAGATAGAATTTTGTGGGGAAATGTTGGTTTTATCGAGTAAAATAGTACAAGTTCGTCTTTCATTGATTTCGTCTGTAGGATTTTTGATTTTCGGTAATTGCTACTAAGATTTATTGCTTTTTTACTTCGCAAAATTCAAAGGATTAACGTATTTTTGTATATTATTATTGAAGAAAATCCAAAAGCACTAATGATTCATTTCTTTGTGAACCCAAGCCATAGCGTATTTGCTGTGCAAACTCAAGAAAATCTATCCGTTGAAGATATCGCTAAACTTAACTGGTTATTTGGCAAATCAACAAAACTCGAAGAAGCTACACTTACAAATTTCTACGTCGGACCTCGTGCAGCGATGATTTCGCCTTGGAGTACGAATGCTGTTGAGATTACTCAGAACATGGGTATTGAAGGCATTATCCGAATTGAAGAGTTTCAGCCTGTAAGCGAAGATTTTATTGATTTCGACCCGATGATATCGCAGAAGTTCTCGGCATTGACGCAAGATATGTTTACGGTGAATATTACTCCGGAACCTATTTTAGAAATCGACGATATTGCGGCATACAACGCAAGCGAAGGTTTGGCATTAAGCGCGGAGGAAGTTGACTACCTAGATGGATTAGCGTCTAAAATCGGTCGCAAGTTAACCGACTCGGAAGTATTTGCTTTCTCGCAAGCGAATTCAGAACATTGCCGCCACAAGATTTTCAATGGAACATTTGTGATTGATGGTGTAGAAAAACCTTCTTCCCTATTTAAATTAATTAAGAAAACATCCGAAACCAATCCTAACGAAATTGTTTCGGCTTATAAAGATAATGTGGCTTTTATCAAAGGTCCGCGCGTTACGCAGTTTGCACCTTCGCAAGCTGATGTACCAAGTTATTACGAACAAAAGGAATATGATGCTGTCATTTCGGTGAAAGCCGAAACACATAATTTCCCGACGACCGTTGAACCCTTTGCCGGTGCAGCAACAGGTTCGGGTGGAGAGATTCGTGACCGTTTAGCTGGTGGTCAAGGTTCTTTGCCGTTGGCAGGAACAGCGATTTACATGACATCTTATTCCCGTTTGGAAGAAAACCGTCCTTGGGAGAAAGCAATGGACGAACGCCAATGGTTGTACCAAACGCCGATGGATATTCTAATCAAAGCATCCAATGGTGCTTCGGATTTTGGAAATAAATTTGGGCAACCGTTAATTACAGGTTCGGTTCTAACGTTTGAACACGAAGAAGAAGCCCGTAAATTAGGATTTGACAAAGTCATTATGCAAGCTGGCGGTGTGGGTTATGGAAAATTAGACCAAGCAAAAAAACATGCGCCGAAAGCTGGTGATAAAATTGTGATATTGGGCGGCGATAATTACCGCATTGGAATGGGCGGTGCAGCTGTTTCGTCAGCAGACACTGGAGCTTTCGGTTCTGGAATTGAATTGAATGCCATTCAGCGTTCGAATCCTGAAATGCAGAAACGTGCTGCCAATGCAGTCCGCGGTATGGTCGAATCGGATAACAATCCGATTGTTTCGATTCATGACCACGGTGCGGGTGGCCATTTAAACTGTCTTTCTGAACTGGTTGAAGACACAGGCGGTTTGATTGATTTGGATAAATTGCCAATCGGCGACCCAACCCTTTCTGCCAAAGAAATCATTGGCAACGAATCTCAAGAACGCATGGGCTTGGTAATCGGCGAAGAGAACTTGGAACAATTGAAACGTGTCGCTGAACGCGAACGCGCACCGATGTATGCGGTTGGTGATGTAACCAACGACCATCGCTTTACGTTCCAATCAAAATCTTCAGGAGAAAAACCAATGGATTACGCATTGGAAGATTTCTTTGGCTCATCGCCAAAAACGGTGATGAACGATAAAACGATTACACGCAATTATGCGGCATTAAGCTATTCGTCAGAACAAATCCCTGCGTATTTAAATCAAGTCTTGCAATTGGAAGCGGTCGCTTCCAAAGATTGGCTGACGAATAAAGTAGACCGTTGTGTTGGTGGATTGGTTGCCAAGCAACAATGTGCCGGCCCTTTGCAATTGCCTTTGAATAATGTTGGGGTAATGGCGTTGGCGTATAACAACAAAGAAGGTATTGCAACTTCGGTCGGCCATTCGCCTGTGGCGGGATTAATTAGCCCTGCTGCAGCAAGCCGTACAGCAATTGCGGAATCACTTTCGAATTTAGTCTTCGCTCCTATTAAAAATGGGTTGGCGGGCGTTTCTTTATCCGCAAATTGGATGTGGGCATGCAATAATGAAGGCGAAGATGCGCGTTTGTATGAAGCGGTTGAATCCTGTTCAAATTTTGCCATTGAATTGGGCATCAACATTCCGACAGGAAAAGATTCGTTATCAATGAAACAAAAATACCCTGACGGGAATGTTATAGCGCCTGGAACGGTGATTATTTCTGCGGCAGGAAATTGTACAGACATTACGAAAGTTGTTGAACCAGTTTTGCAAAGAGATGGTGGTTCGATATATTACATCAATTTGTCGAAAGACGCATTCAAATTAGGTGGTTCGTCATTTGCTCAGGTCTTAAATAAAATCGGTCAAGAGGTTCCGACGATTCAGGATGCTGCTTATTTCAAAAACGCGTTTAACGCGGTGCAAGATTTAGTCCTAGACGGACAGATATTAGCTGGCCACGACATTGGTTCTGGCGGATTGGTTACGTCGTTGTTGGAATTGTGTTTTGCAGATGTGGATTTGGTAGCAGAATATGACTTATCCGGATTAAATGAGGCAGACAGCGTAAAAGCTCTATTCAATGAAAACATCGGACTGGTTTTACAAGCGAAAGAAGACAATTCTTTTGAAGCTACATTGCAAGAAAAAGGCATTGAAGCCGTAAAAATTGGTTTTGCAGGAACTGGCCATACCGTAAAAATCAAAAACAACGGCGACGAGTTTTCATTTGATGTTGCCGAAACAAGAGATACTTGGTTCAAAACATCCTATTTATTGGATAAGAAGCAAACGAAAAATGGGCAAGCGGACATCCGTTTTGAAAACTATAAAAAACAGCCTTTAACCTATACATTCCCTGCACAGTTCACTGGCAAAAAACCTGAATTGGCAAGCGGTGTGCAAAAACCAAAAGCAGCAATCCTGCGTGAAAAAGGTTCTAATTCGGAACGTGAGATGGCAAACGCAATGTTCTTAGCCGGATTTGATGTGAAAGATGTACACATGACGGATTTAATATCAGGGCGTGAAACATTGGAAGATATTCAATTTATCGGTGCGGTCGGCGGGTTTTCGAACTCGGATGTGTTAGGTTCGGCAAAAGGCTGGGCTGGCGCATTCTTATACAATGAGAAAGCAAAGAAAGCCTTAGCAGATTTCTTTGCGCGGCCAGATACATTATCGGTTGGAATCTGTAATGGATGCCAATTGTTTATGGAGTTGGAAGTTGTTTATCCAGAACATGCTGAACATGGCAAAATGCATCACAATACTTCTCAGAAACATGAATCGAATTTCGTTTCGGTAAATGTGCAAGAGAATAATTCGGTGATGCTATCCACGTTAGCAGGAAGTACGCTGGGTGTTTGGATTTCGCATGGCGAAGGAAAGTTCCATTTGCCAGAGGCAGAAGAAAAATACAACATCGTCGCAAAATATGGTTACGAACAGTATCCTGCCAATCCAAATGGTTCGGATTTCAATACAGCGATGCTTTGTGACGCGACAGGACGGCATTTAATGACGATGCCTCATATCGAGCGCTCGACATTCCAATGGAACTGGGCGAATTATCCAAAAGGCCGTCAGGATGAAGTGAGCCCTTGGCTGGAAGCATTCGTCAATGCCAGAAAATGGATTGAAGAAAAAGCATAAGCTTGCTTTAGTATATAGCATTTAAATGCCTTCAAGAAATTGGAGGCATTTTTTTTGCGATGGCAATTTCTTCACGGAATTACCTAAATCAAAACCAATTTGATTTAAAAATCACTCAATGAGGTATTTACTTCTTCTGTGTTTGAAATTAATTTTGATACCATCAACTAGAATAAATGATAGGTTATACAATCCTTTATTCTTAGCATCAAATTAACTTAAAATAAAACAATATGAAAACTCCTATCCACCATGTATTGGCTTTGCTCATCAGTTTGCTATTTTTTGCTTGTGACGGAAGTAACGCTGTAGAAGAAATTAATCAGATTACCAAAGAGGAAATCCAGAAGAAAAAGATTCAGGAAATTATCCCTGACCAGTACCTAGATTCGCTGAGGAAATTAGGCTTAACCATTAATCAAGGTGTCGACCCGGTAAAAGTAGAGGGATATTTTAGCTTTACGCCTTTGATTCTCGAAGCAACAAATATTCCAAAGGATACCTACCAGCCGGGCTTTCGATTTACTGACGCAAAAATCCGCTTGTACGAACAAGATGATGATTTAAACATTAAGATGTTGGGTAGAATGGTTCTTGCTATAAGAGACACCAGCATTGCGACAGCGATTTCAGGTTCTGGAAATAATTTTACGATTTATGGAAAAATTAAATCCGACATCAACGACAAAACAGCAAATTTCGCCGTCATCATGTCGGGTGTTTATGACGGCAATGCCTTGAAAAACATTAAGTATGGCATTATTTGCATCTCCAATAAAAACCCGGAGGGTGCCAATCCATTTATAAAAGAAGGACAAGGGCGATTGGTGTTTGATAGCGACTTGGCTTCGGAACGGATTACGGAATCGGTTTTCTTAGCGCTAGGAAACAAACAGCAACAGTTGCAAAGGCATTTGGGGATGGCAAAATAAACTAACTACGTAGTTTTATTAAACAAAAAAGCGGAATTATCTTCCGCTTTTTCTGTGTATAGGCTTGAACAAGCTTCTGTATAAATTTTAAGCTCTTTTTACTTTGTAGGTTCTGTAAATATAAAAACCTGCTCCTGCCAAAAGAAACAAAACCCAAAGGTTCGATAAGGCAAGAATAATTTCCTTAAAGATAAACCATCCATTTTCCAAACTCAACAACAGGCGATTTCCAAACGAAGGCTTGTAATTGTATAGATTATCATTCGCCACCACAAAAGATTGTACGGTATTGTCTTGGTAAAAATTCAAGGTGATGGTGCTGTATTTGACTTGTGAATCAATGCTTAAATTTTCGATTTTCTTATCGACATAATCATCTTTGATGTATAGCGAAGTTCCTACGTTTGGTTCTTTTTTTGTCGCAAACTTATTGATGGTTTCGACCGCTTCTACCCTATTTTCCACTTTTAGTTTATTCGACAGGTAATACAGGCTTTGGTCATCCAACTTCATGGAGGCACTATTGACAAAAACTGCAAGCTTTGGAATCGAATTGGTAAATTCGTCCAATTTTTCTGCCGGGATTTTTGCCACTAGATAACCTTCTGTACGATAAGAATTAATTTCCTTTAATGAATCCGAAGAAAGTTTTACTTTTTGACTTTCATAGACATTGCTTTCGATTTTAAACTCAGCAACCGTTCCGCCTTTTTCTCGAATTGATTTGCTTAACTCTTCTTTGGTTTTTTGAACATCTTTAACGCGAAAGCGCATATCGGCAGTTTTAATAATTTTAGCTTCATCGATAGAATCCATTGAATTGGAATCTAGAATAGCTTCGGTGGACGCATTGGAAGAATCATATTTTTCCGCATTTTGACAAGCAAAGACCAGCGATGAGGCAACCGCCATAGCAATAAATATTTTTTTCATGATGTACGTTTTTTAAAGATTTAATCATTTTTTAAATTATTGCTTCAAATGGCCATAAGAAGTCAACGAGTTTATAATTATTGTCGTTGTTTTCAGTATATACAGAAAATTGAATTAGGTAACCCGATGGGTAATTCAAAAGTAAACATCCAAAATTCAAAAGTATGGAAAGGCTGCTATCGCATCTCCTATTTGGTTCAAAAGGCATATTTTGTAGAGATTGTAATATTTTTGTGTATTTTTCAAATTAAAAAGTAAAAATTAAAAAGTAAAAATTAAAAAGCCTTTCTAGCTGTTAATAATTTCGTTGGCACACACGTTTCTCGTGCGCTTTCTCTGCGACCAACTCCGCAAAACTCTGCGGTAAACCTTTCCAAAATAAAAGA